>NZ_JBALCN010000038.1:0-109831 GCF_036919615.1 Nostoc sp. | reverse complement strand
GCCCTTGGCTGAACCCTTCGGTGGTGATCAGGGTTGGGTCAATTCTGTCGCCATTAGCCCGGATGGGCAGACGATTGTCAGTGGCGGTGATGACGACACTGTGCGGTTGTGGCGGGCTGACTGGCGTGGATGGTTGCAAGTCTGTTGCGACAGGTTGCGTTACCATCCCATCTTCACCAATCCGCAAACCGAGGAAGCAAAAGCCGCCTGCGAAGTCTGCCGTGAACATGTTTGGAGTAAAGAAGAAGCTGAAAGCGGGGATTAATGAAAAGAAAACAGGATAAATAAACCTCTAATCTCCAATGTTGAGGCTCAGAACTTTACTTTTCACCTTCAGAACTCGGAACTCCGACCTTTGAACTCGGAACTTCGACCTTTGAACTCGGAACTTCGACCTTTGAACTCGGAACTTCGACCTTTGAACTCGGAACTTCGACCTTTGAACTCGGAACTTTAACCTTTGAACTCGGAACTCCGAGATCCAAGGGTGAATGATGGTGAGTCAAAGACGTAGGGTAGCCCGTCGGAGCGATCGCTTCCGTAATTACTAGCAGACTGCAAGGTATAGAGATTATCCCCTTTTCTAAGACTTTAATTTGGTGCTAATACCGCGTGTTGCTCAACTGCTATTAGAATTTGAAATCTAGAGTTTTTAACTATCGTGAGGAAATTATCGGTTATTTGGGTATTTTAATAGACAGAGGCGATTTACCCAATAGTTTTAACAAAACAAGATGACACAATACGCCCTTGTCGTTGGAATTGCTCAGTATGACAACACTTTAAGCAGCCTGACTAAACCTACTAATGATCTCGAAAATCTTCTTGGCACAGAAAAATTTTTGCTGGTGGTAGATCAGTTTGAGGAAGTATTTACAGTTTGTGCAGATAAGAAAGAACAGCAGAGATTTATTGAACTACTGACTCAGGTAGCAGAGATTCATGATTCGCGGTTAACAGTTGTAATTCCTATGCCAGGGGATTTTCTCAAACCCTGTTTAGATTATCCCTCCTTGACTCACTTGATTCAAACCCAGGCAGTTTTAATGCCGCCTTTAACTGGAGTTTATTTAAAGGAGACAATCACCGAATCTGCCAAGCTTCAGGGTCATAGTGTTGAAGAGGCACTACTATTAAAAATTCTCCAAGATGTTAAACAAGAACCAGGGTTCTTGCCTTTGTTGGAGTTTACTTTAACTAAACTCTGCGAGAAACCCGATAAAGACAAACATCAACTCACCCTAGAACAGTATGAGAAGTTGGGAGGATTAACTGGGGCGTTGAATCTCTATGCAGAAAAGGTTTATGATTACGAAGATTATGAGAAGGAATCCCCAACCCAAGAACGCAGTCAGCAGGAAAAAGAATGGATTAAGCAGATTTTTCTGCGGTTAGTGCGAACGGGAGAGGGAGAAAAAGACACTCGACAGCGCCAACCGAAAGCCAGACTATTAAATATTGTAGGTGATGACCTCAATCAACGGCAAAACCTCAGTGAGTTGATAGATGGGCAAGTGGGATTAGTTAAGGGACGCTTATTAGTCAGTGGGAAAGATGAACAAGAAAAAGCGTGGATTGATTTAGCCTATGAAGCTTTAATTGAAGGTTGGCAGCAGTTTGCCCAGTGGCGACAACAAGACCGAGACTTACGGCGGTTGAGTGACAGATTGGCAGATACCCGACGGGAATGGTTGAACAAGGGACAGGATAAAAAATATTTAATCCAAGGGGGACTGCTGGCAGAAGTGAGGGATAGCTGGCAACAATTGCAGCCCTATTTACAATTACCCCAAGAAGATGAAGCTTTTTACCAGCACAGTGATGATTATGAAAAAGACCACATTACCGAACTGGAAAGGGCACTCACTGAATCCCAACTGCGAGAGAAAGCCGCTAGGGTAGAAGATTTATTGACTGTCCAACCCCTAGATAGTCTAGTTTTGGCAATTCAAGCTATGGGTGAGAATCAAGAGAAACTACCCCAGCAGATTCTCGCACCAGTTCAGAAGAGTTTGAATCAGGTGGTGAATAAAGCAAGAGTCTCCATTCCCTTCCATGGTCATGAGGATGATGTCTCTTCTGTCGCCATTAGCGCCGATGGGCAGACGATTGTCAGTGGCGGTAGTGACGGCACGGTGCGGTTGTGGAACCTCCAAGGTCAGACCTTAGCTGAACCATTACGTGGTCATCAGGGGAATGTCAATTCTGTCGCCATTAGCGCCGATGGGCAGACGATTGTCAGTGGCGGTAGTGACGGCAGGGTGCGGTTGTGGAACCACCAAGGTCTGACCTTAGCTGAACCATTGCCTGGTCATCAGGGTAATGTCAAGTCTGTCGCCATTAGCGCCGATGGGCAGACGATTGTCAGTGGCGGTACTGACGGCAGGGTGCGGTTGTGGAACCGCCAAGGTCTGATCTTAGCTGAACCTTTGCGTGGTCATAAGGGGAATGTCAATTGTGTCGCCATTAGCGCCGATGGGCAGACGATTGTCAGTGGCGGTACTGACGGCACGGTGCGATTGTGGAACCACCAAGGTCAGACCTTAGCGAAACCATTGCGTGGTCATGAGGGTGATGTCAGGTCTGTTGCCATTAGCGCCGATGGGCGGACGATTGTCAGTGGCGGTACTGACGGCACGGTGCGGTTGTGGAACTACCAAGGTCTGACCTTAGCTAAACCATTGCCTGGTCATCAGGGTTGGGTCTATTGTGTCGCTATTAGTCCTGATGGGCAGACGATTGTCAGTGGCGGTAGTGATGGCACGGTGCGGTTGTGGAACCACCAAGGTCTGACCTTAGCTGAACCTTTGCGTGGTCATCAGGGAAATGTCAATTCTGTCGCTATTAGTCCTGATGGGCAGACGATTGTTAGTGGCGGTAGTGATGGCACAGTGCGGTTGTGGAACCGCCAAGGTCTGACCTTAGCAAAACCATTGCCTGGTCATCAGGGGAATGTCAGGTCTGTTGCCATTAGCGCCAATGGGCAGACGATTGTCAGTGGCGGTACTGACGGCAGAGTGCAGTTGTGGAACCACCAAGGTCTGACCTTAGCTGAACCATTGCCTGGTCATCAGGGTTGGGTCTATTGTGTCGCTATTAGTCCTGATGGGCAGACGATTGTCAGTGGCGGTACTGACGGCAGGGTGCGGTTGTGGAATCACCAAGGTCTGACTTTAGCTGAATCATTGCCTGGTCATCAGAGTTGGGTCTATTCTGTCGCCATCAGCCAAGATGGGCAGACAATTGTTAGTGGCGGTAGTGATGGCACGGTGCAGTTGTGGAACCACCAAGGTCTGACCTTAGCTGAACTATTGCCTGGTCATCAGGGTAATGTCAGGTCTGTCGCCATCAGCGCCGATGGGCAGACGATTGTTAGTGGTGGTGATGACGGCACAGTGCGATTGTGGAACCATCAAGGTCTGACCTTAACTGAACCTTTGCGTGGTCATCAGGGTTGGGTCTATTCTGTCGCCATTAGCGCCGATGGGCAGACGATTGTTAGTGGTGGTACTGATGGCACGGTGCGGTTGTGGAACCACCAAGGTCTGACCTTGGCTGAACCATTGCCTGGTCATCAGGGTAATGTCAGGTCTGTCGCCATTAGCGCCGATGGGCAGACGATTGTTAGTGGCGGTGATGACGGCATGGTGCGATTGTGGAACCACCAAGGTCTGACCTTAGCTGAACCATTGTATGGTCATGAGGGTTGGGTCTATTGTGTCGCCATCAGCGCCGATGGGCAGACGATTGTTAGTGGCGGTGAAGACGGCACAGTGCGCTTGTGGCGCGGTGACTGGCGTGCATGGTTGCAAGTTTGTTGTGACAGGTTACGTTACCATCCCATCTTCACCAATCCGCAAACAGAGCAAGCAAAAGCCGCCTGTGAAGTCTGCCGTAAATATGTTTGGAGTAAAGTAGGCGGGTAAGGATACGGCAAGCCGTCTAAGGGTGAATTATCGTGAGTAAAAGGGGTAGGCGTATCGCGTCGGAGACATTCATGTTTTGAACTGAAGGGTCAATTTTGCTGGTACTCTCTCTAGTTTTCGATGTGCGATCACTGATTTTCATCCTAGACAACAACGAGCAAATACCCTTTTTTTCTCCAAGCTAATCATTGAAATTTTGGAGCAAAAAATTCCTCTAAGACAGTGCCTGCCTTGTCCAATGGCTTTGGTGCGTTATGGACTTCGTCCTAATGCACCCTACATATACTTAGATTTTTTCACGAAAATCACTAGGCTCAGATCCGAATGGCACTAAGAAAAGCGGAAATGCTTATCAATTAAGCAGTTTGCAATTGTTTACGTAATTCATTCCGGGGTTTGGTCATCAAGGGGTAAATTTTGGGGCGACGTTTACGAACTTGTGATTCACTACGACCTGGGCGTTCTGGAACAGCCTTGTGAGCAATAACTTTAAGTAAAGTGCGATAAATTCGTTGACGTTTTTTAGAATAAGCGGCTAACAATTCGGGAAGAAAGTTATTTAAATGATGGCGAGTACCTTGTAACGACAAGCGTAACGGAGGAGTACAATAAGTAGTGCCTGCCGACCACATCAAACTACGAAGTAGATTGTAAAATCATCGCTAAAGCAGCTACAGGTTTTGAAGACTTAACAAATATACTAGATGCGAAAAAAATTGGGTCTTTAAGAAATTTAAAGCCACGTTCAGAAACAGACTGTTTCTTATAAGTAAGTGGGTGTTAAAAAACAAAACTTGATTAAAAAATGTAAATTGCTTAAAAGCTCCTATTTAAAGTACTTCTGGTACTTTACAGAAGTTTACCTAGTTTGGTTTAATTGTGCCTACTTACTTACTCTTGAAGAATATCTGTAGGAGTCCAATGTTCTATATCAGTTAAATTAGTTGCGAGAATAAACCGTCCTGCCTTGTTTTGATAAGCAGTAATAGCCTGAGTATTGAGAACTAAATTAGCTTGAAGATGATATGTTACATGATCAGGTGACTGCTCTTGACTGGGACGACCAGATTTGTGATAATGAGCCTTCTCAAGAATCTGAATATTTTCCATTTGATGGTATTTCATTTTGCCAGCTAACTGTTGAGCAGCTTGGCGAACATCTAATTCACAATTAAATTCTTGAGTAGATAGTTTTTGGATTACAGTCTGTTGTATTTTCTGTTGTTTAGTAAGGATTCAGGTCTAAACTTGAGGAATTAAAGATGGTGCTTGCACATCTGGGTTAATTATTACTTTTATAGCTTGCTGAAAAAATTCAATTACAAAACGTCCTTGGCGACGGCAAGTTTGTATAACGGTCAATAAATTGGCAGTATCTTGGAACCGCTCCATTGAGCGGGAACTGCCACTGACTTTTCTTTTTGTTACGGCTAGACGTAGCGATCGCTCTGCCAGGGCACTCATATTCCTGCTGATAAATTGGGGAACCACATCCACATTGTTTACTTCGGGAGTGTAAGGTGGAATTACTTTTCCTGCTGTATAAAATGCAAACTATACATCAGTTTTTTTGATGGTAATACCTTCCCCTTAACAGAAGGTTCATAGTACAAATACAAATAAATGCAAATATTGTACTATATATCTATCGAATTATCGTAGTATTAAGTTAAGCAAAAGCAGGATACCCGATTTAGACCTCGTAAAGGTGCTCCCACCCCAAAAGCGAATATTGAGTTTGGGCGATCGCTTTTGCGTGGAGAGAAAATGCCCTGAGTTTTAGATCCCTCTAAATCCCCCTTAAAAAGGGGGACTTTGACTCAGGTTCCCCCTTTTTTAAGGGGGGTTAGGGGGGATCTCAAGATGCCTAAAGTCACAGGTAAACACTTTTTAAACAACCTCTTAGGCACTTACCAGTAATAAAATGCCTTGGATCTCGCAACAATAGCCTCATGCAACTATTTTTCTTTCCTTCGTTACCGATGGCGCAAAACAATAGCCTTTATGATCAGTTTTCGGTTCTTCCCCACCGCCTTGGTTTTCTGTACTCAAGTAAGATAGCAGTATGACTTAACCAGAAACCGTAAACTCTCTGCCATACTGCTTCTGAGCCTGTTTGTGTGAGGCGATCGCAGGCTGTGGCTCAGGTGTACCAAAAAGCTGCAAACAATGCGACTATTGTGCAACCATCGGCTAAACCGCCTCTGACGACTCTGGGCAAACAATGCTCGTAAATTGGGAGCAAAGCATTAGTCTACTAGAAAGTCTTCAATTAAAATTTACTGTCTTAGAGTAGCAATACTTGCATTTTACAAATCTCTATGCAAAGATAGGTTGGCACAAAACACTGTAAATCTATCGATTTACAGTACTTAAATAAAGTTAATAGTATTTTTAGTTATTTGAGTGAGTGTAAATTCTGATATCTAGCTATGTCAATTTGCTCACAAATAACTAGAATACTTAAGTTTTAGTCATTGAAATAACCAATGATGAATTTCGCGTACCATAACCAATAAAACAGGATGTCAGAATATGTTTCCGAAATATTTATTCATATAATATCAAGTAGATATTATGTACTTTAGCTGTCTCAAAAAGGGAATTGAAGAAGTTTTTTGATGAGACAGCATTATAAACAAAATATTTCAAGGATTCTAGGATGAGTTAAAAAATCAGAATTTAGGTGACTTTCTGGATTTTATATTCAATCACTGTCTTACTGATTTTAGAACCTAAAGTTTCAGTTATTCAGCCAGTGAAATCCTTGCTATTCATCTAATTTGCATTTTAGTAGAAGTATTGGGAAAAATATTTCTGCGGCATTTCATGTTCAGTTTAAAGTCAGTTATTTCGCTTTTAAGGTTGAGGAGTTATGTCGATTGTTCGCTGGGATTCTAGATTTAGATTCTGCTTACTTTTTTTACTAGATATTTCAATTATCTTAGTTATTAATCCTGCAAAAAGTCAGGCTAATATACCTGAATCTACTGCATCTCTCACTTCATCTAGTGATACCATCCTTGTTTCTGCTTCTGGCCAGTTGCCTGTATTTGTTCCTGATCACAACAATTCTGTGGTAGAACAAGTTACGCCTATTTCACAATTACTTTTACCTATACCTGAAGGATTATCTAATCTTAAGACTACCGATCCCACAGTCAGCAGTGATCAAGTGGGATCTTCAAATGACAATGGAGCGATGAACCAGGTAAATTCTGTTTCACAGTTATCGGATATCAAACCAACTGATTGGGCGTTTCAAGCCTTGCAATCTTTGGTGGAACGGTATGGCGTGATTGCAGGCTACCCTAATCAAACCTTTCAGGGTAATCAAGCAATGACTCGTTACGAGTTTGCAGCCGGACTAAATGCAGCGCTGGCTCGAATCAATGAGCTGGTGAGTGCGGGAACAAGTGATTTGCTGAGAAAAGAAGATTTAGAAACATTGCAAAAACTCCAAAATCAATTTGCGCCAGAACTGGCTGAACTGCGGGGGAAAGTGGATTCGTTGGAAGCAAGAACAGCGACTCTTCAAGCACAGCAGTTTTCTACCACAACCAAACTTGTTGGTGAAGTTGAGACTGTGATTGGAGGAATTGTGGCAGGCAATAATGTCGTCAGTAAGCGACCCGCACCCCACAACTTCACATTTCAAGACAGGGTTATTTTGCGCTTAAACACCAGTTTTACTGGTACAGATCAACTGCGGATAGCACTCACAGGAGGAAATATTGCCTCTATAGGAGGAACAAGAAGTGGAGTACTTGGAACCAATGATGGCAGAACTTCTGATAACGCCAGTCCACTTTTCCCCAACAATCAATTTTACCTCTCTGGCCTCCGCTATCGTTTTTTAGCTGGTAGTAATACTGCAATTAATGTTTTTGCTCAGTCTGATGGAGTCTTTGAACTAGGCTTGAGTGGAACCATCAACCCGTATTTTGAAGGGTCAGCAGCTAATGGGATCTCACGATATTCGCGGCGAAATATGGTCTATGACTACGGAGATACCGGAGCCGGAATCGCCATCCTCCATGACTTTAGTAAACAATTTCAATTAGGGTTGGAGTACACCTCGATTAATGGTAACAATCCTACAGACAATAATGGCTTATTTGCAGGCAGGTATGTAGCTCTAGGACAATTACTATATAATAGCCCCAAGAATAATTTCCGGCTGGCTTTGACTTACGCCAATACTTATAGTCCACCAAACACTACAGGTCTAACTGGCACAAACTTCGGCCCAGTCATCGGCAGTAACTTAGCAAACAGCACTGTGGCTGGAAGAGGAACTTTAGCGAATACTTATGGTGTAGAAGCATTTTATCGGATTAATCCATCTGTGGCATTAAATGGATGGGTAGGTTATTCCGCGCACCGTTACTTAGGGAGCGGTGATGCCGAAGTCTGGAACTGGGGTGCCGGACTATCATTTCCCGATTTATTCCAAAAAGGTAGTTTGGGAGGTATTTTTGTGGGCATGGAGCCAAAGTTGACTAGTCTGAGTAGGAACGTAAATTTAGGAGCGGGCGCTGGTCAAGTAGACAAAGATACCTCCTTACATATTGAGGGCTTTTACCAATATCAACTTAATGACAATATTGCGATCACGCCTGGTGTAATATGGATTACTGCACCTGACTTTAATGCTGAGAATCCTGATAGTGTAGTTGCTTGGCTCCGCACTACCTTCAGGTTTTAACCTCAAAAAACTATAGGACTTACGGAAGAACTCTCTGAAACTCTTATTTCTTCGTGTCGCGCTAGTTGCAACTCCTGCGGGGAGACACACAAGGGACAAGTCTCTTAACCGCAGACGCTCGCAGGCTCGCTACCGCTGCGCTATCGCCCTTGGCGTCTCCCCTTCTCCCAAAGGGAGAGGCTAACGCCAAGGGAGAAGGGCGCACTGGCTTCTCTGCGGACTCTGCGGTAGCCTGTGGCAAGCCGCATCTCTACGTTCGTGCAGCGTGTCGCAGACAGACGCTACGCGTAGCTTGCTTCTCCGTAGGAGTATGCGTCTACGATTTTCTGTTACCTGTGCATATGTTCTGAACTAGTAACTCAAGTTGCGGGTTATCAAATTATGGGTGCTTGGTAACTGCCAATTCAGGCAATGCCTGCGGTTCTTGCTAGCCCACGCACAAGACAAACAGAGCAAATTGTTTTAGCAGGAGACCACACAGCTAGGCCTTGCCTGGAAGCTGAGACATTAAGAGAACATACTTACAAACATCAAGCGATAACCTTTGTCCGGTTCAAAACCAGTAACTTTGGGACAAGGCTATAGCACTATAATTTGGGTTTTAGAAGTATAAGGAAGTTGAGTATTACCTCTATTACATGAACGCATTACCAGTTTTACTAACCCAATTGAAAAAGCGGCAGCACAATAAAAGCTCTGCTGTGAAAAACTGCCAACACACCCTTTATTGTTATGGGATGCGGAGTATGGTTGCGCCAGTTTCGTGAAACAAACAGCAGATATTGCTGCTGATAAATTGTTCCGTTTGCACTCCAATCGTTTACTTGATGGCGAGCCAAGAGGTTACACAGGTGTAGGTTGCTGTATTCACGGGGATAAATTCAAGCTCCCAATTGCGATCGCCAACCAGATCCAGACTCGAATAAATCTCAGCCCAGCATCGTTGTAGTTAATCACTTTACTAATTGGTAATAGTTCAATTGAGGTAAGCCAACCCACAAATACCGTGATTAAAGTTGCCAGTACCACAAAGATGAATACTGTTCTCCAAATCATTATGTTCTCCGAGTCATATCATGTCTTTAAATAGTTGTTATTGCATACTCCTACATAAATAAGCAAGCCGCACGCACTGCATGAAAAAGCTTAAATAGAGCGAAGTCAAGCGACAAGCCACCAAGAGTGGCATAGTCATTGGGAAACCTTAAGAAGAAGGTGTAGTTACTTTTATCTTGCAGTTTCCCCTTTTTTTTTGCTACCCCAACTCACATAAGCCGTAAATCACAATCAATAATTATTTCATATTGACTTAACGCACTTGTGACAAACTTATAACAAAAGTATGACTAAACATTTTTACTGAACAGGCTGTTTAAAATCAGGAAATAAAAGAAACTTCTCCAGATGCATATTAGTCATTAAATTTTGGCAATCAAGACTCATAAATGAGGAAGTTTATTATATGAATCAGCTTTTTTCTAAGAGCTTACTAGGGTTAGCAGGTATATCGTTTTTGCTTTGTTCGTCTCAATCAGTGATGGCACTTGTACCCTATAACGTTGCTATTATCGTCAATAGTGGCTCTACAAATACGATTGGTTACCGCATTTACGTATCACCATCTGGAGAAGTGAATTATGTAGATGGCAGAGGGTCTAATCAGGGTAAATTGCCTGAAAAATTTACGAAAAGGTTTTTCAGCGACTTAAAAGTTGCTCAACCTTTATCTAACTTGCCAGTTAAAGGTTGTGTCAAATCTGTTTCTTTTGGTACAAGTACTACCATTAGGTTAGCTGCTGAACAGTCGCAAGATATTAGCTGTCCTGGCAATGCTAAAGCTCAACGCTTAGATAATGACGTTATTGCAATTGTCAAAGCTTTAAACGTAGCTAATGTTCCTAAGAGCCAAGGCAAACCACTGTCACTCCAGAACTTCTAGGCAGTCTTAGGCAGAATGCAGCCTATTTGACTCTTTTTAGCTGGGGTTATAGAGCCTGTACTAGATAAAGCTGCTCTGGTGCAAATCCAGAGCAGTATTAACAAGAAAAGTTTTACATAGCAATACCTTCGCCAAATTAAGAGCCTACAAAAATTTTGGCAAAACTGGCAAAATGACTTATAGATGAGCGTTTCGCTTAAAAATAAAAAATGTAAAGTTTTATAATAATTTTGACTTTCGGCAAAAAATTTGAGTTTTGGGGTGAAAACATAGTATACCTCCTGCTAAGTAATAGATAGCTAGTCCGAGTTATTCAAAGATGACATCAACTGTCAAATCAAGGTGAGTTCTTTGTGTCTGAAAACAGTGCTAACTGCTTTTTGAAAGCTTTAGGGATCTAAAAAAATTAATTCAGCTAGGTAAAAGCTATGGCAAATATCAATGGTACTAGTGGTAACGACTTGCTCAATGGTACAACAAGCGATGACTTGATTAAAGGCCTCGCAGGTGATGATGTCTTATATGGTAACGGAGGCAGCGATACGCTTTCTGGTGGTTCTGATAATGATACTCTAAACGCTAATGCTTCTAGTGGAAACAATATCCTCAAAGGTGGAAGTGGGGATGATGATTTAGACGTTACTTTTTCTTCGGGGAATAACATCCTCAAGGGTGGCGCTGGTGAAGATTCCTTAAGTGTTGACTTTTCATCTGGTAAGAATCTGCTTTTTGGTGGTGTTGGCAACGATAATCTTTTTGCCACTAACACAAAAGGCAATAACACCAGGGCAAACGCATCTAAATTATTCTTAATCACAACGAAGGTTAAGAACCAACGAAAAAATCAGGATTTCGCGCTTGATTATTTTTTAAGCTCCAAAGCGATTGCCTAAAATTTTCGCAATAAGCAAAATTTAATGACATTGATCTTAACTATATTCTCAATATAGTTTACTTATTGACATGATGCAGCCGCCCTGATCTCGAACTGCTTCACTTAACTTGAGTTCTCAAATGGTGAATTTTTCGAGGTTCCTACTCCTGTTAATCAATTCCTGTTAATTAATGAGTTGCGTCATGAACAGGAATTGATTCACACCACGTCATCGCTGAGTGGATCAAAGGCGATCGCTAACTTATTGCTAGAATCAGGACTAATCCGATTACCTGGTACTCTCTAGGAGATTTTGCTTAAAGCAACACGATTGACAAAGATCGTTTGCTACTAGAAAGTATTCGCAACAGAACCCGCTTACATAGGTTCCATGTATAAGCGTGCCCACTCGATCTGATCCGCTTGGATGCCAAGAATGGTCGCTCCGCGCATCCTAAACCGCGTGCCATCACGATGGGTACCAAACCAGTACCACTCAGCCCAGGCTGTATTACCCTCAACTGCCGAACGGAGTAACTCGGAGTGAAAGTCTGGGATGTCGTGGAACATGGCAGACCAATTCTTACGGACATCCTCAACTCCGTGTACAGCCTTCTCAGGATGAGCTGGTTGCTCACCCTGAAAGTTAGGTGTAAAACAGGCTAAAAACGCTTCTAGGTCATGCACGTTCTGTGCTTGTTGCAGTCGCTTTATGACAATACTTTGGCTGAATTTCACGATCTCTCCTTTGAGAATGATGACAAAGTAAACCGCGCCTAAGTGAATACCTAAGCCCAACAGTTGTCCCCCTGATTTATGCGTCTACTTAGTTGCGATCGCTGGCGCGTTCGATCAGTGCGTTTGAGGGTAGGCTCGGATCGAGTGCCTTACGCGCACTTTCAACGCCTACAACGGGTAACTTACTAGGATCGAGCAAGCCAAGTTGAACCAATACACTCGCCTGATCCCAGTAGATGTGTTCGTGGGCTAGTTTGTCATCGCGGAACTGAACGATCGCTACCACAGCCACTTCAACCCGTTTAAGAGTCGGAGCAATGCCAGGTAGCATCCAGTCCATTTGGATGGTATGAGTGAACTTAACCATCATTTCATCGACAAGCCGATCGGTTCCAATCGTGCGTGAGATTGGGGTCAGATCCATGTCCGGCGGCATCTGTGAAATGAAGTATTTGGAATAAAACTTGCGCAGTGCTGGTTTCCCTACTCCCCCAGTCATTACTGGAATGTCGTTAACGTAAGCATCCTCAACCATCGTGGCGAGTGTATCTTCAGTGTTGTAAGTGTCAAACTCGTGCCGCAGATGTTCTTCCCAGAGTTCTTGCAAAAACTCCTGATCTGGTGTCAGGTTGGCGATCGCCTTTCCATTTGCTTGTTCGTCCACGTTTTGCTGTTTGACCATGTTGGTATACTCTTGGTTCTATTTATTTAGAGTGAATGAAATAATCCTTGCAAAGCAGATATAATTCATGCGATAAATTCGATGCCGTATTTCGGTGCTGCCGCCAAAATTCGCTTGATCGCCTCAGGAGTGGCTGGAGCGGATGGCGCGTCTGGGTCGTTTACTGGTGTGCCAACTTCAACAAAGAACTGTTCAATTCCTGCAGGTATGTACCAGATCAACATTCTGGCGCGTTGGTTGGTGATATTCTTAAAGGTATGCAGATGACCCTTCGGCGAATAGAGAAACGTTCCAGGGGTAGCAATCACGGTTTGGTCACCGAGTTGAAACTCCAGTTCGCCTTCCTGGATGTAGAATGCTTCATCTTCTCGATGATGAATATGCGGCGGCGGGCCAATTTCAGGATCAACTCGCAATTCGACGAGCGTGTATTGCCCATTCGTGTCTTCGCTCACTGCCTTGAAGGTGAAGACATCTCCCACCACTGAGAGAGAAGTTCCTTAACCTGGCTTCATTAACAATTCCTGAGTGTTACTCATTGTCATTTCTCCTGCTTGTTTGAGAGTTGGCAAGATTCAGTCCTTGCTTGTTTCGGTTGTTATATCTGAAGTGTAGTGAGTACCAATGCTTAATTACTTTCAGATTCTTGCGATGATTTATCAGATTCTTATGATGTTAGCGAAGTTGGTTTGAGGTCATTCCAGTGAGTCGCTTGAACTGTTCCAACTTCAGATTGGTTAATTGTTGTGCTGTAATTCAAGATGTCCAATTGTCGAAAAGACATCATCTGGATTGTATCTCCGTTTGAGGTCGAGCAAGCGCTCATAGCTCGACCCAAAGGCAAGCGGAACGGTTCATCATCAAGCTATGCTTCTCCTGAAATTTTAACCATTGCTCAGTTTATTTTCCTGCCACAGTGAGATTGATACTCTAAAGAATGTTGTGTTATGTGCACCAGGCAGCTTCGGATGCAACTTCCTGTACTACTGCAAGCTCTAAACGCTTGACTCCTGACGATAAAAAAGCAGTTGCAGCCCGTTCGCTCTCAGCTCGATCCACATCTATCAGTGGTGTCGATGAAATCGTCAGGGCAAGACGATCGCCCAAGGTCGCAACTCCAACATTCCGCCCTACCACACCTGACGTGACAGCAGGTGCATGGAGTGCTTCAATCCGAATGTTGCCGTATTGTTGAGCCATATCGATGCGACCGAGATTTGTGACATTCAGTTGACAGAGATATTGCGATTGCGCTGCTTCAACAAAGGCGGTGGCATCGGTGAGATTTGCCATTGTGGCGATCGCTCAAATATTTTGCCTCCTAACCCTTGGAGAATATCTCGCATTAGATAAATACCCGATAGCCCATCTGCGATCGCATGATGGCAAATAATCATCAGTTCGGATTCAGCCCCCGATTGCAGCAGCACAACTCGCAGTAAGGGTGCAACCTGCCAATCCAATGAGCGAGCCAGTTCGACTTCGAGTTCTGCTTGCCAGTGCCGATCATCTGTTCTCGCGACCAGCCGCAGCGGAATCTCGTCGTCGGTTTCGACAAATTTAGGCTGTCCGATCGCGTCAGTGGCGATGCGGACTCGGAGCAGCGGATGGTGTTGCTGAACTTGTCTAAGCACCGTCGAAAGTTGCTCGGAACTAAACTGTCCCTGAAGTTTCGCAACGGTGGCAAAATCTATCGAATAAAACTGGTTGTAGAGCCAATATAAATGTTCAAATGCGCCTAAATACCGTTCCATGAGGGACTCCTATTGCTATCCTCGGTTTGTTGGATCGAGAGACTTCTGTGCGAGTATAGCCAGGATTGACGGCATTAATCCGAATCCCTTGCCTGGCATAATCGAGCGCAGCAGAACGAGTCAGACCCATCACAGCATGTTTGCTTGCAGTATAAGAACCAGATCCAGGTACCCCGATCAATCCTGCTACTGAAGAGTTGTTGATGATGACCCCTGCTCCTTGAGTCAGCATCTGTTGAATTTCATATTTCATGCATAAGAACACACCCCGTAGGTTAGTCGCCATCATGCTGTCAAAGTCTTCAACAGATTGCTCGTGTAGTGGCTTTGGGGGTTTACCAAACCCAGCGTTATTGAAGGCAAAATCTAGCCTTCCGCAACTTGCAACGGTTTTCTCTATCAGCGCCTTAACCTCTGTTTCACTCGATACATCCGATCGCACAAACAAACACTCCGCTCCTATCTCACGAATCATCGCAGAAGTTGTTTCGCGTTCTGCATCACGTCTGCCGGAGAACACTACTTTTGCTCCAGCAGCACCGAACGCGATTACAGTTGCTCTACCAATTCCTGTCGTACCTCCAGTGACTAAAGCCACTTTATCTTGAAGTATCATTGTGTTTCTTTCAGCATCACTCTCGTCGTATTGATCTGAAGTGTACCGAGATCCAATGCTTAACTTCTTTCAAATTCTTACGATGCCTTATCAAATTCTTATCGGGTTAGCGAACCTGCTTTGGAGTCATTCCAGTCAAGTGCTTAAACTGTTGCGTTAAATGACTTTGGCAAGAGTTACCCACTTGTAAGGCAATGTCTGCGCTCGTTAAATCCGTTTTCGACAGCATCAATTTTGCTTGTTCCACTCACTATTGAATCACATACTGATGCGGCGAAATTCCCATTGCTTGTTTGAATACACTTGCGAAGTAAGTGGGGCTAATATTGATGACGCTTGCCAATTCAGTCAACGATAGATTTCGACTCAAATGCGTTTGGATATAATTGATCGCCTGCTGCAACTGGATACAGGTTAAGCTTCTATTTTCAGATGTGACGATGTGTGCCGACTCAGCATAATGTCGCAACAGATGAACGACTAACGACTAAGATAAGCGGTGGCAGAAAACCTTTGCATCACAACCAAGATATCTCAATCGTCCGCTTCATCGACTTGTTAGCTGGCTGGCGCTACCAACCGCTCACTAATTCTTGAATTTTAAATTGTGCTTCGTCTAGCCCCCGTTTCCGTGCCTCGTCTCCCATATCTAGACCATTGGCATGAATGAACTGAATGTCAGTCACACCCATGAATTGAAAAGCATACTGGAGGGCAGGTTCCTGACAATCCCATCCTTCATAAGGAGAACCTGCTCCAAACTGAACGCCTCGTGATGTGATGAACAACACTTTTTTACCGTTCGCAAGTCCTTTAACTTGACCATCCTCCTCCGTGAATGTGCGACCCACACGAACCACTTGATCAATGTAGGCTTTGAAGTTGGACGGAATGCTGAAGTTGTACATCGGCACACTGAACACACACCGATCAGCCGCCAAAAACTCATCCACTAACTTATCAGAAAACTTCAGCAGTTCAGCCATTTCTGAAGTCAGTGCTTCTGGCGCAGTAAAACAAGCCGCAATCCAGTCTTCGGTGACGTGAGGAACTGGCGTTTGTCTTAAATCACGATAGGTGATCACGCCATCAGGATGTAAGTCTTGCCACGCGACTATAAACTCCTTTGCCAACTTGCGAGATTTAGAGCGATCGCCACGCGGACTTGAATCAACATGCAGAATGCTTGCCATAGTGCCTCAACCAGAAATTTCAATTGCCATTTAGACAGTAAGCCAGTTACTTACTAAAGTAAATTTAGGAACGAAAAAGTATGATCACAGAAGTTGTTTCGCGTTCTGCCTCGTGTCTGCCGAAGAACACTACTTTTGCTCCAGCAGCACCAACGGCGATAACTTCTCTACGAGATGCTGCGCGAACGTTAAGCCGAGTCGCTTTGCGACACGCTGCAGATTATTACTTCACTTTTTCACTTGACAAATTGGCTATTACTGATATTATTAGAGGCATTGTTTTTTGAGTTTATTGCAATCACTAAACACTCATTTGGAACCCTAGTAAGCATATCGTTAAAAGCAGGAGTATAACGACCATCTTCATCAACAACTCTACGGAGAGTATACCCACCAGCCTGAGAAAGTCCACCGAACCAAACGTTCTTTCTGTGCCAAATATCTCCATTGAGAGAATTTTTGTCTCGGGACATTGTAAAACTTACAATCGCTTTTGAAATTGGTATTCCCAGCAAAAAAGGTATGACTTGGGCTTGCTGCAAAGTTTCATTTTCAAACTGAATTTTGTAAGTGAACTCAAACCATTGAATGAAACGTAGTAATATCCAGCCACCAATCGAGTTATGAAAAGTCCACTGCAACGGTGCAAAGAGTGGTAATAACAAAGCTCTGTTCTGTGTATCCCATTCTAAATTGTACATAGTAATGCAAGTATCTGGCAGTGGATTACCATCCATAAAAAATACACCCTTGAGGACAGATGGTAAGTTTGTTTCTTTGATTGGAATCATCCAGGTTGCAATATTAGCAAGTTGCTTTTTCTCAATTAATTCAGACATAGTAATTTGTAATTCGTAACTAAGACAAACTCAAAAAGCCATAATAATTACTAACTCATAAATCAGCACTCACTACTCACAGTCGTTGAGCAAAACCTTGTAGCACTAAATTATTAGGAGTAACGGCAGTTACTTTTTCAAAATCCCACTTGACTTCTGTAATTGAGTCCCATTGATAATTCTTGAACAAATGTAAACAGAAAATCTTGATCAAGCCAATTGATAAGGATCTACCAGGACAGGCTCGCTCATGCCCTTCGCCGTTCCAAGATAAGATATCTGAAAAATTTCGTGTTATGTCAAAATCATCTGGATTTTGATATCTACTGGCATCCCGATTAGCCGTAAAAATAGAGCCAAGCAAGCGAGTACCCTTTTGGAATGGACATTTTTGTTCTCCAATCTCAACTTCACCCGCTTCAGTGGTGAGTTGGCTAACAAATCGCACAGGTGGATAGAGACGAGCCGTTTCCAAAATCACTTGATTGAGAAGTGTTGACTGTTCTAGAGCATTTGGGTCTAAATTTTCCTTGCCATTCCAAAATGCATTGACTTCTGTCACTAGATCATTTCTGAGGATATTATCCAGGCATAGAACACCAATAACAGATCCCAAAAGCGCACTCGTGCCGGCAGTACCGGCAATATGAATCATATCGAAAAGGCTATTAGCGATTTGGTGTTCGTTCAACTGATACTGAGCGCCTGTTTCAAAGTAAGATGCCCATTTGACAGATTGTTGATATCGCTTGGTTAAATACTGACGATGCCGAATTTTTGGCGCTGTTAATATTGCCAGCAAATACTTGTTAATAAAATTTGGCAAGGATGCAAGAGCCAAACCTTTAATGTAACTACTCGATGCTGTGATTTCTTCCTCAGATAAAGATATCTGAAAAACCAGTTGGTGCAAAATCGACAGCATAATCTTTGGCAAATCATTGCCGATGTGTAATTCGCCCCGTTTAACAGCCTCTAACAGGCTTTGCTCAACTAGATCCCCTAAAAAGTCTATCTGCCCTGACGGTTCCGGTAAGGCTTGTAAGAACACAGTACGCAGTCCTGTGTGTTCGTTACCATTCGTTCCCAAGCTCAAAGGATTATCGAGCAGGTAGCTAGGAGCTAATATTCTGATGATGCCTAAATCATTTCCCCGCAGTTGTGGTTGGGTTTGCATTAGTTCTCTCACCTGCGAGTGAGAAGAATGCATAATTGCTTGGTCTACCGCAAAATACTTATCTCCAATATTGTCCTTACGGATGTAGAGAAAGTCCCGCCATGCGTTGAGCATGATTGAGGCATCCATGTAATAAAAAATTAAGCGTAGAAGCTTACCGATCGCAGTGTCATAACCTACTTTGGCTAGTATAGGTGCAAGCCAAAGCTGGCGATCGTGACCTTTGAGAACTTTATCTTTAAGTGTCATAATATTTACTTTGAGTCATTGGTCATGGATCATTAGTCATGGGGCATTGGGCATTTTTTTCTTCCCCTGTTTCCCCTGCCCCCACTGCCTCATTTCCCCCAGTCTCCAATTTAGATATTGATGCTCTGAGGAATTTTAGAAGGAAGCAGATACTCATAGATTGGACGCTGCAAATTACGTTGCTTAATCGTATTTTCTACCTGCTGAAGATTACTCTGGAATGCCTGTAACAATGGTTTTACTTTCTGGTCTGTAAAGTATCCTTGCTGATACTCGCCCAGCTTGTTATAGTATACAGATCCTAATAAGCTGAGTAAATTGTATTGCCGTTGCGCCTGATCTAAGGGGGGGAGCAAATTCAGGTAGTCTTGCTCAGTAACTTCTCTTTTGAGAGTTGAGGCTGGTAAATAACCTGCCATTGGGATGGCTGCGGCATAGCTTGTCAAATCTTTTTGCGGAAAGTTAACCGCAGCATGTTGAGCGCTGGCAGTAAAAATAATCAGCGTAATGGCATCAATTAAGTAATTGAGCGTTTTGATGCTCCCATTCTCGCCAAAATCGGAGATCCGACCACCATCATAAGCTGATATTTCGGCTGCCCATGCTTGCAGGGCTGTGTCTTTCTGAATATCTTCATCGGTGAGGTAATATAAATTCAGATAGTCCCAAACCCATTGATAAATCGCTTCCCAAACTAATAGTGCATCATCCCGGTAAGGATAAACAGGCAATAGGTTGGGATCATCCACACCGCGCTGTTGGAATTGCTTGAGTAAGATGGCACTATTGAAACCATAGCTTTGCAACCCTCGCACTGTGAAAATGCGAGAGTTATCGATTGATGCTGAGAGTAATCTATCGACGCCACCGCCCGGAGCAATGAGAATCTGTTGGGCGGCATCGTTAATTGCTAAGGTGCTGTCAAAATGGGGGTGCAGGAGAATTCTTAAAGGATGGGTAAGTGGCAGTTGTCGATAGGTTGCGATCGCAAAAACACCAACTAACAGGTGAGTTCTTGCTAGGTGAGTAATAGGTTCGTGGAAGTTGGCATCTGCTATTTGGACAACTGTTTTGGCAAAAAGCCAAGCGTATTTACCAGAATTAGGGGTAATGATCGGATAATCTGATCCTGGGGTTTGACCGCATTGAATGGCTACCGGACGCAATAGACGGGTAGGGTCTGAGCCTTTGGGTAAGGCAAACAGTGCTAAGGGAGCATAGACATATTTTTGTTCATGTGGGAATGTACCATTGATCGCACCGTCTAAAATTTTATAGTCAGCTAAGTAAAGCCTTCCTTCAAGTCCTGCTGCTGCTAATGAATCGTCAGTTCCCATTACTGCTTGGTAATGTTCCTCTGTGACTGGGAAGCGATCGCCTAGACTGGTTACTCGCTCGATCATGACGGGATTGTAGCCAGCGACTCGCATGTAGGCAAATACTTCATCTTCCTGGTAAGTTTTGGCGATCTCTGGTACACCAATCACTGGAAACAAATTTTCGTAGTCCTTGAGACTGGTTGCATGTCCTGTGGGCTGTCCTTCATATAGAAGGGTAATTACCCGATTTAGAGTATCTCTGAGAATCACAAGTCCGTTTTCTTTAAGAATAGAAAAGAAAAGATTGTCAAGTTCTTTAACATCCTTAGATATTCCTTTGAGCAAAAACTGGGGGATAATTTGCAGGATTCTTAGCAGAATGCTGATTCGGGCTGGTAATGCTCCCTTGAGCAAGGCTTCTAAAATAAACCTTTCGACATCATCACGAATCGATTTAGAACCCTGATTACCTCTGTTGACAATCAAGGTATTAACAAAAATAACTCGTAACTGCTGGGCTAATAAAAAATACCAGTTAGTGGTGAACTCTTCCGCCAGAGAAAGCTTATCCACCATAGCAATAGATGGAATATGGGTGTAGTTATATTGATACTCTTGCCTAGCTATATCTAGGGTATCAGTGCTTGAGGAACTGATCGGATTATTTGGTGATGAAGCAGTCATTGACCCTACTCACGTGTAGTACGGAGAACTTTAACAGTTTAGGATAAACAGGTTTAAGTTAGCTAAACGTATTATTACAATCAAGTTAGGACATACGCATCATACATATGTACTATATAAAATTTGGGCTTTTGAGCCATATCTAACGCCCAACACATTAAATATGCTACCAAATCAGCGTTGTGAGCAGCGCCTGAAACGGATATATTGTAACCCAATGGTGTGTTCACCATATATGGTTCTCAAGGTGCAACTGAACAGTAGAGGTTAGACTTTTCTTTATAGCTGTGAGACGACGTAATTACTTACCTCGCCTCTTGGTGATGAGGACAAGCTTTGGACACTTGTTTGCAGAAACCCTTGGGACATCAGTTCGGGTCGTTCTGACTGACTACGTGCGACATCGAATCGCCCACTCTCTTACGAATTATAAATTACAAATTATTTAGACAGCATCCAGTTCCTGAATAAAAGCGTCAATTGCTTTGGTTGCGGACTGCTTGCCTACTTTCAATTTAGAAAGGACGTTTGAGCGTATTGCTTCATAGTCTGGCTTTTCTTGCTGCCCAACAGAAATAGCCTCTTGTGTTGGGCTGACAACTCCATCCAATCGCTCATCTATTAAGCCTTTTATCTGGACTATTGCATCCGCTAGTTCCTGTCTAATTACCTGTTTTATGTCTTCATCATCAGACGGTGTAGACAAAGTTAAAGCATTCACTTCTTGTCTAACTATTTCCTTAATATCATCACCACTAGATAAGATCAGCCCAGCTTTCGACTGTCCCAGAATTCCCTTGAGCAATCTTGTTGCTGTTTGATTTAATGACTCATTCTCTGAAATTTGCATTGCTGATAAAGCTTTTATTTCAGCATCACTTAGCCGAATCGAAATTGACACTCCAGCCATCCTCTCAACTCCTGTAAACATTTATGTTTAAATCACCGATTTTTGCTTACTAACATTTGTACTTTGCTTGCTTATATACAATCTGTGTAGACAAGTTATTTACTAGCCCAATTATAAAAACTTCCTGATCTCAACAACTTTTATCCCAGATTACTTAATCTAGTCTTGAATAAATCAAGTTATGATTAACTTCAATTCTAACGCATGATTAGATTGCTGCTATTAAAGGTAATCAACTAGGTCTGTTTCAAGATGTTAAAACAAATTTCATACTGAGTTGACTGTCTCTCAGATAAAGAAAGGTCATGGTCAAATCGAAAAACGTCGGGTTAGTGTCTGTCAAACAATAACATGACTAAAGTCATGCTGAAATTATGACTTTATTCCACTGTATCTTCTTATTTAGTATTTTAAACTTAGAACAATAGAGCAAATAAATTAAGTTGTGTAACAAGCAAAACTTACTATAATTTTAAAGATTAGGTAAGAATATATGTTCACAAGTTATTGAAAAATGCTGTATAAACTCAAGCAAATAATTGATAGAGATTTGAACATGAAACGTATTTTCTTAGGTACATTACTTGCTCTCCCATTTGCAATTTCTTCTTTAGCATCACAGGCATCGGCAGCAGAAATTATTGTCAGACCCAACGTCCATAGAACTGTTGTTGCCCGATTTCAACGGAAGTTAATTCCTGCACATTGGGAAACAGTACGACACGGTCACAGGTGGGTTAAGGTTCGAGTTCCTGCTCGTTATGTAAATGTAAGAGTTTAATATCTCTAATAGAGACTAACAACTCTAGGTTGTTAGTCTCTATTAAATAAAACTTGGCTGATAAATAATAATTATAAAGTGAATGAAAGTATCTTGTTCGAGTCAATTTAATTAACATGATATAGATAAAGCTTATTAATTCATTAAAAAACTTATTATATTTCTGCTTACAATAGACCTCTTGCAAAAATCCTTGAATCACCCCTCCCCAACCCTCCCCGTATGTGAAGGGGAGGGGGCAAGATTTCAAGTTTCCCCCCTTTATAAGGGGGGAAAAAGGGGGGTCTATTCGACTTATGCAAGAGGTCTAATTACTTTAGTGACAGCCTGCAATTCTATCCAGGCTGAAGAAGGAAGTAGGAGTATCCCACTTTTTAAACTGAACAGAAATACTAGTGAGAGATCATGAATAGATATAATAATGTTCCGTCATTGCGTTCGCGTAGCATCTCCTTGGCGCAGCCTCTCGTAGAGAAGAGTTGGGGCTGACATCGTTTATTTGATTCTCTGCACGTAAAATAAAAACTGGGATGCATCCAGGAAGTATAGCTATGGCTAATGGTAAAAGATATTAGAGATATTTCGTAATTTTTCCTGATTATACAGTTAGAGAATCTTAATCAATTAGGATACAATGCTTCTATAAACAATCCAAAAATTTAATCAGTGCATACAATGAATGATGAGTGTACACAGTCTTATTGTTTGTGATTCGCCACAAAAATTGTATGGAGTTTGATATAATTTCTACTGAGATTTGTGTTTGCGTTGCGTCTGTGAGAAGAGAGGAATTCTCAGCTTGCTTAACCCTAAACCCAACTCTTTGTAGGGCACGAATAGTCCACACAGACGCGATACCCTCACCTATCAGATTAATTTCTCCTTTATGGGGTAAGTGGAGATGAAATTCTCCAGAAGCAACATCAAACTCTACACCTTCACTGCGGAAAGTATCAGCAAACGCACCACTCAACACTAAATCTTCCGGTGCGCCAACGTGTAAAATACCATTAGTTGATAATAGCCAAATTTTATCAGCCAGACGCAAAGCTAAATCTAAATCGTGGGTGGAAAGGAGAATCGCTTGATTATTTTCCCGCGCTAACTGGCGCAACAATTGCATAATTTCCACCCGTCGTGGTAAATCAAGAAATGCTGTTGGCTCATCCAGTAACATAACAATAGGTGACTGAGCCAATGCACGTGCAATCATAATTTTTTGACGTTCACCGTCACTTAATTCGCCAACTTGGCGTTGTACTAAGTGGACTGCTCCTACAGATTTGATTGCCCAATGTACTATTGCTTCATCTTGGGGTGTCAAATTTCCCCACCAGTCAGTATAAGGATATCGTCCCAGAGTCACTAAGGTGTAGGCTGATAGCATTCCTACATCAACTTTCTCAGTGAGTACCAAACTCAGACGTTTGGCTAAATCTTGTGGTACTAATTTGTAGACATTATCTCCCAAAAGTCGCACTTCGCCTGCAATGGGTGGTTGCATTCCAGCGAGCGATCGCAGTAATGTAGATTTACCTGCACCATTAGGGCCAAGTAAGCAAACCAGTTCCCCAGCTAAGAGAGATACAGAAATATCAGACGTAACACACCGAATAGTTTTTCGGGCTGTCTTGTAACCGATAGTCAAGTTGTGAGTTGTTAAAATCGCATCATTCATCAGGGAAAAGATTTTTGGGAATTACGCCGCAGAATTACCCAAGTAACAACAGGAGTTCCTATCAAAGCAGTGACAGCATTTAAAGGTAAAACCATCTGACTTACCCAAAGTTGGGAAAACAAATCTGCAAACAATGCTAGGATTGCACCCATGATTGTTACACTAGGGATTAATATTCGATGGTCGGAAGTATTGAACAGACTACGACAGAGATGGGGAATTGCTACACCTAAAAATGCGATGGGGCCACAAAAAGCAGTAATTGCACCTGCTAATATAGATGCACTAGTAATAATAGAAAATCTGGTTTTCTCCACTGTTAAACCTAGACTACGTGCATAAGATTCACCTAGTAAAAGTGCATTCAAAGATTTGGATTGCAGCACTGCTAACAATAAACTCAAAAGTATAACTGGAGTTAAAACAACTAACTGTTTCCAAGTCACCCCAGCAAAACTCCCAAAAGTCCACATAATATAACTTTGAATGCGTTCTTTTGAACTAAATTGCAACAAAATACTGACAATTGCACTCGTAGCGTAGCCAAACAATAAACCTAAAATCAGTAGCGTCATTGTATCTTGCACTCGGCGAGAAACAACTAACATCATTCCTAAAACTGATGCTGCACCGAGACTTGCAGCTATGACTAAACTAAAATCACTAATTATTCCCAAATCTGCTAATAATGTTGGTGTCGTAGCACTTGCTATCAGCATAACTAACGCTACACCTAAACTTGCACCAGAACTAATACCCAATACAAAAGGCCCTGCTAAGGGATTTTTAAATAAAGTTTGCATTTGCAAGCCACTCACACCTAAAGCTGCACCCGCTAAAGTTGCACTTAAAGCTTTAGGTAAACGAAATTTGAGAATGATATTAGCCCATATCGCTTTTTCTGGTTCTTGTCCGAGTAAAATTTTGACTACTTCATTAATAGGAATATCAACTGAACCTAAAGCCAAATCTAATAAAAAAGCAAAGATTAAACTGATAAATATAATTAAAAAAAGAATGGTTTTGAAAACCAGAGTTTTTTGAGTTGATAGGGGGTTTTGAAATCTATATTTTTTGCTTAACATTATTAAAGAAGTTTATGATAATAAAATAAATTATTATTATGTAATATCTCTGGATGCAGGATTTTAATCAAATCAGATAAAACTATATCTGGGTTATTAATTCCGCCTTCCCAGTAATCATTACCTCCACTTTCATTTACACGAGCATTGTTATTGTAAAGATTGCCTATTTTTACAGCATTAAAATCAGTATAGCGATTATCTTCTGCGACTAAATCTTTGAAATTATTCCAAGATTGGCTAAAATTCAACCAGTAGTCAGCATTGGCTGCACGTTCTAAAACGACCTCAAAAGATAAAGGTAAACTACCAGAGGATTTTTCATTACTCCAGAGATAGTTTGCTCCGGCATCAGCAAGATATTTTGCTACGTAACTTTTGCCTCCAGGCATATACCAAGTTCCTTTAAAATTGAATCCCACGAATACAGTTGGATGATTTTTTATAAATTTGGATTTTTGAGCTATTTGTTGATATTTATTAGCAATTTCACTAAATATTTTTTCTGCTTCTTTGTCTTTATTAAAAAATAGAGCAGTAAACTTTAACCATTCACTCCTTCCCAGTGGTGTATCTTCCATATATTCCGCATTTATCCCCACTTTCAAACCCGCCTCTGTGAGTTTGGCATAGCTATCAGTTTGGGAATTTCCAGTACCATAAGTTGTTACTAAGTCAGGATTTAATTCTAATAATTTCTCTATATCCACACTGTCATTATTACCTATTTGTGATACTTTCCCTGCTTTGATTCTTTCTACCACATCAGGAGTATTTACTTGCTTACTATTACTAACGCCAATCAATTTATCGACTACTCCTAACTTTGCTAAGTGCGGTAAATGAGTAGTAGAAAGAGAGACTATAGAATTTACTGGTACTGTAATTACCTGTGTTTGATTAAATCCTTGTGGCGTAGGAGTTCCACATTGGACTAAAATATATTGAAAACCTGTCTTAGCATTTTGCCAAGGATTTTTGATGGTGACTATTTTGTAGTGTTTGTGATATTCTACTGCCAAGCCTGTCGCATGAGTAATTTTAACTTTATTAGGGAAGTAATCAGTATTTTTATCGTATACTTGAATACAACTGTTATTATTAGTATTTGTAGATATGTTGATTGCTGTACTATGGCAAGCAATGATTAAAGTAGCAATTAATAAGAATTGACTCGCGCCTACAGCAATACGAAAAACCAGCTTGCGATGGCGGAAGCGCCCGCCAAAGGCATCGCCAAAAAGCCGCGCAACTATAGCCATCATCCGTACCTCGCAGATGGTGTGAACAATAAGTTAACCATCGGCGGGCATCCTGACTCAGAGGCATGAGCCTCTTCACAGTTGCGAGACAGCGCCGGATTTACACCGGACTTTCCCCCTTGCGTCTGATGGCTGCTCCCCATCAGAACCGACCTCTGCATTGGAACATATTTTGAAGCGTGCTGTATGCAAAAGCAACAAATTTTTAACAAATCTACTGCTTGTACGGGTTGATAGCAGGGCTATTTCATTCTAAACGTAAAAGTTGTATGGTAGAATGCAGCACTAAAAATGAAATACATCTAGTACCGTGAGCCAACCAGCAATAATTGAAGCTTTTGTTGAGCTTCAAGACCCCCGTCGCCGAGCTGGGCAACGTCATACGTTGTCATTGTGTCTAGCATTATTTACCCTTGCGATCGCTTATTAATTGAGTTTTACTATTAATTATGCATTTGAGCGCCTGAGAATTCAAAAAGCGATCGCAACGTTTCGTCAATTCTTAATATAGGTGTAATTATGCGTGATCGCCTAGTTAGAAAATAATATTTATCAGATATAAACAAAACAATGCTCAAAAGTTACAAAGGGCTTACAGACGAGATGAAACTATCATCTGCCCGTGTAATTGTGACGATTTTTGAGGAGATCACGCCACTAGTAAAGCGCCGGACTCCTCCTGCTGCGATCGCAGGTAAAAATAAAATCTTGGGTGATTTGGTTAGCTCTATCGTTGAAGAACAACATTGGAATGTCTCAAGTAATTGTTCTAGACACTCATATTTGGATTTGGTTTGTCTACTCAAGAATTCGAGCTATTTCCGTCTCACTGGAGAGAGGCGATCGAAACGGCTGACAAGGTAGGTATTTCATGAGTTGAAACTAACGTTGCAGTGTTAAGTTACCTTGATGATCAACTGATAAAGAAATTGGATCAATCAGCTCACCAACAAAATTATTGTCAGCATAGGATAAACGAGATGCTAGAAACCACCACTGTCCAGATCTGTCTTGAACAGTTTTTCCACAATAAAGTAGTCCCATTGGGTCAGTTGGGTCTCCCACGAGAAATTTGTCGGTTGGATAGTTAAAAATTCCTAGTAAATCATCCGCAACCATGTAGTGAATTCCAGTGACTGGCTTTTCTCCAAGACGTAAAAGTCTAGCCTGAGAGTGAGATGTAGAGAGAACAGAAAACAGCAAATAGTAACGATTTTTGATTTTGAATAAAGACGGCACTTCTAAATCACCAAACTCACCTGGTTGAGTCAACGGAGGTAGGACTTCCCAGTCAATCAAGTCATGTGAGCGAGCATGAGCGATAACACCCCGACCCGAAGGATGGCCAGTGGCACAGCGAGCAGTTATTAGTGCATGAAAATAACCTGTTTTGGGATGGCAAAATACCCACGGGTCTCGCCATGCTTGGTCGTGCCAAAGGGTCGAGTCAAAAAGTTCATACCATTTGGCGTCAGCGTATAGCACTGGGTTATCAGGGTGCTTAGTCCAATGCAGCAGGTCATCAGAGGTGGCAAGACCAATGCGTTGAATCAGTCCCGACTCCGATTTTTTGATCCCTGTATACAGTAAATACCAAGTATCTTTATATTTAATGATGCTGCCAGTCCAAGTTCCGTAGTCGTCCCACTCTCCTGGCAAACCCACTTTTAAAGCGTCAGGCAAAACTGTCCAATGAATCAGGTCACCTGAAATAGCATGACCAATTGAGGTATTCCAATGTCGCAAAGAACCATCAATTAGCGATTTAGGAGCTTGTAGATAAAAAAGATGATACTTGTGACCATCATCTACTATCCAAAAATCCCAAAGCCATTGGTTAACTAGCCGTAAACCCATTTCTACCTAAAAGGAGCAAAAAATTCAAATGTTCAAGCGTTGAGTCTGTTGGGGGCAAAAGCACTTCTTACTGGCTGTACCCGAACGCAGCACTCAATATGAAGTTGGAGTGAAGGCAGACTTAAGCGATCGCCTAACTGCTACTTTAGCATTCTATGATTTAACTCGTACCTGATACAACAGTTTTAAATTGCTGTTGCGTAAATCAACTAAATTAAATATAAAATGCTCAGGTGCTAGATCCCTAACTTTTTCAAAAAGTCGGGGATTTGAGTATTCAGGTCTCTAAACACTCGTGCCAAGAGAAGACTTTTGTGTTTCGTGCAGCCGGAAGCAACTTCTGTTGTTCCGGAAATAACTTCTGCCGCGACGTTTTCGTGTTTCGCGCAGCCGGAAGCAACTTCCGTTGTCTTGGAAGTAATTTCTGCCGTGACATTTCCGTGTTTCGCGCAGCCGGAAGCAACTTCTGTGGTCCTAGAAATACTTTCTGCCGTGACATTTCCGTGTTCCACGCAGCCGGAAGCAACTTCTGCCTTGACGTTTGTTTCAGAAAGCTACAAGTCATTTTTTTTACAAAAATCGATAATTTTACGTATGACAATCTGGGAAACAATTGTCCACTATAGAGTTATGAGAAGTTTAAGAAATAAGTATCAATTATGGCAAGACAAAAACGCAATTCAGGTGTTCTCAGTAAGGCGGACATGCGTCTAGCCTGCGTTAAATCCATTAGTCCAACGCTAGATGTTGGAGTGGGTTTAACAGTTAAAGATTATACTGATAGAATTGCATCCCTCCGTCAATCTCTGGAAACCTACAATACTATCCTCTCTACTATTGATGTCTTATCAACTCAGATTACTGAAAAAGAAAAAGATTTAGCAGACTACTCTCAACAAATTTTGCTTGGTGTTGCTTATAAGTTTGGTAACAATAGCCATGAATATCAAATGGCTGGAGGGACTCGTAAAAGCGAGCGCAAGCGTACTGCGCGTCAAACTAATATCGATCATACCTCGCACTCAATCGCTCCTGATGCGTCAAGCTGATTCATAGTGACAATTTGATGTGTGTATTGAGCGATACCTGCGGCGGGCTACGCCTACGCACTAATTGCTAAAATGCGATCGCTATACAGTTTTTATGTTTTATGTCTAGTAATTTGCTGCAAAATACTGCCGACGATATATCTAAACTTAACTATTCAGAGTTAGTAGGGTGCGTCAGTACGAATAATTGTTTGGGTTCTTAAGGGTGACTCTTTCCTGACACACCCTACAGTAAGTACTCCGCCATCTGCGTAGGCGTAGCCCGTCGTAGACATCGCTTTTCTTTAGAAGTTGTTTGAAAAGGGTCTTTCTATGTCATGTTGAATTTTGCTATGCAGAGTGAAATATCTGGTGTCTGCAACGTAAAACCTAGCCAGATTTACACGGACTTTTCCTCTTGTGTCTAATGGCTGCTCCCCATCAGAACCGACCTCTGCATTGGAGCATATTTTGAAGCGTGCTATCTGCAAAAGCAACAAATTTTTAACAAGTCTACCGCTTATTGACATTAAAGTTGTTGTAGAGAGTATCATTATTTTCCCTGGTTTCCTCGAAGTTCACTTCTGAGATGGAAAAAGGATAATTATTTTCGGCTTCGGTACGGTTGTAACCTACAACCCAAGAAATATCTCCTACTCTACCGCTATTGTTGATAGTCTGCTGATTTAGCCCATAAGCGCCAAGAGTGACTCTCGCTTGTGTCGTCACTTTTTCTGTGGGACGACGAGTGATAATATTAATCACTATTGCTAATTTGTTAAAAAGCAACTACTACTGCTTTGGGCAACCCCAAATATTATCGCATTATAGACAGTATCCAAGACAGTCTCATTACTGGTACACTGCGATGTGTTTTAATCGAATGCCAAGCGCACAGGGCATTTTTGGAAAAAGCGATACCATAGCACGGGTTTTGCCAATGCAGATAAACAGCGGGTAATATTAATATCATCTATTAATATATAATATGCCTAAAATTAGTGTTTGTATTCCTACTTTTAATCGTGTTCATCTCCTCACTTATGCAATTGACAGTGTACTGAATCAGTCTGAGCAAGACTTTGAGCTAATTGTTTGTGATGACGGTTCTAGCGATCGCACACCTGAGTTAATATCACAGTACACAGACCACCGGATTAAATATATCCGTCATCCGCAAAATATTGGTAAAAGTAATAATATGCGCTCTGGCTTTGATGCTGCCAGTGGTGAATATTTTATTAAATTTGATGATGATGATCGGCTAACACCCGATTTTCTTGCAAGTACCGCAGCTATTTTTGCTCAAGACTCTAGCATTGATTTTGTTGGTACAGACCATTGGATAATTGATATTAACAATATTCGGGATGAAGCAAAAACTCAAGACAATTCTCATCGCTGGGGTAGAAAGAATTTGCCAGCAGGTGTTGTAAATAATTTACTGGAAGTTGTGTTTATTCACCAAAGCTTTCAAATTGGGGCAACATTATTTCGCCGTCAAACATTGCAGGAATTAGGATTTATGCAGCCAAATCTGCAAAATTGTGAGGATAATGATTTATTTGTGCGTCTGGCTTTGGCTGGAAAAAATGGCTATTACTTACCAGAATTATTAATGGAATATCGCTCTCATGCAGAGCAGCAAGGTATCAATCGAGCCATTCCTTATTTATTTGATAAAATTCGATATTTAGAAAGTTATAAGTTTGAATCTGAAAAAATAGAGACAATCAGGAAAAATCGTCTAAATGAAACGCAATTATTATTAGGTTTGCGTTTAATTGAAAAGGGTGAAACGCAAAAAGGCAGAGAGCTAGTTTTGGCGGGACAGTCTTTTTCAACTCCTAAAGCTTGGACTGGTTTAGGGTTATCGCTGTTACCAGTTGGGTTGCGAGGTAAGGCGTTTAATGCACTGCGACAAGTGCGGGGTTAGGCTATGGAAATGCGTTGGCACACCCCGCGTACCCCTTTTATATCAAGTACCTGGTGGTTAATGGCTCACCCAAAGGCGCAGAGAAAGCTATGCATAATTTTACACTGCGAAGAACTTATTTGACTAAATACTAACTTCTTGACCACTCATCAATAATAGTTAAAATTGTTTTATCACCCAAGTTTTTAACAGATTTTACTACATCACGATAATCTTCAAACTCTTGCTTCGGTTTCTTGCGTCGAGCATCAAATATATCTTTTGCAAGTTTTTCAGCCCCACGAATTCTAGATTGTTGTAACTTTTTAGATAACTCGTCTTTATCCAAAGAGTTTAATAAACTAAGCGGATTACTCTGTTTACCCTTTTCGGTAATAAGGTTTTCAAGTTGTTTGAACTGATTCTCTATTCTCTGTCTTTCTTGTATAAATTCTGACTTTAACTCATTAAATTGTTTCTCAAAACGTAATTCTAGATTTACCAGACGTGGTTCTAACTTTGTTGTTTCAGGCTGTGGTGTTACTATTTTACTAGAAGAATCAATTCCTTTGAGAGATGCAACTTGCTTTACTACTAAATCTTCTAATTTTGGGGCAATGACAAAAGCATTAACCATTTCAGCTTGCCGAGGATTTTTTTCTCGTGCCCTGACAGCAGCATAATATTCAAAATGTCCATCAACTACCGTATAGCTTTCTACTCCTGTCACTTTTACAACTAATGGTCTGATAATTCCTCCGGTTTCTATAATTATGTCTGCGAGGTTTTCCAAATTAGCCTCTGAAAAATTTGAGCGAGGTTCATTAGAAGTAATACTTTTTACATCTACTAAAGAGAAATTCATCATTTATTTAACCCTATTCCTATTAACACTTCATCTGCTAAAATCTCAAATTCCATAGCAGATTTTTGAGCATCTGATTTTACTTCTTCTGCATATTTAACAACAGATTTTGGATCAGGATATTCTAAATCTCCAACTGTTATAGTCTGATTCATACATTCCGATAGCACGGTTCTATCATAAATTACTGCTTCCATCAAAGGCAGATTGTAACGTTCTGAAATCACGCTCCTTTGCTTAGGAAAAGTATATTGTAAAAATTTAGAATTAGTAGAGATTTTGGAAGCCAGGATACCCATTAATATAATGTGTGGTTTTCCGATCATTTCTCTAAATTCATTAACTTCTATAATAAAGTTTTTGACACTTAACAATCCTTGGTTTGCAAATGGTTTTAAATCTGAAGGAATTATTAGGTAATCAGCAGCGACAAGTGCAACTTTCGCATATAAATCTCTGGATGGAGGTGTATCAATAATAACAATGTCATATTCTTGCTCTACTTTTTTTAATTTTGTAACTAACCTAGTTTTACTAGCATCAATTTGATTAAGTTTATACTGTCCTTCTATTAAATTAATATGAGCAGGAATAACATCTAATTCAGGATTGTTAAAATAATGTGATTTTCGGGTAACATCGGGTATTAAGTAGAAATCACCTGATTCTAATAAATGATAGATATTAGAATCTCGTAAATCATCATCTTCATCAAATTGAAATTTGATTAATCCTGTAGCAAAAGTAGTATTTGCCTGCGAATCTATATCAATTAACAGTACCCTTTTACCTTTTTTACTTAATGCTGCTGCAAGATTGACTGCAACAGTAGTCTTACCGACGCCACCTTTATTATGATAAATTGCAATCGTTTCCATTGAATGTTGCCTCTTTGTTTTAAAATTTGAATGATTTTCAGTTATTTGAACTTCTGGTTTATCTACTAACTGTCCTTCTTTCAAGCTATCTCTACCAATTAAACCTTTAATATTCTCTAACTTAGTTTCAACTTCTTTCCCAGAGCATTGAAATAATAGCTGAATATCGTGTTGCAATTTTTGATAAATTCTGATTTCTTTGCCATTGGTCAACAATCCATATCTGATATTCAAGCTTGTTAAATAATGCCTAAATCGGAGGACGTGATTATTTAAGTTTTGTTTGGGATGCTTTGCCTCCATGACGACACTCAGCGGTGAGTTGGCATCTAAGACAAAGGGAATCACTTGTGCAGCAAATGCTAAGAAATCTAAACGGATACTACCAAGGGCAACCTCTTGATGCCAGGTGTCAGGAGTATAACCTAGCTGTGGTAGCAAATATTGCACTATGAGTTTGCTTTCAACTTCGCTTTCATTACGGCACAGATCAGGATTAAAAGGCAAGTATTTTTCTACCTCTAAATAATTATTGGACTTGGCATAAAAGCTCATATTTCCTAGATTATGGCATAGCCTTAATTATTTTGAGTGATATAAATCACCTAGAAAAATATAAAAAATCATCATAAAACTAGTGCTTTTACTGTTAAAATAACCACTTCTGAGAGTTAGCCATATTCAAAATTAACAGGCTACGTATCTATTTCCCCATTACCTTTGTAAATGGATAGAATCAAAGTGTTTACCTATTTGTGCTAAAGGTTTTGGCTACTGTATCTTGTCCCCATTGCCATCAACTCGTTGATAATCAAGCTATTAATTGTCCCTTTTGCCGGACAACACTCAAAGCTTACGGTCATCCCGGTATTCCATTGCACCGCGCCACTGGGGATGGGTATCTGTGCGACACCTGCACCTATGACGCTGATGATACTTGCAATTTTCCCCAGCGTCCCTACGCCAAAGACTGTACCCTCTATCAAAATATTGAAGAGACAAAGTTAGATTTGCAACAGCAGCGTTACACTAACAGTTTTGCAGTAACTGTGAAAAGTTGGGTAAAACGCAATCAGACTTTGCTGTTGCTATTAGGTTTATTATTGGTCTGTTTGTTGTTTGTTATATTAAGGTCTTGATTTGTGTTTCGCGGGGAATAGGGAATATAACGCTTCTGTGTTGAGTCTAATATAGACCTAACAAGAACAGCCTCTTCCCTGTAAGACAAGGGGAGTAAGATTCCATTGCTCTGTCCTTTTAGAAGAGAGGAATGGAAGTGAGGTCAGAGTGTATTGCATCCAAACGATAACCGCTATAGTGAATCGTCAAAAATAACAAACAATGCCCAATCCTTAACCTCAGGCTGTAGTGATTTTGGATGCTTCAGCAATAGGCTCAATCAGTATCGGTGGCGCTATTTCCTCAAAGGCGGCTAAATCGAACCAAAAAGTTGTGCCAATGCTGACTTCACTCACTAGATGGACTTTACTACGATGCCTGTCGATGATATTTCTGACAATCGATAAACCTAAACCCGTGCCTTCTAGGGTGTGAACTCGGTTTTCTACGCGGAAGAAGCGTTCAAAAATTGAGTGTTGATCTTCTGTGGCAATGCCAATTCCAGTATCAGAAATTTCAATCCGCACTGGAGAAGATTGGGTGTGACTTGGTTTGAAATCTAGTTGGTAGGCGCGGATTGCCACTTTACCACCGGCTTTTGTAAATTTAAGGGCATTACCAATCAGATTACCAAACACTTGTACTAACAGATCATAATTACCCATTACCAACGGCAAATTAGGAGCAACTTCCTGAACAAGTTCAACACCTTTATCTTTAGCATTGAGTTGGTAAGTACGCAGGGTTTGCTCGATCGCTTGGGCTAAATCCACCCCATCGAAGTTGTAGTGGCGACCAGATTCAAGTTTTGACAAATCCAAAACATCATTAACTAGGCGGGTTAGGCGATCTGTTTCATGATTCACAGTTTGCAGAAACTCTTGCCGTTCTTGTAAAGCTAAGTCTTCGCCGTAGTCGTGCAGAGTTTCAATATAGGTTTTGATGTTAAATAGAGGCGTTCGCAGTTCGTGAGAAACGTTGCTGATAAATTGACTTTTTGCCTCGTTTAGTTCGACCTCGCGGGTAATATCTTGGATAGTAATCGCAATGCCTTTGATGCTTTCTCTTTGCAGATTGAGTACTGTAGTCAACAGAATGCGGATCGTCCGCGGGATGGGTTGGTTAATAAAAATCCGGAATTCGGCGCTTTCGCATTCGCCTGCTGCCATTTCGTACAAGGGACAGGTGATTTCCATTTGTACCGATGGGGGTAAGTGATGCAACACATTGCGGCCTACCACATCAGCGGCTTCCCAGCCAAAAATTCGCTTTGCTGTGGGGTTGACTAAAATTACCTGCATGTTGTTATCAATCAACACAGCACCATCTGCGATCGTCGAAACTAGGGTTTCTAGCTTGGCTTTTTCTGCGGTCAGTTCCTCAATATTCTGTTCTTCATAGCGCTCTAATCGCTCTGCCATTTCATTAAAGCTTAAAATTAACTCCCCTAGTTCGCCCCCTAAAGGTAAATTAATCCGTTGCTTGAAGTTCCCGGTAGCAATTTGTTTTACCCCCACTAGCAGTTCTTTTATTGGCTTAGTGATGGTCAAGGCGTTAATCACTCCTGCCAAAATCACCATTACCCAAATCGTGATAAAAACGGCAATGGTGACATCGCGGGTAAAATTGGTGGAAATGACAGCGGTCTGATTGGGGTTGATACCGATCGCTAATACACCTAAGTATTTTTTATTGACGATCAGGGGAATAAATACATCGGTGACTGTGCCATCTGGGGTCATGTGTTGCCGCACCATCGGCTTTTCCCCATCACCAGGATAATCTTCGGGCAGTTGTATGCGCCGTTTAATGGTGAGGGAGTTTTCTACCTCCGCTTCCCAAAAAGGAATGCCAAAAAAGATTTCCCCGGTTTCATCGGCGTAGAGCATATAACGCACACTAGAGGTGCTGCTGTAGAAGCGTTGAGAAAATTGGGCAACCTCAGTCAGATTATTGTCAGCGACTAAGGGAGCAACGTTGGCAGCAAGCAGCAGCCCCAAGTCACGGCCGAAGCGGGTGTCATTCATCCGCGCATCCTGCTGAATTGTATTCACAGCCCAGAAGGTCAAACCACTCATCACCAATGAAACTACCATCGTGGCCACAGCCAACAGTTTAGTCTGGAGTGTGAACTCCGACCACCAACTAGCGATCGCATCTCGAATTGTTTTTAACAGACTTAGCATCTTAAATAAAGTTGTTAGTAGTCTTTGTTATAAAGCCCAACAACTAAAAAATTAACAGTTAATTTGACAAACATGTTAGGGGAGAGAGGAAGATCGAGAGTCCAGGGGATATTCTTGTTAAGGTAGTCTTAACGAATTTACCTGATTTGGGCGATCAGAGTTGATATCCAGTAAAGGATTAACGGGTTAAACCCCATTTTTTCGACTGCTGGGTTACGCACAGATGAGCAGTCTAACAAAAATCCAACCTGTTGAGATTTTGAGCTAGTACAAGTCGGCATTAGTTTGCCTACCTTTAACAAGAGATTTTGCCCCAAATCTATCTAATTAATTAAGATGGTAGCTGGATTTTCACGCCCGCTGTACTAGTTGTCCGGCTCAGGTTAGCGGCGGCTAGTAAACTTGAACTTAGCACCAAAATATTTCTACTGTCCGCCGCACCGCATTGTCAAAGGACGCCACTGCTACGATGCTACTGCAAAATCTGTGTACTGCTGCATCTTAGGCTCATGGAATGCCAACACTATATCTTCCTTGGCAACACCTGCACAAACTAGGTCAGTTGCGATCCCATCTTCAGTCCAATCTTCTTCGATCCAGAATTTGCAATCTCTAGTCCGAACGTAGACAGTCATACCAGTAATGCGTTCGCCATTTTGCCAACCAAGGTTCATCCAAATATAGTGACCCTTTGGCTGATCTCATAATCAAGAATGTTTCGATGTCTCGGTTAGGACGACGGTTACATAGTTCTGTATACTCCGTCAAGATATGCTTAATTATTTTCGGATACTCAGTTAATTTATCCATACGGTGTACCCCATTGTTAACCTATTGGCACATAATAGAGTTTCATAACGCAAGAATCACCCACAGATCAACTACAAACATCAGGCGATCGCTTATGGGGTTTACTCCCCCTGCTTCGAGCTTGCCACTCTATAACCTATATCTCTCCGGTAATACATCCCATCAAACTGAATACATTTGATACTAGTATATGCTTGGGCGATCGCTTGCTCAAAATTTTCTCCGATTCCAGTTACATTTAATACTCGACCCCCATCTGTCACTATTTCTTGTTGCTGGTTTAACGTCGTACCTGCATGAAATACAGTTGCTCCTGTTGCCTCTGCCTTGCCAATACCAGTAATGACCTGGCCTTTCTTATATTCTCCTGGATAACCCCCTGAGGCTGCAACGACAGTGGCAGATGCTCCCCCTTTCCAAGCAATGGGCGGCAATTCACTTAATCGCTGCTGTACACAGGCTAGAAGCAACTCTTCTAGGGGTGTTGCTAACAATGGCAAAATCACCTGGGTTTCTGGATCGCCAAAACGACAGTTAAATTCTAAAACCTTGAAGTTCCCATCGGGTGCAATCATTAACCCAGCATACAGTACACCTCGGTAGTCAATGCCTTTAGCTCGTAAGGTTGCGATCGCTCTTTCTAAGACTTCTGTTTGAATGCGTGCCATCAAAGAAGGCGTAGCAATGGGTGCTGGGGCATAGGCCCCCATTCCACCAGTATTTTCCCCGATATCGCCATCACCAATCCGCTTATGGTCTTGAGCTGGCAGCAAGGGTCGAATTGTTAACCCATCCGTTAACGCTAAAACTGACACCTCTTGCCCAATTAAACATTCTTCAATGACGACAAATTCACCAGCACTGCCAAATTGCCCCTGAAAAATCGCATCAACGGCACTTTCTGCCTGTTCAACTGTTTGTGCCACCGTTACACCCTTACCAGCCGCCAAGCCATCAGCTTTGACGACAATTGGCGCTCCCTGAGATTTGACGTAAGATTTTGCTGCTGCTGCCTGCGTAAATACCGCAGCCCGTGCCGTCGGAATTCCCGCTTCTTGCATCAGAGCTTTTGCCCAAGCTTTACTAGCTTCAATTTGCGCTCCTGCTCTGACTGGGCCAAATACCATCAATCCTTTGTCTTGGAGGTAATCTGTGATTCCCTTAGACAGGGGGACTTCTGGCCCGATTATTACCAGAGTTATCCCATGTTCTAGAGCATATCGGCTCATGCCCTCAAAATCATCTACTGCTAAGGGCAAGTTTTGGCAACGTTCCATACTTGCTGTGCCTCCATTCCCTGGTACACAGACAACTTGCTCAATTTGCTTAGATTGCAACAGTTTCCATGCCAGAGCGTGTTCGCGCCCCCCATTACCTACAACTAAAACTTTCACTGATTTCCTCGTGCGTCCCTTGCGAAACGAGAATGCCCGATTCGGCTCTCGCGGATCAATTTTTTCATCAATTATCACACTTGTGCAAGCCCTCTCATGACTAAAAAGGCTGAGAGGTTGTTTGAAAAGTGTTTCGCTGTGACTTTAGGCACTTTTAGATCCCCCCTAACCCCCCTTAAAAAAGGGGGAACCGGAATCAAAGTCCCCCTTTTTAAGGGGGAATTAGAGGGATCTATAACTTTTGATACCGACAAGAGGACTTTTCAAACATCCTCTGAGAGCAGGGGGCAAGAAGAAATATAGGTATTGAATTCCTGCTGAATTTATTCTTAAAATTCAACTTGCTGAATTAGTACAATTATAAATGTTATTAATTGCAATAATTCCATAAATATACTGATGTTTTTCCAATATAAGTACAATCTTTAAGTATTTATGATAATTTTTGTAAGCATTTCAATAATTAAGTAAAAAAATCATCTTCAGGTAATGACGATTATTGATTACAAGTATTAACCTGTGAATATCGAGATTAATGAAAATATCAAAAAATAGGCAACATGGCTAAAATTATTATTACTGGAGCCGCTGGTTTTATTGGTTCTCATCTTGCAGAAACATTGCTGCAACAAGGAGAAGAAGTGATCGGTATTGATGAATTCAATGATTACTACGATCCGATGTTAAAGGTTAAAAATGTTGCACACTTACATGAGTCACCTGGCTTTACATTAATTGAAGGAGATATTCAGTTTTTAGATTGGCAGAAACTCCTAAAAGATGTTGATGTAGTTTACCATCAAGCGGCACAAGCAGGTGTCAGAGCAAGTTGGGGTAAAGCTTTTCGAGGTTATACAGAACGAAATATTAACGCTACACAAGTTTTGCTGGAAGCAGCTAAGGATGCTAAACACCTGAAAAGGTTAGTGTTTGCCTCTTCATCAAGTGTATATGGTGATGCAGAAACATTACCTACCCACGAGGGAATTTGTCCTCAACCAGTTTCTCCTTACGGCATTACGAAGCTAGCAGCAGAGTTTTTGTGTGAACTGTATCACAAAAACTTCGGCGTGCCCTGTGTGACATTGCGCTATTTCACAGTTTATGGCCCCAAACAGCGTCCAGATATGGCATTTAATAAGTTTTTTAAATCGATTTTGCAGGATGAAGCAATTCCTGTTTACGGCGATGGCCAGCAAACACGGGAGTTTACGTTTGTTGGTGATATCATCGCCGCCAATTTAGCCGCCGCCACCGTACCCGAAGCAGTGGGAGAAATCTTTAACATCGGTGGCGGTAGCAGGGTAGTTTTAGCAGAAGTCTTGGATACGATTGAAGAAATCGTCGGGAAACCAATTAAAACAAACCACATAGAAAATGCGATGGGAGACGCCCGCCACACCGCGGCTGATATATCTAAAGCGCAGAAAATTCTGAGATATCAGCCGCAAGTCTCCCTGAGAGAGGGTTTGATACAGGAATGGCAGTGGGTTAAATCTTTGTATTAAGATGCAAAACTGTACTTAGTTTTAAGGGACTTTCAAAAAGTCAATGATCCGATCTCTTTCCATTAACAAAACTCAAACGAACATTCAGGGTATCCGTTTAAAGAACATCAAATTACAACAAAAATGCTGTGATTCAAGCTCTCGACATTTTACAGAAACAGTTACAAGATTGTGCAATAAAGAATCCAGATCAACAATATACTTATCTTCTTCCTGATTGGTTAGCTTTAATCCAATCTGACGATCATTTAATAGCACGCAGACTCAAAGAATTACTCCTAGATATTGAGGATAGCAGACCCCAGCCACGCATGACATTAATTGCGATCGCAACTGCAATCTGAGGCTGAATATGCCCAAGCAAGGCTAGATCAAATCCGAGAACGCTTGCCAGGAGTGATAATTCAAGAATTGGAGAGGTAAATTGAGCAAATACGTAAAAGCGATCGCCCATTCAGTGACGCAGATTTGTTAGCAATTCATCAACGAATTACCGCAGCCGGGCGTTGCATAATTGAAGTATGAATTCAAGCGACGCCGAATAGAGACATCGCACCTCCACAAACAAACCCCAAACGCGATTCCCGTTAAGCATACAATATAGAAAAGCAAGTTATCTGTAATCTCTATGGAAAAGCTAAATATTAAAGAAGAAGCTCGAAAGCTAATTGATAAACTACCTGCTAACTCAACATGGGATGACCTCATGTATGAAATTTATGTTAGGCAAGTTGTGGAAGCTGGACTTATCAACAAAGATTTTATTTATCACCCTCATGCCCAGCTAGATAAGAATCAAGATTCCTAGCAAAATCCTCTGGAGCATTTATCTTGATTTGTTTCAATTTTGACATGAAACTCAGTTTTTTCAGATGTTGTTTAGATTGGGCAAAATCTTGGATTAAAAGATATAGTTCATCTAGATATTCTTCGTTAAGGCTATCAATTTCAGCGTGAATTTTGTCTTTTGCAGTCATTTCTGCCTTTCCTATAAATACCATACTCATTGTAACTTTTAAGGATAACTGAAGAACGATCGCTCTCCAAAACAATCAAGCAACCGTGATCGCACCTCACAAACCCAAATGCGATCGCTCTCCCAAACCAATCAAGCAACCGCGATCGCCTTCACAAACCCAAATGCGATCGCTCTCCCAAACCAATCAAGCAACCGCGATTCCTGCGGACAGCTTCGCTAACGCACCTCCACAAACTTAAACCCAATCGCACCTCCACAAAACCCAAAACCCGATTGATCGCCCATATCCCCACCTACTCCGGTAAATCCTCTAAATTCTCTCGCGTCACCGTAGCCATATATTCATCTTGATACTCAACATATATCTCCAATGCTGTCTGCAAATTAGCCCTAGCTTCTGCGTAATTCTCCTGCGCTTGTGCAAGCAATCCTAATAGTCCGTAAGTGCTAGCACTCGAATAGCGATCGCCAAATTCGATATTGATTTCCAGGGCTTGTTGATAATAATCCCGTGCCTGGTCGTATTCCCGCAACTCTTGGGCAACGTTTCCCAAGTTGTGGTAAGTCCTAGCACAGTTATAGCGATCGCCAAATTCGATTTTGATTTCCAGGGCTTGTTGATAATAATCCCGTGCCTGGTCGTATTCCCGCAACTTTTGGGCAACGATTCCCAAGTTTTGGTAAATACCAGCACAGGAATAGCGATCGCCAAATTCAATATTGATTTCCAGGGCTTGTTGATAATAATCCCGTGCTTGGTAGTATTCTCGCAACTTTTGGGCAACGATTCCCAAGTTTTGGTAAGTACTAGCACAGGAATAGCGATCGCCAAATTCGATATTGATTTCCAGGGCTTGTTGATAATAATCCCTTGCCTGGTCGTATTCCCGCAACTCTTCGGCAACCCTTCCCAACTGGTGGTAAGTCCTAGCACTCGAATAGCGATCGCCAAATTCGATAAATATTTCCAGGGCTTGTTGATAATAATCCCGTGCCTGGTTGTATTCCCGCAACTCTTGGGCAACGTATCCTAACTGGTGGTGAGTGCTTGCTAATAAAGACTTGATTTGTGTTGCTTCTACACCTTGGAGTTGTTGGGATAATTTAAGAATCCGCAGATAGAATTCTCTGGCTTGGGGATAATTTTGTGTTTGTAAATAACAATTAGCAAGCGTACCGAGTACCATTATAATTTTCAAACCTATCTCACCTGTTCTAATTTCTGGTGGATAAGTGACTTGTGCCTGATAGACAAATTCCGACAGTTTCAAACTACTTGGAATATCATTAGTTAACTTTAAATATTCACCTAAGCAAAAGAAAATATCAATATTTTCCTGTTTCTCTAAACAAATTTGCAAGGCATTATATAAATTTTCATACTCCAGCCGACAAAAGAAAATCCCGATCTGCCGTTCTTGCGGTTCCTTTGATTCCATATAGCGATTGTAGGAAAGAGCTAAACCTATATAGTGGTTTTTAAAACCCTCTCGTAATGCTTCACGGTTAGCTGCATCGAGTTCGGCTAATTTTGCTTTTAAAAAGAAGGGAAAAACAGGTTGAATTTGTAATAATTGAGGAATATCTTCATCGATAATTGAGAGCAAACCCCAATTTATCGCTTCTTGAATTCCCTTCCCCGTCAACAAATTCGCTAATTCCCCCGCTTCTATGGGATCGGCTTTTCCCTTATTTTCCCCATCCAAAAACAAAAATGCCTTTACCCCCTGATAAGGTTTAATATCTTCCCGTCCCCATCGTGTTTGATAGGTATATCGGTTGCGTTTCACCCCATCCTGAATATCTGCGTATGCCATCAACGCCCCACCCCATGACAGTCAAAATGGATGATATGGTAATATCCCGCACCTTTTGCTTCTAAATGCCGTTCTAAACTTTCATAAGTACCCGGACGCAATAAGTCAATATTTACAGGCAATTGACTATTTTGAATCACCTCAATCAACGGACGAGCAATGGTACGATAACCTACATCATGCTCCTCATCCGGTCGGGCAATTACCACCAACAAGTTAATTACCGGGGATTCTGCCATATTCGCCGCCACTGATGCCGCTTTATCAATGCGCTTGCGTACCATTACGCAATCCACACCCAAAGGTCGCGGCAAATCCTTATCTCGCATAGCTTCCCAGTGCAGCGCGTGAAATTCGGGACTATTACCCACTATCTCAATTTTTACCTGGTTCAGATTTACCCGCAGTTGGCGATAATGGCTATAAGCATTAATATCAGCCTGAAAAACCTGGTTAAATAAACTTTCTCCGTAATCAATAACGCTGGTTTTCGCCGCTTCAGCTTTCTGAGCATTCAACATCGGGAAAGTCAGCCATTTCTCAAAATACCATTCCAGTAGCTTTTCTTGCTGCGGGATAAAAGGGTCAGTAATATTGATTGGGTATTCGCCACCCTCAAAAATCAAACTTGCGGCAAAACCCTTCTCTATCGGCTGATTTTCCCGAATTGTGATGACTGCCATAGACAAAACTATTAGTTCAAGGTAAATGCCAGGATATATTTAGATACTTACATATAACCTAGAATTACAGAAAATTTTCGCCAAATTCACCAGAAAAACTCCGCGCAAGCTAACGCATTAACAATGCAAGTTCGGAAATTAGGAACGTGAATTAAATAAAATACAAAACTTCATCCTGTATTTAGCTTCTCTCTCCTTTATAAGGCTACGGTGTACACACAAGTCTGAAGTAGTTTACGAATCTGGTTTTTACCCCACCCTAACCCTCCCCTTGTAAAGGGGAGGGAACTGGATTTCCGGCTTCCCCCCACCCCCAATACATCGGGGGGATTGAGGGGGGTAATTTAACTTGTGTGTACACCGTAGCCTTTATAAGAGGATATCTGAAAAGTTTTTTTGTATACACCTAACCTTTGGAGATCCCCCTAAATCCCCCTTTTTAAGAGAGACTTTGAGACTTTTATTCCCCCTTTTTTAAGGGGGGTTAGGGGGGATCAACAAATATTTGATACTTTTCAGACATCCTTTAAGGAGAGGGATTGAGAGTGAGGTAAGCCAGGGACATAAATTGTATGTTATTTAATTCTTATTCCTTAGTTATGATTCTTATAGTCATTGCACCCCAAAGAGCCAAAGCTATGCTTTGTCTCCCCTCCCCAAGAATAAGACTATGGTTACACATAAGTCTGAAGTAGCTCATCAACTTGGGTTTGAGCGTAAATTTTACCCCACTCTAACCGCTTAACCTTCAAAACTAATTGCCAAAATTGAAGCGTTTGCAACAATTACTTGTTTATGTATAAGAAACGTTTAAGTATTTCCCAGAAATGTATAAGCAGTTGCTGCAAATGCTTCATGCTTTGCAACAATTACTTGTTCATGTATAAGAAACGTTTAAGTATTTCCCAAAAATGTATAAGCAGTTGCTGCAAATGCTTTATGCTTTGCAACAATTACTTGTTCATGTATAAGAAACGTTTAAATCATTGCAGCAATCGTTGTAATTAACTTATGAGTTGCTCCACAAGTCGAATTACCCCCCTTAATCCCCCCTTTCCAAGGGGGGAAACAAGAGATTCTCATTCCCTCCCCAATACATCGGGGAGGGTTAGGGTGGGGTAATTCGAGGACTGGTAGTGATTCGATAACTTGTGTGTACACCGTAGCTTATAAAGGGGGGAAACTTGAAATCTTGCCCCCTCCCCAATACATCGGGGAGGGTTGGGGAGGGGTGATTCAAGGATTTTTGCAAGAAGTCTATTTATCAAATACAGGACTTACGCACGGGTCATGGAAGAATGTAGACGCATACTCCTACGGAGAAGCAAGCTACGCGGAGCGTCTGTCTGCGACACGCTGCACGAACGTAGAGAAGCGGCTTGCCGCAGGCTACCACTCCAGACACAGAGAAGCCAGTGCGTTGGGCGGGTTAAGAGACTTGTTCGCGCAGCGTCTCTCTTAGGAGAAGCAACTGGCGCGACACGGAGGAATAAGAGTTTGAGAGGTTTTTTGCGTAAGTCCTAAAATAATATTTTTGTAGCAACCTTGTTTGGCGTGATAGTTAATTGTAAGTAGGTTGTTGTGCCAGTTCTAACAGCGATCGCTGCGCCAACGCCAAGGGCGATCGCACAATCAGGTATCGCGTTAGGATGATTTACCTCTAAACTGAATTGAGCAATTTTCAAAGCTTTTTGGTACAGTATTCTAGAAAATCCACATGACGAGAATAGGCGATTGCTCATTGCAATTGCCAGTTTATTGCTCAAAATCGAGAACGCAGTTGCTATGATCAAACGCCTGCTTGTGGTAGAATCCCCCGGAAAAGTCAAAAAACTCAGTCAGATTCTGGGTGCAGATTGGAAAGTTCTAGCCAGTTGTGGTCACATCCGAGAACTTAGCAATGAAGGGGACGATTCTTTGGGCTTCGTCATGGACGGCAATAATGTCCGGTGCAATTACGTCCCACGTGACCAACGAGCAAAGGAAACAATTCAGAAGCTCAAGTCTGCGGTGAGACAGGTCGATGAAGTTGTCTTAGCAACTGACCCAGACCGGGAAGGTGAGACAATCGCTTGGCATCTCAAAGAAACGCTGGGTTTAAGAGAACCGAAACGAGTAATTTATACTGAGATTACAGCATCTGCGGTGCAGAGTGCGATCGCTAATCCCAGAAAGCTAGACCAAAATTTGATCGGTGCTGGGCTGTGTCGAGATTGTCTAGACAAACTAGTGGGTTATAAAGGTAGCCCTTTAGTTTGGGCATTGAATAACGGCGCTAAGAGTGTTGGCAGAGTCCAAAGCGCGACGTTGCACCTAATTTGTCAGCGAGAAAACGAAATTCTGGCTTTTGTCCCCCAAGATTACTGGAGTGTTTGGGTAGATTATGCTGAAGGATTTCGGGCTTTTTACAAAGGGACAGTCAATTCTGCAACAGATGCAGCAGACCAAGAAACTGAAACACACGATGACGCCAAGGTAGGTAATAGTACAGAAACACCGGAGTCTAAGTGTGTTCTTTCGGAAGCAGAGGCAACACGTTTAGTTGAAGAAGCACGGCAACATCCTCACCAGGTGATTCATTTTGAAGGAAAAATCGTTAACCGTCAGCCACCTCCACCATTTACAACTTCCAGCCTTCAGCAAGCAGCTGGTTCAAAGCTGAGGTTTGCTCCCGACAAAACTATGGTTGTTGCCCAAAAGCTTTATGAGGCAGGGCTTATAACATATATGCGAACAGACTCAGTGATGCTGAGTCCAGAATTTTGTGCCAGCGCCCGTAAATGGTTAGAGCAAAATGATCCGCAGAATGTACCGCAGCAAGTCTCCAAACATCGCAGTAGCAAATTGGCTCAAGAAGCACATGAAGCAATTCGGCCCACGGATGTGTTCCGTCCCTCAGTTCAATTGCGCTCTGAACTTCCTGATGATCAGTTTAATCTGTATGTGATGATCTGGAAACGGTCAATTGCCTCTCAGTGTCGTGCTGCCCAATTGCGTAAAACTCTGGTGATTACTCAGTCTGGTTCTCTACTGTGGTCAGCCAGAGGGCAAGTGATAGAATTTTACGGTTATGCCCGGTACTGGAACAATCTCAGCAAAGATAGTGTTTTACCTTCATTACAACAGGGACAAGCATTGAAACTGGAAAATGCTGGACATGAGCAGAAGCAAACCCAGCCACCACCCCGTTATAGTGAACCAAAATTGGTGCAATTGATGGAACGTAAAGGAATTGGTCGCCCAAGTACCTATGCTCCGACTGTTGCTACCTTAAAAAAACGAAATTATGTCGAGTTGAAAAAAGACCATCTGCAACCGACAGCATTAGGGTTAGAAGTTGATGCATTTTTGCTCAAAGCACTGCCTGATTTACTAGAGGCAGAATTCACAGCGAAAATGGAGGATGCTCTTGATGCAATTTCCGAAGGAAAAAACTCTTGGCAGGATTATTTAACTAGTTGGAATCAGAATTATTTTGTACCAGCGCTCTCCAAAGCTAAAACTGTAGTTGCAAGTTCCTCAATAGGTAAAGCTAATGTGATAAGTGAGCGCAAATATGAAACTTCTAAGACGCGATGCCCTGAATGCAAAAGTTTTCTCGCCAAAATTCCCAGTAGTAAGGTCAAAAAGAAATATTTCCTCAAATGCACAACAGGATGTAAAAATGTCGTGCTGTTTTGGAGCGACTTTAACAAAACTTGGCAGCCACCACAAACTAAAACAGTCCAAGCTGAGAATCAACAAAAGCCTCCTGTGAAAACGACGGCATATCCTTGCCCAGTATGTAAAAAACCTCTAGAGGAGTACAGTTATATAAAAGATGGGCAGAGTAAGACAATGTTGCGATGTTGTGACCCGCGATCGCGTCAGGACATCAAACATAAAGATGTGGCTTATTTCAGTACGCAAAAAGGCTGGTGGAGTCCTAAGTTTGGGGAGTTAAATTGTTAGACTCCACGTCTGATATTTTTACTCAATGCCAACTCCAGAGCAAACGCATTCTAAATTTTGGTCGAAGTGCGATTACAAATTTTTAGAGGATGTCTGAGAAGTATCAAATATTTGTTGATCCCCCCTAACCCCCCTTAAAAAAGGGGGAATAAGAGTCTCAAAGTCCCCCTTAAAAAGGGGGATTTAGGGGGATCTCCAAGGGTTAGGTGTATACAAAAAAACTTTTCAGACATCCTCTTATAGACTTCACCATCATTTCGCTTACCAACACGAAAAACATCAATCAATTTGCTTTCTTCATCAATCGTGTAGAGAATTCTATATTCACCTTGGCCAACACGATAGCCACCCTCATAGCCTTTTAAGGCTTTGCAGTCTTGAGGTTGAGAATTGCCTTGAAGCGAAAGGATTTTAGATACAACCTGCTTATAAAGTTTCGCTTGCAAATCCAACAAATCCTTACACAATGGATAAAACAATTTCCAGAGTAAAAACTAAAATACCAGAGTCTACTAAGTCATCTATTTGATTTTGGATTGATGCACTGTAATGCGATCGCTTAAAACCCCTCTTTAGCTCAATTTAGGGCAAGCAAAAGTCAAAAAATCCTAAGTACTTTTCCCCCTAACTGTCCTCAGTTTTACCTGGTGTGAGCAGTTGCTTCATTTGGTGAGCCAATAATTCTAGTCCCGCATCCTTGGCAAAAAATCCGTCTGCTTCTGGACACATTTGTTTGCCATGCACCTCTAACTCATTCCTACTCATGTAAGCCGTGACGAGGATGACCATAGGAGAACGAGGCAAGCGGCGCTTGAGAGCGGTAACGATTTCTATGCCATCTGTATTTAGCTCATGCCGAGCCGTAGGTAGCACAAAATCGACCAGAAAGATATCGTACTTGTTTAGTTCTTCTAACTCCCACAAGAAACTAGACACGGACTTGTAGGTTGCTACAGCATATTCTTGCTTGAGAAAACGTTGGACGATCCGACACCAGTGTTCGTCATCGTCCAAAATCGCCACCTTATACATAGGGATTCAATTCCTCCTTTCACCTAGTAGAGTAATCATGTCTAAAAAGGCATCGTAGTCAGTGATGGGTTTGGTATAGCAACTGTCGGCCCCTGATTGGGACAACAGGAGATGTTGATCGGCGGGCATGGTGTAAGCTGTCACCAAGATAATTGGTATCTGTTTCCACTGTGCCTTCAAATAGCGCGACAGCATAGAGCCATCGACTTTTTGTCCTTGCCATCTAGCTCCCGGCAAATTGATATCCATAATCACCAGTTCGACTGCCCCTGCTTCGCATTGTCGGAATATCTCTTTTGGTTCGGCAGTAATAAACACCTGATGACCACCCAAGCGTTCGATTAGTTTGGCAGTTCCCTGAGCTAGAAGTTGATTATCTTCAACCAGTAGGATATTCAATGCTGTCACCTGTAAGCTGACTCGGTTTGTTTAGAGGCAGGGTAAAGGTGACTGTGTTTCCCTGCCCTAGCCCAGGGCTTTCAAGCCAGATATTACCACCCATCAGTTCCACCAATCGCTTGCAGATAGTCAGCCCTAAGCCTGTGCCCCCGTAGGAGCGCTGGGCAGAACCATCAGCTTGCACAAATGGGGAAAAAAGTTGCTCTGAGTTTTCCATCTCAATGCCGATACCCGTGTCGCGCACCGAGATTTGAGCCATTGTCCCAGTCCTATCGACGACGGCCCGGACATCGATTTGACCTTCATCTGTGAATTTGAAGGCGTTATCCAGCAGGTTTGTCATCACCTGGCGGACTTTGATCTTGTCGGCGAAAACAGTCTCAATTTCACACTCAAGCGTCAGAGGAATTGCCTTGTAGCGGCTTTCGGCACCTGAGAGGAAACATTGCTCTTGTAAAAGCTGTTGCAGATAAACTGTCTCCAAATCTAAGGCTATGCGTCCGTCTTCAATCTTGGCAATGTCAAGCACATCGTTAATGATGGTAACCAGATTTTGCGTCGATTGGTAAGCGCCGTCAATATATTGGCGCAACTCCTCTTCGTCTTCATAAAGGCGTTCTTTGAGCAACTTTAAGTAGTTTAAGGTCGAGGCCAGAGGGGTTCGCAGTTCGTGGCTGGTAGAAGCCAAAAAGTTGCTCTTGAGGCGACTCACCTCTTCGGCGGCAGCTCGGGCATGAGAGAGAGCTTCGTTGTGCATCTCAACTACCAGACGCTGCTGCCGTTCACGCTGATAGACGCGGTTTTGGAGCACGGCCAGCGATAGATGAATGTTCAAAGACTGGATAAGTTCCATCTCTTCGACGCTCCAGGGGTGAGCTTTATCTTGTTTGAGCGCCTGCCATTGCGCCATTGACTGGCGGGGTCGCTGTTGGCGCTCATCGGCTTCCTCAGAGCCAGCCCAAAGATTTTTTGTGCCGATTTGGTCACGAAAGAACGTCAGATACCCCAGGAATTCTTTACCATAATACAACGGTTGAACAATCAAACCCCGAATCGGTGTGGTCTGAAAGGATTCAATCAATTGGTGCAGACGCGGTTCTTGCTGAAGATTAATTACCACTCGCTGGGCAGGTTTATCCTGTTGGATTAAGCCACAGTCGATGTGAGCAGGAGCTACCCCTACCTCTTGCCAAAGGGGATGATTTTCTAATGAGTCTGGTTGCTCAAGCTCGGATGGGGTCGGCTGATTTCCGTAAGTATAAAGATGGGCTGGTAAAGCCTCATCCAAGGAAGTGAGGTACAACCTCCCTCCAGAACTGCCAGAAGCTTTCACTGCTTGTTCCAGAACGTTATGTAAAATCTGATCAGGGTTAAGAGGAGCGTGCAGTAGAGCGGCAATCTGATTGACGATCGCTTCGCGTTGGTGCTGCTCCTGTACCTGACTCAGCAGACTTGCCTGGGTAATTGCTAGTGAAACCTGGTCAGCGAGCATTTGGACGACCTGCAAATCCTCAGATGTAATTTCTCTGGGTTCGGCATGATGAGAGATCAACAGCCCCCAAAGTTCCTGTTGATAAATTATGGGCACCACCAGAGAAGATTGCACACCCATCTGGGTGAGATAGTCCACATGGCAGGGGTCTACCGATCGGCTTAAAATATCTTCCAGGGGTTGGTGTTGCACTTCTTCAACGGTCAAGTCCCCGATTGCCGTCGTTTTGGGAGTCGGTAGAGAGTTGAGGATAATCCGCTGCTCGCTGACATTGACAATGGAGCGGGTACGTGTTCTGATAAACAAGGCCCGCGCTTGGGGCGGAATGTCATCAGTTGGATAATGCAATCCCAGCAAAGAAGGCAGACGATTGGGGGCACTCGCTTCCGCAACCACTTGCCCATGTCCGTCATGATCAAAGCGGTAGACCTTAGTCCGGTCGGTTCGTAAAAATGCCCGCAACTCGACCACAGTTGCATCCAAAATCTCTTGGAGGTTCAGCGATTGCCGGATGCGGTTCGCCATGCGACCCAGCAGAGCTTCTTTGCCTTCAGTCAATAACTGATCTTTTTGGTTTTTAAAATTGGAATTTGTAGCCAACTGGTACTCTCTACTTCTGAGAATAATTATTTATTATTTAACTAGGCTAGCAATTACCATCGCTAATTTGTCTGGTTCTATTGGCTTTGTTAAATGTTTTTGGAATCCTGCTTGGAGAATTTGTTGCTGGTCAACCTCTCCAGCATAGGCTGTCAGTGCGATCGCTCTTATCTCTCCCCCTTGCTCAGGCGGTAGCGATCGAATTTGCCGAATCAGCATATAGCCATCCATTTCTGGCATCCCAATATCACTTAAGAGAATATCTGGCTTCTCAAGTGCAAAGGCGTCTAGTGCAAGCGATGCTGAGGCGAAGGCACGCACGGCAGCACCATACTGTTGGAGGATGAAAACTATGAGGTCGCGGGTGTCAACTTCATCGTCTACGACCAGCACATTTACCCCCTGAAGATTAGGGGAAGCGTCAGGTAAAGCCTTGTCTTCACTTGTTTGAGGCTCGACACTCTTGATAGGTAACAACACAGTAAAAGTCGCACCTTTCTCGTCTCCCTCACTTTCTGCTTGGACTGTTCCACCGTGCAGTTCAGCGATTTGACGAACGATCGCCAGACCATGCCCCAAGCCGCCAAAGGTTCTTGTTGTGGTATTGTCAGCTTGACGGAAGTAATCAAACACGTGAGGCAGAAATTCTGGGTCAATGCCCTTACCCGTGTCACTCACTTGGATTTGTGCTTGTGTACCCACGCGCTCAAGTCGTATTTCCACTTGGCCCTCGGACGGTGTGAACTTAACGGCGTTAGACAGCAAATTCCAGACGACTTGCTGTAAGCGACTGGGATCGCCCAAAACTTGCCCTATATTCGGTTCAAATTTCGTCTTGAGTTGAACTGACTTGGCTTGAGCCGCTAGACGCACAGTATCAAGGGCTACTTCAATAACGGCGGATAGCTTAACAGAGGAGATTTTTAAGCTGAGTTTGCTTTGAAGAATCCGGGAAACATCTAGTAAATCTTCCATTAGCTGAGACTGCAACTTGGCATTGCGCTCAATAGTTGCTAGGGCATAAGCCGTCTTTTCTTCATCAAATTTGCGGGTTTGCAGGAGTTTTGCCCAGCCCAAAATCGGGTTGAGGGGGGAACGCAGTTCGTGAGATAGAACAGCCAGGAACTCATCTTTGAGACGATTAGCTTGTTCGGCTGCATTTTGTGCCGCTTCGCTAACGGCCCGAGCAGCTTGCTCACGCCGTGCAGATTCTTCCGCTGCTTGACGAGCGTTGCTACTGTAAAGAGCGGCGGCGGTAAAATTTGCGAGGCTTTTCATCAACCGCAAGTCTTCTCCATCAAACTGCCGATGCTGATCGTGGGATACAATCCAAATCGTGCCCAGTGGTTGATTAGCAATCAATAAAGGAACCACCAAGCACTCGACAATTGTTGGCTTAAACTTTTGCAAGTAGGTGAAATACCGTTCTGGATAGGAATAAAGCAGGGGGGTTTGACGTTCTAGGCAGATGCCGCAGTAACTACAGGTGTAAAGAGTGGCGGTTTCTTCATACGCTTCTAACATCCCGGCTAGTGCGAACCAAGGGTTTCTACCCTCCTTTAATAATGCGGTATACAATCAGGCGGTGATATAAACCCAGATTTATCACTCCTATTCCCAAAGCCTTATAAAATCTAGATTCAGGCGTTTCACAGTGCATGAAAAATTTACCCGTAAAAAAGGGCTGAAACATGGTCTGGGTAAGACTTATGAGCAAGGCGTAAGCGTAGCCCGTCGTTTGCGTAGTGTCTCGCAGAAAAGAAATCGCAGTACTTGTGATCTATCGGGGATAAAACCCTTTTATTAATTTTCACCCCTGGATTCTCACTCTTTATTACCATATAAAAGAGATTAGGACAAATGATCTGCCCCTGCTACTTCCTGAGGGAAGAGTTTGGAAGTTCTTCATAATACCAGCACGGATTTTTCATTTTAAAACCAATCTTGATGTTGATAGTGCTAAGGGAAGCGATGTCTACGACGGGCTACGCCGACGCTATAATCTAAATTGCTACCAATGTGCTGGTACAGTACGACGTAAATCCAGCCACCATCTTAAGACAAGGGGATTTTGCCCCTTGTTAAAAGTAGGTAAACTTCTCCTCCAGTGTGCTAGTTAGATTCACCGTGCTATTTGAGGAAAATTGGACGTTACAGCTATTTTCAGGTAAATAGACCACGCAGTAGGGGTGCAAGGCCTTGCACTCCTGCGACAGATGTGGTTCAAATACATGAAAACTGCTGTCAGGAATGTGAGTGTGAGATTAATTTTGTGTAGGTATTAATCAACACAGTTGATTGAAAAAGACTCATGATACAAGCCCCTAAATTTATTTATGGGGATTATTAATTTTGACTTTTGACTTTTGACTTTTGACTTCCCCGTTCGCGTAGCGTCTCCTAGAATTGGAGCTGACTTATCTTAGCCGCAAGTTCTGCGGGGTGTATCTGTTCGTAGTGTTCAAAAGGTTGATGAATCCAGGGGTTGTCAGCCAGATAATCAACATAATAATCAGGTGCTATAACTGAACAGGCTTTATACCAAAGAACAGCGGTACGAATTTCCTCAATCGGGAAATCAGTATTTTGCTTCAGCCAAGGTATAGTCTGTTGAAGTGTGATGCCAGAATCTACCAAATCATCTACTAGGAGAATGCGCGAACCTAACTTTTCGGCAGTCATCGTTAAGTGGCGGGAGAAAATTAAATTACTTCTTTCTTGCTTACCAGAGCCACAGTAAGATGAGGTTGCTAAAATTGCCAGTGGTTGCTGGTATATACGGGAGAGAATATCTCCAACTCGTAGTCCTCCTCTGGCAAGACAGATAATCTGGTTGAATTCCCAACTGGATTGATAAATCTGAATAGCCAGTTGTTCAATTTTTTGGTGATAATCTGACCAAGAAACATAAAGGTCTGGCATAAGTCTAACGGGAGTGGTAGATAGCTAGTATTGAAGGCGATGTCTACGATGGGCTATTCGGCGTCGCAAACTTTTTATTTTAGTATGAGTGCAAGTTATTATGAACGATTCTGCTGCTGATAGCGATGCCCAACGAGATATTCTCAGTGAAAAACTCGACTTTAAAACAAAACTGGCTTACGGTGCAGGGGATTTAGGCCCAGCAATTACAGCAAATATTTCCGTCTTTTATCTGCTGTTTTTCTTTACCAATGTCGCTGGTATCCCTGCGGGTTTAGCTGGCAGTATTTTGATGATTGGCAAAATTTGGGATGGGGTAAATGATCCGGTTATCGGGTTCCTGAGTGATAAAACAAAATCTCGTCGTTGGGGTCGTCGTCTTCCTTGGATGTTTTATGGAGCAATTCCCTTTGGAATTTTCTTTTTCTTGCAGTGGATTGTACCGCGATTTAGTGCAAATCAGAGTGATAATATTTGGCCGATGTTCTGGTATTACGTAGTGATTGGGGTGCTATCTCAGTCCTTTTACACAATTGTGAATTTGCCTTATACGGCGATGACTCCAGAACTAACTCAAGATTACGATGAACGCACCAGCCTTAACAGCTATCGATTTACATTTTCCATTGGTGGTAGCATTCTGTCATTGATTTTAGCGCAAATTGTTTTTTCTCAAATTGCCGATCGCCAACAACGATATCTCGTTTTAGCAGCAGTTTGTACTGTAATTGCGATTTTAGGATTATATTGGTGCGTTTTTGGAGTTCGCGATCGCATCCTGGCTTTTGAGGCCAAACGCATCCAAGCCGAAGAACCTGCATCTCTCTCCTTCTTGGAACAGCTAAAAATTGTCTTTAGCAATCGACCTTTTTTATTTGTTATTGGTATATATCTTTTTTCTTGGCTAGGTGTGCAGATTACAGCCAGCATTATTCCCTATTTTGTAGTCAATTGTATGGGTCTCAAAGAATCAGATGTGCCTACACTACTGATTGCAGTCCAAGGAACTGCCCTACTGATGCTATTTGTCTGGGGAGCGCTGAGTAAAAAAATCGGCAAAAAACTTGTTTATTTTATGGGAATGAGTTTATGGATCATAGCAGCCGCCGGACTATTTTTCTTACAGCCCGGTCAAATAGCTTTGATGTATTTGATGGCTGTGATGGCGGGTGTTGGTGTATCCACAGCTTATCTAATTCCCTGGTCGATGATTCCAGATGTGATTGAATTAGATGAACTCCAAACCGGACAACGCAGAGAAGGCATTTTTTATGGCTTCATGGTTTTGCTACAAAAATTTGGTTTAGCTTTCGGGCTGTTTTTGGTGGGAAATGCTTTGCAAGTAGCCGGTTTTAAAGAATCTGTAGCCGGAAGTCCACCACCCATCCAACCAGAATCGGCACTGTTTGCTATTCGCATTGCCGTTGGGCCCATACCTACAGTTTGTTTGATTTGTGGCTTAGTTCTAACGTATTTTTACCCGATTACCCGCGAAATGCACGCAGAAATTATGTTGAAACTCAAAGAACGGCAAGAGAAGAGGGAGAGTTAAGGGAGTGGGGAGTAGGGGAAGCAGGAGAGGCAGAGGAAAGATTTTTTGTGTTATGGCAACCGCCGAGGCGGTTAGGACGCAAGTTGAATGCGACCACCTTTGTGTAATGTGACAACATTATCACTTACCACAACCTGGACGGGTTCGAGTCTTGGAAGCAAACAAGTTTCTCTTCCTTGTGTCAAATACTGTTTGATTACACCCCCCTGAACACAGCTAGAAAAATTTCACGTCTAATTGATAGCTTTTCTACAAATCGTAGTCATTAAAAAAATCCTGGTAGCTACGCACTGTCGTCGCTATTTGGGCTTTGCTAACTTCTGTTGTAATTGTTTTGTAATGACGTTTATAGCTTCCGGCCAACCATATACCACAAACCCACAGCATAGGGAATGTAATTGAGTTCTGTAAAACCTGCTTTCGCAAACTCGTACTCGAAGTTGAAATGGATAAAGTCATCCAACCACGGTTCTTGAAAAGAAGCGTTCAGGGCATATTCACCACGATAGGTGTCAGCGTATAGTAACCAACCTCCGGGTTTGGTGATCCGGTACATCTCCTTAAGAATCTTAGGCGTCCACTCTTTAGGCGTCTCGTGCAAGAGTAGTGATGACGTGACAAGATCAAAGGAGTTGTCAGGGTAGCCAGTGTGACGAGCGTCCACCTGCTCGAACGAAGCCCGCTCACTAAATCCAACCTTGTTAAACTTGTGCTGACTGATCACCAGCATGTAAGGCGAAACATCAGTAACACGAAAATTCGCCTGTGGAAACCGCCGTGCCAGGGCCAGCGCTCCACCAGCCGTACCTGCACCAAGCTCTAGCACTGTCTCAATTTGAGTGTCTTCAGGAATTAGCTCGGCCATTTTATCGCGCAACTGCTGGCAACTTACATTGTGGCTGAGGGGAATAATGGCATCCATAGCAGCATCCCAGGCTAAACACGACTGAGGGTTGGTGTAGGCATCGGTTGCTCCATGAATGGGAGCGTGGATGTAGTCGGGGTAATATTCATGGTCAGTATGGTAGCCTTTGAGTTCTTCTGCCCAATTAATTGAGGCATATTCTTGCATTACTAAGGGCATCGCTGCGGTAATGCGTTGAATTACCTCGGTTCGATACGCTTGTTTGTCCTGTGCAGTCCATCTCAGCATAAATGAACATCTCCTACTTACACTTGTTGCTAGCGTTCCTCGACTCCAACCTGGGAACGAGAAATAAACTGCAAATACAATATAGTTTAATCTCTTTTTTGGATGAGATGCTCCCGGATGCTTGGCAGACTGTTAGTCGTGAAGATGATGCCATGTATAAGTTGCTTGTTGTTTTGTTCAGCTTGGAAGTGTCAAAATTTCAAGTTGCTCTGCGATCGCTTTCATCTGAAGTAGGAATAAAAAGCGGGTATTTGAGTGAGTGCTCCGCACCATCGCCTGAAAACTTTAGTTTAGATATAGTTGCAGAAAATTTGAATGGGTGCGATCGTCTGTTCAATTAGTCAAAAATACTGAGGTCAATTAAGTAACAAATTTGATTCAATTAATAAAACAAACGGTTTTGTCATTGTTCACGTTTGCTTATTAAGTAATGCTACTTACAGACTGGCACGAGATTTTAGACAACATTTTGCCTGATGAAAGTAATGAGGCATACATTAGTGATATCTTTGTAAGACCTTTAATAAATGCACTTGGATTTAATCAGAAAGAGCATTTGTCAGAATTTAAGACAGGGAATGGGATAGTAGATTTTGCTGCGCGTAAGAATATTGATAGTGATATTTTTGCATTGTCTAGAATCTATCCCTATTTACTGATTGAAGTCAAAGCACCAGCAACAGGAGCAGGAGCTAAATTTAATTTATCAGAAGGCACTCCTCAATACATAAATACCAGAGAGCAAATAAAAAGATATCTACTTGCTTCTAAGTGCAACACATCTCAATGGGGCATTATTAGTAATTCAGTTCATATTCAATTATTCCGGCGACATGGACAAGTTGTATTTCCTGCCACTCCAAGCATTTTAATTAAAAAAGATAATATTAATGCTATTATTTCCCATGTCAAACATTTAATTGACAATCCACCTAAAGCCTTAACTGTTTGTATTTATAACAATAAAGGAGGTGTGGGCAAAACTACAACAACTGCTAATTTAGCAGCCACTCTTGCACAACAAGGTAAGCAAGTTTTAGTAATTGACTTTGATCCACAACAAGGAGATTTAACTAAATCTCTTGGTTTACAGGTAGGAAAAATCAGCTTATATGATTGTCTATCCGATAGAGATTTAAACATTCACGATACAATTCAACCATTTACAGTCAAATTTAAATCTGGTAAATCATTACAATTTGACGTTATTCCCGCAGATCCCAAACTGGGAAATTTTACAGAGCAAGACTTAGCTACAAGAATTGAAAAGGGGTCTGCTAGGTTAAAAGATTCTCTGAAAGTTTTTATGTATGAATATGATTATATATTCATTGATTGTCCCACAAGCTGGATGTTTTTTAGTCAAAGTAGTCTCTACGCCTGTGATGTCGTTTTGATACCTACCAAGCACAATAATTTAGCATCCTTAGATAATGCAGCTAAAGTAATTAAAGAGTTAGTACCAAAAGTTAAGGTAGCTAGACAAGATGGTGGGCCAATCGCCTTACCTATATTTTTTAATGGTGAAAATATCACTCCTCCTCAGCTTAAAATAGCAAATCAGGAAATTGTATCTATTATTACTAGAGAGAGCAAAGCATCGAAGTTTAATTTACTTCCTTATTTTTATCCTAAGTATATAAAAGCTGACAGCAATACAACAATATTCAGTCTGCCAAGTTATGCAATTGTAGCAGGCGCAGCCTTCGCTCGAATTCCAGCAGCTTTTAAGGATTCTACAGCTGCAAAATATTATCTCGAACTAGCTAAGGAGTACTTTATTTTATGAGTGATTTTGATAATGTTGGCAAACTAATGCATCTAATGTTAAGTAAGATTGAACCTGGAGAGAAGTTTTCCGAATCGGAATTTATCATCAAAGCAGCAGCAGAAACCATTTTACATGCTGATGGGCGGAATTGGATTCCTGTTATTGTTAAAGAAATTGGTGACTATCAATATAAAGTTGTTAGTAATCATTTTGTATATGCAGTTGCTCAACAAGCTAAGTTAGAGCGAGTCTGGTGCATAGTCATCTCACCAGAATCTCAAAGTATTGAGCAGGCAAAAATTTTAGCTAGAGAAGTTTTACCTAAAGTAAATTTGAATACAGCATCACAAGATACTATTCTAGCTGCACTCAAATACTTAATATCAGAACCAAGTAGTGCCTTAAGAGGTGTAGATCCTATTGTTGCCACAAAACGAATTGCAGAGTCTAATCGCAAAACTTGGTCTAATTTTGACCCAATTGTTACTTTGAAATGTGGAATTACTAAAGGCAAAAAGTTGAATGCTCTTGTAAAAGTATTCTTTCTCTCACCATTAGAAGATTTCCCGCAGTTACCACTACCAGAAATTGTGAGTATTAAATCTGCCTCAAGAGATGAAGTATTTACTCGTTTGAGTTATTTATCAAAATCCCAAATAGATGGCTTTGAAGCTATTGATATAGAAAACTCATCTGATGTTATATTCAGTGCTAGTAAAGGCAAGTGGAAAAGTTTAAATCCTATCTTGAAACTTGAATGTGGCATTGATACTATAAAAATCAAGGCTCTTAAGAAAGTATTTAGTCTTTAATCTCATCCACCAATAACAGGAATTACCGACACTATTTTCTCAACTTCATCTACTGTGATCTGCGCCAGCCCAAACTGTTCAATTACCGCTGCATTTGTCGTTAAATGCCTACTCACCTCAGCCACTCGATACTGACTTTCCTGTGAAGCTAAAGCAGCTGGCAATAATAACTGATCTGCTAAATGTTCATCTACTGCTGCACCGGTGTGATGAAACTCAAGTAGTTGCTGACAAGCTATCTCTGCAACTGTCTCCGCCGACATCCGTAATCGCCCAAACCCACCAAAGCCAGTCAAGCTGTTCTGATACTCAGCAGTTAAAAAAATTCCCGCCCCCGGTGCCACACCTCTTTCTCGCAAAGCGTGTATAGCAACTTTCAAACGGGCTTCGCGTAACAAATTTTCGGCACGATTCGCCATCCGTTGCGGAATATGCGAAGGTAATTCCGTTACTACTGCTATTCCCCGCACCTGTTGTAACTCTCCCCGTTCTAGCAAATTGATCCCGCCTAGTTTACCTCCGCCATCCACCTGCAACTGTACCTCTCCCCCACCTTGGGGAAACCACCCCCAAGCGTCTAACTTGACTTTCGCCTCTACACCCATGCGTTGTAATATCGGCAAATAAACTTGCTCAATATACGTCACTGTCGGGCTAAAGTTTACATGAGTTCCACCCTTTAGTGTTACCTGGGAATTGCCGGATGCTAGTGTCAAAGGTAAGAGAATTGTCTGTAAAACTAGAGCGATCGCACCCGCAGAACCACCTTGTTGTGCTTTACTAACATCAAAGGTATAAATTCCGGCTTGCACAGCACTACCTGGAATGAATTCCAACAGCATTGAACCCAAAGCATCACCCCGTAGTTGGGCATTACAAATTCTCGCCGCAGCCCGAACTGCTGTTAAGTGTTGTGCTGCTAATCCTGGCTTGTTGCGTCCGGCACGAATGCCTGCAATTCGTATGGGTTCGCCAGTGATGGCCGCTAGACTTAAGGAAGTGCGAAGAACTTGTCCGCCTCCCTCTCCGTAGGAACCGTCAATTTCAATCATGGGTGATTTTGGGATGTTGGATTTTGGGTTATCCCCACGGCTCTTAAAATCAAACCACAAATTATAAACGCTCAACAGCTAGCTTTTTGAAGGGAGGTTACACAAATATACAGAGAAAGTTCTGATATGTGTTTCTGTAGTTTGCTAATTTTTAATTTGGAATTGAAGAACCTTGCTTTATGCCTCTTGACCCGTCCACCGCAGTGCCTGATGAAAGCTACCAGGGGAATAAATTCCCCGCTTGATTTAGTGCTATAATATAAAACCTGAGAATATCAAGACTACCGATTTAGCTAAAAATCTTTTTCAATACCCAAGTATTAATCCTGTGCATGACATTGTAGACGTACAAACCACAGATTGTTGCATTGTGGGTGGGGGGCCGGCAGGAGCGGTCTTGGCGCTGTTGTTAGCGCGTCAAGGCATTTCTGTGATGCTGCTGGAAGCACATAAAGACTTTGATCGCGACTTTCGCGGTGATACGATTCATCCATCAGTAATGGAAATTATGGAGGAATTGGGACTAAGTGCAGCTTTGTTAGAACTCCCTCATGCCAAGATGCGTCAAATTAGGATTCAAACTCCTCAAGATACTGTTACATTCGCAGATTTTAGTCATCTGAAAACTCGCTACCCCTACATTACTATGCTTCCCCAGGTGAAATTCCTGGAGTTCATTACCCAAGAAGCACAAAAATATCCTAGTTTCCATCTGGTGATGGGTATTAATGTACAGGAATTAATTACCGAAAATGGGGTGATTCAAGGTGTGCGTTATCGGGGAGGCGGTGGCTGGCATGAAATCCGGGCACTACTCACAGTTGGGGCAGACGGTCGCCACTCACGTTTGCGTCACCTGGGCGAGTTTGAATCAATCGAAACCTCGCCGCCAATGGATATCCTCTGGTTTCGCCTACCGCATCAGCCACAAGACCCTGAAGGGGGAATGGGGCGCTTTGGTCAAGGTAAGCTAGTCGCCATGCTTGACCGTGGTGATGAGTGGCAACTTGCCTATATTATTCCTAAAGGAGGCTATCAACAACTACGGGCTGCGGGTTTGGAGGAATTAAAAAAATCTGTTGCTGAAGTAGTGCCAGAATTCCAGCAACGCCTGCAAAATTTAGATGATTGGTCAAAAATAGCCTTTCTCTCAGTCGAGTCCAGCCGCGTCAAACGCTGGTATCGTCCGGGACTGTTACTCATTGGTGATGCAGCTCATATAATGTCGCCCGTTGGTGGAGTTGGGATTAATTACGCGATTCAAGATGCTGTAGTCGCGGCAAATGTACTCAGCAAACCGCTCAAGAACCGACAAGTACAATTTAGCGACCTAGCAAAAGTCCAGCGTCAACGCGAGTTGCCCACACGCATCATTCAGGCGTTTCAAACTTTTATCCAAAAGCGAATATTGGCCCCGGTTATCACCTCAAATCGCACCTTTGTACCACCTGCATTTTTACACTTACCTATCTTGCGCGACCTTCCAGCAAGGTTGATCGCCTTGGGTGTTATTCCAGTTCACGTCAAGACTTAATTTTTGCCAAGAATTTTTTCTATTTGATGAATCAATGGTACAATTATACTACTCCATACAGAATTAAATGCTCATTTAGTCAAGCGAGGGTGGCGAGCGGCATACTCAATGCTGTTCAAAGCGATCGCTTGGCTTTTATGCTAGAAATGACTAAAAACTCAGGCATTATTAAAAAATGCAAACAATTAAACATATTTAGATATTAATTGGCAGTACATAGAAAAACCCCCTCTTTTTCAATCAGCACTTTTTGCAGTCAGGAGTAATTTTAATGAACAGCTGCGTTTTGATGGCGGAAATTGTTAACGAGCCGCAACTCCGCTATACAGCCGATAATCTAGGTGTCACGGAAATGCTGGTGCAGTTTCCCAATTCCCAAAAACCAGAAGATCCGCCAGCCACCCTGAAAGTCGTTGGCTGGGGGAATTTAGCAACAGAAATTCAGCAAAACTACCACCAAGGCGATCGCGTCATCCTGGTAGGGCGTTTAAGTATGAATACTGTTGATCGTCAAGAAGGTTTTAAAGAAAAACGCGCTGAATTGACGGTGCAACAAATTCAATCTGTTGGAGGTAGTTTTAATACTGATCCATTGCCCTCAGCAACCATAACTCCATCATTCACTGAAACTGCTCCACGACAACCATCATCAGCATCTCGTCCTCCACAGAAAGAGGTTCCTAGTTACGAGTCAGCACGTCCAACACCTACCCCAGCGACAAATCCTGTTGGCGTTACTCCTCAAGCGACAAATTACGAACCCGTACCCCAACCCACAAATTATGAGCGAACCACTTATCCAGCAGTGAAAGAGGAAGAACCAGATCCAGATGATATTCCCTTCTAAAGTTGTTTAGCGTGTATTTAATTTGCTTGCATACTTAGCAAAAAGTATTACGATTAGACAATTTCTACAAATAGCCATCCTTTAGGATGTGCTATTTTTTTGTCTGTGTTGATGCTTTACATCTTGTTGTGAAACATCGTTTACCTACTCTTATTTTAGTAATTCTTCTAATACCAATTTGAAAAAATAGTTTGATGCATGGATTGATATAACTGAGACACAGAAGGCGATTTCCAATCTAAAATCTAAATTTTCTCAAAGAAGCTTCACTATATTTTAACTGTAAGTTGAGTAGAAATAGGGATGATCCTCGCGTAAAAAGGAGTGAAATTGTATAAACGCTTCGGTATTTTTATGTTGAAAAGAATTGCTGCTGTTGTAAGTGCAGTCGCTTTAGTAGTTTGACTAGCTTGGACTAACTTTTTATGTTTGGCTTCTGGATACCATTCGTTAAATATTTAAAAACTCGATTTAATCTTAACTTTATTGTTAGATTATTCAAGCTTCTCTTCTTCTATTACTCTTTCTAACCAACCACTATGTTTATCAATATTATTATTGGCTAACGCTTCTTTTAATACTTCTATAGCATCTAAAAAGATGTTTTTGAAAAAGCTTTAATTGTTGCTAATATATAGTTCATACAGTATCGGTAAAAGAATACAAAATTAATTGAGTTAATATTTGGTTTATCAAATTAGTAACTATAAGTTACAATCAAAATTACTCATTGATTAATTTCCTGGCACTGCCATGACCATTTCTCTACCACCGAAACTTAATAGTCTTCCAACAACACTACCCATTGAGGGCGCGGTTCGGATTGATTTGGAGGAAGGTATTCCAGTTTTTCGAGCATCCAGCACTGTTCAAAGTCGCATTGAAGAATTATTGGCGAAACAGCAAAACATTCCACTTAGTGCAGAAGAAGAAAAAGAACTTGATTGCTACGAAGAAATTGATGACTACCTAAGCTTTGTAAATCGTACAATTCGTAATTTGTCTGTTGCTCCAACTCAGCAAGCATAATAAATTGTGTCTTCTCGTAGCAAGATTTCTGAATCTATACAAAAGCAGGTACGTCAACGCGCCAACTATCAGTGTGAATACTGTCATGCATCTGAACAATGGCAATATGTGCAGTTCACGGTAGATCATATTATGCCGTTGTCATTGGGTGGAACAGATAATTTGGAAAATCTGGCTTTGGCTTGCTTTCACTGCAATCGCAGGAAGACAAATCGGCTTACAGCAACTGACCCCCAATCTGGAGAAGAAGTTTTACTGTTTAATCCACGACAGCACATTTGGAGCGAGCATTTTGTCTGGTCTACGGATGGACTGTTAATTGTTGGTTTGACACCTATTGGACGAGCAACCTTCACTGTATTAACCTTAAATCGGGAACGGGTTATCAATATTCGTGCAGCTGATAAAGAAATTGGTCGCCATCCACCAATCGATGATCCGATTCAAAGAAAAATTGATCCAAACCAGTAGGGGATAGTGCGATGTCTATAACAGTCACTGACTTGTACTGAGTGCAGCAATGTACTAAGCTTGTTGAAGTATCGAAGTAGCCTTGTCGTCCTCCTACGGAGAAGCAAGCTACGCGCAGTGTTTCGTAGAGAAGTGCGGGCTATTTCGGCGTCGCAACATTTTTGCGTGGATACTATGAGCCGATCGCAATTTGCAGAGATCACAGGCAGTTATACATCGCAATTGCGTGTATATTGTGGAAGTATGCGATGTCATAAAAACTGCCAAGGAGTCTAAAAACCAAATTTACCCACACATACATCAAAACTATTGTTAAAATCCAAATAATTTTAAGTTAGAATTCCTACCCATACTTTTATGAGAGAAACTATCCTAGAGGTTCGCAATCTCCAAGTTGAATTTCCCAGTGATGGCAACATCGGCAGAGCTTTGGATGGTATTTCCTTTGGGTTGCATCGAGGTGAGACTCTAGGAATAGTAGGAGAATCGGGGAGTGGTAAATCAGTAACAGCCCTAGCTGTAATGGGTTTGTTGCAAACTCCCGGTATAGTTACTGGCGGTGAAATCTGGTTTCGTCCTCAGGAAAATGCCAACCCCATCGATTTGGTAACATTGCCTCCTGAGCAAATGCAGTTACACCGGGGTGGCGACATCGCCATGATTTTTCAAGAACCGATGAGTTCGCTCAATCCAGTTTATAACATTGGGTTTCAGCTAACAGAAGCGATTAGGCGGCATCAGAATGTGTCAGCAGCCCAAGCAAGACAAATTGCGATCGCAGGTCTGCAAGAGGTAAAACTTCTACCTAGCGATGAAGAGATCCAGCAACAGTATATCGAAACTTGGCCTCAAACCAATAGCAATTCCTCGAAACCAGAACCATCAAAGTTGACACAGTTGGTTAGGGAACACAAAGAAGCCATGCTAGAACGCTATCCCCATGAACTTTCTGGGGGTCAGTTGCAACGGGTGATGATTGCAATGGCAATTTCTTGCAACCCATTAATCTTAATTGCCGATGAACCAACCACAGCCTTGGATGTGACGGTGCAAGCGACAATTTTGGAGTTAATCCGAGAATTGCAACAAAGCCGTGACATGGCAATGATTTTCATCACCCACGACTTGGGGCTAATTTCGGAAATTGCTAACGAAGTAGCGGTGATGTATAAAGGTAAAATTGTCGAATCCGGTGCTTCTGAGCAAATTTTCAGCAGTCCCCAGCATCCATATACTAAAGGTTTGATAGCCTGCCGCCCCACACTTGACCACCGTCCCCAAAAATTACTCACTGTTTCTGACTACATGAGTGCAGAAGAGACACCAACGGGACAAGTAGTAATTCAGCCAAAAGAACCCGCACAACCCATAGAAGTCACTACCGAAGAGATTGCTGCAAGATTGGCAAACTTCAATGAGAAGGAACCCCTGCTGCAAATCCTCAACCTGAAAGTTGGTTTTCCAGTGCGCGGGGTGTTTGGTGGTACAAAACGCTACAACATGGCGGTTAATGGCGTTTCTTTTGATGTTAAACCAGGGGAAACACTAGGTTTGGTGGGAGAATCTGGTTGTGGTAAAACCACCCTTGGCAGAACCTTGCTACGATTAATTGAACCGATGAGTGGTCAGATTATCTTTGAAAAACAAGATATTACTAGCCTTAAAGGAGAACCGTTACAAAAACTGCGGCGGGAAATGCAAATAGTCTTCCAAAATCCTTTCAGTTCCCTTGACCCACGGATGAAGGTTGGGGATGCGGTGATGGAACCATTGTTAATTCACTCTGTTGGTAAGACCAAGCAACAACGACGCCAACGGGTAGCCGAACTCTTAGAACGGGTGGGTTTGAGTGCAGATGCGATTAACCGCTATCCCCATCAGTTTTCTGGGGGTCAACGCCAGCGGATTTGCATAGCGCGTTCTTTGGCATTAAATCCTAAGTTTATCATCTGCGATGAATCAGTTTCAGCGCTGGATGTTTCAGTACAGGCGCAGGTATTAAATCTCCTTAAAGAGTTACAGTCAGACTTTCAGCTTACCTATATTTTTATTTCTCACGATTTAAGTGTAGTGAAATTTATGAGCGATCGCATTTTGGTCATGAATCGTGGTCAAATTGTTGAAGAAGGGACAGCCGAAAGCATTTACCTAGAACCCAAACAGGAATACACGCAAAAATTAATTGCTGCGATTCCTACTGGTAGTGCCGAACGCGTGCGAAGTCGTCATTTGAAAGCTTTATAAAAAGTCCACTTCAGCAGTGTTTCTTGGACATAATATCACCCGTTCCTCGCGCCTCTGGATCAGGAGCAATACGCTTGGTGTTAATGATTTTTGCCCATACCAGTTGCTTATGGGGAGCTAGTCCATTGCAGAGGTTCCCGACGCTTTGCGAACGCTATCCGTTGTCAGAATCAGTGTGGAAACCTCCTGTCTGCGGAGATGCTCCTTCAAGTTGGCAGAAAACGTGCTGGCTTCCCTTTGTGAATATACAATAGGAATACAGCTTCTGCTTTTATCGAGCTTATTCTCGCCTGTCTTGATAATCTTCAGAAGACTTTGGATCTAACTCCCAGCGATCGCCGTCACGGTCTTCTAAAATATCATTGGTATGCAGAAACTCAGAGTCATCCATTTCTAGCCCCACTGCTGCTTCTAACTCCTCAGTTACATTTTGATCAGGAGTGGAAGTACTACCACCAACAGCTTCATCCCCAACTGCATCTGCATCTTGCCAATAAGCATCAACATCGCCACCAGTGAGTTCAGGACTAGTTTCTGTGTACTCCTGTCTTTCTGTTTGGATTGAGTGCCCGCCAATATTGTATCCTGGCAAGTCTTTCACGCCAGTGCCGTAGGATTCGGTAATTTCCTGTGGCAAATCATTGGTTTTAATTTCGTCATTATGATTTTTTTCTGCCATGATGCTAGCCATTTTCTGTATTCTCACAATAACCTTTTCCTGCCCCCAAGTTGTCTAACTAGAGATGTATCTCACCATTGACCTCATCAAACTCAGAAAGAATTACTTCTCAAATAATGCATGAAAGTATTGCTATATCTAGCTTTGGTGTTTTTAATTAAAATATAAAGCTTGCACTTACCCGATTTTCACAAAAAATATCAGTAGGAATCTGCATGTGCTGCGTGCGTTAGCGAAGCTGACTGTAAGTATCGCACTGCGGACTGTGCAAGCATCCATTGGCTATATGAATAAAGGTTTGATGCGTTTAATCCCTTTGCTGTAAGCCTTTGAACCATTTTGATTAATTATTTATTTCCCGAATCGATTACGCGAACTATGACGTGAACAATGAGATGTATAGCTTTAGAAATAAAATAATCTATCCCCTTGGAACGAAGCTAAACTTGCGATCGCACCATAACATTGTAAATATGAATTCATGGTAAAGCAACTTGTAGTTGAAGTTTTTAGTTATGAGTTAGAAGTTATCAAACCGAAATTATTCAGTAGCCTAACTTCTCACTCATAACTAATTTTTATTAGTTGGCAAAAATAAAAATTTAAGTTTAGGTAATACCATCTATGACTGACCATAACAATTATTCCAGTAATAAAAAAGTTGCCATTCTAATTGAACAGGCAGTAGAGGATGCAGAATTTACAGTTCCTTATAATGGACTAAAACAAGCAGGAATGGAGGTAGTAGTCCTCGGTTCCCGCATGAATGAAAAATATAAGGGTAAACAGGGCAAACTTAGCATCCAAGCTGATGGTACTACGACAGAAGCGATCGCAGCCCAATTCGATGCAGTGGTAATTCCTGGTGGTATGGCTCCTGATAAAATGCGGCGGAACCCTAACACAGTAAAGTTTGTACAAGAGGCTATACAACAAGGAAAATTGGTAGCTGCGGTTTGCCACGGGCCACAAGTTTTGATTGAAGGCGACTTGCTCAAAGGTAAACAAGTTACTGGCTTTAAAGCTATTGCCAAGGACATAATTAACGCTGGCGCAAATTATTTGGATGAGTCGGTGGTAGTTGACGGTAATTTGATTACATCTCGTGAACCCGGAGACTTACCAATTTTCACCACAGCTATTTTAAGCCGTTTGGGTTATGGTGGCAAAGATGCTGCATTACCAAATGAGAAAGACACAAGTGCTGAATGGTGGAAACTGGCTGATGCTTGGGGTGGCTCAACTAAAGGTGATATTGCCACAGGTTTAAATACTGCCCTTACTGGTGAACGTTATTCGCTAGAAGCATTTCAGAAGTACTTGGAAAAGGAATCAGATAGCGAAGTAAAATCAGTATTTCAAGAAATCATTGCTAATAAACAGCACCACAGTGAAAAACTGGAAACCTATCTTCAGCGATTGGGCGAAAAACCCTCTTTAGGGGCAAATATTGCCAATCAATATGCCAAGGTGAAAACTGCCTTGACAGGAAGTGATGACATATATCAGTTACGTTCTGCTTTGGGGGATGTGCAAACTGGTATTGGCGATATTGGCAATTTGTGTGCAATGTACACTGACCCAGTAGCAACTGCTATTTTCAAAGAAATTTACCAGGATTTATCGAAATACGAACAGAGATTGGTAGAACTATATCGGGCGCGGGTAGGCACTCAAATCCAGCCTCCTAAGCCGACCACAGGGGCTGCTGTGTAAATAACAAACCGCAGAGGCGCATACCCCTATGGGGAAGCAAGCTACGCGTAGCGTCTCCTAGAGAAGAGGGCAAAAAGAGAAGCAAGAAAGTATTTGTGTCTCTGTGGTAATTGTACTGTAATGGAGAGGTAAAAAAGTGACTTCAACATCAGGTGATAAACTGACTACCAGTCAGAGTGAAGCTAATGAAGTAGAACGTTGGGCATCTCTGATTGGTGGCGGTGCTATGGTGCTGATGGGCTTAAAACAAGGTTCATTGCGGGGAGTGCTGACAGCTTTAGCTGGTGGCGGTTTGATCTATCAAGGTGCAACTAAACAAAGCACAATCCAGCAAGCACAGGAAGCAATAGGTATAAACCAATCCATCAAAGTTGAAAAGACGATAACGATCAATAAACCAGCAGATGAAGTGTATCGCTATTGGCACAACCTTGAGAATCTGCCCACATTTATGAAGCATCTCAAATCTGTAAAGGTGCATAACGAAAAACGTTCTCATTGGATTGCGAATGCACCTTTGGGTATCAGCGTAGAATGGGATGCAGATATTCTCGAAGACCGAGAAAATGAATTTATTTCTTGGGCTTCTGTAGAAGGTGCAGACGTTGATAATTCTGGTTTTGTTCGCTTCCAAAAAGCACCAGGCGATCGCGGTACGGAAGTTAAAGTTGTTTTGGAGTATAACCCACCAGGTGGAGCATTGGGAGCTACTGTGGCTAAACTTTTTGGTGAAGAACCAGAACAGCAAATTGGTGATGAATTGGGCCGCTTCAAGATGCTAATGGAAGCAGGCGAAATTGCCACCACCGAAGGTCAACCAAGTGGACGCAAGTAGTTATTTGCCCAATGATTAATAACGCCAAAAAAGCGATCGCTTTCCCGAACGCCTGGAAATGGCGAAAAAGTTTGCCAAAGCAGAAGTGATTAACTATGAAGAAGTTAATGCTGGCAAAGCGTTGAAACAGATGACTGGTGGCCGTGGGGCCAATGCTTGCATTGATGCCGTTGGTTTATTATACAGATGATTTGGGATGAAAAACTTGATCCATCCTTTGTTGTAACCCATCAATTGCCTTTAGAGGAAGCACCCCACAGCCATCAGATTTTTCAACAAAAAAGGGACAACTACATCAAAGTTGTTCTTAAACCCTGAATGGTGAATAGTCATTCAGTGTTTTGAATTGTATACCCAACATAATGCAATTGAGGTTATTTATGAATCGAGTAATTTCATGGCTACGAAATGTTCGCATTTCCCAAATCCTTGTAGTTTCTCTAGTAGGATTTATGTTTTTATTAGGTCAGGCTTTTAGCGACATTAATGTTGCCCTAGCTGATGTTACAACTCCAGAGGGTACTTATTATAAAGTAATCCCAAATGAGCAAGGTGAAATTAGAAACGATACCCAAGTAAAAGATACCCAAAATTCCATAAAAGGCGCTGTTGATAATATCCGCGAAAAGCTAAACTTGGATGAAAAAACTCCTAGAGCTACAAAAGAGTTTCTTAAGTCTACAGAAAATAAAGTCGAAAAAACAGTTGAGCCATTGACTGGAGAAAAAGAAGGTTATTACCAAAGTCCTTCTAGCAAAAAACTGAGATAGAGAAGCTAGACTTGTAGCAAATTTTGAGTCTAAACTTTTGACTCGTAAATTGTTGAATCAAATTTGAGTAGTTACTGAGACGCGATAATTATCGCGTCTCAGTATTAGGATAAATCGAGTATTTATCTTGATATTAACCAGCCAAAAATCATAATTAAGGACTAAATAATTATGGAAACTTTGCTGGTACGGATTTAAAACTAAAAGAGGCAAAAAATATGTCTGATACATCTGATACAAGTGTTATCAAAGTAGACTCTACCCATTCCCCTAAAGGTCAACTTGGTCAGAAATATCTTGCATCTGGCAAAAGTATTTCTATGCGCCTGTGGGAGAATGAGCAACCAAATGAACCTAAAGAGCCAACAGCACGAGAATATGAAACTGTTGGTTATGTAATCACTGGTCGTGCAGAATTGCACATTGAAGGACAAACTATTTTACTAGAGCCTGGGAGTTCTTGGGTAGTACCAAAAGGAGCCAGCCACACCTATAAAATTCTAGAACCATTCACTGCTGTTGAGGCAACCAGTCCACCCGCTCAAGTTCACGGGCGAGACGAAAACTAATTTGTTTGCAGTTATCTGAAATTTTGCGATCGCTAAAAATTTCTAACCGCTATCAATTGCATGAAATATAGAACCTTCATCGGGGAACAACATTTTTGTTCCCCTTTTTACTGTGCTTTGCGGCTGAGAAACAATTGTACAAAATGTCAGGCGATCGCCAGGCTTACTTTGACTTGCTATCTAGTTTAGTAAAGTACAAACTCGTAATAAAATACCCATAGTCGAATGGCACTAAGAAAAGATGAGACTGATAGAGCTAATTATCAATGTATGCCACATTCAAAAACACTGAAGGAAAGACATAAATGACTAATCAAACGAACCTCGGCGGCAGTTTTACACTTTCAGGCACTTCAATGTCTCTCAAGCGTATGGGTTATGGCGCTATGCAACTTGCGGGGCCTGGTGTTTGGGGACCCCCACGCGATGTTGATGCCGCCATTGCTGTTCTGCGCGAAGCTGTTGCCCTCGGAATCAATCACATAGACACCAGCGATTTCTACGGTCCGCATGTTACCAATCAGATTATTCGGCGGGCATTGCACCCCTACCCAGAGGGATTAGTGATCGTCACTAAAGTAGGAGCTCGCCGGGGCGAGGATAAATCGTGGCAAGTAGCCCTTTCGTCCAAGGAACTCGTCGATGCCGTTCACGATAATCTTCAAAATCTTGGTCTGGAAGCGCTCGATGTCGTGAATCTCCGCCTCCCAGACCAACAGGAATCGGCTGAAGTTTTCATCGAAAAACCGTTGACGGTACTTGCTGACCTTAAGCGTCAGGGTCTTATCCGCCATATTGGTCTGAGCAACATCACACCCCAGCAATTTGCAGAGGCTCAGTCGATCACTGAGATTGTTTGCATCCAGAATCAATACAACTTAGCGCACCGCGACGATGATCCGCTGATCGACGAACTTGCACGGCTCAATATTGCGTTCACGCCATTCTTTCCACTTGGCGGGTTCACGCCGCTGCAATCCTCAGCACTTGAAGCAGCCGCAGCCTCGTTGAAAGCTACACCCATGCAAGTTGCGCTTGCATGGCTGCTTCAGCGCTCCCCTAATATCTTGCTCATCCCAGGCACATCGTCAGTGGAGCATCTGCGCGAAAATCTTAAAGCCGCGACTTTACAGCTGACTCCAGAAACGATCGCCGATCTGAACTCGATCGCTGCAAACGCTGGGGTGACAGCAGAAATGCACTGAGATCGAGTCCTGAAATCACGCCAGGCTGCTGGGGCAGGTGCGTCCATCGTCAGCCGAAGGGCTGACTATAAACGGCAAAGTAGCGTACAAAAGTACTAGCTTGGAGTCTCAAACTCTTTATACTACAGGTAATACGCTAAAAAAACCTTGCGGGAAACCTTGAAGGAATTTTTAGGATTTATTGTTTTTGCCAAGCTTTGGAGAAAAAAGAGTTAATACACCAATTCAGCCTTGTAAATTGGTGTTCGTGTAGCGTGTCCTTTAGGACAAGGTATTGTTAATAATACTTGATTCCCTCAATTCTCCTTGTAAAGGAGGGTTGGGGGGATTTTATGCCAGATGAACATGTATCAGCTAGCTAGCGGTTATTTGGTAGTTTGATAGATTAAGAACGTTGAAGTAGTGAGAGCGAAGCTAGAAACGAAATCCTTATCTATTGACTTCTTCAAAGAAAAGGAAAATGGGTATAAGCGAATTTTTTCATAAGCGCACTTACACGATAGGGTGAATAAGCTTGCGATCGCTTCATGATTTCTTTATCAACTGTAAATTTTATCTGAAGTGCGTTTCGTTTCTACGGAACGCATTTACTTATATGTAATTATTAAATACAGTATTTCTCCTGTTGAGTGGATCTAGGCGGCAAAGTATCTACCAAGCCAGCACAAAACTTAACTAAACTTTATCTTGCCAAATGCTATCTACATCAAAATCATCAAATGAACAGTGAAACCCCAGTAAACAAAATCCTGATTTTGGCAGCGAACCCGCAAGGCGTAAGTAAACTGCGTCTAGACGAGGAGTTGTGTGACATTGAGGAAGGTTTACAAAGGGCAAAAAAACGAGAGCAATTTTTAATCAAGTCAGCATTGGCAGTACGTCATAGAGATATTCACCGCCAAATTATGGACTTCGAGCCGCAGATTGTCCATTTTTCGGGACATGGATCTGGAGAGGATGGCTTGGTATTTGAGGATTTAACAGGAGGGGTGAAGCTAGTAGATGGAGAAGCACTTGCAGGACTGTTTGAGTTGTTCGCAGATCATGTAAAGTATGTATTACTCAACGCTTGTTATTCGGAGATTCAAGCTAAGGCGATCGCGCAACATATAGATTATGTCATTGGCATGAGTCAGGTAATCGGAGATAAAGCAGCAATTGAATTTGCTGTTGCTTTTTACGATGCTCTGGGTGCGGGTAAATCTGTTGAATTTGCCTACAAACTTGGCTGTAGAGTTATACGTACAGCAGGTATTCCAGAGTCTCTGACTCCTAAACTGCTGATAAAAAAACAGTTAGGAACAGAAGAAAATACAACTACAACTGCTCCATTGTCTGCTGTTAGCGTTGAACTTCCAACACGAGAGTCTAAAGTATTTTTATCTTACTCTCCCAAAGATGAAAAACTGCGAGTAGAACTAGAAAACTCTCTCAGTATTTTGGAAATACAAGGTGTTATTAGTATTTGGCGTAAGAAGGAAATAAGACTTGGCAACAATATAAATCTTGAAATTAATAAAAATCTAAACTCAGCCCGTATAATTTTACTACTTATTAGTCGGCATTTTCTTAACTCTAAGTACCACCTTAACTCTGAGGTTAAGCAAGCAATGGAAAGACAAAAAGCTGGGCAAGCTTACGTTATTCCTATACTTATCAGTCCAGTTGCTGGTTGGCAGAGTATAACGGTTGGTGATTTTCAGCTTGGTGATCTCCAGTATTTACCTAGAAATGGCAAATTTATAACTGACAGTAGGTTTTGGAAAAATCAAAATGAAGCATTCGTTCAGATTGCTGAAGAATTTGCAGAAGCAATGCAGCAAATAGCTGCCGAATTAGATTAAATGCGGGACTTGAAATTTTTCTAAGAAAAGCTGCGTTAATTGTAATTTATGTCTTTATTGCTGACATCTACCAGAACTATCAAACTTTTTTTTGCCCACTCAAACTCCCCTTATGATGAAAGACTACGGAAAAACTTAGAGTCGCACCTTAGTAGTTTGCAACCACTAAAAGTAAGTATAAACTGGCAGAAAAATCAAAAGTTGGCCAGAAGAGACTGGAAGCAGGAAAGTTACCAACATCTAAATACACCTCAAATGATTATACTGTTGGTTAGTCCAGACTTTTTGGCAGCAGATGATTGTAGGAACATTACGAGGCGAGCGATGGAACAGCACAACGCTGGAAAAGCCACTGTAATTCCTGTTAAACTCCGCCCAATTGATAACTGGCAAGCTACACCATTCGGGCATCTACAGTGTTTACCTTACAATGGTGAACCTATAACTAGTAGGTTTTGGCCAAGGCAGGATGATGCATTTGTAGACATTGTTGGAAATATTAGGGAAGAAGTCGAGAAAATACAAGAAGATCAGCGACAACTACAACTGATTCAAGATCAACAAAAAGCTGAAATTTTTGCATCTATCAAGCGTTTTATTTCCAAGTACTCTTTAAACAGAATTATTCGAGGTAGAAATGTACCGATTTTTTTAGTTGGTATCGCTGCTAGTGTTATTGGAATTGCAGTGTTATTGGGATTTTGTAATTCCTCACCAGAGATGCAGGTCAATAACTTATTAAGTCAGGGACAAGATAAACTTGATAGACGAGATTACCAAGGAGCATCTGAAGACTACACCCAAGCTATTCAAATTGATCCTAAAAATATTAACGCTTACATAAAACGTGGTCATGCCCGCCATTTTCTCAAAGATTATCAGGCAGCAATTAAAGACTATACACAAGCTATTAAAATTGTACCTACAAATGTTACTGCATACATAAAACGTGGTGATGCTCAATATTCTCTAAAAAAATACCAGGCTGCAATCGACGACTATACCGAAGCTATTCGCCTCTCTCCTGACTCAGTTGATGCCTACAAAAATCGTGGTTTTGTTTATGAGAAGAACTTACAAAATAAACAAGAAGCAATTAAAGATTATAAAAAGTTGGCGACTATATACAAAAAACAAGGAGCAACAGATAAGTACAAAAAAACTATTTACAAAATCCAGAAGCTTCAGCAGAGAAAGCCCCAATCTTCCAATTAAATTTATCCTAACCCCTACCAGATCGGATAATGACGAGAAATAAGAATCACCTTGAACTTGTCACAAGATAAGTAATCCGATCGCTTTCACTAATTTCTCAATAAACCTCATGCAGTGCAGAATATCTGTTATGATAACTAGCTACACTTTCCAACTGCATCGATCGCAGCCTCTAATGCGATCGCCACATGAGTCCAATGAGTTCCCCCCTGGCAATAAACCACATACGGCGATCGCATTGGCCCATCTGCCGATAATTCCAAAGTACTCCCTTCAATAAATGTCCCCCCAGCCATGACTACCTGGCTCTCGTACCCCGGCATTTCATCTGGAACAGGGTCTAAGTAGGAACCTATAGGAGAATGCTGTTGTATGGCTTTACAGAAGGCAATTAGCTTTTCGGCAGAACCGAGTTTAATTGCCTGAATTACATCCCCACGGGGAGCCAGGGGTGCAGGATTTACTGGATAACCGAGTTTGTCAAATACATAACCAGTAAGATAAGTCCCTTTCATCGCCTCTCCGACCATTTGTGGAGCCAAAAATAATCCTTGAAACAGCAGGCGATTTTGGTCAAAAGTAGCACCGCCATAACTACCGATACCGGGAGCAGTGAGGCGACAGGCGGCTGCTTCTACTAAGTCGGCGCGACCGGCGACATAACCGCCAGCGCTAACAATGGTGCCACCAGGATTTTTAATCAATGAGCCTGCGATTAAATCAGCACCTACGGCTGTAGGTTCCCTGGTTTCAATAAATTCGCCGTAGCAGTTATCCACAAAGCAAACGGTGTTCGGGTTTTGCTGTTTGACTAAGTAGACGATTTTTTCAATATCGGCAATTGATAAACTCGGACGCCAAGAATAGCCACAAGAGCGCTGAATTAACACTAAACGCGTGTTTTCAGCCACATTAGTTCTTATTGCTTGCCAATTTATAGTTCCTTCGAGCGTTAGCTCCAATTGGCGGTAATTTATGCCAAACTCAATAAGGGAACCTTGACCTTGACCCCGTAAACCAATGACTTCTTCAAGCGTATCGTAGGGAGAACCAACCACTGCTAACATTTCATCTCCAGGACGAAGCACACCAAACAAAGCACAAGCGATCGCATGAGTTCCCGAAACAAACTGCACTCGCACGGCCGCTGCTTCCGAACCCATAACTTCGGCAAAAACTTTATCTAAAGTTTCTCGTCCTAAATCATCGTGACCATAGCCACTTACACCAGCAAAATGGTGTGCACCTACACGGTGATTACGAAAGCTATCCAGCACTCGTTTTAGATTATGCTTGACCTGAGTGTCAATTCCAGAAAAAATTTCTAATAGTGCCTGTTCTGCTTGCTGCAGCTGTTCTAAGCTGTTCATCAGTTCCTCGTTCAAAAAAAATTATAGATATGCGGATTTTTAGATCGCACAGACTAGGCTGGAAAATTCAAATTCAGGTTACTGCATGACAATTGCTACCTCAACTAAACCTCAAATTAACTGGGTCAATACCCTATTTTTCATTGGACTGCACATCGGCGCTTTGTTTGCTTTTGTTCCTGGTAACTTTAGCTGGACAGCAGTTGGTGTGGGTTTCTTGCTGTACTGGGTGACTGGTGGTTTAGGCGTTACTTTGGGATTTCACCGCCTTGTTACCCACCGTAGTTTTCAAACTCCCAAGTGGCTAGAGTATCTCCTGGTTTTCTTCGGCACACTCTCCTGTCAAGGAGGCCCAATTGAGTGGATAGGGACACATCGGATTCATCATTTAAACTCTGATACTGACCGTGATCCTCATGATTCTAATAAAGGCTTCTGGTGGAGCCACATGGATTGGCTAATTCATTATTGTCCAGCTCACGCTGATGTTCCTCGTTTCACCAAAGATATTGCCGAAGACCCAGTTTATCAGTTTTTAGAAAAATATTTCATTTTGATCCAGGTTGCTCTAGGTGCATTACTTTTGCTTCTGGGTGGCTGGCCTTTCGTTGTTTGGGGAATTTTTGTTCGCATTGTCTGGGTTTACCACTGCACTTGGTTGGTAAACAGCGCTACTCATAAATTTGGCTATCGGAGCTATGATTCTGGTGATAGATCGACTAATTGCTGGTGGGTAGCCGTACTAGTTTTCGGTGAAGGCTGGCATAATAACCATCATGCCTTTCAATACTCAGCTCGTCATGGGCTGGAATGGTGGGAAATCGATTTAACTTGGATGACTGTTCAATTGCTACAAGCAGTTGGTCTGGCTACTAATGTGAAGTTGGCCCCAATAAAAGCTAGTTAGGAGTTAGGAGTAGAGACGCGATTAATCGCGTCTGTTTAATGTGAATCAGGTGTCGAAATTCTTTATGTTGCCGTTGATTTTTCTCAAACCATAATTTTGAGACCCACAAATCCTTATGGAGCAAAGAGCGTTTCTAATTCACATCAGGCGTGAGTTAAGAATCTAAACTCTTAACTCATCACTCATAACTCCTCACTTCTCAAAAGTCTATATTACGGGTGCGCTTGTGTCGGTTAGGTTGCTATAATCCGAAGCGCTAATGTTAAGAAATTTTGCGGCAAGTTGCTTTTTGGTGACTTGGTGGAGGAGTTTGTTGTTTTTCAGGTGTTCATGACTACATCAATAATTAACAGCCAGAAACTAAGTGACGAGCCTGGTAATTCCGATCTAAGGCTCAAAGATATTGTCAAAACCCTGCCACGGGAATGTTTTCAGCAGAACCGTCGCAAAGCTTGGATACAAGTAATAATCAGTGTCTTGGCAGTTGCCTTGGGCTATTACAGCCTGATTATCACTCCTTGGTTTCTTTTGCCCCTAGCTTGGATTTTCACGGGTACTGCTTTAACAGGTTTTTTTGTAATTGCCCATGATTGTGGTCACAGGTCTTTTGCCAAACGTCGTTGGGTAAATGATTTGGTGGGGCATTTCTTCATGATGCCGTTAATTTACCCCTTTCATAGTTGGCGGATTAAGCATAATTATCACCATACTCATACCAATAAGCTGGATGAGGACAACGCTTGGCATCCAATCCAACCAGAAGTGTTTGAAAATTGGGATAAAACCCGGCAGTCTGCTTTTGAACTGTTCATGCGTAAACGCTTGTGGTGGGTAGGTTCCATTGGACATTGGGCTGTGGTGCATTTTGATTGGCGGAACTTCAAAACTAAAGACCAATCGAGTATCAAGCTTTCTGTGGCTGTAGTAGTTGTGTTTGCAGCGATCGCTTTCCCGATTCTCATCGCTACAACTGGTCTCTGGGGATTTGTCAAATTTTGGCTAGTGCCCTGGATGATTTACCATTTTTGGATGAGTACTTTTACTATTGTTCACCATACTGCCGTAGATGTTCCTTTTGTGACAGCGAACAAGTGGAACGAAACTTTAGCACAGCTATTTGGCACTATCCATTGCGATTATCCGCGTTGGATAGAAATCCTGTGCCACGATATCAATGTTCATGTCCCTCATCATATTTCCACTGCGATTCCTTCTTATAATTTGCGGCTAGCTTACAGCAGCATCAAAGAAAATTGGGGGACTTATTTGCATGATGAGTGTCAGTTTTCTTGGCCTTTAATGAAGCAGATTACAGACCAGTGTCAACTGTACACAACTGATGTTGGCTATAAGACTTTTAACGAATATTATACAAAGCGATAAATAGCGCTGTGATTGCACTTACGCTCTTGTACCAACGAGAGCATTTATCGTGCTGTGTTTAAATAAAAGCTGGCAATTCTTCACTGACTAAAATTTTAGGTAAATTGCCAGAAATTATCCAATTGGATGTTAGCGATCGCTAGTTTCATGGGCATCCTAAAGATGAGATTATCTTGTCTCAAATAAAGTTCCGATTTACATCCAACAAAAGAATCCAGTGCAATCAAATATTATCAGGTTCAAAAATCCTCTTGGCAGTGAAACGTCTGAGGATGCTACTAAATTACCTTTCACACTTGGGGATTTAAAAGCTGTAATTCCTGCTGAATGCTTTCAACCCAATGTGACAAAATCACTTTTTTACTTCTTTCGTGACATCCTGATTATCGGTTTGCTTTATGCAGTTGCTCATTACCTGGATTCTTGGTTTTTTTTCCCGATTTTCTGGTTAATGCAAGGAACGATGTTTTGGGCTTTGTTTGTAGTCGGACATGACTGCGGACACCAATCTTTTTCTAAGCATAAATGGCTCAATGATTTGATTGGACATCTTTCTCACATACCAATACTTGTTCCTTATCATGGTTGGCGGATTAGCCACAGAACCCATCACAAAAATACTGGCAATATTAATAACGATGAAAGCTGGTATCCTGTGACAGAATCAGAATACAAGGAGATGCCTTTAGCACAAAAGATAGTCCGATATTATGTTTTTCTATTGGCTTATCCTCTGTATCTGTTTAAGCGTTCTCCTAATAAGAAAGGTTCCCACTTTCTGCCCAGTAGTTCGCTTTTCAAACCATCGGAAAAATTGGATGTGATCATTAGTACTGTACTTTTGATTGGTATGGTAGGTTTGCTGGGTTTTCTTACCTACCAATGGGGTTGGATGTGGTTGCTGAAATATTACGCTGTACCCTACATTGTGTTCATAATTTGGCTAGATTTGGTAACATTCTTGCACCATACTGAGCCAGATCTTCCCTGGTATCGTGGAGAAGATTGGACTTTCCTCAAAGGTGCGATTTCTAGCATTGATCGTAATTATGGTTTGATCAATCATATCCATCACGATATCGGTACTCATGTTGCTCACCATATATTCCTTAACGTCCCTCACTACAATTTGCTGAAGGCAACTGAGGCAATAAAACCAGTGATGGGTGAGTATTTCCACAAATCGGAAGAACCAATTTGGAAGTCATTGTGGAATTCATCTATCAGCTGCCATTTTGTCCCTGATACTGGTAGTAAGGTTTACTACACATCCAACAGTAAGTTAACTAAAGGCTAAGACTCAAATTCCCGACTTCTTTAAAAAGTCGGGAATCTTGTATTTTCATCAGTGTTTTCTGACTAAGCTAATCACCATTTATTTTTCCAGAATGATTCGCTTGTAGTAAGCGGTTCCAGCCCTGCTTTTATGCGCTCATTAGCTTATTAACTGTTGAGTACTCCTTGATTAAAAGTCAGGACTTAGGCACAGGTAACGGAAAATCGTAGACGCATACTCCTACGGAGAAGCAAGCTACGCGTAGCGTCTGTCTGCGACACGTTGCGCGAACGTAGAGAAGCGGCTTGCCGCAGGCTACCGCAGAGGATACGGAGAAATAAGAGTTTCAGAGAGTTCTTGCGTAAGTCTTAAAAGTATTCGTCAGGGCTGCAACAATGCTAAGTGCAGTTTCAAAAATTTTGATGAGGGTATTTACTTGCATCAAAAAAACCCCCAGTATTTCTACTAGGGGTGAAAGATATAATACCATTTCACTTTATGTTTGTGAGAGATGCCCCTGCTAGTGCCTCTACTTAAATAAGAGACTAGGTGTTTCTCAAATATTACAGCAAAAAGTGAGCAGGTATAAAATTAGCTAACATTTGCCAAGAGTAATTCTCGTTTTTCTGATTTTTTTACTCTTACCTGAGAGTCATCATCAACATCGATAATCGCTGTGTCTCCATCTGTAATTTCACCAGACAGCATTGCTTCAGCGAGAGAATCTTCTAGGAGGCGCATAATTGCCCGGCGTAATGGTCTAGCACCGTAGCTGGGGTTATAGCCTTCTTGTACCACACGCTCTTTGAAGCGATCGCTAACTTCTAGGATAATTCCCTTTTCCGTCAAGCGGCTAGCAACATCGCGGAGCATAATTTCAGCGATTTGCTTAACTTCATCCTTGGAAAGCTGAGTGAAAACGATAATCTCATCGAGACGGTTGAGGAACTCAGGACGGAAGTAAGCTTTCAATTCCTCATTTACCAGGGTGCGGATGCGGTTGTAACTAGCATCGGCTTGAGTGTCGAAGTCAAAGCCTAAACCACTACCACCTTTTTCAATCACCTTGGAACCGATATTGGAAGTCAAAATGATCAGCGTGTTCTTAAAGTCCACTTTCCGACCTTTGGCATCGGTAAGATGACCGTCATCCAAGAGTTGCAGCAGCATATTGAATACATCAGGGTGAGCTTTTTCGATTTCATCGAATAGCAGCACTGTGTAAGGTTTCCGCCGCACAGCTTCTGTAAGTTGTCCGCCTTCGTCGTATCCCACATAACCCGGAGGCGAACCAATTAGCTTGGCGACAGTGTGGCTTTCCATGTATTCGGACATATCTAGCCGAATCATCGAGTCTTCCGAACCGAAGAAGTAGGCAGCTAGTGCCTTCGCCAATTCTGTTTTACCGACTCCAGTCGGGCCAGAGAAGATAAAGCTAGCAATGGGACGATTGGGATTTTTTAGTCCGACGCGGGCGCGACGGATACCGCGAGATACAGCCGAGACTGCTTGCTCTTGTCCGATCAGCCGCTGATGCAGAGTCTCTTCTAAGTGCAGGAGCAACTCTGATTCAGATTCAGTTAGCTTGTTGACTGGTACGCCAGTCCAAGAGGCAACGATTTGGGCGATGTCTTCTTCGTCAACCACGGTGGAGTTGACAGGTTGATCGTTTTGTGTAAACGTTGCTTGCAGTTGTTCTGCGAGTTCTAACTCTTGGTCACGCAGGCTTCCAGCTTTGTCAAAATCTTGAACTCTGACTGCTGCTTCTTTAGCTTTGGTAACACCAGCGAGTTCACGCTTGAGTTCTTTATTCGGAGAACTTTGAGAGTTCCGCAGACGAACGCGAGAACCAGCTTCATCAATCAAGTCTATTGCCTTGTCGGGCAAGAAGCGATCGCTAATATAGCGGTCTGATAACTGTGCTGCTGCTACAAGGGCCGCGTCCAAAATTGTGACTTTGTGGTGTTGTTCATAAGCACCACGCAAGCCGTAAAGAATTTGTACGGTTTCCTCTACTGAGGGTTCCCCAACCATAATCGGTTGGAAACGACGCTCTAGGGCGGCATCACGCTCGATATGCTTACGATATTCATCCAGGGTAGTTGCGCCGATGCACTGGAGTTCACCTCGGGCTAAGGCAGGTTTGAGAATGTTGGCTGCATCCAAGCCACCTTCTGTACCACCAGCGCCAACCAAGGTGTGAATTTCGTCAATCACCAAAATGATATTGCCTACAGTGCGGACTTCTTCCACGACTTTTTTGATGCGTTCTTCAAAATCGCCACGGAAGCGAGTTCCAGCTACCAATGACCCCATATCGAGGCTGATAACTTGCTTGCCTTGTAAGGTTTCAGGAACATCCTGGTTAATAATCCGTTGAGCTAGACCTTCTGCGATCGCAGTTTTACCAACTCCTGGTTCTCCAATCAACACTGGGTTATTCTTAGTGCGGCGACCGAGAATTTGGATCGCCCGCTCAATTTCCTTCTCGCGACCGACTACGGGGTCGAGTCTGCCTTCTTGTGCTAATTTGGTCAAATTCCGACCAAACTCTTCCATAGTTAACGGTTGGGTGCGCTTTTGACTACCACTACCAGCGAAAGCTGGTGCATTTTCACCTAAACGGCGAACTATGGCACTGCGGACACTTTTGAAGTCAACTCCTAGATTTTGCAGTACTTTGGCGGCGACACCTTCACCAGCCTCGGTCAATCCTAAGAGTAAGTGTTCAGTGTTAATGTAATTCTGTCCCAGACTATGAGCTTCTTTAAACGATTGCTCAAACAGGCTTTTCACCTTAGGGGTAAAAGGAATTTCTGGTGGTACAAAGCCAGAACCCCTACCAATAATTTTTTCTACCTCGCGACGTGCGTCTTTGAGGGTAACGCCTAATTCGGCCAGCACTTTAGCAGCAACCCCAGTTCCTTCTCCCATCAAACCCAGGAGAATTTGTTCAGTTCCTACAAAGTTATGTCCCAGGCGACGTGCTTCCTCCTGAGCTAGCATAATTACTCTAATGGCTTCGGAAGTGAAGTGTTCAAACATAGCGGGTTCTTGCTCCCTAGCTGCTTGGACTTTGGGTGAGATAAAATTCACCCTCATCTAAAGTTTTTTGTATTTTCTTAAGAACAATGTAACTTTATTTAAAGTTGAGTGGCAGTGGTGAGAGCCGTAAGACCTCAGGTGTAGTTGCCGTCTAATAGGAGTAAAGACGCGATTAATCGCGTCTGTACAGGAGTGATGAGTTAGGAGTTAGTAAGGAGTTCTCAATTTTACAATTAGCTTTTCAGTGTAGAAGATGATTTTCTTTTGCCTTTTCTGCTCCTCTGATCTGGGCTAAACTTAAAAATTAAGACTCAGCACTTCTAAGTCTTACTCTTAACTTTTAACTCCTAACTCCTAACTTCTAACTCACGATGACTGATGCACCCGCAGGGAAAGACCAACAACATCCTCTTTATAACCGCGATCGCCCCCTTATTGATATTTTACTCTCTCAAGAGGCGACAGACTATAACTTAGCAGAATTAGCTAGATTGCGAATGCGTTATCAAGGGTTTCCAGGGGCGAGAGACATCCAAAAAGACCTAAATAAAGTCTTGCAGCAGTGGGGTTTGACCGAAGCCGAGCTTTTTGAGAAAACTCGCAAAATTCACGATTTGGGGGGAATTTACAAAAGTCGCGGCAAGAAAGAGGAACAGGATTGGAATTAGGAAATGGGGCACAAGAGGCAGGGGGCAGGAGGCAGGGAGCAGGGAGCAGGGAGCAGGGAGCAGGGAGCAGGGAGCAGGGAGCAGGGAGCAGGGAGCAGACGGGAAAGAGGTAATTTTTATTCTCCCCTTTGCCCACTGCCCCCTGCTCCCCGGCTTCATCCAAACTCCTAACTCAGCACTGGAATGACGATCGCTAATTCTGTGCCTTTGCCTAACTCAGATATCACCGTCAGTTGCCCACCATGTTTTTCTTCCACAATCTGCCGGGAAATCGACAATCCTAAACCTGTACCTTTGCCTACTGGCTTGGTGGTAAATAAGTAACCAAACAGTTTTTGCTTGACATTTTCCGACATTCCCTCGCCATTGTCTTGAATTCGAATCAAGACGTGATGCCGATCTTCAGATAGTGTAGTAACAATTGTGATGCGATTGGGATTATCTTCGATTTGTTGAAAACTACGCCCTTTGTTAGATTCTTCCAAAGCATCAATGGCGTTGGCGATGAGATTCATAAACACTTGGTTGAGCTGCCCAGGAAAGCATTCTAATTGAGGTATTTCCCCGTAACTTTTGACTACATCAATTACAGGATGATGCTCATTGGCTTTTAATCGGTGTTTCAGGATGAGTAATGTACTTTCAATACCTTCATGAATATTAAAAGGAACTTTGCGATCGCTATCTCCCCTAGAGAAGGTGCGGAGACTGGCGCTAATTGCCCGGATGCGATCGCTACCTTCTTTCAGGGAAGAGATGAGTTTAGGCAAGTCTTCTTGCAGGTATTCTAAATCGATTGTGACGATCGCTGACTCAATTTCTGCTCCCGGATCTGGAAAGGTTTGCTGATAAAGGTCGATTAGTGCCAACAAGTCGTGAATATATTCCTGAGCAGGTTTCATATTGCCTGCAATAAAGTTAATCGGGTTATTAATCTCGTGGGCAATAGCTGTAACAAGGTTGCCCAGTGACGACATTTTTTCCTTTTCCACGAGACTGTATTGTGTCTGTTGCAGGTCGTGTAATGCTTGAGTTAACTGTGCTGCTTGTTGTTTTATAGTGATTAAATCGCGGTATGATCTTAAAGCCGCGATCGCACTTGTAATTAACTTTTGGCGAGTCAGTTCCACCTTCAGCTTATAATCATTGATGTCATAATTCAAAATCACTGATTCTTCAGGCGCATCTCCTGGTTGTCCTGTGCGTAAAATCACCCGCACAATCTGATTTTTCAACTCTTCCCGAATATACTTAACCACCCTTAACCCAGCATCATTAGTTTCCATCACCACATCTAATAAAATAAACGCGGTATCTGGGTGAACTAAAATTAGCTTTTTGGCTTCTGTTGCCGAAAAAGCCGAGAGAAAAGTTAAAGGTTTGCCCTCAAAGGTAAAACTTCTCAAAGCCAGCTTGGTTGCTTGATGGACTTCAACATCATCATCCACAATCATCATTTTCCAAGCTTTAGAAGTCTCTTGTCCCTGACTCTCTACCTCTAACAGAGTTAAGTGAGTTTTATCACTTATCTGCTCTTGTTCATCTTCAAACACGAAGACTTCATCATCTGTTGGTGAGAGAGATATATGGGTATCGTTAAACATTGTCAACCAACTTTGTTAAAAAGAACAAAAAAATTTAATAGTTTGTGGACAGAGGTAGTGTCACTGTAAATAGGGTTCCCTTTTCTACCTGACTGTGAACATGAATTGTCCCTTGTAGCTTTTGAGTGACTAAGTTGTAAACAATATGCAGACCTAAACCACTGCCTCCTTGTTGCCTAGCAGTGGTGAAGAAAGGCTCAAAAATTTTGTTTAAGTTTTCTGGTGGAATGCCGCAACCATCATCGCTATATTGAATCACAATACGCTCGCCTTCTCGCTTCACCTAAATACGCAACTGCCCTGATTCGTGAAGTTGATAGGCATGAGTTAAGGAATTCATCACTAAGTTGGTGAAAATTTGCGCCAAAGCCCCAGGATAGCTGTTGATGGTGACAGTTTCATCTCCTGTCACAGTCAGGGTATGGGAAGCTTGTTTGAGTTTGGGAGTTAAGCTGGTGATAATTTCTTCCAAATACTGCTTGACTAAAAATGTCCGGTGTTCCAAACTAGTCTGATCCACAGCTACTTGCTTGAAGCTTTGCACCAGTTCTCCGGCACGATTGAGGTTACTGAGAATCAGGTCAGTACTTTCTCTGGCAATCTCCAGATAGTTGTTTAAGACTGAACGCTTTAATTTACCTTGTTCGACAGCCGTAATAAACAAACGGGTTTCATCAGCCAGGGTAGAGGCGACAGTGATACTGGTGCCTACAGGAGTATTGATTTCATGAGCAACTCCAGCCACAAGACCACCTAAAGCCGCCATTTTCTCAGATTCCACCAGTTGCTTTTGGGTAGCTTTCAGGTCTTTTAGAGCTTGAGACAGTTCTTGAGTTCGTTCGGTTACCTTTAGTTCTAAGGTGTTGTAGAGGGTAGCATTTTCAATAGAGATAGCGGCTTGGGAAGATAGCAAATTCAGAATTTCCATCCGTTCTGGGGTGAACGCTCCAGTTGTGAGATTATTTTCCAAATAGACAATCCCGATCAATTTGCCTTGATTGAGGAGGGGAAAACTCAAGATAGATTTAGGTTGTTGTTGATGAATGTAAGAATCACGAGTGAAGTTACCTACATTAGCAGCGTCGCTTAACACAACACTATCTTTGGTACGAACAACGTAATCGATAATAGCATTAAATAATATTGTTTTACTGAAGGTTTCGATGGGGATAGCGTCTCTGACTTTAACTGCATCTGAGTCAATTGTTCCTGATGCTGCAATCTGCCATTCTCCCTGTTGGTTGAGAAGTAAATAACCCTTTTCTGCCCCAGCATTTTCGATAACGAGTGTCATTAATTTGGTCAGTAAAGTATCGAGCTTGTTTCTCGCCCCAGAATGTGGGAAGCTTTGAGGACGCTATTTAAGTCTAAGGAAGTTGATGGGGTGGTACTGCTAGTAGAGATGGTTTGAAAGGTTGAAAATTGAGAGTTTCTTTGGGCTTGGGTGAAAAATTGGGGATAGCATTTTTTTAAATCTGCTACTTTTGCTTTAGCTCCCCAGTGAGTGTAGGCATAACAGGCATTGAGTAGATAATCTTGGGCAATTCTGTCTTTGCCCCATTGGAAATAAAATCTGGCAGCGAGTTCATTGGCGATCGCTTGTTCGTTAAGATATTCATGAACTGTAGCTTTGGCGATCGCGCGATCGTACATCTCAATGGCCTCTGCTTTTTGCCCTAAGACACGATACCGTTCAGCTTCCACTAAATAAAGTTTGTGCAATATGTTCATCGGCGCGTGCTGCGCCCATTTCTGCATTTTGGCTTGATTGACTGTGACTTTTTCTAATAAGCCTTTTTGTGCAGACGGCAGCGCCTCAGAATATAAAGCTAAGGCTGTCAGAGAATCGTATAAATTGAAATGTGGTATCATTGTGCCTGCCATTACTGCATTTAGATACTTTTCCAACTCTTGGGCATTGGCTGCGGCTTGCGGGAAATCTTGGAAAAGATAGCACAGAACAAGCTTTGAAAAATATAAATGTGCCAGACCGTTGCGATCGCTAGCTTGCCGATGCCAAAATAGCATTTGCTCCTCCCGATAAGCTGCCCCACTTAAAAGACAAGTATTTTCAGTTGCCCCTAGCAGATTTAAGGTTAATTGCCAATAAATAGCTAGATACTTAACAGCGATTTTGTTTTGGACTTGAACAATTAAACCTTCTTGTAGTGCTGGTAATAAGTGGTCTAATACTTGCTTGACTGATTGCTGAGAAATAACTGCCAATGTGGATAAATCAAAGTTATTCCCAATACAAGCAGCTAACTGCAAATTTTTCTGAGTGCCTTCTGCCAGATTGACAATTTTTATTGTCATTAATTCCACAACATTATCAGTAATTTCCTTGGCTTGAATCTGCTCTAAATCCCAGCGCCACTGCTTTTTTGAATAATCCAAACTAAGTAGCATATCTGTATAGAGAGATTTCAAAAATTCAGTAATAAAGAAGGCATTACCCTGAGTTTTCTCGCAAACCAAATTAGTTAATGGCTGACTAAAGATGGTTGAACAGCCCAATGCTTCTGCAATTAAAGCATTCACATCTTTTGGAGTTAGGTTTTTTAAATGAATCTTGGATACAGATCCTCCCTCTTTCTCAATCTCATCTAAAGTCATCACCAATGGATGGATGGAATCTACTTCATTATCTCGATAGGCTCCGACGATGAGTAAATTTTGAATGTTGCGATCGCCTAAAATAATCTTGAGCAGTTTTAGCGAAGCACTATCTGCCCATTGCAAATCATCAATGAAGAAAACTAGCGGATGTTCAGCCTGACAAATAGCCTTGATAAAATTTTGAAAGACTAAATTAAAACGGTTTTGGGCTTCTTGCCCGCCTACCTGAGCTACAGAAAGTTGTTCACCAATCACCAATTTTAAATTGGGAATGACTTCAATTAAAACCTATCTGTTATTGCCGACAGCAGCTAATATTTTTTCTTGCCATTGTTTTAAAACTGATTCGCTTTCGGTCAATAATTGATTACATAGGTAATTGAACCCTTGAGAAATGGCGTAGTAGGGAATATTTTTTTGGTATTGGTCATATTTACCAGTAATAAAATTGCCGCGTTTGGCTGTAATGAGTTTATGAATCTCATTTACTAAAGCTGATTTGCCCACTCCAGAATAGCCTGCAACCAATATTAGTTCAGTAGTGCCATTGGTAATGCGATTGAAAGCCGCCAATAGCGTCTCAAGTTCTCTTACCCGTCCATAGAGTTTTTGCGGAATTATAAACCGATCACAGACATCCTGACTACCCAACGGAAAGACATCAATTTTGCCATTGGTTTGCAGTTGATGCAAGCATTGTTCTAAATCTGCCTGAATACCAGAAGCAGACTAATAGCGGTCTTCGGCATTTTTCGCCATCAGTTTCATCACAATATCACAAAGGACTTGGGGAATCTCTTCTCTGTCGCCTGTCCCCTGTTTCCTGTCCCTTAAAAGTGGTGGTTGTTTAGCAATATGGCAATGAATCAACGCTAGAGCATCATTCCCTTTAAACGGCACTTCTTTTGTTAGTAATTTATAAAAGGTCACTCCTAAAGAATAGAAATCGCTGCGATAGTCGATCGCCCGATTCATTCGACCTGTTTGCTCAGGAGAAACGTAAGTAATAGTGCCTTCTAGAATATTGAGATTTTTGAATGATTGGGTTTATCGTGACAGAACAGTAGAAATACCAAAATCGATGATTTTAAGTTGTTTGGTGTTGGGGTTAAAGACAATCTTTGAAGGGTTAATATCTTTGTGGATGATGTTAACAGCGTGAATTTGTCTAAGGCTTTCGACGATAGAACTACCTAACTGGAGAAACTGTTCTAACTCTATCTCTCCAGCTAGCTGCAATTGAGCTAAAGAACTACCGCCAAAATCTTCTAACACTAAGACTGGCCGTTGTTGGTGAATTTCCAAAGCGTAAATTTGGACAACTCCTGTGAGATGGAGATTGTGGATAATGTCATATTCACGCTGGTAACAAGCAATGAGTTCTGGCGAAGGATAAGCATCTCGCAGGGTTTTGAGAATTACAGGTTGGTTATCGGCTTCCCTGTAGCCTCGATATATTAGAGAATTACTGCTTTCACCGATTTGGTCAATAATTTGATAGCCGGAAAGCGTGAGTATAGTTTGGGTACTCCTCAAAAGTGGGTTAATGCTGTCCCAGTTACTTTGTTAACGATCGCCTGCTTGGATATTATCCTTTATTTCATCAAACTCATTCTTGATTGCGCGAACGATGAGTTAGTTAAACTTGAAAGAATATTAGTCAATGTGCTGCTGTATAGTTCCAGTTTCATCGGACTCCAGCCCAAGTTAGCGAGGCAACCATAATTGGTTTGATCCTCTTGCCATTCAGGGAGATTAGTAAATTGAGTCTGTGCGGCGCTGGCATTTTAGGTGTTTGCCTGCACTGCACTCTTTTACAATAGATAAATTTGATTAGATGCACATTGTCAAGTTAGGAAATTGACTTGACAAAATTAGAAAGTCAATTTATGAAAATAACTAAAACTTCTTATAAACCCGAACAAGTAGGGAGTTGTGACCAAGAATTGTGAGGCGAAACAGTAGGTGCAGAGGCAGTGAGAATTACCTCACCATTAGATCCATACATCCATTCCTCAGCTTCAATCAGTGGCGCAGATTTAACAAAATGGTAAGGTTTGTTGCTAGTAGTAGGGTTTTTGGGGTTGAGAGGGTTTTCTTGTCTCCTTGAGATACTTGCACTCTGAACAGTTGGAATCTGATAAGTCTGATAGGGTGCAATTGAGGGGTCATCTGGCATTACTGGCAAACCTCCGTTCCCCGTGATGATGAATTTCCCTTTTGGCCGTTTATTTCGGGCAATGCAACTATTGGCAATCAATTGGGAAGTATCGATGATGTTTGTGGGCAGAGCAGTTAAGCCTTGACTAGGGTTAACATCAGGCGTGTTGAGTTGTACTACGCCATTAAATTCAGAACCACGAGCAGAATTAGCTGTAATATCACTTAATAGCGTGGGTTGTAGACGAAACTGTGTGCCAAAGATGCCCGAAGCATTGACAATTACTCGACCGCCAAAACTATCTTCAGAATTGGCGCTAATGTCGCTATTTTCTTTTGGAACAGCGACTAGGTTGTTAGTATTAATTGTAATATTACCACCAGCTGCCTTTCCAGTAGCGTTGGTAGTGATGCTGCTGCCTCGGCGTAGTAGCAACAAGTCGCGCGATCGCAAATTAATATTTCCCTGTCCTCCATTTGTGTCAGCACTGATTGTTGCTTTGTTGTCAAGATAGATAGAGTTAGCTTCAGCTATTAATGAGCCTGCAATTCCTGACCCTTGACTGCTCACCGTTACTTGGGCCCTATCCTTCAAAGACAGCATCCCGGTTGTAATGTTAATATCACCCCCCTTGCCTACGCCTGTCGATTCCACAGTACTGAGTACTCGACTGGGGCTTCCATTGTTGCCCGTTCCTTCCAAGGAGACTGTATCTTGAGCAAATATATTCACATTGCCCGCATTCCCTAGTCCAGAGGTAGCAGCACTGAGTAGAGCGCCATTGCTGACTCTAAGCGACCCCGCCGTGATGTTGATGTTGCCTCCCTGACCTTCAGCTCCTGTCTGCACTGCGCTGACTACCGAGGTGACATTTGTACCATTGGCACTTACCCCATCGAAGGAAACTGTATCATGGGCAACTATATTTACATTACCTGCATTTCCTTTTCCTTGGGTTGTGACATTCAATACAGCACCATTTTTCAAATCAAGTGACCCAGTGGTAATATTGATGCCGACACCGTTGCCCACCCCGTTTGGGAACACATTGCTGAATGCTCCGGTCGGGATATTACCAAGTCCTTTATCAAAGACAACGCGATCGCGGGCAACGATATCTACCCTACCTGCATCCCCCTTTCCACCATAGTTGGTAGCAACCAACTCACCACCATTGGTAACAGAAAGTGACCCAGTTGCGATTTTGATGTTGCCTCCCTGACCTTCGGCTCCTGGCTGCACTGCGCTGACTACCGCACTTACCCCATCGAAGGAAACAGTATCGCGGGCAAATATATTCACATTACCTGCATTTCCTTTTCCTTCGGTTGTGAGATTCAATACAGCGCCATTTTTCAGATCAAGTGACCCAGTAGTAATATTGATGTCGGCACCGTTGCCCACCCCGTTTGGGAACACATTGCTGAATGCTCCAGTCGGGAGATTACTAAGTCCTTGATCAAAGACAACGCGATCGCGGGCAACGATATCTACCTTACCTGCATCCCCCTTTCCACCATAGTTGGTAGCAATCAGCTCACCACCATTTCTCACAAAGAGTGACCCAGTTGTGATGTTGATATTGCCACCTTTGCCCACGCCTGTTGGTTGGACAGCGCTGGATGCCCAAGTGAATCTATTGCGTCTACTCGTCGGACTCGCCCCATCAAAAGAAACGGTATCACGGACAACTATGTTTATACTGCCTGCATCCCCTAGTCCAGAGGTGTCAGCAATCAGTCGAGCGCCATTGCTGACTCTAAGCGACCCCGCCGTGATGTTGATGTTGCCTCCTTGACCTTCGGCTTCTTTGCTGACTGCGCTGAGTACCGAGGTAACCCTATCGAAGGAAACAGTATCGCGGGCAACTATATTCACATTACCTGCATTTCCTTTTCCTTGGGTTGTGACATTCAATACAGCGCCATTTTTCAGATCAAGTGACCCAGTGGTAATATTGATACCGACACCGTTGCCCACCCCGTTTGGGAACACATTGCTGAATGCTCCGGTCGGGATATTACCAAGTCCTTTATCAAAGACAACGCGATCGCGGGCAACGATATCTACCCTACCTGCATCCCCCTTTCCACCATAGTTGGTAGCAACCAACTCACCACCATTGGTAACAGAAAGTGACCCAGTTGTGATGTTGATGTTGCCACCTTTGCCCTCGCCTGTTGGTCGTACAGCGCTGGATGCCTGACTCGATCTATTGGAGCTAGTCGTCCCATCAAAGGAAACGGTATCACGGGCAACTATGTTTATACTGCCCGCATCCCCTAGTCCAAAGGTTTCAGTATTCAGTACACCACCATTTCTTGTATAAAGCGATCCGGTCGTAATATTGATGTCACCACTGTTACCTACAGCCGTTGATTGCACGGTATTAGAGATCCGACTTCTATTCAGGTTTATTGCCTCTGTTGCATTAATTTCAATATCTCCCGCCTGTGAGTCAACAGAACCCAACCCTGATGCTATCCCTGACTGTAGCTCTGTACTTCCTCCAGTCATATCTAAGGAACGGGCATTGATCGCAATACTACCTCCACCACCAGCGAGTACATTGACACCACTGCCATTACTCAGAGATACATCAGCTCGTTCAACCCCATCAGGAAAATTTAAACCAAGGGATGAGCCATTAATATTCAAACCAACTGTACCAGTGTCTGCCATACCTGCCAACTCCACATTTCCACCCGGAGCGATGAGTTGACCACCATCAAGCTGCACATTACCGCCTACAAGTGCTAAGGTCTGACCAGGATTAACTCCTAAACTAGAACCCTGTACTTGAATATTTGCCAGATTCGTTCCAAATTGTAAGCCAATGGGTACATTGATAGTCAGCAAAGGTGGAGTTTGAGAATTTACAGCGCTGAACTTTATACCATCACTAAAATTAAGACTATTAGCTGTACTTGCAATAAACGAACCGCCAATATTCAGGGAGGCATTGGAATTAAAGATAATTCCATTCGGATTGATTAAAAATAAATTTGCAGTGCCATTTGTCCGAATCATCCCATCAATATTTGAGGCTGAGTTACCTGTAACGCGAGTCAGGATGTTCTGAATCTGCGTCGCATTATTGAAAAATGCTTCCCCACCTTTAGGTACGGAAAACTCGCTAAAACTGTGGAACAGGTTGTTTCCCCGAACTGTTCCTCCCTCAATCGTGCAAACTGTGCATCCTGGTGCAACACTGGAATTGACCTCAAGTGTATTATCAGGAATAATTTGGGCGTACACGGGGCTAGTCATTACAAAAGCACAGCATCCCGTTATAGTTATCGCCCCAGAACCAAATAGCAGCGATTTCCAGCTTTGATAACACCTTAATTTAGCTTTCACAAAACTTCTTGACTCCTCACAACCAGTACTCATACTACGTCATCAAGTTTAACAATTTGTCATATTCTTTAACTAAAATGCTGATTTTCCAATTTTGGAAAACTAAATTCCTCAAACTGCAACACGCAGTCAGTTGATTATTTGTATTCTAGTTTTGAACGATAAGTTTAACTAAATGGTAAGTTAAGTTCTAGTCACAAAAAGTTAGATTTACTCTATTTTTGGTACTTTAAATAAAGCTATTAAAATTACACCAGTTATGAGCCAAGAGTCAAAGCAAACTTTGCAAAAATTTTTAGTCGTTGACGACCATGAAGCAATTCTTCAAGGTACAATCCCAGCGCTAAAGGAGAAATATCCAGAAGCGGAAATCCTTGCAGCCCAGGATGCCCAGACAGCATATCAGCAATTTGAACGCTACCACCCAGATTTATTAATTGTGGATTTATGTCTACCAGAAAAGCCTCAAGCTCTTGCCCAGACGGAGGTTGGTATGCAACTTATCAAAACTTTGATGGAAAGCCCTCTTGCCCCTAACTTAGTGGTGCTGAGTACCAATGTCAAACCGTTAGTACGTCTCAAACCGATGATTAATACCTATGAAGGTGGGTTTGCCGCTATGGATAAGTCCTTACCGATCCGGGAAATGTTAAAGTTTATTGATTTGGTACTACGCGGCTCTATTTATTTGTCTTCAGAATTGCGATCGCGCCCAGAATTTGACCGAAAATGGATAGAGGTACTGACGCTTAAATATCAAGAAGGCTTAACAGATAAAGCGATCGCTCAACAAATGCAAGTAAGCGATCGCACTGTCAGAAATTACTGGATTAGATTGCAAGATTCACTGGGTGTTTATGACGAACCTGGTAAAGAATTGAGAATTCAAATTGAGATCGCAGCTAGAAAAATCGGATTAATTAATTAATTGATGAAGTTCGTACTTACTATAAAAGGCAATTTTTGGAAAAAAGTTCACCACCAACTGCCACTCTGGCGAGAAGTAGTGGTGCCAGGACTCTCAATAGTAGTATTTCTCATGCTTGCTCGTTCAATAGGATTATTGCAATCACAAGAGTGGCTTGTATTCGATCAATTATTACGGGTGCGGCCTAATGAAGCTATCGATCAACGGGTGGTAATTGTCGGTATTGATGAAGACGATATTAGCTATGTAGGAAGCTATCCTATACCGGATAGAAAAATTGCTAAAATGTTGAGCATTCTACATACTTACAAACCTAGAGTCATCGGTCTGGATCTTTTTAAGGACAAAGATACTAATTCAGATCGTGCAGACTTCGCACTTGTCTTGAGAAAAAATGTAAATATTATTGGAGTTGAAGTTGCATTAAATCAGAAACGAACTTTTAATGTTAAGCCACCGCCTGAGTTACCTGCTGAACGAGTCGGCTTTGCAGATGTAATAGTTGACCCTGATGGCAAGCTACGACGTAACTTGTTGGCAAGTAAGACTCACACGGGAAAACTTAAATACTCCTTACCTCTGTGTTTAGCACAATTCTATTTGCGCGAACAAGGAATTGTATTTGATCATGGCAGTCATTCTTACGACCCGATTCAATTTGGTTCGAGTCGGCTAGTTCGCTTTCTCCCCAATTCTGGTGGATATGTGGGAACTGATGCTAATGGTTTTCAGATATTACTAAACTTTCGCTCTCATCCCGAACCTTTTCGCACCTTATCTTTGAGAGATGTCCTCACTAAAAAATTTGATCCCAATTGGATTCGCGATCGCATCGTGATTATTGGCATGACTGCCTCCAGTATCAAAGATAGATTTACCACTTCAGCAGTCAAACGTACACTTTATACTAGAGATTTAGGAGTTGAAAATTCTGCTAATCAGTATCAATGGATTTATGGTGTAGAGATTCATGCCCATGCCACAAGCCAAATTATTAGTAATGTTTTAGACGGACGACCACTGTTAAAAGTGTGGCCAGATTTTTGGGAATATTTATGGATTTTAACTTGGGGTTTATTTGGCATAATTCTGGGTTTAATCCTGCAATCTCCGGCAAAAACATTGTTGAGCCTTGGGTTAGCTAGCATCGGACTTGTGGGAATTTGTTATATTCTCCTAGTTGTGGGTTGGTGGATTCCTTTAGTACCAACCTTGTTATCTCTAACAGGTGCAGGACTGACAACATCTTTTTTCGACCGAGATTTAAGAACATTACTCGAACAACGCAGTTTAACTCTCAAGCGCTGTTTTGAGACAATCCATAATGGCCCTCTGCAAACTCTGGCTGTCATTTTAAGGAGTCTTGGTGAAGAAGACATAGAAACTGAGAAATTGCGATCGCAACTTGAACAAGTGAATCGGGAGTTACGAAGTATCCCTGATTCTCTTAGTCAAGAAATGCTGAGTCGCAATGACAGTCTCTACTTAGAGGGAAATGTAGTTCTCGATCTCCAAATTCCAATTGCTGAGTTACTTTATCATATTTATGACAGTACCTTACAAAGAAAATTTCAAGGATTTGAGACAATTCAAAGTTTTATTCCTCCCAATTTTGAGCCACTAGAAGAGTGCTACCTAAATGCAGATCAAAAGCGAAGCTTGTACCTGTTTTTGCAAGAAGCATTATGTAATGTCGGAAAACATTCGCAACGAGCTACCCGTCTTGATGTTGTTTGTACGCGTTCAGCAAGCGAGTATTGCTTGCAAATAATTGATAATGGAGTTGGAATTCTATCCAAATCTAACTATCAAAGTGGTGGTGGTGGAACAGACCAAGCTCAAGATTTAGCCCGAAAATTAAGAGGTAAGTTTCGACGATTTCCTCACTCTCCACAAGGCACTGTCTGCGAGTTGAGCTGGCCTGTAGTAAGTACTTGGTGGCAATGATTTTTGTATCCAGGCAATTGGAAATTTTTCTCTGCCCACACTGATATAACTTAATGTGAGTTCGATAAATTTGGTCTCACCCCTCTGTTGAAAAGCTTTGATGCTTTCGGCAAGTCTACGCCGTCAGCCGATGCTCAAACTTTTTGCTCTCCAAACCTCTCCCCGCTTCGGCTACGGTAGTGTACACAAGTCATGAAATTACCCAAAACAAAAACCTTCTACGCTCGTGGAAGGGGCATTACAGCAATTGCTATAAAATTTCGCCTCAATGCATTAATATTGCAGGTCGATACATTGGCATTGTAAGTCGATACATTGGCATTGTAAGTCGATACATTGGCATTGCAGGTTGATACATTCTACTTAAACTGCAAGAAGGCACTAATTATTACCAAGATTAATTATTTTCCCCAATGAGAGCGATCATCGCGATCACTCTCATCGGTTCAATAGTCAATTTTTGAGAAATCAGGGAGGATTTGCTTGAGTTTGGCAACACATTTGCTTACTTCAGTGAGTAATTGCATAAATGCAAGATGATTTTAGGGATTTTCCTTTATATCTACGTAGTTATTAAAAGCGCTTGTTGTGAAACACGACCTGCGGCTTTAATCAAATCAGCTGCCTTTTCGCCAATCATAATTGTGGGTGCGTTGGTGTTTCCCGTGGTGATAGTTGGCATAATTGAAGCATCCACGACACGCAACCCTTCAACACCATGTACCCGCAGTTCGGGATCTACTACTGAATCAGAGTCTGTTCCCATTTTGCAAGTGCCGACAGGGTGATATACACTGTCGCAGGTTTCCCGAATGTAAGCTAGGAATGCTTCATCACTCTTATTTTCAGCACCGGGAGCAGCTTCCTCACCTCGGAACTCATCAAATACATCTGAGTGGAATATCTGTCGAAGAATTTTGATTCCTGCAAGCAGCTTTTGCAAATCGGATTCACTCTGAAGATAGTTCATCTGAATTATCGGTGGGTCTTTGGGAGAAGCAGAACGCAGGGTGAGACTACCACGGCTTTGAGGATTAATCAGACAAGCTACAGCTCCGAATCCTGGGCCTTGGCGGGCATAGGTAGGATGTGCCCACAAGATCGGGCCAGAGAAAAACTGCAAATCTGGTGCAACATCTAAACGACCTTCAGTATGTAAGAACAATCCAGCTTCGGCGATATTACTGGTTGAGGCAGGTTGTAAATCCTGAGTGGCTTGGTATGCAACGCCGACGTCAGGGTGATCTTGGAGATTTTGACCAACACCAGGCAAATCAACAACTACGGGAATGTCTAGCGATTTCAAATGTTCTGCATTGCCAATCCCAGAGAGCATCAGCAATTTGGGTGAATCGAACGTGCCAGCACTTAGAATCACTTCCTGATTCACAAAGGTTTGGTGTATTGTTCCCTGGTGCAGATACTCCACTCCAATAGTACGTGTTCCCTCAAACAGTAACCGAGTGACTAATGCACTAGTAGTGACTGTTAAATTGGAGCGTTCAAGAATTGGCAATAGAAATGCAGTTGCTGTACTTTGTCGCTTACCATCTTTGACTGTCAACTGATAAAGTCCTGCACCTGACTGTTGTGCGCCATTAAAATCAGGATTGCGCTCATAGCCTAGTGCAACGGCTGCTTCCACAAATTGTTGTGATGTGACGCTAGGAGCAATGGGATCTGTGACACTCAATAATCCATCGACACTGTGAAATTCTGATCTGATTCGCTGCTGGTTTTCAGATTTCTTGAAGTATGGCAACACATCTTGGTAACTCCAACCCGGATTTCCTAACTCCTGCCAGTGGTCATAATCATGCCGACTGCCTCGAATATAAATCATGGCGTTGATCGAACTGCTGCCACCTAATACTTTCCCGCGCGGACAAGAGATTTTGCGGTTATTTAGGTACGGTTCTTCTTCCGTAAAATATGCCCAGTCTACTTCAGTTCCCCACAGTTTTATCCAGTCTAGAGGAACTTGATGCTCTGGTAAGTTAGCCGGATTGCCTGCTTCCAGCAATAATACAGTTGTTTTACCATCTTCTGTGAGGCGATTGGCAAGAACACAGCCCGCCGAGCCTGCACCAATCACAATGTAATCGTATTCAGTCATGAAACTTTTCTTGTTAATTGCAATAATTTTTATTTTAGAAAAATACTGTTTTCAGCGATCGCTTCTCACTAAAATTGCTAAAACTTCACCAAAAGCGAATCCAACACCTTGAATACTAAACTAATATGTGTTGCGATCGCTTGCTTAAGCCCTATTAGTACTCGACCAACCTAAAAATGACGTGTGAAGGCAGGCTGTTCTTGAGCTGGCGTTGCAGGGGGAGAAAAGAACTTGATTTTCTTTCCATTACAGGACTTACGCACGGGTCATGGAAGAACGAACCACTCCAGACACAGAGAAGCCAGTGCGTTGGGCGGGTTAAGAGACTTGTTCGCGCAGCGTCTCCGATAGGAGAAGCAACTGGCGCGACACGGAGGAATAAGAGTTTGAGAGGTTTTTTGCGTAAGTCCTACATTATTCAAAATTTGAACATCGTAAATTCGGTGAGGCAAACTTCTTAACCCTACAAGTAGCGCTGATGCATACTACTGTTTATTTGTACAGTGCGTAATTTCTAACAGATTTATGAAATACTGTATTTAGTTATGCGATCGCAACACCGAGGCTGTGCATTGCCTAAAGCGATCGCTGATTAAATAAGAAATTTAGTTGTTAAAGTATTCGTTTGTGCCATTATGCAACGCTTACCACACCGTGTTCGTCGCATTTGGGCAGTTCTCTTCCTGACAATGCTAACCTTATGTTTGTGGTTAGCGCATCCTTCTCTAACAATTGGGCATAAGGGAATCGCAGAGATAGCAACAGCTAAATCGTCGGCTTTAACACAGCCAGTACAGCAAGGACTTGAGTTATATCAAGCTGGCGATATTCAAGGAGCAATCAAGTCTTGGCAAGCATACCTCTTTTCCAATCAACAGCGTAGTAGTCATTCTGCTGAGGAAATAAATGTCCGGACATACCTTGCCAGAGCATACCAACAAGTAGGTCAAATACCGGAAGCGATCGCCGAATTGAAGCTAGTTATCGCCTACTATCGTCAAACAAACCAGCCGATAAAAGTGGGACGGATGCTTACAGAACAGGCTCAACTCTACAGTAACCTGGGACAGCATCGACGCGCAGTTGCCATTTTGTGCGGTCAAAATCAAATCAATCTGCCATGTACTCAGGATAGTGCCCTAGAAATTGCCCGCCGCCAGTCAGATTCTCCTGGCGAAGTAGCTGCTTGGGGTAGTCTGGGAAATGCTCATCGTCTCCAAGGTGAGTATGAGCAAGCTATTCAAGATTTTGAACATAGCTATGAAATAGCCAAGCGGATTAATAATCAAACTTATCTAGCCTCTACCTTAAATGGTTTAGCGAATACCTACGCTAATCTTGCACAGCGCAATCAGCATCGGGCAGAATTCGCTAACGAGGTAGAGGATCAAAAAGCAGTCCAAAAATTCCAGCAAGACACGGTTAATGATGATAACCAAGCTACACAATATTTTGAACAAAGTCTGAATCTAGCTCGTAGCCAAAACAACAGAGTAAACGAACTGCGATCGCTACTAGGTCTAGTTAGGCTTTACTACGGCCAACATCGTCAGGATAAAGCCATAGTTAACAATACATTACAGCAAGCGATCGTCGTCTTAGAACAGGTGCCCGATTCTCACGATAAAGCCTATGCAGCAATTCAGGTCGCTAATCTTCTACAACTCATTAGCCAGAAGGTGAAGTCGGTCACTACTGATCCAGCCACTCAATGCTTAGAGTCAGAATTGTTACCCAAGTCTGTTGAACTACTCAACAAAGCTGTGGCAATCACTCAAAAAATACAGGAACCAGAGGCAGAATCTTTTGCTAAAGGCAGGTTAGGACACGTTTATGAATGTCTCCAAGATTATCAACAAGCGATAAATTTGACTCAACAAGCGCTTATTGGCACTGTCGCAAACGAGAGCCTTTACTTGTGGGCTTGGCAGGCAGCACGCCTATCTAAAGCTACAGATCGGGTGAAAGAAGCGATTAATTTTTATGAAGAATCTATTCACAGCCTCAAAAGTATCCGCAGCGACCTTACCTTAGAACAGCGAGATTTTCAGTTTGACTTTCGAGACAATGTTGAACCAGTTTACCGCGAGTTGCTTGAGTTACGCCTAGAGCAAACTGAGCATCTTGTTGAAGAATCTGATATTCAACAGAATTTGGAATTTGTCCTTTTAGCAATAGATGAATTAAGGCTAGCAGAACTACAAAATTATTTAGGTAATGATTGTGCTTTAGCACTGATTCAGCAACCAATCCCATTAGTGGGGAAAAACACTGCTGTCTTGAGTTCGATTATCTTGAAAGAGCGCCTGGCGATCATTCTTACCTTGGCTGACGATCATCAAAAATTTAAATCACGACTTTTTTGGGTGCCTGCTAAGAGTCAGGAGGTCAAAGATGCAATTAATGACCTACGAGTCAAACTAGAAAAGCGCTCCGATTTGGAAAACAGTTATAAAGCCAAAGCTGAACAAGTTTATGACTGGCTAATTCGTCCTTTTATCAAAGATTTAGAAACAGATAAAATCGAAACTTTAGTGTTTATTCAAGATGGAATTCTTCGGAATATCCCGATGGCAGCACTGTTTGATGGCAAGCAATTCTTGATTGAAAAGTATGCGATCGCTACTAGCCCAGCCCTGACTCTAACCAAGCCAATACCCTATAACCCTGAAGAATTACGAATATTGGCTTTCGGCTTGACACAGGCAGCTACCGTTGAAACTGATGCTGGCGAAAAATTTTTTGAGCCGCTTGGTCAAGTTAAATTAGAGCTCAAAACCATTACAACGAGTTTACCTAAAAGCAAGGGCTTACTGGATCAAGACTTTACACCTGAGCGATTGCAACAAGAGTTAGAAAAAAATACTTACTCAGTAATTCATTTAGCAACACACAGCAAGTTTGGTATTGATGATAGAGAAACGTTCTTGGTAACTGGTAAAAAAGTTGAAGTAAATCATCAAAAATCTGGGAAAGCTGAGATTTATAATGAAAAATTGACAATAACTGACCTTTATCAACTAATTAGTAATAGTCGCGATCGCAAAAATCCCATAGAGTTACTGACCTTGACAGCTTGTGAAACAGCAGTAGGTAGCGATCGTGAAACTCTAGGTCTAGCTGGTATTGCCATCCAAGCCGGATCTCAAAGTGCCATAGGTTCTCTATGGAAAGTTGATGATGCAGCAACCGCGCAACTGATAGCCAAATTTTATCAAAGTTGGCACAGTGGACTAAGTAAGGCCAGAGCCTTACAGGTGACTCAAATAGACTGGATACAAACGCATCAGCAGCAACTCGAAAGTCACCCTGGATACTGGGCACCATTCATCCTGATTGGTAACTGGCTGTGAACTACCCCAACCTATAGACGTTAATAATTGTCTCCAATTTTAAATTTTGGCTCTATCGTTCCTTTTATGGACTCTAAGAATAAATAAACTGGTCTTATAAACTGTGTTCTTCAGAGTAAATGGATTTTCAGGTTTTGAAGCTTCCCGATAAAACCTGAATTTTAATACCACAGCATAAGGGAAGCGGTAGAACCGAAATTTTTAAGTGTTTTTGGTTGAAATTTAAACGTTTATACTAGCGCTGCAATTGATGAATTGCGCTTTTTGTAAGTTCTACTTTAATTTGTTCTTCCAGACCGGTTTCAGATCCATTTGCTACCTGTTCTAGGAGAGATATCTTTAATTCTCTCAGCTTCGGCTCATCCTTTGAGATTAAAGCGATTCCTAAAGTGTTGTACCACAAATCAGCTTGATTATATAGGATTGCCTTATTTAGCACGTTATTAGTCTGGGACAGCCGCTTGTTCAAATCTGGTTTTAGAACTACTTTCATCGCCGCTGTAGCAAATGGATTGCCTGACGGGCGATTAGCGTCGCAGACTAATTCGACTTGCCAAAGATATCTTCCACCAACTAACAATTCTGGACTGGACAGAGATAGCATCATAATTCCTGGTGAACTTTTAAAATTTTTGTCTTTGATCTCTTTTACCAACTTAGATTGTTTGCTAGCTGGGTCATACTGATAAAGCCGAAACTCCATTTGCCAGGAGGCAGAATTGCTGATAAACCAAGCGAATGTAGGACGGGTTGCCAAAGTTTGCCCATAAATTTGGGAAGGTGCAAGCAAAATCAGGGCTGGAATGCTACTTAAAGATGTCTCGGACTTAGTTTCACATCCTCTAGAGCCACCTGAAGTTCCCGTAGTCTGAGGTGGGGGATCATTAGAACTATTGTTGTTCCAATCAGCTAAGGCTGTTGTCGGGATCAATAACAATAAGCTCAAGGCAATATCAATGGATGTAAAAAGGCTTTTCCTCAAACCTTTCTGGGAAGGGCGTAATATCTGAGCCATATTCTACCTCGATAAGTTGCTAGGACAAGTCTTAATAACATATCTGGTTAAACAACCTATATTGTGCAGATGGGGTTGACAATACGGTTGTGTTGCAAAAACCAGTGCTGGTCTGGTAAAAGTGCAGAAGGCAGATAATTGAGCAGTTAAAAATACCCCGTTGATAAACCGCAAGTAACTATTTTCTATGGTGACATTTCCAATGCAAGATTATTCTACTGTCTATGCGCTGGTATATACGATGTCCCCTCTGGTATCGAAACCTCAAACAAAAACTCAGACGAAAGTCTAAGCTTACTACAGTATTTCATTGATTCGTAGCGAATTAAATATAGAGAGGTGTGGTGGGTAATACCGCCCAGTGATTCTACCAAATGAATTTTCTTTCAAAAGCTAAAAACTAGACTAGGCAATAAATACAGATGATCCGACCGCGCAAGGTCTTTGCTCAACATTGGCTCAAAAGTGAAAAGGCGCTCGACGCAATTATTCAAGCAGCAGAGTGTACAGAATGCGAACGCATCCTGGAAATTGGGCCCGGAACCGGCATTCTGACTCGTCGTTTACTACCCCTAGTACAATCTCTGGTTGCAGTTGAAATAGACCGCGACTTATGCGAACTATTGGCAAAGCAATTAGGTAAAACTGAAAATTTCTTATTGCTGCAAGGCGATTTTCTCACGCTGGATTTACCATCTCATCTGCTAGCCTTTGCCAATTTCCAAAAGCCAAATAAAGTAGTAGCAAATATTCCTTACAATATTACAGGGCCAATCATCGAGAAACTACTGGGTACAATCGCCAACCCTAACCCGGAACCATTTGACTCAATAGTGTTACTAGTACAAAAAGAAGTAGCAGAAAGGTTGTATGCTAAACCAGGATCAAGAGCCTTTGGGGCGTTGAGTGTGCGGGTACAGTATTTAGCTGAGTGCGAGTTAATTTGCACCGTTCCAGCAGCCGCATTCCATCCACCGCCAAAAGTTGATTCAGCAGTAGTGCGATTGCGCCCCCGAAAAATCGAAATACCAGCACTTGACCCAAGACGGTTAGAGAACTTCTTAAAGTTAGGGTTTGGTGCCAAACGCAAAATGTTACGAAATAATTTGCAATCTGTTATGGAACGCGATCGCCTGACCGACTTACTGGAACAATTAGAAATAAATCCCCAAGCCAGAGCCGAAGACCTCAGCGTTCAGCAATGGGTAATCCTAGCAAATGAGTTAGGAGTTAAAAGTGAGGAGTGAGAAGTTAAAAGTGAACATCTAGATGATTGCTTTGATTCAAAACCCAAAATTCACCCATTCACAACTAGCAATCCATAACCCCTAACTTCTAACTTTCAAAATGCATTCTTACAGCCTAATTGCCCCTGCCAAAATTAACTTATATCTGGAAATCATTGGCAATCGCCCCGATGGCTATCACGAGTTAGCCATGATACTTCAAAGTATCGGACTTGCAGACAAAATTGATCTGCGTTCCATTAGCACTGATAGCATCCGTGTTCACTGCAACCACCCACAAGTACCGACAGATAGAAGTAATCTGGCATACCGGGCAGCAGAATTAATGGCGAGGCAATTTCCCGAAGCCTTTGCAAAATATGGGGGTGTGGAGATTACCATCAACAAGCAGATTCCTGTTGCTGCTGGGTTGGCTGGAGGTTCGACGAATGCAGCAGCTGTGTTGGTGGGGATAGATTTACTGTGGAAATTGCAATTAACTCAGTCAGAATTAGAGGAGTTAGGAGGTAAGCTTGGTTCAGATGTACCATTTTGTGTAGCGGGTGGAACTGCGATCGCCACAGGTAGGGGTGAGCAACTTTCTCCCCTGCCGAGTTTAAATAATATATATGTATTATTGGGGAAATACCGCAGTCTGGAAGTTTCTACGGCTTGGGCATACAAAACCTATCGACAGCAGTTTGGTAATTCTGATATTAGAGATAGCGACAACTTGGTAGCGCGTGCTAATGCAGTTCATTCAGGAGTAATAGTAAAAGCTGTCCTGGATAAAGATCCGGGAGAAATTGCCCAAAAACTGCACAATGATTTAGAGCGCGTGGTATTGCCAGCCTATCCCCAAGTCTTGCAACTGCGAGAAGTGTTTGCAAATAAGGAAGGCGTTTTAGGAACAATGATGTCTGGTTCTGGGCCAACAGTATTTGCTCTTTTTGAATCTCAACAGCAGGCAGAACTAGTTTTGCTGCAAGTGAGAGAAGCAATTCTTGATGAGGACTTAGAATTGTTGGTAACTCGGACAATCACACATGGTATTAAAGTGGCATCGTCTGTTTAAATAATTCTTTTTCGTTAATGAAGCACCGGGAATAGCCAAGAATTATTCCTAATAGCCCAATCCAAAATCTAAAATCTAAAATGGTATGAGTGACCAAAATTTAACACCACAAACGGATACTAAAATACAGGCAGCAGCGACTCCGTTACGCTGTTTAACTGGGGCGGTGATTTCTGGAGGAATGGGATATGCAGTGTATTTACTGATGATTGCGATCGCCACAAATTTCGCTACTAAACCTATCCATTCAATTAATCCATTGGTAATTAAGATTTCTTCTGCCGTTCGGACTCTGGTTGTTGGTGTAGTTGCTTTAGGAAGCGGAATATTTGGTATAGTGGCAATTGGTTTGTTGGCTTTGGGAGTGCAATTATTAGTGCAGCAGTTGACCAAACAAAAAAGTAGTGAAAACTAGTAATTTGTTTTTAATGGTGAAAGAACTTTCTCGGCGCAATTTATCTTGCTGCTATTATCTGGCTTAATTGATCACCAGAAAGAAAATTTGCGTCCTTCTCTACGTTCGCGCAGCGTGTCGCAGACAGACGCTGCGCGAATGCGGGTCGTTTTTTCATGATTTTGCGTAAGTCCTGATGGGGTTCAAAATGTTTGACTTTTGACTTTTGACTTTTGACTTTTGACTTTTGACTTACCCAAAGGGGCTGACACTCCCTAACTGACGACTACGCCCATAGGCTAATGCCACAACTAAACCAATCACAGCCAATAAAGTCAAAACGGTGTGCAAATGACCTTGTTGCAAGCTAAATCCTAACCATCCCCAAGAAAACAAGGAAATAATTTCGAGTAAACTTAACAATACATCGAGTTTACTATTTTGCCGTCGTCGAAACAATTCTGTAAACTTTACAGGGCGAGAATTCCACAGACTGAGAGTTGCTGCACAAGTAGTACCAGCGAAAAAAACCACCATTGGTATAAACCACGGTTTACCGTTGACTATCAAAACAATAAACAGTGGTGATATCAATAACCAGATAGGAATTAATGCCGCTAACAACTTCAATTGATGCAGCTTTGAACTATTGACTGGTGAAGATTTGAGCAAATCTGGTGCTTCTTCCCCAGAAATGCAAATTCGGATTAAACTTGATGTCAAAGTTTCTGCCAACACTAAACTTATCCCTAAAATAGCACCATTGTTATGTTGTCGTAATATACTCAAAGATGAGAATGTGAGGATAAATATTTGCAGAAATAGGCGTGAAATTAAATAAGGATTGCGCCGCATAATCCGCCATTCTTTAAGTAAAGCAACACGATTAAAACCACCAACAAGGCGAGTTATTTGGGTAGGGCGCAGTTGACGGTGTTCACTTGTAATTTCCTGCTGTGTACCTGCAATAAAATAACGATGTAAAACTTCCACTGTTAACCATGTCAAACTGATACTAATTAACAACACTAACACTACTGACACCGGATCAAAGAAAATAGCCCTTGCAGGAAACCAAACCCAACTATCAGCACTCAAAAAGTTTCCTTCTGCTAACCAATGTTCTAACTTAAACCAAATTGATCCTGTGTTTCCATCTGTTTTTTTCAGGAGATTAGGTAATTGAGAAATTAAATATATAGTGATGATAAATAAAGCTGTCAGAACTTGAGCAAAAATTCGCGTCCGTTTTGCACCTATCACACGAACTAGTGCTAAAACAAATAACATTGCTAAACTTGTAGCACTTAAGCTAAGACCAATCAAAGCTGGGTAAAGCCCTAAAAGTTGAGGAATACCAAGTAATAAAGCGATTAAACTTACAGGAATTACAAATAAACAACCACTGAAAAAAGTTTTCAGGGCAATTCTTAACACTTGACTCGCAAAAATCACTTGACTCGAAATTGGTGATGACACGAGTAAATCTAAATCCCCGCGTTCAAATAACCCCATCAAGCTACTTCTCATCGCTTGGATAAAGCTATAGTAAAATCCAAATAACCAAACTACTACCGCTATCCAAATAGCAGAATCTGGTATGGTATTAAATGATATCGCACCTCGAATATTACCAAACGTAACCCATAACCAAGTTAAATAAACACTACCCAAAAGTGCAAAAATACTGAAAAAAAATATTACTAAAGGTCTAACAGTAATTTCACGCCACCACAGACTTAATTCGTAGCCCAAAAGCCAAGGTAATGTCCCGACTTTCATCTTGCACCTTCAACATTATTATCTTGAGTTAATTCTAAAAAGACCCTCTCCAAACTACCGCCGACTTCACCACTTTGAGTTCTAAGTTCATCTAAAGTACCTTCAGCAACTAAGTACCCATGATTAATAATCCCAATTCGCTGCGCCATCCGCTCGGCAATTTCCATAATGTGAGTAGTTAAAATTACCACACCACCTTGGTTTACATACTCAGCGAGCATATTTTTGACTAAGCGGGCTGCGGCTGCATCTAATCCTGTTAGCGGTTCATCTAAGATAATAATTCTCGGCTGATGAATTAATGCCCCTGCTAAAGCAAGTTTTTGCTTCATCCCTCGCGAAAAAGTTTCACTAAAATCTCCTCTGTTGTCCCACAAGTTTAATTGTTTGAGAAGTTCTTCGGCAGAAGATTGAGCTTTAGAAGGAGGAATTCCCCAAAGTCCGGCGATAAACTCTAAATACTCTATCGGACGTAGCTTGTTGTACAGTAGAGGCTCTTCAGGTAAATATGCTAAAAGTTGCTTTGCTTTTTGAGGCGATCGCCGGATACTATGTCCTAAGATCATAATATCTCCGTTATCTGGTTGTAATAACCCTGCAATCATTCGTAGAGTAGTAGTTTTTCCTGCACCGTTGGGACCTAAAAGAGCATAAAATGAACCTTCTGCAATCTGCAAGCTGAGATTATTCACAGCTTGGTGAGAACCATAACACTTGGTAAGTTGGGAAAGTTGAAGTGCGATTTTCATCTGTTGTGATTATGCTTAATTCAAACGAAGCAGAACCTTTTATTGAGGAGATTATGCAAGCGATCGCCCAACAATATCAATGCCCAGAAGTATTTCCAAAAGATAAAGGCGTTATTGAGTTGGCAGATGTTACCGCCTATACATTAATGTATACAATTGGCATATTTCTGGCGTGATTTCATGACGACGAATTTCTTCAATAACACGCTCAATTTCTACTGATGGCGTCCCTAATTTCATGACGATAATCATTGCTTTGAATCTTCTAAAAATATTGCAATCATTTGTTTAGTTAGAGTTCCTAAGTTTGAGAATGTTGTTTATCGAACCCTCAAATATCAATCAATCTAGTTTTTTAGTTTTATGCAAGATACTATAAATTTTATAATCCACATTCTGCACTTCAAAATATCATATTTTAATGCTTCAATAAATTTTACAAAAAATAATTATTTAATTAAGTATTAACACTTATATTTTCTCGGTTTTTAGCGATCGCTACTCAACTATAATTAGCCCCACTGCAATACCAGCGTACTACGAGATGAAGCGCGGAATGTGGGTTGTAATTTCGGTACATAGTAGTAACCTTCGACTTTAACAGATTCCAGGTTGACACTTTATGGACTGGCTCAAGATTCACAAATTTATGCGGAATTGATACCAGCAGCACGGAAGTTAATAGCAGCAACATCACTTATGAGCAAAATTATGAACACAACCAAGAGATATTTTTTACCCCTTATTTTTGTGACAATGATTGTTAGCCTCAGCAGTTGTAGTTCTAACCCCACCGCTAGTAATATTAACAGCGTTTCGCTATCTCCTACTACAACACCGACGAATAGCGCATCGTCTCAGACTCCCAGCCAAACTCCTAGCGTAGCTCAGTTGAGAGAAAAATCTCCCAATCAAGAATCTCCTAAGGAAAATACGCCTTCCTCACCAACTTCTAAAGCCGCCACTAGCAAAACTACCAAGGTTACACTATACACAAGTGATACTCAATGTCAAAAACTAATTCCAGAAAAGGTTTCAGTACCAGCCGAGGAACCAGTGAAAAATGTAGTGGGTAAAATCTTAGAAAAACGAGATACAAGCGACTTTAGCTTGTCTGGGTATCGCGTCAAGATCAAAAATGGCATTGCTACAGTTGATTTGCGAATATCTCCTGAGTCAAAGCGACAAATAACTTCTCTTTCTAGTTGTGAACAGTTTGCTCTATTTGGCAGTCTCCGTAAAACCCTAAAGAGTAATGCCCAATGGAATATTAAAGAGGTTCGCTTCACTGAGCAAGGTGAGGACATTGTTCTATAGTTAAATATGGTAGTAAGTGCCGTGATCAGCTAGCTAAAAAGATTTCCCAATCTGAACAGCCACAGGACTCATGCATCAACAGTTGCTAAAACAGTCTATGTTCTAGCCAATTGAAAACAGCTGTAAATAGTGGTATGCTTCATTTTAGCTCTAAGTTTATGGCAGCAATTTGCGGGTGTAATTCAGTGGTAGAATGTCACTTTCCCAAGGTGAACGTCGTGGGTTCGAGTCCCATCTCCCGCTTTGTACATTTGTCGATTGACTAATTAGGTGATTTCCGAAAAAGAAATTACCAGCTAATACCAATTCAATGTGAAGCTGCATAGAATAGAGCTTCCAGGATAAAGTTATAAGAAGAGACAGAAATTACCTGCTCAAATGTAAGTTGG
>NZ_JBALCN010000037.1:0-27424 GCF_036919615.1 Nostoc sp. | reverse complement strand
TTAAATTAAGCTGAAACCGTTAACTGGTAATAAGTTGAGGAGTTGAACTAATTCCTTAGCGTACAATTTTCCCGTTTTGGCACAGTCCTGCCATAATCAACCCTGGCTATCTAGGCAATCGCATTCCTGGATCACTGTCGTTGTATTCGCTTTCACTTGCTGTTTGGCGAAACCTCAACTACTTTTGTAGTGTTTTTGTAGTAAAAAAAATGATTTCTAGTTCATAATGCCGCCATTTAAAAGGGTTGGACTGGGACATGAGAGCTTTCCAGACAGGATCTTCTCACCCTACTACCTGCTGCTTCTGTTTTTGCAACGTAACCACCTTTGAGGATTGACCGTACTTGCTGCTGGTTGTTCAGTTTCGGATGTTGAGAGTTTGATCGCTGCTACAGTCCACAATTCTTAAACTGAGGATGAAATCACTTTAGCTTCTTGAGGGAAGAAAATTTGATGAACTCTCTTTTTGCCAAACTCAGCACCCGCCGTCGCCGTCCTCGTCGTGTCCAAATTCACATTCAAGATGGACGCTTTAACATTGTCGGGATGAATGCTTGGTATTCTCATTGGCGTGATCCCTATCATTTGATTCTGACAATTCCCTGGCAAGGATTTGCTGCTTTGGTTGTCGGAGCTTACCTGAGTACAAATGTAATGTTTGCGCTGCTATTTCTAGCCGGAGGAGACTGCGTTGCAAATGCAGCTCCAGGTTCGTTTTGGGATTGCTTCTTTTTTAGCGTGCAGACGTTGGGTTCGATCGGGTATGGCGCAATGTTTCCTCAAACTGTTTATGCAAATACAGTTGTTATGATCGAATCAATGTCTAGCCTGATCGGGATCGCGATGTTAACCGGGTTAGCCTTTGCACGGTTCTCTAACCCGACTGCACGAGTGGTCTTTACTGAAGTAGCAACCATCTCGCCGCACGAGTCAGTGCCCACTTTGAGCTTTCGCATGGCAAATCAGCGCAGCAATCAGATATTAGAAGCTCAGCTTAAAGTTTATTTACTGCGAGATGAAGTAACCGCAGAAGGACAATATATTCGTCGGATTTACGACTTGTCTCTGGTTCGCAGTCACTCACCGAGTTTCGCCTTATCGTGGCTTGTACTGCACCCAATCGACGAATCTAGCCCCCTGTCTGGCGTGACAGCGGAAGCGTTAGTTGAAACTAATAGCATCATTGTTGTCAGCCTCAGTGGTGTCGATGAGACGGTCACTCAGATGATGTATGCCCGTCATACTTATGCTCCTCAAGATATTCTTTGGAACTATCGCTTTAAGAATTTGGTGTATAAAGCGCCCGATGGCGATCGCTACTTGGACTACAAGCACTTCCATGATGTGATGCCACTTCAGTAAGTTTCCGAACCTTGATTTGGCTCGTGGTCTGATTGGGGAGATCCAAATAATAAAATGCCCAGCCGTATAAAATATATTTTGGCTCGACCCAAGGATTTAGGCGCTTTCGCCCCGTTTGCGATCGCGTCTCTGAAAGAGAAGGGCTTTCATCGACGGCTGGGCATTTTATTTCGAGTAAGTGCCTTGAATCCGCAGCGCCCTCTGCTCAAATTATTTCTCAGGAGGACGGGTTTTAAACCGCAATTTTGATAGCATCACCTCTAGGTTTTTTGAGCGAACGCCTCGAACAATTGTGCATAATCTGGATGCCAGCGAGAGAGAGGGGGGCGATTCTCGACAATATCGCCTGCGGCCCAAAGGATGCGTCGCTCATCGAGCTGACGATGCACATCATTATCAGGGCAGAGAATATAAAAGTCTCCAACGTCCAGCCGCTCCATCATGAAGTCGATGGTCTGCTCCGAAGTCCAGGCACTTGGCGGCTTCTCGGTGCGACCTGACGCAGCCAGGTTTGTGAACACAAAGCCGGGAATCAACAGGTGCGCGCTGATTTTACAGTTTGGCGTGTTGCGGAGTTCATGCTGTAGGGACTCCGTGAAAGCCTTCACACCAGCCTTGGAGAGATTGTAGGCCGGATCACCAGGCGGGGTGGTAATTCCTTGTTTTGAACCTGTGTTGATGACCAGGCCTGGCCGACCACGCCCAATCATGCTCGGCACAAAGACTTGAGTGCCGTTGATCACGCCCCAAAGGTTGACATCTAGCACGCGCTGCCAGTTCTCACCAGAACCGAAGATGCTGCTGCCAGTCTTGATACCAGCATTGTTCATGAGAATATCTGTGCCACCGAAGCGATCGCGTACTGCGGCCTCAAGCTTGCGTAGGTCATCGACACGACTGACATCCGTCTCCATAGTTAACACGTCGTCCACTCGACCATTTGCTTCGATCGCAATCTCTTCAGCCGCGCCACGTAGCCGATCCGCATTTACGTCAGCAATGCAGACACGGAGTCCGAGCTGTGCGAACTGCTTGGCCGCTGCCAATCCAATCCCGGCAGCACCGCCTGTGACAGTGGCAACAGCTCCTTTAGTGAGGGCAGGATGAGTCATTTTTAAATCTTTTTTCTTTGAGGTGGATGTTGTAGTGAAAATCTAACGACATTCTTTCTATATAGTAGTAATACCATTTCACGAAAAATCTGATACAGATGTAAACCATCAAAGCTTTGCTGCATCTTGCGTTTTTTCATTGCGTTAGCGCAGCGCAAAGCCGGAGACGCTCCGCCTCCAGTTAGCGAGTCCGCGTTCGCGCAGCGTCTCGTAGAGAGCGTCATTGCGTTAGCGTAGCGTAGCCCATTGCAAATCGTGAATTGGTATAAGCATCCTCCAGCTCTGTTAGAGAATTTAGCATATATATTTTCAACTGGTAACAAGCAACTTTTGGGAATTCGGTTGAATTTTGGGTTTTTAGCTCAAAAAAATTTAGCGTACTATGCGCGGTGATTCTAAAATAAAAATTCCGCAGATTCACCACAGATTTCACACAAAACTACCCGCGTGAATAGTTCGTTTGTCAATTCTCGCTCTCGAAATTTTTAAGAAAATTCTTCAACTGAGAAGATATCTTGATCTGCCTTTTCAAGGCAACCATGAAGGCGCTCCGCATCCCGTGTTTATAGCTATTACGAGCGCTAATCGCTTTCCCCTCTAGCGTCACCGGCCCCGCGCTATGCTGCCACGGTCGCCACTGCTGTATCAACTGCCTCTGCCTCTCCCTTGCTTGTAAAGTCCATCGGGGCATGGTTATTTGCCTCTAGTCGCTGCTTTAGTTCTTGTTGCTCTACCTGTAGCTGGTTGAGTTGTTGATTGACGTAGTTTTTTATAAACTGTGTGGGCTTTTTGGGGTTTTTGATTTCATGTAGCAGCGCTATGCACTTCCGCATTTCGGCTTGGCATTTTAGGCTGAGGCTTGCAAATTCTAAGGGCATCTGGGGAAAAACTCGCAGCACTTCTGGGGCCTCATATCCGCCGATCGCTTTATTCATAAAATTGGCCGCTAGCGTGTTGAGCATGGCGATTTGGGAATGCAAGATAAATTCGATGTCTGCCCAGTCGCCGTCTTTGGTGTTTTTCGTGCGTTCTAAAACGCCGTCGAGAATAGCGGTGAAATTTTCCGCTTCGGGCGGAAGCTTGCCAGCACGAGCTATTACCTGTGCCTGGGAGAAACCAGGGTGAGAGAAGCATTTCAAGTGGGCTTTGTTGGCGCTGACTTTGGTCGGTTTTTTATTCATGGTTCAGTTCTCTTCGTTTGCAGCAAACTACTTGAGCGATGGTGAACGCCTGGGGGAATGGGGGGGGAATAACGGGGGAATAGCGGGACTGCTTGCAGCAAGCCAGTCTAAGCGATGGCGGAATCATAGCGGAATTCTGGGCAAATTAGGGGCGTATCCGCGATCGCTACGACACAGCGACACTTTAAGATTGCGCGTAGTTTACCGCCGTAGGCATCGCTCTTAACCAATCCTGTCTACATATTGTTTCCTGGCGTGATTTACCAAAAGCCTGATATCTAATCATCGCTTTTACAAAGTACCCAGACTCAGATTCAATGCTCTCAATTGTTCCTTTGTACCATTGGCGATCGCTCTCACTCAAAAACTCAACCTTTTGCCCGCTTTTTAATACAGATTGGGCGATCACTTTATCTACCGTAATTATGTCCTGGGGGGGCGTTGCAAGAGTATCCCCTTCCCTTACCGTACTTTCCTCATAGTTAGTGTCAGATAAGACAGACTCGTTTTCAGCTTCAAAATACTCAACAGATAGAAAATTACCCCCTCCCCCTACATTTTCATCAGAGGTGTTGAGTATCGCTACGTTGCTTACTGTATCTACGTTTAAGGACTCAACAGGGTCGATTACCTGATTTGGGTGTTGAGTAATTTTTAAAGGGTGTTGAGTAATGTGTTGAGTATTTTGTAAGTATTGCTGGTTAATGGTTTCAGAGTCATACTCAACATTTGGATCATTATGTATAGGAGGGGGGGGGGTAGAGTTTTTTGTTGGCAACGTGTAAATGTTGTACCGCTTATCGCCTGGTGCTGGTTTACACGAGATTAGCCGTTTACTGACCATGCGGTTTAGGGTGGTGTAAACTCCTCTACCCTCTTCTTTCGTCATCCCCAAAAGCTCGATTATTTCGCTTCCACTCAACCCAGATTCATTGATTCCTAGAATATTGAGTATCCGCTCCCTGAGTGTTCCCTGCTCCTTCTCTTCTGGCGTATCGCTGCCTAGTCTCACCCAACTGTTATCTTCTGGGTTGAACTCAATATTGAATGTTTGTCCTTCTGTGTCACGGGCGAACACACTTAATACTCGCTTCGGATCTTTGGGGTCAATGATTAGTTTTTTCTTGTTGTTTGGGTCTTCTTTGGGGATATGGTCAAGTTGCCAAGTTCCCCACACCGCACCAGCGATCGCAGATGAACCACGAAGCCTGCCCACGCCCAATGCTTCACTATTTTTGTTGTTATGGTGAATTAAAATGCTTGATGCTCCATACCTCCCGCAGGTTTCCTTGAGGGTGTATATGTTGTCAGCGAACTCCGCGCTATTCTCACTAATCTGGGAACCGTGATTAATCCGCCGCAAACTATCCACTATCACCACATCCGGGCGAAAGTCCTCTAACTCCGCTTCCAGAACGCCCATCTGGTCAATTGTCCACTGTGACAGGACGCGGATATATTCTTTATCTTGGCGACGGAACCCGCGCTTGAGTAATTTGGACTTGGTGCTGTTTAGCGATTCATCAACAGAAATTAAAAGTACCTTACCCCGCTTGGTTGTTTCGCCTAAGAAATAGCTCTCACCAGTTGCGATCGCAAACGCTGCGTCAATTGCAAGTAACGTCTTCCCTGCCTTTGGACTGGCGGCCAAGATAACTGATTCTCCCCTGGGCAATAACTCTGGGATTACCCAGTCTATGCCTTTGCTCTCTAAATCAAATAGTTCATCTAGGTCATAAACCTTTACCTCTGGGGTAAAAGTGCGTTGCTTCATTGCGGCGATCGCTTGCGCCAACATAGCCGCGCTCATTTGATATCTGGGAGCCAGTAGCGCTTGTTGCCGAATGCGCTCTACTGGGTCGTCAATGCCTAATACATAAATTAAATCAAGCTTGAAGCGTTGCCCTCCCAATTCTCGCTTGAGTGGTTTGATTATCTTGCATTCCCAATCTCCACTGCCCATCCCGCAAGCCGCCCGAATTTCCTCTAATTTTAGATTGGACTCTAGCTCGTCTTGCTCTAAAAGCAAAATTTCTCTAGCTTTTTCAGATGCTTCTCTCAAAGAAAGTTTTTTGAGCTTAGAATCACCAGAGGTAGTCTGCCCCTCGTTTTCTAATTCGCGGATCAGATTATTCCAGTCATAGGATTTTTCATCGCACCGCACCCGAAGCGTACCAAGCTCTACAGTTCTTTTCGGCTCTTGCTCATAAGCCAATATTACTTTCGCTATCTCTGCCGCTTCTTTGAGAGATAGCTTCTCTTGCGATCGCCGTTCCAACCACTTTTCCCAAGGCTGACAAAATCCTACAATCTGACCAGATAACTCGCTTGCTGAGAGAGATTCATTCGCTGCCAGAGTTGCGATCGGCAGATGCGTCTCGTAAATTTCTGGGCTGTTACCAGACGAGAGGATTTGATAAATCGCCTTTCTTATGGCTGTTTCTGGCGTATCCTTATCCACCAAAATAATGTGCATCCCCTGCTCTAGAGTTTCAGGAATCTTGAGTAAATCACCAGTGGCAAACCGGCTAGAGAGAGAGACTATCGAGCCTAGATCGGCAGTCCAGAGATGCGGCATTAATGTGATTGTGGATGATGCAATCATGCTGTACCTCCAGCATTCATAACTGATGAGTTATGAATATTTTTATTGCCTGTATCAGCCTTTGAAAAAGCTTTTTGACTAAAATTCTTGTAGCTTGATAAACAATTTATTACTATATAGGTATTAATAAATTGCTTATTACTTTGGTTGCTTTTAGCTCTTGATAGTAGTGTAGAGTTAAGGTTGTGTACACCCATGCCATTGACATACAATGGGGGTACACCCGTGCTAATATGTTTCATTTGATTTTATGTGCGGGTTACGTGCGGGTTACGTGCGGCTTGTCCCATCTCACCAGTGTTCGCGGTCGCCAAACTTTGAAGCGCTGGTCAAGTGGGCTTGATCGATATAAAAAGAATAAAAGCAAAATTCCCCAGTAGTCTAGACTGCCGGGGAATTTTGCTTTTGGGCAATTAACAAGAGGGACTCGTCTTTAGATTGTGTGGCAATCAAATCCAAAAGGCACTTTCTGATTAGTGCGCTGCGTTTCATTCCCTTTTCCTTAGCTATGAATTCTAATTTCATAACGTCATCTCCTTTTAATTTGGTAGTGACACCAACATGATGTTTGCTCATAATATAACACTCAGTACGGGTGTATTATATTAACATTTTAGGACAATCAAACTGATTTGCCAGCCCAATTGAGAAAGTAATTTTTCTAACCTTATTTATTTCCTAAACTCAAACTTTAAAAAAGTTAATAAAATTGGGGCGATCGCCTCTCATAACAGTTTCGCCTGGTGACTTTTAAAGTTGATAGTTCAAGTTCGAGCTTTAAAATGCTCTTTCCACTACTTTATAAGTGTTCGATAGGATAATTCAACTGTTTACATTGCTGAAACAGCAAAAAATATACATCTATGCTTAATTTGATTTAAAAGCAGTCGCCTTTCTTTTTTGCTAAATAGCCGTTGGATAAATCCAAATAGATTACTTGGTATCTATCATGAAAGTGGTAAATAGCCCAGGAACAATTGTTCTTGAATGGAACGACAGAATCAGGGTTTGAGGGTTGTAGATGTCCACTACTGGACATGAAGAGGGTCGAAAGGCTGATTCTTCCGTGGGTAAATTCACAAAAGTTAATGCCTGTTAACGGTGCGTAGCTTGCCGCCGTAAGCATCGCGGTAAAAAGTCCAGGAACCACGGTTCCTGAAGTGCGATCGCAAACCTTCGATCCGCGATCCATTTCAACCAGGATTTTCTAGCGCAATACGGATCTAGCTTGTCAGTTTGAACTGGATAAAAAAGCGTAATCGTTTATTCCATAGCTGTTTACCGAATGATTGAAATAGCTAGATTTGTGGTCACTCGTTAGAAGAATCAGCAAATTCAGGAACCACGGTTCCTGAAGTGTGATTGGTCGAGGTCATGTTTGACCCTCCCCTTGTTGCCCAAATAAGTATTGGAGGATGCGCTGGTTTTCGGTCTGAATTCCCCTCATTACAGCCCGGTCAGCTTCTGCGTTTTCAACAAACCGTGTCATCAGTGCTGTCAATTGGTCAAGCCGTTCTTCAGCATTTAGTTGAGCAACTGCCAGACGGTCAACGTTACTCGTTGCCTGATCCATCCGCTCTACTAAGCGATTAATGGATTCACTGTTTCTTTCAGCCATCCTTGCCGTTGAAATTAGTAGCTCTTTGATGGTTTCCATTTCATCCTCCATCTGGTTTAGGCGCTCTGCGGTCATGCTACCCCCTTGCCCTTCTTAGGCGAAGAGGAGTCGTGTTCAGCTACGTAGTCCCTGACAAAATCTGAGACTACCTCGCTCATATTCTTTCCTTGCTTGGCACAAACCGCTTTGAAATTATTGCGTAACGATTCAGGCATAAAGACTCTTAACGAAATAATTTTTTCTTCTTCATTAGGCATAGCGGCAAGAAATGTTAATACTGTGCATCTAGCCTATTGTGTCACCATAACTGACTATAGATCGATAGCCAGTAATTGCACAAGTGTTAATGTGTGTCATGCTGCATATTGGGTTAGTTACTCTGCGCTCATGCTGTCCCTGCCCCCTTGCTCTTTTTGGATGAGGAGGTGGGTGGTTTTTGCTGTCTGGTTGCGATCGCCTCAGCAACAATTCGCTCAACTAAATTACTAACTGTTCTTCCCTCCTCTTCTGACCAAAGCTCCAAAGTCTGTTTAATTTCTTCGGAGCAAGTGAACATGATTCTTGGTTTCCTGGTTGCCATTATCAACACTTGTCTACACCATAATCCAAGCATAAAACCTGTAGCTTAAGCATAAGATTTTGCAGCCTAGTGTTGACAGTGGCAGCACACGTCAACTATGCTATCATCAACAACCCATAAACGCGCAAAACCTTTATCACACGGGACTTATAACCAAGTCACCGTGTCAGATTTTCATGTCTAAAATCACCTAAACAAAATCTATGGAAGCCACAGACACCGCAAAGAATAACGGTATTACTCAGCAAAACAATAGCAACGGAGCCAACAAACAACCCCAAGACAAGGCAAAGAAAGCCCGCAAACTCGTGGGCATCCCTACGGGCGCAGTGCTTTCATCCATGACGAACGTGCTTTACACCGCTCACGTCGCCAAAGATCCTGTTAATTGGGATGCCATTGAAAACTATCAGCCTTTCTCACCCGCCGCCGATGGTTCGCGATTGATGATTAAAGTTTCAAAAACCAAAGCCGTTGACCTCCGCACCCGCAAAAGTTCACCTGTGGGGTATGGTCAAGCGTACCCAGTCGATTTATCCACAACTCCTAGCAAGCCAGATTTTTAGACCTGCCCAATAATGACAAGCGATCGCACTAAGAGGCAGTTGGGCGATCGCCTCTCAATGGGTAGTCTCCACCGATTGAAAACTACACAACAAGAGAATTATGAACCAATCAGAATATCCAAGCAATGAGATCCACAAAGTTGGATTTCCAGAGGGTCAGTTATTAGCCAATGGGGCCACGGCTGAAGAGTGCGCTGAAATTTCTGCTGCATATCTTCAAGGCAAGCCACTGCCCACAAGCGAGAACGAAGTCATCAACCGAATCAATGACCGACTCACCCAAACCAGCGGCTACGGACAGTCAAGGGTTGGGCAAGCCGATGCAAAGTAGCAGTATTCCCCCAGAATGGTACGAAGCGGCTGCTGAGCTAGCAGCCCAAGAACTTGATTTTGATTTGCACTTAGCTGCGTGTGAATCGGAAATCAAGTATGGAATCAGCGCCAGCTTGGAACCAATGCCTCAACCAGATCCACAGCCGCTTGATAACTCGGTTTATAACTTCAACGCGATTCTAGACGCAGATTAACCATCAAGCCTCCAATTCCTGGGGGCCTCAAGTTTTATGAAAAGTGAAAACAATTTAACTTGGCTACTGATTGCAGTATCAGCGGTAGGTTTCACATTTTGGTATCAAGAGCAGGCAAGCGACCGTCAAGCCAGTATTCAGCAGGTACAGAGGGATTTGAGTAGCTGCCAGTCGGATTTCAAATCATTCAAAGATGGAGTGACCTATGGCAGAGGTAGATAATCAGCAGAAAATCACAGTTGAAATTCCAAGCGTTCGGGGCAATTTCGCCCCACTCTCCACTACACCCCAACAACCCAGCAGATTAGACCTTTTTCGACGTGGTTGGGTGGACGCGATCGCACTACCGGACAATTTACCGGACTTGGCTTTTCACCTTGCGGCACACATAACGATTCCCGCGCTGTTTAGCAGCTGTTGGGTAAGCCTGCCAATGCCATCATTTCTCCGGCTCTTAGTGTTGGGAGTGCTAGCCGTCGCTGGTGCTGTTCTCTGTTATTTACGGGAAGCAGTGCCAGAGGTGGATAAAGTACTGCTATTCCGTGTGGGATTAGTGGCGTTGGGGGTGTTGCTAGGACTATGACCGAATTGCACCCGTCACAACTGAGTCAACACCTACAAATGTACGCCCGTGCCAAGTGGTCATCCTGGGGAAGTTTAGCCATTAGCCTGGGGTTGCTCTCTTTAGGAGTTTCCTCAGACAAGAGCGTAAAACACTGTAAGACGTGGTTACTTGGGGCATCAGTCGCCACACTGGAGGTAGGACGACGGCAACGCCACACAGCAAAATTACTGCAAGAATCGCTCTTAGATATCGACCGGGTATCCCGCCTAAACTTTCAATCCTGGATGAATAAGCAAACCCAACCCACTGCACAGTTAGCTGTCACAGTCAACGCAATCAATCCCAATTGGCAGCCGGAAAACCTAATTACAGACCCGATAGAGTACGTTAACCGAGTTCAGAAACACGTTGCGCTGGTTGGCGGGACTGGGGACGGAAAATCAACCCAAGCTCAGTACTTCTCAACCCGCATTGGCGGTCAGGTCGTCGTTTACGACGTTGACTCAGCCAAAGGTGATTGGGCATGGGTGGAAGGCGACAACCTCATCGGTGATGGGGGATTGCCGGAAGTAAACAAGGCTATGGGTCTTGCGCTCGACCATCTAGAAAAGATGCGAGTGTACCGCAAGACAGTATCTAAGGACGTTCCCCAAGAGTTTGCACAGTTCTACATCGCTGAAGAGTTCCCGGTACTTGCTGATTGCGACAACGCAAGAGAATGGATCAGGCAACACGCCAAAGTAGGACGCAAGCGCAAGCAATTCATCATGGTTTTAGCGCAGAACGACACCGCGTCTAACTTTGCCCTCGAAGGCGACGCTGACATCCTAGATACTTGCTTTGTGCGTATCCGGCTAGGCAAAAAAGCACAAGACTACGCTCGAACTGCTCTCAAGTCTCCCCAATTGGAGCAATGGCTAAAAACTGGAGGAAAGAAACGGTTTCTGGTCGATGATTGCCCGTGTGAATTGGACTTAAGCACTTGGGGCATGGGTGCGACGCAAGAGCCACCCAGTACCAACAACAGCACTAATGACACCCCAACCACGTCACAGCAACCCCTCAATGAATACGAGCAAGCTATCCTCACCTGGGGTCAATCCCACGTGGGGGAACTGCTCAAGGCGCGGACGCTGCAACAGTCCATCCGTCTGTTCGCTGATGTGAGCGCTGAGGATATCCGTATTATGTTCCGAGCAATGGCTGATCGGGGTCTGGGAGAAGTGGACGGGGTGAGCGATCGCCTTGGTTGGAAGTGGTCTTCGTAAGTGTAGGCAACCGTCTACACTTAATCTACAACGTGCCTACAGAAAAGCAAATCCATTGTATGTGTGAGGTTAGTGCAATTAGAAGCCGAGTGTAGCCCACGTTTATTGCCGAGTGTATATCCCCTATTCTCACGCTATACCCTGTCTACACTGTCTACACTTTTTACAACCCGTCACGGAGGGGCGTAGACGCCGAAAAACCCACTGAGAGCGGGTTTTGGGCAACTGTAGACGCCACCAGTGAACCCACCAAAAACGCCCAAAAACCTGATTTCCAAGGCTTTTGGGCGTCTACAGTTGAGCTATAGCCGAATGGCACTAAGAAAAGCGGAAACGCTTATCAATTAAGCAGTTTGTAATTGTTTACGTAATTCATGCGGTTCCTATTTTTGAAACATCTCTCCTTGATGCCCGATAAATTTCGCTGCGTCTGTAAATCACAGTTAGCGATCGCCTGACTCTCACTCATCTGATTACTGCTCAATGGCATTAAATGTAATCCTTATTTCTCATAGCTTATAGCTTTTCTTAGTGCCATTCAGCTATAGCCTACTTCTCCAATTCCTTGATAAAAGCCTCTATTGCCTTCCCCGCCGCCGACTGCCTACCCATTTTCAGTTTGCCGAGAGTGCGATCGCGTATTGCCTGATAATCTGGCGGTGCCGCGCGTTCGCACTGCCTAGAAGCCTCCAAATCAGCTTCTAGTTCTTCGACTTTCCCAAAGTTACAGATAACTGCCTCTGTAACTCTTCAATCTGCATCTGTAACTGTTTTGCTGACTCATTAGTTACAGACATTTTATCTGTAACAACTGAGGTAGTTACAGGTATTTTCTCTGTAACTTTCCTCTGTAACTTGTCAGTCAGTTTTTGGGCGATCGCTTCCAGATTGTCAACCGTTAAATCGTGGTCAAGCCCTACATAGCATTTGGCCAGCTTACCGCTCGACTTCCGGTAAGCGTACCAGTAGAAAGCATCGCCCTTGGTGCTTTTCTCTTTTCGTACCGTGTAGGCCGGCTCGGTACTTTTGGGAACGTACCGGAATGATTCAGCGTTTCCTAGCCACGAGAGCCAGCGTTCCCAGTCGTTGCATAAATCGAGCGTTCCCTTACTCGTTTCTATAATGCCTTGCGCCACCGATGGCAGTGATGGTTGTCTCCCCATTTGACCTCTGTAACTATCATACCTGTAACTATCATACCTGTAACTAGACAATAGTTACATAGAGAGTTCGGTGATAGTTACCTACTTTTATCTTTCACTAAATAATAGTTACATAAAATTTGATGATAGTTACCTATAGATAGGTAATTATTTATAGGTAACTAGGTGACAGTTACAGATATTTAATAGTATACTTAGTATAGTTACAGAGATAAAAGAAAGCTAATCAAACAAAGACTTTCATGCCTGTTTATGTAACTAAGTTCAAAGGGCGATCGCCCGACTACCAATCAACGCGATCGCCCAATCATTCACCCCGTAGGAGTAAAAGATGATTCTTAATTGTGCCACTTGCCCTTTTTTTCAGCAATCGGTCAACATCCAAAAAATTGGATTCTGCCAGCGCCATGAGGAGGTAGTTAGAGGTTGCGATCGTTCGTGTAAGAGCGCCCAAGTCATAAAAATATAGTTTGAACGTCCGCAAAGTCAGTTCGATCGCTAGGAACAATTGTTCCTAGCGATCGAACTGCTAACAATAGCTAACAAATAATGACAAACGAAACAGCCCAACTACTCGCATCCCTCACGCCCGCAGCAGCAGCTACTCAGCCTTATCCTGGACAGCATGAACTTTCCCCTTGCTGGGATTGCACAACGATGTAGGAAGCTGCAAAATTTACTGCAATCGTCAGCATGGATCGCTCTGGTACTCGCTGATTAATCTGACTTTTCACGGGATGTGGAAAAGGTTATTTTGAGGGTTTCTCAAACCCTAACTTTTACGTTACCTATTTTCATTAACTTAGAGTTATTGAGAATTAGACTGTGGAAAAAGCCACGCTGTTTCGTGGTTTGAGGACTTACCGTGAAAAGTCAGCTGATTAATGGGGAAGCGATCGCGGTTAAGGCAACGGCCTTGACTGGATACCTGCTTTCTTTGCGCTTTGAGAAATGCGATCGCCGGGGAAAAGAGGTACACAAATTACTTACTACCATCGAGGCGGACAGGCTCTACATCCTGGAAAGTGGGCATGACACCCACTTTAGTAAAGGGCGAATGGCACTAAGAAAAGGGAAAATCGTTGAGGCAGCAGGGGTGCAGAGGAGCAGAGGAGCAGAGGAGCAGGGGAGAAACAAGAAGTTTTAGGTATTGCGTTCGGATATTTAGAAATTCCCCTCTGCACCCTTGCACCCCTGCCCCTCTGCAATCCTTACGCTGTATACTCTTCAGCTTAACTTAGTGCCATTCGCATCTGTGGCAGCCCTCACCCCTCAACAGCTGCTACAGCCCGTGACCATCCAGCCATCCCCAGGCGACGATGAGAGCGTGTTATTTTGCCGCGTGTGGCTTGGAAACGAACAAATCAAAGCCGGCTACGACGATGCAACCGACTGGAGGACCACCGCTCATCATGCGATCGCAGTAGTAAAGGCAGTGCGAGAGATGCCATTTTAAAAAATGGAACAATACCCCGTCACCGCGACGGGGTTTAATAAAACCTGGGTGTTCTCGGAAACAGCGATTATCGCGAACTAATTATGAGTACAAACGAACTAGAGAGTGAACTGTCTATTGAAGTTTTACAAGCCTCCCTTGATGCCAAAATTGGAGATAGCTTCTATACCCTCGACACTGACCCTGACGTGCTATCACAACTTTTGGCAGACAAGCGATCCGAAAATACCCGCCTAGCCTATGAAAAAGATATCAATGATTTTCTCAAGGTAATGACGGGCAAGCCTGCCACACCTGATGTTGTGCTGGAGTTTCTCCACCTTGAGCAAAAGCAGGCGATCTCTGTGGTGTTGAAGTACAAAGCACAAATGATCCGCAAGGGATTAAAGGAAGCCACTGTTAACCGGCGACTGGCAGCGCTCAAAAGTCTGGTAGTGACCGGGCGGAAGTTGGGTGTGTGCGACTTCAGTCTAGAAGATGTAGAAAGCGAACGGGTGCAAAAGTACCGTGATACATCTGGAATTGACCGGGCAACATTTGAAGTGATTCTCAACCAGTGCAATTTATCCACCGCCAAGGGTAAGCGTGACTATGCCTTACTCCGGCTGCTTTGGGGGAATGCTTTGAGGCGTAACGAGGTCAGCCAGTTGAATATTAGTGATTTTGATCCTGAGACTAAAACACTGCGAATCTTGGGTAAGGGAAGGGGAACTCAGACTGAGGTAATCGACCTGGGAACGGGCACGGTGCAAGCAATTAATCAATGGTTAGCAACTAAAGCCAATGTGCAGGACGATTCCCCGTTATTCGTGTCACTGGACTATGCCAATGCTGGCCACAGGCTAACCGGGGACGGCATCCGCAAAATGCTAGTAAAACTATGCAACAAAGCAGGCATCAAAAAGCAGATGTCACCTCACCGCATCCGCCACAGTGCAATTACCGCCGCCCTTGATGCCACTGATGGAAACGTGCGGAAAGTTCAAAAACTCAGCCGTCACCGCAAGCTTGATACTTTAATGATTTATGACGATAACCGCCACAAGGATCAGCGTGACATTACCCAGTTGCTTGATGAGATGTTTTAGAGATAATAAAAAACTTCTTGTTTACCAAGCGAAAATTACGGGGCTAAATGAGAGTTTTCATTATCTTGTTGACCCATCTAAATCAGATATGGATGAATTCGTGATAGTTGGGGGACAAGAAGGTGTTTATCCGGCTAAGTCCTGCGTAGACTTGAATACAACCCTTAAAGCTGCCAAAGCTTTTGCAGAGCTTGGGACAATGGAAGAATTAGTTAATTGGGAAAAAGATGAAGTTTTTGAGCGAGTATAACAAATAGTCATCGCGGCGGGGAGTGGATATCCGTTTTCCGCGAAAACGGACGCACAGAAGACAGATGAAACACCCCCTCAACAGCAAATGCCTAAAAAGTCTTCCCAACGTGTCGGACAACGCAAACCCAAACGAGATACTGTAGGACTTGAGTGAACATCAAAAAATTCAGTATTCAACCACGTCTTTTTGCCCTGCGCGAGCAGTCGGCATTGCTGCACGAGCCGCCCCTGAAACTGTACAAAGCCAGGGGGAGCTTACAGCGCCTGGCTCGTGGGTCGGAACAGGATCTCGTTCACGTCCACGTCCTCCGGCTGGCTCATGGCGAAGGCGACCGCCCGCGCGAACGAATCGGCAGGAATCGCGATCTCATAGGACTTGCGGACTTTTTCGGCGACGTCCGGCTCGGTCACGCTGTTCGGCAGTTCCGTGGCTACCGCACCTGGCGAGATTACCGTCGTGCGGATGTTGTAGGGCTTCACTTCTTGGCGCAGCCCTTCAGATAGGGCCCGCACGGCGTGCTTGGTCGCCGCATAGACCGCGAAGCCGGGCCCGACCTTATGGCCAGCCACAGAAGAGACATTGATGATATGCCCGGCTTTCTGCTGCTGCATATACGGCAGCGCCGCAGCAATGCCGTACAGAACCCCCTTTATGTTCACATCGATCGTCCGGTTCCATTCATCGACTTTGAGGCGCTCAAGTGGTGCCTGCGGCATCAGCCCGGCGTTGTTGATTATCACATCAATACGCCCATATGTCTGCACGGCTGCATCGACCAGTCTCTTCACCTGGTCGCAGTTGGTGACATCTGTAGTTACGGCGAGTGCTTTGCCGCCACTGCTAGACACCTCGTCTGCTAATGACTGGAGGCGGTCGGTGCGCCGGGCACCCAGCACAACGATTGCGCTCTGCGCGGAGAGAAGCCGAGCGGTTGCTTCGCCCAGCCCGCTGCTTGCGCCCGTAATGACGACGACCTTGTCCTTGATAGCTTGTGTCATATCTTTTCCTTCTTTGAAGTTTCCTCTCGATGCCGCTGTGTCAAAGCAAGCAGGGGAAGTGACTAAGGGGCGGTTATGCCAGTCCTAGAGACTGCAATCGATGCTCAGCGATCAATCATTTGCTCCATCTTTTCGGGGTATCTCGCCCCTTGTACCGTGATTCTTGAGGCAACGTCATTGATGTTACGCAGATCGTCAGACGTGAGTTCAATCGAGGCTGTGCCGATGTTTTCCTCTAGACGATACAGCTTCGTGGTGCCTGGGATTGGCACAATCCAAGGCTTCTGAGCCAGCAGCCAGGCAAGCGCGATTTGAGCCGGAGTCGCCTGCTTCTGTTCAGCAATCTTGCCAAGTAGATCAACCAAAACCTGATTCGCTTTCCGAGCTTCCGACGAAAAGCGCGGGATGGTGTTGCGGAAGTCGGAACTATCGAACGTCGTGGTTTCGTTGATCTTGCCCGTGAGGAATCCTTTACCTAAAGGGCTAAACGGAACAAATCCGATTCCGAGTTCTTCGATCGTCGGTAATATCTCCGCTTCAGGCTCCCTCCACCACAGCGAGTATTCACTTTGGAGTGCCGTCACGGGCTGAACTGCATGGGCGCGACGAATCGTTTGCACGCCGGCTTCAGAGAGTCCAAAGTGCTTCACCTTACCTGACCCAATCAATTCCTTCACCGCTCCAGCCACGTCTTCAATCGGCACGTTCGGGTCAACTCGATGCTGATAGAGCAGATCGATCGCCTCGACTTTGAGCCGTTTGAGCGAACCTTCCACCGCTTGCTTGATATGTTCGGGTCGGCTATCCAACTCACTCCATCTTGATTCGCCGTTGTCAGCAGGTCTGAACCCGAACTTAGTGGCGATCGCTACTTGGTTGCGGAAGGGAGCGAGAGCTTCGCCCACAAGTTCTTCATTGGTGAATGGACCGTAAACTTCTGCGGTATCGAAAAACGTAATGCCGCGATCAACGGCTGACCGAATCAATGAAATCATCTCCTCCTTATCGGCAGGCGGACCATAGGAAAAGCTCATTCCCATGCAGCCCAGCCCGATCGCTGAAACTTCTAAATTGCTGTTTCCAAGTTTTCTTTTCTGCATTTGCTTTTCTTCCTAAATTATTCTAGAGACCTGATTTAAAGCGATTGCTTGATGTCCTCCGTCCTGGAAGTCCCGTTGTCCGATGATGTCGTCGGGTAATCGTTGGTGGCTTTAGCATCCGCACGACGACAACTCCAGCGCTCAATACAACCAGCGTGCTGACGAGGAACACCGCGCTCAAGTTGCCCCCGCTCGCGACCAATCCTAATGCAGGGCTGGCAAGTCCCAGCGACAGATCGAGAAAAGCGGTGTAGGCTCCCATCGCAAGTCCACGACTTGACGCCGGGACACGACGCAGTGCTTCTACGCCTAAACCAGGGTAAACGAGCGAGTAGCCAAGACCAGTGAGGGTCGCCCCAAACAACGCCAATGTAGCCCCAGGCGCGAGCCAGATCAGCGCTTGACCGATCGCTTCGATTAGGATGCAGACCAACGCGACCTTAGCACCACCAATCTTGTCCGGCAAGTGACCGAAGGCAACGCGCCCGACGATGAAGGCGATGCTTAGAAGGGTAAAGGCGAGCCAGGCTTGTCCCCACCCATGTTGTGCAAACAACAGCACAATGAACGTTGCGATCGCGCCGAAGCCAACGCCACTGAGCGCCAAACCGAGACCCGGTACCCAAACAGCACTCATTACTCTGGTGAATGCAGGGCGGGTCTGGGGCATCGATGGAACAGCTTGGCACGGCGCGACGAGCAGCAGGGTGACGAGCGGGATTAGGGTGGTGGTAATCGCGATCGCCACAAAACCGTATTGGGCGTATAGGGTAGTGCCAACCGGAGCGCCGACCGCAAACGCGGCATAGAGGGCCGTTCCAACCCATGCCATGACTTTGCCTGTGTTCTGCGAACCCAAGAGCGCAAGTCCCCAACTCAGCGCTCCTGTGATGATGAAGCTCTCCGCCACACCGAGCAGCGCCCGACCCATCAGTAGAATTGTGACCGAAGTTTCAGGCTTGCCAACGAAGCGAAGCGATAGCAGGTAGAACAGCCCGGATGCAACTGCAATCAGCAGTCCAGCAACAACGGCGCGTTTGGCTCCCCGGCTGTCGGCGTAGTAGCCTGCCCACATCCGCGAAAGCAGCGATGCCGTAAATTGGCTACCAGCAACAAGACCGACTACGAAGGTGCTGAGTCCTAGTCCTTGGTGGACGTGAAGTGGGAGTACTGGCAGCGCCAGACCAATGACGAGGTATGCAATGAAGACCACTCCGATAATCGGCAGCAGTACTGCCACGGAGGGAGGAGTCGTAGATGTCCGAGAAGCTTTATTGAACATAGAACTGGGCACGTTAAGGGCTGGGGTATAGCTTGGAGCCTTTATTGAGACCTATTTATTGCTTAAAACCTTATCCAATACTTCAACAGCATTATCGGCTTCAGGCTTGCCGACTTTGGACTTGAGAACGGATACGAGACTGTTCATCTGTGCCTTGGTCAGTCCAGTATTCATGCCGATTCTAAAATGTGCTTGCAGTTGGGAGTTGACACCTTTCATGCTCGAAAGAGCTGCAATGGTCGCAATCTCTCTACTTTGAAAGTCCAGGTTGTCGCGCCCGAAGATGTCTGCGAACAGGTGACTTTTCAAAAACTGATCGATGGCGGGAGCAAAAGTATAGATTTCCCCAGCAACCGGACTTCCGGAAAGGCGCGTCTGAATTTCTGTTCCAAGTTCGAGACGACTTTTATCGGTAGAAAGTGGGCTTGCTTCCCTGCCCGCTGTGTCCTTGATTCCCTTTGCCTCCCTTGCTTTCAGAACGCTCATGAAGGCGTTGAGGGCGTTTAGACTGCGCGGGAATCCCGCATAAGCATACAGTTGAACCAAAACCTCCTTGATCTCATTTACCGTCAAGCCAGCATCAAGCCCTTCATTTAGGGCAGTAGACAGATGTTCCATATCGCCGTTAGCGGTAAGGGCGGCGATGGTGACGATGCTTTGTTGTGGTGCGTTTAAAGTTTGCTCGTTGTTCATTGTTTGTGCATCCGACATGCATGAAAGGTTAAATATTATTACAGACACCAGTGTCAAGAACACGATGAGCTTTTTCATCAAAACTGCCTCCTTATTTGCCACTGCCACCGAGTCGTGGCGAACGGTTCTTTTTGGTCTCACGCCTTTGAGAGGATGGAACGGGCGCATAAGGTGACAAGGATCGTCAGCGCCGTCTGGCGTGATCTCCACTATTTGTCGCGTTCACTGCAACGGTGTCTACGCTTGGCGACAAACATCACTACACCGTTTGACCGCCATCGACGACCAGGGCGTGCCCGACGACGAAGGAGGACGCATCCGAACACAGCCAGACGACGGCATTGGCGATTTCTTCGGGCTGTCCCATCCTTCCAATCGGCTCCTCTGAGACCACCTTTTGGCGGCCTTCGGGAGTGCCGCCGGTAAAGCGATCCATCATCGACGTGTCGATATAGCCAGGACACACGGCGTTGATGCGGATGTTCTGCGAGGCGTAGTCGAGGGCCGCCGCTTTGGTGAGGCCGATCACGCCATGTTTCGCGGCGGTGTAGGCGAGGTTGCCTTTGATCCCAATGATCCCAGCGCCCGAAGAGGTGTTCACGATCGCGCCGCCACCTTGCTTGAGCATCAGCGGGATTTCGTGCTTCAGGCATAGAAAGACACTCCGCAGGTCGGTGTTGACGATGCGATCCCATTCCGCCTCGTCCAGTTCCGCAGCCGGAGCCTTCTTCTGTTCAACACCGGCATTGTTAAAAGCAAAGTCCAGCCGCCCGAAAGTTTCGATGGTCTTGGAAAGAGCCGCCGTCACGTCCTCGGTTCGCGTCACATCACACTTGACGGCAAGCACTTGTCCGCCGAGGTCTTCGATCATGCGCGCCGTTTCTTGATTGCCCTGTTCTGAAACGTCGGCAACTACCACATTAGCGCCCTCACGTGCAAACGCCAGCGCCGTAGCTCGACCGATGCCGTTCGCTGCTCCAGTCACAAACGCAACTTTTCCTGTGTAGTTTCCATTCTCGTTCGTTGTCATTTTTTACTCCTTGGGTTGTTTATTCGGGAAGTTTTTATCAGGATTTCCACGATTTATTACCGGGTATTAGAGCCAAAAACGTGCATCTCGACTCCCAAAAATTTCGGATACGGAGATCACTTGCGGTATTGCTCATCACTGACCTGTTCCATCCAATCCACATTCTTGCCGTCAAGCTGTTCCTGAAGGGCAATGTGCGTCATGACTGTGGTGGCTGTAGCTCCGTGCCAGTGTTTCACTCCTGGCGGAATTTGAACCACATCACCGGGTCTGATTTCCTGAATGGGTCTGCCCCATTGCTGGACATATCCAGATCCAGCTGTCACAATCAGGGTTTGCCCCAACGGATGAGTATGCCATGCGGTCCGCGCACCAGGCTCGAACGTAACACTACCGCCTGACATGCGTGATGGATCACGTGCTGAGAACAAGGGGTCGATGCGGACGGAACCTGTAAAGTTTTCGGCTGGTCCTTTAGTGGAAGGCTGCGAACCATTTCGCCTAACCTCTACTGTTTGTGCGCGACCGCCAGATGGTACTTGGGTCTGACCCGCCTGAGCGTGTACCAAAGCAAGCAGAGAAAATGACATGATAGTCGTCGCGAGTAGTTTCATTTCCTTCCTCCGTGTTTATATTTAGTGATGTAAAGCCTCACCACCGCAGGCTTGGGTCGCCGTGGACTTGATAATGGCGCTTCTCGTGCGATCACGCTTAACGAAGCGTCAGTTTTAGATAGTCGCCGTATCAATTACGTACCTGTAACGTGCTTCTTTATTGACGACTTTTCTCCAGGCTTCGTTGACTTCATTAGCTCTTATCACCTGAATAGCCGGATAAATTTTCTTCTCAAAATCTTGTTTGCTCGATTCATGCTACGTACTCCTTTGCTGACGACATGACCATTTCTGACCTTCATGTTTCTACTGAGCAAGCTCGATTGTCATTTCTACAGAGCCAGGTACATTAAATGCCTCTACGCCAGAATCTATTTTTCCAAGGATAACGAGTCCGTTTGCATACCCAAAGTCTCTATAAAATATCGCCAAATTTCCCCAGGGAGCATAATAAGCAATATCTCCAATAGCAGGATCACTACCTGAGGGAGCATCTTCTGTAGATAACCTTTCTGGCAGATCACTGATTTTTTCGGTTCTCGCGTAATCTTCTAAGGTTAGAGTTAACGGCAGCAGGGAAATAAAATCCTGAGTGGTTTTGTTATCGTTCAAGGTGGCTGTAACGGTTTTGTCTTTGACTTTTATGCTTATTTTCATAACCAATTGTTGGTTTTTGCAGTCCGTCTTTTCATTGAAACCGAATTAGATTTGGCACAAAATAAAGCACTGGAACGAGAAGAAAACAGCCTAATGACAGATAGACATTCACAAATACTAAAAAAATTGATAGCACGTAGATGATGATCGCAGGAATGCTGTTTCTTGGTCCCAGAACTTTTGCGGATTCATGATCAACGGTGAAAAGCCCTCTATAGCTTGCGTAGCCTCTTAATCCATATATAGCCAATGTACTGATAAGCGAATTTACACCATACAAAAGAATCGGAAATTGATCAGTTGGATGATCGCCAACAAAAGCAGTTGGAAATGGAAGAAAACAAATCGATAACAAGAAAAGGTTGTTCAACCAGACCAGTCCGAGCGGCACACTGCGTAAATGGCGGAAAAAATAATGATGATTCACCCAATAAATAGAAACCATTACAAAAGACAGCACGAAACTGACAAATTTCGGAATCAGCGGTGCCATTGCGGCGGCATACTGACCAAAGCTGGAATGGTCGGCAATCTCTGGGACGTGCAATTCGAGAACAAGCAGGGTCATTACGATCGCAAAAACCCCATCGCTGAAACTTTCAACTCTATCCTTTGACATGAGTGATGAGTTATTTGGATTTCCCCTCATATTGACCTGTTCCATCCAGTTCACGGGCTTGCAGCAGTCGTTTGTCTCGTGTGGGTAGTTTGCTACGGTGACCAAAATGCAGATCGGTCAGTAATGTTCCCACGTAACCGACCAGTGTTCGTCTGTCCGAGACGATCTGATGATCAGGTGCCCGTCAGAAAACTGATACATGCGCGGAAGGTCCTTCCCCACCAGTGCCCGCACGTTCGCTCCCTCCACGTGATGCGTAACCGTATGCGCCGCTTCATTCACGTCGTAGCGACCGAAGGAACCCTCATACCCGCCCTGAGCATACGCTACAGGATTGTTGGATGAAGCGGACTCTGGTTTTGCATACATGACCTGCACTGACATATGTCCATCAGGCGTGTAGATCAGCGAACCCTTCGCATCCGTAATGCGCTTTAATTTCCCGTCCGCTCCTGGTTCGTCCAGCCAGAGCAAATGCCACGCTCCGACTAACGTCTCCCTGGCAGAACCAGGGCTTGCGTTTTTCCTTTCTGTGGATTGCGCCCACGAAGATCCACTGAGCGCCACAACAACTGCCAACGTCGCACAAAATAGTGCTTTCATACATGGTTCCTTTTGTTACAACTGAAATGGCATAACCCCGACTCCCAAACACGCTTCGTTCTTAGACGTATCTTCAAAGTGTTTTGCGCGAGGTGGCTGCCGTTCACCGGCCAGTCAGCTGTTCATGAAATTCCGGATACCGAGCGCCTTCTACCTTGATGTTTGAGGAGGCACTTTCAATGGCGCAAAGATCGTCCGGCGTAAGTTCAATGTCCACCGCGCCGAGGTTTTCTTCAAGGCGATGCAGCTTCGTTGTGCCGGGAATCGGAACGATCCACGGCTTCTTTGCCAGCAGCCACGCGATCGCGATCTGAGCAGGGGTCGCTCTCTTTTGTTGGGCAAATTCAGTGAGCAGATCAACCAACGCCTGATTCGCTTTACGATTCTCTGGATTAAAGCGGGGGACGGTGCTGCGGAAATCTGTATTATCGAACTTCGTATCTGCGTCGATCTTGCCTGTGAGAAAGCCCTTCCCTAGCGGGCTAAAGGGAACGAAGCCGATGCCCAATTCTTCTAGGGTCGGCAGCACTTCGGTTTCAGGGTTTCTCCACCAGAGCGAGTATTCGCTCTGAAGTGCAGTCACTGGCTGAACTGCATGGGCGCGACGGACGGTCTGTGCCCCGGCTTCCGAAAGACCGAAGTGCTTCACCTTGCCTTCTTGGATGAGGTCACTCACCGCTCCCGCTACGTCTTCAATCGGCACGTTCGGATCGACACGATGTTGGTAGAACAGATCGATAGCCTCGACCTTGAGTCGCTTGAGCGATGCCTCAGCGACCTGTTTGATGCGATCAGGCCGACTGTTTAAGACAGTCCACCTGTTCCCGTCGTCAGGTCCAGGTGCCCAACCGAACTTAGTGGCGATCGCCACTTGCCCGCAGAACGGAGCGAGGGCTTCACCCACAAGCTCTTCGTTCAAGAACGGACCGTAAACCTCAGCGGTGTCGAAGAAGGTGACACCTCGTTCAACGCCAGCACGGAGAAGGGAGATCATCTCCTGCTTGTCTTTGGGCGGCCCGTAAGACCAGCTCATGCCCATGCAGCCCAGCCCGATCGTCGAGACTTCCAGATTGCTGTTTCCAAGTTTGCGCTTTTGCATTTTTTGAACTCCTCTCTTTAAGTTAAAGGTCGGAACTGTCTTACTTCACGGTTAGCTCTGGTATTGTTCATCGCTAACCTGTTCCATCCAGTCCACGAACTTGCCATCAAGATGTTCCTGAATGGCGATGTGCGTCATCGCCGTGGTTGGTGTAGCACCGTGCCAATGCTTCTCACCCGGTGCAAACCAGATCGTGTCCCCCGGTCGAATTTGCTCGATCACACCGCCCCAGCGCTGTACAAGACCGCAGCCTGCCGTTACGATCAGGGTTTGTCCCAACGGGTGGGTATGCCATGCGGTTCGAGCGCCCGGCTCAAACGTGACACTGGCTCCAGATGTGCGGGCTGGATCGGGTGCTGAGAACAGGGGGTCAATGCGAACCGTGCTGATAAAATACTCAGCCGATCCTTTGGTGGAAGGCTGTGAGCCACTTTGTTTGATGTCCATTTTCTGAATTCCTTTACTTAATGTCATGTCAGTTGCCAGTCCAATCGGAGAAATTGAGCACTTATCACCTGCTCTGTGTAGTAGGGATGGAAATTTTTTAGGAAGCAAGGTTAGCCTTGATATCTTTTGGGTCGTCAGTCAGCGAATCTCTTGCCCTATCAAACCTGAATTGTCTCTTGGATAAAAATCCAGATGCTTACAAGAAGCCGGAATCGTTTTTCATTGCTTTAGTTTCATTGTAGGAATTCTAGAGAGCAAGCAATAAAACGATCATCTAAGATCATTGTACAATCCTGCAAACTTACACCTGTTTCGATTCAAGTCGCGATAGATTCTGTATAGGCTTGGCACTGCCAATCCTTTTCTAGAGCTTGATGTGTCCAAAAATCTGTTTGAACTGGTATTGGAAATGAACGCTGCAAAAACAAGTGAAAGGTCCGACAGGAATTTACTGAACGACCCGCAGGCAAAACGTGAGGCAGACCGAGCGCAAGCCAATCGGGACGAACTAACTGAGCGGATTGCCCAGGCAATTCGTCAGGATGGGACGATCGAGCTGCTGAAAGGATTACACCTCAAACGTTCCTCTTCACCTATGGAATTCTGTCATGGGGTCTCTATTCCTGCCTTTTGTGTGATTGCTCAGGGCAGCAAAGAAGTCCTGCTAGGCGACCATCGCTATCAGTACGACCCGATGCATTATCTACTGGCGACGGTGGAACTGCCGATTGTCAGTCAAATTCTGGAAGCGTCCAAACAGAAGCCATACCTGAGCGTTCGCCTCGATCTCGACCCCGTCCTCGTTGGTTCAGTCATGGTTGAGGCGGGCTATCCCTCTGCACAAAGAAGTGCCAGTGTCAAAGCGATCGACGTGAGTCCGCTGGATGCAAATCTGTTGGATGCCGTAGTACGGCTCGTCAGACTTCTAGATTCCCCTACTGAAGCTCATGTTCTGGCACCACTGATTAAACGGGAAATCATTTACCGACTTTTGGTAGGAGAGCAGGGGGCTCGGCTCCGTCATATTGCTGTTCTAAGTGGCTACACCCACCACATCGCTCTTGCCGTCGAGCGACTTCGTAAAGATTTTAACCAGCCACTTCGGATTGAAAGCATCGCACGAGAGCTTGGAATGAGTGTCTCAGGTTTCCACCATCACTTCAAGTCTGTCACTGCACTGAGTCCCTTGCAGTTTCAGAAGCAACTGCGGCTCCAGGAGGCTCGCCGTCTGATGCTGGGGCAAAACCTTGATGCCACCAGTGCTGCTTACCGTGTAGGCTATGACGATGCCTCACACTTCAACCGAGAGTACAAGCGGCTGTTTGGTACACCACCGATACGCGATGTGGTGCGGCTGCGAGAAGCTGTTAGGGAGACTGCTAGTTCAATATGATCTTCTCCAAACGTTGTCTTAACTATTTTTATGTTGCTCATCAAAAAGGTCTAGCTTCTGACCCTATCAAGTATTTCGCTGCGCCAGAAAATCAGGATTTAGGCATTGTTAAACGACAACGAAAACCCAACATTAAGTTAATTATCGCGCCTTTCCCTGATAAACAGCGCGGAACCGAGGAATTTTTCTTTCAAGCACCTTCTAAAATTCCCTTGACAACTATCTTACAACCTTAAGTTGTGACCAATGGTTTCTGAACAGAATGGCATTCAGAAAAGCTATAAGCTAGACTCTATAAGCATTACAGGCATTAATAGAAGAAAGCAGTGTTGGGAAGTATGCGATCGCTATTTCCCGGATTTCTCACAAGCTTTGCGATCGCTATTACCAAACCTTGATCAGGCTTGAAAAAGGGTATCTATAGATTACCCTGTCCGTGTATCCCTCAATTTTTTATTGACAGACTACTAGTAGCCAAAAAGGAGGATGTGGCTTCCCAATTGCCAAGATTGGTGTATAACCCTCTTTTATCACTTTCGGGAGAGAATAATTTGGAATGCTTACAGCATAAGACTTTTACCAAAAAACCGTGATTTCAGCCATTGTGTTAGAAAATAAACGCTCAAATGCCCGGTCTATCTACATCTCAAAATTTGGCTTTGATTTTTATTTTCCCAGAGTGACAAAACAGGGATAAGCATTTCAGCTTTTCTTAGTGCCATTCGTTTCTGAACAGATGTTCATTTCACCCTGTCACTTGCAAGTTTTTTCAAAAAGTGACTTTTTAAGGGCGATTTGGGGTTCAGCCGGGAGGTAGAGTCGAAGGGAAACTGCTATGATTTACTGCTATCTGATATCACTTAGTTGCTAGCAATAGCTGATAGCGCTATGTCTGAAAAAACCCCTGCAAGCCAAATGATTCGCGTTCCCACAGCCTTAGTTACAGCAGTGAAGGAATTGTCTACCTTACATCGCCAGGGACACACAAAGGCTATTTTGCAGGCATTACAGGAACTAATAGCAAGCTTGGGTAGCAGTGCTGCTATCAGTGAATCAGGTAGTGATAGCAGTGTTGTCATTGATGAATCAGTTTTTGATAGCAGCAAGGTGATAGCAGATATTTTAGAGCGACTAGCAGTACTGGAAGATAGAGTTGAGGCAATGCTGGAGCAGCCATCCAGGACGAAAACTAGCAATACTTTACTTGTTGACCTGGAGGAGAAAATGCAGTCTCATTCAGCGCAGCTATTACAGAATCAACAGCCGATAGCGACACCTGATATCAACGCCTGCCCTCAGTGCCAATCAACCGAGTTGAGCCGTTGGGGAAAGGACAAGCGTGGAATCAAGCAACGCTTCAAATGCAAGAACTGCGGGAAAGTCTTTGTTTTGTAGGCGATCGCTCTTAGTGGGTGGTAACGCTATCGCTGTGCTAACTGCTACTCAATAATGGCAGGACTGTGCCAAAACGGGAAAATTGTACGCTAAGGAATTAATGCAAACGCTATAACCATTGTGAGGCTTAGGTTTCAGCCATTGCTGAGA
>NZ_JBALCN010000036.1:0-40562 GCF_036919615.1 Nostoc sp. | reverse complement strand
AAAACGCTCTAAATTGGTTTAATCATTGTGGTCTATTTTTTGAGCCTATTCGATAGTTATTTTTGTGGTTTTTTTGATCGCAAACTGCTGTAAAACTCGCAAAAATGGTTAAACCTTGGAAGCCGTTGATATATGGGTGGCAAAGTCGGCAAAGACGCTCATTTAAGAACTTATGTGACCAAAGGCATACCCTGTGAAGACTTGCAGCTAGTATTACAAGATTTACTGATTAAACATTTTGGGGCAAAACTCAAGCAAGAAGCCTTAGTAATTAGCGGTTAGTAACTGCTAAAGCTAATTTTTTCGCTCATTGTCCTCATCTCCCTCACTTCTTCAATTAGAAAGATTAAAATGCTTAAAAAATTATTTTCATTCAGCGATCGCTACCGCATCTTACATCAAACTTGGCTTGCTTTCTTTCTCTCTCACCTTTGTCTGGTGGTTTAATTTTGCTCCCTTTGCTACAACTATTGGCAAAGAGCTACATTTAGCACCAGAACAAATCAAAACTTTGGGCATCTGTAATCTTGCCCTCACAATCCCTGCACGACTAATTATTGGGATGCTTTTGGATCGTTTTGACCCCAGAATCACCTATTCAATCCTGCTGATATTTGCGGCTGTTCCCTGTTTAGCGACGGTGTTAGCGCAAGATTTTAATCAACTAGTGATCAGTCGTTTGCTGATGGGAATTGTCGGATCTGGGTTTGTTGTGGGTGTCCGCATGGTGGCGGAATGGTTCCAGCCAAAAGAAATGGGAATTGCTCAAGGTATTTATGGCGGTTGGGGTAACTTTGGGGCTTTTGGCGCAGAGTTTGCCTTGCCGATGATTGCAGTTTCTACTAGCTTTTTCGCTGCTGCTTCTAACTGGCGGTTAGCGATCGCAGTTACAATGTTTGCCGCCTACTTTGCCCAAGCTGGCTGCGGTGCAACCTACAGTATCGTACCCCTAATTAAGAAAGAAGCTACTGGACAAATTGCTGGTAATGTGGGAGCTTACGGTAATTTTGGCGGCGTGGTTTACCTGACAATTTTTAGCTTCACCGACGCATCTACATTATTTAGCACAATGGGTTTAACTGCTTTAGTCTGCGCTTTCATGTGTGCCTTCTTCCTTAAAGAACCAAAAGATTCCTTTGCAGCTGCTTATAAGGGCGAATTACCAGAAATCACAACTAAAAACCCTACTTTCTTAACGGAAGAATAGACCTCTTGCATAAATCAAAAATAAGAACCCCGCCCAATACTGCTCGGTTAAGAATATTTGTAGGTTTGGTTGAACATTTTTATTTTTTAGGCAAAACCTACGCAGTATTGGAACCCCACCCCGTCTTTGATTTAGATTAAAGTCTCCTTTCACGGATGCCTACGTATCTCTTGATCTGCAATGCCAATGTATCAACCTGCATTGTTAATGTAAAATATACAATGTCAATGTATCTGAAGTTTATGCTGAGTTTATCAAACTAACTAAAACTCGTCCCTACAATATGACGGGTATCAGTCATGAGCAATTACAAGCAGAAGTCCCAACTCAATGGCCTCATTCAGAAAAAAGTTATGAGTTAAGAGTTAGGAATTATGAATTAGAATCTTCAACTCCTAACTTCTCACTCCTAACTCCAAACGCCTCTACACCTCTGATGGACGCGCTCGATTTGAGGCATATTACTCAAAGGGATTGGCAGAACCACTAGACCCAGATTATCCGTTTGTGCTAACTAATGGACGACTTTACAGACACTGGCATACGCAGACACGCACTGGGCGGATTGAAAAAATTTGTAAAATGCATCCCCGTGATGCTGCTCAGTTAGGTATTGTAGATAATATATGTGTAAAAGTGCGATCGCGTTGCGGTAAAGCTAAGTTTCCGGCAAAAGTGACAACCAATAGGTAATTTTGTCAATAATCATCAATAATTATGATAATTTTTTATGACTTTAATCCCAATCCTCACCTAGCAATTTTGGGTTTGTCGAGCAACAGTATAATGAGCTAATTTTAAATACTTTCTTATGACAGATTTCTTTCAATTTGAAGCAGACTTTGTTGATTCTCTGCGTTGCATCCCCATGCAGGTGCGTTATAAATTAGATACCTGTGGCATCAAGCTAAAATTGTCTGATTGGAATCAAATGACTACAGCCGAGCGTCAAGCTTTAGTCGAATTACCTTGCACCACAAAAACGGAAATTCAGTTTTACCACGACCATATCCAGCAATTAATTATACAACGTACAAATATATCAGCGACAAAATTACCCATCGAGCTTCATCCTGCATGGCTAGACTCTGCCACTGTACCAGCTAGCCTCCAAGAAAAAGCTCAAGAAATAGGTGTAACCCTGACACAGCAATATTGGGCAGCTTTAACGCCCTTACAGCGTTTTGCCTTGATTAAACTCAGCCACCCAGGACATGAAAATAAAAACTTTAAGAGAGCAATGGCAGAATTTTATCTGCTTTAATTAGTCAATGCGTAAGTCTTACTACAGCAACCTTCAGTTACTTCACAGGCATTATCACCACAGAAAAACAGCAATGGATATCAAATCTCTTGTTGGAAGTACCCATATCAAGGGTCAAAATATAGAGGAGCCAGATGACGCGCTCATTGTCACGTCCGGTTCTGAAGACGAGCAGTTCTTGTGAGGGAATCGCTTAATTTAACATTAAGCACGGTTTTGAAGACCAACGGGGTTAGTGACAACCTCGTTGAATTTTACTAGTATGTCAATTTATAAACAACTATAGACTTTGACTAATAGGTGAGGGTAACAAAAATATGGCTGCAAAAAAACTTTTGATGCTTGTTGGGGATTATGTAGAAGACTATGAAGTAATGGTTCCTTTCCAGGCGTTGCAAATGGTGGGACACACTGTCCATGCAGTTTGCCCAGACAAAAAAGCTGGCGACAAGGTGCGGACAGCAGTTCATGATTTTGAAGGAGACCAGACTTACAGCGAAAAACCCGGTCACAATTTCACTTTAAATGCTACGTTTGCAGAAGTAGAAGCTGCAAACTATGATGCCTTAGTCATTCCCGGAGGACGAGCACCAGAATATATCCGCCTGAATCAGCAGGTGCTAGAAATCGCCCGTCACTTTGCCCAAACGAATAAACCGATTGCTGCCATCTGCCACGGCTTGCAGTTATTGGCAGCTGCTGATGTACTACAAGGCAAGAGATGTACCGGTTACCCTGCTTGTAGCCCAGATGTCAAGAGTGCTGGAGGGATTTATGTCGATATCCCTGTTGATCAGGCAATAGTTGATGGTAACTTGGTGACAGCACCAGCTTGGCCTGCTCACCCCCGTTGGCTGGCAGAATTCCTCACAGTACTTGGAACTAAGATTGAACACCCAGAACTGGCTATAGTTGTTTGAGCAAGATACTGTAAATCTTTTGGTTCAATCTTCGGGGCAGTTTCTTTGACTACTCCCTACTCCCTGCCCCGAAGGAGCTTAGTCAATTAGCAGTGGCAAAAACAACTGACAATAGACAACTGAAAATCATATAGTTTTTTGATGAAGCTAAATGCAATAAAAACTACTATTTTTGATAAATTGGTGTGGGTTTAATTTGCCGCTAGGATGTCAAGAGTACACCACCGATACAATCTGATTCATCCGCCTAACAAGCCAGATTTAGGACAAACTCTCCGCAGATGGAATACTTATTTACATTAGGTGAAACAATTTAAAATTTTGCATCTGAAATTTTAAATTTCTTAGCAGTAAGTGAAGCTATAGTGGATTTAGCAATGCTGCTGTTAATGTGGCTAAGGTTAGTCCTGCTGCCAAATTATGTGAAGAATTAGTTTAGAAACGCACTTCTTATCGATGACAGGCAAAAACGCAAGACAAAATGCATTTCTGCGGCTAGTGTCTGGTAATGGGGCAGCTTTTGGATCAGAATCTCGCTACTCGCTGCCCCCCAGTAAAGAGATGGTAATTGGACGCGACCCCAGCTGCCAAGTTGTCTTGGATGCCATGAGCTACCGAATGGTATCTCGTCGTCATGCGGTGGTTCGTCCCCTTTCTCTATCTCCAGATAGCAAATTCAGCTGGGTGCTTTGTGATTTGAATAGTGCTAATGGCACTTATTTGAATGGACAACGCTTGTATGAATGTCAGGAATTGCACCCAGGCGATCGCATTTCTCTAGGTGCTGATGGTCCACAATACGTTTTTGAGTACGAGTTTACCTCATTTACCCCGACCACGACAGTTAACCAAGTTACACCATTACCTTCGGCGACAAACCACCACAACCACACGCAGTTAAAGCAGCCAGATTCTGTTAGCTTCACCCAGCTTTTTCCGATTATTTCCACTGGTAAAGATTTAACTCGTAAAGCTTACCTCGTACCGGGAATCCTAACTGTAATCTTTGTAGTGTTAATGTTTGCTACAGTCGGTCAGCCCCGAGCTAATCAAGTTATCGTCGCAACTTACATCGCCTTCGCTGCCTACTATTTTGTTTACCAACTTTGCGGTAAACAGAAGCCTTGGTGGGTGTTAATGGGTGCAACATTGGGCACGATGCTGATTTTGCTCAGTCCGCTGTTGAATTTATTTATCTTCGTGTTTCGCGGCATTTTGCCTGGAAACTTGCCCTCTTCCCAAGAATCGATCACCTTTACAGAGTTACTGGTGCGGATGTTTTTTGGCGCTGGCTTGATGGAGGAATTACTCAAGGCATTGCCTGTACTAGGGGCCTTTGCCATCGGTAGAATGTTGTCTTCACCTTGGCGGGAACGCATAGGCGTCTGGGAACCTCTAGATGGTATTCTCCTGGGAACGGCTTCTGCTGTGGGTTTCACTCTCTTGGAAACTCTCGGACAATATGTCCCAGATATTACTCAAAATGTCACACAACAGGTGGGTACTGGTGCTGCTGGTCAACTGGCGGGTTTACAACTGCTAATTCCGCGAATTTTAGGCTCTGTAGCCGGACATATGGCTTATAGTGGCTACCTGGGTTATTTTATCGGGTTGGCTGTTCTCAAACCCAGTAGAAGTTGGCAAATTCTCTCTATTGGTTATCTGAGTGCGGCTGCGCTCCACGCTCTGTGGAATGCTACAGGATCAATCAATGCCTTGCTGTTGGTAGTTGTTGGGGTGTTATCTTACGCCTTTTTGATGGCGGCAATTCTCAAGGCACGGGCACTGTCACCGACGCGATCGCAAAATTTTGCTACCCGATTTATTGGCCCAAAATAAGAGATGGGGAAATCAGGGAGATGAGGCAGAACAACCAATGCCCAATCACTTTTGAATATTTATATCTTGGGATAGATGGCCTAATTGGAAAATTAGCTTATCGTAATGTTACTTTAGGTGCATTATACTAAAATGCAGAAAATTAGTAAATGCTTAAAATCGCAGCACAGCTTTTATCAGTAGATAAATCTGCCTACCTTGCGTCGGAAATTTATGTAGAAAAAAGAGATAGTTGACTCAAGTTATGGTTCAGATTGAGACTTGTCGAGTTGATTGAAAGCATAGGAAGCGATCGCTAAAGTAACCTTTGCTTTCTCTACTTCTGATAAAGCTGTCCACTCACTATTTTTAAGATTACTGAGCGCAGATGCCGCGTTTTGCGATTCGCTACTTCGCATAGCGTAAGCAAAAGGACGAGCCAAAACTAAAAGATCCTCTGTTCCCCAAGTTGGTAGTACTGTCTGAACGCACTCAACCAGTTGCTCACCCATTAATTGGCCAGAAGCAAATATCTCAGCAGCTTTGGTGGCGATCGCGTTGAGTAATACTTGGGGGACGTAGGCAAGAAAAGTAGTACGTAATGTTTCTTCAAGATTAAGCACTACTGCCTGTTGGGGATTGAGATTAGAGTTTGACTCAAGGGAGATATTAGACCAAAGTGTGTCTAAATGACTATAAAAATCTTGCGATCGCGTCGTCAGTTCTTCTTCGAGCAAATCTGGTATTCCGAACTGTTGTTCTAGTTCCTGAAAATAAGCTTCTGATTGATCATCACCTGGATTCCAGGGATAGGTAGCATCCTCTGGTTCCAGTAACGCTTCTAAGAAGTCTAAATCTACTTGAGATGGCAAAGAGGAGAAAGTGTCTGAGCCGTTAATTTTTTTAACCATTTTTTATTGCCTCAAGATTCTTTGGTCATATTGACAGCTACAATTCCTAAGAAGAGATTTCCGCAAAAAAAGTTGATTTTTTCTTTCGGAAAAACAGATTTTAAAGGTTAATACTAAAGACTAAAATCCATTTCTGCAATAGCTCAGCTAGGAGTCTTCAATAATAAACTCCCAGGTTTCACCTTTAGCACTTCCAAACTTTAACTGCATTCCCGATTTCAAAGGGACTTCCTCTCGGAGGATTTGTTGCCAGCCATTAGGCCCTAAAAACCAGGTTGTCCCGTAGGTGGAAAAATCTTGCAAGTAATAAGTTCGCACCAGTGTAGCATCAGTAAGAGTATTGCGGCAGAAGATTTCGGCGTGGCGTTTAGAAACAGATGGTTCCGGGATGACAATATCATTGTCCCTCGTGCGGCCGATACGAGTGACGACTCCATAACGCAACAACCAGATTTTACCTTTTGGGGTGAGCGATCGCAAAGAAGCAATCGGAAGCGAGGAATCGACATCAGGAATGGCTGTGTCTGGTAGTTCTGTAATCCCTTCATCCAGGTTCTTAATCAGTTCGCCATTAAAATCTGGATGCAAGTAAAGAACAGGCAAAGTCCAAGCAGGTTGATTAAATTTATATAGTGTTAACAACTCTTGCCTAGCCTGGGCTACGGCTTCATCAATTGGCTTGTGCGATCGCAAAGCTTCGGTAAAGGCTTGAATAAAACTGTGGCTTTCGTGGTCAGCAATTTCATCGCGCATTCCCAAAACCGCAGGCACACCATTACGAATCAGTACTTCTGCTAAACTACTGGCAGGTATAGCTTGATGATTAATAGCAGCTGGTTGTGCGCCCCAACAGGCGTTGAAAACTGCTAGTTTCACACCTGTATGGGTCAATACTTGCGCCAATTCTATCCCATTCAGTGGCATGTCTGGCCGCAAAAACAGTAACCCCCCGTCTGGATCTGGCAAACCATGTCCAGCGTAAAAGAAAACATTGTATGCTTTGGTTTCTAATTCATCAATCAACTCCTGTGGAGTTGGTTGTAGAAGTTGATTCACTATACAAGGTGCATATCTTTGGGAATTATCACTTACAGGCGTATCTGCAAGAGTTTGCTGTAAAATAGCAGCTTCAAGTTCTAGTTGCAGCTTTTCATCATGACCTAAAACCAGCAGGATACTTAAAGCCTGGTCAGTTCGCAAATACGGTAAGGCGTCAACTTCACTGCTGGTGCGACTAAATAGCAAATCTGGGGAGAGAGACATCGCCGATTGACCAGGCTCACGCTGCATAATTTCCCAAGGGAGAGCGATCAGATCCGGATCGCGAATTTCTAGTCGAAAGCGCAAACGTGTATGCTGACCCATAGCAATACCGCGACTGCGTTCTAGACTACCGAGAATTTGTCCGTCGAATACCCAGCGCCATAAATTCATTCCCAAGTATTGCATCAGACGACTGCTATGGGGACCAGTAGTCTGACCTGAAGGGGGTGAAATCCAATCCAGGGGTGATGGGTTGGGCTTTTGAGATGTTGAGTTTGGGGAAATATCTAGGTGACTATGACCGGCAAACATCTGCTGCCATTCTTGCCAGACTTGGGTGAGTTCAACAGGCCATACACAGTCACGTAAAACGTAGCCACTGGGATAGGGAGCGTTGACCACCCAAATGGCGAAGTTGTCAGTGCCAGTGTTTCGGAGACGGGCGATCGCCAAATTCAGGGATGGCATGGATTCATTAAACTAAAAGCTAAAAACAAATAATTTCAAATAACAATTCTTCAAGGTGAAAATTTTCTACTTTTTTACCTTGTAAATTTTTTACTCTAGTTGTTACCTGTTATTATTCCAGGTTTTTACAAGTTTATCGAGTATTTGACTAAGTTGGACTGGTGTTAGGTGATTGAATAACTGGCGGTTGGGTGGTAGCGTTACATGGACTTGGTGTGTCTGATTGTAAAACAGAGACTCCAAAACGGTTGAGTTGTTCAAATTGAATCGATACTGTTTTCTCAGGTTTCAATACAGGTTTTGATTTAGATGGAGCTTGGGAGGATGCTGGTGGATTTGTAGTGTTTACGGGAGTTGGTGTACTTTTATTGGTACAGACTCGCATATTCACCGAAAAATCCCCAGAAGTAGGTTTGGGATCTGGTTTTGTGCTGAGAACTTGTAAAAAACTGTTGGGGGGAAGCGATTGGTTCTTTCCGAAGGAAATTTGATTGTTGGTTTTTATTACCCAATCACGATCAAGGTTAGCAAGCGATCGCAGTGTGGGTGTCGCTGGGATGGTAGGGTTTAAAGTTTGTATTGGATTGGAAAAAATTGGAAATGGCCATGATTGCGATCGGAATTGCTTCATGAACAATCCTAAAGAAGCTGCTGCTACTACAATTACTAACGGAACTATCCACTGTAAAGGTAAACTGGAAGTTTTGATCGGCTCCTTGTCGGGAATGACCTGAGTTTTATGGTTTGGGTTATTTAAAAGTGTCGGATCTGTGGCTCTGGACGTAAAATCAGCAGTTTTGGCAGAATAACTCTTCGGAATAACGGCTTTGATCGTGATTTCTGGTTCCCAGTATTCAACTTGATAGTGGACTAAAGCGACGGTGACATTATCGTGTCCATTCTTAGCATTAGCGATTTCGACTAATCTATCCACAACATTTGTTATACTTGCTTCCCCAACTAAAATCGGCAAGATTTCTGTTTCCCAGTACTCCTCCACCCGATCAAAATCACTCAAACCATCGGATGTGAGCAGAAAAACAGCATCTTCATCGAGCATAAACCGTCCCGATGTGGGATGCAATGAAGTGCTGGGCCCCATGCCCAAAGCCTGGACGAGAGAGCCAGCGGCACTCTGTTGCACTGCCTCGCGGTAAATGGCATAACCTAGCCGCACTTCGCGGGAGGCAACATCATCGTCGAGGGTAACTTGATAACAGCCGTGACGGGTAATCCAGTAGGCACGACTATCCCCAACGTGGGTAATGTACATTTCGTGTGCAACAGGCAATGCCATGACTAAAGTTGTGCCCATGCGTTGACGCCCTTGGCGATTTTCACCGTCATTGCGCTGACTAATTTTGTCATTGGCAATTGCCACTGCCTTTTCGAGGTCATAAAGCAGCTGTGAGGGGTCTATGTGGTCGTAGGGAACTTTTGTTAGTTGCTGTACCTGCTGCTGGATTGTTTCAATGGCTAAATTTGAGGCGACATTACCGCCCTCGTGTCCACCGATGCCATCACAGACAATTGCTAAGGCTGTTGGCTGGGGTGGTTTGCTCACCAGAGTTCCGCTGGGTGGGCTACAGGCATCTTCGTTACGTTGGCGACTTGGCCCAGTGTCGGTTTTGGTGATAATTTTGATTGTGGGTGTTTGCGATCGCCCTAACCCAGCCAGTCCCCCATCTAAAACTCCGATTAATTGATCAGTTGAATTAATCTCTCCCTGAATTAAGGCAAGGCTAACCTGCTCAACAAATTTAGCTATAGCTGGTTTAGCATCACTGACCAACTGCTGCCAAAATTCACCTAATTGGGGCAATTCTGGTGATTTTGCGGTGTCGAAACGCAAGTCCAACAACCGGACTAATGATCCTTCTACCCGTAATACATAGGAGTCAAGCAAGCTAGAGGCCACACCTTCACTCGCAAGCGGTTGCCACAGATGAGCTATTTGCCATAACCAATTGAGTTGGCGCATCGATGTTGCATCTCGCCAAGCGGTAGTTAACTCGCAGCCCAAATGCACTTGTTGGATTGTGTCATCTACTAATAGTGGCGGTTTTTCTAAGAGTAATATTTCTCGATGGGAGGGCGCGTCAGCGAGAAATATTACTCCATATACCTGCGGTACGTGTAAGCGATAAGGAATGAGTCTCAGGTAAGCTCTTAGAGGCTGTAAATTATCTAACTCAGGCGTTAACGCTAATAAACCAGGCTTCGTATCTAAAAGAACAAATTTATCAAGGATTAAATAGCGATCGGCTAATATTTCTCCAGGGCTACCCACACTCGGGGCATCTACCACAGCCCAGAGGTAATTTTTCGGTAGGGGCGTGGAACATCGCTGGCAAAACTTGTGGGTCAGGGGGTTGGCAGCCTGACAATTTTCATTTGGACAGTAGAGCGTTGCCGCGTCATTTTCCATAGTTTTCGCACCGATCAGCGATTGGCAATTTCTTTAACAGCATTATTAGGGACAATCTAGACCGCTCATCTTTCTTTAACTTGACATATCCAGACTTTAGATGATGATTTTAGCTGGCGGATATCAGCAGGTGCTAATACTTAACTTATCCAAAGAATACGCTCCTAAGTCAACCCTACAGCCTCATCATAGCTTTTATTGCCTTGTGACTCTCCATCGCCAAAGCAACTAACTCCAACCCTGTTAGCAAAGCATAACCCAAGCATAACTGCGCTATTTGCTTTTGCTGAATTACCCGATCATCAAGAGGCAGATCAGGTTGGTATTTATTTAGTTTATAAGTAAGATAGCAACAATTAACTTTAATTAAGAATTAAGAATAGCAAATATAATAATTTTGGCAAAAGTACCTGATGAATCAAGAAAACCTCTCTAAATCTCTCTCCTACCAGGAGAGAGATTTAGAATTTCCCCCTTAGAGCGTCGGGAAGGGAGTTAGGGGGTTAGGTTTTTTGTGGGCTTTTCCAGATGACCTAAATTGTCACAAAGGTTCAGCCAACTCGCTACTAACTCATTCGCTTATTGTTTATCGTCAATTGCAACTTGGGGAACTCCCATGCTGTAGTTGGTGACACGGGCAGAGAGATTGTAGCTGATTTCGCCGAGTTGGAGGAGCGATCGCAGATAATGCTCTAAGTCTGACCCCACACGGCGTAAGTTATAGTCTGTAAGGTCTGCGCCACTAGATGCTTCTACTAGTTCATCAAATTTTCGATAAACCTTTTGCAGTGCATCTTCATTCCAGTTAAATTCGTTATCTGGGTCAACATCTAACGTTAAAACCTGTTCACTGGGAACCAGGTCGCCATCCCGGTCAATTTCGCCTGCAAAAATGCGGACATGTCGGGTTGTGGACTTGAGCAGCATCGGGTTATCCATAAAAGGATGTAAGATTTGGGTGGATTACACTGAAATTATTGTAGACGCTATATCCGAGCTTGAATGCTCTCGATTTACAAGCTTTGAACGCAGTTTCAAAAGGGTATATTGAATGGGCATAAGTAAAAATATCAGTTGTAGTGATTAACTTACTACTTCTGTTAGGAGTTGAAGACAAATTTAGTTGCTAGTACTGACAGTAGTCCAATTATTTTTCTGCAAAAAGTACTGGGTAGAGTGTTTTTCTTTGGAGCATACAAACAAGTTTAAGCGGTGTCCTGATCTTCCTACTACTAAGATTTTTATACTCACTCAGCTTAGAAGGCAGTAGGGTGAGGCGATCAGCTGGAATAATTTGATCTGTGTACATTTTTTTGGGGAGAACAAAAATTTTTACCTTAATAATTATGCTGAGCAATTTTTCCGGAATTTTCTACTGAAAAAAAAGTACATCTAGTAATTTTACTGAATAGGGCTACATCGACCTCTGGCTTTAATAAACTCAAAAAAATTCAGCAGTTTTGCTTACGTATAAATACCAAAATCAAAGTAACAAGTTCAACTTTTATTGGCGTTAACATAAAGTTGATGTAAAAACCTTTAAAAAGGTCGAACAACTTCTTACAGAAACTTTATTGTGTAGAATTTTAAAAACTGAATAATAGTTATGGCTTACCATAAGCTACATCTGGCACAGTCACATCAAAATCTAGACAGTGAAAATCTAGCTTTAAAATAAAGCACAGGAGAGTGAAATGGAATACAAAGGTGATTGATGAAGAAAAATTCTTAATTCAAGCACTTTGGATTCAAAAGAGATATAAAGAATTTTTGTTCGACATCTACCTCCTTAGCCTCATGACCACCAAGTAAAGGAATCTCAATAGCTATGAACTCCAAAGCATTACCACGCCAGATAAATAATCTCGAAGTAGGTGTTTATGAGTGCGAAATACATCTCAAATTCCGGTTGATTGAGGAAAAGAGTCTATTGGGCGATCGTGAGCAGCTCTTACAGGTGCTACTTGATGCCTTGACTGTGGGTTCTGACGACTTTTTAGAGACGCTACAAGCGTCCGTCAAAGCGCAGGAAGTATCCGAGTTCAAAGCCTCACCTCAAATGCGACGCCAGCTAATGCGTTTGCGTAATGCTACCGAGAATCCCCAAACTTAAAGGTGTAATTTGAAGAGCGGCAAAACGTGAATTGGGCATCAAATCAAATATTGATCCCATACCCCCGTTGCAATAGAAACTAAGCAGTAAGTAGAATTCATCAAATACTGTGATTTTTACTTTATGAAAGTCTTTAGCAACACAAAGTCCCAGGAACAGTTTCCTCCATTAAAAACTTTGTAGCAAAGGGTACTGGTAGAATCTGAGATCAAATTCAGCCGGGTGCATTTTACCGAGTTTTTATCAAAACATTGCAGGAATAATAAAACCCTGTGTCTTTACAGATAGGGAATTGGACAACAAGCGCAAATCAAATGCAAACCTAAAAGACCAAAGTAAAAATAAATAACCTTTCTTTTAGCTTTTTGCTCTAGCTCAGTGCCTGATTGCTGAAATACTTATGTTTTATCTATTACTGGTAATAGGTTATGGTTTAGCAGCCAGTTACCTATTACCAATTACCCACAATCAAAAGAAGATTTAATCAAGAGGAGCAGATAGCAGAGGGGAAAGAGGTGATTTTTCATTCTCCCCCTGCAAGAACTGCCCCTCTACCTCTTCTCAATGCCCAATGCCCATTTCTATTTAGCAAGACCGTGTTCTAGAGCAAAACGAACTAACTCTGTACGGCTATTGGTGCCAGTTTTACTAAACAAACGGCTGACGTACTTTTCTACATTGCGGACGCTGGTTTCTAAGCGTCGGGCGATTTCTTTGTTCATCAACCCTTCAGCGACCAAGTTTAAAACACTTTGTTCTCTGGGAGTCAAATCAATCTTGAAAGGAGCTGGCGATTGGGAAATAGCATTTCTCTGAGTTAACAATGCCTTAATTTGGGCAATCTGATTAGCTAGTTCAGCAAGATCAGGGGTTTCAGCATCATCTCCCGTACTTGAAGCCTTAGCAGCACGGCGGGCTAGCAAATTTTCGACTATAGCCACTAACTCGTCTGGATCGAAGGGTTTGGGTAGATAGGCATCAACACCAGCATGATAGCCTTGGATGCGATCGCCTGTCATACCTTTAGCAGTTAAAAATACTACTGGGAGCGCTTGGAAGCGGGGGTCTTCTCGTAATTGCTTGAGGAACTGATAGCCATCCACCTGAGGCATCATGACATCAGAAATCACTAAATCCGGTGTATTCAGCTGCATCCATTCCCAACCTTCAAGGGCGTTACTGGCGACTTGAACGCTGAAACCGCTCTCTTGCAAATAGTCTTTCACGGCTTCCCGTATGCCTGGTTCATCATCCACCAGTAACAATTGTGCTGACATTTAAAATTCCCTTGAGTTTATCTTTTTCCAATTTAGCGAAAGTTGACAGTGATTGAACAATCTGAATTCACCTCTACCGCCCCCAAAGCTTTTAAAGTTGACATCTCTGCCTCGGTCAACCCTTTAACCTCTGTAATAATCGTGCCTTCATATGGACGGGCTGGCCGCAAAGTTGTCCAGCATTCTCCTGTACCAATATCCCAACAGTTGATTGTTTCATCCTGGCTACCGCTGAGGAGAGTTTGATCGTCTGGACTCACACTGAGCGACCACACCCAATTTTGGTGATTCTCTAGTGTAGCAAGGCAGTCTCCAGTAGCCACATGCCAAATTTTGATGGTGCGATCGCTACTACCGCTAATCATGCGGCTACCATCGGCGGTGAACAGAATGCAGACTACCTGGCTAGTATGTCCAGAGAATGTCCGCAGAGAAAACCCTGTGTGGATGTCCCACAGTCGTACCAAGGAGTCATCACCCCCAGTAGCAACGTATTGAGTATCTGGACTGACAGCAACTGCCCAAACACGGTTAGAATCTGCCTCCCAAGTATGAAGACAATTGCCTGTTTTAACATCCCACTGTTTAACTATCTTTTCATAGCCACCGCTGAAGAGAGTTTTGCCATCAGGGCTAAAGGCGATCGCCAGCACACAACCAGGATGCCCCTGCAATGTTTGCAAACATTCACCAGAACCAAGATCCCAAATCTTGATTGTGTGGTCGTAGCTGCCACTAGCAAGGAAGTTACTGTCTGGACTGAAGGCGATCGCCCAGACCCAACTCCCATGACCATACAAGGTTTTGAGGCATTGTCCTGTATGGGGACTCCAGAGTTTAATGGTGCGATCGGCACTAGCGCTAGCCAGGAATTGCCTATCAGAACTGAAGGCAACATCAAAGACACGATTACTGTGTCCGTGGAGTACACGAAAAGGCTGGAGGTCAACTTTTAAGCGTTGTGGAACATTCAGGTTGACATCCCAAAGTTTGATTGTCTGGTCTTCATGTCCACTGGCAAGTAAGTTTTGTTGCCAACTGTGAGCGATCGCATAAATAATATTGCTATGCCCTTGTAAGGTTTTAGTACACTTTCCACTCTTAAGCTCCCAGACTCTAGCTGCATGGTCATCCCCACCACTAGCAATCAAGTGTCCTTGGGGGTGAAAAGCAATTGACCAAATACGGTTTCTATGCTTATTGAGCGTATCCAAACATTTGCCGGTGACCGTATCCCAAATCTTCACAGTTTTGTCATAACTGCCACTTGCGACTCGCTTACCCTGTGGACTAAATGCTACGGATGTTACGACACCTGTATGTCCCAGCAACGTCATGAAACATACCCACACTCCAGTATGTACATCCCACAGTTTCACAGTTTGATCAAAACTTGCACTGACTAACATTTGTCCCTCTGGGCTAAAGGCGATCGCTTTTATCCAGTGCTGATGACCTTCTAGGGTTTGCACACAGCATCCAGTTTCTAGATTCCACAACTTGATTGTGTTATCTTCACCAGCACTTGCTAGGGTTTTACCTGTGGGATGAAACGCTACACTCCATACACAAGTACTATGTCCCTCCAATGTTTGCACACATTTTTCTGTGGTAAGATGCCAGAGTTTGACTGTGTGGTCGTAGCTAGCACTGGCAAGGAATTGAGCATCGGGACTAAAAGCCAGCGCTGTGACGATGCTGGCGTGTCCATGCAGCGTCTTAAGACATTTACCTGTGGTGGTGTCCCAAAGTTTGATTGTATGATCCTGACCGCAACTAGCTAACACCGGATGCACAGGGCTAAAGGCAACACTCCACACCCAACTATTGTGTTCCTTACAGCTAAAGAGTTGTTTGCCATTGTTGGCATCCCAGATATAAAGTTCACCGTTAGTATCACTGGTAGCAAGATGGCGTCCATCTGGACTGAAGACAACACTAGTAATGCCGCCAAAGGTTGCAGCAAATGCACACTCTCGAAATGTTGTTTGGGTAAAGTTGACTTGATGTAAATTGAGCGATCGCAAATCGCAGTCACGAATGTTGAGACCAGAAAAGTCATACCCGGTTAAATCAGTTTCTAATTGTGCAAACAAATTCAGCAGGTTGCCGCCACCATAATCAACTGTATCTACAGCTTCGTCTTGCAGTTTATTAATCAGTCTGCCCAGTTTATGCTCAAGCTGACGAGTTGAGCCAAGGGTTATTTGCAGTTGATCCAGGATAGGCCGCACAATTAGGTGAATTTGACTATCGCGGATATAGTCTTTTGCCTGGGCTTTCATCAAGGCATGACTGAGGAGATATTGCGGCAATTCCGTCACAATTTCCTGACATACTTGCTCAATCAAACGATCTGTCACGTATTCCATTACGACAGGTTGCTGTGTGAATCCCGTAGTGTTGCTTTCAATCAAACTACGCCAGCATAAAGACTCCAGCACTTCTATTAACTTCGGTTTAGGCACTGGTGCTGCAAGATTGGTTTGCAATTCCGCCACAGAAACGCTTTCCCGGTGAATCGCCAACCAGTGCATAACTTGTTGCTCCAAGGCACAGAGTCGTTGGAATTGCTGCTCTATGAGATTGCTAATACCATTAAAGACCGTTGTGCCTTCGGTAAAAAAGCGGGCAATGCTGCCTTCATACAAGTGCCGAATTGAGGTTGCAGCAATTTTCAACGCCAGGGGATTACCACGGTAACATTCAATCAGTTGGCGGGTTTCGTTCTCTGTACTTGATAACCCTTTGAGCGATAGAATTGTTTCTCCGGCTGCGACTTCTAATCCTGATAGAGCAAGAGTCCGAACTGGCAAAGCATCACCTTCCAAGGCAGCGACTTGGGCAGGTTTTTCCCGACTGGTGAGCAGAACACAGCTTTGATGCCCAGTTTCTCCTAATCGCCACAAAAGTTCACCGTAGGATTCATAGCCCTCCCGATAACAGCCTGTCTGCCTACCATGTTGCAACAGCGTGTCAAAATTATCTAGAATCAGCAAGCAGCGAGATTTCCGAAGGGACTCGATTAAACAGGTGATTTGCTCGTGAGGGTCAGCGGGCAATGTGATAACTTGTTGATTGGAAAGAATTTTGATGCAGTCCGTCAGCTTGTCATGTAAAAAAGGTGCGTGCCGCAGCGATCGCCAAATGACATACTCAAATTCTCCCTGCAACTGTTCTGCTAACTTGACTGAGAGTGCAGTTTTGCCCATACCACCCATACCTAGCAGTACCACCAGACGAGTGCGATCGCGCACAATCCATTGGCTCAAGGTTTCTAATTCAGTGATACGTCCATAGAAGCAGGAAACGTCGATCGCCTCTCCCCAATCGAGGTAAGGCGTGAAGGGCTGAAGGTTTAATGTTGGAGATGTGTTTGTGCGATTGTGCTGGTGTGCGGTTCGCTTCAGGACTCCGTGCAGATTATTCTTGGTAACTTTTTCATCTAAAGCTTGAGAGAGCGATCGCCATAGTTGCGAGCCAACATCTTTGATGTGACCGGGGTCGTATGTGACTTCTCGCGCCATTTCTAGGTAAGTTTTCCCTTCCCAGGAGTAGCAGAATACAATCTCTTGTGCTCTTGTTAAGCGTCCCCGTTCCAGTAAGCGTTCAACGAGTGCGATCGCTTCTTCAACCGTCATTTATTTCCCTAGTAATACAGGTTAACTACAATATTCCCACTGTAAGCTTTATGTTTTCTTAAAGTTTAGGTAAATCTACCAAGAAGAGCCGACATTTTTACAGCTTTGGTCTTGCTCTCAAGTCAACCAATTTTGGATTTTGGACTTCGGCTTCCTTCCCTACGGGACGCTGCGCGAACGGCTCCGCTCAGGACAAGTCGCTCAGTCGAACGATTTTAGATTAAAGAATTGAAGCAATAGCAATCAAGTCACTAAAGGCGATCGCAATACTACCATCAAGCGATCGTCTCACTGCTGGCTAATTTTTCGGTGCATTGGCATAGACCACCGTACCCCGACTCTTAAGCAAGCTACGCGTATGGTTTTGCAGTAAAGCGATCGCTTCTTCAACTGTTATTTATTTTCGTAGTAATACCAGGTTAACTATGATTTTCCCACTATAAACTTGATTTTTCCAAAAAGTTTATGTAAATCTACCAAAAAGACCCGACTTTTTTCCGACCTTTTCCGACCGTCAAACTTTATACAAGGCTATAGAGTATTTATATTATTCAGTTTGAGGACAGGAATCTGCCCAATGATTAAATATAGGTAAAGTGTTTACCCAAACACCAGAAGGTGTTGAGTGCGATAAATTTTTCATCTAGTTGAGCCATAGCAGTTGTGAGCGACGATGTTTATTCGTTCGCTGGTTTTTTTCTGGCTAATGGTTTGGAATTGCGATGCGATGCCTACGGCGGGCTGCGCCTACGCACTTAAGTTATCGGGGTTTGGAAGGGGTGCGATTGTAGATAGGAAAATTTTTTTCAACATCTGACGAGTGTATTTCTGTTTTCTTCAACAAACTTTAGTTTCAATAGGATTTAATTCGCATGGTAACTGTACAACAAGCTCAAAGTAGTTTATCGCAACTCAGCAAGATTTTAGAGTCGTTTAAAACTCCTAGTATTTTCAATACTGACTTTAAAAAACTACAGGATAGTATCAATCAATCACAAACCAACATCAAAGATGCTGCTACAGAAACTGAACTTTTTCAGAAAGTAGAGGACACCTTTGATAAAGTTTTTGAGAGTAAAGCAAGCGATCCAAATTGGGTTAATCTTGACAAGGGCAAACTAAATTTGGATGCTCTTTCTCTAAAAACAAATTTTGGTATTGGTAAAGGTCTACCACAATTTATAGTTACTGCTTCAGATTTTTCCCTTGAGAATACCAATAATACTAATCTTAGTCTTAATTTTAACGTCGCACTAGATGCACGCTCTTTTGTGCAGGATTTTACTAAGCCGATTCTGAATAAAATTGATAGTGTGCTTACGCCTTTCAAAATAATTAATAAAGCCTTAGATAAGGAAATAGAACCTCTTAAAATTCTTGAGCCTGCTGGAGTACCTATAACTTTAAAAAAGTTGATTAATAAGTTTGGTAATAGTAAGGACTTTGGTTTGCTAACGAAGGTTAGTGACTTTAGCAATCTTTTCAATGAAATTGAGAACACAGAAAAAATTGCTTCCAAAATTGGTTTAATTTCAATAGGTAGTTTTGGTATTAATGGTAGTGGGGATACACTAAATTCAATCCCTAATCCTGAGACTACACTTGATTATCTTAGCAAAAATGGCCTAAAATCTTTTATTAGCAATGCAAAAAATACTGGTTTTTCTTTCCCACTTTTTGACAATTCAAATGAAGTATTTAAGTTACTTCTAGGTAAGGATAATAATGTAGATATTTTGAGACTTACACTGCCCAAGCTTGGGGCTGGTATTGCTTATGATGTGCCTCTTCCTTCTATACCTATAATACCAATTCCTCCGATAAATGCCAATATCAAGTTTGGAGCTACAGCCAGTTTTAGTAGTCCTGGACTTACATTTGGATTTGACACTGAGGGAATTAAAACAAGTGATCCCCTTAAAGGTCTTTATATAGACGGTAGTAATCCTCTATTCACAGCTACTGCTAACATTTTTGGACAAGCTGGTGCTGCTCTTGGTATTGATCCAATAAAAGCTGCTGAGGCAGGTGGTAAATTATTTATTGAAGGCAATATTGACTTCAATATTTCTTCTAATGGAAAAGAACCGAAAAAAGTTAGACTAGAAAGCTTAGGAAATATCTCAAGCTCTATTAACGGTAAGATATATGCTGGTGCTGATTTGTATGTAGAGTATATTAGTCCAAATCCAATCAAAGTTGTATCAGGGCTATTTAGTGGAAATCTTGACGAGGTATATAATAGAAAAGAAAAGACTCTAGTTACAGTCGATATTTTCGATTTTAACAATGATAGTTCTAATTCTCAAACTGAACCACCTAACTTATCAAGAATTGATGGAGAAAATCTCATACTTAATGTTGGTAATGATGCTAAATTCCGAAATATAGAAAAAGAGAAGACTGAGGAGTTTTTTGTAGTTGAATCAGGAAAAGTCAAAGCTTTTGGTGCAGAAGAGTCTCGTTCTGGCATAAAAAAAATTATTGCTAATGCTGGAACAAACAATGATTCTATCAATATTCAGGTAGATATTATTGCCGAACTTCACGGTGGCATAGGAGATGATGTTCTTTATGGAAATAATCAGAGCGATAAGCTCTACGGAGATGAAGATGACGATCAACTTCTAGGTAGAAATGGTAATGATTATCTAGATGGTGGCGATGGTAAAGACCGATTATACGGCGATGAAGGTAATGATACTCTTGTGGGCAGTAAAGGTCAGGATCTGCTCATTGGTGGTAAAGATAATGACATTCTTGATGGTGGAGCTGATGACGACAAGCTTTACGGTGATGATGGTAATGACGAGTTAAAAGGTATGGGAGGCAATGACCTTCTAGTAGGTGGTAAAGGTAAAGACACTTTGAGAGGTGGAGCTGATAACGACAATCTTCTTGGTTTAGAAGATGATGATCTTATCTACGGTGATGAAGGAAATGATCAACTAGATGGATATGCTGGAAATGACACTTTAATAGGTGGAATTGGAGAAGATCGACTTTTTGGTAATATCGGTAACGATATTCTAGATGGTGGAAATGAAAACGATGAGTTAAGGGGTGGCGATCAGAATGATACCTTGAATGGTGGAGAAGGAGCCGATCAACTTTTTGGAGACGCTGACAATGATTTACTAAATGGTGGTGCAGGCAATGACACCCTTGACGGCGGCTTGCAGAATGACAAACTCTTCGGTGAAGACGGAAATGACCTTCTCAAAGGTGATGCTGGCAATGACAAACTAGAAGGTGGTGCTGGCAGCGACAAGCTTTACGGGGGTATAGACAATGACACTCTTAATGGCGGTCAGGGGAATGACACACTCTCCGGCGAAGGCGGAAATGACTTCCCCTATGGCGATGCTGGCGATGACGAACTAACAGGTGGTGACGACAGCGATCGCCTCTACGGAGGTATAGACAATGACCGTCTTGATGGAGAAGTTGGCAATGACTTTCTCTATGGTGATGCTGGTGTTGATACCCTATACGGTGGTGCTGATGCTGACACTCTATACGGCGGTGCTGACGATGATCAGCTGTTAGGTGAAGTAGGCAACGACCTACTGCTGGGAGAAGCAGGTAATGACTTTATTGACGGAGGCACCGAAGTCGATACCGTCAGCTACGACAACTCCCCCAGTGGTGTAGTCGTCAATATTGATGAGGCACAGAACTACCAAAATCCCGGCGGCTCTCTCCACACAACCATAGTTACAACCAGCCTCATACCTACCGACACAGAACCAAACTTTACGATCGCCCCAGGTACAGCTAAAGATGGGTTTGGCACTGTAGATACTCTACGAAATCTAGAAAATATCATCGGTTCTAGATTTGATGATGTTCTAATTGGCAACAACTTAGATAACAGCATCTTAGGCTTAGTCGGGAATGACCTGTTAGTTGGCAATGCTGGCAATGACTCCCTTGACGGAGGCGATGGCATTGATACCGTTAGTTATCGCCGTGATCCTAGTTCAGTCAGAGTTAACTTAGAGCAAAACTACGCTAAAGACGGCTTTGGCAGCACTGACCAAATCTTTAATGTTGAAAATGTGATCGGCTCTGCCTTCAATGATGAAATCATCGGCGATGCCAAAGTCAATATCATTCATGCTGGAGATGGCGATGATGTTGTTAACGCCAAAGACGGCAACGACATCATTTTTGGCGAGGGTGGTAAAGACACTCTTTCTGGCGAAAACGGTGACGATTTCTTGGTTGGGGGTAAGGATGCCGATCGCCTCAATGGTGGAGAAGGCAATGATACGGCTTCCTATTTCACCTCTGCGACGCGTGTATCTGTTAGTCTGACAACGGGTACAGGCTGGGCTGGAGATGCCAAAGGCGATCGCCTCCAAGCGATTGAAAACCTAGAAGGTTCTGAATTTGAGGATTTGCTCATCGGCGACGCTGGAAACAATACCCTCAGTGGGTTGGGTGGCAATGACCTAATTTACGGTGAAGCTGGCGACGACTACCTTGATGGCGGCACAGGAAGCGATCGCCTTTACGGTGGAGACGGTAACGACAACCTATATGGTCAAGCCGATGAAGACCTCCTCAAAGGTGAAGCTGGCAATGACAATCTGAATGGAGGAGACGGCAACGATCAACTCTACGGTCAAGACGGCAGAGACACCTTAAATGGTAATACTGGCAATGACTATCTCGAAGGCGGCACAGGCGATGACCAACTTTATGGCAGCGATGGCAACGACCAACTTTATGGTCAGGAAGGCAATGACTATCTCCAAGGTGGCACAGGCGATGACCTCCTCGATGGTGGCATAGGCGAGGACTACCTCAATGGAGGAGACGGGGACGATCAACTTTATGGTCAGGCCGATAAAGATACCCTAAATGGCGGGTTGGGTAATGACCTGCTGGATGGGGGTGACGGTAATGACCAACTTTATGGCGACGACGGTAACGATCGCCTCTATGGTCAAGTCGGTGAAGACACCTTAAATGGCGGGTTAGGCAATGACCTGCTGGATGGAGGTGACAGTAATGACCTACTTTATGGCGACAACGGTAACGATCAACTTTACGGTCAAGCTGGTGATGACAACCTCGAAGGTGGAGCGGGAAATGACGCTCTCTACGGAGGTACTGGTATAGATACCCTTTTAGGGCAAGCTGGTGATGACTACCTTGATGGTGGAGCAGGCGATGACCTACTCAATGGCAACGAAGGTAGCGATCGCCTTTACGGTCAACAAGGTGATGACCTACTTAACGGCAATACTGGCGATGACTACCTTGATGGTGGGTTAGACAATGACCAACTCAATGGTAATGAACGTAATGATCGCCTCTACGGTCAGCAAGGCTACGATATCCTGGATGGTGGCGCTGGCGCTGACTTCCTCGATGGTGGCTCAGACGATGACTATCTCTATGGCAGAGAGGGGAGCGATCGCCTTTATGGTCAAGCAGGTCAGGACTATCTTGATGGCGGCAATGACGATGACCGCCTTGAGGGGGGCACGGGTGATGACCAACTCTTCGGGCAGCAAGGGCGTGACTACCTCGATGGCGGCATCGGCGAGGACTTCCTCTATGGGGGTGATGATGCTGATAAGCTGCTAGGGCAGGCTGGCAATGACTACTTAGATGGTGGCTTTGGTGCTGATCAACTAGATGGTGGCGATGGCAACGACCAACTATATGGTCGAGACGGCGATGATGCCCTTGATGGCAGTGCTGGTAATGATTACCTTGAAGGTGGAAACGGCAATGACCAACTGACCGGGGGCAACGGTAATGATTTCCTCTACGGTCAAGATGGTAGCGACACCCTCAATGGCGGTGCTGATAATGACAACTTATATGGTGGAATCGGTGATGACAATCTTTTGGGAGGCGATAGCAACGATCTACTCTCTGGTCAAGAAGGGAACGACATTCTTGATGCGGGTGCTGGTGATGACTACCTAGAAGGTGGGTTAGGCAATGACCAACTCCTAGCTGGATTAGGCAACGATCAACTCTACGGTGGCGCAGGCAACGACATTCTTGATGGTGGCGCTGATAATGACTACCTAGAGGGTGGATTGGGCGATGACCAACTTATAGGCGGCGACGGTAACGACCAACTCTTTGGCCAAGAAGGTAACGACACTCTTTATGGAGGCAGTGGTAATGACAATATTCAGGGTGGCGACGATGCCGATATCCTGCAAGGGCAGGACGGAGATGATTATCTCTTTGGTAATAACGGTAACGATACTCTTGATGGAGGCACTGGTAACAACTCCTTAGAAGGTGGGGCTGGCAACGACTATCTTACAGGTGGCGACGGTGACAATATTTTCAATGGTGGAACGGGTGAAGATATATTATAGGACTTACGCATTGACAGAGAAGCCAAAGTAACAGGTATAGTTTTCAAGGCTTATAGCTAGATTTTTCAATGATATTTTGGCTTTTGCAACCAATCAAGAGTGATTAATAAAAGCCTTAAACAACGTATTTACCTTTATGCATAAGACGGTTATTTTGTACAGTGCGTAAGACCTATATTATACGGCGGCAGCGGTCGTGATCTGTTCGTGCTGGCAAGCGAGACTGGAAGTGACACCATTTTCAACTTTACAGTTGGTAGCGATTATCTAGGATTATTGAATGGTCTGACATTTGAACAGATCAGCATTACTCAAGGCATTGGCACTAACACCAGGGATACTCTAATCAGGAAACAGGATGGTGAAGTCTTAGCTACACTCATTGGAGTAGAAGCCAATACCCTTAGTCTGTGGGATTTCACCAATCTAGGATGACAATTACTGTCCGTTCGTTTACTTGCACAGGGTGGGAGGGAATTGTAGCGATTATTATTTGAATCAGGTACACAGGTAGGGTAAGCTGTTGGACAAATAACCTTGCATATTACCTGGAATTAAAACTCTTGTCTGGTGGGCAACATGAGCGCCCTGTATATTCAATAGCTTGATTTCCTTGTAAAAAGCAGTAAAAACCAATAGTAAAATTTGAGGGTGGAGAATGTGGGATCTAAACGAAAGTTCGCTTTAAGAGTTACCCCCCATACTCATTTCCTGCCCATTCCCTTAGAAGTACCTATTTAAAACACCCTTACCACCGAGGATTTGCCATAATTAATGCCTCTGCTGCTGAACTATTTAATGGAACTGAGAAAAAATGTCCCTGGCCGTATTCACAGTTCAACTTTCTTAGAAGTGCTAGTTGCTCTTTTGTCTCTACTCCTTCGGCTAGCACATCCACACCCAGTTTGTTTGCCAATGTAAGAATTATCTCAATAATTTCTAAATTCCTACTACTAGCGCCGATTGAGCTGACAAAAGAACGGTCAATCTTCAACATACTAATTGGAAAGTTGTAAAGACGACCGAGTGAGGAGTAGCCTGTACCAAAGTCATCAATTGATAACTCAATGCCCATCTCTCGAAGTTGTAAGAGTGCGGCAATTGCCTTATCGCCATTTTCCCCAATTATACTTTCAGTAATCTCTAGCACTAGAGTGCCAGCATCAAGACCAGTTGAGTGCAAGATTTGCCCAATCTGCTCAATCAAATCCGGCTGAGAAAATTGCTTGAGGGAGAGATTGACGCTGATTTTCTCTAGCAAGTTGGAATGATGGCACACCCGCCAAGCTTGCATCTGGCGACAGGCTTCATGCAACGCCCAGTTGCCAATCGAGAAAATTAGTCCAGTTTCTTCTGCCAGGGGAATAAAATCTGCTGGATTAAGTAAACCACGCTCTGGATGCTGCCAGCGCAACAGAGCCTCAAAACCTAAAATAGAGCCTTCAGTGAGCGAAACAATCGGTTGGTAATAAACTCGAAATTCTTGCCGTTCAATTGCTCGACGCAAGTCAGTCTCTAACTGCAATTTTGCCAGAGCATTAGCATACATATCTGAGTTGAATAGCTCATAATGCGCTCTGCCCAGCACCTTGGCTCGGTACATTGCTGTATCTGCATCCTTTAAAAGGTCTTCTGGGTTTTCATAGTCTACTATCGAACTCAACGCGATGCCAATACTTGCGGTTATGAACACTTCTTGTCCGTCAAGCTCAAAGGGTAACGCCAATTCCTGTTGAATCCGTTCAGCTACTGTGATGGCGTCTGACACATCTTGGATTCCCTCAAGCAGGATTGTAAATTCGTCTCCCCCAAGCCGTGCTGCTGTGTCTATGGAGCGTACACATAGTTCTAGCCTACTTGCGGTAGTAAGCAGTAATTGGTCTCCATTCAAGTGTCCAAGACTGTCATTGATCAGCTTAAATCGATCCAGGTCGATAAACATTACAGCTAATAGATAATTTGAATGGCGTTTTGAATAATTAAGCGCATGTCTTAGGCGGTTCATAAATGCAGTACGGTTTGGCAGACCGGTCAGTGCATCGTGAAAGGCAAGGTGCAGCAGTTGTGATTCGGCTCGTTTACGCTCTGTAATTTCAATCAGCAATTTCTCATTTGTTTTTACCAGTTCTGCTGTCCGTTCTGCCACCCGTATTTCTAACTTATCGTAAGCTTGGTGCAACATTTGTTCAGCTTGTTTGCGTTCACTGATGTTGCACAGCAGCCAACGCCAGCTAACCAGCTTTCCTTCAAGGTTGTACACCGCAGACGCCTTAATCATAGCAGGGAAAGGTGTTCCTCTCCGTGGCTCTAGGTTAATTTCCCAGTTCAGTAGTTGCTGCAAATTATTCATCTGAGAGCTAAAGGAGTGGCGGTCTTGTTCAGCAATAAAGACAATTAATGGTTTACCTACTAGATACTTTTGGTGGACACCGAGCAAGGTTGCTACTGCATGGTTAGCCTCTTGGATTGTCCCTGCGGTATCAGTTATCAAGTAACCATCTGGAGCGAACTCAAACAAATCTTGGTAACGTTGGCGCTCTTTCTCTACTGCCGCTCGTGTTACCTCTAACTCCTCGCAGGCTGTCAATAGTTCTTCCATTGCAATGTTGAGTTCCTCGAAAGCCTCTATGATGATCTCTTGTTGTGAGATTGGCTTAGTTGTATTGCATTCCAATAGTCCCTCTACCTGTGAGCGCAATTTCTCTATCTGTTGGCTAAATCCATTCACGTTCATATTGCTTAACTTATAAAATTATCAAGCGTAGCTATAAATCAAGAGAGTAAAGGAAGCAAACCCCATGTTTTCCTGGAGGCTTTAGACCCTATTGAGCAGGGGAGGATGGGGTTACTTGAAAGAGGGGACACCTTATAAATAAATATGGCAGAACTTGTTTTCTTGATTTACTAACTTGTCTATCAATAATAAGGGAGCAATCAAATTTGTCTACGCTCAAATTAACTCGTCGCACTATATAAGTGCCATAAACTTGTCCATTAATGACCAAAGTACAAAGTTGGAGCAAACCCTACCTGCTGAGATTTTTACTTTATCAAACACAATTTATCAAAGTTAAAATTTTATCACTAACAGTATATTTGCTGTACCTATTTTTTTAAATATTACTTAAGATATATTCATTTTTGTGATTTTAACGAAATAACAAGGATTTCAGGTGACGCTTTTGGGCTGATAAGAGCGTTTTTTATTACTTAGCTGTCTAGTAGCATAGGATGCTATGGAATGTCATGCAGAAGGGCAGCATTCCAATGCAAAAAAATAAATGCCGAAGGACTAGTACCGCTGCGCGGAAGTCACTCATTCACTCATTCAAAATGAATACAGCATAAGCGTTTCGTTGATTTTGAAATGGTGAGGCAGTCCGGTCTTCTCCCAAAGGGAGAGGCTAGCGCCAAGGGGATTCCCCCTATGAGGAACTGCCGAACCCGTTAGCGCAGCGTAAAGCCTGCGGCATGGCTTCTCTACGAGACGCTACGCGAACGCTTAGAGCGAGTCCTCGAGCGTCAGGGGTTGTTTATTTCCGCCGTGCTGTACTAGTGTTGTTACAGCCGATCAATTATCTTGGCATTCTCTAGCAGCTTGGTGTCTCGTTGCCCAGCAGCACGCGCCCTAGCAGTGAACAAACCAATGGGAGTATTTAATAAATCTACAAGGGTGGCTTGACCCGCGATGCCTGCGGCGGGCTGCGCCAACGCCTTCTTAATATCCCTTGGTATTTCCTTGAATAACCAACGTACTAAGCGATAGCCGCATTCTTTGAGTGTAATCTCTCGCATCAAATCTACACCGTGCAGTTCGTGCAAATAACGATTTGAGCGTCCATAGCGCCGCCATTGACTTTGTAGTTCTTGAAGTGTAGCGCGGTGGCGATGCCCAACGATCGCATTCGGGGCAAATTCCAAACGCCCAATGTTTTCCCCCAAAATCCGCCAGCAAATGTCGGCATCGCCACCAGTGGTAAGATAGGGACGAAATAAACCTGCTTTTTCTAGGGCAATGCGTCGAATCGCCAAATTAGCAGTTTGACCATAGGGACGAAAGGGATGCTTAAGAGTATGCTTTGGCGACAAAGTTTCTTGACGCTCTGCGTGTTGTTCTAGCAGAGTTGTGCCTGGTAGTGCCAAAATTTCACCAGCGACAATTACCACTTCTGAGTTGACAAAAGGCTGAATTAATGCAATTAACCATTGCAGTTGCGGACGGCAATCAGCATCGGTAAAAACGATAATTTCACCCACAGCGGCGTGAATCCCAGTATTACGAGCAGCATAGGAGCTTTGAATTTGGTTTTCGCTCAACGGGTGAATTGTAATTGGGCAATTTTCGGCAGATGTTTTGAGAATGGTGAGAGTGCGATCGCTACTATTATTGTCCACCAACAAGTACTCTACCCGGTCTTTTGGGTAGGTTTGAGACAACAGACAATTGATTAACTCTGGTAAATCCGCCTCACCGTTATAAATAGGAACAACCACCGACACCATTGGTAAAAAGCTGGTGGCGGTGGTTATATCAACTAGCTGATGATTCATAAATCTGAGATTTTGGCGATAGGATTACTAGCTAGTGTTCCCAAACCAAAATCCTGGAACTGTATATCAAGCAGTTTTCATAACTCCAAAAATCTGGATTTGGGAATACTACTATATAAACACCTGCTAACAAATCATTCGCGTCAATCTACAATTTCAGGTCACCAGCGCGGCTCATCGGTCGAGTCAGCTGATTTGCTGGCGGCTGGGCAAAGTTGTTATTTGATAGAATTGCGATCGCCCGGGCATATTGCGGATCACTCTTAGTTCCGATTAAATCTGGATTAGAAGCCAACTGACGCTCTTGTGTCTCTGTCAAGTCTAGTTTGATATCTGGCGTAATCCCTTTATGGTTAATATCCGTTCCCGCAGGGGTGAAGTAATGGGCAATGGTAACTGCTAAGCCGGAACCATCTGCGAGTTCATGAACTGATTGTACTAAGGCTTTACCAAAGGTTTGACCACCTACGACTACCGCCCGCTTATTATCCTTGAGTGCCCCTGTGAGGATTTCGCTAGCACTAGCTGAATTACCATCTACTAAGACCGCCAAAGGACGATTTGTCAGAGCAGTGCGATTGGCTTTAGTTTCCTCACTGCTTCCCACACGGTCTACAGTCTTGACAATTCCGCCGTCATCATACCACATTCGAGCAATTTCAATGCTCGCCTGCAACAAACCGCCAGGATTTCCCCGCAAATCCAAGACATAAGAATCAACTTTCTTAGTGTTCAAATCGCGGATGGCTCGTTGCATTTGATCTGCGGCGTGAGCGCTAAATTCCCGCAAACGGATATAGCCAACGCGGCGATTCCCTTCTTGCCTGAGGGTATAACGTACCGTTGGCACTTCAATACTTGCCCTCGTCAGCTTCAGTTCAAAAGGATTTTGCCCAGCCCGTCCTAGTCGTAGCTTGATGGGAGTACCGGCTTTGCCACGAATTAACTTGGAGGCATCATCCACTTTCATTTTTAGAGTGGGTTTGCCGTCAATTGCCAAAATTTCATCGCCTGCTTTGATCCCAGCTTTCAGCGCCGGAGAATTTTCTATAGCTTCGACAACAGTGAGCCGCTGAGTTTTTCCGTTCACTTCCATCCGAATGCCAATGCCAGAGACTTCCCCAGATGTTTGGTTTGTCAGGGCTTCAAACTGTTGGGGGTCCATGAATCGAGTGTAAGGATCTCCCAACTTTTGTAAAGCTTCGCGGATGGCAGCATAAGCTTCTTCACGAGAAGAATAATCTTTGCTCAACAGGCTTTGCCTGGTTGCTTGCCAATCTTGTTGATTAAATTTACCATCAACATATTCATGATTCACCAGTTGCCAAACTTGGTCAACTATCACTTTTGGGCTGTCTTGTAAGGCTAGGGCAGCACGGACACCACGAGTCCAAGCAGGGCCGAACACAGACATAGTAGCAGTTGTGGCGATCGCTCCACCAATCAAGGCTACTTGGAGCGGTGAGTAACTTTTCGCAGATTGGTTCATGTATATCAGTTGGAATAATTGTGTTGTTGACAGTTTAGCAATCAGGCTTTCCAGAAATTTTTAAGTTTTTATACCCCAAACTCAGCTATGGTCCTTTGATCATTTTTATCGTTGAATGATGCCGAAAATACTGCATTCTTAACAACCATTTCTCAGTTTGTTAGCCTTCTCCGGAAGGCTATACTGAACATGTGACACTTTGAGCAGCGTCATGTTTGCACTTCTTCATTACCTTTATAAGATAGCACTTTGGTCATTGAATTGTAGCACTGTTAGACAGCTATTAAATCAGGTTTTATTACCCAAATCATGAAACGCAAATTTACCATCAAATCATTGATTTCTATTAAAAGAAATTCTGCTAATCTGTGGCAAGTGTTACAAAAACTAACTAGTGGATTGTACTTTGTCTTGGGCACTTGGCTAATTTTTACCACTATAACCTTAGTTTTTGCTTCTTTGCAGCCAGTAGATGCCTTCTTGGTGCTTGGTGGCAGTATTCATCGAGAAACTTATGTTGCCCAACAAGCAAAACAATACCCGCAAACCCCAATTTTAATTTCTCATGGTTCCCCAGACCCCTGTACATGGTTAATTTTTCAACGGGAATTAGCAGTGTTAGAAAATGTTTGGTTAGAAAAGTGCGCGAATTCTACCTTTGAAAATTTTTATTATGGTATTCCAATTCTGCGGCGTTGGGGAGTGCATAAAGTCATGGTGATTACCTCGTCAAGTCATTTACCCAGAGCCAAATGGATGGCACAGATTCTCCTGGGCGCTCATGGTATTTGGGTAGAGACAGAGATTGTTCAGGAGTTGGGTATTCCTGGTAATCATGAATCTTGGCCCAAAACAGGACTAGATTTAACACGCAGCCTATTTTGGGCGATTTTAAGTCAAATTATTCAACCGCAATGCTCAAATGTGACAAGACTTACCCAAGTAGATATGCAAACTTGGCAGCATCGAGGTTTTCATTGTGAACACCAAGGGGGGTTGGGGAGATAACTTACTCGTAATGCGTCCACATACGAATTATCTTGACTAGATGCTCAGATTCTATGACCTCATATACCAACCGATGCTGTATATTTATCCTACGAAAATAAGCACCTTCTAAGTCACCAACCAGCTTTTCATCAGGCGGAGGATTTTGAAAAGGATTGTCTTCAAGGACTGCGAGTAATTCCTCAGCCTTTTCCTTTAAGTTACTAGAAGCTAATTTCTTCGCGTCTTTTTGCGCTTGTTTTGTGTAAATCAACCTCCAACTCGCTCCTTCGGGGTTTGCAAGTGGCTCCTCAGAAGCTTGCTGACTCACCAATCCAACTCCCCATCACATTCTTGGATCGGGGTTGCTAGTCCTTCTTTTATAGATTCTCGCATTCCAGGAACAGATAATAAGTAAAGAGTCTCCTGAATTGCAGACCAATCTTTTTCTGCAAGCAGAATCGCATTACCGCGATCGCCTCGAATGATCACAGGTTTACCCTGCTCTGCAACTTGGTCGATGATCTCTTGCAAATTATTTTGAGCGTCGTTGACGGGAAGCGAAGACATCATACTTTTTTGGCTGACGATAACTTTAATTTAGTATACTCACATAGCATTCGGATTAATGATCAATATCGAATTTGCTTTATATGGACATTCCAAGGTGCATCAGAAGTTGAAATAGTCGATTACCATTAGGAGATAACAACAGATGAGAGTTCCCAAGTATAGAACCCCATCACATCCAGGTTAAATATTATTTAAAGACTTTCTACACCCAATGGGAATAACCCAAAGAGAACTTGCAGATGCACTTCACGTTCCTGATCAGCGAATAAATGAGCTTGTAAATCAAAAGCGAGGTATTACAACTAGTACGGCAATCAGGTTATCAAAATTTTTTGGAAATAGCTCAGAGTTTTGGTTAAACCTCCAACAAAATTGGGAACTTTACCACGTTCTCAAGGAAGAAGAAGAGGAACTAAAAAGTATTTTGCAATTCCCAACTATGAAGTAGCGATCGCCTAGAAAATTAAGCAATATATTTGCATAAAAGAATCGCAATTGGGCGTAGTTTAAAAACATCTCACTTTTATAAAAATCTCTCCTATTCTCTGTATTCCAGACAAACTGCTGACGATTTTCTGTATAATTTCTCAGCTGACTAATAAAGTCTTGCGTTTCTGGGTGCATAAATCATCCAAGTGTAAATTTGTGCTATTAATAAGCACCTTTGAGCGTAGCGGTGAGGGGGTCGCAGTCTTCTCTACGAGAGGCTCCGCGTTGGCGTTGGCGGAGCCTCTCGTAGAGAAGCCTCTCGCAGAGAAGGCGGTTCCCGTCGATTGCGTTAGCGCAAGCGGTAGCGACGAAGGAGCGTCACCCTCGAACCCGTTGGCGCAGCCTCTCGTAGAGAAGGGCTTGTCGTTAGACATCGCTTCTGCTGATTGCATCCAAAGGACAATTAATGCAAAAGTTCCCAATCTTGTAGCATCAAAATAGCATCTTTATACAAAGACAAATCCACCTGGTTAACTTCTATTCCCTCTCCAATTCCTTGTAGAAGGGTGATTGTCAATTTTCCTCCCAAGTGTTCACGGAACTCAGTAAGCCCTCTAAATAGACAATGCGGATGGTCTAGTTGATCTAATTGCTCTGTCAGTGCCGATACATACAGGGTAAAGCCTAATTTATTGAGTGTACTTAGAACCCTTTGCCAATCTGATTGCAAGAGTTGCCCTGTTAAATATGAATAGGTCGTGTCCAAAGCAATGCCGATCGCTACAGCTTCACCATGACGTAAGCTGTAATTAGTTAAATGCTCCAGTTTGTGAGCAGCCCAGTGTCCAAAATCCAAAGGACGCGATGAACCCATTTCAAAGGGATCGCCGCTACCAGCAATATGCTCTAAGTGCAATTGGGAACAACGATAAATCAGCTTTTCCATTATCTGCATGTCTCGATTAGCTAATTTATCGGCATTAGTCATAATGAAATCGAAGAAATCTGCATCTTTAATCAGCGCTACTTTCACCGCTTCTGCAATACCCGATCGCCAATCTCGATCATCAAGACTAGTAAGAAAATCAAAGTCATTTAAGACAGCATAAGGTGGCATGAATGTACCCAAAAAGTTTTTCTTGCCGAAGGCATTGATTCCGTTCTTTACCCCTACGCCCGAATCGTTTTGCCCTAATACTGTTGTCGGTACCCGTAGCAGCCGAATTCCTCGGTGAGCTGTTGTTGCTGCGTATCCTACCATGTCTAGAACGGCTCCACCTCCAATTGCTAACACGTAGGAGTGACGGCACAATCCGACTGCATTGATCCGCTGATGAATTTGCTCTATAAATCTAGAATCGTTCTTTACTGCTTCTCCACCCGGAACTACTATCGGCTCACCACTCAGTGTTAGTACATCTTCATAATACTGAGCATAGACTGATAATTTTTTTACTAACCCATCCTGGTACTGTAAAAATCCTGCATCTACCACTGCTAGCACTTGTTTTGGGGTTGTCTCCCCATCTGCGGTAATTACTTGTGCGAGTAAAGGATTATCTAACTGAAATAGACCTCTCGTGAAGTGAACATCATAGTTAAAAGTCACACGGACACATTGGTTAATTGGTTGCAGATTAAGAGCGGTTTTTTGTTGAATAGCCATTTGAATATTATTACTTTTTCAGTAACTGTAAATATCTACACTAATCAAATTAAAATCGACAGAAAAATAAACAATATTAATTTTTTTAATATTGAATAATTAAAAGAAATTATTAAACAAATTAATCTCAGAAATTAATTATGATTTTCAAGTACGTTTACCCTACTAGATAAAGTTAAAAATTACACCCATTAATTTACAATTTTATTCATGCCTAGCTTTTATATCTGAGGTTGGCAATGGATACGATGATTACATAAGATTCTAAATTTTTCCGTAAGATAATTTGAGAATTTATCTAATCAAAATGATATCTTTACATGATCTTCTTTAAAGTCGGGAAATTTTTATAGATTCAGTGAAGTTATGATCTCAGTGGTATATTGTCTAGCAGTTTTAATTATAAAGTATCAAGTTTAGTGGTAGATTTTATACTTAGTTGTCACAAAAAAGTTGGGCAACTTCTCCTGAATTCATCATGAGTAAAGTAAACGAGTTACTGTATCACTGGCTGTTAAAGTCTGTTTCAGAGAAAGCTTTTACTTGGCTGGAACAGAAGCAGGCACAGATTGCTAGCGGCGCTGCTGAACGAGTGTTTTTTACAGCTTTTAGTGCTGTGCCGCGTTATCTAGGTAAACAGGATTTACAGCTAACATTTCAGGACTTGGAAGCCGCACAGGATGTGATTCCCGGTTGGTATCCTAGTCACTGGAGTGTAGATCAAGCGGGTCGCACACTCTTGCTTCTAGCTTTGCCCCACGATAATACTGAGGGGTATGTGCAAACTCTCAATCAAGTCTTCTCCACTGCCGATATGGGCGAGTTAGTTGTCCTTTATCAAAGTTTGCCGCTATTACCACATCCAGAGTTACATCGCCATCGTGCTACTGAGGGAATTCGCAGCAATATGAGTAATGTATTCCAAGCCATAGCATTACGCAACCCTTATCCAGCAGATTATTTAGATAATGCTGCTTGGAATCAGATGGTGCTGAAAGCTGTGTTTGTCGGCAGCCCGTTGCATCTAATTTGGGGTCTAGAACGGCGCGCTAACCCAGAATTGGCAAGGATGTTAGCAGACTATGCCCATGAACGTTGGGCAGCTAAACGCTCAGTTACGCCAGAACTTTGGCGACCTGTAGGGCGGTTTGCGGATAGCGCAATTATCACAGATTTGGAAAAAGTATTGGCTAATGGGGATATAGACGAGCAAAAAGCAGCAGCTTTAGCTTGTGCTGAGTCTCCTTTACCCCAAGCGCAAGCCTTACTTTCTCGTTATCCAGATTTACAATCATCCATTCAACAAGGTAATCTGACTTGGAGCAGTTTTAGCCGCAATCGCCTCTTTGTTTACAAATAAAAGGGACTGGGAACTGGGGAAAAGTTTTCCAAATACCCAATACCTAATCCTTAATAAAATTTATCGCTCATTAAACCACACTATGATGTTCATCGATCCTCACATTCACATGTGTTCTCGTACTACTTACGATTACTTAGTAATGCGGGAATATGGAATTGTCGCTGTCATTGAACCAGCCTTTTGGTTAGGACAACCCCGAACCAACGCGGGCACATTTAAAGACTACTTCAGTAGTCTTGTGGGCTGGGAACGGTTTCGTGCTAGTCAGTTTGGCATTCAACACTACTGCACAATCGGCCTAAATCCGAAAGAAGCTAACAACGAAGCACTAGCAGCAGAAGTTATAGAACTGCTACCACTTTATGCCTGTAAAGAAGGAGTTGTTGCTATTGGCGAAATTGGCTATGACGACATGACAGAAGCAGAGGATAAGTACTTTTGTCAACAGTTAGAATTAGCTAAAGAACTCGATATGTTGGTACTAATTCATACTCCTCATCGTAATAAGAAAGCGGGTGCTAGTCGGAGTATGGATCGGTGCATCGAATATGGCTTAGATCCTTCACAAGTAATTATTGACCACAACAACGAAGAAACTGTTGAGGAAGTATTACAACGGGGTTTTTGGGCGGCTTTCACGATTTATCCACAGACGAAGATGGGTAACGCCAGGATGGTAGAAGTTGTCCGCAAGTATGGACGCGTTAGCGCAGCGGGACGTGATAACGTTCGTCGGATCATTGTAGATAGTAGTGCCGATTGGGGTATTAGCGATCCTTTAGCAGTCCCAAAAACGGCTCAGTTGATGTTAGACAGGGGCATCCCTGAAGAACATGTGCGAGCAGTTTGTTATGAAAATGCTCTCGCTGCTTACAGTCAAACTGGGCAGATGAAAGCGTCAGACTGGCTTAATCCCCAATCTGTTGATCAGCGTCAAATGTTCAATGGCAATTCTGTGTTGCGGGGACAGGAACCAGGAATCAAATCAGTTTCAGATTATGTGCTGATTGAGTAGAAAATTGGGGAGAGACGCGATTAATCGCGTCTGTACTGGGGAGTGGCGAAGAGGAATTTTTATCCTGAGTTGTGAATCATAGTTCATGGGTGTTTATTGTATAAATATCTGATTCATATGTAATATGCGATTTGTTTTGATAAATTACTAGGCAAGGAGGCGGATAAGTGAATGTTGCAAGTTTAAATTTTTCAGGCTGGCGAGGTTATCTGGAATTGATCCGTCCTGCTAATATTGTTACTGCTTGGGCGGATATTCTTGTTGGCTTTGCTGCTTCTGGCTCTGGGATTATTTTTATTAAATTAATCAATGGAGAAGCAAGTTTTGCCATACTAATTTCATTAGCTTGGTTGTTATTAGCTACAACCGGTTTATACGGCGGCGGTATAGTTTTTAATGATGTTTTCGATGCGGAATTAGATGCAAAAGAGCGACCAAATAGAGCAATTCCCAGTGGTCGCGTATCTCGCCAAAATGCTAGTTTATTAGGGAGTATATTATTTGCAATCGGGATTATAGCTGCTTTTCAAGTATCCTGGTTGAGTGCTGCGATCGCTATATTTATCGCTCTTGCATCCCTTCTGTATGACGCACTCGCCAAACATCATCCTTTTTTTGGCCCTTTAAATATGGGTTTGTGCCGTGGCAGTAACTTATTATTGGGCGTAAGTGCTGTACCTGCAATAATAGGAGAACGTTGGTATTTAGCGCTGATTCCTATTCTTTATATTGCTGCGATCACTGCAATTAGTCAGGGTGAAGTTCACGGAGGTAAGCAGATTACAGGAGTACTAGCATTACTGCTGATTGCCATAGTTTTGACGGCAGTTTTAGCTTTAGGATTTTTAGGAGAGTATACAGCGATCGCCGCACTACCGTTCGCAGCTTTATTAGCTATCAGAATCTTACCTAATTTTATCAAAGCAGCGCGTGAACCAGTAGCTGGAAATATCCAAACTGCTGTGAAAGTAGGTGTATTATCTCTAATAGTTTTAGATGCAACTGTTGCATCTGGTTTTGCTGGTTTTTATTACGGTTTATTAGTTCTAATCTTGCTACCAATTTCGATGAAACTAGCACAAATATTTGCCGTTACTTAAATTTAAATGTATATACCCAGTAATACCATATTAGACCTCTTGCATAAGTTGAATAGACCCCCCTTAATCCCCCCTTATAAAGGGGGAAACTTGAAATCTTGCGCCCTCCCCTTATAAAGGGGAGGGTTGGAGAGGGGTGATTCAAGGATTTTTGCAAGAGGTCTATTCAACAACAGATTATTAGCATATATACCGCAGAAAGCTAGAAAATGAAAATTACAAAAAACAGCAACTTTCATTTAACTTATTGTAGCAATATTCATCCTGGCGAAAGTTGGCTAGAGGTTTTTGCCAATTTAGAAAAATATGTTCCCAATCTCAAGTCACGTTTATCACCTACCAAACCTTTTGGTATTGGTTTGAGGTTAGCAAATGCAGCCGCCAAACAACTTTTAGAAAGTAATAATTTAGCTAAATTCCAAGAGTGGCTAACTCAACAAAATTTATATGTTTTTACGCTAAATGGATTTCCTTATGGCGAATTCCATCGACAGGTAGTAAAAGACCAAGTTTATGCACCAGATTGGTCTACACAAGAACGGGTAAATTATACATTAAACTTGACAACAATTTTAGCTACTCTATTACCAGAAGGACTGGATGGCGGAATTTCTACATTACCATTATCTTATAAACCTTGGTGGGTAGAAGACCAAACGACTTTCGAGATAGTTCTGAAAAAGAGTTGTTTGAACATAGCCTCAATTGTTGTAGAAATGATTCGCATCCGCGAAGAAACAGGAAAGATACTACATATTGATTTAGAACCTGAGCCGGATGGATTAATTGAAAATACCTTAGAAGTAATTGATTTTTATCAAAATTGGTTATTGCCAATTGGCGGTAATTACTTATCAGACAAACTAAATATTGAACAGAATTTAGCAGAGACTCAATTGCTAGAACACGTTCGAGTTTGCTATGACACCTGCCATTTTTCAGTTGAATATGAGCAGCCAAAGTCTGTGTTTGCGCGTTTGCAATCAGCAGGAATTAAGATTGGCAAAATTCAAATCAGCGCAGCAATTCAAGTAAAAATACCTGCTGAGGTTGAGAAGCGTAGTTTGATAGTTGAACGCTTACGTCCCTTTGCAGAATCTACTTATCTTCACCAAGTAATAGAACGTCGTAGTGACGGTAAACTCCATCACTATCCTGACTTAATAACTGCATTACCACATTTAGAGCAATCTCTAGCTGAAGAATGGCGCACTCACTTCCATGTCCCAATTTTTATTCATGATTATCAAATTTTGCAGTCTACCCAAGATGATATTGCTACTGTTTTGCATCTACTTCAAACAAACAATGCTTGCTCACATCTAGAAATTGAGACTTACACTTGGGATGTATTGCCATCAGAAATGAAGATAGATTTGCTGACTTCTATTCAGCGGGAATATGAGTGGGTATTAAAGGAACTCGCCGCAAATTAAGAAGAAACTAAGTTTATGAAAAAAACAGTTGTTATAAATGTCGTAGGATTAACACCCAGCTTACTAGAAGAAAACACACCGTTTTTATCTTCTTGGGCGGCTATTGGGCAGACAGTTCCTATCGCAACAGTGTTACCTGCTGTGACTTGTTCTGTTCAGGCTACTTATTTAACAGGAAAATTACCTGATGAGCATGGAATTGTTGCTAATGGTTGGTACTTCCGCGATGAATGTGAAGTGAAGTTTTGGCGACAATCTAATAAACTAGTGCAGGCTCCTAAAGTCTGGGAAATAGCTAAATCAATAGATCCAAACTTCACTTGTGCCAACCTTTTTTGGTGGTACAACATGTATTCCTCAGTAGATTATGCCATTACACCGCGCCCAATGTATCCCGCAGATGGCAGAAAATTACCTGATATTTATACCCATCCTGCTGATGTGCGATCGCAAATTCAATCTGATTTAGGTAACTTCCCTCTGTTCGATTTTTGGGGGCCAAAAACTTCCATTAGTTCTAGCCAATGGATTGCCAATTCGGCAAAATGGATTGAGGAGCGCTACAGCCCTACACTATCACTAGTTTATCTACCACATTTAGATTACTGTCTGCAACGATTTGGTCACGATGAAACACACATCCAAGCAGATTTGCGAGAAATTGATGCTGTTTGTGGCGATTTAATTGAATATTATCAAGCACGTAATACTCAGGTAATTATTCTTTCTGAGTATGGCATTACGCCAGTCTCCAAAGCAGTAGATATCAACCGCGTATTAAGGGAAAACGGTTTAATAGCTGTGCGAGAAGAATTGGGGCGAGAACTGCTCGATTTTGGTGCTAGCGTTGCCTTTGCCGTTGCTGATCATCAAATTGCTCATGTATATGTGAATGATCCAGCGTACATCCCAAAAGTGCGATCGCTTTTAGAAGCGACTGAAGGCGTAGCCCAGGTATTGGATGAGGAAGGTAAGCAAGCCTACCATCTTAATCATCCTAGATCAGGGGAATTAATTGCGATCGCTGGGCCTGATGCTTGGTTTACTTATTATTATTGGCTTGATGATCATAAAGCACCTGATTTTGCTAGAACTGTAGATATCCACCGCAAACCTGGTTACGATCCCGTAGAACTTTTCCTTGATCCACAGATTAAATTTCCTCAGGGAAAAATTGCTCTCAAGCTACTGAAGAAACAACTGGGTTTTCGCTACTTAATGGATGTGATTCCTCTGGATGCTTCCCTAGTACGTGGCTCTCACGGTCACATTACCACTTCTGTTGCCGAAGGGCCTCTATTTATCACCCATCAAACTCACCTAGTTGATCAAAATCGAATTGAGGCGACAGATGTTTGCTCGTTGATTCTCAAACATTTAAATAAGGAGTAGGGAGTGGGGGATGGTGAGTGTTGAGTAAGTATTATCTACTTACTCTGCTACAAAGCAAATTCATTTGATTAACTTATAAAATCAATCGAGGTAATTAAACATGAAATTAACAGCAACAGAAAAAGGCTTATTAATCCCTAAAGAACTATTAGGAGAAAACCAAGAGTTTGAGATTATTCAAGAAAATGGAAAAATTATTATTACTAGCATCAAACAAACATCTTCTATTTGGGATTTAGGTTCAAATCCTGTGGAATGTGATGTAAAAGATGGTGCAATTAACCACGATCGCTATCTCTATAATCGGTGAGAAATATCTACTTTTTAGATACTAGCTATATTTTAGCTCTGGAAATCAAAAATGAAGATGCTCATCAACAAGTATTACAAAATTGGGCTAATTTAATAAAATTGAAACCTTTTTTAATAACAACAACATACATCTTTGATGAAGTTGTTACTTTTTTTAATAGTCGAAATCTTCATTATAAAGCAGTTGAAGTTGGTAATCGGTTATTGGAAAGTCCTGAGATAGAATTAATCGAAATTGATCGAACTTTATTTAATCAGGGGTGGGAATATTTTCAAAAGCATAAAGACAAATCTTATTCTCTCACTGATTGTTTATCATTTATCGTTATGCAACAACGAGAGATTGTTACAGCTTTAACCTTAGATAATCATTTTTATCAAGCTGGATTTCAAATTTTACCATCATAAGTTAAGTATAAATACTCAAGATATATTTACTATTTTATCTAATAGAATTCAGAGGTCAGGAGTCAGAATTCAGAATAAATTCTATAGAACCCATTTGATATCTTTTTTAGCTGGCAGCTAGTCTTTTAAGCATCAGTCTGATAAAACAAAGCTTGAGCTTGGCATTGGCACGAGC
>NZ_JBALCN010000035.1:0-436 GCF_036919615.1 Nostoc sp. | reverse complement strand
GACGGCTCGTTTGTGGGACATTCAGGGCAAACAGTTAACAAACTTTGGCAATCTCAACAATATTAGTGACATCAGCTTCAGCCCCGATGGGCAGCGTCTGCTCACGAAATTAGATTACAGGACGGCTCGTTTGTGGGATATTCAGGGCAAACAGTTAACAAACTTTGGCAATCTCAACAATATTAGTGACATCAGCTTCAGCCCCGATGGGCAGCATCTGGTCACGAAATTAGATGACGGGACGGCTCGTTTGTGGGACATTCAGGGCAAACAGTTAACAAACTTTGGCAATCTCAACAATATTAGTAACATCAGCTTCAGCCCCGATGGGCAACGTCTGCTCACGAAATTAGATGACGGGACGGCTCGTTTGTGGGACATTCAGGGCAAACAGTTAACAAACTTTGGCAATCTCAACAATATTAGTGACATCAGA
>NZ_JBALCN010000034.1:0-7247 GCF_036919615.1 Nostoc sp. | reverse complement strand
CATTCCAGAGCGATCGCCTAATTCTGTTCTCACTGTCAAAGATTGCCGATACAGGGTTTCGGCTGCATCCCAGTTGCCGCGATTGCGCTCTATATCTCCCAACAATCCATTGCAATATGCAATATTAATTTTATTTTCTTGCTTTTGTGCAATGGCTAAAGCATTCTGAAAACATCTTGCTGCTTCATCCCAATTGCCTAAATCACGATGAATTATTCCAATCCATTGCAAGCAGATACAGCGTTTCTCCTCGTCAATGTGTGGCAAAACTTGTTCACACAAGTCTTTTAATAAACTCCAATGTCCCCACCATCTCAGATATTCTCTCAGAGTTCCCAGTACTAAATAATATGCTTCGCTGTCATTGCCCAATTGAAAAGCAAAATATAGAGCCTCCAATACTGGGCGTAAATCTTCTAAAGTTTTAGGGTTTTCAACATTTTTCCCAGAGCAGTAAAACTTATAGATACTCTTGAGCAGATTAGGCAGTTGGTCTTTATATTCCTCTTGTAGAAACTCCACAATCACCCGATGTAAGTCATAAAATACTTCACATTGCTGTTCATCATAGCGACTCTGCACCAAACTGCTATCAATTAATCGTTCTAAAATTGCTTGCGTTTCACTAATTTCTTCCTCTGTCAATTCAGCAGGTTCTCCTAAATCTGCTGCCGTTTCAAAGCGCTCATCTTGCTCTCGTTTATCTGTATATAACCGCAAGAAAGTTAAACCTCGGATATCTATCCCCACTCGCAATACACACATCTGGCTGAGTAAATCTCGCGCTGCTTCACTTTGCCTTGTCAGTTGCTCTCTGAGAATGGGTTCAGCCTTTTTCGTCACAAATTCTGGATGCTTCCACAGATACCCAGGCTTACCCTTACCAATAGCCGCCAGTTGGGTTAACAAAAAAACGTGTCCTTCAACTCGCTTAGACATCCACTGCAAATCTGCTACACTATCTTTCAGTTGGCGCTGTCGCAAAATCTCAACTCCCGCGACTGTCGCCACTCCAGAAATTCTCTCGATATACACCAATTCTGAATCTGGTTCGGCACCCTCATAGCGGATATCAGCCAAATCTGCTGGCACTTCCCGACTGGTTAATAGGGTTTGTGATTGATGCTGCTGATAGACTAAAGCATTTAGCAGTTTACCCCAATCGGGTGAAATTGCCCGTCCCGCTTGGGGATGATTGGCAGGCTGTAAAATACTTTCCAGGTTATCCAGCACTACAAGAGTGCGTGTTTGCGCCAACCCTTGAATAATTTTGGCTATCTTTTCATCAGCAGTTTTCAACGTGTCTGCTGTTTGAATACCCAAGCCTTCAATTAGGAGAAATTCTGCTACATCATCAAAACTTGTCCCCTCTTGTGCCTTGAAATAAATTACGCACTCATAAGGGCAGTCTGTCAAATTCCGGCTCTGTAAATTAACAGCCAGTGCCTCTAACAGTTTCACGGCTAAACTGGTTTTACCAATACCCCCCTGTCCAATCAGTGCTAATACCTTCGGTGGGTTTTCCAGTTGGAGTAATTTTGCCTGTAACTGCTGAAGTAGTTCATCTCGTCCCTTCCACACTGGTACACTGGGAATTGCTGGATTTACCACCAATCGCTTTTGTGTCGTTGTTGTAGTCTGTAGGGGCGATCGCAGTTCAGCTTCAATTTTATCGAGTTCATCCTCAAAACGCGCCAGTTGAGTCTCTTCTTCTGGAAGCTGATGTTCTAATTTAAACTTTACTGTCGTATCAGTCTCAATCGCTAAGTCATGCCGTATCCGGTTTACTTTCTGACGCCGGATATCGCACTCTTTTTGAAGTTCGTCTCGTTTTTCCTCTAATCGACCCTGTTGTTCTCTGTTCATTTAGAGGCTGAGATACAAGTTAGATTACTTAAGTATAATCATGATAATCTACGGTGCTGTTAAAGGGTGTATACTTAACGGGATTTTTTAAGAGCGATGCCTACGGCGGCAAGCTACGTACTACTCACCTCAAAAACGTCGTAGGCACACAGCAGTTTGTCGTCAGATATCGCCTTTTCAACTTCATCATTCCACCTCTAAACGTCATCGTTCAAGCTTAGAACTCGGAAGTTCGACCTTTTATCTCGGAACTTCGTGCTCATAACTCGCAAGCCCGACCTTTTAGCTCGGAAGTTCGTGTTCAGAACTCGAAACGCCGACCTTTTAGCTTGGAACTTCATGCTCAGAACTCGAAACGCCGACCTTTTATCTTGGAATTTCATGCTCAGAACTCGAAACGCCGAGCTAGGAGGCTGGTAAATCTAAACTTTGCTGAAAAGCGATCAGCAATTCATTCAATGCATCCATGTCAATTAAAAATGCATCATGTCCGTGGGTTGACTTTAGCCACGCCAGTTGAGCATTAGGAATTAAATTTGCCAATTCTTGTTGCTCTACTGGAGGATAGAGGATGTCAGAATCAATTGCGACAACTAAAGTCGGTTGTTGGATGGTTTGTAGAACAGATTCATAATCTGATAAATTAGGAACTGTGCGATCGCGTGCAACATCGTGGCGATCCATTACATGAGTGAGGGTGATATAAGTGTTAGCATCAAATCGCTCTACCAGCTTTTGACCTTGATGCTGTAAGTAACTCGCTATAGCAAACTGCTCAGATGCATCATACTGCCGCCCAAAGCGGGTTGTAAAACTATCCCAGGAACGGTAAGTAGACATCGCCATCATCCGCGCCACTGCTAATCCTTGATTTGGGGGCGCATCCAGAGTGTAGTTCCCTCCTTGCCAGTTTGGATCAGCATAAATTGCCTGTCTTTGGGCTTCACTTAATCCAATACACCAAGCGGAATGTCTTCCAGAAACAGCAATGAGTGCAATAGCTTTCACTTTTTCTGGATACAATAATGCCCACTCCAGTGCTTGCATCCCACCGAGTGAACCGCCAATTACTAACCGCAGAGATTGAACACCCAGATATTCTAGTAGTGCAGCTTGCAGGTGAACCATATCTCGGATTGTAATCTCAGGGAAGGATACACCATAAGCCTTTCCCGTTATTGGGTTGATAGTAGTTGGCCCAGTTGTGCCGTAACAACTTCCCAAGATGTTGCTGCATACAATAAAATCGCGTTCTGGATTGAAAGCTTTTCCTGAACCAAACAAAGGTTCCCACCAATCATCAGCGTCAGCCGAACCAGTTAAGGCATGACAAATTAGTACCCCATTATCGCCTTGAGCATTTAACTGTCCCCAAGTCCGATAAGCAACCTGAACCCCAGTTAATGTTTCGCCCCCTTCCAGTTTAAATGGCACCGTCAGCTGGTAAAACTGGGTTTGCGGTGAGATGAAGTCTGAGTAGATCATATCTAGGATTCTGTTCAAGAGGCAGTGAAGATGGGGAATGGGGAGAACTAACTCCAAACTCTAACCCTGTCCTGACTTTTCACGGGATGTGGAAAAGGTTATTTTGAGGGTTTCTCAAACCCTAACTTTTACGTTACCTATTTTCATTAACTTAGAGTTATTGAGAATTAGACTGTGGAAAAAGCCACGCTGTTTCGTGGTTTGAGGACTTACCGTGAAAAGTCAGAACCCTGTCAAGGTGGGTAAAAATTCTCGAAAATCAATTCCTCTCTTATCTCTGTGTTCTCTGTGCCTCTGCGGTTCAATAAATAAATAACAACCACAGAGATGCAGAGCAATCAGAGAAAAAGAAAGATTTTATAATTCACTTAGACAGGGCTACTCTAAACTCCTAACTTTCCTTTATTTTCACTTGTCGAAATGCCTGCTCAAAATCCTCTTTGATATCGTCGATATGTTCAATTCCTACCGATACCCGTACCAAATCGGGTTTCACACCCGCTGAAAGCTGTTCGTTATCACTTAGCTGTTGATGGGTTGTGGAAGCCGGATGAATAACGAGGGTTTTAGCATCACCAACATTTGCTAAATGACTCGCCAATTTCACATGATTAATAAAAGCTTTACCTGCCTTCAGTCCACCTTTGATGCCAAAGTTTAAAACTCCCCCAAAGCCATGCCGGAGATATTTTTTCGCTCGTTCATGATAGGGGTGATTGGGAAGTCCCGGATAATTAACCCATAATACCTGCTCTTGCTGCTCTAACCACTGAGCCAATTCTAGGGCATTGCTCACATGCCGATCTACACGTAGGGAGAGAGTTTCTAATCCTTGCAGTAAAAGAAAGGCGTTAAATGGACTCAAGCATGGGCCAAAATCTCGTAACCCCTCGACTCTGGCGCGAATAATAAAGGCAATATTGCCGAAGGAACCACTAGGGCCAAACACTTCTTGGAAATTCAGCCCATGATAGCCGGGTGCTGGCTCAGTAAACAGGGGAAATTTGCCGTTACCCCAGTCAAATTTACCCGAATCGACAATTACGCCACCAATAGAAGTACCATGCCCACCAATCCATTTAGTTGCAGATTCCACTACAATGTCTGCACCATATTCAATGGGTCGAGCTAGATACCCACCAGCACCAAAGGTATTATCCACAATTAAAGGTATGCCGTTTTCGTGGGCAATGTGAGCTAAAGCGGCAAAGTCAGGAATGTTGAATTGAGGATTGCCAATGGTTTCAACGTATAGGGCTTTGGTGCGATCGTTGATCGCCTGATGGAAACTTTCCGGCTCATCTCCCTCGACAAACTTGACATTAATACCCAAACGCGGTAGAGATACTTTAAACTGGTTATATGTTCCCCCATACAAAAAACTAGTGGAAACAATATTATCTCCAGTCTGAGCAATGGTACTGATTGCTAAGAATTGCGCCGCCTGACCACTAGCGGTTGCTAATGCTGCTACACCCCCTTCTAAGGCAGCAATCCGCTTTTCAAATACATCCGTCGTTGGATTTGAGATCCGGGTGTAAACGTTGCCAAATTCCTGGAGAGCAAACAACCGCGCTCCGTGGTCGGTGTCGTCAAAAACGTAGGAACTCGTTTGGTAAATTGGTACAGCACGAGCATTAGTTCCCGGAGCCGGCTCTTGTCCAGCATGAACTTGCAGGGTTTCAAAACGATATTGTTCAGACATAAGCAGTTATTTTAGTTTCCAATTATACAAAGAAGTAATAATCCTATTTGAAGGTTGTGTTAGATTAATCAACGGTAATTAGTCAGACTTACCGTATTTTAATCTAAAATATTTTTGACATAAAAAATCTTATCCTTGCAAAAAGCAATCTAAATCTTAGAAAGAATCATTTGGGCAGCAGCTTCATCGGTAATTAGTCCTGTAATTAACTTGCCATGTAGAGCTGCCAAAATAGCCTCCGCTTTTCTCACACCGCCTGCCACACCAATAATGAGTCGATGAGTCGGTTGTTCGAGTGCTACACTGGCAACCCGACTGTTTGTCCCCTCTTGCAGCAATACTCCACGATGGTTGTAAGCCCAACCTGCAATTTCTCCGACTGCTCCCAGTTCAATCAGTTCAGCCACTTCATCGTCATTGATGAAGCCGTCTTTGATGTAAGGGAGCATTCCAGGCAATGTGACTAATTCTGATAAACGTTGCTTTGGCTTGCCGGGACAAATTGAGCTTTGCTGCAATTATCTTCTTGCGTATTGCCGGCAATATAATAAAGCCAAGCAGGATGAGTAGCCAGGTCTAATTTGCGATGGCTACGCCTGCCGCAGGCATCGCGCCGCTCCAAAAAAAGTTGTCCAATATCCCACCTTCAAAAAGTATGTATCTACCAAAAGCATGATTCTATCATTAAAGCTTATGCCCCAAGACATAATTTATGCTCAAATTTTGATGAAGAGAGTACTTGAAAATTAAGACAGGCCTATTATTCTCTGCGTCTCTATGTAATATGAAATATTGTCTGTATAAATTTCTGTTAACCTCCAGTAACCTCTAAGTTAAACCCAGTAATGTAGCCTGCCTCTTCGCTCATCAGAAAAGCTACCCCATTCGCTACCTCTGACAAACTTCCTAAACGCCGCATTGGCACTGAATTGATCATCTGTTGCTCCACTACCTTGGGATCGGCATCAAAGTACTGCGACCCTACTGCTGCTTGCAATTCGGTTTGCCGCGTCCACATAAAACCAGGGCCAATCAGCGCCGGGGAGAGGGCATTCACCCGAATGCCGTAGGGAGCCAAGTCTTTCGCTGCCGTTTGAGTAATTCCAATAACAGCAAACTTGGAAGCGGTGTATGCCAGCATATTTGGCGGCCCAACCACACCTGCATAACTCGCCATGTTAACGATCGCACCTCCACCGGCATCGCGTAGTTGCTGTGCAGCCGCCTTGAGAACGTGGAAAACGCCGACAACGTTAATATTTATCACCTTTTGAAAGTCATCCTCAGGATATTCGTCCGTTTTAGCAAACATTCCTTGATAACCTGCGTTATTAAATACATAGTCGATCCGCCCAAGCTGCTCAACAGCATTAGTAAAGGTTTTAGCAACATCATCACTAGCTGTAACATCACAGCAAAACGTGCCGACTGGAACGTTGTAACCTTTTAGTTCTTCAGCCACATCTGCCATCTTCGGTTCATTCAAATCTAGCAGGGCTATTCCTGCACCATTAGCAGCAAAACGGTGTGCAGTTGCCTTGCCTATATCTCCTGCACCACCCGTAATTAGGATGGTCTTACCTGCAAACTGATAGGTTGCTGTTGCTGTCATAGTTTCAACCTCTTATACCATTTTAGAGCAGCCTCAACCGCGCACCCTTCTTGCCCGGTTGCGGCTAAGGGATTGCAGACATTGGTTATTTGTCACTACTAACACCATCGCACAAATGCCTGTCACTCTCATCATCAGAGGGATTAATTTTAAAATAATTGCGTATATAATTACACCCCTGTTTTAGTAAATAATCAAAATCCAGCTTCCACAGTTTGACTGTGTTGTCAAGACTGGCTGAAGCTAGCATCTTGCCATCCGGGCTGAAGCTGACGCCATTAACCCAGTTTGTATGCCCAGTCAGGGTTTTGATTTCTTTGCCAGTGCTGGTATCCCACAGTTTCACTGTGCTGTCAGCACTGGCTGAAGCTAGCATCTTGCCATCCGGGCTGAAGCTGACGCCATTAACCCAGTTTCTATGCCCAGTCAGGGTTTTGATTTCTTTGCCAGTGCTGGTATCCCACAGTTTGACTGTGTTGTCAAGACTGGCTGAAGCTAGCATCTTGCCATCCGGGCTGAAGCTGACGCCATTAACCCAGTTTCTATGCCCAGTCAGGGTTTTGATTTCTTTGCCAGTGC
>NZ_JBALCN010000033.1:0-114644 GCF_036919615.1 Nostoc sp. | reverse complement strand
TCGGTGCTGGTGGTATTGCTCTTGCGATTGCAGTTGGCTGAACTTTCGGTGCTGGTGGTATTGCTCTTGCGATCGCAGTTGGCTGAACTTTCGGTGCTGGTGGTATTGCTCTTGCGATTGCAGTTGGCTGAACTTTCGGTGCTGGTGGTATTGCTCTTGCGATTGCAGTTGGCTGAACTTTCGGTGCTGGTGGTATTGCTCTTGCGATCGCAGTTGGCTGAACTTTCGGTTGTTGAGGAGATAGATTTGGTGATTTCGCTTTCTGCTGCCTTGGTTCTGGCCAGAATACCTCTGCTGAAGATAAGGCTGTTGAGTTCAAAGGACTCTTGCTAGAAGACTTATGTGCATCTGAATTAGCTGACTTCACAGCAGAAACAGGTTTTTTTAGTAAAGCTTTACCACCTGCAATTGAATCTTTAGTAGCCCGGAATGGGGTTTTTTGGGGTATGCGTGTTTCATTAGGATAAACTTCAACTACCTCAATTGGAATCTCTTGCTTAGGCTCAGGCGTAAAAGCTGTGAGCCAATATTTGATCCCTATCAGTAAAGTAAAGTGTAGGAGGATGGAACTAACTAGACCTGGGAGCATATCCCGGGAGTGCACGCTCCGATAACGCTGAAATTCATGAGAAAAAGCCATGTTATTGTGCTTTTGCGTGATAGATAACAGCCTCAACAGTCTATTTACTGTCTTCTAATTTAGAGGATATCGCATCTGATTCCGGCAAAACAACGAGATATTGGATGATATCTTCTTTGAACTGCATCAAGCTGAAAATTCTCTGGATAAGATCATTCATGATGAGCCAGAAGATAGCTTAATTCCTGAGTCTAATCTCACCTGACGGACTCCTACCTTGAAAATAACCCGCACTTGAAATACTTTTAGTACATCAGCACTAGTACAGTGCGGCAGAAATAAACAACCCCTGACGCTCGAGGACTCGCTCTAAGCGTTCGCGTAGCGTCTCGTAGAGAAGCCATGCCGCAGGCTTTACGCTGCGCTAACGGGTTCGGCAGTTCCTTATGGGGAGAACCCCCTTGGCGCTAGCCTCTCCCTTTGGGAGAAGACCGGACTGCCTCACCATTTCAAAATCAACGAAACGCTTACGCTGTTTTCATTTTGAATGAGTGACTTTTGACTTCCGCCTTGCGGTACTAGGCCATTACCTCAATAGAGCTTTAAAATCTCCTCTTGTGTAAAACGACAGATTATTTGATAGATTAGAGATATAGGAATCCTATTTGAGATCCGAACCGGGTACATACTGATGCAAGTTCGGAAAATCAAATTCTTGATGATTGATAAAGAACTTAAATAGCCATTTGACAATAGTAAAAGATTTGCATATCATCCAAAAGTTTCTCAAAAAGTTTTTGGTCTGTAACCAAATATCTTCTACAGGATTTTGCTCAAGAGCATTGGGTACAAATCAAAACTGTCAGAATATCGCATTTCATCAGGGTAGGTGAAAATCAGAGCAATGTCTACGACGGGCTATTCGGCGTCGCACTGCTTTTTCTAGTTTAGCTTTGAGGGGCGATCGCTTTCTTTATTACCAATGGAATTTTTTTCAGCGTAGTTGAGATTTTTCTGATATTCTCTAATTTTTTGTTGAGCTACTACATAATTTTGGCTGGAAGATGGCACAGTTTTCATAAGTGCGATCGCAGCTTGCCACTCACTCGTAACTATTTTCCAATCATCTGAAGATTTTGCTAGCTGGGTTAGTTTGGTAGCACTGATTGCTTGATTAACAGCCTCTCGGAATGTATTAGGTTGAGGTATGAGTGCTGTTATAAATGGAGTTGACGACGTAACTTTAGAAGCTATAGAAGTTGGTGCTTTTCCTTTCATTTTTGGAATTTTTGCTAATAAATATATTCCGATCGCAACCAAGGAAATGAGCATAATTATCAGCAGTTTTTTCTTAAAATTTTTAGGCGTTTGATAAGTATCTTGAGATAGTATAGCCGAATGCTGCTTTTTACCTTTTTTGATTTGAGTTAGACTCATATCACTACGCAATCTGTCAATTTCTAAATCTGTGCGCTCAATACTGTAGCTCTTAGGTCTAATTTGAAAGTTTTGGAGTATAACTTTCAGCTTCGGAATAAAGCGTTTTATTACTAAGTGTTCTAATTGGTATAAATATGCGGCAGTAAACATCCAAATTATGAACCAACGTTGACTTAAAAAATCATTATTTTCAATGCTGTCAAAAATTCCGTTTGTTGCACGTCCTGTTAAATGTCCAGTACAACCATCGAAGTATTCAGGTATTTTATTGTACAAGTTGCAACTAGAAAAAGCTAATTCCGAAAAGATAGTTAAGATTAGCATAAAAGATAATCCCATCACAACTGTGCCATAGAAATCTGCCCATAAGCTATTCAAAGTAGGTATCCATTTAGGTAATTTATTAGATGATTTAGGCTTTTGCCAATTAAACCAGAAAATATGGTAGAAAAAGGCTAAAAAAATCGTTGGTATTAATAAGCCGAATAAAACAGAAAATATTAATAATATAGGGCTGTTGCCGAGAACTGATATAAACACTCCGGCCAATCCAAAGACTATTAAACGTGTACCAGGAAATGCTATGGGAACTAGAATAATCGCCCTCAACCAAAAAATAGGATAAGGAAACCAAACTGGCCATATTTGAGATGGTGTTTTGTCTTTTCCCTGTTTAGCAAGTTCTAAAATACTGGAATGTTTTTTAGTCTCTTCATTCTTAGGAGTTAAATTTAAATAATCAATCCAAGCTACTGAGGTTTGTCCTTTACTTTTTCCATAAATTTTTACAGACTTAATAGGTGTAGCTTCCAACTTTATTATTAGTTTATGAATAAAAGTGACTGATGATTCTTGTTCCGGTACTTGAAAAGATTCCAGCATTATCTGTAAGCAATCATCTTTCAAGATTACTTTCGTAGTAACGCCTTTTGGTTGCAAAAGGTAATTAATTACTGAAGCTATCGCTTGTGCATCTCCCTGTTTAGCAAGTTCTAAAAGAGTCAGATGTGTCATAATCAATAAATACGAAAAACTGAGAAATTAGCGTTTATCTTAGAATTCCCCATTTACAGGCAAAAGCAACATTTTCAGAATCTTTCAAGTCCTATATTTAAAATTTATTTAGATTTATTATACTTTTTGCAAAAAACCGGATTTTTGACTCTTTCTCTGCACCTATGCCTGAGCCAAGTTAAACACTAACGTTCCTTTGTTATCACAGATATACCATTACTAATACTTACTTTTTGAATAAAAATGTCAGTCCAAGATGATAAAATATCAGTACTTATTTGATTAGCAATAAATTCAAAATCTTGGTTTGTTAATCTCTGTGCAGTATCGCCGCTTAAGTTAATAGAAATAGTTAGGATTTGAGGATTACTGGAAAATTGGTCATTATCTACTACTTCTAGTTCAGCTTCTGCTATGCCCAAATCAAACTCTTTACTCCAAGCTGGAAACTCCTTACCTGTTTGTTGTCCGTAAACTTTCACTATTTCAACAGATGCAGCCCCTAAAGCAGTTAACCCTTTGCGGATAAATGCAACTAAAATTTGCTGATTTGGTACTTCGGCAGATTCTAAGATTACCTCTAAGGAAGCATCTTTGAAGGCAACTTTGGCAGTGATCCCTTTGGGATGTAGGTGGCGGTTCATCAGAAATGCGATCGCCTGGGTATCTCCCTGTTTTGCAAGTTCCAGAATATTCAGCTGTGTCATAACCAGTAAAAGAGAAAATCTGGGAAAATAAATTTATATTCTCAGGATTCCCTTTTCACAGCCTTAAGTAACATTATGAGCCAAGATATCAACTAACTGGGCTAAAATATTTAGTATAAAGATAGTCTTTCACTAGACTTTTGCAATAAATAGATTTTCTCTGTATCAACATCAAAAACTATTGTTTTTGTACTTGCCAAATTAACAGGATTAATATTAATCAGTTTAATTACAATTTTCAATATGAAGATTTATCAAGATCATGCTTGGCCCTCAACGTTGGAAGAAGCCATACTTATCCAAGAAAAGCTACGAGATCAAGTAATTACGTCAGATCAACTGCAAGAACCTATTCAGTACGTTGCTGGAGTGGATATGGGTTTTGAAGCTGATGGAACAATTAGCCGTGCAGCTGTTGCAGTCCTGAATTTTCCTGATTTGCAAGTAATTGAGACGAGCCTAGCACACCGTCCTACTTCCTTTCCCTACATTCCTGGTTTCCTCTCATTTCGGGAAATTCCAGCTGTTCTTGATGCTTTGGAGAAGATTAAAATCACACCAGATATCATCCTGTGTGATGGTCAGGGAATTGCTCATCCTCGCAGATTAGGTATAGCTAGCCATCTAGGGTTACTTATAGATATGCCGACAATTGGTGTAGCCAAGTCGTTGTTGGTAGGCAAGTATGAAGAATTGGCCCAAACCAAAGGCAGCAGGCAACCACTAATATATAAGGGTGAAACGATTGGGGCAGTTTTACGCACACGCACAGGAGTAAAACCTCTGTACATCTCCAGTGGTCATCGAGTGAGTTTACCTACGGCAATTGACTATGTATTACGCTGCACGCCAAAATATCGGCTACCAGAAACTACACGCATTGCTGATAAATTAGCGTCGGCAAAATAAAGCTTGTTGAAGTTTTTTCTAAATACTTGCTTACACCTACTCAATCGTGTTAGGAATCGCACAGAAAGAAGTTGAAGTAGCTAAATACGAGTTACGAAGTTAGAACAATGAACGCACTGACTTTACAGTGGCACGATGCAGGTCAAGATAAAACTCAGAACATTTACGAACAACAGCCAAGTCAAAATCCTGGCACTGTCCGCATCGGTCGCGATCCACTCCGGTGCGACATTCTTCTGAGTCACCCCACTGTCTCTGGTTTGCACGTTGAAATCTTTTTTCATCACCAGCAACAGCGCTTCTATATCAGGAATTTGCGATCGCAAAATCCCCCTGTTGTTGATGGACGGCAATTAGTCCAAGGTGAAATGCCTTTAACTAAGGGTACTAGCATCTCTTTGGGACAAATAAAACTTAACGTTACTAGCATTTCCGCAAATAGCATTCCAGCAACAATTTTGCTGTCACCGCATCCACCAGTACACGGACATCACCATCATCTACCAACACCCCCAGGAGTTTATGGCTTAGAATGCCCCAAATGTCATAAAGTTTCCCCAGGAGAGAATCTACAAATTGGCTGTCATTGGTGTGGGACATCTTTAGCTGCGGCTGTGAGTGTGTTAGTAGCACCGGGTAGTTGAGAAGGAAGGGGGCAGGAGCGGGGAGCAGGGGGAGCAAGGGGAGATGAGGGGGACAAGGGGGACAAAGAAAATAACCATGCCCAATGACAAATGACTAATGACTTACAAATCCAATTGAGTTGGGAAGATCCAGCGACGGGAGAACGGCGAGAACCAATGTTGAGTATGCCGATCGCTTTTGGTCGAGAATTCGCTCGCTTACCTGCTGAACTTAGGGGACACCGGGTTTCTAGGATGCTGCTTAACAGTAATGAAGTTTCTCGTTACCATGCCCTAATTGACTGGGAACAAGACCATCTGATGGTGATTGACCAAGGTAGCGTTAACGGTGTGTATGTCAACGGTCAACCACAAATGCGTAGTGTTCTGGTTAATGGCGATACGTTGCAAATTGGCCCCTATGTGATTATGGTGACATTTGCTGCTAGCGGCTCTGACCCAGATACCAGCCCCCCTTCAACGATTCACTTCAATGCAAAGACCAACCTCCCAGACCCCAGTTTGCCTGTAGTCCAGCCGATAATGCCCTTGGCGAGTAATTTCCCACCATTAGCGTTTCAGGCACAAAATATTGCTGTGCAAGCACTTCATGCTACGGGACTGCCAGTAGATGAATCTGATTATCTAGCGATCGGGGCAGGACTGGGTAGCTTTTTTTGGGCTGATTTGCTGCGAATTAGTGGTGTGCGTGCTGAAAAAATTGTGGCTTTGGGATTAGAGGCGGAGCCTTATGCTCGTTATAAGCGCCTGTGTTTGAATTCGCAAATTCCCTTACATGAAAGACTGCGTTCTAATTCCGACTCTTGTCCTGATAATATTTGGGGCTGGCCTAGTTATGCCTTGCGTGAAGCTTGGCACGATTTCAGCAAGGGAGAGATGAAATCAGCATTTAAGTATTTGTGGCAAGTGTTTGCTGAACCAACATTTGCACAAACTTATACACCCCGTGCGGGTAATGTCTTTGATTCTATAGACCGAGAGGCGAAGCGCATTGGCTGGAATCAAATTTATCGCTATGGGCGAGTTAGGGTAATTCGCAAAACTGATGACGGCAGATATTGCGTAGCCTATTCTCGCGGCCCAGGAAATTATGCTTTTTTAATTACTCGTTATTTACATTTAGCTACTGGGTATCCAGCAATTCAGTTTCTCCCAGATTTGCAAGCTTATAGGGAAAAATATCAAGACTTTAAATCTGTCGTTAATGCTTATGAAGCCCACGATCATGTTTATGAACAACTAGAGCAACAGGGTGGTACAGTATTGATTCGTGGACGGGGAATTGTGGCTTCGCGGATTGTGCAGCGGATTTATGAAGCCAGAAAGCGGAATCGGAATATTGCAGTTTTGCATTTAATGCGATCGCCTAAACCCCAAGGCAACAAATTTCAAAATACCCAGCGCCTAGTCAAAAATCATTATGAATTTCAACCTTTTAACTGGCCGAAAGCTTGTTGGGGCGGCGAACTCCGGGCAATGTTAGAAAAAGCTAGTCCTGATGAACGCAAGCGTTTACTAGCAGACTGGGGTGGAACTACGACCGCCGACCGCCACGACTGGCAGCAAATTACTGCCCAAGGCATCAGCGAAGGTTGGTATCAAATTACCTTCGGAGAGGTTTTAGATGTAGAACGAGATGCCCAAAACCGGACTATTACCCGTATCCGAGAGCAAAGCTTTGGGGAAATGAAGTTGCTAGCTGACTTTATTGTTGATGCTACTGGACTGGATGCCAAAGTAGATGCTAATCTGCTTATAGCAGATTTGGTGAAACATTACAACCTCCCAGTGAATCACCTGGGGCGATTGGCTGTAGCAAACAATTTTGAATTAGTAGAAATGCGTAGTGATAAAGGTCAAATGTATGCTGCTGGGGCTATTACTTTAGGTGGCCCTTATGCAGCAGTTGATAGTTTCTTGGGGTTGCAATATGCCGCATTAGTCGCTGTTGATGGACTCGCCGCCGCCCGTGCGCCTGGAGTTCAAAGGTTGAATGTTGTAAGTTCTTTTGGGCAGTGGTTGAAGTGGGTGTTAAATCAGTCACCTTAGTATTAGGAGGCAGGAGGCAGGAGGAATACAGGATTTAACTAGCTGTTTTGAGTACCAAACTCGAAACTTGAGGTTAAAAGGTGCAACGTTGAAGTTCAAAGGCTCAATGTTGAGGATAAAAGGCTCAACGTTGAGGATAAAAGGCTCAACGTTGAGGATAAAAGGCTTAACGTTGAGGATAAAAGGCTCAACATTGAAGTTCAGAGGTGCAACGTTGGGGTTCAAAGGTGCAACGTTGAGGTTCAAAGGTTCAACGTTGAGGTTAAAAGGTGCAACTTCGAGGTTCAGAGGTTCAACTTCGAGGTTAAAAGGTGCAACGTTGAGGTTTAGAGGTTCAACGTAGAGGTTCAAAGGCTCAAGTGGCGATGTCTACGACGGGCTACGCCTACGCAGAATTCTTACTCTCTGATATGGTGAATTAAATCAGCGTTTAGAAACCAATACGCTTGGGTTAGCGCCAAAAACCTTAAGCCGGAATTCAGATTCTCAGATTTTTTGAATTAAAATTCGACAGAATTGCACTGGACGAATGGGAATTAGCAGATAGGCTTCGATACTGCTGGCAGAATTGGCAACAAGGTGAAGTGCTGTTGGTGTTTGATGATGTCACCGACTACAAAAAACAGGTTCAGCCTTATCTACCCTCAGAATCACCCCGGTTTAAAGCACTGCTGACAACGCGCTTGGGGTTTGATAGAACTTTGCCGCAATTACCTTTGGGTGTTTTCAAACCATTAGCGGCGATGAAATTATTAAAATTGCTGGTTGACAGAGAACGACTCAAAAGTGAATCTTGGGTTGCGAGAAAAATTTGTAAATTCTTGGGATATTTACCTTTGGCGTTAGAGTTAGTGGGGCGATATCTGGATACAATGCCAGATTTATCTCTGGAGACACTGCTGAAGCGGCTAGAGAAAAAGCGACTGGAACATGAAGCAATAGCCAAGGCTAACCCATTGATGCGTTATGAATATGGTGTCGCTGAAGCTTTTGCATTGAGTTGGGAACAGTTGGATAAAAATGCACAAGATTTAGCTTGTTGGCTGAGTTTGTATGCTTTGGCTGATATTCCGTTATCTGTGGAGACGATAGAAAATGACGATGAACAAGAACTCAAGGAAAAAGCTATAGCCCAGTTGCGGAAACTGCATTTAATACAATGGCAGGCTAAAGGAATTTATCGTCTACATCCACTGATTCGGCAATTTTTCCAAATGAAGTTGGATAAGTCAAGCGAGGCTGATGAAGTGAAAACTGCTTTTACCGCTCAGATGGTAGAGGTAGCAAAGCAAATTTCGCAATTCTCTAACCGTGAAGATATTTTAAACCTCACTCCCTTTATCCCCCACATTGCAGAAGTTGCAACCCACTTATCCCAATATCTGGGCGACGAGGATTTAATTTGGCCTTTCACACGCTTAGGCTGGTTTTATAAAGGTCAAGGACTTTATCAGCAAGCAGAACCTTGGTACAAACTATGTGTAGAGGTAGCTGAAAATCGTCTTAGTTTAGAACATCCCAATGTCGCCGCTACCCTGAACAATCTAGCAGGACTCTACAAATCTACAGGACGCTACAGCGAGGCTGAACCTCTGTATATGCAAGCTTTGGAACTAACAAAGCGCCTACAAGGAGACAACCATCTCGATGTCGCCACTAGCTTGAACAATCTCGCAGGACTCTACGAATCTACAGGACGCTACAGCGAAGCTGAACCTCTGTATCTGCAAGCTTTGAAACTAACAAAGCGCCTACAAGGAGACAACCATCCCGATGTCGCCACTAGCCTGAACAATCTCGCAGGACTCTACGAATCTACAGGACGCTACAGCGAGGCTGAACCTCTTTATCTGCAAGCTTTGGAACTGAGAAAACGTTTACTGGGAGACAACCATTCCACTGTCGCTACTAGCCTGAACAATCTCGCAGCACTCTATTGTTCTACAGAACGCTACAGCGAAGCCGAACCCCTATATCAGCAAGCTTTGGAATTAATAAAACGTTTACTGGGAGACAACCATCCCCATGTCGCCAATAGCTTTAACAATCTGGCAGTACTCTATTGTTCTACAGGACGCTACAGCGAAGCTGAACCCCTGTATCTGCAAGCTTTGGCACTGAGAAAACGTTTACTGGAAGACAACCATCCCCATGTCGCTAATAGTTTGAACAATTTAGCAGCACTCTACGATTATACAGGACGCTACAGTGAAGCCGAACCCCTGTATCTGCAAGCTTTGGAACTGAAAAAACGCTTACTGGGAGACAACCATCCCGATATCGCCACTAGCCTGAACAATCTCGCAGAACTTTACGAATCTACAGGACGCTACAGCGAAACCGAACCCCTGTATCTGCAAGCTTTGGCAATTTGTGAGCAGGCTTTAGGTGTAGGTCATCCTGATACAATGAGGGTTCGGGGAAATTATGCAATCTTTTTAAGAAAAACATATCGCTAACGATGTCTACGACGGGCTACGCCTACGCACCCTTTCTCCCCAAATCACACCAAATTGATGCCACACAACAGTTGTAGTTCAAATTTTAGCAGCGATCGCCTCCAAATTGTAACTTCAAATAGCGATCGCTCCCCCTTTTCTCTTCCTTTGCGTCCTTTGCGGTTCAATTCTCATGCTAATTAACAACGTGCGTAAGCGTAATCTCTAATAGACATCGCCCCTCATATCCAAAATACATTGGTATTTCTGCCAGAAGAAGAGGAGATTCCCTCGAAATGGGTAGAAATTAAGTAGAATCGAGAAGAAATCTCACAAGCTGTCTATGCAATGGGTTGATTTTCTAGCCAATGAAGCTGCTACTCATAACTTATCGCCAGAGCAAACGGCAGCTTTTATAGAGTGTTTGAAGAATGAAAACTTAGGTAAGAGTCAGGTGAAACTTGCCAGCGAATTGAATATCAGTGTTGGTATTTTCAAAAAGCTGATGACTAAGGTGTATAACAAGTTTGCTCAAAGTTGTCCTGAGTTAGGGACTTCTAAGAGTCGGGGCAAACTAGAAAAGCTACGGGCTTACCTGAGCGCAAAATATAATGGCGGGCAAGACTTCGGCGTGAGCACTACAACTCTACAAGAGGCTACGCCAATGACAACGGCTCCATCGAGCGTACCCCTACGGGTAAGCAAGCTACGCGTAGCGTCTCGTAGAGAAGTCGAGATGCTCAGTACAAGTCAGTCGAACGCTGCCGACACCACAATAAAGGAAATTCATCAAAATATTCCCCCTGCTGTCCCATTGGAAAAATTTGTGGGACGTGAGGCGGAACTACAAAACCTGCACTCCTCATTACAAACATCTCGGCAAGTTGCGATTGTAGCTGGGGCGGGTATGGGTGGAGTTGGCAAAACTGAACTTGCTACCCAATACGCCAAACAGCATTTGCAGAATTATCAAGGTGGGGTTTGCTGGTTATCAGCACAGGGAATAGATGTCGGAATTCAGATTCTCAGATTTGCAGAATTGAAATTTAACCTCATTGCACCTGACGATAGGGAATTAACAGATAGGCTGAGATACTGTTGGGAGAATTGGCAACAAGGTGAAGTACTGCTGGTGTTTGATGATGTCAGCGACTACAAAACACAGGTTCAGCCTTATCTACCCCCAGAATCACCCCGGTTTAAAGTATTGCTGACAACGCGTCAGGAATTTGATCTAATTTTGCCGCAATTACGTTTGGGTGTTCTCAAACCATTGGCGGCGATGAAATTATTAAAATCGCTAGTTGACAGGGAAGGACTTAAAAGTGAGGCTTGGATTGCCAGAAGAATTTGTAAATTCTTGGGATATTTGCCTTTGGCGTTAGAGTTAGTGGGGCGATATCTGGATACAATACCAGATTTGTCTCTGGAAACACTGCTGAAGCAGCTAGAGAAAAAGCGACTGGAACACGAAGCAGTAGCTAAAGCTAACCCATTGATGTGTTATGAATACGGCGTTACTGAAGCTTTTGAATTGAGTTGGGAACAATTAGATGAGAATGCACAAAGCTTTGGGTGTTGGCTGAGTTTGTATGCCTTAGCTGACATTCCCTTATTGGTTGAGGCGATAGAAAATGACGATGAACAAGAATTCTGGGAGAAAGCTATAGCCCAGTTGCGGAAACTGCATTTAATCCAATGGCAAAGTCAAGGAATATATCGTCTACATCCACTGATTCGGCAATTTTTCCAAATGAAGTTGGATGAGTCAAGTGAAGCAGATGAAGTGAAAACTGCTTTTGTCGCACTGATGGTAGAGCCAGCAAAGCAAATTCCTCAACAGCCTAACCCTGAAGATATTCTCAACCTCATTCCCGCTATCCCCCACATTGCAGAAATTGCAACCCATCTATCCCAGTATCTCAGTGATGAGGATTTAATTTGGCCTTTCACAGGCTTAGGCTGGTTTTATAACGGTCAAGGACTTGATCAGCAAGCAGAACCTTGGTACAAACTATGTATTGAGGCAGCTGAAAATCGTTTTGGTTTAGAACATCCCGATGTTGCCACTAGCCTGAACAATCTTGCATTACTCTACAAATTTACAAGACGGTACAGCGAAGCCGAACCCCTGTACCAGCAAGCTTTGTTACTGAGCAAACACTTACTGGGAGACAACCATCCCGATGTCATTACTAGCCTGAATAATCTCGCAGGACTCTACAAATTTACAAGACGGTACAGCGAAGCCGAACCTTTGTTTGAGCAAGCTTTGGAATTGAGTAAACGCTTATTGGGAGACAACCATCCTGATGTCGTCACTAGCCTGAACAATCTCGCAGCACTGTATCATTCCATAGGACGCTACAGCGAAGCCGAACCTTTGTATCAGCAAGCTTTGTCACTGAGAAAACGTTTACTGGGAGACAACCATCCTGATATCGCTACTAGCCTGAACAATCTTGCAATACTCTACGAATCTACAGGGCGCTATAGCAAAGCCGAACCCTTGTTTGAGCAAGCTTTAGAACTCCAGAAACGTTTACTGGGAGATAACCATCCCAATGTCGCCCAAAGCCTGAATAATCTCGCAGAAATCTACCGTTATACAGAACGCTACAGCGAAGCAGAACCCCTATATCAGCAAGCTTTAGAATTGAGAAAACGTTTACTGGGAGACAACCATCCCGATATCGCCACTAGCCTGAACAATCTCGCAGAACTCTATCGTTATACAGAACGCTACAGTGAAGCTGAACCTCTGTATCAGCAAGCTTTAGAACTGAGAAAACACTTACTAAAAGACAACCATCCCGATGTTGCCACTAGCTTAAACAATCTCGCATTACTCTACGGTTCTACAGAACGTTACAGCGAAGCCGAACCCCTGTATCAGCAAGCTTTAGAATTGAGAAAACGCTTACTGGGAGACAACCATCACCATGTCGCCAATAGCTTGAACAATCTTGCATTACTCTACAAATTTACAGGACGCTACAGCGAAGCCAAACTCTTGTTTGAGCAAGCTTTGACAATTTCTGAACATACTTTAGGTGTAGCTCATCCCAATACAATGACGGTAAGGGGAAATTATGCAATCTTTTTAAGAGAAACATATCGCTAGCGATCGCTAACCCTTTCAAGGTGGGTGGAAATTTTAGTCCATAAATTCTTCTTTAACCTCTTATCTCTGTGTTTTATGCGCCTCTGCGGTTAAATAATTTACTTTTAAACCGCAGAGGCACAGAGAGCGCTGAGAAAAACAATCTTATTTTATGAGTCACCTTGAAAGGGCTAGTCCTATAATTGATGCCACACAACAGTTGTAGTTTAAATGTTTAGGAGTTTAGACGCGCAGTGGCTTGCCGTTAGGCATCCCATAGCCATTTTTGAGTACAAAACTCGAAACTTGAGGTTCAAAGGCTCAAGCGGCGATGCCTAACCGTAAGCCACTGCTTTTAAATGTTTCTATGCAAATGGTGTTTCTATCCCAAAGAGAGGAGCTTTCCAAATGGAGACGAAGTAGAATTAAAAATAAATATCATAACTGTTTATGCAATGGGCTAATTTTCTAGCCAAAGAAGCTGCTACTCATGGCTTATCTCTAAAGCAAACGGCAGCTTTTTTAAAATATTTTAATACTGAAAACACTGAAAACTTAAGTAAAAGTGAAGCTAAACTTGCGAGGGAATTAAACGTTGATGTTGCTGCTTTTAGAAAGTGGATGAGGGAGGTATATGGCAAGTTTGCTCAGAATTATCCTGAGTTAGCTATTTCCAGCAGTCGAGGCAAACTAGAAAAGTTACAAACTTATCTGAGCGCGAAATATAATAGCGAATCGGATGTTCTCAAACCATTAGCGGCGATGAAATTATTAAAATCGCTGGTGGTTCGGGAACGACTGCAACAAGAAGCTTGGGTTGCGAGAAGAATTTGTAAATTTTTGGGATATTTACCTTTAGCGTTAGAGTTAGTGGGGCGATATCTGGATAAAATGCCAGATTTATCTCTGGAAACACTGCTGATCCGGCTAGAGAAAAAGCGATTGGAACATGAATTAGTAGTCAATGCTAACTCATTGATGGCTTATGAATACGGTGTAGCTGAAGCTTTTGAATTGAGTTGGGAACAGCTAGATGAGAATGCACAAAGCTTTGGCTGTTTGCTAAGTTTGTGTGCCTTAGCTGACATTCCCTTATCTGTTGAGACGATAGAAGATAACAAAAAACAACAACTCAATGAGAAAGCCATAGCCGATTTATTGGAATTGCATTTGCTACAATGGCAAAGTAAAGGAATTTATCATCTAAATCCACTGATTCGGCAATTTTTCCAAATGAAGTTGGATAAGTCAAGTGAGGTGGATGAAGCAAAAACTAAATTTGCAGCGATGATGTTAGAGATAGCAAAGCTAATTCCGCAACAGCCTAATCCTGAAGATATTCTCAACCTCACTCCACATATCCCGCACATTACAGAAGTTGCAACCCACCTATCCGAATATCTGGGCGATGAAAATCTAATCACTCTGTTTACCAAATTAGCCTGGTTTTATAAAGGTCAAGGACTTTATCAGCAAGCAGAAACTTGGTTGCAACAGTGCGTAGAACTGACTCAAAATCGTCTTGGTTTAGAACATTCCTATATCGCTGCTAGTCTAAACAATTTAGCAGGACTCTACGAATCTACAGGACGTTACAGCAAAGCTGAACCTTTGTATCAGCAAGCTTTAGAACTCAGAAAACGTCTGCTGGGAGACAACCATCTTGATGTCGCCACTAGCCTGAATAATTTAGCATTACTCTACGAATCTACAGGACGCTACAAGGAAGCCGAACCCTTACTTGAGCAAGCTTTAGAACTCCAGAAACGTCTGCTGGGAGAAGAACATAGCGATGTTGCCACTAGCTTGAGCTATTTAGCATTACTCTACGAATCTACAGGACGCTATAACGAAGCCGAACCTTTGTATCAGCAAGCTTTAAAACTGTGGAAACGCCTAGTGGGAGAAGAACATCCCCATGTCGCCACTAGCCTGAACAATTTAGCAGCATTGTACTGTTATACAAGACGCTACAGTGAAGCCGAACCCTTACTTAAGCAAGCTTTAAAACTGAGAAAACGCCTGCTGGGAGAAGAACATATTGATGTTGCCACTAGCCTGAACAATTTAGCCCAACTCTACGAATCTACAGGACGCTATAGCGAAGCCGAACCCTTGTATAAGCAAGCTTTAGAACTGAGTAAACACCTGCTGGGAGATAACCATCCCGATGTCGCTATTAGTCTGAACAATCTAGCAGCACTCTACCGTTATAGAGGACGCTACAGGAAAGCCAAACCCTTGTTTGAGCAAGCTTTAACAATTTGTGAACGGACTTTAGGTGTAAGTCATCCAACTACTATGACGGTTCGGGCCAATTATGCTAGCTTTTTAAGAGAAGCATATCACTAGCGATCGCTGCGCGTAATTCGTAATTCGTAATTCGTAATTCGTAATTCGTAATGACGCTTGCAGACTCGCTACCGCTGCGCTAACGTAATTTTTGGGTTGAATTCCCCTTTTTCCAAAGATTACTTAAAAAAATATCCCCCTCTCCACCAGCAAAGAAGGGGTCAAGAAATTTTGGATTTTAGATTTTAGATTGACCCCAGTAATCAAGTCACTTGAAAAGTCAATTAATTTTTGATTTTAGATAATAGAATTATTCTCGCGTTTAAATTCGCAAGTCTCAAACATGCATTAAATAATGGAACGCAAGTCTTATTCAATTCCATTTTCCAAAATCTAAAATCTAAAATTCGGTGAGGTCTACTTACATCCTAAAGACTTGCGAGTATCCACAGCAGTTTTAGAATTCACACCACTTGCATTAACACAAAGTTTTTTCACTTGCGTCCCATCTAAAATTGCATTTGTAAAATCAGCACCTGTGATATCTACGCCATCAAAAGTAGAACGTAGCATCATTGCATCAGTCAACACAGCATCACTTAAATCAGCATCTTTAAATCTTGTTAGATAGGCTATGCCTTCACTAAAATTAGCACCATGTAGATTTACTCCCTGCAATAGGGTACCGTTAAACACACCACCACGTAAGTCAGCATTGCTGAAATTAGCATTCTTTAATTTCAGATTGGTAAACTCAGTGCCAATTAAACTTTGACCAGAGTAATCCTTGCCTTTAAGTTCATCATTACCCACAGAACGGGTAATACTGGAAGAACTTGCAGCTTGCGCCGATAGGGGAAACAAAAAAAGAACCATAGCTAAGAGAAAGCTAGCTAGTAGTCGCCAATATTTCATAATGTCTTCTTAATAAATCTCAACACTTCCACCATTAACTATTAAAGCTTACAGAAGAGAACAAAGGGGACAAGGGGAACAAGAGGGACAAGGAAAATAACCATGCCCTGTTTGGCCAATGCCTAATGTCCCAATTACGATACACAAGACTGTAAAACCGGAAAGCATCTCGTAGGATGATAGATGTTGAGGTGCGATCGCATAATAATTATCTGTGGCTAATCAAGAAGAAAACGCCCAATCTCTGGCGCGAACCCCTTTATATCAACTGGGTGTAGAACTCAAAGCCCGCCTTACCAGCTTTGGCGGCTGGGAAATGCCTGTGCAATTTAGTGGCATTAGCCGTGAACACGAGGCTGTAAGAAATACAGCCGGAATGTTCGATATTTCCCACATGGGCAAATTTACCCTCCAAGGTAAAAACCTGATTTCCCAACTCCAGCCTCTAGTGCCTTCAGACTTGAGTCGTTTACAATCTGGTCAAGCACAATACACCGTATTGTTAAATCCCCAAGCCGGAATTATTGACGACATCATTGTCTATTACCAAGGTGAAGATGCCACTGGCACACAGAGGGCATTCATCATAGTCAATGCGGCCACCTCCAGTAAAGATAAAGCATGGCTATTGCAACACCTTGACTTGGATAAAGTGCAATTCCAAGACCTTTCACCAGAAAAAGCCTTAATCGCCGTGCAAGGGCCAAAAGCGATTAAATATCTCCAGCCATTAGTGCAAGAAGACTTACAACCAATCAAAGCCTTCGGACATTTAGAAGCAACGCTACTAGGTAAACCTGCCTTCCTGGCCCGCACAGGTTACACCGGAGAAGATGGCTTTGAGGTAATGGTAGATCCGGATGTGGGAGTAGAATTGTGGCGAAGTCTCCATAATGCTGGTGTTATTCCCTGTGGACTCGGTGCAAGAGATACCCTGCGGCTAGAAGCGGCAATGGCACTTTACGGACAAGATATCGATGACACCACCACACCCTTAGAAGCAGGATTGGGGTGGCTAGTTCACTTAGATACCAAAGGCGATTTTATTGGTCGGGAAGTTTTGGCACAGCAAAAAGCCGTTGGAGTGCAGCGCCGATTGGTAGGTTTACAAACCCAAGGACGCAACATTGCCCGTCACGGCTATCAAGTGTTATCCGCAGGTAAAATTGTGGGAGAAGTTACCAGTGGCACTATATCGCCCACACTTGGTTATCCCATTGCCTTAGCCTACGTTCCCACCCAGTTAGCAACTGTCAGTCAGCAGCTAGAAGTCGAAATTCGCGGCAAAGCTTATCCAGCAGTTGTAGTTAAACGTCCTTTTTATCGGTTAAAAAATCGTGTCGCCAACTGATAAGCGCCGAGGTTTTTGAGGAATAATGTGTTGTAAGTTACTCAATCTACAGTCAGGTTCATTACCAGACATGGCTTGGATGACTGTTGAGGCAATAATTTTTTTGATAAGGGAGAGGAAGTGATATGTCTTTTGAATATCCTCAAGATTTCAGATACCTGGATTCTCATGAATACGTGCGAATAGATGGTGAAATTGCCACCATTGGCATTACTGAATTTGCCGTGCATGAATTGGGTGATATCGTCTTTTTGGAACTGCCAGAAATTGGCGACGCTCTTAGCAGGGGAGAAAACTTTGGCACAATTGAATCAGTGAAAGCGGTTGAAGAACTGAATTCACCAGTCACAGGCACAGTTATAGAACGCAATGAAGCCTTAATTAATTCTCCCGAACAAGTAACAGAAGACCCTTACGGGGAAGGGTGGTTTTTGAAAGTGCGCGTCAATGACCCTGGCGAAGTTGAGGATGCCTTGACAGCAGATGAGTATCGCGCCCAGGTGGAAGGGGACTAGGGAATGGAGGATGAGGGGGACAAGGGGGACAAGGTAAAATTTTCTCCCTTGTCTCCCCCATCTGCTATTCCACCTGAAAATAAGTCATGAAATTTAGATGATCAGAAAAATTACACTTACTTCTCATGAGTATTTGTTGCAAAATATGAAATAGTACCATCTGGAGAGTAATTTGTGGTATCACACGCCCCTATTCTCAAATCTGATCAGCAGCAAGTGCTGGACGAAAGAGGTCAAAAGTTAAGTAGTTTTGCGCCAAGACACATTGGCCCTAACTCTGATGACATGCAGCAAATGCTTAAGGTTTTGGGGTTTCCCAGCCTGGATGCCCTAATAGATCAAACAGTCCCACAGGCAATTCGGCTGAACGAACCGCTAAAATTACCAGAAGCAGAAAGTGAGTACGCAGCACTGGCATGGTTAAAAAAAGTTGCTGCCAAAAATCAGGTTTTCCGCTCATTCATTGGTATGGGATATTACGACAGTATTACCCCACCTGTAATTGGGCGCAACATCCTAGAAAACCCCGGTTGGTATACTGCCTACACTCCTTATCAGCCAGAAATTGCCCAAGGGCGACTAGAAGCACTGCTGAATTTTCAAACCCTGATTATCGACCTCACAGGTTTGGAAATCGCCAATGCCTCCTTACTTGATGAAGCCACAGCAGCAGCTGAAGCGATGAGCCTAAGCTATGGTGTTTGTAAAAATCAGGCAAATGCCTATTTTGTCTCTGGTGACTGCCATCCCCAAACCATCGATGTGTTGCAAACACGTGCTAAACCATTAGGAATTAAGATCATTGTCGGCGATCATCAAACATTTGATTTTGATCAACCAATTTTTGGGGCTGTTCTGCAATACCCTGCAAGTGATGGCACCATTTACAACTACCGCGCTTTTATAGAAAAAGCCCATGCTAAGGGTGCATTGGTGACGGTAGCAGCAGATCCCTTAAGTTTAACTTTGCTGACCCCTCCTGGGGAATTTGGCGCTGATATTGCTGTCGGTAGCACCCAGCGGTTCGGTATTCCGTTGGGGTTTGGGGGGCCTCACGCGGCATACTTTGCTACGAAGGAAGAGCATAAGCGGCTGCTTCCAGGGCGAATTGTGGGAGTATCAAAAGATGCCCAAGGTAAGCCTGCATTGCGTCTCGCCTTGCAAACCCGTGAACAGCATATCCGCCGCGAAAAAGCTACTAGTAATATCTGTACTGCACAGGTGCTGCTGGCAGTGATGGCAAGTATGTACGCAGTCTATCATGGCCCTACTGGACTAAAGCAAATTGCTGAAAATATCCACTCCTTGACGGTGTTACTGGCACAAGGACTGAAGCGTTTGGGTTACAGCGTCGTTTCAGAATCTTTCTTTGATACGCTGCGAGTAGAACTAGGAACACACAATTTAAAAGATATTCTGGCAAATGCCGAACAGCTTCAAATTAACTTGCGGGTTTTTGATGCAACTGCTGTCGGTATCTCGTTGGACGAGACAACTAGACCTGAAGACTTAATCGACCTGTGGCAGATTTTCGCTGGTACAGATAATTTACCTTTTACCCTAGAAGAATTAACTTCTGCCTCTCTTCCCCATTTCCCTCTCTCCCGTACAAGTACATATCTCACTCACCCAGTCTTTAACCGTTATCACTCAGAAACTGAGTTGTTACGCTATCTGCACAAGCTAGAAAGCAAGGACTTGTCGCTAACAACATCGATGATTCCTTTGGGGTCATGCACAATGAAGTTGAATGCGACAGCTGAGATGATTCCGGTAACTTGGGAAGAATTTGGCAAGATTCATCCATTTGCCCCCTCGTTGCAAACTCAGGGTTATCAAATCCTGTTTGAGCAACTTGAGACATGGTTAGCTGAAATTACCGGGTTTACGGGAATTTCTTTGCAACCAAATGCTGGTTCTCAGGGCGAGTATGCTGGACTTTTAGTAATTCGTCAGTATCACGAAAGTCGGGGTGAAGCACACCGTAATATTTGTTTGATTCCCACTTCGGCACATGGGACAAACCCAGCAAGTGCAGTGATGTGCGGAATGAAGGTAGTGGCAGTTGCCTGTGACTTACAAGGTAATATTGACGTTGATGACCTGAAGGCTAAGGCAAAAAAACACAGCAATGAATTAGCCGCCTTAATGGTGACATATCCCTCAACTCACGGTGTCTTTGAGGAGTCAATTCAGGAAATCTGCGCTGTTGTCCATAGTCACGGTGGACAAGTTTACATGGATGGGGCAAATATGAACGCCCAAGTAGGGATTTGCCGTCCTGGAGATATTGGCGCGGATGTTTGTCACTTGAATCTGCACAAAACTTTCTGTATTCCTCATGGTGGCGGTGGCCCTGGTATGGGGCCGATTGGCGTTGCCTCTCATCTCGTGCCATTTTTGCCTGGACATCCTGTTGTCACTATCGACAACTCTACTCAGCACTTACAAATTGGTGCGGTTGCTGCTGCGCCTTGGGGTAGTGCTAGTATCTTGGTAATTTCTTGGATGTACATTGCGATGATGGGTGCAGCAGGTTTAACCCAAGCAACTAAGGTAGCGATTCTCAACGCTAACTACATCGCTAAGAAACTGGAATCGTACTATCCAGTTTTGTATCAGGGGAAAAATGGTCTAGTTGCCCATGAATGTATTTTAGATTTACGATCGCTTAAAAAATCAGCTGCGATCGAAATCGATGATGTTGCCAAGCGTCTGATGGATTATGGTTTCCATGCGCCAACTGTCTCCTGGCCTGTAGGGGGTACAATCATGGTAGAACCTACAGAAAGTGAATCTAAACAAGAGTTAGATCGTTTCTGCGATGCGTTGATTTCTATTCGCCAAGAAATTGCTGAAATAGAAGTTGGCAAGATGGATGCTCAAGATAATGTTTTGAAAAACGCACCCCACACTGCCGAAAGTCTCATCACCGGAGAATGGCATCATCCTTATTCTCGTGAACAAGCTGCTTATCCTGCGCCTTGGACTCGTGAACATAAATTCTGGCCGACTGTCGGCCGCATTGATTCAGCCTTTGGTGATAGGAATTTTGTTTGTTCTTGTCTGCCAATGGATGCTTATTAAATACAAAGTCAAGAGTTAGGAGTCAAGAGTTAGGAGTTAGGAGTTAGGAATTAATACTCCTAACTCCTCCAATTCTTTTCGTAAAGATAAAGGCTGATACCCCAATGCAAAAGCTTTGGAACTATCCAAAGAAACATCTGCTGGTCTAGGTGCTGCCATTTTCACATCATGTTGTCGGCAGGATTTAAGCTTGGTAGCGGGAAGTTGAAATACCTCAACTAATAACTGTCCAAAATCATAACGTGAAATCCGCTCTTTTCCACCTAAGTGAATTATGCCGTTAACTTTTTCCAATGCTAATAAAAGTCCTTTGACGGCAGTTGTTCCACTTACTGGTGTACGAAATTCATCTATAAATAAACTTAGTTCTTCTTCGGCTTGTAAAGTTTGAATAAATGGCTGAATGAAACTTTTTGCTGTAGGTGTTGCTGCACCAAACATCAAGGGCATTCGACACACTGCGGTCATCGGATATCTTTCTAGCATATCTGCTTCTGCGATCGCTTTTTGCTCACCGTAAAGATTGACAGGACACACGGCGTCTGTTTCTCGATAGGGGGCATTTAAGCCATCAAAAACTAAGTCGGTTGAGGTAAAAGCACAAGGAATAGAATTATCTGCACAAAGTCCGGCAATATTGCCGGATGCTATAACGTTAATTGCGTGTGATTCTTTAGGATAAGTTTGACAAAAATTTGGTTGCGAATGGGCAGCAGTATGAATTACTGCTGCTGGTTTGACATCATTAAAGATACGTTTCAATTCCTGAAAATTTGTTAAGTTCGCTTTTAGCATTTTGATGCCAGGAATCTCTAAAGGATGGGAAAAATAAGTGCCAAAAACTTCCCATTCTTGTTTTGTAAGCTGGCAAAGATGCCATCCTAAAAAACCACTTGCTCCAGTGATTAACAATTTTTTCATGTCTAATCGTAAACCGCTCAATAAAAAAAATTTTATTATAGCAAGCTTATATTTCACATTGAGTGTTGGTTATAAAATACTATTGAAGTAATTCCTGAAACTGTTTTTTACTACGCACTTTGCTAAAGTCGGGGTCAGTTTTTGCTAACTTCTTGTATTTATCAGGAACAAGCTCGATTGCTTTATCTAAATTCTCAATTGCTAATCCGAGATTGCTTTGTAAAGCATAACAGCAAGCTTTGTTGTAATATACTTGGTGCAAATCTTGCTTGATGGCGATCGCTTTATCATAAGATGCAATAGCATCTTGGTAGCGGTGCAACTTTGTCAGAGCTATGCCGCGGTTAATTAAAGCTTCATATTTGTCGGGTTTAATGGCGATCGCTTTGTCGTAAGATGCAATAGCGTCTTTATAGCGTTGCAACGATGTTAAGGCTATACCACGATTATACCAAGCTTCATATTTGTCGGGTTTGATGGCGATCGCTTTGTCGTAAGATACAAGAGCGTCTTTGTAGCGTTGCAACGATGTTAAGGCTATGCCACGGTTAATCCAAGCTTCAGAACTCTCAACTTTGATGGCGATCGCTTCATCGTATGCTTTTATTGCATCTTCGTAACGTTGTCCATCTAATAAATAATTGCCTTGATGAAATAAATCTTCTGCTTTTTGCGTAGCCTTCGCTTCTATCAAAAGTTGGGTTACATTACTTTCTTGCACAACTTGTGTAGTATTTTCTGTTGATGAGTTTGCCCCACCACTACAGCCAAATGCAAAGAAAACTATTAAGCCAGATGCAATGAAGCAGCGCTGAAAAACCATGCTGTACCTACAAAACTGATAAAGATGATCTTAAAAGTTGTTTTTTTTGAGTATTATTAAAATACACTAGTTTTTACCCATTAATTTACTTACTTAGATATATTTTGATAAATAAATTTTTTGACAATGTATAGAAGCTTCTAAAAATTAACTGGATGTTACATTATCATATTAAATACACATAAAGCAATTGCTTAGAGGATGTTTGAAAAGTGTTTAGCTGTGATTTTAAGCACTTATAGATCCCCCCTAGCCCATGCCAGTCGCTCATGGGGGAACCCCCCAAGACCGCGCTGGCTCCCCTTAAAAAGGGGGGAACCGGAATCAAAGTCCCCCTTAAAAAGGGGGATTTAGAGGGATCTAGAACGTTTTGATACCGACAAGGAGACTTTTCAAACATCCTCTTAGAGCCGATCTCACTCAAAGAATGATTATTTGTGTTGCAATATAGGTAGCGTAGGCGTAGCCTGTCGTAGACATCGCCCGCATTTGGTAATTTCCCTTTTAATTAACGAGGGTGCGATCCCTAACTATCTGAAGCTTACACACTCGTTGCAACCTCCAGCAAGAACTGCCTTCTTCACATTACTCTGCTATCAACGGGTAATGAAAAGTCGCGAGACCATTCATTCCAAGATCCAAAATAATTTCTGGCGGAAATTCCTGCTATTTGCAGAGCAATCAGAGTATTCGCCGCCCTAGAACCTTTAAAACAGTAAACGTACACAATAGAGTCTTCAGTAATACCTACAGATTGACAAATTTCTAAGATTTCCGTTTTTGAGCGGAACATGGAGATTTCCGATTCAGATGTCATCATCCGATGCCATTCTAGCCATACAGCATTAGGGATTCTACCTTTGCGAGGACAAAAATCAACAGTGTAGGGAGAAGAACTCAGCCCAAGCCATTCGTTGCGATCGCGCACATCTAATTTTATAATTGCTGGATTGTCAATTGCTTGCAACATCTCGGCAGTAGTCACCATCATGTCAGTGTTGGGATGCAATCTAAATATGCTGCTTTTACGTTTAGGGACTTCATTGGTAGTAGGTAATCCCGCTGTCTGCCATGCTCTATATCCTCCGTGTAAGATAGATACCTGAGCGCAACCCAAATACTTCAGTAAGAAAGCTGCTCGACAAGATTGACCATAACCTTTATTTAAAGTATCTTCATAAACAATTAACCATTCTGCACCAGATATTCCTACCCTGCTGATAATTTCTGCAAAATCCTCTTGCAATTTCTTTAATCCTGCTGGGTAAGAATTCTCTAAAAGATAGGTGAAAAAATCTCTAATATTTATGGATTGAGGAATATGAGAGATACTATAATCTTCTGGACTTCGCGTATCGATAATGACGGTCTGTGATGAATTTTCTGCTAACAGAGACGTGAGTTCTCGAGGAGAAATGAGGAGTTTTGTATTCACGCTTTCATGCTTCTGTTATCGTAGCATTAGGCATTATCACACTTGGTAGATTTGCGTTTTGGAATGCAAATCACAAAATAATGAATATTGAATGTTACGAGAGAGCTTTGATAGCTATGTTATTTTAAAACTGACCAAATCAATTCAGTAAAATTAAAGGTTAAAGATCCCTCCATTTACCCTCTTTATAAAGGGGAGTAAATGGAGGAATCTTATTTAAAAAGTGTTGGGCGTTATACCTAATATCATGTCCGTCTAATTACTTGTCAAAAAAACTCTCCGTGTACCCGTGTCCCCGTGTCAGCCCTAATGATAAGTGTTCAACCGGAATTGATCTAATACTTTTGTATCTTCATGATACCAAAATTATATTTTCAGCAGGAAGACACAAAAGCACAAAACAGATAATAGGCTTTAACTTTACAATGCCTAACTAATGCCAAACACTGACTCGACAGTAGACTTAATCGAATCTCTTGCATCCTTCAAAGTTTGGCTAATAGGATGTTTTGCTTGCAAAAATGCACGGGCACAATTGCGTCCTGGCATTCCCGAAATCGAACCACCTGGATGAGTTCCGGCACCAGTCAAAAATAGATTATCAATTGGTGTTTTGTAGTTCGCTATTTCTGGCAAGGGACGGAAAAATATCATCTGATCTAAAGTCATGTCAACATGGTAATAATTCCCTTTGTACGCACCTAATCTTTCTCCTAGTTCTGCTGGACTTTCTACACGACGAGCGATAGTTGCATCCTTGACATTTGGTGCATAGTCTGCCAATTTATCAATCACCCGATCTGCAACTTTGTTTTTCAATTCATCTGTCCAACCAGTACCTTTTAAACCAGTACCTTCTGCACCCGCAATTTGATAAGGGGCAAAAAACTCAATCCATACGGTATGCTTACCTGGTGGTGCTAATGTGGGGTCTAAATAGCTAGGCATTACCAAATACATCGATGGGTCAGCATCAGGAATCTCTCCCAAGGTACATTTGCTATGAGCCTGTTCTACATGAGCCACGGAATCGGCAATTAAGATGGAACCAACGAGATATTCGTCTTTGTGGGCGTGGTATGGAAAGCGCAGTGGTTCGTCTAAAGCCAAATCTATCTTGAGGATGGTTTCGTTATTGTTAACGATGCGGCGTTCTAATCTTTCCCATAAATCTGGGTCAGCTCCATCAACTTCGCTTTTATCAGTCATTTGCAAAAATAACCGCTTGGCATCAATATTAGAAATAACCCCGTGTTTCGCGCGATATTCTTTACCACCAGCAACCCGCACACCTACAGCTTTTCCACCATCAATTAAAACTTTTTCAACCTGCTGATCTGCGAGAATAACGCCACCTTTACTTTTGACTAAATTCACCAAAGCTTGCACAAGTGCGCCAGTTCCGCCGCGAGGTCTGGCCATTCCGGGATTGTGACGCATTGCCATCATAATTGCACCAATAGCAAGGGTTTTTTGCGATGGTGGCGCACCAAGTTCTGCTGCTAGTCTGGCTAGTGGCGCTTTCAGAAATTCCTCATCAAACCACTCGTTAAGTAAATCCTCAGCGCTGGTCAACATTGTACGAATAAAGTCCAGCGTTTTGTTTGGGGAACCAATAACAGAAAATAAATCTTTCAGTTTGGTGATGTCGTAGTTACCAAGGATATCTATAACTGACTTTGGCGGTGCATTAAACATGGGAATCATTGCACCTAGCGATCGCTGCCAAAAGTCTACAAATTCGGCGTATTTTTTGGCATCACGTTCACTGTAACGAGCAATTTCTGCACAAGTTTTTTCCACTGACTTATGTGCTAAGAAATACTTGCCATCAGGATGAGGACAGAAAACAACCGGATCACATTCCAGATAATGCAAGCCGTATTTTTCTAGTTCTAATTCTTCAACAACTGGCCCCAAGTGAATAAATTCATGGTCAATAGCACACAAGTTAAATTTAAATCCCGGAGCTTCTTGGGGTAAACATTCTTCAGTTGTTGCTGCACCACCGATAACAGAACGCTTTTCTAGTAACAGGACGCTATAACCAGCTTTTAGCAAATAAGCTGCACAAACTAGCCCATTGTGCCCAGCACCGATTAGCACAACATCATACTCTTGCATAGTTGTCATTTTTAAATTAAGTAGCTATTTAAAAGCTTACAAAACTTTTCAAAAATTTACATCATTCCCTAGTTACAAAAATTATTCTTAACTAGTGTCAATACTACTAAAGAGATAGTTCAGTTATTGATGAGGGTATTTGCTTCACTTGAGTTTCTACCAGAAGTGTCAAACTACCCTTTTCTACTTTTATATCTTTAATCTTGAACGCCATATCTTCCCATTTCAAAGATGGTAGATTCATCAGTTCTTTGGCTTTCTGCATTAAAGCTGTAACTAATTCTATTGAAACCCCGCCTCCCTCAGTGCAGTTAAAACTTTCCAGCATCGCGGGTTGTGAATTAGTCCGTGGGCGAAGCAGCGCAGTGTAAGCTAAAGGACGAGTATTTCCCTTTTCCTTTAACAGCAATCTTCCCCTACAGTCAATTTTGCCTTCACCAGGTAAAAATACTTGAATTTTTTGCGGCTCAAAACTTACAATCTCGCCATCTACATCCAAATCAAAGTTTTGCATCTGGCTGCTGACAAATTCTGATGCCAAAGCGCGGTTCATATCCACTTCTGTGAGTACAATCCGAGCAATGGCATTTACAGCCTCATTGAGTTCTATTTGACCAAAAAGAGCGCTGAAGGGATTGATGGCAATACTATCTGTTTGCAGTTTTATTTCCTGTATGCGAATGTCTTCTTTGATCACTAATCCTTTACCAGCAACCGAAACTCCATCCGCCTGTCCCTGAACTATTTTCAACAAATCGGTTTGGACATCTATATCTATTTTTTCTGCTTCATCTAGCTTTTCGGATATTCTTTTTTCAGCTTCCTGGGATAGAAATTTCTCTTCCAACCGATTATCATCAGGCATGAATTATTAATCTCATAAATGTCCTCTTCCTATTTACTGTAAAGGCTACTTCTAAAGAGTGAATCTATATTGGGGTATATGTTAATTTGGAAGATTACAGTTATTCATAATTCGTAATTTGTAAACAGGACTACCATCGTTAAGCACCGATTACAAACGCTTTTAATTAGGAATTAGTTTTAAAATATGTCTAAATATATATAGCGTTTTTCGTTTGTATGCAATAGACTTTTACCTCTGTCCTAAAAGGCTACGGTGTACACACAAGTCGTATCACCCCCCTTAATCCCCCCGATATATTGGGGGGAAATGAGATTTCCGGCTCCCTCTCCTTATAAAGGGGAGGGTTAGGGTGCGGTAAAATCTGCATCCTTCAGCTATTTTCAGACTTATGTGTACACCGTAGCCTTTTAGGAGAGAGGATTTGAATCTTACTCTCCAAGGCTACAAAGGAAAGGGGTTGGGGGTTAGGTCTTTATTAGACTCAACTGAAAAACGCTATAGATGGGAGTTGAAAATTTGCTGAATGCAACTATCAACCCCCGCAGTATTAAATAGTGGTTGTCTGTAAGATGGGAGACTTCACCTGACGTTGACCAGTGACAACCATCTGGATAGGACGATTTGGCCCTGTCACCAAACCACGGCGTTTAGGTCGCACTTCACCATTGTCAACTAGTTTTAATTCTAGGCTAGAAAGGATTTTAGCGAGTGCTAGCTTCATTTCCAACTGGGCAAATGCTAGACCAATACAACGCCTAGCACCACCCCCAAAGGGCAAAAATTCATAGGCAGAAAATTGCCGTTGTAAAAAGCGTTCTGGCTTAAACTGCTTAGGTTCTGGATAAATATCTTCCCGTTGGTGGGTCAAATAAATGGAACCAAGTAGGACTGTACCCGGCTCTAATTCATAACCGCCTAGTGATAACGGTGTTCTTACTACCCTTGGAAAAGTTAACATAGCTACTGGGTAAATCCGCAATGTCTCGGAACAAACAGCATTAAGATAAGGTAATTTGAAAACCATGCTGGGGTCTGGGTTATCGCCCAAGCTATCTAATTCTTGGAGTAGCTTTTGGTGCACTGATGGTATTTTGTGAATCCAGTACAATGCCCATGCTAAGGCTGTCGCTGTGGTTTCGTGACCAGCAGCTAACAGAGTCATCAATTCATCGCGCAACTCTTGATCAGTCATCGGTTGACCGGCTTCATCCCTGGCAGCCATGAGTAAGCTGAGAATATCTGTGCGTGATGAATCTAGTTGTTTTCGACGTTCCCAAATTTCCTCGTAGATGAGTTGGTCAGCTTCCTGCTGACGGCGCATCTGTTTTCCCCAGAAGTTAATTGGGCCAAAATCCCTTTGCAAAGCTGGAAAATAAAGCAAAGCCACACTTAACTGAGAACTGCCCTTTTCTAAAATATCACTCAAAAAATTCTGTAGTTTTTCAGCGCGAGGCCCTTCATGTAGGCCAAACACAGCTTGCATAATCACCCGCAGGGTAATGGCTTGAGTAGCAGACCGAATATTGAAAGGTTTGCCTATCTGGTATTGGCTGATAACTTTCTTGGTAACATCGGTAATCACTTGGCTATAGTTTCGCATTCTTTCGCCATGAAAGGGAGGCATTAACAGCTGGCGTTGGCGCTGGTGTTCTGCGCCGCTGAGAGTCATGACAGAATGCTTGCCCACTAAAGATTCAAGCAGATCATTCAGATCACCAGGTGCTTCCAATGCCTTGGTATCATTTGTCAAAATTTGCTGTAACGCTTGAGGGTTGCTGACCATCACCAAAGGAGGAAGATTTTTTAACCTGATTGTAAAAATATCGCCATAGCTTTTGGCACAAGCCTCCATAAATGACATCGGATTAGCAATCCAGTGCAGCAGCTGTAAAACTGCTGGAGTTTGAGGGCCGTTTGGAAATTTCATAACTTTTTTGCTACTTAATATTTTTCTATTACCTAAACTAACTGGAATTTTAGTTGCGTAACCATTTAAAGTACTTATTCTAACGTTGCGAAAAAGCAATAAACTGTTACAACCTCAAAGATGTAAAATTTTTGTTAAATTCAACGAGCATCTACAGTTTCACCTCATCGTCAAAAGGTACTCAGCATGACTGCAATCTCCCCAAAGGCATCTTCAGCGCTTCCTGATTTTTTTGAAGGTATTCAATATTTTGGTGAAGCGTTACCAGATTTTGAAACTCATGGTGCAACACCTGCTATAGAATCGGGCAAAGTAGCGATCGCAGATCCCACAGACAAAGCAGCTGTATATCAAACTTTACTGGCTGCTGATGCCCTCCGCTACCTGATTTTGCAAGTTACTGCTACTAAAGCCTCTGGGCATCCCGGTGGATTCGCCAGCCAAGCAGAAGCTTACGCATCTCTTGTCATGCTGGGATACAAAAACATTATCACTGAAGTCGGACACCACGCCCCTGGATTTTATAGTGCCATGTTCTTGGATCGTTCGCTAGAGGACATGGGAATTTTTACAGTCCAACAATTACGCGATCGCTTCCGAGAAAAGCACGGACTCTTAGGACACCTTTCTGGTTTTATTCCCGGTATTCTCGCACCTGCGGGGCCTTTGGGGCAAGGGCAACACTTTGCAATGGCGGCTGCACTGTTGCACAAAGATAAGTTATTCCCCTTTACAGTTGGTGATGGTGGATTGGGTGAACCATATATTGTAAGTGCGATCGCCCACTTCCATACTGCTTATCCTGCTGTTACCAACTTCTTACCCGTGTTGGTGTGGAACGGTTACAGCCAAGAACATCACAGCATGGTTTCCCTGAAAACCAATGAACAGATGCAAGCATATTGGCAAGGTAACGGTTTTGATGAAGTTATATTAGTTAATGCCAAAGACTTCGACGATCAAAACCAACCAGGGGATTACGTTGATAGTACTGCTTTTTCTTTTGAAAAGCGCCTAGAATTCACTCAAGCAGTACTTTCGGGTGTAGATAAAGCAGCGCGATCGGCACTGGGCGGTAAACTTACGGTATTTATAATTAAACAACTCAAAGGTGCAGGAGTCCACGCACGGGGGGCAAAATCTCACAACCTCTATCCCAAAGATACGCTAAATGCTCCCCATATTATCAGTGCATTGCAAAGCCGTGCTTTGTCTGCGGAAGCTTGGCAATTAGTGCGGACAAATGCAGAACGTGCAGGCGGTGGCCCAGCAGCGAAAACTGTGGTGACAGAATTTGAATTTCCATTACCAGATTTAGGTGAATTACCTTTAGAAGAATATGCAGTCGGTGCTGAACCCAAAGTTTCCACAACAGCGATGGGACGATTGGTAGGAATAGTTGGAAATAAAGATCAGAATTTCCTCGTCACCAACGCCGACGGTAACGAAGCATCTGGAATTGCCAATATCAACCAAGCATTAAAAATTATCCACCCCACAACCGACGATTTATATTACCAAGCACCAAATGGACAAGTTTATGAACCATTGAGTGAAGATGCTTGTGCTGGTTTAGCTGCGGGTTTGGCATTAATGGGTGCGAGAACTTTGTGGTGTTCTTATGAATCTTTTGCCATCAACGGATTACCAATTTGGCAAACTGTGACTCAAGCAATGGCAGAATTGCGCCGTCAAACTCCCTCGACTATTACTTTATTCACGGCTGGCGCATTAGAGCAAGGGCGTAACGGTTGGACTCACCAACGTCCAGAAATTGAAGCTTACTTTGCTTCCTTGATGCGAAATGGCAATATTTTCCCTTTATTTCCCCCCGATGCTAATAGTATTCAAGTCTGTTATGACTGGGCACTGAAAAGTAAAAATAAGGGAATTGTAATTACTGCAAGTAAATCGCCATTACAAATTCGCACCACTTTTGAACAAACTCGTCAAGGGTTGCGCGATGGTGCGGTACTATTGCATGAAGTCGCTGGTGATAAGCAAGTTGTATTTGCTGTGATTGGCGATATGACATTAATGCCAGTATTTGAAGCTGCTGCTTTCTTGGAAACTGAAGGTATTGGTGCGAAGATAGTTTCTGTAATTAATCCTCGGCAATTGTACCGTAGCCATGATACCGCTTGGGATATATGTTCTGAACCTGAAGGCGGTTTCTTAAATGATGCCAAATTTGCCGAATTATTTGATGGTGATGCGCTAATTGCTGTCACTGGTGGCGCTGCGGCGATGCTAGAACCAATTTTGTTACGGAGTACGGCCAAGCGCGACACTTTCGCTTGGAAACGTGGGGAAACTACAGCCAGTGCTGGTGAGTTGATGGCGTTTAATGGATTGACTGCTGAAGCGTTAACGAAACGTGCGATCGCCTTAGTGCATTAAGGCTGGAATAGTTTCTCCTCTTATCGCATTTATACGGATATAAACGCTGAAAAATTGTGTTGCAATGCGTATATTTGCGTTTTTTTATTTCAGAGAACTTTTGAGGTATTGGGATTAGGGAACAAGAGAAATACATAGGACTTACGCAAAAAAACTCTCAAACTCTTATTCCTCCGTGTCCTCTGCGTCCTCTGCGGTTCGATTTTCCATTACCTATGCGTAAGTCCTGATACAGTGATATTGGCTTAAATCTTTTGATAATAAGAGCTATATGAGATGGAAGGTAACTTTTTGACTTAAAAAACTGATTTATGAGTTTTGAAGCTAGTTTAGAATTTCAAAACTTGATTTAGAAGTTCAAAACTCGATTTGGAAGTTCAAAACTCGATTTAGAAGTTCAAAACTCGATTTAGAAGTTCAAAACTTAGTTTAGAAGTTCAAAACTAGATTTCTGAGTTTAAAACTTGATTTACAAACAAATATGACACATTCGCTTGCAAACGTAGGGAAACTACGTCAGTGCTACTGAGTTGATGGCGTTTAATAGATTGGCTATGGAGGCTTGACAAAAGGTGCGATCGCATTAGTGCATTAAGCTGGGTTTTGTCGGTAGAAAAGTCGGAATTTTTAGCTGCATATATACGCAGATAGACACCGATAGATTGGCATTTTTAAGCGTATATTTACGGTTATTTTTATAGTTTTAATGTATTATTATATGAAAAAATTAATTAACAACAGAAATTATATGCTTAATAAGACAACTAAAAAGCTAGTTGATGAAATTACAAAAAATTTGGCTGCAGGCCAAGAATCTATATCTTCTTCTTTTGGAGAACTGTTAAATTTATTAATTGATAAACTACAGCTATCTCAAGATAAAAAGTTTGTATTTGTTTTATTAGGTAAAACAGGTGTTGGCAAATCTAGTACTATTAATTCATTACTGAGTCAGAAAATTGCTCCTGTCGGCAAATATGATGCTACAACAATGGAAGTTCAGGAATATGAGCATGAAATAAATGGTGTTAAATGTTCAATAATTGATACGCCTGGGCTGTGTGACGATCTTCCAGAAAAAGGCAATAACCAAAAGTATATAAAATTGATTCAAAGCAAAATAAACCAAATAGATTTACTTTGGTTTGTAACTCGTCTTGATGATTCAAGAGTTGGTGAGGATGAAAAGAAAGGTATACAAATTATTTCAGAAGCATTTACATCAAAAGTTTGGGAACATTCTGTAATTATTTTCACACGTGCTAATAAAGCTGACGACTATTTAGAAGAATTACAGGAAAGAACGAAGCGTATTAGAGATGAAATTGCAAAACATACAGGTCATGAAATTGCAAAGAAAATCCCTTCAGTTGCCGTAGATAACAAAAGCGAAACAACACCGGATGGAAAAAGATGGTTAGAAGAATTGTATACGCAAGTATTGATAAGAATGTCTGAAAGAGGTGCTATTCCTTTTTTGATGGCAACCGCTCATAGAATAAATAAAACACAATCTAATAAAACTAATAAAGATCCAAACTGGACTTTTTATAATCAATCCGAATTTAAAAATGAAGGCGAAGAAGATGTAAATCGTGAATTTAATGTTAATGATTTTATATTTAATGGCATACAAAAAGAATTAATTAAGAAAAAACTTATAGAGGTTATTCCAGCTTTAGCAGCGACGGGTGCAAGTGCTGGAGCAGTAGTTGGTGGGCCAATCGGTGCTGCAATTGGTGGTGTAGTAGGCGCTGCTGTAGGAAGTATTTTTTACTTTTTTAGCTAAAACTCAATGACAAGATAAAGTTATCTTTGTATCTAGCAATACATATCATATTCTCACAAACCGTAACCATCCATATAATCTTTATTAGTAGATAAGTCACTTGCTGCTTCCACACAACCAATGTATTCTTGAGCCAGAGTCAAAGCTGAAACCCCTGATTTTTTTCTTTATCAGATAACTCGTGCTTTTGCATTTCCGCAAGTAAAAATTCTACAAAATCTAACGCTTCTTGTTGCTTATCAGGAGGTAAGATTCTTACCTTGTCTATAATAATTTTTTCAATGCTCATTTCTCTAGCCTCTAGTATCAACTAATATATTTTAAACTTTAAAGTATTATTTGGCTGTATGCCTTTAGCCGCGACTTCAATCGTTAGGCACTCAAGAGGATAAATTTAGGAAGTGTGTAGACATCGCACTGTTCACATTAATTTATCAGGCGCGATCGCGTTACCTCATTCAGGTTTAAAATTAGTCTATAATATGGTCATACTGAAAATTTTCCTCAATCTTAGAAGTTAATTATGCATATAAAATTTGAAGAGATATATAGAGATATTGATACTTTACCAGAAGAAGCTCAAATCTTACTACTTGATTTTATTCAGTTACTCAAAAAGCGTTATCTACAAACAGAATCAAAAAATCATAGTCAGGAAAAAAATCTCTATGAAAAGTTTGATGAAATTGGATTAATTGGTTGTTGTTCTGTAGAAGAAAATTTATCAACCACATATAAAGAAGTTTTATCTAATACATTAGATAAAAAATATGATCATCGTTGATACAGGATTTTGGTTGGCTCTTATTGATAAAAAAGACACTTATTACGAAAGAGCAAAACAAGCTTTAAAACAATATAATGAACCTTTAATTACAACATGGTGTGTTGTCACAGAAACTTGCTATCTTTTGCTAACCCGCAAGGGAGTTGACACTGAAATTATTTTTCTAAATAGTCTACAGCAAGAATTATTTACGATTTTTAATTTAGAACCTCACCATACTCCTCGAATTATTGAATTAATAAAAAAATATGCTAATCTTCCAATGGATTTAGCTGATGCTTCCCTAGTAATTTTAGCAGAATACTTAGGGCATGGACGCATTTTCTCAGTAGATCAGCGTGACTTTAATACCTATCGTTGGAAGCAAAGTTATCCTTTTGAAAATCTCCTATTTTGAAGTAATTATAAAATGTATTCTTGAGCAAGGGTCAAAGCTGAAACCCCTAACTTTCTTTGTTGAGCAGATAACTCTTGATTTTGCCTTTTCGCAAGTAATAATTTTACAAAAGATAATGCCTCTTTTTGCTTATCAAGAGGTAATATTTTTACCTTGTCTAGAATAATTTGCTCAATACTCATTTTCTCTAACCTCTGGTATCAAGTAATATATTTTAAAATTTAAAATATTATTTGGCTGTATGCCTTGATAAATTATAAATTCATCAGCCGCGATCGCACAATTTTCCTTCCACCAATGGGACGTACTTGTACGAGCCAGTGCTGAAGCGTTAACGAAACGTGCGTAGGCGTAGCCCGTCGTAGACATCGCCTTAGTGCATTAGAGTCAGACACCCCTGCTTGATTTTTATCTGCTGGGGGTACATTACACAAAGATAGACGAATGTTTTGGGGAGCCTATGAACATCTAGCTAGTGATAGACAAGAAGCTAAACCAGATTATGAGGCAATTTGAGTCTTAATTGCTGATTTAACAGTTATCTCGGATCAATGCGACTAGAGGAAACAGACTGATTTGTGCTTTGTCGATCAATAGATGTTTCAGGAGGTTTACCTGCATTACGAACGTTGATAATCTTGCCAAGCAATTCAAACCAGAAGGGCGCACCCATCATGATCGCAAAGCCACTGACAATCCAACCCAAAAACCTCCTAAGTGGTGACCAGAACCATCCTTTACTCTCTTCTGCCTGCTGCTTCAAATTAGCCTCGTCCCGACCGAGGGGCAATGAAATAGATGGATTGACCTTTTGACGAACACATTCCAAATACTCAGTGTTTGCACCTGTATTACCTTGAGTAGGCAAACAATCTTTTGTCACCAATTCTGCATTTGTGGTAAGGGCATCCCGCAATGCAGAGTCTGTTGTTAGCCGACTGATGATATGAAAGGTGTCTGCGTTCAAAACATAAGCAAGTAAGAAACCAATTAGGAAGGCAATTCCTTTGGCATTACGTTTGTAAACTCCTGATGCTCGCTCCATTGAGCGATCAAACCAGACCTGAACTTCAGTTTTGAACTGATATATTTCATCCTCTATAGATTGGACTTGAGCTTGAGCATATCTAAGATTAATCTGAGCGCGTTTTGCTAAAACAGCCAAGCTTTCTCGAGTTGAGTCAGGTAGCTGTTCTCCTATTTCTTCAATCTCCTTCTTAATATCTTCGTAAGCTTTATAAATTTCATCATTCGTGTCAAGATTCCGAAACTCATCTTGAAAAGCCTTGTAAGTCTTACTCAGCCTCACTATTTCCTGTCCTTTAACTTTTACTTCTCCGATTACCAGATCCAAAATATAAGCAGGACTGGGTTGTAGTCGGCGTATTAATTCATCAGTGTTGTTGTAGCTTGCATTGTTATACTTAGAATCACCCTCGTAGAAAATCCCATTTTTCAAAGACTTTAACTGAGCAATGAATTTTGTAATCTCAGTATTTTCGTTTTTTTCACTTAGAGTCTGACTTTGTGAACCTAAGGGATTGTTTTCTTGCTCCTCTGAATCCGGCTTTAGAGAAGAAGAAATACTAGGAGCAAATAGCTTGGATGTTTCAATAAAGGAATCAATCTCATCCCTGATCCGATTTATACTAGTTAAGAGAGTTGTTCTTTCATTGTACAAATCTCTACAAATAGTCTTAAGTTTACTTTTGAAAGTATTAAATTCGCTTTTCAAATTTTGACGAGTTTCATTGCTAATATTCAAACTTTTATCATTAATATAACCCTCAACTTCCACAAGAATTTCATATTTAATCATCCTTTCCAGGTTAAATACTGTTATCTTACGAGAGATATCAGAGAGATTAAGCCTATCCAGTAATGTCGTTGCAAAGGTTTCTGAAGGCATATATGAAGGCTCATTGCCGTTCAATGTAATATCTTTTCTCCCAAGTGTGACAAAAAATCGAAATGCTTGACGTAGCCATGCTTCAATACCTTCTTTAGATTCTTGACTAATGTTTTTAATGAGAGGATTTTCATATAAATCTTTAACAATTTTCTTTACTTTTTCATCATTTTTTGTTCCCTCACCACCAGTTAAAAGAATTTCAATTGACTTTTTTAGGTGGGCAGCACGCCACTGCAAAAGTGTGGTTAATATCTCCTGAATTTCTGAAGCAACTAAACTTAATGTTAGGTAAATGAAAATTAGCCCGATTACTATATTTAAGATAAATGGCACGTTCATTTATTATTGTTTACTTGAAGCTTGAATGGCTTTTAACATAAAGCAAATTTATACAAAAATCAATATTGTTCATAAAAAACATTACAAAATTTAATACGTTGCTGAGGTTCCTAAACTTCCAGGCTGTGTGAGTCAAGATAAAATACTAAATGAGGGAGTTGAAAGTATTAAAGATATCATTACGGGATATCTTCACGTCCAAGCTAAACATGGCAAACCTTATATTATTAAGGAATCACAAGTGTTTATCAGGGAAATTCTAGTATAAATGGGACGTTTATCAAATATCTCCGGTAAGGAAGCTGTCAATCTTGCAGCCTTAGCCAATTATAATGTACTTAAGATTTTATATAAGGATGGAACCATGATTAACACTCAAAAGATGGTTCGCTTCAACTTAGATTTGTCACCTGAACTTAATCAGATACTAGACGAATTAGCAGAGAAAATAGGCACAAGTAAAAGTGATGTTTTGCGTCAGGCTATAACCTTGATGCAAATTATGGTTACAGCTAAAGAGGAAACCAAAAAATTAGGAGTTCCAGAAGCAAATCAATTGATAGTGAATGAAATCATTTTTTCATCTGAGGAGCAGCCAAAAGCGCATTCACCACAAGCTTTTTTAGAAACATTTGGAACCTGGGAAGATACACGCACCACAGAAGAGATTATTGATGATATATATTCAAGTCGGACTGTAAGCGATGTCTGACGACAAGCCGCTTTGCGTCTACGCAATTATAGCTTGTGAACTATTTACTCGACACTGATACGTGTATTTATTGGCTTAATAGTCGCCAGCCAGTCAGAGAGAAACTTTTAGCAGTCGGATGGGATTAGCAAAAACAGGCACATTAACTATGATTCCACAAACCTTAAATAAAATCACCACCCTTCAAGAACAACGATTTTTCCTACCTGGCCATTACACTTGGGAAGAATTTGAGAAACTAGAAGCCTTAACAGCAGATGCGCCAGGTTTGCGGATAACTTATCTTGATGGGTGTGTGGAATTTATGACTCTGGGTGAACAACATGAAATTATCAAAAGTATTCTGGCTATATTGCTAGAAACATACTTTTTTGAAATAGGTATAAATTTTATTCCTGTAGGTAGCGCTACCCGTCGAGCAAAAGAAAAGGGAGCTTCCTTTGAACCTGATGAATCTTATTATATAGGTGAGAAGAAAGAAAATCCTGACTTAGCAATTGAAATAAATATTACTAGTGGCAGCATAGATAAATTAGAAAAGTATAAGCGGTTTCAAATTCCTGAAGTCTGGTTTTGGGAAAATAATCAGTTATCTGTATATCACCTCACTAATGATAACTATCAGCAAATTCCTGAAAGTCAATTACTACCAGAACTAGATATAAGTTTGTTAGCACGTTGTGTTTTAATGCCTTCGATAATTGAAGCGAGGACAGAGTTTATCAAAGGAATTCGGCAGTAAATTAGCCTATATAGCAGTCCTAAATCATTCGTGAAAAGTTAAATGCCGACAACTTTTACGAAGTCGGGCATTTAGACACCGCGAATTTTCATAAATCAGATAGGATTGCTATAGTTAGGTATAAGCAAACTAAAACTCCCTGTGGATAAGGTTTGTAAGCAAGATTATTTATAAATTTGACACTTATACCTCTATTTATATGACTGTACAAGGAAAAATCCAACGTATTCAAATAAATTTAGATTTATCACCAGAACTTTATGAGACACTAAATAATCTGGCGCAACAGATTAATGGAGATAATACTGAGGTTCTGTTAAAAGCGATCGCACTCTTAGAAGTAGCCGTAGAAGCCAAGCAAAAAGGCAAGTATATTTGGATTGCAGATGATGACCAAAATCTGGAAACTGAAATTATTGGTATCTAAACAGTATGACAGATAGAACAGATTTATCAAAAATAATTGCCAGCAAAGGCAACAATCCATTAATTATCTCAACTATAAACTTGCAGTCACAAGAAGACTCAGAACTTGGGCGAAAACTGCAAGAATTAAAATTTAAACAGGAACTAAGAAAAGATTGGATTTTATTTATTGTCAGGGATGTAGTAATTTTTCCTGCTGCTATCCTTTTTATTTTTGCTGTTAGCGGTTATTCTCTATTCACCCAGATTTATAGGTAACTTATCTGATGATATATAGCAATTATATCTGAGCCATGAAAATCTCCAGGTTTAGATCCCCGAGTTATTAAAAAAGTTGGGGATCTTGTTTTTCACAAATGATTAAGGATTGTGATAATTTAATTATTAAGGAGACTGCGAGTTTTCTCCTACTTTAAACTCAGAATTAGTTTTTTGAGAAATATCATTGAAGTAATCAAGCAAAACTATTTTGTTCAGTAGAGCAGATTACTGATGGTGACTCAATTTGGATTAACAAAAATGGCAAAAAAACCGAAGTACGGTTAGCCTGTATTGACGCACCGGAAGGAAAACAGTTTTGGGAACAACAAACAACAAATAGATTGGCAAAAATTTCACCTCTTGGTCAAAAAATCGAATTGCGAAAAATCAGACTTTATGAAATTTTTGTTGCTGGTCAATCAGTAAATCTACAGATGGTTCAAGAGGGAAATACTGTCGTTTATCTGCCATATCTAAATAACTGCGCTTCTAACACAAACCAGTATCTTCAAGCTGAAGAGTATGCCAAGATACAGAAATTGGGTTTCTGGAACCAGCAAAATCCAGTAATGCCTTGGAATTTCCGACAAGGTAAGCGTAGCAATCAACCTACATATTCACCTTTTCCAGTTAATACGAGTAACTTGCTCAAAAACTATAACTGTCCCGACTTCACAACCCAAGCAGAGGCTAAAGAAATCTTCAATAAGTATCCTAATGATCCATTTGACCTAGACCGTGATCACGACGATATAGCCTGCGAAAACCTTCCCTAAAAGCTAATTAGCAAATAAAACAGAATAGGTGGGCAATGCTCATCTTTATTATTTCTAGTGTTTCCAAGTAGGAGTTTATAAAGTATCAGATTGTACAAAAATTCTTGATATTGCTTAGAAATTTTAACTTGCCTGAAAAAGTTTAGATAAAATACCAGCATTCCAGAAATTTGCTTGCTATATTAGATTAAATAACTATTCTGGCAAGGGTTTAAAAGCTGTGCGGGATGATTTACAGGGCTTGGAAATTAGTCAGAATGAACTGCAAAAGCTGACTAATTTGCCTGTCAATGAGGAACTTGTAATCATTACAAATCCTCTGAAAAGATTAGTAAAGATATATATACAAAAACTTAAAAGCTCTGAAGGGGCAACTGTAGTTTTTATTGGATTTTCTACATTTGTTTTTGTCTATATTTTATTTGATATAATTATGAAACTTTTTGTTACGTGGATAACAATTCCATCTTGGATATTGTTAATAATTGTAGGTTTTTGGGTTGGTGGTCTGACGCAAACTATCTTATATTTAATCTGGAAAACTAAAAATAAACTTGTCAAAATTAATATGACAAAATCTCTGCAAATTCTGTTAAATGAGGTTAATAGATATAATACTGTTATTAGAGTAATAGATATCAATGACCAAATAGAAGAAGTTGGGAATCCAGAAGTAGTTATAAAGGAAAGAGAGGGTGTTATCGAAGCGCTTAAACTTACCAAAGCTGATTTAGTTCGTGCTTTGAAGACAGAAAAGATTTTGAGGGAGAATAAGAGCTTTATCCTTAGTAATACAGAACTATTTGTCAACAATTTAGCAACTTTAACAGCCATGCAAGTAACTGAACAGGCTACTGAGCATGGAAGGTTGCTCAATGAAGCATTACAAATTGCATTAGATGTACAACACGAAATGAAAAGATTACAGACTCAGCGTTAAAATAATCCGTAATTTGTAATATGTAATTTGTAATTAAGTTTTGTAATGGAGATTTAGAAAGCATTCCTGAATTTATTCAGTACGGGCTAAACGCCCCCTACCGCTAACAGCACTCAGTTAGTGAGTTGGAAAAAGCGTAGATGCTCCTGATAAGTCCATAGACGCTGCTGAGTGGGTTGGCTGACAATCTACTCTTTTCCATAATCCTTCCCACGGTTGCGATCCCCGGTCTAACATAAAGAATATTCATATTCGTAAAGAGATCGCTCATCAGCATGGACTGGAAAGAGGTCAGAGGCAACTGGGTAATCATTCCCCAAAATCCCATAGGTATCGTTCATTTTTTAGGAGGTGCATTTGTCGCAACTGCACCGCACATCACTTATCGCTGGTTACTCGAACAATTGGCAAGTAAAGGTTATGTTGTAATTGCTACGCCTTTCGTCAATACTTTGGATCATACTGCGATCGCAAAATCCGTGCTGTTAAACTTTGACCGCACTCTCGAACGCTTACATGACTCTAGGGCATTACGCAAGCTTTACTTTCCCATCTACGGCATTGGACACAGCATGGGCTGTAAACTTCACTTGCTGATTGGTAGCCTCTTTAAAGTAGAACGTGCAGGTAATATTTTTATATCCTTCAACAACTACGCCGCTAAAGAAGCTATCCCCCTAGTAGAACAGTTCAATTCTACTTTGAAAATCGAGTTTACCCCCTCACCGTTGGAAACTAACAAGCTTGTTCAAGAGCGCTACAATATCCCGCGCAATTTATTAATAAAATTTAGCAATGACACCATTGATCAATCGGCAGCTTTAACCAAAATCTTACAAGAACGCTTTGATGAGATGGTGACAGCACAAACGTTACCAGGAACTCACACAACACCTCTAGGTCAAGACATTAAATGGCAAACTGGAACATCTTTCAGTCCCTTTGATGCCTTAGGGCAATGGTTCAAGCAAGAAGCATACCGCGATTTAAACCAGCTAAAAAATGCCATCCTCTTATGGGTGAATCCTCTTGCACCTCCATAATATTTTATGACCTGAAAAAGTCATTTATTCGACGGAAAAATATAAATTAGTTAGTAGTATTATCCAGGTAAACTACTAACTAATAAGCCCTTATCGGATTTTTTTCTATTTCTACAACAAATTATTAATGAGTGTTTCCTATAACTTTCTATGTTTCAAATACTAATAATTGATGACGATTATTCAATAAAAACACTTCTGAAAAGGATATTGGAAAAACAAGGTTATGAGGTAGTTACTGCCAGTAGCGGCGAGGAAGGAATAGAAAAAGCGCAGGCTTACCGCCCAGCACTAATTATTTGTGATTGGATCATGCCGGGGTTGACTGGACTGGAAGTTTGCCAGCGGATTAAGACAGACCCCAAATTTTACACCACATTCTTTATTTTATTAACATCCTTAGATTCCGTTGCCGATTGCGTCAAAGGTCTAGATGCTGGTGCTGATGATTTTATCTCCAAACCTATCGAGCACAATGAATTACAAGCACGAGTAAGAGCGGGATTACGCCTGCATCAGTTGAGTAGAGATTTGCAGGCTCAAAAGTTGCTTTTAGAATCAGAAATGTCAGAAGCCGCAGAATATGTGCGATCGCTGCTGCCTCTTTCTATGACTGAACCCTTCAATATAAATTTCCGATTCATTCCCTCGCGGCAACTTGGCGGTGATTGTTTCGATTACTACTGGCTTGATGCTGATTATCTGGCAATTTACTTACTTGATACTGCTGGACATGGACTCAAAGCGACTCTTCCCTCTGTTTCAGTGCTGAATCTGCTGCGTTCCCGTGCGCTCAAAGGTCTGGATTATTATCAACCTAGTGATGTATTAAAGGCTTTGAATGATACCTTTCAGATGAATTATCAAAATGACAAATACTTTACGATTTGGTACGGAGTTTACAACCGAATTAATCGCCAGTTAATTTATGCTAGTGCAGGTCATCCACCAGCAGTTTTAGTAACCGGCACATCTCCAAGAAAGTCTGAAGTTAAACTCTTGAAAAGTCCCGGTATGCCAGTTGGGATGTTTCCAGAGGCAAAATATGTTGATGGGTTTTGCAATATTGAAGAGTTCAGTACCCTTTACATTTTTAGTGATGGTGCTTATGAAATCACTAAATCAGATGGTACACTTTGGAGTTTGGATGCTTTTATTCAGCTATTAGTTAGCTTACAACATCCTGTTGATTGCCAACTTGATCATGTACTGAGTTATTTAATCGCTCTGAACTCCAAAGATGTTTTTGATGATGATTTATCTATTTTGCAAATTAACTTTCATTAATTAATTATTTGAGACTAAAATCTGATTAAATGCGTCCTGACTAGAGAATATTTCAAATACTTTATCCATATTAGTCAGTTCAAATAATATCCTGACTTGCTCATTAATTGAGCAGAGAACAAGCTGAGTATTCGCTGCTCTCAATGTTTTAAAAGCTAATACTAAAGCTCCTAAACCTGAACTATCCATAAACGTTACATCTTGAAAATCAACTAACACAATTTTAGCCCCACTTCCTAAAATATCACTAACATTTTGTCTAAATTCTTGTGAAGTTATGGCGTTCAAATTTCCGCTGAGTTTAATAACTTTTACTTCTTCTCTCATAATACCTCACTCTGATTTGTGTAAATGATGCTCTGTTTTCGTTAGTATATCCCAATCATAGATCATTTAAAAAATGCTTACCAGATAAAAAATAAGCAATTCTTAACCTACAATGCTTTATAAGTCCTTTTGAATGAGGCAGTATAAATTATCAAACATTTAATTTTATTTTGAGAAAAACTAATTGTTAACTTATAATTATAGTCTTAATGCTAAGAAGTCACTGAGTGCAAATAAGTATCATGATGATTGTCATCAGTGAAGGTGAAAAGCTGTTGTATCAAGTAGATTAAGAGTGGCGATCGCTCCTTAAACCTCTAAAAAACACAATCACCAGAATTTCTTAACTATAATGCTTTTACCTAACATACTTGAAATAAGTTATGGGGGAATTAAGAAACTCTAGGTAAAAGATTTAGTTTTAGCACTGCTGGGCTCAAACTTGAGGTTCTCTAAGACTATTGCCTGTAGTATTTTAGTATTCCCAATGTTTGTTATTGCTCAACAAGATTATCGATTTTTAACCAGAGAAATAGTTGTGCCAGCTAAATGACTCGCGCGATCCCTTAGCTGGCACAAAAAATTAGAGAAAGGCGAAAATTTGCGTCCTAACTCTCTTTAAGAGGACTTACTTTAGCTCTATAAAGCAGTTTGTCGCCTTGAAGATACCCAGTGTAGCGCACCTTGACTATTTCACCTGGTTGTGCATTACCCTCCATCAATTGGTGTAACTGGGGATCATAAGGTAATTCTGCTCCCACAGGTGCGATTGCTTCCACTCGCCACGCCTGTAAAAGCTTTTCTAGGGGTTTCTGCACCAATGGGATTATTTTGGCTGCTGCTAGCTGTGGATTCTCTTGCGCTTTCTGTGCTGCTGTTGGCCATTGCAATAATAAAGACTCCAGCAGTTGCAAACTCGACTGTTGGAGTTCTTGCAGTAACATCTCTCGCTGCTGTTCTAGTTGCAGCTGCGATCGCTGGTACTCTTTTCTTAAATCTGCAATTTCTTCTAATAATTCTTGAGTAGGCGCTACTTTCTCTTGTAACAACTCTACGGTTGAAAAAGTTGCAATTAATTTATTCAATGGCATCTGTAGCACTGGCGACAGCTTGAGCAGCACATCTACCCGCATCTGCGCTAGTTTTCCTTGTCGTAACCGCAAAAGTTGATACTCTGAGACGCCAGCAGCACGACTCAGCGCTTTAAAACTAGAAATACCCACTTGTTGCATTAAATCTTGCAACTTTTGGGTGAAATCAATATTGGGCATTGGGCACTTGTACTGAGCTTGTCCTGAGCGTCTTGCCCTGAGCAAAGCTGTAAAGCCTGCGGCATAGCTACGCTTAGGGCGCAGCCTCTCCAAGAGTTGGGCGAAGCCTCTTCAAGAGTTGTATTGGGCATTGGCGATTAAGTTTTTTCTCTATCCCCTATCCCCTATGCCCTATTCCCTATATCTTATTCTTCCAGTAAACTTCTCAACATCCAAGCTGTCTTTTCGTGTACTTGCATCCGCTGAGTCAATAAATCGGCGGTAGGCTCGTCGTTAACTTCCTCTACCACAGGAAAAATAGACCGTGCAGTTCTGACTACGGCTTCTTGTCCTTCCACTAGTAAGCGGATCATCTCCACAGCTTTAGGAACTCCGGGAGTTTCTAAAATCGAACTTAGTTTGGCATATTCGCTGTAGGTTCCTGGTGCGGGATAGCCAAGCGCTCTAATTCTTTCCGCAATTAAATCAACTGCTAAGGCTAATTCTGTATACTGAGTCTCAAACATCAAATGCAATGTTTGGAACATCGGCCCGGTCACATTCCAATGGAAGTTATGAGTTTTCAGATACAGTGTATAAGTGTCAGCCAACAGGCGAGATAAACCCTCGGCAATTTTAGCCCTACTCGCCTCGTCAATGCCGATATTTACATTTTTTACTGTTACTTTCGATGACATAATTTTCTCCTAATTAGGTTATATGTAATTGGGAATGGGATATTGGGCATTGGGCACTTGGACTGAGCAGCGTCGTAAAGCTTGCGGCATAGCTACGCTTAGGGCGCAGCCTAAGAAGAGAAGTATGGGGCACTGGGGCAGGGAGCAGACGCTAAAGAGGTAAATTATTTTATTTTCCCCCTTGCAAGAGCAGCCTCCTGCTCTCCTACTTCTTCCCCACTCCCATTCTCTATGCCAAGTGCATCTTCAAAACGCTGCGGGGTGCTTTACGGACTCTGGCCAAAACGGTTTCTTTGCCTAAACGCTGGCAAGCTTCATACCGATGGCAACCAGAAAAGCCATAATATTGTCCATCTACTTCTAGGACATCTATAGGTTCTTGCTGCCCAATCTCCGCAATCGATTCCATTAAAGCTTGCACTTTATTTGGATCGTTTACACGGGGCAATGGCCGTTTTATCTGATTTAATGGAATTTCTTGGACTCTAACCATAAGGAGTTTATCCAACTAGTTCTGTTTTTTGTCTCTAAATAAATCATAGTCATTATGACTTCGTTTTGCAAGTCCTTTGGGCAAAACTGGTAATGGTATCATTGGAGCACTCATGCGACAAAAAAACCGCGCTATAAAGCAATTGGAAAATCAGCTCCAAGGACGCATTAAGGGGCAGAAGACGCTCTCTACGAGACGCTTCGCGAACGAGTACTCGCTATCGCTTTGCTATCAGGTAGCCATGAAATTTTCGTTTTGGCGTTTTTCCCACACTGTACTGACAATATTTTGTCTATTGGGACTGACTGCTGCATCAGGTCCTGAAAGCAACATTCAGGATATGGAACTGAAAATTGGGATTGTGCAGCGATTTGGCGATAAACCCACAGCCAAGCTGCAACTCGAACCGATAAAAGGCGATCGCTTAAAGCTAAAATTTAAAGCGGGTAACAAGCAGCAAATCCTGCTTACCAAGAACCCTGTAAAGCTGGAAACAGTCATGCAAGCTTTACCCCACTCAGCAGTTGAAGAAGTGGTAGTTTTGGGTACATATCGCACCTTTGAAACTGCGGAAGACAGTGCTAATAAATGGCGTTCTCAGGGAATGGAAGTGGAAATAGCCCAGCCAGAACGCTGGCAGGTTTGGGCAAAACGAGATGTTTATAACACTCCTTTACTGCGACGCTTGCTATTGCAGAACATCCAAGCTTCTACCAAAGAAAAAGTATATCTTGATACTAAAATTTGGAAACAAGTGCCGCGAGTGAGTTGGGTGGTGGATGGTAATCGCTACAGCCCGAATGATTTAGAAATTAGTACTGATAAAAACTTGATTCGGGTGAATAAAAGCGAAAAACAAGAGTTTGCTCGTCTTTATGCTGGGCGACTGAATTTGCAGCCAAATGCCTATGGCACATACACTCTAGTTAACCAAGTACCCTTAGAAACTTATTTGCGTGGGGTTCTGCCTAACGAAATAGGCACGGATGTACCAACAGCGGCGCTCGAAGCCCAGGCAATTCTCGCCCGGACTTATGCCTTGAGAAATTTACGTAGGTTTGCCGCAGATAACTATCAGTTGTGTGCTGATACTCACTGCCAAGTTTATTATGGGCTAAATGGAGCGGCAGCCAAAACAGACCGAGCGATCGCCTTAACCAGAGGTAAGGTACTAACTTATAAAAATGAACTAGTAGACGCCTTGTATTCTTCCACGACTGGTGGCGTCACAGCCTCCTTCAGCGATGTCTGGAATGGCGATGATCGTCCCTATCTGCGCCCTGTACTGGATGCTGCGACTAATTTTTGGAACTTGTCCAAGCAGAGTTTAGCAGATGAAAAGAACTTCCAAAAATTTATTAATACGCAACAAGGATTTAATGAAAGCAAGTGGGATATGTTTCGTTGGCACAAGGAAACCCCTTTAAAGGATATTATTAAGGACTTGCAGAAATTTTTGCAGGTGAAAAACAGTCCCGATGCCAAATTTAAAACAATTCAAGCTATGGCAGTAGTGAAGCGAAGTCAGAGTGGACGCATCCTTGAACTTGCTGTTAAAACTGATCACAGCACTTTTGTTCTCCACAAAGACGAAGTTCGTAGTGCCTTTGCTGCTCCTAAAAGTACGCTTTTTTACATAGAACCCCTGAACAAAGGCAAATCTGAACTGTGGGGATACGCTTTTATTGGTGGTGGATTAGGACATGGAATCGGCTTGAGTCAAACTGGCGCTCAAAATTTAGCTAAATTAGGTTGGTCAAGTCCAAAAATTCTCCAATTCTACTATCCTGGTACTCAGATTCAAATTCTCAGCAAAGAGACTGGTACAATACGGCGTAAATCCAGCTACCATCTCAATTGACAAGACTTAGGGCAAAATCCCTTTGTTAAAAGTAGGTAAACTGACGCCACAGTACACTAGACTTTTAGCATCCTTAAAAAATCAAGCAGGAACACATTAAACTTTGTCTTCCTGCTCAACACGAAAAATTAGGCTTTTTGTAAAAGTCGTTTTAAGAGCTACACACAGCATTGCAAGGGTGTTGACCCTACATGCCCTGCTTCTATTTTGTCAACATCATTAACTCTTGCAAGAGGTTTATTGTTGAGTTGTCCGACTCTTAATAGAGTTCTTCTTCTTTGTGAGTTTCGATTGTCACGTCAGAGGTTGGGTAAGCGACACAGGTCAGTACATATCCAGCTTCTATTTGATCGTCATCTAAGAATGACTGGTCACCCTGATCAACGGTACCCTTTAAGAGTTTACCTGCACAGGTCGAGCAAGCACCCGCGCGGCAAGAGTAAGGTAGGTCAAGACCTGCTTCTTCAGCAGCGTCTAGAATATAGGTATCGTCATCAACATCAAGGGTTTGGTTCAGCCCTTCGGCCTCGTTGACTAGTGTGACTTTAAAACTTGCCATTGAGTAATCCTCTCTTTTGCAAACGGCAGTATAAGTTATCTTTAGGCAAAGGTAACGGCTGTTCTGTGGGATTAGCCGCTGGTTCAAATTTGCTTCAATTCTGATACTACGAGATAAATTAAACGATGTAACTGGAAATTGAACCCGATTAGTAATGAAATTTAGTTGCTTAATCCTGATAAGTTTTATTTATATAATTTCCCGCCCTAGTCAGGCTGTGATTAGAAAAAGCTATCTTAGGGATGAAAAAACATGAATAGGATTAATACCATCTAAACAACTCCTTAAATTTAAGTGCGTTCTGCACTTCTGGTGCGTTCGCGACTTTAAAAGTAGGGGTACGAGAACGACTATTGGTGTCAACTTAACGTGAAAGCTTAGTACCGCAAGGCGGAAGTTAAAAGTCACTTGTACTGAGCGTAGCCGTAAAGCCTGCGGCATAGCTTCTCTTCTTAGGCTGCGCCAACGCTTAAGGCGCAGCCTAAGAAGAGAAGTAAAAGTCACTCATTCAAAAGAATTATATTCCTTGTTTTTGCGCCATTTTGTAGACGCAGAGCGGCTTCCCGGAGGGTATGGTTGGTTTATTTACGCGCCCGCTGTACTAGGTACTAGTCTGATCACAAGAGTAAAAATTTTTCGATATTTTAGATCCCCCCTAACCCACGCCAGTCGCTCATGGGGAGCCACTGCTTCACTTGCTTAAGTTGATATATATGAAGAACGACTACATCGAACTGCATATGTATTTCTGTTTAGCTTCAAATAAAGTTTCATATGTCCTTGAGGGGGTAGGACGAATGTTGTAGAGTCTAGACTGGTAGAAGTCATTGGATTCCCATGAAGAGAGAATCTCACCACTAAAAGCGTAGCAAGATCAAAAACAGAACTAGTGAGGATCATGTATAATCCAGAAACAGCTTTGGAAAAAGCAAGAGTGCGTGTAGGTTTGGTGGGTAGTGGGTATGTGGCAAAGTTTCGGGCTGAGGCATTTCTCCATGATCAGCGAATGCGATCGCATTTAGTCGCAGTTGTTGGTCATACAAGAGAAAAAGTAGAAACCTTTGTCAAAGAGTACCAGATTGAAGCGTTGAGTTCTTGGCAAGAGCTAGTAGAGCGTGAAGATATAGACCTAGTGGTGATCTCCACTATTAATCGAGATCATGGTGCGATCGCTCGTGCAGCCCTTACTAACGGCAAACACGTAATTGTAGAGTATCCCCTTTCATTGGATGTGGTCGAAGCTGAGGAACTGATCGCTTTAGCAAAAGCCCAACAAAAACTCCTGCACGTTGAACACCTAGAACTTTTGGGTGGTTTGCATCAAGCCTTAAAGCAAAACTTATCCAAAATTGGTGAGGTATTTTTTGTTCGCTACAGCACCATCAATCCTGAGAATCCTGCACCCCGCAAATGGACTTATAACCACGAGCTTTTCGGTTTTCCCTTAATTGGTGCGCTGTCTCGCCTACATCGTCTCACCGATTTATTTGGTAAAGTATTTACTGTTAACTGTCACCAGCGATATTGGGAAATAGAACCGGAATATTACCAAACCTGTTTCTGCACTAGTGAACTGTGTTTTAATAGTGGACTTTTAGCCCAAGTAGTCTATGGCAAAGGCGAAAGTCTTTGGCAATCAGAACGCAAGTTTGAAGTTCACGGTGAAAAAGGTGGTTTAATTTTTGATGGTGACACAGGATTGTTTATTCAGCCAGAGGAAACAACACCTATAGAGGTTGGCCCTCGCCGGGGTTTGTTTGCCAAAGACACGAGTATGGTGTTAGACCATCTTTTTGATGGCACTCCTTTGTACGTTACCCCAGAGGAGAGCTTGTATACCCTAAAGGTTGCTGATGCTGCACAAAGAGCTGCACAGACAGGATTAACTATATTTATGAAAGATACTTTAGATAAAAGTTAATGAAAACTGAACTAATTGTTATTTTATCCCAGCGAGAATTAGACAAAATGCGTCAAGCTGGGCGTTTAGCAGCCAAACTTCTCCAGCATCTGGAACCGTTCGTAAAGCCAGGGGTTAGCACTCTCGAACTAAATGATGAAGCCGAACGTTGGACGCAAGCGCATGGAGCAAAAAGCGCACCCCTTGGTTATAAGGGTTATCCTAAATCGATTTGCACTAGTGTAAATGAGGTAATCTGTCACGGCATTCCCAACGCCAAGCAAATCCTCAAGGAAGGCGACATCATTAATATTGATGTGACGCTGATTGTTGAAGGTTATCACGGTGATACATCCAAGACATTCTTTGTCGGCACTCCTTCCCCAAAAACGAGGAAGTTGGTAGAGGTGACGGAGGAATGTCTCCGCTTAGGTATTGCTGAAGTTAAACCTGGGGGACGCATTGGCGACATTGGTGGAGCCATTCAAGAGTATGCTGAAGCCCAAGGCTTTTCTGTAGTGCGAGATTTCGTTGGACACGGCATCAGTAACATTTTCCATACTGCGCCGGATATTCCCCACTATGGCACACGCGGTAAGGGCAAGCGTCTCAGACCAGGAATGGTTTTTACGATTGAGCCAATGATTAACGAAGGCACTTACGAAGTCGAGGTTCTCAGTGATAAATGGACTGCTCTAACGCGCGATCGCAAATTATCTGCTCAATGTGAGCATACCTTAGCTGTAACTGAAGATGGGGTTGAAATCCTCACCCTACCTGAAGGCGAGAATTACTGGGGTGTATGACAACATACTATGAAAAAATTCCTTTTGTTTGGGAGGAATCAAAACCAGCAATCCCAGTTCCTCAAAGATTGATATTTCGTTCGCTCAACGATCAATGTCCCTATGGAAGATTTCACTGCTGCGGTCAGCTGTGCTATGAGTTCCTCATTAGACCGAAGTGAGCAAAAGGTAGTTAGAGAATTGGGAGCAGATAAGGCAGCCTCAGAATTCATCGGACAAGCAAGCAAAGATTTCGATTATGAACCACAATGGTGGCAACTTAGCTATAACAGTACGGGTGAACTAGTAGGATTTATTCAACCAGTACTATATCGTGGGTGTCGCAAAGATAATCTAGAAGAAGGCACAATTTACTATATTGGTGTTGTACCCAAACAGGGAGGGAAGCGTTACATTTACGACCTCCTGTGCCAAGCTACCTACCTTCTTCAAAAAATTGGTGTTTGGCGTGTATTTTGTGACACAGACATTCTGAACACACCCATGATTAGAGGATTCCAAGATGTTGGTTATCACCAGTTTAGTTCACCTTGGCAACGCCCTTTATAGGGGTTATCTAATAGGCATTTAACTTGGATTTTTGTCGAATAGATTATGCTTAAAGAACCTGGTCTTGCGAAATAGAAAGTAAAACTAATAGCTTGATGAAAATTTGTCCCAAATATTAAGTATATTTTCTACTACTTGATTAACTTATGGTTCAAACTATTGCTGCGGAAAACGTCACACTTGAGCAACTAATATTGCTCTATGGATTAGAGTTAGTTGATTTGGAAGAATTCTTTCGAGAGTGGCAAGATGACCTACCAGAACTGACAAATTTAGAAAAGCAACTATTGGATCAAATAAAGGCAGGTTACATAAATTTACGAAACTATCCGCCTTTATTAGAAAATACAGTTAACACGATTGTTTTATCGCCACTGCTATTCATTGGCAAGTTTTATTTACCTCCTTTTCACCTCAAATTAGAGAAATCTATCGAGATTGAAACACAAGACAACCAAACTATCATTAAAAGAAGAATTGACTTCTTACTTCTAAATCAAAAATTCTGGGTAACAGTCATTGAGTCAAAACAGATTACTTATTCTGTAGGAGCAGGACTTGACCAAATTTTGGCATATATGCTAGCTGCTCCCCAATCACAAGATGTAGTATTTGGCATGATTACTTCTGGTGGTAGTTTTATGTTCATTAAACTGCTCAAAGGTTATCCTCCTCGCTATGCCACTTCAAATATTTTTGATGTGCGTAACCGTGGCAATGAGTTATATAATATACTCCAGATTTTGAAGCGTATTAGTCAATTGACAAAAAGTAACTAAGTCTACAATTTTCATTTTTACCTTTTTACTTTTGCCTGATCATAAGGTAGTTAAAATAATCAAGAGCAGCAATATCTGCTCTAGTTCTGAACCTGGAAGGACAAATCTCTATGGTCTCAGCCACAATTAATACAGGTACTCTTAACTGTGAGGCATTCGTTGCTGGATATCTGGATGATGTCCGCTACGAGTTAATCGATGGAGAACTAATAGACTTGAAACCCACTGGACTTCATGAACAGGTAACTGGGTTAATTAATCGTAAGCTCAACGTAGCAATTGATCTGCTCAACTTGCCTTGGTTTATTCCCATGAAATGCCTGATTAAACCATTAGGTCAAAATTCAGCCTTTAGACCTGATGTTGTGATTCTTGATCAGACGACTTTGGCGAATGAGCCATTATGGAAAATTGAGCCACTGATTACACTAGGCAAGTCTGTTAAATTGGTGGTGGAGGTTGTCAGCACCAATTGGCAGAATGACTATGCCCGGAAAGTGGAAGACTACGAAGCTTTAGGCATTGGGGAGTATTGGATCGCAGATTATCTAGGGCTAGGAGGCAAACGCTACATCGGCTTATCCAAAGAACCTGTAATTACAATTTATCAGTTAGTCGATGAAACTTATCAAGGACAACAGTTTAGGGGAACAGAACGCCTCATCTCCAAAACATTTCCAGATTTGAATTTGACCGCAGAACAGATATTTGTTGCAGGTCGCTAAAGTTAGAGATTGGAGAACACGTGGCGCTCCTTGGGGATAAATATTTACACTTCTTAAAGATAATAAAAAAACATAAGTGCGAATTTTTTCAACTAAAAATCAATATTTATTGCAGGATAAAGTAAAACATATATGGAGGTAAGATTATGACCCAAGCGTTGCCCAAATTACTCACCTTCAATGAATTTATCGAATGGTATCCCAACAATGGGAAACGCTATGAATTGCACAAAGGAGTAATTATTGAAATGCCGCCTCCAACCGGATCGCATGAAAAAGTTGTAGGATTTATAGCCCGTAAGCTAACTGTCGAGTTCGATCGCCTGAACCTTCCCTACACTATACCCAAAACCGCATTGGTTAAAACTCCTTCTGCTGAATCCACTTATTCGCCTGATGTGTTGCTGCTAAATCTTGATAATCTCGATAATGAACCGCTTTTTCAACAACAGTCAACAGTAAGCCAAGCAGCATCACTTCCAATAGTTATTGAAGTTGTTTCCACTAACTGGCGAGATGATTACTACAATAAACTTAGGGATTATGAAGAAATGAGCATTCCCGAATATTGGATTGCTGATTATGCTGCATTGGGTGCAAGAAAGTTCATTGGCAATCCCAAACAACCCACTATTTTTGTATGCGAATTAGTTGATGGTGAATATCAAATGACACCGTTTCAAGATAACACCGCGATTTCATCACCTACCTTTCCCCAATTAAATTTAACTGCACAGCAGATTTTTAATGCGGCTAACTAATTTTTTATCTAGTCTTATAACTATCTTCCCAACTTATTCGGAATACCTTCACAACCGCCGGGAATAGTACCTCTAGTTTTTTCGCCACCCCAAGTACAACAGTAGCAACGTGCAGACTCAGACATCCGTTGCACATTGCTGAAATCGGCATTTTCCACCACAGCGCCAGTTTGTTCGCCGGTTTCATAATCTGGTGGTTCAGTGCGACTGCGGGGTGATGCTTGCTCCACTACACTGTAGAATAGGCGAATCCCGTTGATGTCAGCACCACTGAGATTAGCATTATATAAAATTGTGCGGGAAAGATTGGCTTTTACTAAGTCACAACCGACTAAATTAGCGCGGACAAGATTAGCTTCGCTCAGGTCAGTCCAACGCAAATCAGTACCAGAAAGGTCTGCGGCGGCTAGCATGACGCCTAAATCGATGACACGCACACCTTCCAGGCGGTCTTCTGCATATCCGCCAGTCCCGTCGAGAATGGCTCGACCTAATAACCGATCGCGTTTTAGGGGTGAGAGCAACTTGGAACGTGAGAGAAAGCGGAGAATTTTCGCTTTACCACTGCCATCTACACTACTTAAAATTGCCGCAGTGCGTCCTTCAGCGATCGCTCTCTCTTGAGGCCAATCTTCTAATAATCCTTCTTCATCTAATACTAAGTCTGAAACGCCTTGGAAATAGGAATCAATTGTCTGCTGCTGGGTGATAATATTTTGCTGAACTGTCAGCAGGTTTTGCTGAATTGTCAAGTCTTTGGAAATGACGTATTGTCGCCATGCTACGTAAACAGCAATGACAGCAATGAAAATTTGCCCCAAAGCGCCAAACCAGTCTGCTAGGGTTCCAGCAATATCCCAGTTAATCTGGCGTCCCAAAACAAGCAAGCGATCGCCTACACCTGTAAACCTGATCAAGCCGATGATGGCTACTATTAGTCCCAAAAAGGCAACAAACAGGGTACGTTCTTCGGGTGAAAACCACTCGTCTAAGGCTTTTTGCAACCAAGGCAATAGTATTGCTAGGGATAACAGCAAAGTTATCAGCGTTCCGATAATGCCAATGATCCAGTTATTCAGGATAACTCCGATAAAAGTGATGGCGATCGCTATTAGAGTAATCAGCAATGCCCTTGGCTTAACTATAAATTGCTTGGTAGTGGGTTGCTTGAAGTCAGAACGGGCTTGTTGTAGAGCAATTGTATGCTGCGGAGATTGCAAAGACCCAATCACCGCTAGGGCTTGTTGTGTCGCTAGTGTTTCTGAGCTTAGGTTCTTCTCAGTTGCACCACCGTCAAAGTCATCTGGCTGCAAGTCATTTTCAGGGACTGGTTCTGGGGTTGGTAGATTAGAGGAATCGGATTCAATCGTCATGTTTTCTATTTTGCCCCAGCACATTTAGTTCAGCATCTGTTTTATCAGAAATTGCACTAAACCCAAAACGAAAAGCCTGTATTCTATGCAGATGATAAATGCTAATTTTAACAGTTTTCAATTGTGTGTACTTCACGCAATTTGTAGGGGAACCACAGCAGTTCATCTGGATTAACTTAACGGAGAAACTCGCGCTGGCAAGCGTTTTTCAATAAATTTTTTTGCTCCCGTCTGCCCTCTGCCTTATGTTTGGTTTACAGTTTGAATTGTCAGCATTTGAGGGGGGGCAGCATCAGGTGGGTAGAGAAAATCCACTTCTACCATTCGCCGCTGGCCAGGAGATATTTTTAATTGAGCCAGCGGTTCTCCCATCTGTCCCTCTTGTTGAACTAAATGCCAGTATTGGGTTCTGGGTAAGCCATTATCGTCATTGTAGCGAATACGAACTGTGCCTCGGAATAAGACGGATGATAGGGGTGGTGAAGAAAAGCGAAGCCCTGGTTTACTTAACTCATCTTCTTTGATAGGTGTTTGGAAAAGCACATTTATAGTTTGCGGCTTATCCGTATTGTTGATTAATGGTAGAGAGATGTCGTATTCAATGCCATAGTTGCCGTGAGCTTCGTAAGCAGTACCAGGATAACGCGCTACTAGTTTAGCAGTTTGGTTTTGTCCAGTACCCATTTTACCTGCTAAAAGGGTACTTAAACCGTAGGAAAAAGCTTGTCCTGATTCAGGAATTGTCAGGTATGAACTATTAGAGTCGGTAACTAGTGCTTGCCAACGAGAGCCAACAGCTACCCCCGCTACCCGTCCGTAAATTTCTGTTGCCCCTGCAAGGTGATTTGGAGGACTGGGGGCAGGTTCACGGGGTCCTGCAAAATCACCATTTTCTAACAAGTTCTCCCATTCTTCTAAAGTGGGCGCTCGTTCACTACCATCGGGATTAGGTTTAGCAAACATGGCCAGGTTCGCCAGATAAACTGGACCATCACTATACAAACGTAACAAAGTAGAACGTCCATTCAATGGGGGTGTTAAAGTCCGCACTGGAATTGGATGATTCATTAACATCCGGCTTTGTTTTGGTGGAATTACCAACTGGGCTGGCCATCCTGACTGCCGTCTGACTCGTAGCACATCATTCATCACGCGATCGCCAGGCCCAGCATAAATATTTCCCGAATTATTTGACTGCATGGCGGGAAGTTTGATAAAAGGTGCATCAGGTTGACTAATATAACTAGCTGCTTGCAATATGTTGACAGTTGCAGGGCGATCGCTTGGATTGTAAACAATTACCCCCAAATAAAGAGTCCGCAAATCATTTGGAGTCTCAATCGCTCTAGCAATGTGGTGAGAAAATAAATCAAACCGTCCCTGAAATGGAAAGTTCAAGTGGGCGCTGGGCACTCTTTTGCCTTGGGGAGGAAATGTAGACAGCAGAATACCTTCACTTTGAACTACTTCTGGGTTATTACTGTTAAATACTGGTACTGCATCAAGATGTCCTCTTAAAGGTCTTGTTTGTTGGGGAATGAAGATTTCCTGTGGTGCAGGTGCAGGAGGAGGCGATGCTTGAGCCAAAAACAAATAGGAAATAAAATTAAGCATTTATTCAAAAAGCAATTTATTACTGAAGTTAAGAATACAGCATACCTAACCTCCCCCCAAGGGTGACAAGTTAGAGGAGGGTTGCCAAAACTCTCACCAAAAAGACTTTTGAGCAGGGAGCAGGGAGCAAGGCAGAAAGATTCTGAAATTCCCAGCAATAGAGGGTTTCAAGCCCCTACATTTATGTATGAGGTTTTCCCTGTGTCCCCTATCCTCTTCATTTTTTCCACATAGCGTGAAAAGTCAAAACTCTTACTAGCTGTTTGTAAAATGAAGTTGCAAATATAGCAGTCTTTATGCAGCGTTCCTACCGCAGTAAATTCTTAAAAAACAGGCTGAAGATTATTTTGCTTGTGCTTGTGGCAACTACCACAATTGTCCTGACAGTGATCGCCAGACCTGTTGCTCACCTGACTTTAACAGCCTGGAGCGATCGCGATGACCGTCAACCTCTGCCTCCCGGCACAGTTGATGATGCTAGTCACCTGAACCAGACACAGGTAACAATTAAGCAGGTTAAGAGTCAGCCTGGAGTTGCTGAGGTGATACTACAGTCTGTACTCAGAGATGCCTTGCATCAAGGTAAGAAGGTAGCGATCGCGGGTTCACGTCATACTATGGGTGGTCATACTCTGTATGCTAAAGGCATCTCCCTTTTGATGCTCCACTTCAACCAAATGCAATTCAATCCGGCAACTAAAATCCTGACGGTGCAATCGGGAGCTAAATGGTCTGATATTATTCCTTACCTAAATGAACGTGGTTATTCTGTCGCCGTCATGCAGTCCAACAACGATTTTTCTGTCGGCGGCACGATGAGTGCCAATGCTCATGGCTGGCAACATAATAGTCCCCCCTTTGCTAGCACGGTCGAACGTTTCCGGTTAATGCTGGCAAGTGGCAAGGTTGTGGAGTGTTCCAGACAGGAAAACCCAGAGTTATTTTCTCTAGTTTTAGGCGGTTACGAACTATTCGGGATCATTCTTGATGTGGACTTGAGAGTAGTACCCAATGAGACGTATATAGCTGAACGGTTCGTGATTAAAAGTGAGAACTATATTGATACCTATCGGCAACGCGTAGATGATGCAGCCACTATTGGTATGGCATACGGTAGACTTTCTGTTGCACCGGAAAGCTTTTTACAAGAAGCTATTCTTACCACCTACCACCGAGTTCCAGAAACAACTCACACTATTGTCTCTTTAAAAAAACAAGCAGAGTCTGGATTACCTCGGACGGTATTCCGTGGCAGCATCGGCAGTGACTATGGTAAAAGCTTGCGCTGGCAATTAGAAAAAATTATTGGGGGAGAAGCTGGAAACCGGGTTTTGAGAAACCAGATTCTCAACCGTTCCTCTGCCTTATTTGAGAATTATCACCAGGCAGAGACTGACATCCTACATGAGTACTTTATTCCCCCTAAATCTCTGCAAGCATTTTTAGAGCAGTGTCGCACCATTATTCCCCAGAACAAAGGAGATTTGCTCAATGTCACGGTACGAAATGTTCACCAGGATAACGACAGTTTTCTCAGATATGCCGACCGGGAAGTTTTTGGACTGGTGATGCTGTTTCATCAGCAACGCACCCCAGAAGGGGAGGCAAAGATGCAGGTAATGACCTAGAAACTGATTGATGCAGCTTTAGGAGTCGGCGGTAGGTACTATCTTCCCTATCGCCTTCGTGCTACACCTGAAGAATTTCGTAGAGCTTATCCACAAGCTGCTAAATTTTTCGCCCTCAAGCGCAAGTATGATCCTAATGGGATTTTCCAGAATTATTTTTATCTCAAATACGGCAGTTAAAGGGGAGTATTGATATATGTTGTGGGGTGGGCGTCTCGCTCGCCTGATTAATCAGCGTGCAAGATATCCACCCCACAAAATTGAGTAATGTACTTGTTGGAATTCCCAGTCCTTTGCCCTCAATTAAGGTGCAAGGGCATTACCCCGAATTAGACTACCAATAGTTTTGGCAGTAATTTTCAGTTGGGTGATTGGATTAGCTGGGACAACCGTCTTATATAAATAGCTATCGAATGTTAGCCGCTGGACATCAAGGTCATCGCACATTTCCACAAACGCCTCGCGGGTGGCATTGGAACGATAGAACACAGTTTGCAGAATGTCCAGTACCTTGTAAGTGAGTCCGTATCTTTTATCCCAACGCTTCAGATAAACCTTAAGGTCATCTTCTGTAGGAATACGGCTACTACTGTTATATGCTTCTACAATGGTTTCGGCACACATCCGCCCAGATTTAGCAGCAAAATAAATACCTTCACCAGACGACTTAGTAACGTAACCAGCAGCATCACCCACCAAAGCGATGCGACCAACAACACGACGGGGACGGGGATGTTCAGGAATGGGGTGCGCTTCTACTTTGATGATTTTACCGCCTGCTAGCTTCTCAGAAGCACGGGCGCGGATACCAGCTTGTAACTGTTTGATGCTGGCTTTATTGACCTGCATTGTGCCAGTACCGACAGCTACGTGGTCATATTTAGGGAAAACCCAAGCGTAGAAATCGGTAGAAACGTCATCACCGACATACATTTCGGCGAGGTCGTTGTAGTAGGCCATTTTGTCTTCGGGTAAGCGAATCCGCTCTTGGAAGGCGATCGCATAATTATAATCCCCAGCGTCCATTTCTTTAGCAACGCGAGAATTAGCTCCATCCGCCCCAATGATTAAATCTACCTTCAGGGTTTTGGCAATACCCTGTGATCTACCTTCTGTATGGTCAACGTAATGAATGGTATAGGGGTCAGTATTGTTTCCTGGTATATCGAGTTTATGAACAGTAGCATTAATTAAATTTGCGCCTACTTTTGCCGCCCGATCCCGCAAAAAACCATCTAGCACTTCCCGGCGGCACATTCCTATATATTCATCTTCATTTATCAGATTGATATCAACCTCGCGATTGGAAGGCGAAATCATTTTCATCTTCCGTACCCGGCGATCAATAATCTCTGGTGGTAGATCAAACTCACTCACCATACATAGGGGAATTGCACCCCCACAAGGCTTTGCATTGTCTAGCTTCCGCTCAAACAGGTAGGTTTCAATCCCAGAGGCTGCCAGTGTTTCTGCGGCAGATGAACCAGCAGGGCCTGACCCAATAACAGCAACCCGTAGTGTCAAAGGTCTTTCTCCCAATCTTCACATTTACCGAGAGCATATTATCACGGTCTTTCGGCTGATTTGGCGCTTTACCTTCAGGTTCCTACTGAAATGCAATATTCCTTAATGTTTCGATACGAAAAGCGAGATGGGGGAATGGAGAATTTGGTTAATGGAAAATTTACTAAATTCTGGGACTTTAAGTCCCTCACAACTAACAAAACGTTCGGCGAGCGTTCAGTCGAGCCGTCGAGTTGTGGCAAGTTTTGTAGTGGGGTCTAAATCCCCGTGGCAAAACTTAATTACCTTAGTGTTAACGAGTAATCGTACTCCTACGGAGAAGCAAGCTACGCACAACGTCTCGTAGAGAGCGTTGGAACAAGCATCTATTGGAGCATCATTACGAATTACGAATCATTTTCAGTTTTTCCCAAATCTTTTGGGGATATCAGCTCTAAATGATTGATACGCTTCTCTTCCAGAGCCAAAAAATCATGCCTAATAAGTCTAATTACATATAGCAGATTGCAATTTGGTGAGGTACAGATCATCGTAGGGGCACAACATGTTGTGCCCTACGCGTGTACTTCATTTACCTGCAATACATTGTAAGTAGTAAATATAAAGTTTTAAAAGTAAAATTTATCAAAATTTTTACTTGCAAAAAAAATAATCGTTATGTGTTGATATATCAAACTTTTCCACCATTGTCAGGTTAAATAATCTTTTAAACAATAATGATTAAGATATTTATTTTGATTGTACCTAAGTCAATTTTTATTTACGTGTTACTCACCATATCATGCTAGAACTTGATTGAAAGTTAATAAAGTTTGCATAAATTAACATCTAATAAAAATCAGAATTATTCCTGATGCTCTAGATGAAAAAGCCAGTTTATATTCAAACCAGGTAACCAAATTAAGAAATTTTTATGTTGTTTATATCCATCCTGATGTCTTTAAACTGTTTAGCTATTGCAAGTAGCTATGGAAATGCAAAAGTTAAAGTAGCAATAAATATCAATTCATTACAATCATCTGAAAAACTCAAAAATCTCGCAGATAAATTAGTATTTGATTTGCTCTCCACTCAAAGGATCAGATCCTCGACTTCTTGAAGAAGTCGGGGATCTTTTTGTTCCTAACTCCTGCACAGATAGCTATAGTAATGTCGGTATTAAATATAGGAATCCTGTTTGATTTGTGAGAATTGCTTAGATACAGCCGCGCCACGATTTGCAGCAGATAGTAGCTTTGTCGGTTACATCGGTTATTGTATATATATAACATAAGTGCTTATAGTGGAAAGCCAACCTATCCTAACAGAAAACTCCTCGGCGTCTAGAATTTTTTTTCATCACCTACGTGAAAATACAGAGAAAGATCAGACAGCAGAATTAACAACAGCACTAAAACAACTACAAGCCGAAACTGCAAAACGCCAAGCAGTTGAAGCACAGTTACACCAAAAAACATTAGAATTTGCAGCGATTTTGCAAGTACTTCCTGATTTGTATTTTCGTCTCGATGTTAATAGAACTATCCTGGATTACAAGCCAGGATTGATGGAGAATTCGTATGTTCCAATAGGAGATTGTCAGGGCAAGAGTTTGCAAGAATGCCTACCAACTGCTGTAGGCGATCGCTTCCACCAAGCAATAACTCAAGTACTTGAAACTCAATATGAAGTCAGTTTTGAATATACCTTACCACTCGCAGAAGGGAAAAATAATTTTGAAGCTAGGTTATTACCATTACCAGACCAGCAAATCATAGTTCTTATCCGCGACACCAGTGACAACATCCAAGCAGCATTAATAGAAAGCGATGCTAAGTTTCGCAGCATTGTTGAAAACGCCCATGACATTATTTTTGCACTGACCCTTGAAGGGATATTGTCCTACGTTTCTCCTAATTTGACTGATATTTTAGGGTATGAACTTGCAGAGGTTGAAGGTAAATCCTTAATTTCCTTCATACATCCTGACGATGTGCTTATTTGTGAAGATTATTTCCAAAGAATTTTGACAACAGGCGAAAAACAAGACGCAATTGAATATCGAGTAAAACATAAAAATGGCAGTTGGCCATGGCATACAAGCAACTCATCTGCTATTAGAGATGCCAATGGTAATATTTTAAACTTGGTTGGTATTTGCTTTGACACCACCGATCGCAAACAAGCAGAGGAAGCTTTAGCAGAACGAGCGCGTTTAGCAAATTTTCGTGCCGATGTAGACGCGGCCCTCACCCAGAGTGACAGCTTACAGAACATGATGCGCCATTGCACTAACGCTTTAGTTGAACATCTTGATGCAGCGTTTGCTCGCATCTGGACGCTGAACAAAAAAGACAATGTACTAGAGTTGCAAGTCAGTTCTGGGATGTACACCCACATTAATGGACCCCATAAACGTGTGCCAGTCGGTCAATTTAAAATTGGTTTGATTGCCGAAGAGGGCAAACCCCACCTAACTAACTCTGTGCAAACAGATCCCCGCGTGAGTAACAAAGAGTGGGCACAGCGAGAGGGAATGGTCGCCTTCGCTGGCTATCCTCTGATTGTTGAAGATGAAACTGTAGGGGTGATAGCCATGTTTGCCCGCCAAGTGATAACAGAATCAACTTTCACAGCGCTGGAATTTGCCGCCCAGGAGATTGCCATTGGCATCAAGCGCAAACAAGCAGAAGTTGCACTCAGAGAAAGTGCCCAGCGAGAAGCACTCCTCAATCGTCTTTCTAGCCAAATTCGAGCTTCCCTGGATCTCAATTACATTGTGGAAACCGCAGTTCGGGAGATTCACAACTTATTCCAGATTGATCGCTGCGCCTTCTTATGGTATAGGCAAGATGCTGATGTACCCTACTGGGAGAAAGTATATGAGGTGAAAAGTTCCTTTTTACCCTGTCTGCTTAACCACAAAGAAGCAACTAATGCAGAAATCGAACTAATCGCAGTCAAAACCTTGAATAGAGAAATCATCCGCATTGATGATGCTGAGACTGTGGACGATCGTAAGTTTTTGCAGGATTTTGGTTTCACTGCGTTTATGTCGCTGCCTGTACACACCCAATCTGGTGAGATAGGTGCATTTAGCTGTGGTTCTTGTAGTGACTTTCGACCTTGGCTGGACAATGAAGTAGAATTACTCCAAGCAGTTACAGTTCAACTAGCGATCGCCATTGACCAAGCCAAACTTTACACCCAAAGTCGGATCGCCACCCAAACTGCCCAAGACAAAGCCCAGCAACTAGAAGCGGCATTGCTAAAACTTCAACAAACCCAAGCGCAACTGATTCAAACTGAAAGAATGTCTAGTTTGGGACAATTGGTTGCAGGTATTGCCCACGAAATCAATAATCCCGTCAATTTTATCTACGGCAATATTAGCCACGCCCATGAATATATCAAGGATTTACTGTACTTGGTAGAACTTTATCAACAGAACTACTGCCCACCAACACCAGAGATTCACGAACAAATCTACGCCATTGATTTAGACTTTATCAGGCACGATTTACCCAAAATCCTAGATTCTATGAAGATGGGAGCCGAACGGATTCGGCAGATTGTCCTATCTTTACGCAATTTTTCTCGCCTTGATGAAGACGGCACGAAGCCAGTAGATATTCATGAAGGTATTAATAGCACCTTACTGCTGTTGCAAAATCGCCTGAAAGCCAAACCAGGACATCCCGAAATTCAAGTCATCCGAGACTACGGCAACCTGCCACCAGTAGTGTGTCACGCTGGACAGATGAATCAGGTGTTTATGAATCTGTTGATAAATGCGATCGATGTTTTAGAAGAGGGAGTGGGAAGTAGGGGAGAAGATCCTCCCCTCTGCTCCCTGCCCCCTGCCCCTCTGCCTCTTCCCATGCCCACAATTCACATTCGCACCCTCATCCAAGAAGACCATGTAATCATTAGTATTGCCGACAATGGACTAGGTATGACTGAGGAAGTACGCAAACGCCTATTTGACCCTTTCTTCACTACAAAACCTGTAAGTAAAGGCACGGGTATGGGTTTATCAATTAGCTACCAAATTATTGTCAAAAAACACTGCGGGCAAATCCAGTGTATTTCAGCACCAGGAGAAGGTGCCGAGTTTATCATCGTGATTCCACTACAGGAGCTAACCCTCAACGTAGATATCATACAACCTTAATCTAAACTTAATTAAAATTTAACCTATTGGTTGTTAACTAAGATTAATTCACTTTTTGCTGCAACATTTGAACCCCCCAGCAACCTAAGTTTACAGGAATTGGGGGGATTATTTCTCCTAATATAGGGAATTAAGAGTAGGAATGTTGCAGTTAAATCGATTGAAAAACGTTGTAATGGTAGTATTATCTTTGCGTAGGCGTAGCCCAACCCAGCGAAAACTCCAGCCAGTACGTTCCTGTCGTCTTGCGTCGGAATCTTCTGGCATAGAGCGGCGGTTCCCGCCGACCTGTTAGCAACGCAGCGAAAAGTGTATTGTGTCGGTTCCCAACGTTAGCGCAGCGGTAGCGAGTCTGCATACTCCTGCAAAGAAGTAAGCTACGCGTAGCGTCTCGTAGAGAGCGTCTCTGAACTTTTCAAAACAGGAGCGTCACTTTTCAAAACAGGCATCGCACCGTTGAAAAAAATCCCTGAGTACAAATAAAATAGAAGGCTGGGATGATACAACCCCAAAGTCAAAATAGTATCACCTACACACGCGTTATCCACCTAAGTCATGTAATTGACATAGATATTCCTCAATGGTCTGGAGATCCCACAGTAGAATTTGAAACTGTAGCTGAACTAAATAATGATGGCTATTATCTGCGACGTTTCTCCTTGGGTGAACATAGCGCTACCCATATCAACGCCCCTAACAGTTTTCATAGTTCTACCGTGGGAATTGACCAATACCCCGCCCAGTCCCTGGTTGTACCTGCGGTGGTCATAGATATTCGCCAAGCCACAGCGGTTAATCCTGATTATGTCCTGACTATTGCTGATGTTGTGGCTTGGGAAAAACAATACGGTGAAATTTTTCCTGGCTGCGTAGTTATACTGAATACTGGATGGCAAGAGAAGTGGTTGGATAAAAGTGCATTCCTAAATCATGATGCTCAAGGAATTGCCCACTTTCCAGGGTTTGGCAGCGATGCAACTCAATTATTATTGAATGAACGGCAAATTGCTGGAGTAGGAATTGATACTCATGGCGTAGATCCTGGACAGGATAAAAGTTTTGCGATTAACCGCTTAGTTTTAGAACAACCGCGGATTGTGTTGGAGAATCTGACAAATTTGGATCAACTGCCACCTAAAGGTACTACTCTAGCGATCGCAGTTCTGAGGTTACGTGGTGGCTCTGGTTCTCCTGTGGGAGTGTTGGCGTTAGTGCCTTAAGGCAAAGAATTCAGAACTCTTTCTATGAGAGGCTGCGCTCTAAGCGTAGCTATGCCACAGGCTTTACGACGCCGCTCAGGGCAAGCCGCTCAGTGCATCGCTAAAATTTATTTATGGGGATTGTAATTTTGAATTTTGAATTTTGAATTCCCCAAACGGGTTGACTTGACGATAATGTAGAAAGCAAGCAAACTTAATACACAAGTTTCAGTGGATCATCAGCCGGAGATTTTCAAGATGACAACTCCGCTATCTTGCCGCAATTACATAGATGGTCAATGGTTGAGTGCTGTAGGGGAAGTAACTTTAGAAAGTCGCAACCCTGCGGACAAAACCGAAGTGGTTGCCACATTTCCCCGTTCCCAAGTTAAGGATGTAGATACAGCCGTAGCCGCTGCCCGTAAAGCCTACCGCAGTTGGCGCACAGTCCCGGCCCCAGCTAGGGCAGAATACATCTTTCGCATTGGGGAAATATTACTCCAGTATAAAGAAGAACTTGCCCAGTTAATCAGTCAGGAAATGGGTAAACCCCTGACAGAAGCCAGGGGAGATGTGCAAGAAGGTATTGACTGCGCCTTTTACACTGCTGGCGAAGGGCGGCGACTATTCGGGCAAACCACACCGTCGGAAATGTCCAATAAATTCGCCATGACTGTGCGAATGCCCATAGGAGTTTGTGCCTTGATTACTCCCTGGAATTTCCCAGTGGCAATTCCTTGCTGGAAAGCTATGCCAGCTTTGGTGTGTGGCAATACAGTCATCCTCAAACCTGCCGAGGATACCTCAGCCTGTGCAACTAAATTGATTGAAATTTTCCAACAAGCAGGTTTACCACCAGGAGTAATTAACTTGGTGCATGGTGTAGGAGAAGAGGCGGGTAAAGCTTTAGTTGAGCATCCCAATGTAGATTTGGTGTCGTTTACTGGTTCTTCAGAAACAGGCGCTTTTGTCGGCGCTACTTGCGGACGCACTCACAAACGTGTCTGTCTGGAAATGGGTGGTAAAAACGCCCAAGTGGTGATGGAAGATGCGGATTTAGAACTTGCTCTCGATGGTGCAGTGTGGGGAGCATTTGGGACAACTGGTCAACGATGTACGGCTACCAGTCGCCTGATCTTGCATCGTGACATCAAGGAAAAATTTACCCTCATGCTTTATGAGCGTACCAGTAAGTTACGCTTGGGTGCTGGCACTGACCCTAATACAGATATTGGCCCGATTGTCAATGAAAAGCAACTCCAACAGGTGAGCAAGTATTTGGATATCGCCCGTGAGGAAGGAGCAAAAGTTTTAATTGGTGGAGAAATTGCTAGTGAAGGCTTATTGAAAAACGGTTATTTCTTTCAACCAACTATTTTGGATGATGTCACTCCCGATATGCGCGTCGCCCGTGAAGAGATATTTGGACCAGTAGTGGCATTGATTGAGGTTAGTTCTTTTGAGGAAGCGATCGCAATTCTCAACGATAGCAATTACGGTCTTTCTTCTTCAGTTTACACCCGCGATATCAACCGGGCTTTTACTGCTATGCGCGACATTGAAGCAGGTATCACCTATATTAACGGCCCCACTATTGGTGCAGAGGTACACTTACCCTTTGGTGGTGTGAAACAAACTGGTAACGGACACCGCGAAGCTGGAACTACAGCCTTGGATGTTTTCACAGAGTGGAAAAGTGTTTATGTTGACTTTTCTGGAAGTTTGCAACGCGCTCAGATAGATAACCGCAGTTAATTTCGCAATAAGCACGATTTTCAGCTAAGTAGACTTTGTTCAAGCGACCAAAAGTCAACTCTGACCACGCACAACGACATCATACTCCGACTATAAATAATGAAGTCATCGCCAATCACTTAGAAGCCTTATTAACCCCAGCAGTTTTTTCACAACAAAAATATTATAAACAGTTAGGATTACGAGACAGAGTTCTTAATTTATCCTTAATGGTAGCAGCAGTATTAACACTGTTATGGCGACAAGTTCCTAACGTTTAAGAGTTTAATCATATGTTAGCACGAGAAGCTTTATTATGGTGTCCTGTTACTAAAGTTGCCCAACAATCAATCTTCAGTTTGATTTTTAGTTTTCCCCTCTGAATTATTTGAGCGAGTGTTTAAAGATTTCAGGACTTACACAACTGGCACAAAGACTCAAGCGACCATTGCCAGATAGTGTGAAGTTTGCGCTCTGCAATTTTGAACGAATATGGATAATTAGCTGTATGCGATCGCCTGAAAAAGCATTACTTAGTTTTTTACAACAGAGTATTGATCATACTCTATTGCCGGAGAATAAGATAAAGTAATAACTAGACTGGACTGTTTAGCATTTGAGATCCGGAGGGTAATTAAAGCCTTAATGCAAAAGGAAACGGTGAAAAGTCAGTTACAAACGCTGCCGTTGAATAAGTTGACTAAATAATCCTGCTTGATTTGCTATTTGCTCAAAATTACCTTGCTGGACTAATTTTCCATTTTGTAGAACATAAATTCTGTCGGCATTGCGAATTGTGCTCAGGCGATGTGCCACAACGATCCGAGTGACATTCAGCTTTTCTAAACTTTCGCTAACTATTGCTTGCGTATGGTTATCTAAAGCGCTGGTGGCTTCATCAAAAAGCAGAATTCGCGGACGTAAAGCCAGCGCTCGGGCAATTAATAATCTCTGTCTTTGTCCCCCAGAAATATTTTCAAAGATGGATGCAGACATCAAGCGGCTGTTTTGCAGCACTACGCCTAACTGACGACGAACCGCATTCACATTTAACCCTGCCAGTTCTTGTACGTCGTAATAAATACTACCAGATTCTGGGGTGTCAAATCCTAATAATAGTCGAAATAGGGTGGACTTCCCGCTTCCAGAGGAACCGACAAAGGCGATAAATTCTCCTGGTTCTGCCTGCAAGCTAACATCATCGAGGGTAAGCGGCCCGTCTTCTCGGTAGCGAAATATTACATGTTTAATTTCAACTCGTCCAGGCTTACAAATATTACGCAAGGTACAACCCACGTTACAGAAGCGCTGGAGCGATCGCAAGTCTCTTTTGAAGGAAGGGGCTATTCCTCAAGATACTGTACTTCAGGCACAGCAAGAATCTACCCACTCTTCTGTCACTCTCCGAAAACTTTTGCAATTTCTGAATTCTAGAGTTTTTGTATAGCAGGCGATGTCTACGACGGGCTACGCCTACGCGTGATTCTTTTCTAATAACAAATACAAGACCAATTTTTTTCTAATAGTATAGCTTGTATTGGTTGCCTCATGAGGCTTCTAGCGATCGCTCTCGAGGAAAGTGACAGAAGAGGGGTATATTTTAGTTTACAGTGATCGGGATCACACCATTTTATTAGTAAAAATAGATAGTATCAAGCACATAAACACCAAATAACTGTCAAAAAGAGGAGCTAAAAGGCTCTACTTTTACAGGCTAAAAGGATGCATGATACCTTGATGAGGACTAAACTCACCAGTTTTTAATTCTTACCAAGTTATCTAAAAAAATGAGAAAAAGGTAAATGGTAATGCTCGACCTCTTACAAAAAAATCAATTAAGTGCTACAAAAACACTAAAAGTTAAAAATGAAATTTTGGCACGAGTTCAAGATCGAAAGCCAGAAACTTTAAATGCCGAAATGAAATTTTACATAACTGAATTACTTCCTTATTTTATCAAGTTGAGCCAACATAATCCTGCTTTAAATGTAACAGAGCAGTTACGGCTTTTAGTGGGTGTTTGGACACCAATCTGGTCTACTATCTCGTTTCATGAAAGTTTACCAAAAAGAATACAAGAGCAGTCCTTCCAAATTTTCCAGCGTGATGGTTATTGTGCCAGTATAGCTCGCTATATATTGGGAAAAGAGTCGTCTTTATCCCATAATTTTGAATCAAATTTACCAGCTTATGATTTCATGGTAATCCAAAAATATGGAGTTCAAAATGGTAAATGGGGTCTTAAAAATATTGATAGATTTCAGGCTTTTAAAAATAGAGAAATTCCTCTAACTTTAGAATCAGTCTACAACTGGTTTACTAATGTAGTTAACACTAAAGTGAAACTGAATACGTCCAAATCGGCTTTGCCTAAAGCTGTCAAATTAGAAAATTTAGACATAAATCATCCTAATGAATTTCAAAAAATATCCTTAGCAACTTCTCAAGTGTTTGAGAATTTATATATAGATAATGACTGGCGACTTGTGAAAACTCAAACAGATGCCTCACATTTACCTAATTACACAATTTTAGTGAAGAGGTAATGAGGATTGGGAGTGGATACAGAAATATTATCGATGCGCCCGTAGAGATGCAGCAAATGAGACTCAAAAGCCAATAGAAACTTTCCCCCTTGAGTGTCCTTTCACTATGGAACAACTTTTTAATCCTGCATTCCTCTAAGTTAGACTGCTGATACTAAGCAATATGAATAAGTGGTACAAAGAAGACCTTGCGTTTATTCATGATGACGGTTTCCGTGACTTTGCTCTCAAATCTGCTCCCGGCATCTTAGAAATCCTGGCTCAAAACAAAATAGATGATGGACTAGTGGTTGACTTGGGTTGTGGTAGCGGTTTATGGGCACAAGAACTTACCAAGGCTGATTATCATGTTCTCGGAGTTGATATTTCTGAGTCGATGATTAATATCGCACGAACAAGAGTGCCGGATGCCGAATTTCGGATCGATTCACTATTTAAGATAGATATTCCGCCATGCAATGCCGTCACATCAATTAGTGAATGCATCAGCTACTTGTTTGATCCAGACAACGATCGCCAAACGCTTGTTCAATTTTTCCACCGCATATATAATGCCTTAACTTCTGGGGGTGTATTCATCTTTGATATTGCCGAGAAAGGACAAGTTGCACAAGGTACTACAACAAGGGGATTCACGGAAGGAAAAGGCTGGGTAGTATTAGTTGAAAAGGAGGAGGATCAAGAGCAAATAACTTTGACTCGCCGAATTACCAGCTTCCGCAAGGTGGGGGAACACTACAGACGATCTGACGAAGTACACTACGTGCGGTTATACGAAGCGACAACGATTGCAAGTGAACTCTGTCATGTGGGCTTCCAAGTTGAAACAACCCGTAGTTATGGTCAATACGTTTTGTCGAAGGGTCATGTAGGATTCATTACACGCAAACCAGCATCGTAAATATCTAATCTCAAATCCAATATCTAATTTTTTTTGCTATGGTGATCCCAAAGGAATTGTTAAGTGCTTACGAGGTATCAATCAAGTGATTAGTCGATTTTTTGGTATATATTCTAATATTAGACTATAAGTATATACAGATAATTTATCTTTAAAGTGCATCTGTTTTGTTATTTGTTGGGTTGGGTAATACGTATTTCGATATCCTCCAAGGTTTGTAACAATAAACGAGTTGCCTGCAATTTCCAACCCCATTTCTGTATTCTGTAAGCTGATACAGTCCCAACTACAGATGCTAACAAGCCTATGGGTTGATTTAAAGAAATTCCCACTAACAAACCCAATCCAGCAATTCCCCAAAATGGTAAGGATACCGCTTGTCTTTGTTCTTCGACAATTTGGGTAATCATATTAGATTTGATAGTAGCAAGTAATGCCTCTTTGACTTGCTGCTGTTCTGTTGCTGATACTGTTAAACTTATTTTACGGCGCAGTTTTTCAATTTTACGGGCATCAGTGCTGTACTCAGTTAGCTCATCTTCTGCCATTTTCAGCAGTCGTTCTAGTTGCACCATTGTGGATTACTTCAAGTATTCAGATATAGCCATTATCTCGAATAATTGTTATTTCTAGACTAGAGTTTGCAATTTAATTGCATAATCCAAAATCACCTCGCTGACTGCAAAATCTAAAATTGAAGATAGGAAAAATATACAAGTACAACACAGTGTAAATAAGCAGACCATTTAAAATCCCTAAAAAGCTTATTCCATAATACTTTTGACTTTTGACTTTTGACTTCCGCCTTGCAGTACTAGTGGTTACGCACTGATCAAATTGAGTATAAACTTAAAAGGTAATTATGGCTACTGTATCTAAAAGCACTTTATCTGGATTTGCAAAAGAGCGATCGCTCATCTTGTGGTTTGATGAAGTTGGCATTGCTGATATCCCTATAGTTGGTGGGAAGAATGCCTCACTGGGGGAAATGATTCAACAGCTAACGCCCAAAGGGATTAACGTTCCCACTGGATTTGCCACCACTGCCTATGCTTATCGTCATTTCATTCAATCAGCAGGTTTAGAAGCAAAGTTACGCCAACTCTTTGCCGACTTGGATGTTGAGGATGTCAAAAATTTACGAGAACGGGGAAAAAAAGCGCGATCGCTATTAATCCATACGCCATTTCCTGTAGACTTGCGAGAGGCGATCGCTAAAGCTTATCAGAGTCTGGGTGAACGATACAACGCAGAGACAGATGTTGCAGTCCGTTCCAGCGCCACCGCTGAGGATCTGCCTGATGCTAGTTTTGCTGGACAGCAGGAAACTTACCTCAACGTTGTCGGTGCTGAAGGAGTTTTAGCAGCTTGTCACAAGTGCTTTGCTTCCCTATTTACCGATCGCGCCATATCTTATCGCCACACCAAGGGATTTGACCACTTTAGCATTGCTCTAGCTGTGGGCGTGCAAAAAATGGTGCGCTCTGACTTAGCAACCTCTGGGGTGATGTTCTCCATTGACACAGAAACCGGTTTTAAGGATGCTGCACTAATTACAGCTGCCTACGGTTTAGGGGAAAATGTTGTTCAAGGGTCTGTAAATCCCGATGAATACTATGTTTTTAAACCAACTTTAAAAGCTGGTTTCCGCCCAATTATCGATAAAAAATTGGGCAGTAAAGAACTGAAAATGATTTATGATGACGGCTCTAAATTTACGAAAAATGTGTCTGTTTCGTCTAGCGAAAGAGGCAAATTTGCTCTGAGTGATCAAGAGATTTTACAACTAGGAAGTTGGGCGTGTTTAATTGAAGACCATTATTCCCAAGTCCACGGCATTTTCACTCCAATGGATATCGAGTGGGCGAAAGATGGAATTACTAACCAACTTTTTATTGTGCAAGCGCGTCCTGAAACTGTCCAGTCGCAGAAGACGGGAAATGTGTTGCAGAGTTATCGATTGGTATTGGGAGATAGGGAATGGGGAATAGGGAATGGGGAAAAATCTTCCCTCCCTGATTCCCAATTCCCAATCCCTCTTATTACGGGACGAGCGATTGGGGAAGCTATTAGTCAAGGGAAAGCACGCCTAATTTTAGATGTTCAGAAACTCGAACAGTTCAAACCTGGGGAAGTTTTGGTAACAGAAAGAACTGATCCTGATTGGGAACCGATTATGAAACGCGCCAGTGCAATTGTCACTAATTCTGGGGGCCGCACATGTCATGCAGCAATCATTGCGCGAGAATTGGGTGTACCTGCGATCGTGGGATGCGGCAATGCTACAGAAATTTTGAAACCTAGACAAGAGGTAACAATTTCTTGTGCTGAAGGGGAAGAAGGAAAAGTTTATGCAGGCTTATTACCTTTTGAAGTTGAAGAAGTCCCTTTAGAGAACTTACCCCGCACCCGCACTCAAATTTTAATGAATGTTGGTAATCCCCAAGAAGCATTAAGTTTATCGGCAATTCCCAACGATGGAGTCGGTTTAGCGCGGACAGAATTTATCATTGCGAACCAAATCCAAATTCATCCAATGGCGTTAATTCACTATGACTTATTAAAAGATGAATTTGTGAAAGCTAAAATTGCCGAAATCACTGCACTTTACGACGATAAACCCCAGTATTTTATAGATAAATTAGCCCAAGGCATAGGTAGAATTGCGGCGGCATTTTATCCTAAACCAGTGATTGTCCGAATGTCAGATTTCAAAAGTAATGAATATGCCAATTTGTTAGGTGGACGACAGTTTGAACCCCATGAAGAAAACCCAATGCTGGGTTGGCGGGGGGCGGCGCGTTACTATGATCAAGGTTACAGGGAAGCTTTTGCCCTAGAATGTCATGCCATCAAGCGGGTAAGGGAAGAAATGGGTTTGACGAATGTTATCCCGATGATTCCCTTTTGTCGTACTCCTGATGAAGGGCGTTTGGTTTTGGCAGAGATGGCAAAAAATGGTTTAAAGCAGGGTGTTAACGACTTGCAGGTTTATGTGATGTGTGAGTTGCCCAGTAATGTTATTCTGGCTGAGGACTTTGCCGAGGTATTTGATGGCTTCTCGATTGGTTCCAATGATTTAACTCAGCTGACACTGGGGATAGACAGGGATTCAGCGTTAGTAGCGAGGTTGTTTGATGAGCGCAGTCCTGCTGTCAAGCAAATGGTGAAAATGGCTATAAAAGCTGCAAAAAAATATAACTGCAAAATCGGCATTTGTGGGCAAGCACCCAGCGATTACCCAGAATTTGCTCAGTTTTTGGTGGAACAAGGAATTGACTCAATCAGTCTGAATCCAGATTCGGTTTTAAAGACGATGTTGGAAGTGGCAAAAGTCGAGGGTACTAATTCGTAATTCGAGTAATTTATGCCAGTTAGAGACCGTTACCACGAAAACTTGAAGAATGCTCTAATTAAAGATGGCTGGACTGTTACTAACGATCCTTTTCATCTAAAGTGGGGAAAAAAGGATCTTTACGTGGATTTGGCTGCCGAAAAGTTGCTCATAGCAGAAAAAGGAACACAGAAGATTGCTGTAGAAATCAAAACCTTCAGTGGCGACTCAGAAGTAGCAGACCTAGAACAGGCGATTGGTCAGTACTTTACGTACCTTGCTGTCATGAGCCGCAATTATCGAGATCGGGTTTTGTATATCGCTGTTCATGAGGATGTTTTTACTGATATTTTTGAGGAAGAGCCGCTTGGTAAACTTATATTGGAAGACTACAAAATTCCTCTGATCGTTTTTAATCCAAAGCGAGAGGTTATTGTCCAATGGCTAATCTAGAGCAATATAGGCAGCTAATTTGCAGCATTCTTACTGAACACACAAAGATTCCTTACTCTTACGGCAATATTCAGCATGAAACTATCTTTGATCGAGAACAGGATCGATATTTGGTAATGATTCTTGGTCGAGAGCCAGTGCCAGAACTCTCTCCAACTGCAACGCGTCGTGTTCACGGCTGTCTGATTCACCTTGATATTATTGATGGCAAAATTTGGATTCAACGTGATGGCACTGAAGAGGGGGTAGCAACGGAACTAGTTAGGGCTGGCGTGGCGAAGGATCAGATTGTATTGGGATTTCGGTCTGAGGAACTGAGGAAAGATTCAGAATTTGCTATTGCATAACCAACTCAATGACCAGCAATTTGGTAAACTACTCGAAAATTAACCTTGTTATTCTTGATGGAATTTTTCTAGCGATCGCTGAAGATTACTATTTATTCTCTAGCTAAAAAGAAAACTTGACCTGTTCTTTTAGTAACACTCTGCTGATGTAATTGTCTTTATAGCTTTTGACTGGGCAACCACAAGTATCTTATTATCTTGCAGAATAGCAACTTTGTTTAGCCAAAAGTTAAAATGACAAATCTTTTGGAAACTGAACGCTTGATTATTCGCAGTTGGATACCCGAACGCGATGCTGAGCAAGCCTTTGTAATGTATAGTGACCCTGAAGTTACGCACTTTCTTAGTAAAGCTTCTCGCCCCGCGAGCATTGAGTCACAGCGTCAGCGCCTGATTCAAGGTATCGAGCGAACACACCGACGCAATAATGTTACTGGATCTTGGGCAATTGTCGAAAAGGAAACTACAACAATTGTGGGAACTATCCTTCTGTTACAATTGCTCGACAAAGATGGTTTACCCACTCAAGATTATGAGGTAGGCTGGCACTTGAGGCGAGCTTCTTAGGGTAAAGGATATGCAACAGAAGCAGGACGAGTTATGCTCAACTATGAATTTAGTGTTTTGAACTTGCCAGTGATTTATGCCGTAGTGAAGCCAGAAAATCATCCCTCAATCCGTGTAACTCAAAGACTGGGTATGAAACCAATGGGGCGGACAAACAAGTATTACGGTATTGAACTGCTCCTGTTCCAACTAGATGCACCTGAAGAGTGGAGGGGGAGCTGGGGAGCAGGTGGAGTAGGCGGTGGAGGTGGTGGAGGTGGAGCAGGCGGAGCAGGTGGAGCAGGTGGTGGAGGTGGTGGAGGCGGTGGAGGCGGTGGAGGTGGTGGAGGTGGTGGAGGTGGTGGAGGCGGAGCAGGTGGAGCAGGTGGAGCAGGTGGAGCAGGCGGTGGAGGCAAAGCAGGGGAAGCAGGGAAAGCAGGGGAAGCAGGGGAAGCAGGGGAAGCAGGGGAAGCAGGGAAAGCAGGGGAAGCAGGGAAAGCAGGGGAAGCAAGGGGAGAATAAATAACTAATGCCAAATACTTTTCTACCAGAGGCTATGCCAACGGCTTCTCTACGAGACGCTCTTGCGTTCGCTCAGTACAAGTGCCCAATGACAAATGACTAACGACTAATGACTAATGAATAAAAAGTGGTTCCAAATTGGGATGGTGAGTATATTTCTTCTCTCACTTGCCTTACGGTTTTGGGGACTGGAGCGATTTAACACTCTGGTATTTGATGAAGTTTACTTTGCTAAATTCGGTAATAATTATCTCACGCATACACCATTTTTTAATGCTCATCCGCCGCTAAGTCAATATATTATTGGTATCGGCATTTGGATTGGCAGTCACATTCCTTTTTGGCACGATACGGTAAATGGGCTGACAGGTTCATTGCGATCGCCTTGGACTTATCGGTGGTTAAATGCGCTTACTGGCTCATTTATCCCTTTAGTTGTGGCTGCGATCGCTTATCAATTGAGTTATCGTCGTAGCTTTGCAATGCTTGCAGGTTTGTTCACAGCTTGTGATGGCATCTTTCTGGTTGAGTCTCGCTATGCTTTAAGTAATATTTATATCGTCATCTTTGGTTTATTAGCGCACTGGTTTTTATTATTAGCATTAGATAACCAAAATCGGCGACGTTCTTTTTGGTTAGTTCTTGCTGGCATTACTTTTGGTGCATCAGTTGGTACTAAGTGGAATGGTTTATGGTTTCTGTCAGGGGCTTATCTCATTTGGATAGCAGCTTGGATAATTCATTTGATACATTCTTTTTCTAACCCCAAACTCTTTTTTACATCCCCCTCATTGAAGGAGGCAGGAGTCAGGAGGCAGGAAGCAGGAGGCAGAAGTCAGGAGTTGGAAGTCAGGAGTCAGGAGTCAGGGGTTAGTACTTATTCTCCCTCATCCCCCACCCTGCGGGAAGCTAAAGCTACATCCCCCTCATCTCAGACACCACTACAAAACTTGACTCAACTAAATATTTTTCAGATGCTGTTTTATCTAGGAATTATCCCAGCTTCTATCTACAGCATCATCTGGATTCCCCACCTTCAATTAGATAAAACATATGGATTTATTGCAGTACATCAGCAAATTTTGAAGTTTCACTTACATTTAGGTGGTAATAGTCCTAAAGTACATCCTTACTGTGCTGCCTGGTACAAATGGCCTTTGATGACTCGACCAATGGCATATTATTATCAAACGGCTGAAAGGATCACTGAACCATTACCTGTAATGGGGCCTCCTTTGCCTGCCGGTGCTGGACAAGTTATTTATGATGTCCATGCAATGGGCAATCCATTTTTGTGGTGGTTTGGTGTTGCTGCGATGTTGTTTTTAATAGGGATGCTGGTGTCACAAGTAGTGATCTTTTGGGTGAAGGAAAAGCCTTTTTCTGTGCCTGCAACTCTTAATGTTGATACTTGGATTGCCTTGTATTTAGTTATAAATTATGCTGCTAACTTATTACCTTGGGTGAAGGTGACGAGGTGTGTTTTTATCTACCACTATATGTGTGCAGTAGTGTTTGTATTTTTAGCGATCGCTTGGTTTGTTGATCAGTGTCTTCGCAGTTATTATCAGCAACTTCGCGTAGTAGGTGTCACCATTACTTTTATAATTCTGGTTGCTTTTATTTTCTGGATGCCCATTTATTTGGGTTTACCTCTCTCTCCTGACGGTTATAAGCTGCGAATGTGGTTCAACTCTTGGATTTAAATTCAAGATTAGGGAATTAACATTCCTAAAGAAGACCAAAAGCGACTATTTCACCCTTTCCAACATGCGGACAATATTGGAAACATTCGCGACGCGCTCGCTAAAAAGTGTGTCGAAGCACACGGAGGCGAATGTTTTAAGGCTGATTAATAAAACTTGTAAATTTGGGAATTATGTAATATTAATAATATTTCTATTCAGTATTTATCACTCTCTCAAACAAAGCTCGATAAACAGGTTCACCCCTTTTTTGTGTACCTATTTCTCGTTCTGTGGGGACTGGTAGTGGATTTTTGGCTAACCATTTTCCCGTACCGACTTTCTGAAAAGCTGGATTTTCAGCAAAGCGATCGCGCATTTCCACAGCAACAAATTCCATATCTGATTGCAGAAATACAACTCCACCAACCGCAAGATAATTAGTTAAGTCTGCCACTAGTTCTGGTTGAACTACACGACGTTTAGCGTGGCGGGTTTTAAACCAGGGATCAGGAAATTGAATTGTAACGCGTTGTAAACTTCCTGGAGGGAGGGAAGATAAAAGTGAGTGCAGTGAGTTATTCACATTGCAAAACAAGTAATGCAGATTTGTTAAAGCCAACTCAGAACGTAACTTATTCGCCTCTCCCACCAGCGGTTCCCGAATTTCTAAGCCGAGATAATTCCAGTTGGGTTCTATCTTGGCCATATTCACCAAAAACTGTCCCTTAGCGCAGCCAATATCTAAATGTAGTGGTTGATTTGGCTTTGCATAAATGTTTTCCCAGTCAAGGGGACTTGCTGGTGTTTGATACTTTTTACCAAGTGGATTAACATGCTGACGGACTCGGACTGCTGCCAAAATTTGCTCTCCTTTACGTGAAAATATCCTGTGGTGTCACATTAGAGCAGCAATTGGGGATTGGATTGAAAAAACCAACAAAATATTCATAATTATACTAAAACACACTCGATTAGAGATGGGCAAAGATAGATATACGCTTTTGAATATCCGCCGCCTTGGTCAAATTGACGAGTAGGTAATTGGTAGGGTGCATTAACGTAGTGTGACGCACCAGTTTGCGATCGTTTTTAGGAGTCGAGCCGCAGAGGGCGCAGAGAAAAAGAGAAGGAAATGAATCTACCGTATTATTACTTAAGCTATTGTATTTAACACAATTCCAAAACCATTACAAAGACTTGACAATTACCAAATTAGATATTTTCCACTACACCTACGCCGTCTTGCACAATCCCGCCTATCGCACCAAATACGAACTTAATTTAAAACGAGAATTTCCCCGATTACCTTTCTATAATGACTTTCACAAATGGGTTAACTGGGGTAAACAGTTGATGGATTTGCACATCAATTATGAAACTGTCAAACCTTATCTTTTAAAACGAATTGATTTACCTTTGGTTAAAAATGACAATAGAACACCAAAAGCAAAACTAAAAGCCGATACAACTAATGGAACCATTATTTTAGATGATGTCACAACTTTAGAAGGTATCCCCAAAATTGCTTGGGAATATCGCCTTGGCAATCGTTGTGCTTTAGAATGGATTTTAGATCAATACAAAGAAAAGAAACCTAAAAATCCAACTATTGCCGAAAAATTCAATACCTATCGCTTTACAAATTACAAAGAACAGGTAATAGATTTACTGCAAAGAGTTTGCACCGTCAGCGTCGAAACAATGCAGATTATTCAAGAGTTCGAGATGTAAGCGATCGCTCACCTTTAGTCTAAAGTCCAGTTAATACCTTTGCCAAAAATAAAGGTAGGTCTAATTTTTACCAAAACAGCCCAAGATAAACGTGTGCTTGAGTGTTAAGGAAAACGTCAAACCTTTATCACCTGAGACTTTGAAGGAACTCTTGCTTGAGCGTAAAATAGTTAGTAATTTCTGCAAAAGTAAGCAGTGTAACTTTTGTTTCTGCTCGGATTGGCTGTAATAAAGCTTTTAGGCTGCAATGTGAACTGTTAGCCTTTCTATATACGCAACCTTCACTCATACCAGGTATCCGAAAGTAGTCACCTATTTCTAGTTGTTGGAAAGTCATCAGATCCTCAGAATTTTTGCTAAATAACGGTTATAAAAGTAAGAGCTTATCAAGCCAATTTAGATTGTTCTCTTAAATTTACGCTGTCATTGCTCTGTTTAACTAGCTAAGACCTTTTGTAGGGTAGTTTATTATACCCTTACGTAACTAGATATTTGGGTTAGTTATTGAGGCAAAAAAAAGCAATATTATGTTAGGATTATATCAAACTATGGCAATTATTCAAGAGCAATTTAGAATAATTTTGCGCTTTGTTGAATAAAAAAGCTAAAATCTACGATTTTTGGAGATTTTTAGGTTATGACAACCTCACAGGAGAGGATTATCCCGACAGACTTGCGAAACGAAATGTCGCAGTCTTATCTGGAATACGCCATGAGCGTAATAGTGGGTCGGGCGCTGCCAGATGCCAGGGATGGTCTAAAACCTGTGCATCGTCGCATTCTCTACGCAATGCACGAGCTAGGTCTGCTCCACGATCGCCCGTTTAAGAAATGCGCCCGTGTGGTAGGGGAAGTGCTGGGTAAATATCACCCCCACGGCGATACGGCAGTGTATGATGCCTTGGTGCGGATGGCACAGGATTTTTCCATGCGATCGCCCTTAGTTAACGGACATGGTAACTTTGGTTCGGTAGATAATGATCCGCCAGCGGCAATGCGATACACAGAATGCCGCTTGCAAGCTTTAACTAGTGCTGGCCTACTGCACGATATCGAATTAGAAACTGTAGATTTTGCCGATAACTTCGACGGTTCCCAGCAAGAACCGACAGTTTTACCAGCCCGGATTCCGCAGTTGCTGCTCAACGGTTCGTCTGGAATTGCTGTGGGCATGGCAACCAACATTCCCCCCCACAACTTGGGCGAATTGATTGATGCTTTGGTGGCAGTGATCCACAATCCAGAAATCACCGATCTCGAATTAATGCAGTATGTCCACGGTCCAGACTTTCCGACTGGGGCGCAAATTTTGGGGACATCTGCGATTCGAGAAGCTTATACCACTGGGCGCGGTTCCATTACCATGCGTGGTGTAGCTAACATTGAAACCGTTGAACAACGGGGACGCCCAGATAGAGAAGCAATTATCATCACCGAATTGCCCTATCAAACCAACAAAGCGGCGCTGATTGAAAAAATCGCCGAAATGGTGAATGAAAAGCGGCTAGAGGGCATCGCAGATATCCGGGATGAAAGCGATCGCGACGGGATGCGGATTGTGATCGAACTCAAGCGTGATGCTTATCCCCGCGTCGTTCTGAACAACCTCTACAAGCAAACGCCACTGCAAGCCAACTTTGGGGCGAATATGCTGGCGTTGGTGAATAGCGAACCCCAAGTACTTACCCTGAAGCAGTTCTTAAGCGTCTTCTTGGATTTCCGGATCGAATCCATTGCCAGACGCACCCGCTACGAACTGCGGAAAGCCGAGGAACGCGACCATCTTCTACAAGGGTTATTAATTGCCCTGTCCCAGTTAGATCCAATTATTGTCTTGATTCGCCATGCTCCCGATGCGCCCACAGCCAAAGGCGAACTAATCACAACTTACGGACTCTCGGAAGTGCAAGCAGATGCGATTTTGCAGATGCAATTGCGGCGGTTGACTGCCTTAGAAGCCGACAAAATTCGTTTGGAACACGAGGAACTACAAGCGAAAATTACCGACTTGCTAGATATTTTGGCACGGCGAGAGAGGGTGCTGGAAATCATTGAAACTGAAGTCACACAACTAAAAACTAGCTTTGCCACACCCCGCCGCACGGTGATTCTACCAGGGGAAGGGGAGTTAGATGATCGTGACCTAATTGCCAATGAAAAAGCGATCATTCTGGTTACAGAGCAAGGCTACATCAAACGGATGCCAGTCAACACCTTTGAGGCGCAAAGCCGTGCTACCAGAGGTAAAGCCGCAGCCAAGGTGAAAGATGATGATACCGTTGAGCATTTCTTGACTTGCTGCGATCACGACAGTATCTTATTCTTTAGTGAGCGTGGCGTTGTTTATTGCTTAAGAGCGTATCAAATTCCCGTGAGTTCGCGTACTAGTCGCGGGACACCAATTGTCCAAATGCTACCGATTCCTAAAGAGGAAAAAATCACCTCAATTGTACCTGTTGATGAGTTTAGCAATGAAGAATATCTGGTCATGCTTACCAAGGGCGGCAATATCAAAAAAACTGAATTGGCAGCATTTAGTCACATTCGCGCTAATGGTTTGATTGCCATTTCTTTAGAAGAAGGCGACCAACTCCGCTGGGTGCGACGCGCTAGAGTAGAGGACAGTGTAATTATTGGTTCTCGTAACGGGATGGCGATTAACTTCCGGTGCAACCACGAACAACTACGTCCGTTAAGCAGGGCGACTCGTGGGGTGAAAGCCATGAAACTCAAAAACAAAGATGAACTGGTGGGTATGGATATTCTCCCCGCAGCAATTCTTGAAACTTTGGATATAGTTACAGAAGCCGAAATTGAAGATATCGAAACAATTGAAACAATCGAAACAGAAGATATCGAAATTACCGAAATTAATGAAGAGTCCGCAGAAGTGCCTAGCAACGGCATTGTTGGCCCTTGGGTGTTGGTAATTACAATGGCAGGATATGGTAAGCGCGTACCAGTTGCCCAGTTCCGCCTGCAAAACCGTGCCGGTCAGGGTTTAATGGCAACCAAATTCAAAAACCGCAAAAACAAAGACAAGTTGGCAACCCTACGCATTGTCAACAATGATGACGATGAAATCATGATGGTGACAAATCGCGGTATTATCATCCGGCAAGCGGTAAATGCGATTTCCATCCAATCGCGATCGGCAACTGGAGTTAGAGTGCAGCGTTTAGACGAAGACGACGCTATTACCGGAGTGGCAATAGTTCCACCTGATGCTGTCGATGCAGAAGAAGCAGAATAAAAAGCAGGGGGAGAGGTTAACCACCTTACTCCCTTATTTAATTACCTTAGCTAGCGGCATTTTAATGGGGCTAACCGTAGCCCCAGTAGGTGCATGGTTCTTGGCTTGGATGGCCTTAGTTCCCTTATGGGTGCTAGTTGTTACTTCAGCCAAAGGCAAAAATCAATCCCCCCCGGCCTTCCTCTGGGGTATTGCTTATCACGGTGTCGCCCTATTTTGGATTACCGGAATTCATCCGATGACATGGTTGGGTGTTCCTTGGTTGCCAAGTTTGGCAATTACCCTTTTTTGTTGGGGATTTATTAGCCTCTTGGGAGGAGTATTCGTTGCTATTTGGGCGGCTGTAATGGTTCATCTGGGCGGGCAAAAATCCTGGCTACGTGTACTGATTGGCACAGCCGTCTGGTGCGGCTTAGAGAGTTTGTGGAGTGCTGGGCCTCTGTGGTGGAGTTCCCTGGCTTACACTCAAAGTCCGCACAATCTCGTAATTGTACATCTGGGTCAACTCTCTGGGCCTAATACTGTCACAGCAGCGATCGTTGCCGTTAATGGGTTAATTGCAGAAGGATGGACGAACCGACAAGATGGCAAGGACGCCAAGATTTCCTTTGTGTCGCGCCAGCTGCTACCCTACGGGAACGCTAAGAGCGAACAAGTCGGGGAACCCACCCAACGCACTAGCTTCTCTGCGCCTCTGCGGTTCGTTAATAAATACTGGATTATCGCCACAGGATTATTAATTACTTTACACCTCATCGGTTTTATTTTATATAGCAGTCCTATCGCCCAACCACCAGAAGCAGCCTTGAAAGTGGGGATTGTTCAGGGTAATATTCCGAACCGACTTTTACGAAGTTCCGAAGGGTTTCGTCGCGCCCAAGAAAACTACACCAATGGATATCTAACTTTAGCAGATCAAGGTGTAGATGCCGTCCTCACCCCAGAAGGAGCCTTACCTATTTTCCAGCGCAACTTGATGCAAACTGCCTTAGTCGCAGCCGTGAAAGAAAAAGGTATAGTTGCTTGGATTGGGGCTTTTGGCGAACGGGGAGACAGTTATACAATTAGTTTGTTTACTTTCAATAAAAAAGCTGAAATTGTCAGCCGCTACGATAAAGCTAAATTAGTACCTCTGGGAGAATATATTCCCTTTGAAGGAATATTAGGCAAAATAGTTCAGCGCTTGTCGCCTTTAGATGCACACCAAGTTCCCGGTTCAGCAAATCAGCTATTTGATACCCCTTTTGGTCGGGCGATCGCTAGTATATGTTATGAATCTGCTTTTCCTGAGCAATTTCGCCGTCAAGCTGCGGCGGGTGGACAATTTATCCTCAGTTCTTCTAACGATGCCCATTACACTGCATCCATGCCATTCCAGCACCATGCACAGGATATCATGCGGGCAATTGAAACTGATCGATGGTCAGCACGGGCAACTAATACAGGATATTCAGCCTTTGTAGATCCTCACGGTGGAACCTTGTGGATATCTGGATATAATACCTACGAAACTCATGCTGAAACAATTTATCGCCGACAGACACAAACTTTATATGTGCGTTGGGATGATTGGTTAACACCTTTGTTGTTGATATGCTCTGGAGGAGCTTGGCTGGTAACTCAACTTAGGGATACAAATAAAATAAGTAGTTAACTACCTCATACTAAGTTGCATTTACTGTTACTTACAGTTTAATCAATATTGCTAATGTATTTCTCCTGTTTACCTTCATTTTGGACTTTGGACAAATAATATCAAGTATGGTTGATTAATTACTATTGGAAGCATCTGTGTAAAAATCGTAAACCTTTTTTTGGCTTTGCTGAAACTGTAATGAACTAAGCTGGCAGAGGAAGTATCCCTCATTCAAAAGTCAAAAGTAGTATGGAATGGGCAAAGGCTGGAATGTCAAGGACGAAAATCCATCGCCTAGTCTATTGGTTGGTATCGGGTTAGGGCTGTTGTGGAAACAGGGCAATAATTTCTCAGCCCATCTGGATTGGGGCATTCCTCTGACATCAGTGGAAGGTGAAAAGCGATCGCTCCAGGAAAATGGGCTGTACTTCTCAATAGGTTATTCACCGTTTTAATCCAACAATAGTGCTGAGTGCTGAAATTATGAGTCCAGAGGAAGCACTCATTGCTCGGCACTGTTTCGGTGAATGTTAAGAGCAATTTAGGGAACCCTAATTATTAAGTATAAATGGAAACTGGATAATGCAAACGACCTCTGTTGTTTCGGGTTTAGTAAATGGAATATTGACAGCTGGGATGCTCCTCTGGAGCGGCTTTGCCAATGCCCAGGTGACTCCCGACACCACCCTCAACACCACCGTCTCCCAAAGTGGTAATAACTTCACCATCACTAACGGTAGTGCCGCAGGTAGTAATCTGTTTCACAGCTTTCGTAAGTTTTCCGTGCCCACTGGTGGTTCAGCCACCTTTAATTTAATCAACACGCCCAATATCTCCACCATTTTCAGTCGTGTAACTGGGGGTAGTATTTCCCAGATTGACGGCGTAATTCAAACAATTAACAATAGTAATCCCGTCAGCCTGTTTCTGCTCAATCCCAGTGGGATTATTTTCGGTGTGAATGCTCAATTGAATATTGGTGGATCGTTTATTGGCACTACTGCTAACAGCATTAAATTTGCTGATGGTGCTGAGTTTAGTGCAATTGGTGCTCAAGCTGCCCCATTGTTGAGTATCAATGTTCCTTTTGGTCTGCAACTGGGCAGCAATCCTGCACCAATAACGGTTCAAGGTACAGGACACTCCTTGACCACGATCAGTGCATCGGCTCTGCTTCCCATCACTCGGATTCCTAGTTCTACAGAACTGTCGGTACAGCCTGGAAAAACCTTAGCCTTGGTGGGTGGGAACCTAAATTTGAATGGGGCTACTCTGAGAGCCGAACAAGGGCGAGTAGAATTGGGCAGTGTGGGTAGCGCAGGGCTAGTCAGCTTGATGCCAACCGCACAGGGCTATACGTTGGGGTATGGAAATGTGCAACGCTTTGGCGATATTCATCTGGCAGGGCGATCGCTATTAGATATCAGCGGAGTGAATGCAGGTTCTGTGCAAGTTCAGGGTCAGCAAATTCAATTCACCGATGGCTCTCTGGTGCTGGCGCAGAATTTCGGCAATCTCCCTGGTGGTGACATTCGCTTTCAGGCTACGGAGGCAATTGATCTGATTGGTACAACATCCGATGCTAAGATTTCAAGCGGGGTACGTAATGAAGCCTTTGGCATTGGGGCTAGTGGGAACATCAGCGTTGTTACTCCCAGGCTGACCCTCAAGCAGGGAGCGACATTAAATAACTTAACATTCGGAGCGGCTCCCAGTGGCAATATCCAGATCGATGGGATGGCGGTTGATATATCTGGCTTCTCACCCATTAATCCCGGTGTTGCTAGCTACATTAACACTACCACGCTAGGCACTGGGAACGCTGGTAATGTTTTTATCAATGGCAATAGTCTAGTGGTGTCAAGCGGTGCCTCATTGTCTTCGGCTACCTTTGGCAGTGGCTCTAGCGGTAAAGTGACGATTCGCAACACCAACACCACGGTGACGGGAGAAAGCCCCTCCGGACTTTACAGCAACATTAGCTCAACTACATTTGCAACCGGAAGTGCCAAAACCTTGACGCTAGATACTGCCAAATTGCAAATTCTGGATGGGGGAGTAGTTGCTGCCACCGCATTTTTTGCAGGTAATGGGGGAGATTTGAACATCAACGCTACCGAATCAATCGCAATCAGTGGTCAAGGTCAGACAAATCATAGCAGCATTAATGCGTCCAGCATCCGACTCGATCCGTCATTGCGGCAGCGATTCGGTTTGCCAGATATGCTAACAGCTAATGCAGGTACTGTGAGCATTACCACACCGAACTTAACGCTGACGAATGGCGGGACAGTCAGTGTCACCACTCAAGGGAGTGGAAATGGTGGCAATATTAACATCAATGCAGATACCATCCAATTAAAGAATAAAGGGTTTATTCAAGCCCAAACAGAATCCGGCAATGGTGGCAATATTACCTTACAAACCAGAAACCTGTTGTTTCTACGAGACAATAGCCTGATTACCTCAACAGCTGGTGGTAACGGTAATGGGGGTAATATCAATATCAATGCACCGATCATTGTCGGATTAGAAAACAGTGATATTGTTGCTAATGCAGTGCGAGGTCGTGGTGGTAATATTCAAATCACTACCCAAGGCATCTTTGGTCTGAAATTTCATGACCAACTAACACCAGACAATGATCTTACTGCAAGTTCACAGTTGGGTGTGAATGGTAATGTGCAAGTCAATACCATTGGTGTCGATCCAAATTCCGGTTTAGTCCAACTACCAGCGAATGTAAATAATCCAGCGCAGCAAATAGCGACTGGTTGTTCTACAAACCAAGGCAGTCGCTTTGTGGCAACAGGACGGGGTGGTGTGCCACAAAATCCCAATCAGCAAATAACGAGCGATCGCACTTGGGACGATGTGCGAGATTTATCTGCTTACCGAAAAACTGGCAATGTTACTCCCCAAACGCATGTATCACTAAAGGTTCTCGTTGAAGCCACTTCTTGGCATCGTAACGCTGATGGCAAAATTGAATTAATCACGGCTCCATTTCCTACCTACGTGCAGCAATCATTAACCTGTGCTGCTTCAGCTAAGAGTTAACTACAAATAAGGTTAGCAACAATTCCATTTTGGGAAACCTAAGTACACAGATCGAAATGGAGGCGGGGTGATGAAAGTAATTTCTGCTAGGTTCAGTTTGCTTGGTGGAATGTTAATATGTGGGATTTGGAATAGTTGTGCAAATGCTCAAGTAATTACCGATGGAACTCTCAACAGCACAGTATCCCAAAGCGGCAATAACTTTACCATTACCAACGGCAGTCGTGTCGGCAACAACCTGTTTTACAGCTTCAGCCAATTCTCTATTCCTAGCAATGGTTCTGCATTCTTCAATAATGCCGCAGATGTGCAAAATATTTTTAGCCGTGTGACTGGGGGCAGTATTTCCCACATTGATGGTTTAATTACAGCCAATGGTAGGGCCAATTTTTTTTTACTTAACCCTAATGGGATCATTTTTGGTGCTAATGCCCAATTAAATATAGGCGGTTCATTGATTGCAACGACAGCTAATAGCATCAAATTTGCTGATAGAAGTGAATTTAGCGCCATTAATCCCCAAACTAACGCATTATTAAGTATCAATGTTCCCATTGGACTGCAACTAGGTAATAATCCTTCAGCGATACAAGTCCAAGGTACAGGGCATTTAGACATCGAGAGCGATATTATTCCGACGATTCGCAATCCTAGCCCGACAAGATTGCAAGTACAGGCGGGAAAAACTTTGGCGTTGGTAGGTGGTAATCTGAATCTGAATGGCGCTACCTTAACTGCCGAAACAGGGCATATAGAATTAGGTAGCCTAGGAGGTGCAGGATTAGTTAGTTTAGTGCCAATCACTCAGGGATATAAATTGGAGTATGGCAATGGGCAAAGCTTTAGTGACATTCAACTAGCACAAAAGTCACTATTAGATGTCAGTGGGGTAAATGCGGGTTCAGTTCAGCTTCAGGGACGAAATATTCGCTTGAGCGATGGTTCGTTAGTTTTAGCGCAGAATTATGGAAGTCTTCCTGGTGGAGACATTCGTTTTCAAGCATCAGAAGCCATCGATATGATTGGCGGAACATCCGCTACCACAATTCGAGGTGGGATTCGCAGTAACACCTTGAGCACCGGAACTGGTGGGAATATAAGTATCATCACTCCCCGGTTAACACTCCAACAGGGTTCAGGGATAGAGAACTCAACACACGGAGTAGCTGACAGTGGCAACATTCAGATTGAAGCCGCAGCAATAGAGATGTCCGGCTTCTCACCCCTGACGCCCATTGCAACAAACATTCTCACTGGCACATACGGTACTGGGTCAGCAGGTGATATCTCTATTAATGGGGATAGATTGGTAATATCTGGTGGAGCTTTATTGACTTCATATACATATGGCAGTGGCTCTAGTGGTAAAGTGACAATTCGCAATCAAAATACCACAGTTATGGGGAAAACCCCTTTTGAAATTTCTAGTAACATTAGTATCAGTAGCTTTGCGAGTGGAAATACAAAAGATTTGATCCTAGATACTGGGAAGTTACAAATCTTAGATGGAGGAGCAGTTGGTTCATTAGTATTTTATACTGGCAATGGAGGAAATGTCAGCATTAATGCTAGAGAGGCGATCACAATTAGTGGTGTCAGTCCTAACACTTATAGTAGCCTCGGTTCATCTGTCATCCGTTCAAGTCCACAACTACTTAAGTTATTTGGCTTACAGGATGTACTGATGGGAAATGCAGGTAGTGTTAGTATTACCACACCAAATTTGACACTCAATGATGGCGGTAGTGTAAGCGTTACCAGCCAAGGTAGTGGAAATGCTGGCAATCTCAACATCACCGCAGATCGCATCCAATTAAAAAATCAAGGCTCAATCCAAGCACAGACAGAATCTGGTAATGGTGGCAACATCGACTTACAAGTGGGAAATTTGTTGCTAATACGCGATCGCAGCAATATTAGTGCTACAGCAGGCGGTAACGGTAATGGAGGTAATATTAATATCAATGCACCTATTATCGTCGGATTAGAAAACAGCGATATTATTGCTAATGCGGTGAAAGGTAGAGGGGGTAATATTCAAATCAGCACACAAGGGCTTTTCGGACTGAAGTTTCGTCCCCAACTGACATCAGAGAATGACATCACTGCTAGTTCCCAATTTGGGGTTAGCGGCACGGTTAAAGTCAATACCATTGGCGTTGATCCAAATTCTGGCTTAGTCGAATTGCCAGCAAATGTAATTGATCCATCTCAGCAAATTGCCACAGGCTGCGCGGGTAGTGAAGGCAGTAGCTTTGTGGCAACAGGCCGGGGTGGTGTGCCGCAAAATCCCAATCAGCAAGTAACCAGCGATCGCACTTGGTCTGATATCCGCAACATCTCTGCATACCGGAAAACCCAGAAGCTACAAGCACAAATACCCCAATCTCCAGAGGTTCTCGTTGAAGCTACTTCTTGGCGACGGAATGCACAGGGGAAAATTGAGTTAATTGCGGCTCAATCAGCCCATGTAGAACCATCTTTAACCTGTGCTGCGGTGTCAAACTAATCAGTCCCGACGTTGGAAATGGTAAAGTCAAAACAAGCGGAGGTTTTGATATGGCTGAAGTTTTACCCAAACTATTGACCTTTGAAGAATTTATCAAATGGTTGCCGGAAAACACCGGGAAGCGTTACGAATTACACGACGGGATAATTGTTGAAATGCCTCAGCCGAGTGGAAAACATGAAAAAGTTACCAGATTTGTAGCAGGGGAAATTACCGTTGAATACAAACGCTTGAAATTGCCATACTTTATCCCCAAAACAGCATTAGTAAAACCACTGAGAAAATCATCGGGTTATTCACCGGATGTAGTTTTAATCAACGATGCTAATTTACACAACGAGGAATTGTGGGAAAAAGCATCTACCGTGACTCAAAGTGAATCCATTCCTTTGATTATTGAGGTTGTGAGTACAAACTGGGAAGACGATTATTACACAAAATTAGGAAATTATGTTCGCGTAGCGTCTCGTTGGCGCAGCCTCTCGTAGAGAAGAGAAGCAATGAAGATTCCTGAATATTGGATCATTGATTATGCAGCTTTGGGAGCAAGAAAATTTATTGGTAATCCCAAACAACCAACTATTTCTATTTATCATTTAGTTGATGAAGAATATCAAGTCGCCCAATTTAAAAATTATGAACGAATTATATCCCCTATTTTTCCAGAGTTGAAACTGACTGCTAATCAGATTTTTAATAGTGCTTTGTAGAGCCTTTTTTTATCTACAGTCTAGCGAACTCCCGATAATATAGCAATATAGCAATCCTATTTGATTTGTATAGGACTTACGTCATGAAATCTTTAGGGCAGGGACTGGGGGAAGAATCTCTGTAACCGCAGTGGATACGATTGAAATGCTTAGGGTTTCGCTGACGAACCTGACATAGGAATCATCCAATTTTGGACTTTCCTGCGGAACGCTACGCATAGCTTGCTTCTTTGTTCTCGGAGCGTCTCGTAGAGAAGGAGTACGGCTACGCTCAGTCGAACGATTTGAGATTTTGGATTAACCCGCACGGATAAATCCGCTTGCTCTGAGACATGCATTAAATTTTGGATTTGGAATCTTCTCTACGAGAGGCTCCGCCAACAATTCCATTATCCAAAATTTAAACATCTAAAATTCGGTGACAAAGAATGTAGAGACCTAGCACTGCTATGTCTCTACAAGGTTTATGGATAATGCATATTTCCTTTTTGGAGATGTCTAATAGATCCAAGTTATAAGTTGGGCAATATAAGTTTACTCATTCTTTAAGCACTTGTGCTGTGAGTGATTTTTCAAAAGCTGTTATGAATCTTGGTAATTATTTATGGCTTTCGGAATTAAACAAACTCATTGGCTATATGTCAGCCTCAGTATTTTAAGTTTGTGTTTAGCATTTACCATTACACCTGTAAAAGCATCTCTACCAGTAACAACTACAGTTATTTCTTCTTCCCAGCCTACCAACTGGCTAGAACAGGGACGGAACCTCTACCGTTCAGGACGCTTTGCAGAAGCAGTGACAATTTGGCAAACGGCAGCACAACAATACCATACCCAAGGCGATCGCCTTAACGAAGCCCTAAGCTTGAGTTACCTTTCACTGGCACAACAGGAACTTAACCAATGGGAAGCAGCCAGTCAATCTATTGAGCAAAGTCTGAAACTATTGCAAACCTCTATTCCCTCTGCTGATGCAATTCTCTGGGCACAAGCACTCAATACCCAGGCAAATTTGCAATTGCACAATGGCAAAGCCGAAACCGCCCTTGAAAGTTGGCAGCAAGCTCAAAAATATTATGAGCAGGCAGGTGACAAAATGGGCAGTTTGGGGAGTCAAATCAACCAGGCACAAGCTTTACAAAGTTTAGGATTTTATCGCCGTTCTAAAGTGCAGTTGGAAATGCTGACTCAAAAGCTTTTAACAATGCCAGATTCGGAAATCAAAATCAGTGGGTTACGATCGCTTGGTTTAGCCCTACAAATGATTGGTGATGCAAAAAATCAAGAGGTGTTGGAGCAAAGTTTAGCGATCGCTCGTAAAATTGCAGCCAAACCCTACTTGAGTTCTATCCTGCTGAGTCTGGGAACAACTGCTGTTGACTTGCAAGATCCACAGACGGCGTTAGATTACTTTGAACAAGCAGAACAGGTAGCCACCAATCCAAGCGATGGCTTGCAAGCACGTTTAGCTCGTTTCAAACTTTTCCTCGACTACGACAAGCCTGAGTTTGCCACCCCGTTGGCACCTCAACTACTACAACAACTTAAGGAACTGCCCCCTAGTCACACCTCCCTCTACGCAGCCATCAATTTTGTCGCCACCCTAAATCGGCACTCAACTTCTGACCAAATCATCCCCTTGAAAGACCTGGTGCAACTCATGGCAGTCACAGTCAAGTCTGCACAGCAAATCCAAGATGCTCAAGCAGAAGCTTATGCACTGCATCAGTGGGGAAAACTCTATCGTCGTACACAGCAGTTATCACAAGCACAGGAGTTAACTCAGAAATCCCTCGATATTGCCCGTCAACTCCAAGCTAACGATATCATTGCTCAATCTGCTTGGCAGATGGGACAGTTGGATAAACAACAGGGCGATCGCTCAAAAGCAATTAGTGCCTATACCGAAGCCGTCAAAGCCTTAAAGTCACTGCGAGGGGATTTGGTTGCCATCAACCCCGATGTTCAGTTTTCTTTCCGCGAAAGTGTAGAGCCTGTTTACCGAGAACTAGTCGGTTTACTTCTAGATAATCAACCGAGCCAAGCTGCATTGGTGCAAGCCCGTGAATTAATTGAGGCACTCCAAATTGCAGAACTCGATAACTTTTTCCGGGAAGCCTGTTTAGATAAAACTCAGCAAATTGATCAGGTTGATCCCACTGCAACCGTCATTTATCCAATCATCCTGCCCGATCGTTTAGCGGTGATTCTCTCCAAAGCTGGACAACCGCTCGATTACTATGTCACTTCTAAATCTCAAGCTGAAATTGAGCAGACTCTGGGCAATTTTTTAGTTGCTCTCAATCCTGTCTCAGATTCCAAAGACCGAAATCGATTATCCCAGCAGATTTATGATTGGCTGATTCGTCCAGCCCAAATCAATCAAGGATTCAAAGATACTAAGACATTAGTGTTTGTTTTAGATGGCCATTTGCGTAACATTCCAATGGCTGCCTTATATGACGGTAAACAGTATCTAATCGAGAAGTATGCAGTCGCACTCTCACCAGGATTGCAACTTATGGCTACGCGATCGCTAAAGCAAAACAAAATAAATGCGATCGTGGGTGGTATTAGCGAATCTCGCGCTGGTTTTAATGCTTTGCCTGCTGTGGAATCAGAAGTTAAACAAATCTCAAAAGCGGTGTCATCCTTTATATTGCTGAACCAGAAATTCACAAGTCAAGCCCTCGCTCAACGCGTGAAATCCAGTAATGCTGGTATTGTCCACCTAGCAACCCACGGACAGTTTAGCTCCCGCCTCGAAGATACTTTCTTGCTTACCTGGAATGGACAAGTCAACGTCAAAGAGTTGTCCGAACTCTTGAAAAATCGGCATGGTGATCCATCGAAAGCAATCGAGTTACTGGTGCTGAGTGCCTGTGACACAGCAGCAGGGGACGATCGCGCTGTCCTTGGGCTGGCAGGTTTGGCTGTCAAATCTGGGGCCCGCTCAACCATCGCCACTTTATGGCCAGTTAAAGATAAGGCAGCCGCGATGCTCATGACTCACTTCTATGAGCAACTGCGACAACCCAAAATCACTAAAGCCGAAGCACTACGGCAGGCACAAATAAACATGATTCAACAAACTGATTTCCATGATCCGTTTTTTTGGTCTGCTTTCGTTTTAGTTGGAAACTGGCTTTAATTAAGTAATAACACGTATTTCTATATAATAAATTAATGCGTTTATTACATACTTTTATTAACAAATAGTCTATATTTTAGGAGATTTTATCCCATTATTACCGTGATTAGAGATATTCTATAGGTTACTTCCCACAGTCGCAATTAATGTATTTTGTATCACTTCTCAAGCAATTGAGGTATGACATTATGAAACGTCGATATTTCGCTAGTACATTGAGCCTTATCGCTCTAATTGCTAACTGTGCCTGGACTAGCGCTAGTGCTGTGACATTTACCCCACCTGCAAAAAATAGCGCTCCTAGCCAAGCGACTGGGGGAGCTTCTCGCGGTAATATGTTTACGCCTGCCTCTGGAAAGGGTGCGCCCAGCCAAGCGACTGGGGGAGCTTCTCGCGGTAGTATATTTACCCCTGCCGCTGGCAAGGGTGCGCCCAGACAAGCGACTGGGGGAGCTTCTCGCGGTAATCTATTTACCCCTGCCTCTGGCAAGGGTGCTCCCAGACAAGCAGCTGGGGGAGCTTCTCGCACTGGTACTTACTACTTGAATCCATCAACTGTAGAAGCAAAAGGGCCAACAGCGCTAATCGCACTTCTACCCCAAAGCTTCTATGGCACAACAGTGTCTGAACGTCCCACAATTCTGGTGTATCTCCCTGCTTCCAACGCCCAAGAAGCTGTGTTCAGCCTCAAGGATGAAGCTGGCAACATGCAGCATCAGATGAACATTTCAGTTGTAGGGAAAACTGGGGTGATTGCGATCAAATTACCAGCGGATGCACCCGCTTTAACCGTTGGCAAAAACTACCAATGGTTCCTAGCACTCAAACTGGATGGGCAACTCAGTCCAAGTACGCCTTACGTTGATGGTTGGATTGAGCGAATCCAGCCCAGTGCTGATCTGGCAACCACAATGCAACAACAGGATGCGCTGAAGCGGGCGACTGGTTTGGGTAAAAATGGGGTTTGGTATGATTGTGTAGCAACACTTGCTGCACTGCACACCGCCCAACCTACCAATGCAACTCTCTCTAAACAATGGGAAGAACTTCTTTCCTCAGTTAGTTTGAAGGAGATTGTAACAGCACCGCTAATATAGCACTTCTCAATTGAGTCGGAATACAGACCTAACCCCCACCCCTTCCTTATAGGGAAGGGGAGTAAATTCAAAGCCTCTCTCCTTTTAGAAGAGAAGTCAAAGTGTATTAACAAAAAGCGCTATAGTATCCGCTAACTAACATAATCAACAGGTGTTAGTGGGGTATTACTCCACCAACACTGACCAATATCAATGAACTGTATGGCACAAATATGTGGCACAGATTTCAGACTTTCATCCAACGCACTCGCAGTGTCTTGATCATTAGTCCCAGTGTTGCTCTAGCAGTTATTGTCGGGCAGTCCTTGGGGCTTTTTAATTTACCTGAATGGAAACTTCGCGATCAATGGGTTCGTTTGCAATCATCAGAGAAAATAGCCAACGAGATTGTAATTGTTACAATCGATGAGCGCGATATTCAATCGGTGGGTAAATGGCCAATTCCAGACTGGGCACTAGCACAATTACTCGATAAAATCCGGGCGCAACAGCCTCGCTCCATCGGACTGGATCTCTATCGAGATTTGCCCGAAGGAAGTGGACATGAGCAACTTGGGCAAATTTTCCGCAGTACTCCCAATTTAATCGGAGTTGAGAAAATTATCGGTGAGCGCGTCAATCCGCCACCAGAATTGAAAAAAAGAGATCAGGTAGGATTAGCAGATTTGGTACTCGATGGCGATCGCTCTATTCGTCGCGCCCTGCTCACAGCGGTGGATGCCAAAGAACAAGACACCATCAAAGCAGGGCTGGCAACCAGTGTAGCGCTCAAGTACCTCGAAGTTGAAGGGATTACCTTAGAAAGCATTGATGCCCAGCGGCAAAAGTTCCAATTGGGTAAAGAAATCTACCAGCCACTGCAAAATCAAGAAGCAGGTTATGCTGATGGCGATTTAGGAGGCTATCAAATTCTCCTCAACTGGCATGGAACGGATGCAGCATTTCACACAGCTACCATGCGCGATGTGTTGGCAGGGAAGATTCCGGCAGACCTGATGCGCGATCGCATGGTATTTATTGGATCAATCGCCTCTAGTACCAACGATTTTTTCAGCACACCCTTCAGTTCTTCCTGGATATCTGCTCAAAAACCGACACCTGGTGTTGTTATCCATGCCAATATTGCCCATCAATTGGTACAAGGAGCTAAAACAGGAAAAACAACCCTCCACGGCGTTTCCAGCATTTCTCTGTGGCTCTGGATTGTTTTGTGGTCTGTGATCGGTTCTACGAGTAGTTGGTGGTTAGCCAGTGCGCCTAGAAAGCTACAGATTCCAGGGGGCCAGATTCTTTGGATAACTGTAGGGATCAGTGGGGCCTGTCTGGGGAGTGCTTACGGGATATTTTTAAATGGGATTCTAATACCGGTTACACCAGCTTTAGCCGCGTTCATCAGCAGTGTAATTGCGACAATGAATGCCTATAAACAGCAGCAGCTAGAAGAAGCGAATCACCAACTGGAAATTGCCAACAATCAACTATTAGATTATTCCAAAACCTTAGAGGTAAAAGTCGAAGAGCGAACTCATGAACTGGTTGAGGCAAAGCAGGCTGCCGATGCTGCTAACCAAGCAAAAAGCGAGTTTCTTGCAAATATGAGCCATGAGCTACGGACACCGCTCAATGGCATCCTTGGTTTTGCACAAGTACTAGAGCGATCGCCAAACATCACAAATAAAAACCGCGAAGGAATCAATATTATCTCTCAATGCGGGACGCATCTTTTGATGTTGATCAATGATATTCTTGATATCTCAAAAATTGAAGCTCGGAAATTGGAATTGGTAGCAACTGCTGTGCATCTACCGAACTTTTTACACGGTGTTACCGAGATTTGTGGGATCAGAGCCGAGCAGAAAGGGATTACTTTTAATGTTTTAATCAGCGATCGCCTTCCCCTTGCCATTGAAGCAGATGAACAACGGCTGCGACAAGTATTGATTAACTTGCTAGGCAACGCGATCAAATTTACAGACATCGGTAGTGTGACGTTCAAAGTAGAGGCACTGAAGACTGGGCAAGATTCTGCCCAATCCCTAACCACCAAGATTCGTTTCCAGATTGAAGATACGGGTATTGGAATGTTACCAGACCAATTAGAGAAAATCTTTTTGGCCTTTGAGCAAGTGGGTGAAGCAGGGCAGCGATCTGAAGGTACTGGCTTGGGATTGGCCATCAGTCAAAGAATTGCAGCATTGATGGAGAGCCAAATTCAAGTGCAGAGTCGCTTGGGTGAAGGAAGTATATTTTGGCTAGACTTGACAGTCCCATTATCACTTTCCCATGACTGGCATGAACAGGCGATCGCCCCAACCCAGCATTCGATTACCAGAACTTCGGGTAGTGCGCCTCTGGTTCTCATTGTCGATGACGATCGCAATCACTGCTCCATATTGACGAATCTGCTGCAAGAAATTGGCTGTCAAACCTTGGAAGCAACCGATGGTAAACACGGGCTACAAATCGTAAAAGAATGTAACCCGGATGTGATTTTGCTCGATTTAGCCATGCCCAATATGGATGGTTTTGAGCTAATGATTCACCTGCAATCTGATCTAAAAACCCGTTCTATTCCGATCATCGTCTCTAGTGCCAGCGTGTTCGAGGAAAATCGGCAGCGGAGTTTACAAGCAGGAGCAAAAGCATTCCTGCCCAAACCCCTCCAGGTTGATGAACTATTCAATACACTCCGCTCGGTGCTAGAAGTTGACTGGAGCTATGCCCAATCTATACCTCAGCAGTCATCTCCTAAAGGCGAGTTACCCGATAACGAATGGGTTCTGCCATCGCAAGATGTTTTGCAACAACTTTACCATTTGGCAATGATGGGCGATATCGCGGCGATCGAGAAAATGTTAGAAGAGTTAATTGCACAAAACAGCCAGCTAACTCCTTTCGTAGTTGAGTTAAACAAACTCACTGTCAATTTCCAAACCGGACAAATACGTAAATTTATAAAATCATTTGTAACAATGGAGTCACGGCAATGATGGCTGATTCTCTCTCGAAGCCAATACATATCCTTTTGGTAGATGATAATCCAAACAATCTCAAGGTGCTATCAGAAATGATTCAGGGATATGGCTGGAAAGCACTCATGGCAACGAATGGAGAGTCGGCGATCGAACAAACTGAATATGCCCTTCCCGATCTGATTCTCCTGGATGTGATGATGCCTGGTATTGATGGATTTGAAACTTGCCGCAGGCTGAAAGCAAATCCCATAACTCAGAATATTCCAGTCATTTTCATGACTGCCCTATCCGATTCTAAAGACAAGGTGAAAGGATTAGAAATTGGCGCAGTTGACTACGTTACCAAACCTTTCCAGCAGGAAGAAGTCATTGCCAGATTAAAGTTACACCTGAAAATCTCCCATCTCACATATACCCTAGAGCAAAGGGTACAAGAGCGCACCGCAGAATTAACCCAATCTCTACAGCAGTTACAACAAACCCAACTACAACTGATCCAAAGTGAGAAAATGTCTACTCTGGGACAACTTGTTGCAGGCATTGGTCATGAAATTAATAACCCGATTGGTTTTATTGAAGGAAATTTCTCCTATATTACAGAATATACAAATAATCTTCTTCACTTGGTCAACCTCCAACAGCAGAAGCTACCGCATCCAGAACCAGAAATTGAAGAACTTCTCAATCAAATGGACTTTGAGTATCTAGCAGAGGATATTCCAAAATTGCTAGCATCAATGCGCCAGGGAATTGACCGCCTTAAGGACATTAGCCTTTCTCTGAGAACTTTTGCTCGTTCAGATATTTCATCTAAGATGGAGTTTCAGATTCACGAAGGGATTAATAGCACCTTAATGCTATTGAAACACCGATTGCAAAACCAAGGAAACCACCCGGCAATCAAGGTTATCACCCAATACGGTAAGTTACCTCCAATCAGTTGCTATCCCGGACAGCTGAACCAGGTCTTCATGAATATCATCGCTAATGCCATTGATGCATTGGATGACCTCAATCAAAACCACTCTGATCAAAAGATTGCTACTTGTCCAAACACTATCACTATCACTACATCAGTTAATTATCAGCAAGAAACTGTCACAATTTGCATTCAAGATAACGGACCTGGGATACTTCCTGAGGTACAAACTCGAATTTTTGAGCAATCTTTCACAACTAAACCCGTAGGCAAGGGAACCGGGCTTGGATTAGCTATCAGCTACCAAATCATTGTTGATAAACATAATGGACAAATCGACTGTTTGTCAATTCCTGGTGAGGGAACTAAGTTTATTATTACTTTGCCGATTTAATATTTCATGTCAAGTTTATTACCTCAACTCAATCTATAGCCTTTTTAAATGTTTTATAATACTTTGCCAATTGGGAAAAGTTACATTTTGCTAGGGAGCATCCCAAATGTGTAAAAATATAATTTGTCATAGTGAGCAGAACGTAGTCAAGCAAAGCGATCGCAAAGTCCAGATAAAGCAAATTGCAACATTTCAGCTACCATGCTGGTTCTTTATTCGCAGAGCATTTCCAAGAGTTGGAGTCCGCTTCATTCGCAATTGACGAGTAACAATTTTGGTAAATTTGCTTGCATTGAGATGCTCTCTTTTGCTAGACACTAACTATTTATATACATAGTTTGTTTTAATTTACAATTATCCATAAGACTGAAATGGTAATACAAAATTTCATACCTAATTAAGTTTAAAAAAAAGTTATGAGCGATAATTCTTGGACTTTAAGGTGTTTAATAAAGTTATTACCAAAAGTCTAGTAGAAGCAAAAACATGAAAGGTTTCAGGAAGTTATCCTCAATAGCATTATTGCTATGTGCCTTTGTGTATCCGCCCTCATTAGCTGAAGCGAAGGATATTTCTTTAAGTAATGCTCGCAATGAACAGAGCGCTGCACCAGAGGCTAACCTAGTTGGAAATAAAACTGGAGAGCTTTTAATCGCTCGACGGTGGTCAAGACGACACGAAAATTTCCGACGACGGCAGATTATCCGACAACGATACCCTTTTGGACAATACGAAAATATCCGACGACGGGAGCATTTCCGAGGGTATGAAATTATCCGACCACGGGAGCATTTCCGAGGATACGAAAATTACCAACGACGAGAGCATTTCCGAGGATACCCACGGTATTGATGACTGCTGATGCAACTAAGCCAATTGTTAATGGTTAGTGGTTATTAGAATAACCACTAACCATTAAATAATAACTATCGTTACATTCTAATGAGTTGCTACTACCTCTCCTTCAAGGCGAACCAGTCGGTCTGCCAAAAGTTTCTCAAGGTCTTCTAGTGCCTTGGTGAAACCTTTGATCCCCTCGTCTAGTTTGTCAGTTGCCATGCGGTCAGCGGCGTGTAATTTGTCATAGGTAGCTTTGTCAATGGATATCTTTTCAATTTCCAAGTTTGCTACCTTGGCGGGGTCAAGTTTGCGTGGCAGTTCTCCAATGGTTGCCTGTAATTCACCTAAAAGTGACGGTGAAATTGTCAATAAATCACTACCTGCAAGTTCAGTAATTTCACCAAGGTTACGGAAACTAGCTCCCATAACTTCAGTTTTATAGCCGAATTTCTTGTAGTAGTTGTAGATTTTGGTGACAGACAAAACTCCTGGATCTTCGGCTGCTGGGTAGCTATCCCGTCCGGTATCTTTTTTGTGCCAGTCGAGAATCCGACCGACGAAGGGAGAAATTAAGGTGACTCCAGCATCTGCACAGGCGATCGCTTGGTGAAGACCAAACAACAAGGTAAGGTTACAGTGAATACCTTCTTTTTGGAGGATTTCCGCAGCCCGAATCCCTTCCCAGGTGCTGGCAATTTTAATGAGCACGCGATCGCGGCCAACTCCAGCAGCTTTATACTGAGCAATTAATTCCCGTGCTTTAGTTAGGGTAGCTTCGGTATCGTAGGACAGGCGAGCATCCACTTCCGTAGACACGCGACCAGGAATAATTTGTAAAATCTTTAATCCAAAGGCAACTGCCAGACGGTCAAAAGCTAGAGAAACTATCTGTGTTTGGGTAGCTTTGGCTCCAGCATCTTTCTTGGCCTGGAGTAAAGTTTGATCGACAATTTCCTGATATTCCGGCATCTGCGCCGCAGCAGTGATCAGAGAAGGATTGGTGGTAGCGTCTTGGGGTTTGAACTTTTCAATTGCCTGGATATCCCCCGTATCCGCAACCACGACAGTCATTTTCCGCAATTGTTCCAGTAAACTCTTAGACATAAAATGCTCCGTGATGAATGTTACAGGATTTACTTTATTCCCCAGTTCTTTACACTCTCTACTATTCCTTCAATTCTGATTTTGGCAATTTTTCGGAATTACATTGCCCACGTTTGCTTACTATCCACAGCCACAGCCCTATTCTAAGCGCCTTATGCTGAAATTGGCTGTCCAATGGAATGCACTTTGATTAAACTAGTTGTTCCTGATTTACCAATTGGAACCCCAGAGGTAATTACCACCTTATCGCCCTTATTTGCTAGACCCATGCCTACAACTGTATTCACCACATTGGTAAACATCTCTTCAGCATTGTAGACTGGTGGGATGAGCAAAGCTTCCACACCCCAAGAAAGTGCTAACTGGCGATAAGCAGTGATATCAGAGGTTAAGGCAATAATCGGAGAAGTTGGCCGATATTTAGACACCATTCTCGCCGTACTTCCGGAGGTCGTGTTACAGAGAATTGCCCGTGAGCCTGTTTCATAGGCGATGCGACACACTGATTCTGCTACCGATTCGGTAACGCTGAGACTGCCTGCTTCATGACACCAGGCATGTTTGCTACCCTCATCTAGAGCCTGTTCTGTCCGCACGGCGATATTGTGCATCATCTGGACAGCAGCAATGGGATATTGTCCGACGGCAGTTTCACCAGAAAGCATTACTGCATCCGTACCATCTAAGATGGAGTTGGCAACATCGGTTGCCTCAGCGCGGGTGGGGTCAGGGGCGCTAATCATTGACTCTAACATTTGGGTGGCTGTAATCACCGGCTTGCCAACACGATTGCAACGGCGAATAATATCTTTTTGAATTAGGGGTACTTCATGAATTGGCACTTCGACTCCTAAATCGCCACGGGCAATCATAATCGCGTCGGCAACTTTCAGAATGGAGTCAAAGTTTTCTACTGCCTCTGCTCTTTCGATTTTGGCAATTAAACGGATGGAAGCCCCAGCGGCTTCAATCATTCGCTTGGCGGGTTCTAAGTCTTGTGGCGATCGCACAAAGGACACCGCTACCCAGTCTACACCCAACTGAATCCCAAAGCGCAGATCCAGCAAGTCTTTTTCGGTGATCGAACTGACAGGTAAAGGAGTTTCTGGCAGGTTTACTCCTTTGTGCGTAGAAATTAACCCGCCAATTTTCACCTGGGCGCGAATGCGATCGGCATCGCGATCAGTAACAATCAACTTGACGCGACCATCATTAATCAAAATCGGTTCGCCTGGTCGCACCATTGCAAACAAAGTCGGCAATGGTAGGGGTAATTCGTCGATACTCTCACCTTTTTGTTGCAAAACAAAGGTGACTTCACTACCAGCTTCTAAATTTAACCCTTCCTGTGGTAAGATTCCTAAGCGAATCTTGGGGCCACACAGGTCTTGCATGATTGCGATCGGCTTTTGCTGCTCAGTACTAATTTGTCTGAGATACTGAGCCGTTTGGGCGTGGAATTCATAGGCTCCGTGGGAAAAATTCAGCCGCGCCATATTCATTCCAGCTTCTACTAAGGCTTGCAGCCTTTCAAGTGCAGATGAAGCAGGCCCAACAGTACAAATGATCTTGGTTCGACGCATAGGGATTGGGAGTTGAGGAATAACCTGCAAATTTGGATGGTTTGAGCGATCGCCCAAATCATCCAAATTCACACGTGCTTCATATCACTGGTTTGCTAAATAAAGATACTAGTACAGCAAGGCGGAAGTCAAAAGTCAAAAGAATTGTATTCCGGGCTTTTGCGCCATTTAAAATGGTATGTTTATTTACGCTGCGTTGTACTAGATTGCGTTTTGTTTTAGGGGTATTTACCATTTGACCCAAATCCCAAAAATCAAAGGTCAAGGGGAGCCAGTCGCATGGGCAAGTCTCCCGATTTGTGCGAACTGGCGCTCAAAAGTCAAAAGTTAATCACCAATGACCAATGACAAATGACCAATCAAACCACAGCCGCTGTCGGTGCGAGTTTTTCCTTCTGTGACATAGACAACATCAGGTCAATCACACGATTCGAGTAACCCCACTCGTTGTCATACCAAGCAATTACCTTGAAGAAGTTGGAGTTCAACTCAATCCCAGCACCTGCGTCAAAGATACTGGAATGGGTATCGCCTTGAAAATCTGTGGAAACTACTTCTTCATCTGTATAGCCCAAAATACCCGACAGTGAACCGGTAGCGGCCTCCTTCATGGCAGCACAGATTTCCCGATAACTGGTGGCTTTGGCAGTTTTGAAAGTTAAATCAACTACAGAGACATCGGGAGTCGGAACTCGTAATGCCATACCAGTCAACCTACCTTTCAATTCTGGTAAAACCAGTGCTACGGCTTTAGCTGCACCTGTGGAGGAGGGAATAATATTCTGGCTTGCACCTCGACCACCGCGCCAGTCCTTCTTGCTGGGGCCATCTACAGTTGGCTGGGTGGCAGTCATGGCATGGACTGTGGTCATCAATCCTTCAGTCAACTCAAAGTTGTCATTGATCACCTTAGCTATCGGAGCTAAACAGTTGGTAGTGCAGCTAGCATTGGAGACAATTATATCCTTGCTGGGGTCAAATAGGTGATGATTGACACCCATTAACAAGGTAGGAACTCGATCTGGATCTTTGGTGGGAGCGGAAATTACCACTCGCTTTGCACCTGCCTTCAGGTGGTTTGCGGCTCCTTCGTAGTCAGTGAAGAGTCCCGTAGATTCCACGACATAATCTGCACCTAATTTTCCCCAAGGCAACTCTGCTGGATTCCTCACAGACACACAAGGAATGAAGTGCCCGTCAATCAGGATGCCATCTTCCTTGGCTTCAATCTTGTGCTTTAATTTACCGTGGGTTGAGTCGTACTTTAACAGATAAGCGAGGTTATCTGGTGGTACTAGGTCGTTAATCCCCACAAACTCAATGTTGGGGTTATCGATGCCAGCACGAAGCAGAAGTCGCCCGATTCGACCGAAGCCATTGATACCAACTTTCAATTTAGTCAAGATTAAACCTCCCGTTGTGGAAATTTGAACAAAAGGAGAAAGTTAAAAGTCAAAATAGATTGCCTTTTACTCTTTACTTTCTGATCCTGACAGTCTCAGTCAGCTAAGGGATATTTACTTGGCATCTTTTAAGGTTTGGGGCATAGGAGATTAGGGATTGGGAAAATCCCCCTTTAATCTACTACTTATGTGTTTAAGCTAATTGTTCGAGTTTTTACAAAGTCTGATGCATTGTTAAGCTGTTGGACAAAAACCAAAGCATATATTGACCGCTCGTGTCGCCCACCCCACAAGAAATGGACAATTTCAGATTACGCAAACTAGATGTGGTTTAGCTTAGATGGCGTAGACTGTTCAAATAATTTGCCCTTGCAACCCACGATTCGTTAGGAGGTAAACAGCAAAAGTTCCTAGCCAGTGACTAGCTGCATAATGTTCAATTACAACATCTGCTAGTCCATTCTGACGATGGTGAACAGCAACAGAGCGAAGTGTTTCTATGCGGCGATCGCTATTTGCTAATCCAGAAATGATACCATCAAGCATCCAAGCGCGACTGAGATTAAGACCCCAGAAGTGGGATTGCATATAATCTTGAGGATTATCTACTATATTCGGTTGTAACCAATTTGCACAATTTTCAATTGGTATTTGGGGAAGAAAATCGGTGAGCCAGTCAGTGAAAGCTGTTGTTGGGAGGACTCGCCGCATCAAGTCTGCTTCAGCAAGTCCAGGAGAGAGAAAATCGTAGCCAAGCGGCTCGAATTGTAAGGAGTAGTTGCGATCATTGAGATAGAATTGCCGTGCTTTGTTCTCCACTAACTGAGTGAAATCAGTATTTTCGGTAATCCGTGCCCAATCTAGCATCAAACCAAGAGCAAAAGCTGTTTGGCTATGCATCCCTGTGCGATTTGGGATTTTCAGTGCCTCAATCCAGCGCTGTAAGTTACCTGCAATCAAATTTTCGAGCGGTTCTAATACAATCCGCCATTCTTTGGCTTGAGGATGATTCCACTCGTGAAGTTCCGCAGCTAGTTGCAGAAGCCATGCCACGCCATAAGGAAATTCATAAAAGGGTAGCCGTTGGAAATGGGCAATCTCTCCTTGAATCTTCTCAGGTGTTAAGCTCTGCTCAAGTGCTTGCTTTGAAGCTGCATTGAAAGAGGCTTCAGGAAAGTGACGCACCAAACGTACCAGCAACCAGTGACCATGTACGGCTGAATGCCAATCTAAGCAGCCATAAAAAGCAGGAGTTAATTTACGCGGTGGTTTTATATCCTCGTCGCTATCAGCCCAATACAGATTACTGTTGGGATACTCCCGCCCGATGCAATTCAGCACTAATTGAGCAAATTGTGCCGCGATCGTTTCATTTATCTCCAAATTATCGGCTAGCATTGTCACTTAGTACAGTTTTATGTAAAAGTGTAGCCTTTTTAATGCAGGGGAACGCATTAACAATGCATCGCGATGCATTGGCATTGTAAGGGGACGCATTAACATTGTATCGGGATGCATTGGCATTGTAAGGAGATCCATTAACAATGCGGCCGACGCATTAATATTGTATCAGGATGCATTGGCATTGTAGGGAAACGCATTAACAATGCAGCCGATACATTGGTATTGCAAGTTATTACCAGATTTAATTTGCTACAAATTAATCAAATGCTGTACTTAGAAAAGTGGATTTAATAAAGTGCAAAACTTTTAATTCCATAGTCTGCATTCGATGGAAGGCATAACGCACTGCAACAGATTAAGATGCTGCGTTATGCGATCGCTAATACTGTTAGGACTAGCCCTTTCAAGGTGGATGGAAATCTTAGTCCATAAATTCTTCTTTAACCTCTGATCTCTGTGTCGCGCCAGTTGCTACCCTGCGGGGAGACGCTGCGTATAGCTTGCTTCTCCGTAGGAGTACAAGTCTCTTAACCGCAGACGCTTACAGGCTTGCTACCGCTGCGCTATCGCCCTTGGCGTCTCCCCTTCTCCCAAAGGGAGAGGCTAACGCCAAGGGAGAAGGGCAGACTGGCTTCTCTGCGGACTCTGTGGTAGCCTGCGGCAAGCCGCTTCTCTACGTTCGCGCAGCGTGTCGCAGACAGACGCTCCGCGTAGCTTGCTTCTCGGTAGGAGTATGCGTCTACGATTTTCCGTTGCTTGTGCGTAAGTTCTATATAGATAAGGAAACAAACCCCCAACTCTTGGAGAGGCTGACGCCAACGTGCAGCGTCTCCAAGAGTTGAACGCAAAGGACACAAAGGGAAGAAATAAGAAAGAGATATATTATTTTTACTAATGATTTAGGACTGCTATATTACCTTTAATTTTTGTAAATTATCGTTTCCAGGTTCTAAAAAGGAAATGCATTTTCATGGCGGCTCTGTTGTGAATTGGGGAGGTGGAGCCTCAAAATAGGCATTCCCAGCCGGAGACTGGGAGCGAGGTAAGAAATTAAATATTTTTCTGATACAAGGTTGCATAAACCTATAACTGCAAACCTATTGATTGAGTGAAGGGATTCAATCCTAAAAAACACTACTCACATCAAAGGGAAAAACGGTGATGAAAACGCAAATGTTCTTGAGCCTTGCCTGTTCTATGTCTGTGTTAGGTTCCATCATACTACCAGCGATCGCCCAACCAATAACGACTCAGCCACTTCAGCCAACTCAAGCAGTCAATCAAGAGATTAACATTCCTCAAGATACAGCGATTATTGTCTCATTTCCAGCGTCTGTGACCGTAGATGTCGGGCAAAAAAAGGATTATCCCCTCACACTTCCTTTAGCTAGCGCTATTAAAGATAATCAGGGTAATGTTGTAGCCCCGGAAAATACTCCTGTAACTATTACCCTCAAACCCACTGATGGAGGCGCTAAAATTGTAGCGCAATCATTGGTTGTCAACGGTCGAATTGTCTCAATTAAAGCATCAAGTCAGATGATTCCTGGCACTACCATTACCCATATCCGAGCTAATGATAAAGCGATCGAGAATGGCTCTGTTTGGGGCAGGATTGGTGGAAGTACCTTGGGCTTTTTCAACCAAGGTGATCCCGAACAGTTTGACAGAGGCGCAATGCTAGGAAGCGCTGTTGGACTAATTTCAGGTTTGCGCTCTGCCGAAAATACCCGTATTGTCCAGATTCCTCAGAGCAGTGTTTATGTTTTGTCGCTAGAGGCTCCTATTCAATTATCTGCTCGTTAGTCCAATCCTTGCCCAACAAAAAGAAACTTTTAATTTATTACTCCTGAAAGCGGGTGCAATACTGTTAAATGAAAACTATGTCTAGTTTCAGTTTTCAGATACCGTTCTTGCAGAGGTTGCCATTGCTGCCACGACTGGTAACGATTTTTAGTTAACAAAGTAGCAAGAGTGGGTAACTCAGTCTGAATTTCTGACTTGAAGACATCTGAAAGCCAGTCAGTTAAGACCGCACTATCTTGCATCGTACCCAAAATTTCTTGGATACTTTTCACTTCTGTAAGACAAGCTTCATAAGACTCGCCATACAAATCAGTAAATAACTCCATCTGGTAGCGTATACGTTTAGCTTCTTTTCGCAAACTATGAAGAACTTCACCTTCTGTTGTCAATTGTTTTTCTATCTTTTCTGGTTTCCAGTTTTTATGAATTTTCACTTCTGATTCCACAAATTGGGTGCCAACTAGCCAACCCGGATGCAGTAAAAAACTACTTACTTCTGGTAAAAGTAAATCTGGTAGCACTTGTTGAATGGGAATAGATGCTAAAGGTTGATAACTGGGTTTATCTAACCACTTATCTAATGCATCTTTTAGAGACTTATACGATTCATCCTTTAACGTTTTTTGCACACTCGATTGTACATCTTCACGTTGTTTCGCCAAAGCTGTGAAAGCTGTTTGCAGAGATTCCTGCTCTTTGCATGGTAAGTTTGGTTTGTAATTGTTTTCCAAACTTTCTTTGAGTACGTCTAAATCTCGGAGACTACCAAGACGACGGGCTATTTTACCGATATTTTTATCGCTGACTGGTTTTGGCACATCCACTGCAAGCCCAAACCGACTTACCGCTGTCCGTAGGCGACGCATTCCCACTCGCATTTGGTGTAGCGCTTCTGGATCTTCATCTTTCTTCACTGATTTTTCCCACTTCAAGGTTTTCTTAAAGTGTTTTTCAATCGCTTGGTAGGCATAGTCCCCCAAAGTTTTTACCGTGGGTTGTGTGGCTAATTTCATAATTGATCTTAATTACTACCTCATGAGGTTATTGCATAATAACATTAGTTAAAAACTTGTATCTACTTTTGATATTTTTTTATGCAATGAGGATTGTAAAGTATGTTTATGACTATTGATAGTTGCATACTCTTCGATAAATCTGCAATATCTATCAAAGGTCTAAGTAGCAGATTCCCCCTGGCGATTTGATATCAGCTATATTTTTTAGATAATTTTTTACGGAGATATAACTTGACATCATAATAGCATGATTAACATTTTTGTAACTATTAACATGATTTATAATGAAAAACTCACATTTGCTCAGTCAAGTTTCTTTGACTTTTGTAGATAATTTTAAAGAACATAGAGAAGACTTATCAGCAGTGCGGCTAACACATCAGAAGTATTTATAGTTGGGGTCAGATGAAACCTCAACTATTGAACGTCTCTCTTTGGTTGATACTGATAAATTTACAGACCATGAACAATTTTGGGTAGCAGAATTTATCAATTTACCTGCACCTAAAGACCAAAAAATTGATATAGAAGGACTTGCTTACACTGATTATTACTTATGGTTTGTTGGTTCTCACAGCTACAAACGTAAAAACCCAAACCCGAAAATACAGATGTAAAAAATTTTAAAAGGCTAGCAAAAATTGAATCAGAACCCAACCCTTACCTCTGTAATCTTAAATGTTAGTAGAGATTGCCTGTACAGGACAGCTGGGGATACACTGTTCGCAGACGATACAGCGCGATCGCGTGAATGTCAACTTGTATGTCTCTGGGTGGAGGGTGAGGGCTTCGGTAGGGCAAACCCCAGTACACAAACCACAGTGGACACACACATCCTCGTCGATCGCAATTTCGCCTAATGTATAAGAAACGCTAACATGGCGCGATCGCATCCACTCGATCGCTGCATCTAGTTGATCGATATCTCCCGATAGTTCTACTACCAGTTTGCCAATTTGATTTGGAGCAACTTGGGCACGGATAATATTGGCAGCGACGTTGAACTCTTTGGCCAGTACATAAGTGACTGGCATTTGCACGGCGCGTTTCGGGAAGGTGAGTGTTACTCGTTTTTTCATAGGTTTAGCAGAGGGTTTTTTCTGTTGTAGCGTATTGGGAGTTTTATAACTCCAAAGATCATTACTTAGTTAGAAGATGCAATGCAGTGTCATAAGGAAGCACAGCTAGCTGTGCTACCCTACTCTATAGTTTAATTACTTAAAAAAATTTTGGTTTACTGAGATTAAAACACCAGTAGTGGTTAGTAAATAAAAATTAACAAACAGCATCCAATGCTACTAATACCCCTTACTTGTTTTTCCATTGCTCACGAGGTGGTAAGGCGTCATGGTTAGATTGAAATGCACCTGCTGGAGCATAAATATCACTACTCAAAGCCTCTCCTGTCTCAGCGTCAATAATCGTTGTGATGGTAGCACGATCAAAGTGACCGGCGCGGGGAATTGTAAAATCTGTCAATTCCGTAATCAATTCATACACTAATCGATTGCTGGATATCACTGGATTTTGGGACTCTACACCAACCACTTTTTTACCGGTGGCTAGATGTTCGCCAAAATGCACAAGTTTGATAGATTTAATCACAGCTTTTTTATTAACCCTGGCAAGAATTTTAGCTTGTGGAATCAATTTTTCGGCAGTCAATGTACTGTTATCTCTCAACCTAATAGTAGTTGGTTTAGGAGTAGTTACATGTTTAACTAGTTGTCTGGATGGTACGGGTTGAGCTAGTGTGTATCCCACAGGAATCAAAAGTGCTAAAAAACTGCCAATTACAAATTTATTCATGAAACCACATTGTAATCAATAAACTGCAATTATTAGTTGTGGGTAAAGGTTGCGCTGTTGTTCACCTCATCAAAAGGCTGTCAACTTGATGCCATGCCGTTGTAAGTGTTATGGGCTTTTAGAGAAAGCATTATGTCTCTAGACACTGGATGACTTATTTTTGTTCCTAGTGCAAAAAGCCAATACACTCGCGAGCTATTATTCTCCACAGTTGTGATTCTTTTTTTGTGAAGAATTAACAACTGTTTGATTTTAAAATATTACCTTTAGTAAACTCGAATTGTATTCCCTCTTTGGGTTCAGCAGTCGCTCAAGGAGAGCCAGTTCCTTCCTGACAAAAGAAGGAACTGGCTCCCCTTGGCGCTAGCCTCTCCCAAAGGGAGAAAACCGCGCTGCCTCACCATGTACATGTATTGACGATAAGTCTAAATGTGAGTCGTTTAAATACTCTGGTTTTAATACATGTCTTATACAGTTGATCGCCCTGTCGGAACTCGATCGGCAACGCTCCACTCAACTGTAGTGTCAGACGAAAGTCAGGTATTTCGTACTCAGAAGTTCGCTGATTTCGCGATCGCCGTTTTGGAGGTCGGTTTTACTTCGACTCAGGGACTGCTGGTATACTTCAGAGCACCCTCAACATTTTCAATTCCTTGCAAGACTGTTGAAGTCCACTGAAGTGTGCTATCTCTTGTTTTACAAGCAGCTTTTAAATAGTTTCCTCTGATGCGGATATGCTGGCAACTGAACTGATAATTGCTAGATTTACTAGGGTCAGTCACTTTTAAAGTGCCGTTAATATTTTCAATCCCCTGTAATTCTATTGAAGTTTTCTTGAACGAACCATTGCTTTGGCTACAATAAGCTGAGCGAATGTTGCCATAAACTGAGATGTGGTTACAGCTTTTCTGATAACTGCTAGGTCTAGCATTAGCAGGGCTATTAATCCCAACTAAAGTAGATGTTGCTAAAAGAGCAATTACACTAAATAAATTTCGCTTCATGATTTTGCTTTTCTATGCTGACAAAATCTTCTACATCTTCAAATAAGCTGATTTCGGATGCAATCCCATAATTTTCTAACTCTAGATGGGGTAAATTCACGCCCCAACACTGTTAGCAAAAGTGTTACAAGTCATCAGAGAAATTTTTTACCCTAGTTAACGCTCTCTAGTAAATGCAGTACTACCACAGTCACTCGTGATATCTTCTATTAATGCCACTCCCAGTTTTCACGCATAAATGTCAAAAATATCACTAACACCAAGGGTATTGGTATCAATCTTAGATTAGTGCAAACCTAAAATTTCAGAAATTGCCGCTACAATATCAAGATAAAAGTTGCCTTTCACCGCCCGAAACAATTCAAATTTCGAGTCAGGGGCACCAAAAAACGGTCTGAGAAACCATCCTAACTGCATACCAACAAAGGCATAAAGCAATAACCAGGATCTTAAAATAGTGGTGCGGGTTTTTTTACCAACTTCATCTTGTTGAGAAAGTAATTGCATTCCTTCATACAGGAATTTAACGCCAAAAATGCCTGTAATCCCAAAAATTAACACATTCAACAGTTTAAAAAATTGATAAGAATCGGGTGTAGTGATCAGAAAAAATAGCGTAACTGGTGCTAAGCTGAATAAAAGCACACTAATCACTGATACAGATGTGAGTAACACAACAAAATGCTGTTGAATACTGCTCCGGGAACCAAACAAAACATTAAAAAAGAATAAAGTCGGGAAACAAATAATCAGTGTTAATAAATAAAATGCTGGAAGTTTAATAGCACCAGATAATGCCTGTGCCCAACTGTTAGATGCACCAATAATTGCACCATAGATGGCAAAGAAAATAGAACTAGTTACAAACAGAGAACTGATTTTATTTTGTAATCGGATTCCCTGACGAATTTCTTCTAAGAATGATTGGCGATCGCGGAGTAAATTAACCAAAACCCCAAATTGTTGAATTCCGCGATTTGGCTTTTTCAGCATAAATTTATATCTTTTATATTTTGTTAAATTACTAATAACTCATTAATGGATTCCCAAAAGATAGCTAATAGCTTGAATTACACTCAAATAGAAATTACCTTCTCTTTCGCGGAATAGTTCAAAGGCAGAACCAGGTGTGCCAAAAAACGGTCTGAGAGTCCATCCTAACTGACTACCTACAAAAGCGTAAAGAAATAGCCAAAATTGTAAAATTTTCTGGCGTGTCTTGCTACCTTCATTATCTTGTTCTAAAACTAAACTCGTGGCGTGATATAAAGACGAAACACCAATAAATCCAGTTATGGCAAAGATAAAGACATTTAACAGAATTAAAAATTGGTAATTATTGGTGGTAATCAAGAAAAACAGTGTGATTGGAGCAAAGCTAAATAAAAGTACGCTTGTAACTGAAACAGCAGTTAAAACTAATGCTAAATGCTGTGCAAAAGTTCGCTTTGAACCAAAAATAATATTAGCAAAGTACAACGTCGGGATACAAATCAGGAGTGTGATTAAATAAAGGGCTGGGAGTTTAATGGCGGAAGACAAGGCTTGCATCCAACTATGGTATGCACCAATGATTCCGCCATAAGCAGCGATAAATAAGGAACTACAAACCAGCAGAGAAATAATTTTATTTGGTAATCTTGTACTTTGGCGAACTTCCTCTAGAAATCCTTGGCGATCGCGCAGAAAACCAATCAACACCGCAAAGTATTTTATCCCTAAAGATTTCCGTTCAATCATATTATTTTCACACAGGTAAAATTCTAAGTTTCATCTGAGTAATCAGCGCCAGAACCATACTTCCAGGCATCAATTAAACGATGCCAATAAAATTGTTGTTCATTTGGTTGATTCTTAATCCATGTTTCTAGCATTGGACTCAACCAAAACAAGGCAGTATATACACCTAAGTTTCCGTAATGCACCATCCAATCTAACAAACTTCCTAAACCTACTTGGGGAATTATCTTGGCAACTAATCCTGGATGGGATAAACCAGTTTTTAACAGTGTTTGTGTTAATGCTGAAAACTGCACTATATCCTGTAAAAATGGTTTTAGCACTGGTGTACCCAACTGTTGCATTTCCTGAAATACCACTGCGAGGAGTTGGTTTATTTGATCTGGAGCAATTTTCTGATTTACACCAACACTCATCGCCCTTTGAAACAACCAGGTGACAGTCAGACTTGGCTGATAGGGTTGCAGCAGTGCTAAGGCTTTTGCAGATAATTGTTCAGTTTCCAGCGCTTCGTAAATGCCAAATGTTAAACGCTTCAGGTGACGTACCATTGCCCCAAAACCACCAAAACTCAAAGGAGATTGACTACCACTGCTATCTCCGGCTGGTAGGATGCGACTCCAAGGAGTTTTTAGCGGACTTTGGCGATAGGTGGGAAAGAAACCAAATAGCGCCCGCTGAAATTTCAGCTTGCTCAATTCCACTCCCTGATATTCTGGTAAAAGACGCAGATATTCCTCAAATAGAGCTTCTAAACTCAAACGTTGAGGATGTGCATCCATGTAGGTGAACAAGTAAGTGGTTCTGCCATCCCTGGCTGGGAATGCTTCCCAGAAGTACTGGCATTGATTCTGCAAAGATGTGAATGATAATAATAAATCGCCTGAGTTATTTTCTGGAAAACCTTGGGTGCAACTTCCTACCACCAAGCACAGGGCATCTGGTTTTTTTCCTTGGCGTGCTTGTTGGGTGATGGGTGAAAAATGTCCCATCGCGTCGATTAACAACCGAGTTTTGAATTGGTTATTTACCATCACCCCATCTGGATGAACCACCGCTTCGGTAAAGGGTGTGTTTTCTAACAACTTTCCACCAGCGGTGAGAAATCGGGTTTTCAAAGTAGCTAGTAGATAAACTGGATCTACACCAATATTCAAAACATCCTCCACCCAAACTTCTGTACCGCCATCAAAACTAACTCGCGCTGGGTTATATTGAGTGGCGATCGCACTTGCTAATTCCTCCTCTGTTAACAAGTTCAATTCCACAAACACATCTAATTCTTTGCGAGAAATATTCCACTCTTGTTCCCTCCCCTGCAAAATTCCCCTTTCCATTAACGCCACCCGTAGCCTCTTCACCGCCAAGGCGCAACCAATTAAAATGCCTAAAGTACCACCGCAGATAACTACATCGAAGTCTACAACGCCTAAAGGCTGTTGACTTTCTTTAACTAACATTGGGATAGGTGCAGAGTTTTCTCGCACAGATGTGAGGATGCGATCGCTTTGGCGCAAACCTCCTAAAACATTGCCGGGTAATTGGGAAAGAATTTCTTCAGTTAAAGACATTTTGGAAAAACTCAACTCTACATTCCAAAACTACCTGATAATGAAGAAAGTAGATACAATATTATTTATGGAGAGCTACGAGCGTGGTCAACAATAATAATTAAATACTACCATTACCCCCAGAGGTTGACAAAGAATAGTTAGAAGGCGTTGTGCAGGTGTTAGCAAACGTAACTAAGCTCCCTGTTGAAGTGGTTAAGCCACATTTAGATGCATTGATTGAGCAGTTGATAAAATCAAAACAGGAGCAACCATTTTACAAAACTGCAACGGATCTTGAGTGGATAACAGCTTTTTGGGAATGGGCAGAGAGCCATAGGCGAGATACGCCCCTACTATCAAGAGTCTGCTTTAAGTCGGGCAGGAATATACGACGATCAGGAGTCCGAAGATATTTAAGTGACTTATCTTGTCGATACCAACTTTTTGCTACTAAGTATAAATAATCACAAAAAAGGGTCGGAAATTAAGCTGCGATCGCTAAGTCTATTTGGGCCGTAGAATTGGAATCTGGAATTTGGCACTTTGCGATACTTTCAAAGTTGACTTTTCATTCCAACCAAAAGGATGTGCTTTTGTATTCCATTCAGAAATAAAAGCTTGAAAACGTTCACTTACAGCAGTTTGCGATCAAAAAAACCACAAAAATAACTATCGAATAGGCTCAAAAAATAGACCACAATGATTAAACCAATTTAGAGCGTTT
>NZ_JBALCN010000032.1:0-55560 GCF_036919615.1 Nostoc sp. | reverse complement strand
TCGATTGAATATGCTGCCATTTCTTAATAATCTTCTTTTTTACATCTTTTAAGTTTATGACTTTTGTGGCAGTTTTGATATCAAATTGCTGTAAACTACACTTTTACGGTAAGGGCACTTAAGGAATTGGCGACTGAGGACTTGGCTTGGCTATGCGATCGCCGCCCTCCTTCAAATATTAAAGTAAAGCCTGTATTCATGGCTGAATCAGGCTTTTAAGGTTTTTTAGTAAATTTGCACAGAGAACTTCAGTTTAATCACTGAACAGTGAATCCTTCCGGTCTGATTGCATCTTCCAAATCAACCCCCATCAGGTTAACCCCTTGCATGTTTGCATTTGTGAGATTTGTCTTTTCCAAGTCTGCGCCCTGTAGGTTAGCTGCTTGCAGGTTTGCTCCCAGCAAGTTGGCTTTCTCTAGGTCTGCATCAAATAGGTTTGCTCCCAACAAGTTTGCTCCCAAAAGGTTTACCTTGCCTAAATCTGCACCTTGAAAGTTTGCCCCTTGTAAGTTTGTTTGCTGTAAGTTAGCCCTTTCTAAGTCTGCATTTTGTAAGTTAGCACCCTCCAAGTTTGCTGCTTGCAGGTTTGCGTCCTTGAGCATTGCTCCAGTTAGGTTACACCCGATACATTCATTAGTTTGTAATAAACGTCTAACGTTTGCTGCTACAGACACTATTGGCGATGTAACCGGAGATATTACCAGGGAAGTTACAGACTCCATTGGCGATGTAACCGGAGGCATTACCGGGGAAGTTACAGACTTCATTGGCGATGTAACTGGAGGCATTACTGGACCTAGTTTAGATTCCGTAGGTATGGATGGTGTTAGTGTTAAAGCTCTAACGCTGGGTTGGTCAAGCAGAGAAAATCCTGCTATAAGTACCAGAAATACTGCTGTTACAATCCACTGAGTTAATTTTTTTGGATTTGGTTTATTCATTAGTTCCTTCCGATCATGATTCGTAGTGGTAAGCTTGCTTTTATAGGAGCCATCAATAATCTGCTTTATTCTCACTTTAGATAAGTTTATTGATAACATCAAATATTATCTTGATTGAAATTGATAAATTCAAGTGATTAAAAAATTTTTAGCGGTAGCGACTGTGCGTAGCGTCACTCACAGGGCTTGTCGTTAGCATCTATCCCAAGGTAGCAAGTTTTCAGAGCAGGTGCGACGCCGAACAGCCCGTCGTAGACATCGCGCCGATCACCCACTGTAGGCGTAGTTTACCGCCGTAGGCATCGCCTCATACCTAATTGGAAAGCATTGCCAGACTAGGTAAAAGTCGATATGTTTCACTTTTAATCAAGATTGAAAGTCCCAAGTAAATTAAGACAAACGGGAAGATTTTCCGACCATAGCGAGTTAAAACCGGAGTCATCAGAGGATTACGAGTCAGGTTGTAAGAGAGTAAGCACCACACCCCAACACTGAAATAGCAAGCACACAGAATTACACCCAAACTTGGAAGATTGCTACTGGCAAACAAGGGTACATAGATCCCAATGTTGTTTCCTCCATTGGCAATAGTGACAGCGGAAACGCGGTAAGTTTGAGGATCGCGGATAGTTGCTAATAGTGATTTCTTCTTGTGTCCAGATTTGGTAGGAGTTAAGTCAACTGACACAGCTTGCACTGTCTCTGCTTCCTCTTTTCGACTGATGAGATTACTGATACCAATGGCGATCGGAAGCAAACCTAGTAAACCAATCCAGGTACTTGGAATAATCAGACCGCCGAAGAAACCAGGGAGACTAGCACATACTAAGGTAGTGAAGCCCAGAAATTCACCGAGAACAATATGCTTAGGACGAAAACTGCGATTGACTTTTCCGAAGAAAGCTGTCAAGTATAAATTGTCGTCGAAGGTGGTTGCAAAAGCGGCAGAGATTCCAATAAGAAATGTACTAATTAGCCAACTCATAATTGTTGCTCACGATAATTCAATGCTGTTGGGCAGTTCAGGAGATTTTGTGACTGTTTTACCTAACGACAACCGATCAAGGTTCGCTAGTCATCAGCCAGTTCCCCAGTTTTTAGAGGCAATACCTACGGCGGTAAACTACGCCTCCAATCAAGTTGGTGATTTTTTTCTCAGCAAGGTACCTTGGGAGCTCATGAACTGAATATTACGGCTTTCAACCAAATAAGAGCAAATACTCTTGTTTCTTAAAAGGATAAATAAAAATGATTGATAACTTTACCACAATGTTATTTTCGTTCTTACCTCGTTCCCATGCTCGTACGGGAATCCATTTATGGAGACTCTGACTCCATGTCTGACTGGAGGCAGCAACCCCTAATTGGCCTTCTCATGTTCTGCATGGGAACGAGAGAATACCTAATACTGAGCTATTGTTTGAGAAGCTTCTGTGCGTAGTTTACCGCCGTAGGCATCGCTCCTATTGAAGAGATGCTAAGTGGTTTTCTGTCGGTAAAGTTTAAGATATTCTTGACGGCTAGCGTTCAACATCGGTTAATATGACTAATTGCGCTCTGGCTTCGGTTTTAAAATTTACAGTAATGTTTGATATTTAACTTGTAATTATGCTAACCAGTGTTGACCGTTTATTATTTGTCCGGCGAGTCCCGATTTTTAAGGAATTGCGGGATGATTTTATTGTGCGGCTCACTTCAGTGATGAACGAATTGTCATTTCCGGCTAATTACACCATCTTTCGACAGGGAGAAGAAGGGCGATCGCTCTATATTGTCGTGTCAGGTCGAGTTAAAGTTCACATTGGAAATAAACTACTTGCAGAGGTGGATCAGGGAAAATACTTTGGTGAAATGGCAGTATTTGATACTCAACCTCGTTCTGCCACCGCAACGACTCTGGAACCTTGTGAATTTTTAGAACTGACGCAAGAGCAACTTTATGATGCGATCGAAGAAACTCCCGAAATTGCGGTGAATATCATTCGTGAGTTATCCCGTCTGATTCGCAGATTGAATGACGATATGAATGTAACGAATTCCCCACGGACAAATCCGGGGGCTTTTAGCAGAGAGTGATAAATAGCGGTTTGGTTCTGTGCAGTTCCAAAACACATTGTGCTAGTTTTTTCTCCCCTGCTTCTCTTCTACCCCAGATTAAAAACAGCCTGCCTCAACGAATAAACTCCTTAACTGAATGGTATTGCATCAGGATGCATTCACAATGCAAGCCGACGCATTCACAATGCAGCCGACGCATTCACAATGTAAGCCCATGCATTAACAATGTAAGCCCATGCATTAACAATGTAGCCGACGCATTCACAATGTAAGCCTATGCATTAACAATGCAGCCAATGAATAGTTTAGTGCTGGCTTAAATCCACGTTCCTGAAGATGCTACTTTCAGGCATTCTTTAAGAAACTGCTGGGGAATTTCTTCACTTTCTCCCCAGTGTAAATGCACATAAGAAGCATAAACATTTGCAGGTAAACCCCATCCCTCGCATCCCATATTTTCGTCACAATCGTAGCGAGAAGTTTCAAACAGGGGCGGAGTGGGAGTGAAAGTTAAATGGGAACGATGAAACTCATGTCCGTAAACAGTTGTATTTGCTTTAACTAACAGATTATCTTGCAAAGCTACTGCACGACGATATCCCAAAGTTAAACGCCCACCCATCACAGCCGATGTCGGTAAAACTCCCGCCATCGACCAAGGTTTACCCTCAAAATCAATAATTTGCTCACATAAATACATCAATCCTCCGCATTCGGCAACTGTCGGCATTCCTTGAAGAATTGCCGTTTTCACTGCATCACGAACGTTAATATTTTCTGCTAGTTGCTGGGCAAAAACTTCTGGGAAACCACCCCCAAAATACATTCCCTGTACATCTTTTGGGATGCCAGCATCTTCTAATGGACTCCAGAAAACCAGTTCTGCACCAAGCTGTTGCAGCAAATCGAGATTGTCTTGGTAATAGAAATTAAAAGCGCGATCGCGGGCAATGGCAATCCTAACGGGGGATGAGGAGGATGTAGCTTTAGCTTCCCGCAGGGTGGGAAATGAGGGAAAATGGGGGAGAGGTTCGGATTTTAACAAAGGTAATAAGCGTTGCCAGTCGAAGCAAGTATCTCCTAAATCGGCGAGGCGATCAATTAAAGCATTCAGTTGAGGAAGTTCTGCTGTTGGTACTAAACCCAAATGGCGATCGGGAATTGTGATGTTATCTTGACGCCGCAACACGCCGAGAATGGGTAATTGTAAGGTCTCTAGGGAATCTTTCAAAAGAGAGAGGTGGCGATCGCTCCCGACACGATTTAATACTACCCCAGCTATTTTAATTCGGGGATCAAAAGACTGGTAGCCGTGAGCGATCGCAGCTACAGAACCAGAAAGGCGACTGCAATCAATCACCAACACCACAGGTAAATCTAAAAGCCGCGCGATGTGTGCCGTACTCGCAAAATCAGTTGATTTTTGCTTTTCTTTCCCATGCCCAATTCCATCAAACAATCCCATCACCCCTTCCACTAAAGCATATTCACTCAGTTGGCTATGACAGGCAAAACATTGCTGAACGTAGGCTTCAGAAGTAAGTACCGGGTCTAAATTCCGACAAGCACGACCTGTTACATGTTGATGAAACATCGGATCAATGTAGTCTGGGCCTACCTTGAAAGATTGCACCAGGCGATCGCGACGGCGTAAAGATGCTAAAAGGGTAAGCGTGACTGTTGTCTTGCCCACTCCACTACGTTCCCCGGCAATGACTAAAGTCATAAATGAAACAAACAGATAATTGATTATTGCCTGTGCGTCTATCGTCACTTTTTACAAAAGCAGATGCGCCAGAAAGTGATTTATCTAAAACCAACTAACTCAAACTTATACCAATTAGAAACAAGAAAACCAGCCAATTAGGGGAGTTACGCACAAAAAGTCTGTCTAATAATATAGTTGGAGATTAGCTGAGATCGGATAGTAATAAGCCACCAGAAGAGGAACGTTTTATGATCGTTGTGCATCATCTCAATAACTCGCGATCGCAGCGTGTGCTGTGGCTGCTCGAGGAATTAGGTATCGAATACGAAATCAAATTCTATGAACGCGATCCAAAGACAATGCAGGCACCAGAGTCGCTGCGTCAAGTCCATCCGCTCGGCAAATCACCAGTGATCACAGATGCAGACGTCACGATCGCTGAGTCGGGGGCGATCATCGAATACCTAGTTAATCGTTATGGCAATGGTCAGCTAGTCCCGGCATCCGGTACGCCAGAGCATCTGCGCTATATTTATTGGCTGCATTACGCCGAAGGCTCTGCAATGCCACCGCTGGTGATGCGGCTAGTCTTGAACAATTTCGGGGCAGGGGACAGCAGCGTCGTTAGCGGATTCGTCGCGCCCCAGATCAAACTTCACTTTGACTACATAGAAGGCGAACTGCGTAAAAGTACATGGTTTGCGGGCGAGGAATTGACTGCCGCCGATATCCAAATGAGCTTTCCCCTGGAAGTAGTCGCCATGCTCCCCGAAGAGGTGGAGAGCCGGCCAAAGCTCAAAGAATTTATCGAGCGTATTCATGCACGACCTGCTTACAAACGTGCGCTTGAGCGTGGAGGCACATACGACGTATCCTTTCAATAATTTGCAAAAAGCAACGAAGTATTAGATGACCACCCCAGTGGATGAACTATAGCGGTTCTCAATTGTGGTTAGAAGCGGTGGGGTAAATCAGTCATCAAGTATCGGTTATCAGTGGGTCAAAAAAGTCAGGATACTTGCTCTCCCTTGCGAAAACCTGGACAAAACGCAAGCGACCTTTGCAGTACTCTTGGTTTGACGGCGCTCCCGTCAGGTTGATTTATATAAAAACTAAGAGCGCTGCAAGCCAAAAACAGTAATTATATTGGGTATATTTGGGTACGAAGACAGCAGTTTTGTCTATTTTTAATTGAACCCCAACTACTTCAATAAATCGCCGTGCCGTCGATCCCAGTTGAAACGGAGCTATTACAACAGTCTGGTGTTTGTTTGACGCTAGCATTATTAAGATGACGATAAAAATTAGAAGATGGATTTACCGTCTCAAGCGCTCGATATCGAAAAACTCCTTACACTGGTTGCAATCCATCTCAACGTTGAGCCAGTGGAGCTTGAGCTTGTACCGATCGCTACAGGTAAACACAATTCTTCGTTTTGGGTAGTTGCACCTGATAAGCGCTTTGTATTGCGGGTAGCTCCAAGAGATTCAACAGGGTTGCTGTTTTACGAACGCCGCATGATGCGCCAAGAGCCATTGCTACACGAACTTATTTGTAAGAACACAACTATTCCAGTTGCACAAATCATTGTTGCTGATTTTAGTCGCGTTCACTTGCAGCAAGATTATCTGTTGATGACAGCCCTTGAGGGTGTTCCCCTAAGCAATGCTCCTTCGTTGAGTTCTTCTGGGCATGAGCAAATTCTTTACCAAGTCGGCTCCTACCTGCGTCAATTGCATGAACTGACGGCTGCTGAGAGCCTTGGAATTGAAGCTTATGGATATATCGGAGAGCATCATCCAATGCAACCTCAAGCAACCTGGGCAGAAGCATTCCGTGTGATATGGAACAAGTTATTGGATGATGTAGTCGCAAGCGGATGCTATACACCAAGCGATCGCTACTTTATGTCTAATCTTTTAGAGCAACATCTTGCTCACTTTGATTATCTACAATCCCCTCGCTTGCTTCACATGGATGTCTGGTCACAGAACATTCTGGTAGACTCAACAGGTCATGTGACTGGATTAGTGGATTTTGATCGCGCCGTTTGGGGTGATCCGGAAATTGAGTTTGCGGTGTTGGACTACTGTGGTATTAGCCAAAGAGCCTTTTGGCAAGGATATGGCAGGGAACGCCCAAAGTCTACCTCTGCTGTTATTCGGCAACAGTTTTATCTACTATATGAGGTACAAAAGTATATGCCGATTGCAGTTTGGCGAAGGCGAGATCAGGTTCGGGCGTTGTTCTTCAAGCAAAAAAGTTTAGTGTTAGCGAATAATCTCCTTTAGTTGTACTAATAGTTCGCTAGGAGAAATTTTCTTAAGGAGTATAAGTGGAATGGTACTCTCAATCGACTCAGCTTCCAGACCTTCTATGTCTTCCGACGCGAATTCCAGGCTCTCTGCATCTGCTACAAATGCCCTCAATGCAGTAACTAAAAAAGACATTATTTAGAATGGTTCACCCACTGCTGTTACTATATTGCACCCAACTGAGAACCGCTATAATACCATTACTTGTCCAAACTACTGACTTACTAAGTACAGCATTTCATTAATTCGTAGCGAATTAAATTTGGCGATACCCAGCAATACCAATGCGTCGCTTTGCATTATTAATGCATCGGCTGCATTCTTAATGTGTCGGTTTGCATTGTTAATGTATCGGCTTACATTGTTAATGCGTCAGCTTGCAATGCCAATGTGTCAGTTTGCATTGTTAATGCGTCAGCTTGCATTAAAAACGCTACGCTTTTATGCAAAGCTGTACTAATTTCAAAGTTTCTCTGCTAAAACCAAGGAAAACAGAAAAACCCTCCAGATTATTGAAATATCCAAAAATCTGAAGAGTTTGTGTTTGATCTTCGCAATTTTGGTAACTTTTATTCTTTCCAGGCGAAGTTAACTATTTGTTTCTAATTTGAAAATATTCGCTGTTACTCCCAGGCTTTCTTCAAAAAGTGACTCGCGGCCCCAACGTTGCACCTGCTGACTCAGCAATGCTTCCGCCTTTTGTTCCGAAAGTGAAGTTACCTGTTGAAATAGACCAGCAGATTGAGCGCCACCGTGTGTTTCCATCCGCATACAGCCGCCAGTTTCCGAGCAGATAACTGTACCACAGTCTGCCTGCGGATTTGTCGAACTGAGGCGTAAGGCAATCAAGTCGCCGGCAATCTCACCCACATCAGCAAGAGGAACACCCGCTAATTCGGCTTCCACTTGCCGTTGATCTTGGGCAACAAAGCGAATCTGAGTGATGTCGTAATCTCCGGTTTCCTTTTGATAGGAAACTGGCTGCCATTGTAGACGACTTGCCAGCCAACCCAAAAACAGCAATGCCTGTGCGGGGTTGCCTTTTTCGTAATCAATAGTTACTCGGTCAACTTCCCTAATGGCAGCCCGACGGTGAGGTGAGTCGTAGGCTTCAGCTGTTAATTCTTGCCATGCTGAGAGGCGACGCCAGTTTAAATCGGCTAGGGGAATACCACTTTCCACCAATTCTTCTAAGTGGAGTAAATCACTTTCTGGCTCGTTAAAGCGGCAAGAATCCACAATAACATTGTTGGATACTTCTGCCAGCCGCTTGAATAGAGTGTTATTGGGGTCTGGTGTTGCTTTCCACCAAAGAAATTTTGGTAAGCCGCCAATTAATAATGCTGGAATCATCCCCCCTACCCGTTCTAAGGCAGCAGCAGTTCCACTGAGAGTTATATATTCGCAACAAATTAGTGTGCTTGAAGATTGCTTTTGGATGGGGCAATAGGCAGAAACTTGAGCCTTGACCCCTTTATCTTCCCCAGCAATGGGAAATAGCGCAATGATCCGGCAGGGGTTGCGGAGGGCGATTTCATCGGCAATTCTTGGGCTTGGGGCATTAAAGCTGGGAATACCAACAGCAGGATTATCTCCCGCAGCCTCGATTCCTTGACGTTTAGCGAATTCTTCTCTCAAGATAGCCAGGGTTTCAGGTGTTGCTTTTCCAGTATCTGGCAGTGTATATTTTCTCTGCACTTGCCGCAGCGCAGCTTGCATCTGAGGCCCTAAAATTCCGTCAAGCGGGCCGTTGTAAAATCCCAAAGTTGCCAAGAGATACTGGGTTTCTTCCGGTTCGTAAACCACTAAGGTAAATGTAGTGGCCCGAGTAGCAGCAGGAAGCCCACCGTTCTCGCCAGTAATGCCGTAGCTTTGCCAAATTTGATTCAGTTCCGCATCTAATTCGTTAAGCGAAATATCTTTTGGTGCCTGAAGTGAAAAAATTGTAGAAGATTGAGGAGCCATAGGAAATTTTGGATTTTGGATTTTGGATTTGAGATTTGAGACTTGAGATTTTAGATTTTAGATTTTGGATTGAAAACTGGTAATTTGCTAATTAGTAATTGGTAATAGTTTTTCATATTTTCCATTACCCATTCCCTGTTTCGCCATCCCCAATCTAAAATCTAAAATCTAAAATCTAAAATCTTAGAGTCTGCGCCAGCGACGGCCATCCTGATTAATTAAGAATTCTGCTTCTGCTGGTTCCCAAGTACCGGCTTCATACTGGGGAATAGTAGTTGGATCGGCGGGTGCATCCCAAACGGAAAGGGCTGGCGTTACTAATTGCCAGGCTGCTTCTACTTCGTCCGCCCGTGTGAACAATGTTTGATCGCCCATCATACAATCAAGGAATAGGCGATCGTAGGCATCGGATGTTGCTTGGATGCCAAAGGAACCATAACTAAAGTCCATGTCAACGGAACGGGTACGGAATTCTGCCCCCGGCATTTTGACATCAAAACGCACGGAAATTCCTTCATTTGGCTGAATCCGCATCGTCAAAATGTTGGCGTTTGTCTGTTGGGCGGCAGATTGAAACATCCGAGACGGAACTTCGCGGAAGTGGATGGAAATCTCACTGACTTTTTTCGGCATCCGCTTACCAGTCCGCAGGTAGAAGGGAACACCTTGCCAGCGCCAATTGTCTACCAAAAACTTCATAGCGACATAGGTGGGCGTTGTCGAGTTGGAATTAACGCCTGGTTCTGCCCGATACCCTGGCACTGCTTGACCCTTCATCCAGCCAGCACTGTACTGACCACGGACTGCTGAACGTGAAAGATAGTGCACATCTGCTAAACGAGTAGCTTGGAGTGCCTTCACTTTTTCTGTGCGGATGCTGTCGGCATCCATTGCGTTGGGTGCTTCCATAGCCGTTAGGCAGTAAAGTTGCATTAAGTGGTTTTGCAACATATCCCTTAGTGCGCCGACGCTTTCATAGTAACCAGCCCGGTCTTCCACACCTACGGTTTCTGCTACGGTAATTTGCACATGGTCAACAAATTGACGATTCCACAACGGCTCAAAAATCGCATTGGCAAAGCGAAACACCAACAAATTCTGGACTGTTTCTTTACCCAAGTAGTGGTCAATGCGGTAAACTTGGTTTTCTTTGCAAAATTTCTGTACCACTTGGTTAAGACTCTGAGCAGAAGCCAAGTCGCGACCAAAGGGTTTTTCAATTACTAGACGATGTTTGTAGGAATCTTCTAGCATCCCGGCGCTTCCTAGCTGCTTAATCGCTTCGGGAAAGAATGAGGGGGCAACTGAGAGGTAGAACATTCGATTCCCTCGTGTGCCCCGTTTTTCGTCTAATTCACTCAATAAGCTTTTCAGTTTCTGGTAGCCTTCAGGATTGTCTATATCCCCAGGACTATAGAACAGACCTTGAGAGAAGTCTTGCCAAAGTTCCCCTAAATCGACATCAGCATGTGCCTCTTCCATGCCTTTTTGCATCTGTTCACGGAAGTACTCGTGGCTCCATTCTCGACGTGCCACACCAACAATGGTAGTTTCGGGAGGAATACGCCGTTCTCGCCGCAATTTGTAAAGTGCTGGCACTAGTTTGCGCCAGGTGAGATCACCAGAAGCGCCAAAAATGACTATAATCTGGGGTTCGGGCATCCCTTGCTGTTGCAGACCGACGCGCAAGGGATTTTCTAGCAGACTGACCATAGGAATTTTGGATTTTGGATTTTGGATTTTGGATTGGGTATTGGGGTTAGGAGAGAGGTGACAGGTGACAGGTGATAGGGAACAATCTGTACCCCTTCGGATGAATCTTATTCGCCCTTAGCGTCTCTCCTTCTCCCAAAGGGAGAAGACTTGCTAACGCCAGTCGAGGAAAGGGGGAAACCCCTTGTTCCCGATCTGGCTCACCTGTAAGCTGTACCCTATTCCTTTCTCCACTCCCTAGTCTCTACACTGGCGACAATACCTTGATCTTTTCTTCTAAAGAGTTCATCAAGGACTGGAAGGGCTGGATAAACTTGTCAATACCGTCAACTAACAGTTCATCCATTACAGTATCGAGATCGATATTGATGTCGGGATCTTTGAGGCTTTCGATCAGCGTGTAAGCTTTATCTACATCCGTTTCTAAGCGATCGCCTACGTTACAATGATCGGCACAAGCTTTAATCGTCGCTGGTGGTACGGTGTTGACGGTATCACGGCCAATCAACTCTTCGATATACATCACGTCTCTGTAGTTGGGGTCTTTGGTGCTGGTACTAGCCCAAAGTAGCCGCTGTACTGTGCCCCCTTTTGCTGCCAAGGCTTGCCAACGATCGCTCTCGATAATTTTCTTGTATTCTTGGTACGCAACCTTGGCGTTAGCGATCGCTATTTTCCCTTTAACAGCTAATAGCTTTGCTTCCACGGTAATATCATCAACGCCTTTTTTCAACTTAGCATCAATTTTGCTGTCAATGTTGCTATCGATCCGGCTGAGGAAGAAGCTAGCTACTGAAGCAACTTTACTGATGTCCTTACCTTCAGCCAGCCGTTTTTCTAAGCCACGAATATAAGCCCAAGCTGTGTTGATGTAGCTTTCTACAGAAAACAGCAGCGTAATGTTGACATTTATCCCATCGGCTATTACCTGTTCTGCTGCTGGCAAACCAGGCTCTGTGCCGGGAATTTTAATCATCAAATTTTCCCGACCAATTTCTTGGAAATAGCGCCGGGCTTCGTTTATTGTTGCTTCAGTATCATGGGCGATGGATGGTGGGACTTCCATACTCACATAACCATCTAGTCTATTCGAGGCTTCATAAACAGGGCGTAAAATATCACATGCATTACGGATATCTGCAAAAACCAGCGATTCGTAAATTTTGTATGTCGGTAAGCCAGCGCGAACTCCGGCTTCGATATCGGCATCATAAATGACGTTACCTGCGATCGCTTTTTCAAAGATAGTTGGGTTAGAGGTAATCCCAGAGATCCCTTGATTTTCAACCAGGCCTTTGAGTTCACCTGATTGAATAATGTCACGGCTCAAATTATCCATCCAGATACTTTGACCGTATTGCTTAATTTCTAGTAGATGATTGGTAGTCATAGCTCTAATCTGTTTCACTCCTGTATAGTGATGTTTCCTAGTGAAGTTGGTAAAACCCATTAAATGTTAATGGTGACTTTTGAATTGTGGCGTTGCCAATCACTTATCGCATCGGCCAGCTGAGATAATCTTTAATACATCTTCAAGAAGTGCTATTCTGTATTCCCAATCCTAAATCACCATGATTAACTTTTAATTAATGCCATAGGCTAGACGCATCCTTGATGCTTTTGTCACGTCTTCTAGTGCAGTATGGCAAAAATAACTATCCAGTTGAAAAAAGTTAAAGAGCTTTATCTACAAGATTTATTTTTTCTTGTCTTCTAACTTCTGACACTAGTACAGCGCGGTGGAAATAAATAATCCATTCCAAATCAACGAAACGCTTACGCTGTATTCATTTTAAATGAGTGAATGAGTGACTTCCGCCTTGCGGTACTAGTGGCCGTTTTGAATAAAAGACTCTACTTTTGCTACATCCTCTTTGCTACCAATAATTAAAGGCGTGCGCTGATGCAGTTTTTTCGGTACCACATCCAAGATATCCATCAGTCCTGTAGTAGCACGACCGCCTGCTTGCTCAATCAAAAAGGCTAGAGGAGCGGTTTCATAAAGCAAGCGCAATTTCCCTTCTGGGTTTTGAATTGTGCCTGGGTAAAGAAACACACCGCCTTGAACCAAAATTCTATGGATGTCGCTCACCATTGCGCCGCTATAACGAGCGCTGTAACCTTCTGTGCGATGAACGTAGCGGATGTATTCTCGAATCGATTCTTCCCACTGCCAGAAGTTACCTTCGTTCACGCTGTAAACAGAACCGTGGGTAGGAATCCGAATATTTTCTTCTGTGAGAATAAACTCTCCTAAGCTGGGATCAAGGACAAAAGAATGAACGCCCTTACCTATAGTATAGACCAGCATCGTGCAGGGCCCATACAAGATGTATCCGGCAGCGAGTTGCTTCCGACCGTTGCTGAGGAGGTCAGTTGCCTTACCATCGCTATCAGTTCCTTCTTGTTGGCGAATGGCGAAAATGGAACCCAAGCTGAGATTGTTATCAGTGTTAGATGAACCATCAATTGGATCATACAGCAAGGTATAGCGTCCAATGGGGCAATTTTCTGGGATGTAGTAAGGATTTTCCATTTCCTCAGAAGCTAGGCGACAGACTAAGCCGCTTTGCTTAAAAACTGAGATAAATACATCATTGGCATAGACATCCATCTTTTTGACGGATTCTCCTTGCACATTAACTTCCCCAGTAAATCCAAGAACGCCTTCCATTAAACCAGCGCGACTCATGCGGCGGGCAACCAGTTTACCAGCCAGGGCGATGCGATTCATCAGCGCACTTAAATCCTGTGCATCTGGTGAAAAACTCTGAAGTTGCTGGAGGACGTGACGGGATAAGGTTGTACAATCACGATCTAAAGCTCTGTCTGTAACTTCATTCATAGATAAGTCTAAAGATTCTGGCGCTTTAGCCATTTTTACATTCTCCGTAGCCACTAGCTGTTAGTTGGGTTTTAGTCATACATGGCAACTTATGGTTGCTGCTTCTATCTTAGGAAGGTAATTTGAGAACTTAGATGCGACTTTAGATAAACTAAAGAAATCAATCTTTGGTGACTCCTGCGCCCAGAGCCTAAATACGTAGTAATTTGTCTAAAACATCACTAAAACTGCATTAGTAATTTACCTAAATCAAGCGATTACAGAAAGTAATCAAGGCAACCAACCCATTAAGTATTATGTGCAGCCTGAGCTACCCTGAAATTAGGTAGGACTTACGCAAGAACTCTCTAAAACTCTTATTTCTCAGTGTCGCGCCAGTTGCTACCCTACGGGAACGCTAAGAGCGTAGCTTGCTTCCCTGGAGGGGTACAAGTCTCTTAACTGCAAGGGCGCACTGGCTTTTCTGCGGACTCTGCGGTAGCCTACGGCAAGCCGCTTCTCTACGTTCGCGCAGCGTGTCGCAGACAGACGCTGCGCGAATGCGTCTACGATTTTCCGTTACCTGTGCGTAAGTCCTGTTAGGGTAAAATCTAACGTTACTTTTATGAGAATTTCGTCTAGCGATGCCTACGCTTACTATTGCTAAAAAGTTCCGATTTTAATTGGAGCCGTAACTAAAGAGAGATTTTCATGTGCTGTTCAACCCTTTTTACCCAATAAACCAAAATCAAAGTGGATAAAGTTCTAACTCCCGAATAAAATTCAGTACTTTATTCATTACTTTGCCCCTGGTGACACTTTCTGTAACACTACCCTTTATTAGAGGAGGGGAAATTATAAAGTAAATGCATAATTTCTTGATCAAAAAGTCTGTTTACTTTCTTAAAATACTGAAATGCTTTCTCAAAATGCCATTTTACTTTCTCAAAATGCCATTTTACTTATTCATTTTGGTGTTTTCCGCAAGCAAAATGACATTTGATTTACTCAAACCCCAGTTTGCTTTCTCATTTTGGTGTTTTCCGCAAGTAAAATGACGTTTTACTTATTCAAACCCCAGTTTACTTTCTAATTTCGGTGTTTTCCGCAAGTGAAAGGCGGGGCGAAGATTATTTGCGGCTATACAGGCAAAGTCCGCCTCGACGGATTAAGGAAAAATCTCGTTTCTAGCCAGAAGCTGGAAATACTCATTATTGGGCTGCTACCGCGAGTCAACATTGGGCGATTAACACAAGAGTGGCGCACATACTTCACGTGGATGGGGTCACTGATTCAAATCCAGTATATTAGAGCCTTTCTCAAAATTCCACCAGGTAAAAGAGGGAAAGCCAGACAAAAACAGAATGCTTGGTGTTGAGTTAATTTTGTGATTCTTTAGTCTATATGAATCATATAACCCAGAAAAAATCAGTATGAAGAGGCAAGAGGTGAAACACTTAATGCTTATATGAGATAAAGGATAAACAATAGTAGTGAGGATGGCTCAGTTTCAAAATCCAAAAATAATGAAGAGCTTGAATTTTTACTTAAATCCACTGAGCAAATTATCTAATGTATTTTTGTAAGCGTAAATGTGAGTAAGTTATGATAATATGAAAAGTCTTGGGCGATTAGCACAGGGGTAGCGCACATCCTTCACACGGATGGGGTCACTGGTTCAAATCCAGTATCGCCCACTTATTATACAGCAAGGCTTTCACTAAATTAACCCTCTCCCCATTTCCCCCAGAAAGGGGAGAATAGGGTTAGAGGGGATAACTCAAGGTAATTTCTAGCTTTCGGAAGTTTCCTGAAAGAACTTCTTATGGATAGTTCTAGTGGATTCCCCATCAGCAGCTACCGTTATGAAATAGTCCATTAAACCATCTGAAAAGGGGAGACGCAGGTGGAAAGTGCCATCGGGTTTGATTTTGATGGTATGTCCACCAATGTTTACACTTGTATTTGGTTGGGTTGCTCCGTGAATAATCAACTCAGCATCTGCCACAAACCAGAAATCTCCCTGGGAACGACTGAAAACCCGAACATTAGCTGAACGAGCTATGAGTAACCAACGATCGCCATCAGCGATATAGCCAATTTCAATCATGTAGTCGTGATCGCTGGCGGGAATAGCCACAAAGCGTCCCTGTACTACCTCTTCACATTCATACTGCTGTACAAGCTGGGGACTTTGATAACTCAAGTCAATCCCAGTTACATCGTAGAGCCGCACTGCCAATTGGGAGCCACCCTTTTGTTGCAGCAGCGCTTCGTTCTGAGTCTTGGAAATGTACCAAGAAACATAAGCCCATTTGGGAGTGCGGGGTGTGAGCGCAACACTGCTCTCTTCTTCACTGCTCTCTTGTTCACTGCTCTGTTCTTGGGCTTCTACCAAGCCAATAGCTGTTTCGTTTGCTAACGCTACATTTTCAACGGTGGGATCTGGATGGGCAAGACTGAAGACACGAACGATCGCTGAACGGGCGATGAATAACCAGCGTTCGCCATTAGCGACATAGCCAATTTCAGCTATGTAGTCGCGATCGCTGATAGGAATTTCCACAAAGCGATCGCGTGCTGTCTCTTCACATTCATACTGCTGTACCAGGTGCGGACTTTGATAACTCAGGTCTATCCCAGTCACATCATAGAGCCGTACTACCAATTGAGAGCCGCCCTGTTGGTGCATCGCTGCTTTTTTGGTTTCGGAAATCTCCCAAGAGACATCAGCCCATTGGGGAGTGCGAGGTGTGAGCACAATACTGCTCTCTTCTTCTACATCCACCAAGTTAATATCTGTTTCATCCGCAATCGCCACATGATCAACTATGGGATCTGGATGGACAGGACTGAAGACACGAACGATCGCTGAACGAGCGATGAATAACCAGCGTTCGCCATCAGCGACATAGCCAATTTCAGCTATGTACTCGCGATCGGTGACGGGAATATCCACCAGGCGATCGTGTGCTGTCTCCTCAGATTCATACTGCTGTATTAAGTGGGGAGTTTGATAACTTAAGTCAATCCCAGTCACATCGTAGAGCCGCACTACTAATTGGGAGCCACCCTGTTGGCGCATCGCTGCTTTCTTGGTTTCGGAAATCTCCCAAGAGACATCAGCCGAGGTATAAGTATGCGGTGTGAGCAGAATACTGCTCTGTTCATCTGCATCTACCAAACCAATAGCTGTTTCGGCTGCTGCATCTACGCCCGTCGTAGACATCGGCGCATTATCAACCGTAGCATCAGTTTGTCCTTGGGCATCTGATGCAATCGTAGCCCAGGCTCCAATCCCTGTGCCTGCTGCTAGGGCAGCAGCGGCGGCAAAATCTGTGGAGTCTTCAGCAACAGTTTCCCCAACAGTCGGCTCTGCTTGAGATTCTGACTTTAGCAAATCGGCACTGGGTTCAGATGCGTCCGCTACCAGATTCAATATATCTTCTGGAAATTCTGGGAAATCGAGCAGTGAAGATGTTTGTGCCGCTGAGGGTTCTATATTTGTTGCCACTTCCCCAGACTCTGGTAAGGGCAATTCATCTACTGAGGCTGTATCTTCAGTTGAGGTAATACTCTCTAACCAGTTCAATTCTGCCTGGAGTTCCTCATCTATCTGATCTTCACTAACTTCTGTATCCCAATATCCAAAATCAGATGTTACTTCTGGCACATCTGGTAATTCGGGGAGTGGGGCTGTAACCTCAGATGAAGGCAGTTCTACATCAGATGCCTCTTCTGGAATATTAACCAGGTGAGGATATGAAGTATTTACTACAGCCGCTGGAGCTTCTATGTCCCATGCAATTTCATCCGACTCAGGAGTATATGTCCCCGGATAATTATTTACTTCGTCTGTCTGATGAATCGCATCTGTTTCTGTTTCTTTGTTGGTAAAGGTAGACCAGGTAGCCGTCCCGATGCCTGTTGCTAGAGCCGCACCACCGGTTAAAGCTGCGGCTCCCAAGTTGTTATTTGATCCATTAGCTACGCCTGAGGTTGTGCCTTCATAGAGGTTAGAGGAGCCATTAGTTGTCTCTTGTACTAAATTTGATGTGCCCTGAGTAGCGTTCTGGTTCAAGTCTGATTGTGTTTGAGCATAGATGTTGAAAGGAGTGCGATCAGGGGTTTCTTGCTCTTGGAAGTGCGACACTGGCTGCTCCTCAAGCATCGCTCCATTATGGGAGGCAGCTGTGCTCGATGCCATCACAGCCATTTCTGCATCTTCTGTACTAGGTGGACGAGGATTTGATTCTGGTAAGTTGTCTGTTTTCTCAGTGGGCAATGAGCGTTTTCCTAGAGTCCACCATAGTAACCCTCCAGCTACAGTCATAAAAAAGACAGGTAGCAGCAACCAAATTGGTGTTTCTTTGTTTACAATTGGACTATTTTGTGCAGGAGCTGCCACAAAGGGCTGTTCGCCAAATACAGAAGTGGTGGCACTAGGGGAAGGCGTAGCAGCTGGTGTCGTCTGGGCACTGGGGGAAGACGTGGGAGCAGGTTGTTGTGATCCGCTGGCTGCGATCGCTTTTGCTTCAGCCGTTCTAGCTTTTTCTATAGCCTGCTGTCCTGGGGGTGCAAGGGTAAAGCCAAGAAAATCTATTGTGGTTAAGCTGGGATTTTTTTTGTAAACGTAAACTAAAGGTTGCGAGAAGGGATATTTAGCATCATCTGGCAAGGCTTGATGTAATTGCAGAACTCGCACACCTTTGAGCTTCGACACCTGATTAGCTAACACATAACTGATGCCGTCTTTACCTAGTTGTTTGATGATTTCTGCGGTATTATCATCACTTACTTGGGTAGCATTAGAGCCTGTAGCAAATTCAGCAGTCTTGAAGGCTGGATAAGCGCGAAAAGTATTGCGAGTCTCACTCGTGTTAGGGTGATCGATTAACCGAATCTTAAGAGAAGGACCTCCCAGTTGTGACCAATTTGTAATTTGTCCCCGGAAAATCCGGGCGAATTGCTTACTGGTTAAGCTTCCTTTGAAAGGATTATCTGCACCAACCACGATCGCAATCTTCTCACGGCGCAAGCGAACTTGCTCTAGTCCTTGGGCTTTTTCTGCTGGCGTCAATCCACGCCCCATTGCTGCTATGTCGATTTTGCCATTTAGCAAATCTTTTAGTGCCCTACCAGTGCCGTTAGCAGCAACTTCAACTTTTGTGCCAGAAAATTGTTTTTCAAAACTTTCTTTCAGGCTTTGATTGATCGCAGCCAAGCTATTTGAACCGTCAATCCGCACCGTCGTCCCATTCTGCACTGTTTGTGGCAGTGTAAAAGAGGGAGCTTTAGGTGTAGATTGTGCCAGTATCGGTGCAGATACCACCATTACTGCCATAGGGGTCGTAGCTAAGACAACCCATAATACCAGCCTGACTATCGAAGTATCTTTTTTTTCTTGTTGCCACATATGCCCCTTATTAAAGTAAAAAATAGAAAGCCTGCCAGTCCTAAATCGCTATCTTTTTAAAGATTATGGAGCAGACGCGCTAATTATACATCTGAGTTATCTTTACTTCTAATTCTTTCAGTATATTTGTATGTTTTTATACTTTAATACAGCTTGTATAGCATAATGATTTATACTCTAATTGCCAGAGTCTGTTTACTATAAAATTTTCTAATTTATATTGCAACTTATACCAAGTTGGTAGCTTAGGGAAGTCCAAAAAATAAATTATCCCATTTCTGGACTTCACTACGACTTTTCCTCCCCCTGCTCCCCCAATACGCTTGGGTTAAGGCTAAAACTCTTTGTGATTAGTTAATTTTTTTAACGTAGACGCAAAACGGTTCAGCAGCGCGGGAACAGGGGGTTTCCACGCCACTTGACGGCAGTTGCAACTCCTGTGGGGAGAGGCGCTTGGGACAAGTCGGGAAACCGCTTGGGTGCACTGCCTTCTTTATGCCTCTTAACCCGTCTACCCTTACGGGTTCGCCAGTCACCTACTGAGGGAAACCCTCCCGCAATGCTGGACTCACCGCAGTCGCTCCCCATGAGCGACTGCCGTCACAAAGAGAAGGAAGAAATACTTAACTGAACTGTATTGCCTGCTCCCATGCCCTCAGAGCGATAGGATATTTTTTTATTTGGAAGCATTTTATTTTTGAGTTGTAAACTAGATAATATGTAAGATTTTGCTCATTAAGATTTATCTATAGCAGTCCTAAATGATTCGTAAACTTCTTTCCTTCTTCTCTTGGTGCTCTTCTCTACTAGATGCTGCGCGTTGGCAAAGCCTCTCCAAGAGTTGGCGGTTTGGCGGTTCAATAATCTTTACAGATCAAATAGGATTGCTATAGTATAGTTGCATTCAATTTCTATAAATCAAATGGAAAATTATTAACTAATTATGGGTTGATAAAAGTTTATTTAGGCGAGATTTAATATTACTTATCTTTAAAGTGAAGTAACGGCGTTGTAAAAATATTTTGCGTTGCCAACTTGATGCATCTCGCCAGCGTTCATACGTAGGAGAGGCTACGTCTGTTAAAAAGCTACGCCACCGTGCAGTCAGTTGCTCAATCCCCGTTTCTACAGATCGAATACGACCATTGTCTGTCATTGCTTGACGTAATTTCTGGTTATCGCCCAGGCGTTTCAGAGATGCAATTATCTCGTCTACAGAAGCTACTTCTATATAATCGAGTTCGTTTTTACGTTCATATTGGTAAGCAGATTCACGACCAAGAATGATCGGAACTCCAGCTTGCCAAGCATTATATAATTTAGATGCTGGTTTAATATTATATACATTGCTATCAAAGCTACGCACGGCAATGACAACATCCACATCACTGTAGTCGTGCCAGCGTTCAAAGTTCACAATATTCCAATTTAAACCTAAGGCATTGACTTGGTGTTTCCAGGCATCTGTTTGCATCTGGGCAACCAAGTTGTCTACTTGACCAAAGTAGGCAACATTTTCAAATCTATCACCACGCTTATGATCGCGAGGAATCAATCCAGACTGGGGCCAATGGGGCATATAATAGGTTTGCCAAAGACTTGCAGAGTATCTTGTAATTTCATCTTGAGTATTTTGGATAATATGAAGCTGTGCGTAAGGATGATGACTTCTATCTGCACGCAAACAAACAATCAATAATTGTGCTGTTGGTTGTAGGTTGTCTGGTAAAAAATCGCGATGCGCCAAAACAATTCCTTCACTGGGTAAAGTTCCTACCAATTGACATGGAAACCCATCATGTTTAAGGTGAAGATAGGTTTGTAAAGTCCAGTTATATCGCCCTTGACCGTAACGTAAAGAATTTTGCCATTGCCAGTAAAGATCCGAACTTTCTAATATGCGATCGCTAGGCCATTGGTTTTGGGGAATGTAAAAATAAATATTCATTGTTCAGCACTCAAGGGAATCTACTAGATTTTTAAGATAACAATGACAATCTGGCTTATCAATCAGTGATTCTACTAAAGCATTTAGGGCAGTAGCAGCTAAAGCGCCACCTCCCAAAGTCCCTTCAACTGTAATAAAAGGTATCCCTTGTTGCATCAGTTGTCGCTTGGCTGCGGGAGCATGGCTAAAGCCAATGGGCATTGCAATTACTAGTGCAGGCTGAATTTTCTGGTTGGTGAGGGCTTCACAAATTTCTACAAGGACTGAGGGAGCATAACCGACTACCAGCACACAACCCTGATTTACTTGCTGCAATTTTGATCGCCATTCTCGATGCTGCCAAAAGGCAAGTTCAGCCTCTGTGGCGGTGGTAATATGGGGGTTATCAATCAAGGTTTCGATGTGGCATCCCAAGTGAAGTAATCGAGTTTGATCCAAAGCAGCAGCAACCGTTTGGGTATCGACAACAATTTGACAGCTTGCAGATAGAGCTTCTCGACTAGCTGCGATCGCATCTCGACTCAACTTCACAAAGGACACCAAACTGACATCGCCACAAGCCAAAACCAACTGAGAAATTAAGTGCTGTTCAATTTCCGAACGGTGAGATAAATCAGGTAGTAAGCGTTGTAGCGATTCTGAAAAAGCTTCCGAATGGGTATGAATTTCGGCATCCAAGCCACTCCACAGATTTTCCAATCCCCCCAATCCAGCTTGAGTTTCGACATCGAGTAACTTGAGTTGTGCCAAAACTTCCGCTTGGATAATTTGACAATGGCGATCGCGCCCCAATAATCCTTCTAGTGCTGATGCAGTTTGCCGCAGTTGGGAAATTTGTTGCATCACCGCTCGATATTGCTGCTGGAGTTGTCCCATCAGGTTAACAGTTGTGTCGGCTTCTGGTTCCACTTCCAAAATATTGCGGATATGGTTTAGCTGAAACCCTTGCTGCTTCAGTGCGACAATCCTTTGCAACCTGAGGACATCTTTTTGGGTGTAGAGACGATAATTGCTAGGCGATCGCACTGGTTGCGGTAATAGTCCCAATTGATGGTAATGCCGTACCATCCGCGGAGTTAAACCGCCGCCTACCAAGTGCGTTAACTGCTTAATTGTCAGATCGCTGCTGTTGATTTCCACGAATTATAGTCTTAAACAAGTTAATTGTTGTTGAGGAGGCGTTTAGGAAAGGCGATGTCTGACGACAAGCCACTGCGTGTCTACGCTTTTAACCTAGTCTTAGTTAAACTATCTGCTAGCTGATAATTTTTTCTGTATATTAGCTTTTTGGATGACGTTCTTGTTGCTCGTAAATACTTGAATATCTGGAACAACAGCATAATCCATATCATGTGTGATAATTTTAATTTTCCCTACTCCTGCCCTGCTAATAGCTTCGAGAAGTAGTAAGTCATAGCCATCAACAGCTTGAGTTTGGAATCTGTTTAGTGCTGCATCGGTTGTTGCGTCATCTACTGTTAGATTAACAGGAACAGCAAGCGCCTTAACCTGACTCCAAGCTGACTGAACTTCAGCTACAACATTCATCCGTTCATTTGGGTAATTATGACGGTATTCCTTTAGTGACAAAAACCCATGTGATTTTGTATAAATGTTATATTCAGTTTTCTCAATGATATGAGCCAATTCAGCCAAAATTAGTCCAGAATATGTCAGTGTGGCTCCATTTACAAGAGCTTGATTGATATATTTGAGATAATTGCTGAATTTGGAAGTTTGAGTACCAAACCCAGCATTTATATAAGTTTGCCAAAACCAGACGTTGGTATCTACAAGAAAAATATCATTCTGCTGGGGATTATCAGTTTTGATGTCGATGATATCAGCTTGGATGTTAAAGTTAACCACCATGCTTTAAAAAGTTGCAGCCTGTTCTGCGATCGCTGCATCAACCGCATTACGAAATTGCTCATCGGAATAGTAATGCTTGGCATTGGCAATCACACGTTCAAGAACATTCCACCCCTCAGAACTTATAGCGGTGAACTCAACCAGTCGATTCAGGTTATCTGCTGGAATATCTTTCAACAGATGAGCGATCGCCAAGTTGAAAAAGGGAGATGCAAAGACCTGAACTCCAGTAAAATCTAATTCTACAGGGTTGCCAGAAAGCAGAACTGGATGAATCTGATCATATACCTTCTGACCACTCTCAGCGCTGATGGCGTATTTCCCGACGATATCAAAAATTTTGTATGCCATTCCTCTATCTCCCTATTTAAAATAACCGCTTCTTAAGTTGATGAGCTTCAGTTGCTAGGCAGTAGCAAGATTCATCACACCGAATTGCAATATTAATCAGGGTTCCTCTAAAATTAGTACATTTGTTCTCATATATAATATTATCGCCTATATTGACATATCCGTCATTACTAAAGATTGTAAGGTTTCCATGATTTTTTACGATGAACTCCTGCAATAAATTTAGGCCTGCGCCACGGGAGATACTGTCTTGCTTAGTGCTATTTCCTGGCTCGAACGCCCACTGTAGAGCCTCATTAGCAGTCTTGTCTGAGTTCTGAGGTAGAGAGCGAACATTACTAGGGATACCAATACCAAAGTCGATGACTGTTAGATGAAGAAAACCAAGCTTGGGGTAGTGCTGACCGCAGCTGAACACCCCCATAGCAGATTGACTATGATCAAATGCATTGAAATATATCTCTAAGACTCGCCCTGTAATTGCATCTTGTAGTCTTGGACTGATATTGACCCAACCTTTGCCCAGCCAATTATATTTCAGGTAATCTGCAATAGCACTCATATCCTGCTGAAGATCATTCCGGTAAGGTATTGAGTTGCCATCCCACGGTTTCGTGTTAAAACCGAAATCATACAAGAAGCCATTCTGAGCTAAGTTCATCCGAATTTTGTCTGGAAGTGTATTCCAATCGAAAGCGAGAGAGCCGCCACGAGCTTCGATAAGACGGAATAATCCCCCCAAAAAAGCAACGCCGTAGTGTCCTAAAAATTCGCAGTAGTGAAAATCTACCTTGATATTTAAGCAATCTTGGGGTAGCTGCTCAATTTCATCCCTGAGTTTAAATAACTTATTAAAATGATGGGGATTGTCATCAATCTTGGTTACATAAAGAATTAAATTTGGTTGGTTTTTAGTCTCTAACAGCAAGATAACTCCGACTATTACAGATATTTATTAGTCATTTATATCTTGAACTTTAACACTGGTATCAACAAGATTTAGCATTTTTTGCGATGGCAAAGCTTACCAGAGGCAATCGCTTTTATCCTTTGATAATAAATTTAAAGGTTTATAAATTACCGTATCATACCTAGAATAAAACACACACTACCATAAAGAATAACTCTGCGAACCTACACATTCTTAGAGCATTTTTCACGCTAAACCTTGACATTAACATTAATGTCAAGGTTTAGCTTGAGAGAGTCCCTGTAAATTCACCTCTCATGCTCTACTCCCAACGTTTGAACCAATTCACCAGAGAACACAGAGATACCGTAGCCGCCCTTTTGTGTGGCTTACTGCTATTTCTCGGATGGTTCGCCTTACATCTGGGCGCGTTGGAATTGGCATTCCTGCTGCTACCCGCTGCTTATCTAATTGGTGGTTACGAAAGTGCGCGGGAGGGATTGACTACTCTCTTCAAAGAAAAAGAACTCGATGTAGATTTGCTGATGATTGTGGCGGCTATTGGTGCTGCTAGCCTCGGCTTATGGCGACGAGAATATCATCTAATTATTGATGGGGCAATTTTGATTCTGATCTTTGCCATCAGTGGCGCATTAGAAGGTTATGCAATGCAGCGAACTGAGCGGAGTATCCGCAGTTTGATGAGTTTGACACCAGATACAGCACGGGTTTTGCATCAGGGAAGGGAAGAGGAAATTCCGATCAGTCAGCTAAAGGTGGGTGATGAGATTGTCGTCAAACCCGGAGAGCTAATTCCTACTGATGGGATAATTTTATCTGGTTACAGCACCCTTAATCAAGCTGCAATTACAGGCGAGTCTTTACCTGTGGAGAAAACAGTGGGCGCAGAAGTATTTGCCGGCACACTCAACGGCTATGGTGGATTGCAAATTAAGGTACACAAACCAGCCCAAAGCAGTTTAATTGTGCGTGTGATTCGCTTGGTAGAACAAGCAAAGACTCAAGCACCTCCTTCGCAAGAGTTTATCGATCGCTTTGAGAAGGGATATGCCAAAGTTATTGTAGTCGCTGGGATATTACTGGCAACTTTACCACCATTTCTGTGGGGTTGGGATTGGGAAACGACAATTTATCGCGCTCTTACTTTCCTGGTGGTGGCTTCTCCCTGTGCGCTGATGGCTGCAATTATGCCCACACTGCTTTCAGGAATCGCCAATGGTGCAAGACAAGGAATTTTGTTTAAAAATGGGGCACAGTTGGAGAAGATTGGCAAAGTCCGAGCGATCGCATTTGATAAAACTGGTACTCTGACAACAGGACAGGTGCAGGTATTTCAGGTAATTTCATCTGGTGGATACACCCAAGCTGATGTATTAAAAGCCGCTGCTAGTGTGGAATCCTATTCAGAACATTCTATCGGTAAGGCAATTGTGCAGGCGGCTGGTGATTTGGATTGGGTTGGTGCAATCCAAGTGCAAGCTATACCTGGACAGGGAATTATGGGAATCGCTCAAGAGCAACAGGTAATTGTCGGCAATGCCGTTTTTGCGCAACAGTATGTGACAAATTTACCTGAAGAATTGCGAGAAATAGCTCAATCTTTGGAGCAAGAAGGTAAAACTGTGGTTTGGGTAGCGAAGAACCCCACCCCACAAGCGAGGAGGGGGGCAGAGGTAATGGGTGTAATTGCGATCGCAGATGAAGTAAGAGCGCAAGCAGCCGCAACCATTACCCGGTTAAAGAAACTGGGAATTGAGCAAATTGTCATGTTAACCGGGGATAACGAGGAAACTGCTTACAGTGTCGCCAAAGCAGTAGGAATTGATCGGGTATATGCCCAACTTCTACCAGAAGATAAGCTGGATGTTATCCGCCATCTACAGCACCAATATCAAACTGTGGCAATGGTAGGCGATGGGATTAATGATGCACCAGCCTTAGCGCAAGCATCTGTAGGTATAGCGATGGGAATATCTGGTAGTGATGTGGCATTGGAAACCGCAGATATAGTCCTGATGGCAGACAGGTTAGAAAAAATTGCTGTGGCGATGCATTTGGGTAGGCGATCGCAAGTCATAGTAAAACAGAATATATTCGTAGCGTTGGGTTTCATTATGTTGCTTTTGGTGGGCAACTTTCTGGGAAATATTAACCTACCTATTGGCGTGATTGGGCATGAAGGTTCCACAGTGTTGGTTACCCTTAGTGGTCTAAGATTACTGAAATAAAGCACTTTTCTCTAACTGTCTAATCCGCTCCATTTGCACGAGGTTCCAGTCATCTTCAGAATAGGGCGTGCTAAACCAGGCATTTAATATTTCTTTAGCGATCGCTTCTGTAGTAGCACATAAACCAAGTACAAGGACATTCGCATGATTCCAGATGCAGGCCCCGCGTGCCGTCTCGGCATCATGACACAAAGCTGCACGTATCCCTGAGACTTTGTTGGCGGCAATAGATGCACCTGTACCAGTCCAACAAAAGACAATCCCTTCATCCGCTTTCTGGGTTGCCACTGCCAAAGCAACTTTACTACAGCTGAGAGGCCAATCAACTTCAGGATCATTCTCGGTTAGGGAACCGAAGGGTATAACTTCATGCCCACGTTGCTTAAGTTCTTCCACTATTTTATCGGTAAGGTTGGTGCGTTCATCACTGCCAATAGCGATTTTCATGATTATTCACGCTTTCCCCTTTCAAAGATGTAAATTTATTCAAAATTAGGACTTATGCACTGTACAAATTAACCATAATACAGTAAATTGTAACTTCTCTTCTTAGGCTGCGCCAAGGTGAGGTACAGATCATCGTAGGGGCACAACATGTTGTGCCCCTATCCGTGTACTTCATTTACCTGCAATACGCTGTATATCTGATGCTATTTGGTCGTTTCAGACGCTTCGCATAAAGAAAGATTTGCTATATTTGCGACGCTGAATAGCCCGTCGTAGACATCGCCCTGGTGCAAAACATGGCTGAAACACCCAAATTGTATGTAGTACTTATGTACAGTGTGTAAGTCCTAAAAATATTGAGCATTAGTGGTTCTCGATTGGTACAAATATTAAAAACTCCGATTACCCACTTCTTCAGGAGCAGGAGTGATGGGAGCACCATTAGTTAGGTTGAGAATACCAGAAACAGCAATTTTGTCCCCAGCTTTTAGTCCTTCGATAACTTGATAATTATTCCCCTCAATAACTCCCAATTTCACGGGCTTTTGTTGAGCTACTAAAGATGGCGCTCCAGCTTTAGGACTTTGTGCCGGTGCTTCAGCTTTAGGATTTTGTGCGGATGCTTCAGCTTTAGGCTTTTGTTCTGGTGCTTGAGCCACAAACACAAAAGTCTCTCCACCCAAGCGAGATATTGATGTAACTGGAATTAAGATTCCCGGACGTTTGTTCCAGATTACTCTGGTTTGCACTGACTGAAGATTAAGCAGTCGATTTCTCAAATTGCCAAAGTTGGCTTTCACCAAAACTGTCTGCGAATCTAAACTAGCATTTGGAGAAATAAAACTGATCTTACCCGTTGCTGTGGGTTGGCCTTGGACATCCAGCATTTGCACAGGTAAACCCAAGCGCAACTTTTTGGCTTGATTTAGCGGAATGGATATATTCAGGTCTAAAGAGTCGTTTTTGGTCAATGTGGTGAGTTGATCCCCTTGTCCTACATACTGTCCTAGCTTGACTGGGATATTACCAACAATACCTGTGAAAGGAGCTAAGACTTTTGTGTATTGCACTTGGACTTGAGCCGACTGGACTTCAGCCGCTGCTTGGCTTACTTGCGATCGCCCTTGGGCAATATCTTCTGGGCGGTTGCCGTTCACCTGTTGCCGATAGTTTTGTCTCTGTTGTTCTAAGGCAGCACCTAGCTGCTGGATATTAGCAGTTCTGTTTTTGCGAAGTTGCTCTAAGTTTTTCTGGGCTGCAACCAGCGCTGCTTCAGTACTATCTTTGTTTTTGACGTATTCATCTAGGGTATCTTGGGAAGTTGCCCCTTGTTTTGTTAATTGTTCGTATCGCTTTGCTCGTGCTTGTGCTAGTACTAGATCGGATTTGACGGAATTAACTTGAGCTTCAGCCTGCTGAATTTGCTGTGGTAACGATCCAGATACGGCATCTTGATATTTTGCTTGGGCCTGATCTAACTGGGCTTTGGCTTGCAAAACTACTTCTGTTCGAGTTCCGGCTTTGAGTTCGGCAAGATTTGCCTGTGCTTGTTGTAGTGCTGCTTGTTTTTGTCGTAGCAGGGCTTGGGCATCATCAATTTCTAGGCTAATAATTACTTGCCCTTGTTGAACACGGTTGCCCTCTTTGATGAATATCTGGCTAATTCGCCCTCCAATCTGTGGCTTGATTGGTACAGACAGTGGTGCTTCTAAGGAGCCAATAAACTCCGAACTCTCCTGCACAGTTTGGGTTTGCACAGTTGCTAGCTTGACGGGAATTGCCGGTTGAGGAGCACCTGCTCCAGCACCCGCTGCTGCATTGCTAGCATTCCTAGTTTGCCACCAGCGCCAACCAAAACCAATACCTGCAATTAACAGGATAATTCCCAACACCAAAGGCCAACGCCGCTTTCGAGGTTGCTTAGGCGATCGCTTTGGCAATGGTTGCAACTCTTGACTAGAATCAGTAATAGCAGGCTGTTCTATTTCAACGGGAAGGGGAGAGTCAGGAAACTCAGAATGGGTCATATTTATTTTCTCGTCTTGTGGATTTAGACTTGGGTAATCTACTCTTCGCTAAAAAAGCATTATTTGAATAGTTTGTTAGCCCTTTTTTCTCTATGTTGGTGACAAATATATTGTTTGGGTATTTGGGCGATCGCTCATTATATCCAGCACCTTAAACGAATAAATATTGTTCACCATACTATGGTTAATTTGTACATTGTCTAACTCCTATAAATTATTCATATATGTAACTTATAAAACCCCGAAAATAAGTATAAACCGTTAGTATTTGTTCAGGGTGAGAGCACACTTAAATGTCAGGTTCATCTTGTTGCAGGCAAATCAACTGAAATTCCAGCCTCCTTCAATCGCAAAGTGCTAATACCGCGCACAAATAAATTAACACAAGTTTCCATGTAGTATTTACCACTGTAGCTTAGTGTGGTAGGTGTATCGCTAAAACGCGGCATACCGTGAAGCAATATACCTGTAAAACTATCCACAGATGCTTTTAAATCTATATCTGAGGACACTGTACTCTTCTGTAGGTACATAACCAGCTGTTCGCGCAGCGATTTGTCATTTTCGTATATGATCAGACGTGCGTCCTGAGGATGTCGCTTCGCTTCTGGAATAAATGTCCGAATCAGGTCTTCATGCTCCTCCATCATCCGATTGCAAAGCCTTAGATAATTCTTGAGGTCAATGTATAGGTTTTTAGTCTAGTTGTCATGATCCGCTAAGGCTTGGGACTGTAAAGCGATCGCTTCAGTAATCACAGCAGCTAGTAGTTACTCTCTGTTCTGAAAATGAGGAAATAAAGTTACCTCATTGACCGCAGCAACACGAGCAATTTCTCGCGTTGTGGCTCCGGTTAAACCTGCTGTTGCAAACATCTTAGTTGCTGACTTTATCAAGCGTGCACAAGTTTGTACCATCCTTGAGGCTAAGTTTTCCATGAGCGTTTGCAAGCGCTTGCTTGCACATGTAAGTGCTTGCTTGCATTATAACCACATAGTGGGAAAAAATAGCATAAGGTACAAATGAGTTTATCCGCTCTTAAGTCGTAGTGAATACTGATCTTAGGGAAGAAAAGGGTATGGAGCGATGCTTCTGTGCCAGACCTAACTCTTGGAGATGCTCCGCAAACGGCAAGCTCAAGGCATCGCGCTACGCGTAGCTGGCTTTTGAGTAGGGGTACAGCAGGCTACGCCTACGCTGATTAATTCAGCTCTATTAATCAAGGTTGCGAGTTTCATTGAGTTATCCTCACCAAGAACGATGTGCAATCAATCAGTGTTCTCTAGAATCCTATTTTTGAGCAGTCTCAACTTCCTACACTTAGGTCACCCGATCGGTTGATTTTTAACTCACCTGAATGGGTGATTTAATTTATTTCAATCAGAGTTTTGCCTGTGTAGCCAAACTAATAATCCTCCCATGCCCAATGCCTCTGATGGAGTGCTGTTAGCGTAGTGGGGCGTAGCCCGTGCTAAGTATCGAGTCGGGAATCTCACTTCTTTACTCAGAACTTGAAACTCGAAAAAGAAGAACTGTTTTGCTCCATGCTCTTCAACCATCCACAACTGATTCTTTAGAATCCAATTTCGGCAAGATACCCACAGTTGATTTTCGGTTAGCAACAATATGAGAAAAGAGCCACTCATACCGATCAAGTGCTTGCTCCAAGGAATAGTTTTCTTCGGCAAACTGTCTTCCTGTGTTACCTAGCCTCACCCTGAGAGGAGGATTAGCATATAAATCATGCACCGCAGCGGCCATTGCATCGGGTGATTCTGGCTCAACAATTATCCCACCACCACTGAGTTTGATTGCTTTAGCAGCAGTACCAGTGGCGGGAACTGAACCCACAATCGGGCGACCACTCGCCAACAGCAGTGGTATTTTTGAAGGCATATTGAACGAAATCACATTGCGCTTTTGCACAATCAGCCCGACATCGGATGCTGCTAGCATTTCGGGTAGTTTATCTCGCGACTGCAACGGTAGCAGCAAAACATTATCTGCTCCATTTAATAGACAATATTCCTGCAACCTTTGCAATGCTCTTGATTCGCCAACGATAACAAAGACAATATCCCTGAGATGACGCAAGCAAACTGCTGCTTCTATTACTGTTTCTAAACCTTGCGTTAGAGCAATGTTGCCCGAATAAAGTACTACAAATTTTCCATCCAGTTGATGGCTAGATATCCAGGAGTTGTTCTGTTTTGGTAAGGGGTGGATGAAATTTAGATTCACCCAATTGGGAATACAAACGATTTTATTAACAGGTACTCCTTTATTCACTAAATTCTCACGAAACCCATCAGCGATGACACTAATAGTGTGTGCAGTTCGATATGCAAATTTCTCTAGAGCTGCAAGAGTTCGGATCATCCATTTATTTTTCAATAGTCCAATACGTACAGCAGCTTCTGGTAAAATATCTTGCACATTCAGAACTATCGGGCAGTTATATAACCAACCAAATATTGTTGCTGGTAACGTTCCTAAAAGAGGCGGAACTGTTAAGATAATTACATCAGGACGTCCGCCTTTAAAGGCTTGGGGTAAGCTCGTGAAAACAAAGCTCAACTCCAGCAACAGCCGATCCACGAGGTTAGGTTTAGACTTAATTCGGAGGTAACTTCGCTGAATAGTGACGCCATTTTTATGTTCAGTAACGTACCATTTACCCCGATATCCATCGTAAATCTCACGCTGAGGATAGTTGGGCATTCCGGTAATCACCCGCACTTCATGACCTCGCTTTACTAATCCTTCTGCCAATTCAGTCATTAAGGGAGCAATTCCAATCGGCTCTGGATGATAGTTGTAGGAATAGATCAGAATGTGCATGAGCTATTTGTAAATTTTGTGAAGACAGCCTGAAATGAGCGAATTTATTCCTTAATAGCCAGTAGTGGCTGCTACTTTTATTACTTATTTTAACTTGTAAGATTGTTTGCTCAATATTGCGTTAAACATTGTTTATGAATTTTTTTTGGTGATTTTTAAAATAGAATTTTTGGATTGCATAAAACACTTAAAAATCAAAATACTACCTTGTGTAAACAGGTTAGGTTCTTATAGACATAGGCTTTAGTTTCTGGTGATTATGACAGTAGTTAGTCTGGTTGTTTCTGAACTAATGCCTAATTTTACACTGGGCGGATTGTAGCATTATATTCAAGCTTGTGGATATAACCTGCATTCCGCCCTTTAAACTGGCACATGGGATATTTTTAACCAAGTCGTCAGTTCAGCACTCAGGACTACTGAAAAAAGTGTTGATGATTGGAATTAATGGGATTCAAGCCCTGTCCTGGAAGGACGGCTTTGATTTTTAATATACTCAGGACTTACACACAAGTAACGTAAAATCAAACCACAGAGTCCGCAGAGAAGCCAGTGCGTTGGGCGGGTTAAGAAACTTGTCCCTTGCGCGTCTCCCCTTCTCCCATTCGTGAGAGGCTAGCGCCTGCCGTAGGATGCCCAAAGGACTGTAGGGAGAAGCAACTGGCGCGACACGGAGGAATAAGAGTTTGAGAGGTTTTTTGCGTAAGTCCTAAAAAGAATTATATTCCTTGGTCTTGCGCCATTTTGTTGACGCAGAGCGGCTTCCCTGAGGGTATGGTTGGTTTATTTACGCGCCCGCTGTACTAGTCAGTTAAAGTTGAAATCAATAGCCTGAGCAGGGTTGTTAGCACAGCAGCGATGTCTGCGGGGATCACTGAGCTTGCGATGCCCTGAGGGACGTCGAAGGGAGACGTAAAGCCTGCGGCATAGCTTCGCTTAAGGCGCAGCCTAAGAAGAGAAGGGTCGAAGTGTGGGCTATGACGCTCTCTACGAGATGCTGCGCCAACAAATACTCGCTCTAACTGAAGCCATGCCGTTGGTGAAGCCTCTCGAAGAGAAGGCTTTACGCTTCTCTCCGAGACGTGCAAGGGACGCTATCGGCGTCACAACACTAAGAGCAAGCCATTTTGGTGAAAATGTTTTTCATTGTTAAAACTCTAAAATTGCTTGACATCATGCAGATATCAATCTGTAAACAACACTAACTTTAGGATAAAAACATGTATAAGTAAATACTGCATGAAACTACGGAAGTGAATGTAATAAATCAACGAAGAGAAACACTTTTTTGTGAAGTTTTGCCTAAAATGCCAAGTCATCTAACAAACCTAAGCTCGACTTTATCCATTTTAGGAATGTATATGGCAAAGCTTATTAACTGATTTTCCAGCTTGGTAAAATGTTTACGGTTATTTCTAGATGTAGAGCAAAGATAGTAGATAGTTATAGATTCACAAGAAGCATCAAAACTCTAGTTACCTAAAAATCACGAGCGATCGCCAGATAATAACTGATAAAGTTGAGCTACGCAAAGTTGAAAACAGTGTCCTATGCCTGGGTTTCTATTAGAAGTTGGTACAGAAGAACTACCTGCAAGTTTTCTTAGTGATGCTTTAGTGCAATGGCGGGAGCGCATTCCCCAAACCCTGCAAGCAAACAGCCTCAAGGGCGAAGGTGTCCAGGTGTACGGTACTCCGCGACGTCTGGCGGTATTGATTAAAGGTCTACCATCTCAGCAACCAGACCGAGAAGAAGAAATTAAAGGGCCCCCCGCCCAAGCCGCCTTTAAAGATAGTCAGCCGACAGCAGCAGCAGCAGGCTTTGCCAAAAAGCAAGGCGTGGAACTGGATGCACTGTTTGTTCGCCCCACGGAAAAAGGGGAATTTGTCTTTGTACAAAAAAGAATTCCCGGCCGTCCTGTGGCGGAAATTTTGACAGAACTTGTACCCCAGTGGATTTGGGGTTTAGAAGGTAAGCGGTTAATGCGTTGGGGGAATGGGGATGCGAGGTTTTCGCGACCAATTCGCTGGCTGGTAGCTTTATTAGATGAGACGGTGTTGTCTCTAGAATTAGTGAATGGTTCTAAAACGATTCAGAGCGATCGCATTTCTCAAGGTCATCGTGTCTTGCATCCTGAACCTGTGACAATTGCCCAAGCGACTGATTATGTTACCACCCTCAAATCTGCCTATGTCACCGTTGACTCAGAAGAACGAGCAAATGTTATTAGAAAGCAAGTAGAGGCAGTAGTAGAGAATTTAGGCGGGTATACAGTAATTTACCCCGATTTGTTAGAAGAAGTAACCAACCTTGTAGAACATCCTTCCGCAGTTGTTGGAAAATTTGAACCAGAATTTTTGGAATTACCGACTGAGGTAGTTACTGAAGTCATGGTTACTCATCAGCGTTATTTTCCTGTATTCAAATCAGGTAGTTTTGAGCAAGAATTATTGCCTAATTTCATCACCATTTCTAACAGTGATCCCAATAAATCAGATATTGTTGCTGTAGGGAATGAAAGGGTAATTCGTGCCAGATTAGCTGATGGCAGATTTTTCTACGAAGCTGATTTAATTAAGCCTTTAGAAAGCTTTTTACCCCAGTTAGAAAAAGTTACTTTTCAAGAAGAATTGGGTTCGGTGCGTGCCAAGGTAGATAGAGTAGTCAAGATTGCCGAGCGAATAACCAGCCAATTAGAATTAGAAGAAGACCAAAGCCAAAGAATCCAACGTGCGGCTTTATTATGTAAAGCAGATTTGGTAACTCAAATGGTGTATGAATTCCCGGAATTACAAGGCATCATGGGAGAAAAATATGCCTTAGCCAGTGGTGAAGATGCCGAAGTAGCAAAGGCAATTTTTCAACATTATTTGCCAACGGGAGCCGGTGATATTTTACCCGAAACACTCACAGGTCAAATAGTTGGTTTGGCAGATAGATTAGATACCTTGGTGAGTATCTTTGGTTTAGGTTTAATTCCTTCTGGCTCGTCTGATCCCTTCGCCTTGCGCCGGGCTGCTAATGCTGTAATTAAAATTACTTGGTTTGATAATTTGCCGATAAATTTAGAGAATTTATTGGAGCAAATAGCAACAGAATTTGCAGCTAAATTTAACAAAGATCAGACATCATTAACCGCAGCATTACAAGAGTTTTTCTTACAACGCATCCGCACTTTACTCCAAGAAGAAAAACAAATTGATTACGATTTGGTAAATGCAGTTTTGGGAGAAAATGACCCAGAATACACAGAACGGACGTTAAAGGATTTATTGGATGTACGCGATCGCGCCTTATATTTACAACAAATTCGCAACGACAGCACCTTAGATAGCATCTACGAAACCGTTAACCGTTCCACACGATTAGCTGCCCAAGGTGATTTGGATACAAAACAGCTAGAACCGACAACTGTAGTTCGTATAGAATTATTCCAAAAGCCCTCTGAAGAAGCTTTGTATAATGCCTTAATCGAATCAGTACCGCTTGCTTCAGCAGCACAGCAGACACGAAATTATCAACTTTTAGTAGCAGCACTAGCAAAAATTGCTCCGACAGTTAGTAACTTCTTTGATGGCCCAGATAGCGTTTTAGTTATGGACTCCAATCCAGAAGTGAAGCGTAATCGATTACATCTGCTGGGATTAGTTCGCAATCATGCCCGTGTTTTAGCTGATTTTGGCGCGATCGTCAAAAATCTGTAGCGTAGGTCAACAAAAAGTTGTGTAATTTTTGCCAATAGACGCTACTATAGGGAGTGCTTAACCAGGGACTCTGCTGCAATCTATGCCTAGAGCTACTGTAATTGGATTAGGAAAGTCCGGTGTTGCTGCGGCAAGATTGTTGAAACGGGAAGGTTGGGAGGTAGAGCTAAGTGATGGCAACACCTCCGAAACCCTCCTACAACAACAACGACAACTTGCTGCCGAGCAAATAACCGTTAAACTAGGCCAATCCCTAGAATTGAATGGTGCTAATTTACCCCAATTAATAGTCGTTAGTCCTGGCGTACCTTGGGATATTCCCGTATTAGTTGAGGCACGCCAATTAGGTATTGAAACCATTGGGGAAATGGAACTTGCTTGGCGAAATTTACGATGGCTACCTTGGGTAGGAATTACTGGTACTAACGGCAAAACTACTACCACAGCTTTAATTGCTGCCATTTTCCAAGCAGCAGAATTGAATGCGCCCGCCTGCGGTAATATTGGCTACGCCGCTTGTGAAGTTGCCCTATCCCAGGTGGGGAGAGGGAAAGAAACTCCAATCCAAAATCCAAGTTGCGCTGGAAGCGCACCAAAGGTGCGACCTAAAATCCAAAATTGTATTGATTGGGTGATTGCAGAAATTAGCAGCTATCAAGTAGAATCTTCCAGTTCTCTTGCACCACGTATCGGTGTTTGGACGACTTTCACACCGGATCATCTTAGTCGCCATCAGACTTTAGAGAATTATTACAACATCAAAGCCAAGTTGTTGCGTCAGTCCGAGTTGCAAGTATTCAATGGCGATGATGCTTGCTTGAGGCAACAAGGTTTAAGTAATTGGCCTAATGCTTATTGGACAAGTGTGAGAGGAAAAAATTTCCTAATTAGCGAAAAAGGCTTTTACATCGAAGACGACTGGGTTGTGGAAAAGTTGAGTGCAACCTCTGCACCAGAACCGATTGTGAAAGTATCCACTTTGCGGATGGTAGGAGAACATAACCAACAAAATCTCTTGATGGCAGTAGCAACGGCAAGATTAGCCAGAATTAATCGTGATGCGATCGCGCGTGCGATTCGGGAATTTCCTGGCGTTGCTCATCGTTTGGAACATATCTGTACTTGGGAAGGTATTGATTTCATTAACGATAGCAAAGCCACTAACTACGATGCTGCAGAAGTTGGTTTAGCATCCGTAAAAAGTCCAGCGATTTTAATTGCTGGTGGAGAAGCCAAAGCAGGTGATGATACTGCTTGGCTAGCAAAAATTCACTCCCAAGCTGCTGCTGTTTTATTGATTGGCTCTGCTGCACCCGCATTTGCCCAACGCCTCCAAGAGGTGGGGTATTATTCTTACCATATTGTGGAAACGATGGAAAGGGCAGTCCCCAGAGCGGCGGAATTAGCCAAGGAGTATCAAGCGCCTGTGGTGTTGCTATCTCCGGCTTGCGCGAGTTTCGATCAGTACCCGAATTTTGAGGTGCGGGGCGATCGTTTCCGTCAGTTGTGCCTTGATTGGGCAAAAGCAGAGAAGCTTCAATACAACTCGATTCTTTCATCCCCTCTGTCTTAGCTCATTCACTGTGTGACTTGCAGCTACACAGTGAATGAATCATCTAAAATTATTAACAATTTTTATATTTGGTAGGAAATAGCTGTATTTTACACAGATGATAATACTGTGTAGCTAAGAGAGATTTATAAAATTAAAAATGGTCGTGTGTATTAAGAGGACTGTTTAGTGCTAATTGAGTGATTTTCTATAATCATGTTTTGATGTAGTTTGCAACTTCAACCTCATGAGCGATGCTTGTAGGTTTAGGAATAAGTAAACCATCTTTTAGCATTCCTTCTAAATGAAATTCAATAGCTTCTGCAATCATTTGCTTGACTTCTTCTAAGGTTGCACCTGTAGTTACACAACCTGGTAAATCAGGGACATAAGCAGAGTAATTACTATCCGCCTTTTCAATCACCACTACGTAATGCATTGCCGTTCTCCTTATAACTGTGCTTGCCTCCAAATACTACTGAGAGTACCAGGGGCTAAATCGTCAGACAATTTACCTGGAACTGTGACTAAGACTGGTTTATCAGGTGTTTGAACTGTCGATGACTACCTTTAGTTCTATCAAGATACCAACCATCAGCTTCTAGTCGTTTAATGACTTCGTGTACTTTCATGGTAATACTTATCTGTAGAGTCTAAATTTCTGTTACAGATATCGCTAATTGAGAAGTCAAAAGTCAATCAGATTTCCTATTTTCGGGAAATTTCCTTATTTGGAGAATATTTTATAGGGTGGGTTAACGAAGTGTAACGCACCTTTATACTGAAAACGCAGCCCAATCAAACCGTTGAGGCAGTTGAGTTTTTAGCAATGCCTGTGATAGTTTAGAAATAAATTGGCTCGAAAACGCCTCAAGGTAAGTCGCTAGTGTAAGGACTTTGTTGTAAAAACAGCAAGGTTATTATTGATGTCTAGCGACCCCGTGGCGGATGAAGACTTGAAAGTGCAAAATATGGTGAGCTAGGCGTAGTTTTGCAAAAAAGATACTTTTGCAAGCGGCGTGTTGAGTTTTTATCCCTCTTCAGAATCTCCAGATTGCTAAAGTGAATAATCAAGCTTTTCCAGAGCTACATTCCCTCTCTCCCAGATAAAATTTATATATGAACGCTACACAAGAAAAACTAAAAGTTCAGCTTGAGCAGGCTTTAGTCGCGGCTTTTGGCGCTGACTTCGCTGGAGTAGATCCAATTTTGGTTCCTGCTAGCAATCCTAAATTTGGTGATTATCAGGCGAATGTGGCTTTATCCCTAAGTAAAAAGAAAGGATTGCAACCAAGAGCGATCGCAGCTGCGATCGTTGAGAAACTAGAAGTATCTGAAATCTGCGAACCACCCCAAATCGCTGGGCCAGGATTTATCAATCTGAAATTGAAAACGGCATACCTGGAAGCACAACTAAACGCGATTCAGGCTGATCTCCGGTTGGGAGTTTCAGCCGCGAAAACGCCAAGAAAAGAAATTGTGGATTTTTCCAGTCCGAATATTGCCAAAGAAATGCATGTCGGACACTTGCGTTCCACAATTATTGGTGATTCCATCGCCCGGATTTTAGAATTCCAAGGACACGATGTCTTGCGGTTAAATCATGTGGGTGATTGGGGTACGCAGTTTGGGATGTTAATCGCTTATCTCCGGGAAGTCTACCCAGACGCGCTTACCACCGCTAATGCTTTAGATATTGGTGATTTAGTCTCTTTTTACCGCAAAGCCAAACTGCGGTTTGATACAGATGAAGCTTTTCAACAAACAGCACGGCAAGAAGTTGTCAGATTACAAGCAGGTGCAGAGGATACAATCCATGCTTGGAAACTGCTGTGCGAACAGTCGCGGTGGGAGTTTCAAATAATTTATGACTTGCTGGATGTCCAAATAATTGAACGCGGGGAATCTTTTTATAACCCTTTACTATCTGGCGTTGTAGAAGATTTAGAAAAATCTGGATTACTAGTAGAAAATCAAGGGGCAAAATGCGTTTTTCTGGAAGGATTTACAAATAGAGAAGGTGAACCTTTGCCCTTAATTGTACAGAAATCAGATGGCGGTTATAACTACGCCACTACAGATTTAGCATCCCTACGCTACCGAATTCAGCAGGATCAAGGAAAGCGGATAATTTATGTAACAGATGCTGGACAAGGAAACCATTTTGCTCAAGTTTTCCAGGTTGCACGCAAAGCTGGATGGATTCCCGATGATGTGGAATTAGTGCATGTTCCCTTTGGGTTGGTGTTAGGAGAAGATGGTAAAAAACTCAAAACTCGTTCTGGGGATACTGTGCGGTTGCGGGATTTATTAGATGAAGCTGTTTCTCGTGCCCATGCAGACCTAAAAACTAGATTACAAGAAGAAGAACGCCAAGAAACTGAAGAATTTATTAATAAAGTTGCTAGAGTAGTTGGGATCAGTGCAGTTAAGTATGCAGACTTAAGCCAAAATCGCACCAGTAACTACATCTTCAGCTACGACAAAATGCTGGATTTCAAAGGTAATACTGCGCCCTATATGTTGTATGCTTATGCGCGGATTCAGGGGATTAGCCGCAAGGGTGACATTAACTTTCAGGAGTTGGGAAACAATGCTGTTTTATTGCAGCATGAAACAGAATTAGCGTTGGCAAAATATTTACTTCAACTGGATGAAGTTATTAGTAGTGTAGAACAAGACTTGCTGCCCAATCGTTTATGTGAGTATTTGTACGAACTGAGTAAGAAGTTTAATCAGTTTTATGACCGCAATCAGGGAGTTCAAGTGTTGGACGCACAGGAACCACAGCGAACATCCCGCTTGGTTTTATGTGATTTGACTGCTAGAACTCTGAAGTTGGGACTATCTTTGTTGGGAATTCAGGTATTGGAGAGGATGTAATATATTTTTTAACGCATAGGCGCTTCGCCTTCCCGTAGGGTAGGTACACTGAGTAAGAGTTAAGTTAAAGCTGATTTTTTCTTTGTGTACTTTGCGGTTAGTTAATCAGAATTGTTGGACTTGGAGGCGATCGCAAATGGTACGGACACCATCAAAAAACATAACTTTGGCAGAGTTTCTAATGTTACCAGAAACTAAGCCTGCTAGTGAATACATCGATGGAAAAATTATTCAAAAACCTATGGTACAGGGAGAACATAGCACTATTCAAGGTGAACTGATTATTTTTATTAATGCTGTCTTGAAACCACAAAAAGTTGCACGAGCATATCCAGAACTGCGATGTACATTTGGTGGCAGATCAATTGTCCCGGATGTAGCCGTATTTACTTGGGATAGAATACCTCGCAAAGAAAATGGTAGGGTAGCAAATTTATTTTCAGCAGCTCCCGATTGGACTATTGAGATTCTATCGCCTGACCAAAGACAAACGAAAGTTACAAAAAATATTCTGCATTGTCTGAATTATGAAACACAAATGGGTTGGCTGATTGATCCAGAAGAACAAACGGTATTTGTGTACATTCGCAATCAACAGCCAATTATGTTGGATGAACTAGAAGCTTTACTCCCTGTGCCAGATTTTGCAAGTGAGTTGAGGCTGACAGTAGGAGATTTATTCGGTTGGCTGTTAGAGTAAATCCAAGTATGTCAAATCCTGACGAACTGAATGAGAAAATAGACCAAGTGCAACAGATTTTCTGGGTTGGAATCGGTTGTAAACGCGGAACCTCATGGCAGTTGATTGATTGGGCAATTGAGCAAGTCTTTCGAGAAAATCAACTTTTTCAAAGTGCGATCGCAGGTATTGCTACCATTGACACTAAAGCTTCGGAAGTTGGCTTAGTAGAATTTTGCCACCTACGCAATTTGCCCCTAAAAATCTTTTCTGTCCAAATCCTTCGCTCTGTCTGTGTCCCCAACCCTGCCACAATTACCGATCACAAAGTAGGTACACCTAGCGTAGCAGAGGCAGCTGCTTTTCTTGCAGCTACTCAAACCCCGTTGTTGAATGCTTCGCCCTTTACCAGCACAGAAGCATTGGGAGTGAGGTTTTTAGTTCCTAAACAGATTTTCCAGGTACAAGGGCAACCAGGAGCGGTAACGCTAGCTGTTGCCCAAGCTCAAATACAGCAGATTGCAACTTGCTGAGGTACAGATTATAGTAGGGAACATGTTGTGCCCCTACCTGTGTACTTCATTTACCTGCAATACGCTGTATGAGTTAGGACTTACCCAAAAGAGATCCCCCAACCCCCTAAAAAAGGGGGCTTTGATTCCGGTTCCACGCTTTTTAAGAGGTGTTAGGGGGGATCAGGTTTCAGGTTTTCCATGCGTAAGTCCTGATGAATATTAGCAAACTTCACTAATTTTTCTAGTCAACAACTCTCAACAAATAGTTAATTATGCTAGAAACAATAGCTAGCACAATTGAACCTAACAAAGCAGGTAAAAAGCCCTGAATCTCAAAACCAGAACCAGGAGTTAGTCCACTTGCCAGCCAAAGGGTTAAGGCGTTGATCACTAATGTAAATAAACCAAAAGTGAGTAAGGTAATCGGAAACGTCAAAATCTGCAAAATTGGTCTAATAAATGCATTAACCAAACCAATCACAAGGGCAGCGACCAAGGCAGTCACAAAATTCTTGATAAAGAATCCCGGAACGATATTAGCAGTAAGAAATAACGCCACCGCAGTACCGAGCCAAGTTAATAAAAAGTGTTGCATAAGTTTTTTTAGAGGAATTAGCAGTAAGTTGAATTAATTTCACTATTGGCAGTTGTGATCTATAACACTATCAGGTGTCGTTGTACTTGACTCCTAAAGTTGCCATCATCTTTTGCCAGCCCAAAAGCAATGTAATTTTTCAGTGCTGGCATAGAGAGATACTTTTAATCGGTATATCTTTATCGTATTGCAGGATGTACCGCATTAAATTCATAAAAAACGGTGGGAAGCACAAAACTCCTACAGAGGTTTATCGAAGTTGAAAAACCTCTGTACCTTGGGGATTCCAAGAAATAAGTTATTCAGTTTTGTCGGATGGAGAAAAGTCTGTAGACGCTTCTGCGGTGAGGGAGTCGCTGGCTATGCTCCTTAGTACTGCTAACGCCGCAAAAGAACCTCCCAGGTAGAACCACCAACTACGCCGTCAGCTTCTAAACCATAACGCTTTTGTGCAGCTTTCACAGCTGTCTCGGTTGTCACGCCAAAATCTCCATCGGCATCGCCTTTCAAGAAACCAAGCTTTTTCAGTTGTTCTTGCAATTTAACGACTTCAGAACCACGTAACCCTATACGCAAAATTGGCAATCCTTCTGAGGTGTATTGAATACCAGGAGTTTGCTTAGTAGTTGTGATTGACTGACTTTGAGTAATTGATCTAGTACGATTCGGTGTTTTCTGTGTACTTGAAGTTGTAGCTTTTCTTGGGGTAGCAGGTTTTGGTTCAGGGCTGGTCGCAACTTGTGTTACAGCTTTTTTTGGGGTAGCAGCTCTTGGCTTAGGGCTGGTCACAACTTGTCTTACAGCTTGTCTTGGGGGGTTGGGGTTAGGATTTGCAACGTTAGTGAGGTTGCTAGCCTGGGTTGGTACAGGAAAATTCGTAGCTGAGTTAAATCTTGGCTGGGATGAAGGGACGGTTGATGCTACTATCGGTTCTTTTGGAAAAAGTCGTTGCCAAGTGCTGGCATCAACAATGCCATCTGGATTCAAGCCAGCTGCTTGTTTAAACCGGGCAACAGCACTGGCCGTATTCTCACTATATGTACCATCTACCGCACCAGAGTAAAAACCCAAAAGTTTTAGAGCTGCCTGAAGTTCAGACACGCGTTCGCCTTGGCTACCAACTTTCAGGGTAGGGCGGTTGATGCTATCTCCAGGATTTACTTGGGCAATTTTTTGTGGTGCGGCTATTGATACTACAGCCGTTGAGGCAATCAAGAGAGGCGTAGTGGAGAACAAGAGTATTTCAATGGCTGATAAAGATTTAGACCTCTTTGGCCACCAACCCTTTTGCCGTTTTTCCATTCTACAGCGATTTACAGTTGGGTCTAGTAATTTTAAGTAACTCAAAATACTTGCTGTCAGGCTGTCTTGCATGGAATTTACTCCCAGAATATTCTCATGCTAATGGTACAGCCGCTTGGTCTAAAAAACAGCTGCTGCTTACGATATCTTCTCTGCGAGACGCTACGCGAACGATGGGCTACGCCTACGCATATAATCCAATATCGAATGGTACTAAGATTCCCGTGAAACCCTTGCTAGGACTGGGTTGCATGGTGGTGGAGGTGTAGGGAAGAAGCTTTTCCCGCACTGACTCACTCGTTTGTTGATTTAAAATCTTATTCTTGAGTGTGCTGAACTCCTCTCCTACACCCAAAAGCCAACCACATTAAGGGTTTACAGTTAACGAGCCTGACATTCCAACCAGTATCCAATAGCGCGATCGCTAATTTTATTCCTCTTTTTTAGAAGTACATTGAAGGTGCAGAATGTGGGTTTAATTATGCCTACCTACTCATTAGCTTTCATTGAATGTATCGCTGGGTGAGTTGCCGTTGCCCACAGTTATCTAGTTGTTTATTCCAGAAAGAACTAACTTGCCGATTGTCTTTCTCGTTTCAAGCTCGTTTCAAGCTCGGCGTGTGCTTAATGAACTTCAGCGCCTTGAAAAAGGTTGTACTCAACGGATGCTGACTCTATAGTTGCGCGAACTAGAAGCTGCTGGAGTAGTTAATCGTAAAGTTTATCCTCAGGTTCCCCCCAAAGTAGAATACTCTTTAACCGAATTTGGTCGTCGCTTTGAACCAGCTTTAATGGTATTGCGTGAGTGGGGTAATGAATGAGTACACAGACAGACTCGCACAGCAAACACAATCGTATGAAGAAGTTGATATGGGTATCAGTCAGAGGTAAGGATTCTCAGTAATCTTCAGTTAAGACTCAATTCAATTTGGTCAGTTTTAAATCAAACGGGTAATCCAATCGCGATCGCAAAGGGTGTTGAAGTTTGTAGTGATCATACCACTGCATCAAGGACAATCGCCTGCCCCATCCCGACACTATTCAATAGCTTTAAAAGCTGTAGTGCTTATTTATGCATAGCTTAGAGCTTTTATTAGTGCCATTAATCCAATATCCTTGGGTTCAGAATTGCTCCCCCTAACCTTTCTCAAAAAGCAGGGAATTAGAATAAGCCTACGCGTAGGCTCCGCCCGTCGTAGACATCGCTTGATTAATTGCTTCTTCTTGACCAACTAAAGACAAGTAAGGTGATTTTAAATACTTACAAGCTGAAGCGATCGCATCCTTGGTACTTACAGCCGCAATCAATTTTTGGAACTTTGTGTCAAAATCAATTCCTAAGCCCAAAATTTCATACCAGCCGTATATTTGAGCAATTTGCCCGTTCGTTTGTTTACCCAAGGCGTACTGCCCCAGGATCTTGTTTTTAGCAGCCTGGAATGCACTTTCGGATACTTCGTCGGTACACAATAAATCTACTTCTGTACGCAGTCCCTCTAAGGCAATGCTGGTGTTCTCTGGTGCTGTACCCATGTAAACCACAAACGATGCTGGAAATAGCCTTGTGGAGTAAAAAGCAGATACTTCGTAAGCTAAACCTCGCTTTTCCCGCAATTCCACAAATAGGCGACTAGAAAGCCCATTTCCCAAGTAGGTAGACAGCAACTTGAGTGGGGCGTAGTCAACAGAACTCACCGATGTTCCCAAATAACCAAGCATCACGATTGATTGTTGTGTCTGTACTGGCTTCAGTCTTACCTGCGGTTCCACTTTAATCTCAGATAAATTCAGTATTGGCAGTGCTTGGGCTGGCGCTTGCCAATCACCAAAAACTTCTTCCACCAACGCCACTGCATCTGTAGATGTGACTCTACCAGCAATACTAATTACTACATTATCTGGACGGAAATAAATTTGGTGATACTCCACTAAATCCTCACGAGTTAGGCGGCTCATGGTAGTTTCATCTCCCAGCACTGACATAGCGTAGGGATGATTTTGGTACATTACCTGTCGCATTTGTTCAAAGGCGACGGTGAACGGTTGCTCTTTTTGGGAACGAATATCTTGGAGTGCTAGACGCCGTTCTAGTTCCACTTGAGTTTCGGGAAAAGTAGGCGATCGCAAAATCCGCCCTGCCAATGTTAAAATTTCCGCAAAATCAGATGTTACCGTTTTGAGAGATAGCAAAAAATAATCAGTACTGGCATCTGCACTCAAACTCGCCCCTACAGACTCGACAATTTCGGCAATTTCCAAACTAGAAAGACCATCGCATCCCTTTGTCATCACTGCTGAGAGCAAATGTGCCAACCCTGCTTGCTCCCGGTTTTCATGACAACTACCAGCACGTACAAAGATTCGCGCCGCAATAATGTCCGCAGCCGGGTTTTCTGCCACCAGCACGACAATGCCATTGTTCAATGTGGTGCGATGGATAGGCGATTTTTGCAGCAAGGTTGTCATTTGTCATTTGTCCTTTGTCATTTAATTTTAGATTTTGGATTTTAAATTTTAGATTGCCCCACAAAGAATTTTGCTTGCTTTGAAACAAAATAATGAAATCATTTTATTTGTTTCCACGGGTCTATTCAGGCAATTTAAACCAATGTTTCAGATTTTTTAGGGACTTCCAAATAAAAAAATATCCCAAAACTGACCCAAAAATCCTCTCTATTTCTCCTCTCTCTGTGTTCTCTGCGTCTCTGTGGTTCGTAATTTATTTCTTGGAAATCCCTTATTTAATCCAAAATTCAAAATTGGCAGCGTCAATTGTCTTTTGCTAATTGCAAATGACTAAGACGGTTTAAGTACAGTAACCGCATAATTCTGCGGCGAGAGATACTGTTTAGCTAAATTTTGCAATTCTTGGGCATCAAAAGACTGAATCTGCTGGGGATATGTCACAGCTAATTTAGCTTGGGCAATGGTATTGTAATATCCATAAAGCCCCGTCAGTTGATTTGGCGTTTCGGTAGAAAACGCATACTCATTACACAGCAGCCTGCGGGCGCGGGCAAGTTCCTGTTCACTAATTCCTCTAGTTTGCAAATCATCTAAATGAGCGCAAATTAAGGACTCAACTTCCTCCAGATTTTCTGGTTCTAACCAGGCAGTAATTGTAAATAAACTCGATTCCCGTTGTAAAGAAAAACTACTGCAAATTCCCTGTACCAATTGCAAATCTTCTCGCAAATCACGCACTAAACGCGAAGTCCGCCCTTCTGCCAATAACACCGACAACAAATCTAAACCATAGCTAGTGCGGATTTCTTCTACTCCGGGTACTAGCCACGCCATCAACAATCGCGCTTGCTCTATGCGTGGTAAAGACAGTTCTTGACGGTGAATTCCTGTTATTACTGGTTTTGTCACCTTCTCAAACTGCGGACAATTCGAGCGTTCGGCAAAATCAGCAAATGAACGATTTACCATTTCCCAAGCTGGTTGCTGGGCTATACCCCCGGCAATTACCACCGTCATATTTTCCGGCTGATAGTGAGTGCGGTGAAAACAACGCATTGCTTCTGGTGACTGCTGCATAAGTTCTTGCTCAGTACCCAGCACCGAACGTCCGTAAGGGTGATGCTGATAGACGCTTTGAATCAGAGTTTGGAATCCTATCCAGTCGGAATCGTCATGACAAGAGCGAATTTCCTCTAGCACCACGTCGCGTTCGCGGCTAAATTCATCTTCTGGAATTGCCGCATTCAGCAGTAGTTCTCCCAAGTAGGGGAGAGTGTCTTTTAAATAAGGGGCAGCTGTGGTAAGTGAATAATTAGCATAATCATAGCTTGTCGCCGCATTACTCATGCCACCCCGGTTTTCAACCTTGTAATCGAACATTCCAGGGGGTAGCGTCGCCGTACCTTTAAAAATCATATGTTCTAAAAAGTGCGCCATACCGAACCAGGGTTCTGGCTCTAGGCTTGCTCCAGCACGCACCCAAACATCCGCCACAACTACAGGGGTAGTGGGAATTTCTTGATGAATAAACGTTAAACCACTCTCTAGTCGGAAGACTGAGGCTGGAAACACGGTATTAGTTAGTTGTTGTAACAATTTTTTGTAGCTTTAACCACAATTTAATGCAATTTTGTTATTTTAACTCTGAACGATATCTAATTTAGAATCAAATTATACAGATTTTGTTTTTATCAGTAAGTGTCGCTAATTTCAGTAGACCTAACTCTTTTGTAAGTTGACAAAATGATAAGGGTTTGTGCCGATGTTTCTGAGACTGACAAGATCAAGCACAAGCGATCGTAGGAAAATTTACAACCCTATTGCTTAAAAAGCTGTATCATAAATTACTATTTTTAGTGTAGGCGTAGCCCGCCGTAGGCATCGCAGAACTTTTCAGTTTACTGATTATTGGCTTTTATGGTAGCCTACCACGCCATTTATTTGGATCTTGAGAAGAGTGGAAAACTGCATAGACAATGATTGTAGTGTCCGAATGCTCATAGAAAACAACGTAAGGGAAGCGCCGAATTACAGCCCTTCGATACCTTTCGTGAACTACCTAATACATTTCTGGATTTCACCGAATGAACTGAATACAAGCATCTACACAACGAAGAAATTCTTCATCCAAACCAAGTTCCTGCTCTTCATACCAGATAAAAGCCTGAGCCACATCTTCTTCCGCCTCTGGCAGAATAATCAGATTTCTAAACACCATACTGTCTACTACGAATTCGCTCCTTAACTTTTTGCCAGGAACTACCTGAGTCAGGATATTGTAAATAGGTTGCTTTTCTCTTAGCAAGTTCTTCTTTTTGCCAGTCAAGCACAGGAATTTGCTCTGGAACTTGGGCAATGCTATCCCATAAGTCTTCCACAAGCTGCAATTTTTCTGAGAGGGTTAACTCAAAAATCTGAGTGAACTCTGCGTTCATACCAACCTCGTTCAGTGACTAGCCATTTTGTTCTAAGTCTATCACTGACAACGCTGATGCTTTCAGAATGGCGTTCTGAAAAGCTATTCGCTGCTTCAAGGACAAAAGGACTTTGTAATATCATTGACGTTTTTGAACAGGTATACTAAATTAGGTCTACCTGTACAGAATAACATAATTTAGTTTATAGAATTCAGGAGCTAACTATGCCTTATTATTTGTTTGAGATCCCTTCTGTAAGCGGTCATTATACGGATCTGGTTCTTGCAGACCCAAGTAACCCAAACGCACCCGCTTACTCTCACTATGCCTTTACCATTGCAACTCCCTCGAACCCAAACGAATTAACACAGCGTCGGGGTGTTCCATTTAGCAGCTTTCGTGATTGGGAAAAACTCTTTGTAACTTTTCTAGATATTAAAGATTTACTTGAGAAGGCAGAACAACGGATTGAGCAAGCAAAAATATACTTCCCTGGAAAAGGTGTGCTTGGGGAAAAAGATTTAAACCCAGCATTTCAAGCTAACACTGCTATGCGACTTGGTGCGCTGGAACTACTCGCCAATATCTTTTCAGGTCGAATCAGCGCCAGCGACAAAGATCCTTTCCCTCACCAGCTGGCACTACAACAGCACATGAAGTCTCATCAAACACAAGTTCAACGCCTTCTTATTGCTGATGAGGTTGGGCTTGGAAAAACAATTGAAGTGGGTTTAGTATTACGAGATTTGCTCGTTGCACAGGGTTATTCTAAGCCTCTTCGTTGTCTTTACCTGACAAAAGGTGGACTTTTAGATGATGTCAAGCTAAAGCTTCAGTCAGTTATTCCTGGTATAAATAATGAGAGTATTATTCAAGTTGAGAAATCATTTGTTGAATATGGCAACCGTACTGACGGAATTCATATCGCCAGTATGGATGCTGCGAGACGTTATGTAAAACAAGCACAGAAGAAGAAGTTACCTATGGGCATTAGCCCTGAAATTTTGATCATTGACGAAGCACATCACTGTGCAAGTGAAGATGAACTAACCAGTCCACAACGTATTGGACTAACAGCAACTACAAGAGCTTATGAAGCTGCTTACCAGATGATTACTGGAAAGTTTTGGCAGGATTCTGTTTCTCCAAAGCTAGTAATCTTTATGAGTGCTACTCCATTTCGTTCTAGACCTCAATTTATCAATCTGTTGCGTCTTCTCACACATGGAACTTCAGAGATTAAGAATGCATACTCACCTAACTTAACTGACCAAGATATCGTTCAGGCTTTGGGTTCTAAAGATTCGTCTACAGCAGTTATTTGGCGGCAACAAGATGATGTCCGTAGCTGGTCTGATAAACGCCTATTCCCAAAATTAACGATTAAACGTTCACCTCTCCAAGCAAGTAAGGAGTATTTGCAATTAATTAGAGATATCCGGGAAAAAGTCAAAGAGATTTGCAACGTTAATGGTGAAAGCTTTGGTGGTTTTGCAATTCGGCAACTTGAAACAAGATTGACTAGCAGCACTATTACTGGCGCAATGTGGCTGTTCCGTTGGTGTGTTAGGCATCAGAAGTGGAAAACTCAAGATGAATACAGACAAGATACTTCTGAAAGTACAGAGAATCTTCGCAAGCTTATTAAAGGAATTTCTCAAAAGCTTGCTGCTTATGACGAACGCAATAAATCTGGGCATGTTACAGTTTCTTTCCCTAGCGATGATTTTCCATTCGATGCAAAAAGTTTAGGACAACCATTACCGGGTAATAAAATAGTCGATATTTACAGATTTAACGAAAAACTTCGTAAAGGGGATGATGAAGATAATACTTTTGTTGCTACTCATGAAGAGATTACAGAACTAACAGAACTTGCGTTAGAACTCCTGAACTTTGCAGATTTTCATAGTGAAGATGAAACTGGGGCAGAGAATGCCAAGCTCACTTGGCTCAAAAAAATTTTGGTACAGCATCCTGAGTCCAAATTTCTAGTTTTTACTGAGAGTTTGCAAACCTGCGAGATTATCATTAAAGCTCTTCCAAGAGAAAGTGAAAAGTTGACCGGAGACATGAGTCTTGGCGAAAGAGAGGCTGCTGTTAGCAAATTGCGTGATGTTAATAGCCCTGTAAAGGTCCTAATTGCAACTTCAGCCGCAGATGAAGGGTTTGATTTTCAAGTTGCAAACCACGTCATTCATTGGGATTTGAGTCCAAATCCAGCAGTGCTTATGCAAAGAAACGGTCGTGTTGCTCGATTAGGACAAATTGCAGACGTTATAGCTTACTACCTAGTGATTGAAGGGACACATGAAGAAAGGAGAGAACGAGCCTTAGTTGACCGATTCACTGCACTTGGTATTAAAGACGAAAGAATGTGTCTCAAAATTCTGGGCGCTTTGACTAAAGAGCAAGAGGAACAAATTTTTCAGAATATTGAAGAAGGTGAATTTTCACTAATTGACGATATCTTAAAGCGCGCTGAACAGGCCCAAAAAGATATGGAAAAGAATCTAGGGGATCTTAAGAAACTACTTGAAAGACAATGGGTGATTAGCCGCGAAGAACTAGCGAAACGGCTTGAAAGATGGATGGAATTAGGATTACCTGGTGTTGCTCAAAAACATGAACTTATATTATTTAGTACCAAGGAGTGGAGCCGTCCTGTATTCCGTAACGAGGGTACAGCTATGGAAGCTGCTCAGGCTAAGATTGCTACCATTCAAGGCAGAAAGTTTACATTTGACCCAGAGTTTAAAGTGTTTGGTAGGGAAAAAGAAAATATCTTACTCGCAGGTCTGTATCCTTGGTATCCAGATGATCGAGAAGATGGAGTTATCAAGCATCGTCCACTTCCCCGCAATGCTGATCCAATTGGCAGCCTTGCATTTTCTCTAGCTCGACAACGTAAAGCAGACTTCACGATAATCCAAGCAGGTCAGTTTCATGAAAAATTTCCTGATTTGCTAGATGCTCAGTATCTCTTATTTGCCACCCATCCGCTTCGTGAAATAGAAAATCATGCGTCAGCTAGCACTGATTCTTACTTAACGTTTTACGCTTTCAGTAGCAACTTGTCCCAGCCTATTAATCTTGCAGGCGCATCAGCTAAAGAAGTCTACCACTTGATTTCTTTATTGGAAGAAAATGCTCTTAAAACCAATTCAACCTCTCTAGAAACTAGTGTGCTTGAGTCCGCTAAAAATGCAAGCCAAGAGCTTACAAATTGGCTCAACCAATCTAGAAAGCTTGGGGGGCTTACTAAAAAGTCGTATTTTCTCCCAATTCCAGTAGCACTTGTTGCAGTGCTATAAGTTTTTCTAATTTCAATAATTAAAGCTCCCAAGTTCTAACTGACTTTGGGAGCTAATAATTTTAAGTTCACCGCGACGCCGTTTTACCTAAGTTTATGACCTGGGTTTATCCAGGTGGGAATCTAAATTCCCCGTTTAAAGTTTCCGGGTACATGCCCGGTATACTGCCACGAGAACAGTTGACTCCCTTGTCATTAAAGGCATAGATCAAAAAACTTGATGGCAGTCACCAACGTCGTAGTGCAACTCACTCATTATAGCTTTCAAAAAGATGTTGTGTGTTCAAATCGAAAGTTTCTGAAAAATTTACCTGGGATACCAGATAGATTCTATGGTGTAGGCGATCGCAGTTGCCGACTCTCTATTTTGATCGTTTAGCAAAACGGTGACATGTCCCAACTTCCGCCCAGGACGTGATTCGCTCTTCCCATACCAGTGAAGGTGCGCCTGGGGAATCTCTGCTACTTGTTGACGCTGGCTTTGGTAGTCGCTGTGAGAATTTTCGTACCCCAGTAGATTAACCATCACAGCGCCAGCGCACTGCAAAGCTGGATTTCCCAAAGGTAAACCACAAACGGTTCGAAGGTGCTGCTCAAACTGCGAAGTTTCGCAGGCGTCAATAGAAAAATGCCCAGAATTGTGAGTACGGGGCGCAATTTCATTTACCAGGATTTTGCCATCAGCGGTGAGAAATAGCTCAATTCCAAAAATTCCCACTACTTCTAGGCTATTTAATAAAGTATGTGCGATCGCTTGGATTTCTGCTACTTGATTGGGCGTAATCTGGGCTGGCGCAATCACCCGCCGACACACTTGTTCTTCTTGTTGGGTTTCTACCACCGGATAAGTTACAATTTCTCCTTCTACAGAGCGAGCTGCAATTACTGCTAGTTCTCTTTCAAAAGGTACAAATTCTTCTAACAAGAAAAGTGATTGATTTAAAGTTTTTGTTGTAGTTTCATAACTTAGCTTTTGCTCTAAAGTAGCAAAATCCGGAATTATGAAAGTTCCCTGACCGTCATAACCGTGGCGTCGAGATTTGAGGACTGCTGGAAAACCCAGATATTCTATTTTTGATTTGAGATTTTCTACCTCGTTAAGAGCGAAAAATTGAGGAACTGGTAATCCCAAATCGCTTAAATAGCAGCGTTGATGGTATTTATCTAAAAGAGGAGCTAAAGCTTCTAATCTGGGACGGAAACAAACACCTTGCTGTGCTAAAAGAGATAAAGCTTGCAGGTTAATAAATTCGTTTTCAAAGGTGATGACATCGCATTTTTGAGCTAATATTTCTGTAGCACTGGCATCATCTACCGGAGCAAAAACGATTTCCTGGGCTATTGATACAGCCGAGTCGTGTTCGCTAGGAGTTTGTACTAGCAATTCTACTCCCAGCTTCTGTGCTGCATCCGCCATCATCCAGGCAAGTTGTCCGCCACCAATTACACCAACATGCTTCATTGACATCCTAGAGAATCACGAGTTTGCACGCCTGTTTTAGAATTTACACCACTGGCTTTCTGGCACAGTTCTTTGATTTGCGCTCTATCCAAAATTGCATCTGTAAAATCTGCACCGTCTATATTCACATCATTAAAGATGGCGCGGAGCAAAAGAGCTTCTTTAAAAACTGCATCGCTCAAATCTGCCTTAGTCAAGTTTACCTGATCAACCATTGCATTAGTTAAATCTGCTCCGTGGAGATTTGCTTTTGTCATCACCGAAGCGCTCATCACTGCTCCTCGCAAGTCAGCATTTGCAAAGTTAGCCAGTTCCATATTCGCGTTAGAAAACTCCGCAGCTTGCAAACTATCACCAGAAAAATCACGTCTTGACAACTCTGCATTGCTAAATGACAGTGGATGAGTCCAGTCTACTGCCAGTGCGGGATCAGCCACGCACCATATAATAATTCCTAGAAGAAACGCCAACCCTTGCCGCCAAAACATATCGAGAGCCAATTTGGTGTCTAATCGCTGCATTTAAGCTTACCGCATTTGAATATTAGCAAGACTGGCTTATCCTAATTGAGACTCGCAGCCTTACTACTGGACTTAGGGAATGTGTATTTCCCTTGCTTAATATTTTGTAACGCAAAAAGGGTATAGGCGTAGCCTGTCGTACGCTGCTCACCTTGAGCAAAATTATCCCTGACACTCAATATATCAAGAAAGTTATTACTAAATACTGATACAAATGACTAAGTAGGAGTTGTTTTTGACACCAAATAAGCTTGAGCAAAACCGATCTCTGTTGATGAAGGTAAAACTTGAAATTCCTAGTTTTAAAGAAATGGTTTAGCTGTAGAAAGCGATGTCTAAGATGGACTATGCCTACGTTCGTTGATTTGTTCACAGAACTTCATTTTTAGATTTTAATTTCAGGATATAAAGAGTTTTATTAAGTAGCAATACTCACTGACTTGTTTACAATCCTTGATTTTCAACTTTTCAAGTAAAGTTTATTGTCTTTTAAAGTAAACAAACCCTATCGACTGCTAATCTTTTAATTAATGAAAGCAAGGTTTGAGCCTAATTATATATGTCTCAACTGCTTAACAAAGCTTAAAAGTTTGATAATTAGCGTTAATTTTATAGCAATTAATTAGTTCTTCAGGAATCTCTAAGAGTTTATCTTCACCAAGTACACAACTTCCACAAACCGAACTCCAAAAGCCGATGATGAATCATTACTCACTTCAATGGATTGAGGCATGGTGCCAAGAAAATGGTTGGACAGATTTATTTGTCGAGCGACGTAACAACTTCTGGGCTTTCCCTCCGGGTGGGGTAATGCCTGAACCAATTCCAGATCATGTTCTGAGATTAATTAAAGCCGAAAAGGGATTGACTTTTGAAGAACGATTGTGGTCGATATCCGCAGTAATTGGCACAATCATAGCTGTTCTTTTTACCTTTTGGTTTCAGTCGCCGATGCCATTAGTTTTGGCTTTTGCTTTTAACGCCGTTACGGTGGCTCAATTTGAACTTGAAGATGCCTAAATTCTTATTTTGGGCTTTGCTATTAAAAACTGCTCTTGTCTACTTTCAGCAAGAGCAGTTTTTAATTTCAGAAAAAGAGACGAAATCACCACAGTTTCAGCTAAAGATTATTAGTTACTAATTATTGATTGACCAAGGCGTTTCAGTAGATAGTTAACCAATGCAGCTTTTAAAATTCTGATTCTTTGTTAGCGCACAGATGCGTAGCAGTAGCGTTAGCAAGTACGAGCATCACCCAAAGGGCTTGCTGTCAGGCATCGCAGCAGAAAACCCCATCAACAAGCATTAAAGGAATTTTGTTCGTTGGCTGCTCACGTAGTATTAGCTATTTGACAGACACGTCAGTCACATTGCTGCGAAACTTCACCATCGCTTCACTAGCGCCAAAATGTGCTGCAATCTGAGGTAAGAGCATCTTTCGTTGTGTCGCCCATAATAAACCACGTTTGGGAATTTGAAAGCATCCCCCCAAATAAGTTGCTTCATCCTCGTTGTTTTGTTTACGTTTTGGTAGTCCGGTCACAGGATCAAAGCCAATAGGCTTATGATCTAGCAGCACATGAGCTATTTCATGCATCAGATTTGATTCATACCGTGCAGGTGCATGACGAGGGTTGTATACAATCCAGAGCGGGCGATCGCTTATAATCGCTCCTGACCACCCATCGCTAGCAAGTAATACTGCTATTTGCTCTGCCTCTAAATTTGGAAGCTGATCGGGTGTAAAAAGTGTTGCCCCTAACTTGGCTGCTAGAGTGTCTGCGGGTAACGGCTCAAACGATCGCACTTGAAGTAAGCTTCGTTGTTCAGTCGCGATCGCCTCACAGCGTTGTCTAAATTCAGGCGATAGACTTTGAATTAATGACATATCTTTAAGGATCTTGCTTCAATTAGCTATCACTTTGAGAAAGATCGCGGTACGCTGCTTTGACTAGGGATGCTAAAGCATTGGCGATCGCTGGATCAAGATTTTTATCAGCCCGTAATTGAATAGCGATCGCTTCAGGTGTATCCAGTTGATCCTCTTGTGAGGATCTAAACAGCACGTGGCACTTCTAGCCAGTATGATATAACGCACTAGTATCTAGCTAAACTTTCAACATCATCAGGCTGATCTGCTGGTTTGAGATACATTGCACATTCTCTGACAACATCATCTAAATTAGCATTATTTTGTTTAGACCACTCTTTTATGCAAGCATAGCTAAGTTCTTCAATTTCATCAGCATTAACAAGGGCACGCTCAGTATGTTCCTCACATTCAAGCAAATCAAGTAATTGATTACGTAATATGTTCCGCAAGCTTTTTGACTTAGGTTCATAAACAGCCCATTTGTATTCATCTTCGTATTTAAACAAGACATAAATCAAAATTGTTCGCCCTGAATAAATTTTGGCACTAATAATATCGTCACGAATATTACGGGTGTAGTCGCGGTTATTATATAGCTTATACCAATTCAATGTGAAGCTGCATAGAATAGAGCTTCCAGGATAAAGTTATAAGAAGAGACAGAAATTACCTGCTCAAATGTAAGTTGGTCG
>NZ_JBALCN010000031.1:0-68994 GCF_036919615.1 Nostoc sp. | reverse complement strand
GATTTCAATCTTAAAAGGGCGGCTCATGGCTATTTTAATTTATCGAGTTTCTTTTCTCCATTATATGCAGCTTCATATAAAATTGGTATAAGTTGCGTTAACAATGGGATAAGCATTTGCAGCTGTTGGATCGGTAACCACAAGTTTAATCCGCTGAGGATTTGCATCTTGGTCAGTCGCACCAACAAAAGCATGAATAAAACCCCAGGATTGTAAATATAATCCTGAGGCAGAATTTTCATATTTTTGTCAACATCTTTTCTCTGATAGTCTGCTAGGTTAATTTATAAACCTACGGAACAGAACCATATCCGAGAGATGGAGCTAAAGCTTTTGCAGCTGTAATGAACCCTTTAAAGTCTAAGTCTGAGTAATACAAGAAATAAGTTGCTCCGGAAATGGGATAAGCACCTGCACTCTTGGGATCGGTCAACTTATCAATTCTAGTCAGCTTCTTATTAGTACCGTATGTTACAACAGTCCCATCTTTAATAGCCGCTGTAATTGAAGCTGGTGAGACAGCAATATACTTACCTGCCTTGTTAAGTAAGAGTGCAGCAGGTAGCTTTTTAGTTAAACGGGTAGCATTATCCACATAACCAATTGCACCTTTATTACTTGTGATAGCAGTGGCTACACCTCCGCCACCAGTAGCACCAATGAAAGCGCCTGGCCAACTAACAATTGTACCCACTCCTCTATTCCATACATCAGCGGCTGGAACACCTGGAGTTTTACATACAGTATTGAGATGACTGCTTAAAATAAAAGTGCTACCACTTGAGTCAGCACGATGTACAACTTTGATGGGTACATTGAGTGCTATTTGGCTACCGTTATCTGCACTAATGCTCTTATCGTTCCAATTTTTGATGTTACCGTTCAAAATACCACAGTAACTAGCTCGTGAAAGCTTAAGTCCACTTGGTGGTACAGTAAGACCATTAGTGTTAAAAGCTAATGTGATTCCGACACCTACCAGAGGCACTTGGACGTAAGCACGACCGCCAGTAACTTTTTCTGTTCCTGCTACGGGGTCGTCACTATCTGCAAAAGTGAGTGGGCTAGGAGTACCAGCTGGTGGGGTTTGAGCGAAAAAAGCTTTTAACCCTGCGCCACTACCATTTGCAGTATATGTGAATGCGAACTTCGATTTTAGAGCTGTAAATAAAGCATTTACAGTACTTGCACCTGCACCATTACCTATAGAGGGCAGAGCTAAAGATATCTGAGTAGCAGATTGACCTACTACTAAACCAATTGTGATGGCAAATACAGAAACTGAACTTGCCAAATGGGTCAATTGATGATCGCGATAAAAAGCCATGTCAAGCTCCTTCAAATTAATTTCCGGTTCAACACCATATCAAATCCAAATCAAGTGTCAAACTGGTGATTATAAATAACCTTCTAGATGCACAAATAATTGGCATTAATTAAAAAGGTTATTAATAAATCCAAATTTTTCACAAAGCTCTGAAGAATATAGAGCAAATTCAAGGCAAATTTTTAAAGATGTAGAGGGCGTTAAGCTATTGCTTATCTACCCTATGACATAATTATTTATTTGCTAGTTAAAAACTCTACATTTACAAAGTAAGTTTGTATAAATCTTCACTAGCTTTAGGATAAAAGAGTAATTGCTAGGTACTATGAATCATGCCTCAATTCCCATTCTCAGTCTCTTATATCCTTTTAAAAAGCCATGTTTAATTTTACCCACTTACTTATTTGGGATGGCAATTTTATCTGAAATATGAAAATCACTTTCTTGAATGTAAACGCACAGCAGTATGACACAAGCTACTGCTAAGTGCGAAGTAAAGAAAGTCAGGATTTCACGAATCTTTTTGGACTGCTATAGCTAACAGCTGTTAAAAATTGCCAACGAAATCAACAGTATAATGCTAAGGTTAAGCTCAAGTCATGAGTGCATTATGAAATGATTAAAAAAAATCATTATATTTCTAGAATTTAGAGATGTTTTAAAAGTGGTTTTTGTAGCAAGTTTTTATTATCTCACTAGAGAAAATCTAAAGCTTTCACTTATATATGGTTTTACTTATTAAGCTTTTTTTGGAGGTTTTAATAAGTATTTAATAGAGTTTACGCAGTTTACAAATTAATCAGCATGTGTATCAACGAAAACACATTGTTTCAGCATTTTATTAGTTGCGTAGACGTAGCTCAACCCAGCGAAAAGTCGAGCCAGTACTACTTCAGCGCCTTGTGTCGGAATTTTCTGGCGTGGAGAGGCGGTTCCCACCGTTGGTGCAGCCTCTTCAACGCAGCGAAAAGTGGATCGCTTCGTCTCCCGCCGTTAGCGCAGCAGTAGTGCATCTGCGTTCGCGTAGCGTCTCGTAGAGAGCGTCTCTGAACTTTTCAAGACAGGCGTCACAAAAATCTAGCTATAATAAATACCAGAAATCTATACTACGTGTTTGATATTTTCGATCAACGCGGAAGTTAGAGTATCTTTTTTGACAATGAATAAATTTGTAAACATTCAGAATATTTGGCATAAGGATAAAGCGTGGTTTATTTCGTACTACGGACGGTAGACTGATTAACGATTCCTTAACCTCTAATTGAGGCAAAATCGCTGGGATAGAAAAAGTTTAGGAGGACTGTAGCAGCTATGGTTTAAAGCTCGAAACCTAATTTTTAAAACCACGCATACTTACTTTTAAATCAAAATTAATATTTTCTTAACTTAACTTAATAATAATTGTGTATAATATAAAACTTTGGTGGGAATTTAATAATTTAGATTAAAAATGAATATTAAATCATGTTAAATTGAAATCAACTGTAAAATTTTAGACACCTAACACTCATAGTACATCATAGGAAAATTAGCAAATGTCTAGACAAAGTTCTCACGAGAGAAACTTTTTCAAAGCTTTAACTGGTAGTGTGGTCAAAATATCTCACAACTTAAGACTGAGACTGGAATCCGGCCTGATTATTCTGGTTGAGTCTGTACCTTTTTTGATTGCTTGTGCTGTACTTGTAAGCGTTATCAGCCTAAAAAGTCCTATTCTGCTCTTTTGTTTACTAGTAGGTAGTTTAATTGCAGTCATCACCCAGCAAATTGGGGAGCAGGTGAATTTACCAAGGCGATCACTAATATTATTACAAATTTCAGCAGCAGCCATCATCCTGAGTTTATATTGGTTAGACTGTTTTGCAGCTCCTGCACAAGCACAGTTTTTTGGGGAAGCTGAAAAGTTTTTCAAAAAAAACTTAGGTGGTGCAGCAACAAATGGTGGTGGTAGTGAGACAGCAATAAGTTTGATATTTAATGTGTTGCGGGCGATTTACTTACTCTATATTGCAATTTCTCTGGTTGGTGTGATTAACGCAGTGCGTAAAGATGAAGATTGGCAAAGCATTGCCAGAACTCCCCTATTAGTCGTTGTTGCTGTTACCATTGCTGATGTACTCACACGCTTTGTAATTGGCTCACAGCCGTAAATAATTCAGATATTTCAAATGTCTCAAGAGCGGGAACAAGAATTTCGTCCAGTCAATCAGGTTCTGGGAAGCCAACCTTCATTAGGACCAATCCCTGCTGATCAAATTCTTCCTTGGACAGTAATTGCCTTAGCCTCCTACTTTATTATTAATGGAATTTTTGGCGGTATTTTCCAAGAAGAGTTTCAAAAATGGTTGTGGACAGTACTAATTACTGGTTGGGGAATCGGAACTTGGTGGATTTTAACTGGTGGTAGGAGTTGGAGTTTTTTAAGTAAATTTATTGGCGTTCCCGCTTGGACAAGAGGCTTTGCTCGTTATCAAAGCTTATTGGAAGTTAATCATGAAGCAAAAAATCGGAAAACAAAGCGTCGGCATCGCCGGAAATGAAAGTAGATTAACACCATTTGAAGATGCCTTACACTTGGCGACAATGCTACGTGTCGCAATGAATGGACGTGATATTGGCGCTTACCTTTTGACAAAAGGCACTCAAAAAGATCGGTTTTGTTTTGTTTTTGGTTTTGACTGTAAGGGAATTCATACCACTTTAAGACCCGAACAAATTGATACACTTTTTAATAACATTGAAGCTGGATTGAAAGATATCCCTAGCGGTGAAAGAATGACACTGCATTTGGGATCTTTTAGTTCAGACAAAGAGCGCCAAAAAGAATTAGCATCACTAATCAGAAATGCGCCATCACGAGACATCAAATATTTATTGATGGCGGAGAGAGCCAGAGTCAAAGAACTGACTATTTCTGGTATTCGGAAGCCAAAATTTTTGCGGATTTATGTGACTTACACCATTGAATCGAACTCGCAACATGCAGATGATTGGATAGAGAAGCTTTTAGTCAAAGCTGAATCATGGTGGTTGAAATTCAAGGGTGATCTCTCAGAAGTAGAAAACCAACGCATTGAAACCCTGATCACGAATGCTTACAAACAGGGTTTTCTGCGTTGGGAACAAATTTTATCTAACCAAATGGGATTGGATGTCAAGCCTTTGAAAGCTGATGAGCTCTGGGAGGAGATATGGAAAAGATTTAATGATACAGAGCCAATTGATATTCCGCAGCTAATGACTTTAGATGAACAAGGACTGCATGAGCAAGTTAATTCAGATTTAGCTAGTACCAAATTGCTGATAGAGAATATCCACGGCACAACTTTGCTGATGGAGTCTAGCGTACCTTGTGCCGATCGCCGCTGGGTTAATGTTAACAATAGTTATATTGGCGCACTATCATTTCTGGAAAAACCCGGAGGTTGGCCTAATAAATCTGCCCAACTGCGCTATTTATGGGAACTGTTGGCCAGAGAAAGAGTAGTAGATACAGAGATTTTTTGTGAGTTGACTGCGGCAAATCCAGCAGTGGTGAAAACTACTTTGCAACGAGTGCTGAAACAGTCAAACATGACGACAATCATGGCTCAAGAAAAAAGTAAAACCATTGATGTCAACGCTCAATTAAAGTTGAAGAAATCGGTAGCAGCACAGGAACAATTATTTGAAGGTGCAGTCCCGATTTATACGAGTATCGCTATTTTGGTACATCGTCCAACTGTCGATAAGTTAGATGAGGCAATAAGATATATTGAAAACTGTTTTCAACGTCCAGCAAGAGTAATTAGGGAAACTGAGTACGCCTGGAAAATTTGGCTGCAAACTCTACCGATAGTTTGGGAGGGATTGTTAGCAACACCCTTCAATCGTCGTCAGCTATATTTAACAAGTGAAGTTCCCGGATTAATGCCTTTAGTTTTAACTAAACGGGGTGATAGACAAGGCTTTGAACTGATTGCTGAAGAAGGCGGAACACCTGTACATTTAGATTTGTTTAACCAACACAAAAATTTAGCTCTGTTTGCCACAACTCGTGCTGGTAAATCGGTGTTGGTATCAGGGATTTTAACTCAGGCTTTAGCGCATGGCATTCCTGTAGTGGCGTTAGATTTCCCTAAACCTGATGGCACATCTACTTTCACTGACTATACAGAGTTTATGGAGAAGAATGGAGCCTATTTTGATATCTCTAAACAATCGAATAACTTATTTGAACAGCCAGACTTACGATCGCTAGAACCAGAACAACAACGCGATCGCTTTAACGATTATACCGCCTTCCTAGAATCAGCTTTAATGACAATGGTTTTAGGATCATCCACTGAAAGTCAAATTTTATCGCAAACCGTGCGATCGCTGCTCAACCTAGCTTTAGAAGCCTTCTTTGCTGATGAGGGTATAAAACAGCGATATATACAGGCGATGGCGGGGGGATTTGGCACTCAGGCTTGGCTGAAAACCCCTACCTTAAAAGATTTTCTCTATTTCTGTTCATCAGAACATTTGCAGCTAAGTTCTTTAACTGGCAGAGTCGAAGACGCCCTCAGTCAAATTCAGCTACGCTTGCGGTTTTGGCTTTCTAGTCGTGTGGGACAAGCTATTTCTGCACCATCCAGTTTTCCTACCGATGCACAACTTTTAGTTTTTGCTCTCAGAAACTTATCAGATAGTGAAGATGCAGCCGTACTTTCTTTGAGTGCCTATTCAGCAGCACTACGACGCGCACTCAGCAGTCCAGCTTCCATATTCTTCATTGATGAAGCACCAATTCTATTTGAATTCGAGCAAATTTCTGACTTAGTTGGCAGAATTTGTGCGAACGGTGCTAAAGCCGGTATCAGAGTCATCTTATCAGGACAAGATCCTGATACCATTGCCAAATCTAAAGCTGCATCTAAAATTTTGCAAAACCTGACAACACGATTGATTGGACGTATTCAGCCAGTTGCAGTGGATAGTTTTGCAGATATCTTAAAGTATCCCCGCCAAGTTATTTCTCGTAATGCCTCGGAAAGCTTTTTTCCCCGCAAAGAAGGCGTTTATAGCCAATGGCTGCTAGATGATAACGGTATTTATACATTCTGCCGTTACTATCCAGGTTATGAACAATTAGCAGCAGTTGCCAATAACCCCTCTGAACAAACTGCACGGAGCAAAATGATGCAACTTCACAGCAATAAATATGAAGCGATTTCTGCATTTGCCCGTCAGTTAGTGGCTACTCTACGTAGTAGTTAATCGGGTGATATAAGCAGTTAACAGTGATTCCAAAAGTTATAAATCATAGTTAAAAAGCAATACTGTTCAGTTAAGCATTTCTTCCTTCTCTTCCAGTGCGTCCAACTCTTCTCTACGAGAGGCTGCGCCAAGGAGACGCTACGTGAATGCGTCCTTGGCGGTAGCCTGCGGCAAGTCCTCCGAGTTCAGCGGTTGCTCATGGGGGAAACCCCCTTATCTACGAGACGCTACGCGTTGGCGTTAGCCTCTCCCAATGTGAAAAGACCGCGCTGTTTCACCGCTTCTCTACGAGACGCTCTGCGAATGCATCTACATTAAAAAAAATGACTTTGACAAAAAGTTAAGCCTTAACCCAAGCGTATTGATTTAAAAAGCTAAATTTCTGACTCACTAGATAATATCGTCTACCTTTTTCAGGCACAAATGTATGCGAAAAACTACCATTTTTACTTTTACGTTGCTATCCCTGGCAATCCTACCAGCAATGGCACAAGTTCAGACAGGATTAGGCCAGGTTTGGACTGATTTTCAATCATATTCCACAGATTTGCAACAGTACCTTCAAGATAATCTGAGCGAAAACTCAAATCCTCTAGAAGTACAGAGTCAAAATGCTGCTCTTAATAGTGCCAAGGGAGAATTGAGAATACCTAACCCCGTCGCAGCGGGACAACAGGTTCGTAATGATTTGATTAACTACTCTTATAGATCAGACTCTAGATCAAGCCGCTTTGAAAATAATTCAGCAGTACGGGGAAATTTAGTTAGTAATGAACTTAATCGTCTAATTACCCGGGGAATAGCGGTAGGTGTTCTTGGTAAAAATGGACAAACTCGGACAAAAGTCAAGTTAGACAATATAGAAAACACTCTTAAGAGTGTTGCAGATTCAAATGATGAAAATCAATTAAACCAAGATATACAAAAATTTAAGAACAAGATTCCACAACCTCCTATTGATAAGAGTGCTATAGCAATGGCAAGCGGAGTAGTAGCAGGATTAGCCCCTGGTTTAGCAACATTGCTAGAGTCTAACCAAGAAACACTTCAAATCCAAAAAGAGCAGATAAAAATTGTCGGAGAATCGTATGCTAAGTCTACGCAATTAGAGCAGACTTTGCAATATTCTAATTTAAATTTAGCAAATATTTCTCAGCAAACAGAAGAGGCGAATCGCGCTCTGAGAGTAGATACATCTACTGAAGCTGCGCGACTTTTACGAGCTACTTCTCAACTAGATTTGTTTGGCAGAAAAGTTAATAAGTAGGATTTTAGGATAATAAAACTCTAATTTCTCATCCAATTTTTAAAATCCTTAAACTTCTTACAAACCAACAGGAAATCTAAAAAACTGTTTTGTAGGGTGCGTTACGTTGCTAACGCACTGAAAGCATCCGGGATGGTGCGTTAGCAACGTAACGCACCTTACGAAATCTCAAAAAACAGCCCATCAAGTCAAAATGCAACTTGCTATTCAACTAATTTTTGCCCAAGTAGGCGCCCAAGTAGGCATTGATCAGATTCTCGATAATGGTGCCGCAACTTCCCAAAGTATTGCCGAAGGTTGGGACAAACAATGGCTGGATTTATTACAAAATAATACCAGTAATAACTTGTATGGAGCGCTAACAAATCTGGGTATTTTTTTTGCGGTAGGAACCCTGTTATTTTTTATGATACAATTCCTAAAAGACTTAATATCCTACGAATATACCCGTCCCATATCAGCCTTAATTTGGCCTTTTATTGTGGTGATCCTCTTAAGTAATTCAGGCAAGGGAAGTATCCTTTCTAATCTGACACTAGGAGTGCGGAATTTTTTAAACACTGTGAATCAGCAAGTATTGGTGACAGCAGATGCGAATAAAATGTATCAGCAAGCACTGAATATGAGTATTGCCGAAGAAATAGCTGGTTCTTTTCTGCGTCCTTGCCAGTCGCTTACTGGGGAACAACAAAGTCAATGCTTTGAGAAAGCTGCCGAAAAAGTCAATATTCTCTGGCAGAAATATAGAAATACATACGGAAATAAAAACTGGATAATTAGACTGCAAACTAAGGTAGATAATATTAGATATGGCACTGGCATTGTATCAGAGACCTCATTTAATTCTTTGTTAGGTTCGACAGTCCAAACAAGTATCAAAAACTTTTTAGTTTCCCTACAATATGCCTTCCAGAATTTGATAGAAGCTAGTATGTTGCTGATAGCAGCTTTAGGTCCATTGGCTGTAGGTGGCTCTTTACTGCCTGTAGCTGGTAAACCAATTTTTGCATGGGTGACCGGATTTTTATCTATTGGAATCGCCAAGATTTCATTCAATATTATTGCTGTGCTGACTGCCGCAGTTATTGTGAATGGGCCAGGTCAAAATGCTAATGTTGATCCAGACTTAATGTGGTTCATAATTTTTCTGGGAATTTTAGTACCAATTTTATCGTTACTTGTGGCTGCTGCTGGTGGTTTTGCAGTCTTCAGTGCGATCAGCAATACGGCTTCTTTAGTAAAGGAGAGGATATAGGAATTTGACAAGTGTCGTAACTGCTGACTATATGCAAAACATCATATATAATAGCTGAGGTTTTTTTAGAAGGAGGTGAGTAAATGGTGCGTTTACTGGAAAAAAGACAAAGAACAGGAAGTGTTTTGACAATTTTTGCGATCGCTAGCTTCAGTTTACATATATTAGTTTTACTTTTATTCTTATTCCAAGGGATAAATATTCGCCAACTCAGTCTGAGAAAACCTCCCAACTTTGTACAATTAATCGACGGTAAACCAGTAGCTAATATTGATGATTTAGCCAGAGAACCAGAAGCAATTCGCCAATTCATTAGCAAAACGATGATATCAATGTTTAGCTGGTCTGGAACCTTACCACCACAAAATATTGAAGAAGTTGCAAATCCAAAATCAGATTTAGGAATTCTTATTAAAACACCTCAAGGGAGTAGCCAAAAAATTAGTACCACCAGTTGGATAGCTAGTTTTGCTTTATCAGAAGATTTTCGCAAAGGTTTCTTAAGCACAGTTGCAGAAATGACACCACCAGAAGTTTTCTCTGAAAATCCCAACCAAGTTATGACATCACAATTAGTTATTAAGCGGGTTTATCCGCCAAAACAAATTGCACCAGGTAAGTGGCAAGTCGGTATGGTAGCCGACTTAATTCAAAAAAACCGAGTTGGTGGTGCAAAACTTATAACTCCTTTTAACAAAGATTTCCTTGTCCGTGTAGCAGATTATTTCGGAAATCCCCAAGCCGACAATGGTACAGACCTACAAAAAGCAATTTATAGTGTCCGCGCTGATAGACTAGAAATTTATGAAATTCGTAACTTATGTTTGCTAGATGGCTACAACCTTAACGAAGATAAATTAAAGCAATGCGGCTATGGACAAACATCTGATAGCTTTATAAGATAATCGATTTCTAATTCACTGGCTCATAGTTCAATTTATATAATCAATTATTAATGCAACTACTCAAACCAGAAAATAAGAAAAATAGCCCCTTACCGCTGTTGGTAGTAGGAACATTTGGTTTACATCTGTTTACCTTGCTTTTACTAATATTTAACGGGTCTATGTTACAACAGTTAGGTAAGCAACTCACACCTCAAAGTTTAGTGCAACTTGTTGATGGTCGCACTATAACCGTAGATCCTCAACCAAATTTAGAGCGACAGCCAGAGGCAATTCGGCGCTTTGTTGGTGAAACTATGAGCTTAATGCTTACCTGGTCACAACAACAGCCACCAACACAAGTCTGGGAAATTACCTCCCAACTTGTAGCTAATGATTTTAAACAAAAACTTAAGTCAGAACTTACTAATTTAAATCCAGATAGTCAATTTGAAAATGTTAATAGAGGAGTGGAGAATGTATTAGTAATCCAAAAAATTTCTCAACCAACAGAAATAGGCAATGGAAGGTGGAAAGTAGAAATGTTAGCCAATCAATTAGTTTTTAGCAGTTATGATAAGTTGGGAAAATCAATTTCCTTTAATAAACAAATTTTAGTTAGATCAATAGATGAGCCAGCAACTTCCCTACCAAATGCAGCACTACCCTTGCACTTCGCAGCTTACCGCCTTGGTGAAGCCAAACTAGAAATTTATAATATATGTGAACTTAAAGATAAAAATTGTTCTGGAAATCCCAACCAAGCTTTACCATGACTCGATATTCAATTCCTGCCCAAACGCCTCCCAAAAATGGATTTACTCTAACTACCGACGATCACCAACCAGAAGTAGAATCTTTAGATTGGGAATCACAGATGTCAAGGTTGGTCGGCTTTGAAGAAGAATCTTCTACCGATAGCCAAGGATCAGAAGACTCTGCAACGCCGCAAGAGTCTCTTTCTCAACCACAAGAAGTTCAGACTAAGCAAGCCCTCTCATCTAATCCTTTTGCAAAGTTAGGCTTGGTAGGGGCTGCTACCTTAGCGATAGTTTTGGTGGGTGGTGTGTTTTTGTCCCAGTTGATGGGTACCAGCAATTCAAAGCCAAAAAATATTGTTTCCCCACAAGTGCGATCGCAGCCAACTAATGAATCTAGCTCTCAACAGCTAGAAACCGATCTAGATACTTACAAAACGAAATTAGCCCTGACTGAACAAGCAGAGTTGGTGAAAGCCGCCCAACAACAGCTCAGAATTGCCAAATCAACACCAACAGTAGCCTTAAAAGCAGAACCCTCAGTTTCTTCCAGAGGTAGAGAGAAAGTGATCCCAACACCCGCACCAACAGTTTACGTACCTCGGACAGTGACAGTTGAGCGCATCGTTAAAGTACCTGCTGCTCAACCTTTGCCATCGCCCCAGATACCAGTTGTAAAGCCAAACACTCAACCCGTAGTCAGTATAACTCCAACACCTCCACCAAGCCCATTTCAAGAGTGGGCAAGGTTAGCAAAGTTAGGTAGCTACGGTCAAGTAAGTTTCACTGATCAACCTAATAACATCGCATCTGCTCCTGAACCTGCAAACAATACGCAGCCGCAGCAACAGACACCACAACCGGAAACTCCTACTCCTGCGGTGAGCCAAGCGCAACCTCTGGGACAAAAATCCTTAGCAGTAGGGACTAGTGCGAAAGCTGTGGTAGCAACAGCGATATTTGGGGAAACTACTACTAAGTCAGGCGGTGGTGATGAAACAGGCGAAGGAAAAAACGTATTTGTGATCAAATCACAAGAAGCACTAAAATCTAAGGATGGTACTACCGTTATACCTGCAAACACCGAGTTCCTAGCTGAAATTAGTTCCATTAACGAACAAGGTCTTATGCAGATGAACGTAACTAAACTTATCTCGCAAAATAATGGCAACTCTACCGAACAAAGCTTACCCAGCAATGCAATTACTCTTCGCGGTGCCCAAGGTAAACCTTTAGTCGCAAATAAATTTCCCAGTCAAAGTTCCTCCATAGCATCGATGGATGCAGGACTATTCGTTTTGGGAGGTCTTGCTAAAGCAGCAGAGTTAGTAAATCTCCCTGATACTCATCTCCAAGCAATTTCTGGCGTTGCCGATGCCACCGGTACCACCACCAACACCTCCACCTCCACCACTAACAGCGGCTACATTACTACTATCACTGAGCCCAGACGCAACCTTGCCGCTGGAGTTGTGGAAGGTGGTTTGAACTCTGTAGTACCCCAAATTGCCCAACGTAATCAACAAGCGATCGCCCAAATGTCCCAACAAACTAATGTTTGGTTTATGAAAGCCGGCACAACTGTTGAATTATACGTTAATCAACCAATCTAGTTTTAGGAGATAGAATTTATACCAATTTTATATTTTTGATTGGGTAATGGTAATTGGTAATTAGTTTTATTTCCATTTTTTCAATCTCCCTTTGTTCTCTCTACCAATCTCCCGATTTGCAACCATGAAAAATAATACTAACTTGTCAGGAAATACCTCAAATAATTATTATTTCCTACCTATAGCTTCCTTAATTTTCTCGGTTGCTATGTTCTTGTTAGTAGGTCGTGCTGGTGCTAATAATGCTGTTCTGCGTTCCGTATTTTCTTGCCAAGCACAGGGTTTAGGGGGACTAATACCTACTATCAACGTTTGGTATCAACAAGGAACAAATTTAAGTTTTATTCCGGCTGGAGAAGTAATTAAAAAAGTTTGGTTAAATGATCCATCACAGGTAACTATGGATTTTGATGGCCCGGTATGTATGCAGTTTGGTCAAGAACCTAATAGTAGTGGAGGAGATTGTAAAAATTCAGCTGCGAATGTCATTCAACTCAGACGAATTAAAAAGCTGGACATTCCTGGACTTCCTCCTACTAGCAATACACTTTTAACAGTTGTTACCGAAGCGCAAGGTAAAAATAAGTTGTATACTTTCCGAGTGATATATGGAGAAGATAACCCTGAATATCATACTTTAGCAATTTTTCCCGATCCTTCTGGTGAAGAAGGAGCTTGTGCGAGAGTTTCACAATAAACTTCTAGCAAAAGTACCTGACGACAACTACTGAAGTTTTCCCCCACAAAAAGCGCTGATGCTTACGTATATCTGCATTGTGGCTTTTCAAAAGCCTTGCTCTAATTCCCTCCTTTCTAAGGAGGGTTAGGGAGGATCTAAGTCTTTTAGCAGTTTTTTTCTTTATAGAGTACGGTTTAAGATAGAGAGTAATGTAGTTCAATCAATTAAATAATGCTATAACTTAACCCTCTTAACTGACTCAGGTATTTTCAGCCTACATCTTTATAAATCTTTAGATAAAAACTAACTACAAATTCTAAATACATGTAAATATAAAGAAAAGCTTAAGAGGTTACAGACTCATGGTGACTGCTAAAATGATGCAACAGCTCTGGGCTGTAATCGAATCTACCCAGGTCAGCACCCTGCTCCAGTTTGACGATGCTGCTTTAGTACAATTGCTTCTCCAGCAGTTAAAAGTTAAGCAGGGGATTGATGCTCAAGCAGATAGCACCCTAAATACTTATATAAAATCTAAACTGCCCCTGATTCGCGATACGGCTGAAGGTCGATTATCCTTCGGGCAAGGCGGCAATGATTAGTACGAAAAATCAAATGATTGCTCACTGCCAAGCATACGCTCAGATTTCAAACAGTGGAATATTATGAATCACTGGCTAGTAATTGCCCTGGTAGCTTATCTAATTGGAGCAGCGATTGAAGGGGTGAGTACAGCCAGTCAGTTATCTCATTCAGTGCCAGAACTAGCTAAAAGTACACAAGCTGATCATTCAGATCCTGCCACTGGGCCTAGTTCGAGTTGGCGAGTTGTGGCCGCCATCGCCTCAGTAAGTATCTGTGGAGCTTTTTTGTGGCCTTGCCGCCTTTTCCACCGTTTAATTAAAGGCAACGTTAGTTCGTAAGCCTAGCCCCGGCTAAAGGCACGGAGGCAAAAAATAAAAATATATCTATTTGCAGTTGGTCAATTATGCAGTTTGTTCTGGTGTCGCCACATTTTGCCCAATTTTTGGCTCAGTTCCGGCAAGCAGTCGTTCAATATTAGTGCGATGGCGCAAAATCACATATAATCCACCGGCAATCCCAAACAGAATGTAGGGTAACGGTTGATGCAAAACTACCATGAAAATGGAAACAGCGATCGCACCTACAATTGAACTCAAAGAGACAATCTGTGATATCGCCACAACAACGGCAAACACACCCGCTGTTGCTAAACCTACCTGCCAACTCATTGCCAACAAAATCCCCAAGCTGATAGCAACAGATTTACCACCAGTAAAGCCTAAAAAAATTGATTTACTATGTCCCAGGATGGCAGCTAACCCAACTAAAGTTACTAACCAAGGTTGCCACACTTGTGCATCTACCGGTGGGGGGATAAAATTTTGACTGGGTGCAAAATGGAACAACCAGTAAACTAGAGTGATTGCTAATACTCCTTTTAAGGAATCAAGTACTAAAACCAATGCTCCTGGCCCTTTCCCCAAGGTTCTTAGTACATTAGTTGCGCCAGTAGAACCTGAACCAACTTCCCGAATATCAATACCTTTTAACTGCTTCACAGCAATGTAGCCAGTGGGAAAAGAACCCAGCAGGTAAGCTATGACCACAATTGCCCCACATCCAGTTAACCAAATAGCCATAATATAATTCAAAATTTACGCATTCAAAATTCAAAAAGTCCAGAAAAATACTTTTTGACTCTGGACTATAGCGTTTTTCTTTTGTATGCAATACACTCTAACCTCACTTCCATTCCTCTCTTCTAAAAAGAAAGAGGCTTTGAATTTTACTCCCCTTCCCGATAAGGGAAGGGTTGGGGGTTAGGTCTCTATTAAACTCAACACAGAAGCGCTATATTGACTAATTAAAAGTCGTCATCATAGTTTCTCACTGTTTTAGGGTCAGGAGCAAAGGCTAACCACAGAGGAAATTGCAGCAGTGACAAACTGATTTGCTCTTCGGAATCATCAATAATAATTAAGGGCAGTTGATTGGCTTTCGTCAATCGGTCTGCTTTCTGAGCGACAGCATCAGATGCCTCAAATAATACCACACCTCGGTCTGGCCCAAAATCTGGGCGACCGATTCCCAGACAGTCTTGCAAGCCGCGTCGCCATTCACCTAATCGCTCCGGTGTATTAGCTAAGACTAAAGTCCGGGTGCGATCGCCATACAGCTTGTGTAATATCGAAATTGCAGCTGAGGCAATTAGGATATTCTGTAAGCGGCTACCCATTGTCCGCAAACCACCCCGTCCCCCTTGGGTAAAAAACCAGTTGGAGACTCGTTCAGCGTGGACTGGTTCAAAAGTGCGACGCAGTTGCCACGCCGGTCCGTAGTAATCTGGTTTATTGCGGTATTGGTCAACTAGGCGGCGAATTTGCTTTGTAGTATCTTGAAACTGCTGTTGGGCAAATTGCGGTATTCCAGCTTGGGGTTCAACTGATTTAGCCTCTTTTTCTTTTACAGATGGTTTTTCTCGTTCCACCACACTTGGTGTCAGTTGCAACTGTTCAGCAGTAGCGGCCAAATCCTGTAAGCTACCTGTGAGATAGTCTTTAAAACCCTGCACCCGAATTGCCAAGTCTTGAGATGCACCAGCAAAAGTGGTTCGCATCTCGTTGCGGATACGTTCTTGACGGCGTTCTAGTTGTTCTACAGAAATTTGCAGGGTTTGTTTACGTTGTTCTAACTGCACTAACGACTCTTGCACAAGTCGTCCTAGTGAGGTTTGAGTTTCACTCACTTGTGCCTGAAGGTTTTTGTAAGAAGCTTGCAGCTTGGCTATTTCTTCCTTGAGAGCTGCTTGAGCGCTCTGCAACTCTGCCACTCGCTGCTCTGCTTGTGCATATAATGAATAATTTCCTGCTCCTATTTCTGACCCCAGTGAGACATTTTCCGCTTCTAACTGCGCTACAAACTCGCCATTTGAATTTTCTGTTAGCTCTACTGTAGAATCTACCACTTCTGCATTGGAAATGAGTGGCTCAAAAGTTGTGTAATCTTCTGATGAGCTAATGGCTTCTGTTTCTACCACTGACTCAACAGATGAATTTACTGGACTTTCAACTGGATTATTCTGTTCTTGTTTTTCTGCCAACCGCTCATCAATTGGTTCTGGGGTTTGAGATGCCTCTGGGTTCATAAACAATAGTGTAATTCCTATGACGCGAATAAATAGCTTTCAGAAATATTACAATTGACCTGCCATAAAAGTCCTGAGTCATGAGTTATTGAAGTTCAGATGCCTGCGGCAAGTCCTCCTGGTTAAACAGTTTCCTAAGGCAGGAAACCCGCTGACAGGACTGTTTCACCACCAAGTGTTTACGGCAAAAGCCGCCGCTCTACGCCAGTTGCTTTCCGACGCAAGCGCGATTGTTTGCACTGGCTCGACTTCTGGCGCTCGTTATGAGTCTAGATCAAAAAGACTCAGCACTGATGGCACTCAGCACTAAATACGCGGACAACGTTGTTCTAAGCAAGTTTTCAAGGTGTTGGGGTCAAATAAAATCGGCAAAAAGTGAATACTTTTAATTTCTTTAAAGTAAAACAGAATGGGGACTCCATTCCAAAATATCCGCCAGTTTTGCCATTCCTGGTAGGGAAAGCGCCGAATCAATTTTTCGCCTCTGTAAATATCTAAGTCGGTGGCGGTAAATTGCAAACGCAGCGTTAACGCCTGAAACATGAGAAACAAACCAAACAGTGTGAAAACAAAGCCTACCCACGGTTGTACCAACAGTAGTGGAATAGCCGCAATCACCAACACTATAGGTATATTGTAACTAGGCTTGAGTTCCACAGTTGATGTGGAGTTAGGAGCAAATGAACTGGTCACAGTCTTAAATCCTGCTTTATTTAGTAGGCATCTTTCTTATTTTAGGAGTCAGGAGTCAGGAGTTAGGAGTCAGGAGTTAGGAGTTTTAATTTATAACTCTTAACTCTTAACTCCTAACTCATCACTTTTATAAGCCTAGGAATGCACTGCCAGTCCCCTGAAACATTAACCAAGAAAGAAAGAAATTGCTAATAAATATAATTAGCAAGGCAGTCACAACAGCTGTTGTGGTTGACTGTCCTACACCTTTGGCTCCTCCTGTTGTCGTCAATCCCCAACTGCAACCAATTACGGCGATAAAAATGCCAAAGCAAAACGCCTTAATCATGGCGCTAAAAATATCCCAAACACCAAGAAAGCTACGGGCTGAATCTAAAAATACCGTATCAGACAGGTTGTAGATATTTGTCGCAACTATTAATCCCCCAAACATCCCTGTTACCAAAGACAGGAGGGTTAAAATTGGTAGCATTAAACAGCAAGCAAGGACGCGGGGGATAACTAGGTAATCGATTGGATCTGTTCTTAACATCAACATGGCATCGATTTGTTCTGTAACCCGCATGGTACCGATTTCTGCTGCAAAGGCAGAACCGACTCGCCCTGCCAAAACCACTCCTGTCAACACGGGAGCTAGTTCTCGTGTCAACGCTATGGAAAGCACTCCGCCAATAACGTTTCCTGCGCCAAAGTTGATAAATTCCCGCGACACCTGAATGGTAAACACTGCGCCAACGGAAATAGCCGTCAATAGTGCAATAAATAGGGAATCTGGCCCAACTGCTGCCATTTGTTCCAAGGTGTTGCGCCGATGGATTTTGCCCTTTAATAGGTGAACTAGTACTTGCCCACCCAGAAAAATCGCTGCCAGCAGCCGCTGACTCCATTCTCCTAAACTGGATTTGGATGTAGTCTGGTTCAATGTTCTGTAGCTAACTCGGTAACTGCCTTAAGAATAGCGGAAGTCATTGAGAATAGGAAATGGGAATTGGGCATGGGGCATGGGGCATGGGGGAAAGACTTCTGCAACCTTGCTCCTCTGCTCCCCTGATCTCTCTGATCTCTCTGATCTCCCTCATTTCCCCTATACCACCAATGGGGCTGAACATTAACTTAGATTAAAGATGCTCTCAGAAAATGAAGCTGTTATTAAACGTGCTGCAAACCAATAAATAGGTGCTAACCTTGGCTATAACCTAGAATTTGCAAGGGTTTTGTAGATTTAAGTCATTTTTAATATCCCCAGCATGTGCTGTAACTGGTAGCCGTTTCTTTTAATGAAAACTTAAGATTTTTGACAGATTGTCTGCTCCCAAGCGATCGCACGTATTGTAGAAAATGACAAACCGCTATCGGGCTATTGTCATCTCTACTCACGGAGTTTGTCCTAAATGACTATTTTCACTAACTTTCTCCGCTCTCTACTACTGACGATCATTTTTAGTTTTGTCGCTCCCATGTTCCTAGTTGGCGGCGGATTGCTCCTTCTATCCCTCATCGGTCACTTCCCTGGCTTACAAGAGTTCACTCAGGCGATCGCTACTCAAATTATGCATTTTCTCGCCACCTTTGGCAGTGGAACTCCTCTACGCGGATTATTTGTAATTAGCTTGACCTGTACTTTCGTCGGGGCACTGTTTGACATGTACGTTTATTATCGGTGTCAAATTTTACGAATAGATTCATAAGTAGTGAAAATAGCTTTGTCAGATGCTCATCAGCCGTACAAGAGAGGAAAAAGTGATATTTTCACAAGTGAAAGTACTACTGGTCTTAACCTAAATAGGGATTAGTGTTGCTGAATGGATTTTTATTAATTAAATTGAGTCCCATTATTAATTAAATATTTATTATTCATTAGTTATTAGTTATTAATTACTGACGACTAGTGCCGATGCGCGACCTGATAGCAAACCCCTGATAAAAAAGTCATAAAGGTAAAATACCAAGAGTTTTGGAATTTTGAATTTCGCAAAATAGCTAAAATTATCTGTACTAAATCATCACGTTGAACGCTAGACTAGAGTTTGGCATTTTGTGTTAGCTGCAATCTTTAAGGACTTGATTAGTATTCATTGAGAATATCAAATAAAACTCACTGCAAAATATAAAAATTTCCTTAAAATCCTCATGAACACAACGCCTGCTCATGTTTCTTAACGAGCAAAGCAGGTCGTCTGACTGCTGGGCATCTTATATTGAGTTTATTACGAGGTATGTTTACAGCTCATGGTTTGGCCGTTTAAGCCCAAGTTTAGAAAACAAATTGCGCGGATTGAAATTACTGGTGCGATCGCCGGTGCTACTCGCAAACGCGTCCTAGAAGCCCTGAAAACTGTAGAAGAAAAAAAGTTTCCGGCATTATTGCTACGTATCGATAGCCCTGGCGGTACAGTCGGAGATTCTCAAGAAATCTACAGCGCCCTAAAGCGTTTGCGCGAAAAAATCAAAATCGTCGCTAGCTTTGGCAATATTTCGGCTTCTGGAGGAGTCTACATCGGTATGGGAGCTGAACACATCGTAGCCAACCCAGGTACGATTACGGGTAGTATTGGTGTGATTTTGCGTGGGAATAACTTGGAACGCTTGCTAGAAAAAATCGGTGTTTCCTTCATGGTAATAAAGTCTGGCCCTTACAAAGACATTTTGGCTTTTGACCGGGAACTGACTCAACCAGAAGCAAACATCTTGCAAGATTTGATTGACACAAGTTATCAGCAGTTTGTCCAAACGGTAGCTGATGGCCGTTCTTTAGCAGTAGAAACTGTGAAAAGTTTCGCCGATGGTCGGATTTTTACTGGACAGCAAGCCCTAGAGTTGGGTGTTGTAGACCGCCTGGGCACAGAAGAAGATGCCCGCCGCTGGACAGCAGAACTGGTCGATCTTGATCCGGAAAAAACTCTCTGCTATACCCTAGAAGAACGTAAACCCTTATTGAGTCGCCTTCTACCAGGGAGTCGTCAGTTTTCATCAGGAATTGGGGCTGGTATTGATTGGCTCGAATTTGAAATGTCTACTAGTGGTTTACCCTTGTGGTTATATCGACCCTAGTATGAGTTAGGAGTTAGGAGAGACGCGATTAATCGCGTCTCTACAGGAGTTATGAGTTAAAAATCTAACTTCTCATTCTCAACTCCTAATTCCTCACTTTTGTGTTTTAAGGAGGATTTTGGCGTGGAGTGGCAAATGCGGGCTATTCGCGGAGCAACAACTGCTTCAGAAAATACTGTTGAGGCAATCCGAGAGGTGGTGACAGAAATATTAGATGAGCTGGAAAACCGGAATCAATTCCAGCCGAGGGACATGATTAGTGTGACTTTCTCTGTGACACGCGATTTGGATGCAGTTTTTCCAGCTGCGATCGCTAGAGCGCGGACTGGTTGGGATAATGTGGCCATGTTGGATGTGCAGCAAATGCATGTCGAAGGTAGCTTACAGCGCTGCATTCGGTTTTTAATCCACGCCTATCTGCCAGCCTCCGCCTCAATACATCATATCTATTTACGCAACGCCGCTAGCTTGCGTCCCGACTGGAGTTTGCCTCAATCATTACAAGCATCACAGCAAGCTGTTAAGTCAAAAGTGTAAATTACTTAAAAAAAATCATGTCAAAAAAGCACGAAATAAACTATTGATGTTGATTTGTGAGGTAGTTTGAAATGAATTATCAAAAACAACTCACTGCAATACTTGTTCCATTCTACTTAGGGGAGCAACAAGATTCCGCAGGTCGGACAATTCAAGAGATGTGGACTTGGGATTTTGAAAAATTGGAGTGCGCCCATGATTACATTCAGTGGTTGTTCCCTTTGCCTGAGCGAAGTGCATTCAACTGTGATACACCCATCGTTGATGAGGAAGTAATTCAAGCATTTCAAAGCAACCCACACCTACGTCAAAATTTGCTGCGCTCCTTCACAGTCATGCTTCAGTTTTATGGATTGCAACGTCACCAGAGTAATGACGGAAAAATAGTTGTCAGCCAGTCAGAAGACTATCCAAATCGGAAACGCGAATGGGTCTGTATATTTGACCACAATTATCTTCGCATCACCCGGATCTTAAAGTGCTTAATCACATTTGGATTGGAGAATGAAGCCCAAGCGTTTTATGAATGCTTGCGGCAAATCTACCGTGAAAATAGTGATCAGATTGGAGGTGAAACATTTCAGTATTGGACAATTGCAGTTAAACCCAATGTGACAATGTAACAATCTCGTTAGATGCCGATGGGATTGAGATGGTTGATTAAGACTGAGAGCCTGATGTACTTTGAGGCTATCTGTAAGTGATCGCGTCTATTATAAAGTTGTATCCACATCTCTTGAATCGTCCTGCTGTTCCTCAATTTCCAAATCCAGAGCAAACATCAAAGCTTATTTGATTTTGAGTAGTGTTTCATATGGCAATTCGTCCAGTTTAAGTTATAACAACACTTCACCAGGTTTTAGGTTCATCAATCAAATCCAATACTTCTTGTTCAACTACTCTCGAACGAAGAATATCTAAAGCATTTTGGTCTGCCATTTCAATAATCTCTGCAAGGCATTGCCGCACTTGTTGAGCAATATCAGGTTTCTATTGGCGTAGTTTTATATAGAGTTCTTGGACTAAAACATCCATTTCAGTTTCTTTTACTCTTAAGTTCCTGAAACTACTATCAAATTATTCGTCGCATTCGCTTGAAATTCACTGGAATTTTCTGTTTGAGTGAATTCGTCAAACAGTTTGAAAAACTGATCTAGTGCAGTGTGTTCATCTTGGGAGAAAAATAGAATAATCTGATCCCAAATCTGCTTGGAAGTTAAATTAAATTTCTGCTGATACCGTTTCACTTTAAGATTGATACAAATAGGCAGCAGGGGGGCAGGGCGCAGGGAGCAAGGGGAAAGAATTAAAGACCAATCATTTGTATCATGCATTTCGTGAAATGGTATGAATCCAGATTTGAAATTCTGAAAATTGCTTTTATTATCGTCTTTGAGCGATTACGATTACTATCTGGCGACGGGCAAAGCAGTAACCTGCCAAAAAAGTGCGAAGATTGGATATGGAAGTTCGTCCCAAATATATAGCAGGACGTTTCCGAATATTGTAGATTAAGTCATATAAATCAACCATCTGTCCCTCTAGCTTAAAATTCGGTTTCGATGATTTGGAAATTGCCGCCTAAATCTTGGGCAGGGCAGTATAGGTTATTAATCCAATCTACTCTGGAAATTCCTTCGGTGTGAATGTTGTCAAAGATGAGTTCTTGTTCATCAATTTCAATGGCGATCGCTTTATGTCATCCATTAATGGAAACGTTTTGTCAGAGGCGTTCATGGTAGATTTTCCAAACAGCGAGAGCTACGATCAAAAAGTAGTCTGTGGTTGACAAGCTAACTATATGACATCCACATCGCGTGTTGTTCATAGCAACCCCAATATATTGGGAGGAACCCCTGTTTTTGTTGGTACTCGTGTGCCAATAAAAACCTTGCTCGATTATTTAGAAGCGGGTGACTCACTGGATGAGTTTTTAGATCATTTTCCTAGTGTCAGCCGTGAGCAAGCGATCGCCGCTCTCGAATTAGCGAAGGAAATGCTAACCGCCTATGCGAATTCTGCTTGATGAGTGTGTTCCGCACTCTATTCTTTGTGGTGATGAAACCGAATTCCTAAAAAAATGTCATAAACAAACTCAAAAAAGTCCTTTTTTTGTAACAATCCTGAAGTTTGATAACAGCCTTTTTTATCTAACAGGGGCTTCATTACATAGTATGCAGGCTGATAATTATACCAAGGGATAGAAGGCCACAAATGATGAATTAAGTGGTAATTCTGTCCCATAATCAAGATATTCAGAACTGGGTTGGGATAGACGCGAGCATTTTTCCAGCGATCGCGCTCCGCAAAAGGACGATGGGGCAAATAGTCAAAAAATAATCCCAGTGCTATCCCCACCACAAAAGCCGGTATAAACCAAAAATTCAGAATGTAACCCAAAAAGTTGTATTGCACTGAAATATAAACAATTACACCGACAATCAAACGGCTGATGAACCATTCTAATAGCTCATATTTACGCCATAGTCGCCGTTGAAAGAAAAACACCTCGTGGTACAGAAACCGCACTGCAATCAGCCACAGTGGGCCACCTGTAGAGACATAATGATCTGGGTCGTCTTTAGGATGATTGACATGACCATGATGCTGTAAATGTACCCGCGTAAATACTGGAAAAGCAAAAGCTAGCATCAACGCACTGCCATGCCCTAACATCCCATTAATCACCCGGTTTCGATGGGCAGATTGGTGACAGGCGTCATGAATTACCGTTCCAGCACAATGCAAGGCAATAGTGTTAACGCTAAAGCACAGCCAGTGCGGCCATTCCCAAAGCCAGTAACCAAAGCTAGATAAAACCAGCATTGCCACAGCTACAAAAAACAGCACTAGCGTAGGATTGAAATCACCAGGAGGCGCTAAAAATTCCTTGGGTGGGATTGTCAGTGGCTTTTGTGCCTCCGATGCGATCATTTCTAACATTGACTCCTTCTTTATCAAACATTACAAATATACGATAAAGATTATGGAATAATAAATTTTTGTAAATTTTTGTAAAGCAAGATTTATCTACAGCTTTGCATATCACTAGATGAATAACGCTATGATTCCAGACGAGGCCTAGTCTTTACTGAGAAGTGGGGTATGACAATTGGCAAGAAGTTGATCGGATAACTCCTTCGTGGGGAGGATGGATACAAGATTGATGTACTATATGTAGTTTATCCCACAGTTCCCACTCTCCCATAAACCCTCTCTAACTGCTTATATCTATTGATATAGCAGTGACTGAAAAGGAGATGCCACTTAAGGTACGATGACTTCCCAGATAGCTCCCTAACTTCAGCCCCTATGCAATTAAGAGATTCTCTGCGCCGGACAAAAATTGTCGCTACTATTGGCCCCGCCACTAGCAGTCCTGAAATGCTCAAGGCGATTATTGAAGCGGGAGCCACGACGCTGCGGCTAAACTTCTCCCACGGAACTCATGCCGATCATCAGCGTAGTATTCGCTTAATTCGGCAAACCGCCTTTGAATTAAATCAGCCAGTGGCTATTCTCCAAGACTTGCAGGGCCCAAAAATTCGCTTGGGGAAGTTTGACAACGGGTCTATAGTTCTGGCAAAAGGCGATCGCTTCACCTTGACAAATCGTCCAGTGGTAGGTATGCAGGATATTAGCTGCGTCACCTATGATTATTTAGCCGAAGAAGTCCCGGTTGGCGCAAAAATCCTCCTTGATGATGGACGAGTAGAAATGCTGGTGGAGGAGATTAACCGGGACAAAGGTGATTTGCATTGTCGCATCACTGTGCCTGGTAAACTTTCTAACAATAAAGGCGTAAACTTTCCCGGCGTTTACCTGTCAATTAAAGCAATGACCGACAAAGACCGAGAGGATCTGATGTTTGGTCTGGATCAGGGTGTAGATTGGGTGGCACTTTCCTTTGTCCGCAATCCGCAGGACATGATCGAAATTAAAGAGCTAATTTCTAGCATAGGCAAGCAAGTGCCAGTGATTGCCAAAATTGAAAAGCATGAGGCCATTGAACAAATGGAGGCGGTTCTAGCTTTATGTGATGGTGTGATGGTTGCCAGAGGCGATTTAGGCGTGGAATTGCCAGCAGAGGATGTCCCCGTACTCCAAAAGCGGCTAATTGCCACAGCAAATCGCTTGGGGATTCCCATCATCACTGCTACTCAGATGTTAGACAGCATGGTGAGCAATCCCCGTCCCACTCGCGCTGAAGTGTCGGATGTAGCAAATGCGATTTTAGATGGTACGGACGCGGTGATGCTCTCCAATGAAACCGCTGTGGGTAGCTACCCTGTAGAAGCAGTGGCGACGATGGCGCGGATTGCCGAACGTATGGAGCAGGAAGAAGCCCAACACTTAAACTTACGTTCTTTGAGAGATGCCCGACGCTCCATTCCCAATGCAATTAGTCAAGCTGTAGGTCAAATTGCCGAACAACTAGGCGCAGCGGCAATCATGACTCTAACGCAAACCGGGGCAACAGCTCGCAATGTCTCTAAGTTCCGTCCCCAGACACCGATTTTGGCAGTGACACCCCATGTAAATGTGGCGCGACAGCTACAAATGGTGTGGGGAGTAAAACCGCTGTTGGTGCTAGGATTACCTTCCACTGGTCAGACATTTCAAGCTGCGATCAACGTCGCTCAGGAACTTAAGTTACTGTCTCAGGGAGATTTAGTAGTGATGACCGCTGGCACACTCCAGGGAATTTCTGGCTCCACAGATTTGATTAAGGTAGAGGTGGTGACGGCGGTACTAGGTCACGGAATTGGGCTCGGACAAGGTTCAGTAAGTGGTCGCGCTCGGGTGGCTAATACTGGCATGGATGTTAGTAACTTTAATCCGGGAGACATATTAGTTGCACCCCGCACTAGTGCTGATTTTGTAGAGGCAATTCGGAAAGCTGCCGGGATTATTACCGAAGACGAAAGTCTCACAAGTCACGGAGCAGTGATTGGCTTGCGTCTCGGTGTGCCAGTGATTGTCGGCGTAAAGCAGGCAACGCAGGTGATTCGGGATGGGGCGATTATAACGCTGGATCTACAACGGGGTTTGATTTACTCTGGGGCAGTGAGAACGCCTTAGGATTAGGGACTGGGGACAAGGGGGACAAGGAGAAGAGTTTTTCTAATGCCCCATGACGCCACTTGCTTTAAGTTGGCAGAGCCGCCCAACGCAGTGGCTCCCCAATGCTGAATGCCTTGATCAAACAGTTGCGAGCACTACCCCAAGCCATCCAGCAAAGTTTTGCTGCTGTGTGGAGTCAGGATGCTCAACAGGTTTTACCTGATACCGAGTGGGACGTGGTGACACGAGGGTGATGGAATAGGTACGCAGTTCGTCTTGGTGGAAAACTGTGACTTCAATTTTATCGTTTGGTTGGTAATCTTTGAGGCGATCGCCTAAGCAACCTGCCACTACCTTAATCCCATCAATCGCTAGTAACTCATCACCTGCATCAATTCCCCCTATTTGTGCAGGTGAACCCGCCTCCACAAACTTAATCATCTCCCGCCCATTCTCTGTATTTATTCTCATACCCAGGTAAGGTTCTTCCTGCTGATCAGCTACCAACTGCAAGCCAAAGGGTTGTAAATACTGATTAAAAGGCAAATCCTCAGTACTATCAATGTAGCGTTTAAAGAAATCTGTCAAATCGATTCCGGCGACAGATTCTATAACTTTCTGTAACTGTTCTGGGGTATAGCCAATTTCAGCTTGCCCAAATTGCTGCCACATTTTCAGCATTACATCATCGAGTGAGCGCTGATTGTGGTGAGTAGAGCGAATCAGTAAATCCAGCAACAACGATACCATTTCTCCTTTTAAATAGTAGGAAATTTGGGAATTACCGCTATTGGCATCCGGGCGATAGAGTTTTATCCAGGCATCAAAACTCGACTCAGAAACGGGTTGTACCTTGCGCCCCGGTGTCGTTTTATATCTGGTAATTTCCTTGCCCAAGTTATTCAAATACGACTGAACATCAAAAATTCCTGCCCGCAAAGGAATTAACAAGTCGTAGTAACTAGTAGTACCCTCACAAAACCACAATGATGGTGTGTAGTTTTCCTGGTCGTAATCAAAAACCTCTAATGCTTTGGGGCGAATTCGCTTGACATTCCACAAGTGAAAGAACTCGTGTGCTACCAATTGGATAAAGCGATCGTACTTATCCTGAGCGCGAAACCCAAAACGCTGGTAAATTAAGGAGCAAGAGTTTTTATGCTCCAAACCGCCAAAAGCTTGGCTAAATAAATGTAGTAGAAACACGTATCGTTCATAGGGCAAACCACCGAACATCTGCGCTTCTACCTGGACAATTTTTTGGATATCAGCAATCATCTGCTGGGCTTGGAAATTTCCCTGTCCCCAGATTGCCAGTTCATGAGGTTTTCCCAAAACCTCAAATTTATACAATTGGTGGCGACCAATCTCAAAGGGAGTATCAACAAGAGTATCAAAATCGCCAGCCAAGAAAGTATTTGTTTCTTCACCAATGGGTGGCAAGGCAGTAGTTACCTGCCATTCCAGGCGTGGCGGTACGATAGTGACGCGAATGGGTTGGTTCTCCCAGCCCGTTATTCTAAAAAATAGTGCTGCACCGTTGAAATAACCGTGGGTAGCATCTAAGTGATTTGTCCGTACCGATAGCTCATTCGCAAAAATGCGGTAACGTACAGTTAATTCTGAAACAGCCTTTTTATCTACCTGCCAGTGATTTTTACTGATCTTCCGCCAAGGTAAAGGTTTACCCTCTGCAAGAGCCACAAAATCCTGTAAATTCTTGGCGTATTCGCGGACTAAGTAGGAACCAGGTGTCCACACTGGTAGCTTTAAATCGAGAATCGGCGAGTGGTAATCCACAAGGCGTAAAGTCACCTCAAACAGATGGGTTTCTGGTTGAGACATTGCCACCAGGTAATGAATCGTTGGCCTGGTTTCCTGAACGTTAGTTTTGAGATGAGGTGCTGTTACTTGAGTCATCTTGTGTGCTGAGTTAATAGCAATGATTAATGGGATTGGTGATTTCTCCTATCATGACAAATTCGGCTTTTAATTTTTGAGTTCAAATTAAGACGGCGGTTATTTGCTGCGGCTGGTAGTCAGAACCAAGTTTATTGGCACAAAAGCCAGTATCCCGTACTTGATTTGGTTCAATTGTTTTTCCCCACTCCAAAGGAGCCACTAGATACTGTATCGCTCCTTGCTGTTTAAAATCTGCGTTCCAAGAGTTATTAATCTTAGCTTGATTCATCTGAAACGCCAGTTGCCAGTTGTTAACCTTGATATTGCCCTGATTTATAATTTTGAACCTGACACAAAATCCGGTTTCCCAGTTGGAATAGATGTCAGTAGTAACTTTTAGGGCAGCACCAGTAGGAGATGGAGAGACAGAAGGAGTAGGAGTTGGGGAAACAGGAGGATGACTCGGTTGGTCTGGCTGTTGAAGTTGTACAGATGGAAGCAGTTGGGACAGTAATTGCTGCTTGGGTAGATCAACACTTTGCCAATCATCTAGTAAAATTCCGCCTGTATCACTACTATTAGGATTCCAACTCCAGTAAGTAAAGCTCAAGTTATTTTTTTGAATGTATTTCACCAACTCATTTTGCCAAATTCCTTCTTGGGAATTTAAGTCTACTTTCCGTCCCCCAAACTCCCCAATCAATATGGGAGCAATATTCTCACTAGCGATATAGTTAAATCCTATTTGCCAGCGTTCAATTAGATTTTGAGGGAAGTTAGAGGCAGAAAAGTAAGGCTGATTGTATACCCCAGCGCCGTACTCATGAGGAGAATAGACTAGCTTATGAGAACGAGATAAACGTACTGGGTAGCGTTTTACACCTTCTAAGTTTCCACCATGCCAATGCTGTGGCAGTTTTTGACCAGGGACATTCTTTTCTACTCCTTCAACGACAATCAGCCAATTAGGATTAACACTGAGAATCGCATTGCCTGCACGTTCTGCTGCTAATCGCCAGTCAGTATTGATGTTATTATCACCCCAGCTAGCTTGGCCGTGAGGTTCATTTTTTAAGTCTGCGCCAATAACGTTAGCTTGATTTTTGTATCTGATGGCTAACATTTTCCAAGTATCGATCCAGTCTGCTTCCGTAAAGCCGTCTCCATACCACAACTCTGGAATTTGCTGGTCGTTAAGACGGTGGCTGTCGAGCAAAATTAGCAATCCTTGACGTTCCGCTTCCTGAATAAGTAAGTCCATTACCTCCAAGGGGGTTTTACCTTGAAGTTCTTTGTTGCTGCCAATTCCAAAGTCAATGCCACTTACATTAAGCGATCGCAATCCTGCCACAGAATAAGGTAACCGGATGAGGTTATATCCCAAGTTTTTAATCTGCGCCAGCATTTCTTTATAATCTCTTTTCCATAAACCGTTAGGGGCGTGCGTATCAGTCTCCATGCCAAACCAGTTAACACCTCTGGGCAATACAACCTTGCCTTTCGCATCCACAATTGTTCTACCAATTGTTGAAAGTGGTAGCTCTATTGGCGTTGCAGCCATAGAAGCATCTAGCTGAATATTAACAGGTGCCTTAGTCAAAATAATTACTAAAAATACTACTATGCTTAGAGAGAATATCAGTAATTGCTTATGTAACCTCAATCTTCTTGGTTTATTTTTATGGATAACTTGCATACTATTACTTTTATTGGAGGACAATATCTAAGTCAAATTAACAGAAAAATATCTAATGGTTTCTACAACAGAATAATTTTTACAGTATCTTTACGTAAAAAGTATTTTTGTAAAACTGATTTTTAGCTGACGATAAATGTTCGTAGTCTGATTACAATGCATTTATTTTCCAGCTTTTTATATTACTTAATTAACCTTCCATACGTTTAACCATCCTAATAGTATTAGAGCAATATTTAGCTACTATTGTTTCTGTATCCGCAAAAATTGGATAGTGGAAATCAAAAACGCTAAAATCTTTGACTGGTAATACAGATAAATTTCTATCTATATTTTGCATTTTCCTTTATCCAATCTGCAAAAGTTACTTAATTTACAGAAAGTTTACGGAATTTACTGACTTCTTCATGAGTTGTCTATTGAAAACATCTCGTATCGAGAATAACTTAGATATTAAGGCAGTACAGATATTGACTGACCGGAAAAACTCTATACAAGTTAGATGTTACAAGCGGTAATTAAATCTTCTGCAATCTGTCCATAGCCTTTTATTTAACAAAAGTTTTCTGAATATGACACTTTCTGCACTGCAAAAATTTTTAGTACTACCTGCGATCGCTTCTCTAAGTGTATTTTCTTTAATGTCATTTCCCCTTGCTACACTAGGTGATAAGCAAATAGACATCAAATTTCAGGAAGAACCTATTTTTGACGGGAAACTTAGAGATATTGCTATTCCTTACGTAGTTTTTGCAACTATACTTAGTATAGGGTCTGGAATTTCAGCACTTGCTTTTTGTGGTTGGCGAAATTCTTCTGACAAATCAGCAAAAATCCAGCAGGAATTATCTAATCTAGATCTGCACTTACAGCAAAAGGAAGCATTACTAAAAGAATGGCAAGTTTCCGAGCCTCGGTTGCAAGTTTCTGGATTGAGCGCTTTTTTAGATGACGAGATGCCTTTTGATCGAGCTTTCAATTCAAAAAGTGCAAAAACTGGAGCTCAACCTGTTGAAGCGCAAATGCCGATGCACACACAGCCGATAAATCCTGTACCAGAGGTTGCAACTAAACAAAACACTACCACCATTACAAATATTGCTGCTACTTCTGCGTTTGCATCTGCCCAAACTTTCCTTGGCTATGCTCAAGAAAATCCGAATAGCAGCAAAGAAGTTGCTGCTGCTCGTGAAGTAAATCAAACAGTAATCATGCCATCAGAATTTGAAGAGTTGCAAAAACAAATTAAAGAGATGATGTTACAGATGCAGGTAATGCAGGACAATTTGCAACCAACACCTCAAGCAACAAATACTGAAGTAGAATCCACAGCTAAATTTCAGATATTCTATAATACTGTTCTTTAAAATCTGCTCAAATCTGTTTATCAAAGAGCAAAAGCTGAAGATAAACAGGTTTAATGTTCATTACCTACATCTTTGCGTCATAGACAAATAAAACAAACAAGGGATTAGAGAAGCAGAGGAGAAAGTTTAAATCACTCAAGAGCATAGGAGTATAGAACAAGTGCTTTTAGGTATGAATTTCCTCTCTGTTTCTTTTGCGAAGCTTCTAAAATTGCCACAACTCTCTTAATGAGGACAAGCACTTTTCTCTACAGACAATGCCCACTCAATTAGTGGTTATTGGGTAATTAATATCTGGATACCAGCGCTCATATTGAGGCTGGTATTTTAGTTTTTATCTATTAAAAAGAGAGCGATGGAGGGCTACAGTACCCCGTCCTCAATCAAGTAGGAAGTAGGGTAGGGGTACATAAATATATACAGGATTATTTTATAGGTTTGATGCCCATCTTAATTCTCACCTGAGAAACTCTGAAGGAGTCACATAGGCATTCGTTTGCCTATTTTTAACTGATGGAAGTAGGGTAGTTTTAGAAGCTATGGATTGCGGTGGGATTTGATATCGGTTTCCCCAACCACCATTCAAGTCTTCCGGTTGCGAACGAGGTGGTATTGTTTTCCCCATAGGTAGGGGTATTGTTAAGGTTTGGCTAACTTGTAAATATTTTTCACCTTCGTTAGTAAAACGAATCAACTTGCTTTCAATCTTTTCAAGCTTTTCAAGCTGTTGATTTTCTGACTTTAACTTTTGAGAGTTTTGATTATCTGGCTGTTCCCACTGACTAGCAGGATCGAAAATAGCTACAAATGTAACGCCACCTTCTGGAAACAGTTGTATTTGTGCTGGATTTGCTTGCCAGACTTCTTGGAAACTACCATCGGGTGAAACTTGCCACAGATTTAGCGCAGCCTCCCATTGTCCCTGTTTCACTTCCACAATTTGACGAGCCAAAATTGAACGGTTAGTATTTGTATCTGAGTTCAGCAAAGCTTCTGCTTGTCCTGATACCGGACGCAAATAACGCACAGCAACCACTGTAATCTTGCTAGACTCAGGCAGATTGGTACTACCAACGACATTGTATACACCTTTACTTGATATAGGTTGTACATTTCTAATTTCCATCCCCACCTTTTCTTGTGCTTTTTGAACACAGCCAGAACTGGCAGTTAAAAGCATAAGGCAAATAGCTGCCTGGAGATTAGCAGGAGATAAAGCTTTAAATCTGGGAAAAATAGTCTTTAAATCAAGATTTGTCATGATAATAGGCAGTTTTTTAGCTCATTTCCCAATAAAATTAGGTTTTTACCTATTATGCCCAATTTATTTTCATAAATAACAAGTTTTATCGACTCCCAATCGAATTAATTGAAAATTACAAAATTTATTGTATGTAGTGGTTACTACTCATTTATTTTGCTAAAGTGGCGACATTCTATAACCTAAATATGTAGTTGTTACCCAACTAAGCTGATGAGGCAACCAGTATTCGATTGTTATAAATTTACTTTTTCAATTCAGTACCACAAGGTTTATCCACTGCTTTGCACTGTCGCCATCTCGATTTGCTGGGTACTGGCAGTGAGCGAAAAGTCTTCAGCTCAAATCAACCCATCTCAGCTACGGAGTAGCGACTACCAATTGGGCTTAACAGAACCCCTACCAGTGCCTAAATTACCTGTCAAGAAGAGTCAATCGCAGTCAGGATCACAAACATTGACTCCTCCATCCGTAACGACTGGTGTCGCAGTTGCACCGATCGCCAATCCAGTGACCAAAGTTGTGGAACCCAAACCAGTCAACGATCTCCAACAACTGGAGAGTGTCTTCATCCAGCAGCAGGTAACTGGAAAAGCCCCGGCAGCAGCACATAGTTCTGTTGCACCACGAGTGGCAGCAGATGGGGACACTTCTGACCTTAATTTAGGATTGCAGGGACAGATGAACAACTCGGAGCCAGCAATTAGCTCAGTTGTAGCTCCACTGCCACCACTCGTCAACTCGTCTGCAACACAAGAATTCACTGCACCAGCAGCACCAACTTTTAATCAACTACTCAGTTCCCAAACAGCCCCCCTGCCGCCACTTCCCAACTTGCCTGCAACGCAAGAATTCACTGCACCAACAGCACCAACAGCACCAACAGCACCAACTTTTAATCAACAATTACTCAATCCACAGACAACACCATCAGTCCCTAGTCCAACTCCCACACCAAATACACCAGTACCAGTAACTACTCAACAACGCCGCCAGCTCACTAGCAGTAGTTTAAGGGAACCCTCTTTACAATTCCAAGGAGTTTATATCACCCAAGGCAGCGACACCACAGCCCGGGCGAGAGTCACGGGAGTTTACCCACTTTCTCCCCAAGCTTTGGTTGGGGCAACCCTGGACTTAACAAGCCAAGGCAGCAGCTTGGATGACTCCCGAAACGAGGGTTTGAACATCAACGAGCTTTATTTGGCGACTTCACTAGCAGGAGTACCTAATCTGCGATTAGTGATTGGTCAAATAGATTTAACGTCTTATTTTGATAACAACAGTTTTGCTAAAGATGGGGCCAGTCAATTCTTTAATCCGGTGTTTCAAACCAACCCAGCACTGGCGGCGACAGGGATTAGTTCACGCACTGGTTTGTTAGCCGATTGGAGTGTCACCGACAATATTGAAGCCAAAGCAGCAGTCTTTTCATCAGCAAACAAAATCGGTGAATTTTCTTTAGATGGATTTGCTGGAGAAATCGGCATCCGTTATGGCAATGCGATTATTCGTGGTACTTATGCTAGCGATCGCGACGCTGGTGTTCGTGATAGTTTCCTCGAAAGCTTTAGCATTCCCAGAGGTGACAATCAATTTGGCCCAGAAGCAAATGATCGCGAAGAAGCATATGGTGTCAACGCCGAAGTCTTTATTCCCAATCTGAAATTAGGTTTGTTTGGGCGCTATGGTCGTTACGAAAATCGCACTTTAGGAGAGGGTGCAAATACTTACGTTTTAGGAGCTAGTTTTTTGGATCTGTTTACCCCAGATGACAAACTAGGAATAGCTTATGGACTTCCTCTCTCTAATGATCGCCTCCGTCGTGGAGACCGTCCGGATGTATTGGAAATGTTCTATGATTTTAAATTTATTTCCAATCTCCGGATAGGCTTTTCGGTTCAGGCACGTGATGATTTCTCCGAAACAGTCTTCGGGATCAGGGTGAAATCAGATTTTGATGTCACTCCCAGAGGGAGAATTGCTCAATGAGTCAAAACAATATAAATAAAGGGCAAAAGGCAAAAGCTAAAAAAATTAAATATTGTTCTCTTTTTACTTGTTCATTTTTCCTTTTTACTTACTTATTAACTGTGCCGCCTTTGGGCAGCATTGCCCTTGCTCAAGCACAGAACTTATCAGCATCGGCACAAAAAGGTTTTGCATTATTAAAAAAAGGCTGGATTAATGATGCGATCGCAGCCTTCCAGCAAGCCCTCAAAAGTCAACCACAATCTTCACCAGTTAGGTTAGGACTAGCGATCGCTTATCGCAAGGCCGGACGTATTCCTGAAGCTTGGAGTGCTTATCAACAAGTACTGGCGGTAGACCCCAACAACCAACTAGCTTTAAAGACAGTTGGTCTACTGGCTACTTATCGTTCTGAGTGGAACTTAAAAGGAATTGAGGCTCTAACAACTTTATTAGAGTTAAATCCTAATGACTCAGAAGGTCGTGGTTACCGTGCTTTACTCTACTCCTATCAAGGACGATTAACCGAGTCCTTGGCAGACTACGAAATCGCGCTGAACAACAACCCCACACCAGAGGCAGTCGTTGGTGCGGCTCAAACTTATAGTTACAGTGGGGATTTTCCGAAAGCACTGGAGTTGTTTAACCGCTATCGCTCCACTGGCAAAGCCATTACAGGGTATGCAGCAGTAGCCTACGGTCGCAGCTTACGAGAAACAGGCAATCTTGGAGGGGCAGTACAGGTGTTAGAAGCGCAGTTGCAGCGCTCCAATAAACTTGACTCAATAGGGATTGAAACTCGTAAAGAACTGGCTGTAGCATACCTTGTCAATCAACAACAAGCCCAAGCGTTGGCGGTCTTAGATGTATTACAGGGAAGGCCAGATGCGATTTTGCCCTTAGCGCGATCGCTCAATGAAATTCGCAAGTACACCAATAATCCCACCCTTACCCAGCAAGTTTTTAATCTCTACAGTCAAGCCCTCCAAACCGATCCCAACCCTTCGCCCAAACTACTGCGCGAAGTCGCTGATGTCTTTAGTGGATTTCCAGAAGGACGACAAACAGCGCTGCAATTGTATCAACGGGTGGCATTAGAATTTCCCAATGATCAAAGTTTGTTAGTGCAGCAATTAGCTTTGGAAAATCAGTTAGGTTTACTCGGTAAAAATGACTTGAGACAGCGTTTAGCGACTGTAATGCAATCACTGCCGAGCGATCGTGTGCAGTTGCAACAGCTAGCTAATGCCTTAGTGAACATTGATCTTCCCGATCCGGAATTTTTACCTGTGTATCAAAATCTTTTACAAATGGGGGTTAACGTACCGTTTTTGAATTTCCGGGTGGCACAAATGTATGTGCAGCGCCAAGATTTGAATGGCGCAAGGCTTGCCTTGGCAGCTTACACAGCTACCCCCGCAGGTGCTAAAGACCTCGCACCCCAGTTGCTAGCAGCAGAAATTGAGCGTCGTGAGGGTAGTCTGGAAGCTAGTGCCCAGCGTTACCAAGCTGTGCTTGCTAGCAAGCCAAATAGTAGCGATATTATTAATGCTGCTTTGGGCGGACTGGCTGGAGTGCGACTGCAACAAAAGCGTTTTGATGAGGCTGTGACAGTTTATGACCAATTGATAGCTGGCAATCCTCAAAATTTGTCAATTCAACTAGGGCGTGCTAGTATCGCCTATCAAGCCAAGCGAATCTCCCAACCAGAAGCAGAGGCAGTTCTCAACAATTGGTTAGCTACACAACCTGCAACCAATACTCCTCCAGAACTATACAGTTTGTTAGAAGCGCTGCCTGCTGATCCACAAAGAGAAGCTTTATATAGTTACCTACTAGAAACTGACCCTACTTCCATACCACTACAACTGCGCTTGTTACAAGTCATAGCAAAACGTAATCCAGCCCAAGCACAAGCACGGATGAAGCAGTTGATTGCTCGCCTTCCCAACACTCCAAACTCATCCCAGTTGCAGGCAGAGTTGGCTCGATCTGTAGGTGATTTGAATTTGGCTAGCAGTACCTATCAGAATATTTTGGCGCAGCAACCAGATAACATCGATGCCCTAGCGGCTTTGGGCGGAATTCGCTTTGAACAGCGCCGCTTTGAATCGGCACAGGAGATTTATGCTCAAGTGTTGGCACAAAAACCGGAAGACAAAGACGCACGCCGCGCCCTGGCTGGATTGAATGCGATTTTAGATCAGCCTTTGACAGCATTAGCACAGCTAGAACGATTGCAACTAGAAACAGCCGCCGAAGGAGGAACCGATAGTGATGCATCTCGGCAAATACAGCAAATCCAAACAGACTTTTTGCTCCGACGAGGATTTCAACCCCCTTGGCAAGACTATCAACGTCGAAACAGGAATTAGCGATCGCTTAAATTTCTTCATGAAAGTTAATTTTGAACAACTACAAGGGAACAATAAGGGCAGGAAAATGGTACTCTCACACTCTCCCCATCGGCTAATATTTTACAAATCAAACTGTTCTTAGGATGTGGCACTTCCCAAGAGTGGCAACTATTGCCAGCCTGATTGGTTTATCTGCCTGTGTCTCTAGTTACTGGGCAGCAAAACCCAAAACACCGGATGATCGAACTCCGGTAGCAAACGTCCCCACTGAAGGTAGTAGTCAAAATCTGACTGGATTGTTAGCTGATCTTCCTGAATCCACCCCCAACCGGGAATTACTAGCTCAAAGCTGGGATAACTACCGCCAAAGATTTATTCAGTCAGACGGACGGGTGATTGATTACCAAGCAAGCGATCGCTCAACTAGTGAAGGTCAAGCCTATGCTTTGCTACGAGCAGTACTTATTAATGATCCGGCAACTTTTGCCCGGACTTTAAACTGGTCGGAAAATAACCTCCAGCGCCAAGCGGGTGGTAAAGGCACAGATAGTTTGTGGGCTTGGAAATGGGGACGAAAGAAAGATGGTAACTGGGGTATCATCGACACTAACTTTGCCAGTGATGGAGATATAGATGCGATTACTGCCCTAATTTTGGCATCACGGCGTTGGCATCGACCCGAATACTTGGAACTGGCAAAACTTAAACTGCAAGATTTATGGAACCTGTCCACGATCTCAGAACCACAAGGTAAGCGCTACCTGTTACCAGGGCCTGTGGCTGCATTTGTCCCGAATGCATCTACCTTTTACCTGAATCCCTCTTATTTTGCTCCTTATGCTTTTCGGATCTTTGCACAAGTTGACCCCCAACATGATTGGTTGAGTTTGGTAGACAGCAGCTATCAAGTGCTAGAAAATTCCGCAAAGCTTTCTAGCGTGGGTTTACCCAGTGACTGGGTAGCTCTAAATACCAAAACAGGACAATGCCAAATCCTCCCAGCATCTAGTACTCTGAATAGTTTGTATGGCTTTGATGCCTATCGAGTCTGGTGGCGTTTGTCGTTGGATGCTGCCTGGTTCAACTCACCCCAAGCGCAACGCTATCTAGCGACATCCACTCAGCACCTGCAAAAACTGTGGAGTAAACAATCGAGTCTACCAGCACGCATTGATCTCCAAGGGAAAGCATTAGTGGATTACGAAGCTACATCCCAATACGCTATGTTGTATGCCGCCATGCAGTTGGTGGAACCAGGAATAGCTCAAGAACTGCTTGTGAAAAAAATACTGCCTGAATACAAGCAGGGAATTTGGGGAGACCAATCTGCTTATTATACCCAGAATTTGGCTTGGTTAGGATTGCTACCTCCAAAGACAATTCCCCAGCGACTGCTTAAATGACATTCCCTGACACTGAGTTAGAGCATGGGCTTCCTAAATACCCTTTATTCCCAGCAGACTGACTCTGGTTGATTTCGTTTAAAAAATCTGATGGGATGATTTTTAAGTTTTAAAAGCAACTAATTAGTTGTGGTTTTTACGTGAAACCTTTGAGTAAATTAACACTAGAATCACGATCTCCCATGAAGCAGTTGTTTCATCTTTCCCAAATTAGTAAAAAAGCAATTATTGTTAGTTCGTGCTTTTTTTTGTTTCCTAGTTCATTATTCAGCGCTCAAGCTCAAACTAAAGGCGATCTGCAACAGCAAGTAACTTTATTAGCTCAAGCAACGACATCAGAAAATAGTAGTAAAGCAGACTTAAAAGCTCCTACTGCCAAGAACCTGGCAATTTACATTTTAGAATTTAATCGTAGTCCGATTGTGGGCAACCGGATGCGCTTGCGCGGGGTTTACTCAGAAGGTCGTCTTGCCTTTACTCGTCCTCGTGGCTGGAAACTAAATCGGGGTAAGGTACAAGCTTTAATCCGTTTTCAACACTCACCAGCACTGTATGCCAATCGCTCTAACCTGACTGTGCTAGTCAATGGCACCAGTGTCGGGAGCGTACCACTCAACCGCAAAGAGTCCCAAGTAGGTCAAGTACTGTTCAATATCCCACCAAAGCTGATTCAAGACTATAACGAACTCATATTGGTGGCACAGCAGAATAACACCCTCGAATGTAGCGACCCTAGTAGCCCCGACTTGTGGACAGAGATTCTGCCAGATTCCAAATTAATCTTGAACTATGAACGGCAGCCGACTCCCCTGAATTTCAGCCGCTATCCTTATCCTTTCTTTGACGAACTCGGCTTAGAAACTAACCAAATTGCTTACTTGCAACCGAGTCAAGTTAATCAATCCTGGTTAACAGCAGCAGCTCGCTTACAAGCGGCATTGGGGAGAATCGCAGATTTTCGCCCGATTCAGACGAGCTTGATGTCTGATGTTGCAAGTGTGAAGCCAAACGATCGCTTGGTAATCATTGGGACTCCAAATGAGCAACCATCTCTAAATACTTGGAAGAATTTGCCCCTGAAAATCATCAGTAATCAAATTATTGATCGTGATAACAACCCTGTACCAGATGAAACAGGGGTGTTAATGATCACTAAAACTGAAAAGAGCGGGGTTCCAGTTTTAATTGCCACTGGCAACAGCACAAAAGCTGTGGAAAAAGCAACCCAATTTTTATCACAGCCAGACTTGCGGAAAATGGGGACTGGTCAGGTAGTTTTTGTCAATACCCTCAAAGAAAGTTTGACACCAGGACTCCGCCAGTGGCCTCGTTATTTGCCAGAGCAAAATTCTTTTAAACTGGGTGACATCAAAACCCAGGTAAATGGTGAGCCGTTTAGTGATGTGACTGTACGGGGAATGGGAGCACCACCAGTTGAAGTTGATTTTCGCGCTTTACCAGATGATCGGTTTGTTCGGGGTAGTTCGATGAATCTGGTTTACAGCTATGGGCCGCAGGTTAATCCTAGAACTTCTGCGCTCGAAGTTTTACTGGATGGAGTTTTCATTGGTGGGGCCCGTCTTGATTCTGAGTCGGGAGAAACTCACAAAAACCTCAAAGTCAATTTGCCGGAAAACTTGGTCAAACCTAACTCGAAACTGCAAGTTTTTTTCCGGATGAATCCTAGAGAACCGTTTGACAAACAGAACTGTCTTCAGGCACCAGATCAACAACTTACAGGGACGGTGCATTCTGATACTAGCTTCGACCTGAAGCGGGAAATCTCTACACAACTACCAGACTTGAACCTGCTGAAATTCGGTTTTCCCTTTGCGGCACCACAGGATTTGTCCCAGACGGCGATTGTAGTGCCACAAATACCCTCGAAGACAGATGTTTTAACCTTGTTAGCTTTTAGCGAACGCTTAGGAAGGCTCAGTCAGGCAGATGCCGTCAAACTAGAAGTTTACACGTCGGATGCCTTGCCGACAAAAGTCCGTAAAAATGACCATTTGGTAGGAATTGGAACGCGAGAAGAGTTTCCTTTTCCGGAAGTGTTTAATTCCAGTGGTTTTAACTTGAGTCAGGCATTTTCCCGCTCTTCTGCCTATGCTGTGGTTCAGACTCCACAGGACACACAAGGCATGATTAAGCAAATTATCTCTCCTTGGAACAGCGATCGCGTCGTTCTGGCTTTAACATCTCAAACTGAAACTGGTTTAGAGCGAGTACGACAAGTCCTCAATCAAGATCCGTGGTTCTTCCAACTCAAAAAAGATACGGTGCTAATTAGTAGCGATCAAAAAGACCCAGTTTCCTACGATGCTGATGCCTATCAACTACAGTTTTTCCAAAGCGCCCCGAACACTCGTCGTTGGGAAAATACCAGTCTCCTCAGTAAGGCATCACGCTTTTTACAAGAAAATTGGCTATTGCTACCTGTAGGCATTTTGAGTGTCTCTCTAATTCTTTACGGCATTGTTCAGTTGTATCTCAAGCGGCTAACTGCTGACAAAAAATAGACACTTTCGGTTACGTATCGCCAATTTAAAATTTCAAAATTTAGATCCAAAATGTCTTCCCCAGATACATCGCCTCAGAAATCACGCGATCGCCAGCGCTTCAAATTGAGCAGTTGGCTGATTGATATTACCCCCCGATTTTTTGACCGCACTCTCCAAAGGGTGGGTGTGAAACACTTTAAATGGTTTATCCTGCTGCTATTGTTGCTCTCAGTGCCACTGATTATTACCCCAATAGAAGTTTGGCAACAGGGATTGGTAGCAGTGTTTCTTGTGCTACTTGGTCAACTGGTCATACACGCAGAGTTTCAAGAGGACTCTTCAGAAATCAGCCAGTATTATCACCTGTTTCTGCTATGGCTGAGTATGGTAACAACACTGCGTTATTTATATTACCGCACTAGCTATACCCTTAACTTTGATGGTTGGCTCAACAGCATCGCTTGCCTATTATTGTTCGCGGCTGAACTTTATGCCATCCTCACCTTAGTACTGGCGTACTTTCAAACCCTGAAAATTCAAGAACGCCAACCAGTTAATCTCACAACCATTCCTGTTGAAGAATGGTATAAAATTGATATTTATATTCCCACTTACAACGAAGACGTGGAGATTGTTCGTAAGACTGCCGTGGCAGCCTTGGCCTGTGATTATGCTCCTAATAAAAAACAGGTTTATGTCCTTGATGATGGTCGTCCTGAAAAGTATAAAGAGAACGACCCACGTCGAGAACAGTTTAGCGCCAGACGGGAACAGCTACGGCAAATATGCCAAGAACTCGGCTGTATACACATGACACGGGACAATAACGACCACGCTAAGGCGGGTAACATTAATGCTGCCTTTTACAAAACTGGCGGCGATTTAGTGTTGATTTTGGACTGCGACCACATCCCATCACGGCAAATTCTCCTACATACAATGGGTTTTTTCTTCGATCCCAAAGTATCGTTTGTCCAAACTCCCCACTGGTTCTATAACCCCGACCCCTTCGAGCGTAATTTGATCACCAAAGGTAGAATACCCGCAGGTAATGAACTGTTTTATAAGGTACTGCAAAAAGGTAACGATTTTTGGAATGCCGCCTTTTTCTGCGGTTCTGCAGCATTAATCCGCAAATCCCACGCTTTAGAAGTTGGGGGAATTGCGGTGGAAACAGTGACGGAAGATTGCCACACTGCCTTGCGATTGCATTCGCTGGGTTACAAATCTGTCTACTACGACAAAATTATGGTGGCTGGTTTAGCACCAGAAACGTTTTCTTCTTATGTAGGGCAACAAGTGCGCTGGGCAAGGGGGATGGCGCAGATTCTGCGATTGGAAAACCCCGTTTTTAATCCGAAGCTGAACCTGACAGTTGCCCAGAGGATTTGTTATTTCAGTGCAACTTCACACTTTTTGTATGGCTATCCCCGTCTAATATATGCGATCGCTCCCCCGCTATTTTTATTATTTGGCATTAACTCTGTCCAAGGTTTGGGTTTAGAAACTCTAGCCTATGCCCTACCCCATATTCTTCTTTCGCTTTTTACTAACTACATCATTTACAAAAACGTCCGGTTCTCCTTCTGGAACGAAATTTTTGAATTTGCGATGGCTTTCCAGGCTGGATGGGTGACCATGTTAGCACTGTTTAATCCCAAGCTGGGTTCATTTAACGTTACCGACAAAGGAACGTCTATAACCAAACGCACCTTTGATTGGGAATCGATGCGTGGTCTTTTAGTGGTAACAGGACTTGTAGTCTCTTCCTTGCTGGCTGTTCCCTATTGGCTGCTGCTACGTCCTGAAGATTGGCAAGCAGTCTTAGTTAACACCATGTGGTCTATTTTTAACCTGGTTTTACTGATAGCTGCTTTGTTGGTTGGCTTTGAACAACCGCAAGTACGTTCTGCCCACCGTTTACAGCGTCGTCTCCCCATCTTAATTACCAGTAACAGTCAAACAATCATGGGCAAAACGGTGAATATCTCGGAAACTGGGGCATTAATTTCCTTGGAAACCTGGCCCAATTTACTGGATGAAGTGGAAGTTGAGGTGATGGGAGATTATACTGCTAGCGCTTCCCTAACGGCACAAATTGTTCGAGTCTCCCCTATTAATGATACAGAAACGCTTTTAGCAGTTGATTTTGTGAAGCTCAACAAAGCCCAACGCGATGCTTTAACTCTAGTTTTGTATTCTGATGTGCAGGAGTGGTATTCTCAAAAGGGGCAATATGTTGACCGACCCATAGCTTCCCTTGGATTCCTCGCTACGAGTTTGACTCGGGCCTTGCGTGACATCAAACAAACTAGCCGTAAAAAGGTACGCAAGCAGGTAAATAGCAATAGCCAACTCTACTGGGATGGTAACTTCTTTTTTGGAGTAGCTACAGAACTAGGAACAACAGGTTTGCGCTTGGAAATAGAAGATAAAAAAGCCGTGTCTTCTCACAAAATGCTAGGGCAACAGGATTTGCACACGATGCGAACTGTTAAACCATTAGTTGGTTTACTGTTGAATGAGGATGGGGATAATGTCTCATCTAACCGATTCGTTGCCGAAATTTATGTAGTAGAAGAAGAGGTAAATGGCAAGATTGCGATCGAGTTAATTTTTCCAGAAAAATTCAAAGAACGCCAAGATACCAAAATTAAACAACTGTTGCAGGTTCTGTAGCAGAAGTACTTGACTAGATTTTGATTAGCGCAAGCTCCATTTCAGTCCAGATGTTGCTTGCGCTTGGGAGTGTTTTAAACAGAACTAGCCCTTTCAAGGTCATCTATGAGAGGTTAAAATAAAGCGCATTTTGTCAATCAGTTAAAATACCCAAAATCGTCTTATTCAAGGCTCGTTGAAAATGATAATCGTGCAGGGGTGAGGGTTGTACTTGACTACGAATTTTAGATAAAAGATTTTAGATAAAAGATTTTTTGGTTCATGCCCCGCCCCGGACAACTCTTGGAGACGCTAACACGTAGCTTGCTTCCCCGTAGGAGTACGTCCCGCAACAATACAGTTCAGTTAAGCATTTTTTCATTCTCTCTGTGTTCTCGGCGCCTCTGCGGTACCCTGCGGGAAGCCGCTTCTCTACGTTCGCGCAGCGTGTCGCAGACAGACGCTCCGCGAATGCGTCTACGTTAAAAAAATTTACTTTGATAAAGAGTTTTAACCTTAACCCAAGCGTATTGTGTCCTGCAACGCTTTCGTGGGCGGAACAAATCCGAAAATTCTCAGTTTTATTATTCGGCTTGCCCCATACCCTTGTGGTTGCAGTCAGCATTGAGCGAACCCAAGAGCGTCTCTAAAAGTTGCCGAAGTGTCAATCCAAAATTGTCAATTCCATTATCCAAAATTGATTGACCCTAGCTTGATGCTGGCCACCCTATAGGATCTTGCTACAGACTTTTCTCCATTCCACAAAAAAAATGTAGTGCATTCAATTAAGAACTGCTAGCAATCACACTTTGCCAGCCAAGTTCATCAACTGTTTAAAGTTCACAAGATAAGTGATGTTGTTGGCGCTATCAATCTTAATCCACCCTTTTTCATGGAGCTTTTCCATGATTTTGGTGGTTTCTTCAACGCCGATTTCTGTTACCTCTGCTAAATCTTTAAAGGGAACGTTAAAAATTTCTCTTCCTAAGTCTGATTCCTGACCATAACTTTCGCCTAAAGTCACTAGGGTATGGGCGAGTTTGACTGCTGGTGGTGAAGACCGCATTTGTAAGCGCTGGTTAATTTGTCTCAATCGTCGCACCATCAGTTGCAACATCCGGTGATGTAACTGCGGGTCTTTAAACAATATTTGAATAAAACGCTCTCTGGAGATACTAAGCAACTTCACGGGTGAAAGGGCAATGACATCAGTTGAGCGTGGAGATTCATCCAAAATTGCCATTTCTCCAAAAAAATCGCCATGACCAAAAATTGCCAGAGCTACTGAATCTTCGCCGACGGTACGCCGGACTTTGACCCAACCAGAAACCACGAAGTAAACGGCGTTACCCCAGGCATCTTCCATCACAACAGCCCGCCCAGATGGGTATTCATGTTCAATTGCAACGTTGAGCAGCCATTCCAAAGTCTGTGGATTGGCTGTACTCATTAAGGGGAAAAGTTCACTAAAAACCTCAGTTAGCATGAAATATTTGCAACAAATGGATTCAAGAACAGAAAACTATCTTTGCTACTATAAGTTTGTTTAAACCGTAATCTTACGCAGAATACGATCGCAAAATTTGTATTTATTTGAGATGAACCTCTAAGGTTGATCGGTCTAGAGTTCCATTACAACATAACAATTATGTATGCGATCGAAATCAGCGGTTTCACTGACAGACCGATGATTTGCTGTTTGTTTGTGGATTGCTATTCAGTGCCAGTATTTTGATCTGTTGGTCTAAATTTTTCACTAGTTGATTCAGGGCTACCATTGCCTCTGATTGCTGAGAATCAAGGCTGGGATTGAGTAAAAGCCGTTCTTGTAGTTCATGTAACTTGAAGCTTAGTTGCTGAGAAATTCCTAAGGCATCACGGCCCAGACGCGTCAACTGTTGTTGTTGATAGAACTTTAATGCTGCTCCTCGCAACACTTGGAGTGTTGCCTCTTCGCCGTAGATTCCCGGCATGACTCGCAAGCGTAATAATAAGCGATTTTTTTGATATACGTATTCCTTCTCTACCTGTTTTGGTTCTGCAACCGTGGTGACAGGCAGGGAAGCAAACCGCTTTAATTCATTCAGTACTCCTTGGAAAACAGAGAGCGGCAGTTGATCTAATACAGACTGCAAGACTCCATTGTCACTCCACAGTATCCTACCTTCGTAAGCTTGTCTTTCTAAATACAGCCGACCAATTCCCCCAGCTAGGATTCGCCCTAGTAATTCTTCCAGTAATTTCTTGGGTGGTAGTGTTGGTAACACCTGAATTGGACTAAATAGTTCAGGAACCTGCGTAAACAAAATAGGTAAATTATTCGGTGGTGCTGCTTCGGAAGTTTCGCCCTCTTGACCTCTGGAAATAGGGGTCAAGAACGTCTTAGTTTGAGATGATTGGTCTAGCTCTGGGATAGGAGGCAAGTCTACCCGCTGCCCAGAATGTTGACGCTTTTGTGTCTGAAACACCATCAATATTGGTTGCTGATTTGATTCTGAGTCGGCATCTAGGGAGGGAGTAGGTGTGTCACCAATGGTAGCTGGGCTATTTGTTGCAGGAGAGTCTGCTGTTGGCTGATGCACAAGTTTTGCATCTAGCTGAGATGTATTCTTATGGTTGAGATAGGCTGACAATATTCTGCGGTGAGCATCGGCTGCGATCGCCTCAATCACCATTGTGCAATTGATACAAGACAAAATGCGACCAACGTAATCTAGTGCCTCACCCTCTTGTGGATGAACCATACCTAGCAAAAGGTTTTTGTCTTCTAATCCAAAAGGCAAAATTTGGTGGTAGAGGCAAGCTTCAAAGGACAAAAGACTATCAATCAGGTGGAATATTTGCTCGCGATCTCCTCCTTCCACCCACTTCATTTGAGTGACAGTTAGCATTTGCTGTCCATTTGCTGCGGTATCATTTAATTCACCCTCTGAAGACAACATAGATTTGATTAGTTGGTATTTACTTATATAGTATTTTGCCTCTAAATTAGTAGGTAGTTAATAAAGATACTTTGTTGTATTGTTAAAAATTCAACTATCTATATATAAGTAGACGTAAGTAGAAGATGAATTTTAGATTGTGCATAGGGGATAATACTGAGTTTTGACGAGGACAAGGAGGCAATTTTCTCCTTTGTCTCCCACCGCCTGAATTGATCAACTAGATGTCTCACAGCCTACTCCTGGGTTCTTAAAGCTTGGGCTGCAAGATAGACTTTTGTCCATTCGCCTAGCACTTGATGGGTTTTGAGTTTTAAGTGTTTGGCTATTGCTTCTATTGAGTTACCTGCTCTTCGTAAATCTAGGATCTGCCGCCCCAGAGGAGTCAATTTTTCATCAAGTTGCTGCCATTGATTTTGTGTTAATCCCAAGTTATGTTCTTCTAAGGAAATTGAAAGCCAACTGTCTACGAGTTCTGGTTTACCTTTGAGGGCAAAGACGCGCACGGCGTGGTAACTAATCTTTTCTCGCAGACGGTATACTTCCTTAGTGTGCTTATTTAATCTATGGGCGATCTCTTCCTGGGACTTACCTTGCAAATACAGTCGTAGCCACTCCACTGCATCTGCCCCCAGATTTTCTTGTAAATAATTTTCAAATTCTTTTTGTACTGACTGACGCAGCACTTGTTGTTCCTCTAGCTGTTGTGCTTCTTGATATTCTGCGATCGCCTGACTATCCACTAAGTTAACTCGATTCTCACTGTCGTCTGTGAGAACTTCTTCTGACACCAGTCTAATCAAGTCACGGCCTGGCACTTGGGTTAAGCCACCGCGCTGAGTGCGACGCAAGTAATTTACAAATCGGTAAGCTAATAGGGGTTGATTGCGTACTGGCCGCAGACAATATTCTTCTACACTGGCAAATAGCAGAGCATCCCCCAATCGTCGATCGGTTGTATATTTGGCAATATCAGCCATTTGCTGCTGCATGTAGCTATCGCTTTGCAATAGTTCTTGGAGTACTTCTTGCAACACATCTATGACGCTGCGCTGGCGATCGCGGCTGAGGGAAACCCAAGTCTGAATCTTATTCCGTAATGTTACTAAACTCCCCAATCGCGTTATCAAGTTGCGATAAGCACGTTCTCGCCCTAGCCCCAAGTAGCGTTGACGTAAAATTCTCCAGCGATATTCCATCGCTTGCTTGGCAATATCGAGTTCCTTAGGGTTAAACAGATCAAACCGTTTTGAGTCAGATCCAAATAACCAGAGAATAATACTTTGCCTAGCAGCTTCATTTTGGTCTGGACATTCTGCAACCAAGCGCTTTCGCCAATCTTGAGCTAGTTGTTCCACATCCTTTGTCATAGCGAGATTGCGTTCCTCGAAACTCAATTTTGAAGCTTGCATCACAACCCCCATTCATCCCACCTAATTGTTTAACTGGCAGCTGCCCCGGATTTCATGAGTCTCATGAAAATAGCTTAGTGATCCCACTTTTATTACGTCTTAATTGACTAAAATTATGCAGAAATTTCTACATTGATGTTTTGCTTTCAATTTAAAAATGCCCCAAACCCTTGTCTATTATGCGTTTGGGTCAATTTTGTTAAATTAAACTGTTTGTAAAGTTATGTTATCTAACTGAGAACAGAAATCTGCCTATACAGGAGATGGGTTGAGGAAATCTGACATTTTGTAACCGAGCCGAGGAACGAATCTAATTTAACTTAATATCAGACGTTATTTCACCCGTATAAGTTTCAACCCTCTACAATCCCCTACGTAGTAAAATACTTAGTTAAATCTCAATACGCTCAGTGTTGGTGATATTTGGCCCCGGAATGATCCCCCCAACCCACGCCAGTAGCTCATGGGGACAAGACCGCGCTGGCTCCTCTTAAAATGGGCTTAACTCCCTCCTTTTTAAGGAAGGTTAGGGAGGATCAAGCCTTAACTATAGGACTTACGCATTGACAGAAAGATAATTCTGTAAATAAGGTGTGACCTTGTTTCTTAGATGCTTCTGTGAGTGCGATATTTCCTGTTTGCCTTACAACTAGAAGAATAAATCCAAGTCAGCTAAGGAAACATCGTCATGAGCGGAAACTACATTTCCAACTTTGGAAATAGCAGCGAGTGAAAACTTTTTAACCCTACAAGTAGCGCTCAGGCATAGTACTGTGTATTTGTATAGTGCGTAAGTCCTGAACTAAATCCTATTAAATTAAATTTTGTAATATTTTTTATATATTAAGTATATATACTTAAATTAACGGTTAAGAGGATGTTTAGTAAGTTGTTATATAAAACCTTAAATAAATTCTTGGATAAATACTATCGCTATAACGTGGAATCAGCCCTAGTATGCCACATGGCTACGCCTACGCTATTCTGGATAGTAGGAATTGATAAGCAAATTTATCCTTTTTAAACTAGCTTCACCCACAACTACGCCTTATAACATTGGCAAGTTCTTCCTAAAACTTTTACATTCCTAAAAATGAATAGTCAACAGTCAATATTGATTTTGACTATTGACTTTGACTGTTACTTTCCGTCTGCTTCAAAATTTAACTTATCCAAAACCTAAAAACAGAAAGAATGCAACCCTCAAAAGCTTTAATGTTCAGAAGCCTTACAAAAGACTTCTTTTTAAATTAATTTATGGGGATTCTTCGTTTTGAGTTCCCCCGCAGGGGGTTGACTCTATCGACCGTTCGATGATCTACCAATGGGACTTTCTACAGATTCTCGATACTGTTGGACTTGTTCTGTGTAGGCAATTGGTAGAACAGCTTCAACGTTTTCATGGGGACGAGCAATAATCACCCAGGATTCCAGTGTACCGCCAAAAACATTTTCCGCAGCTTCAATACCAGCAGCCATAGCTGTCTTTACTTCAGAAACATCGCCACGAATATTAACTGTAAAGCGAGCACTACCTACTCTGATATAACCAACGAGGGTGACTCGACCAGCTTTTAGCATAGCATCTGCTGCTGCTAGCACCGCAGGAAAACCTTTAGTTTCAAGTGCTCCAACTGCCTGTAATGACATTATTAATCTCCTGTATGAATAAACGATATGGGGGCTACAAGTTAATTGTCCGAAGCTTCGCTACAGATTTTGATAGCAAAATTGCTTAGAACATGCGGAAAGGTTCTGATTCTTCAGTAAAATGGATTGGTAATATGGTTTCGACATTTTTCGGAGGATTAGGAACGATGTAGTGGGTAATTACTGCACCAACCTTGACTTGCTCTCCAGCTGCGATTCCGGCTTCTATAGCTCTTTTTACCTCAGCAACGTGTCCCCGGATGGCGACTAACAAACGAGCGCTTTCAGCTTGACCATAGTACACAATTGTGACTTCGCCAGCTTTAACCATTGCGTCTGCCGCTGCTAAGACACTAGGAAAACCTAAAGTTTCAATTACGCCAACCGCCATTGGCATGGCATTAGCTCCTGGATTAAGGGATAGGCGATTTTAATTGTACGTGGCTTTAGTCCAAATTTTAACATTTTAGAAAACTTTCTTTGATACCAAGAATTCTGCGGGAGTGGGAAGTGAGGAGTTAGGAGCAAAGCCGAAGACGCTCCGCCTCCGGTTAGGAGTTGGGAGTTAGAATGTTTTGATAGCCACTGGTCTATGTTTTATATATTATAAGTAATACCTCAGCATGTTAGTTTGTGTAATTTTGTTGTTTAATAAAATCAGCGATGCCTGGAAGCAAGCTAGTACGATAAACTGAAATTTATGTTTCCGAATTTTCTTCCTACAGCAGTTGGGCAACTGACAGAATCTGCCTCGATCGCACTAGCTCAGAGCATTCAAACAACTGCGTAGACGCGTTGGCGTAGCCTCTCGTAGAGAAGTGGCTTGTCGTCAGACATCGCTACTCCTTTAACTAATCAACCAGTTGCCACTACCTATGTCAAGCAAGGGAGTGGTGGAACTCCTATTTTATTAATTCACGGCTTTGACAGTTCCGTATTAGAATTTCGCCGGCTTTTGCCACTACTCTCTGGAGATAATGAAACTTGGGCAGTGGATTTGTTGGGTTTTGGGTTTACAGACAGACTCTCAGGAATTGCTTCTTATAGCCCAACTGCGATTAAAACCCATCTTTATTATTTCTGGAAAAGCCTAATTAACCAACCTGTAATTTTGGTGGGCGCTTCGATGGGGGGGGCGACGGCGATTGATTTTACGTTTATTATAGCTACGAGAGAAATTCCTAATTTCTCATGGCAACTCATTACAGGCTTAGAACCAAGCTTACCAATTGTTGGCGATTCAGTTTTCTATTTTCTATTTAATCTAATTTGCTTGACAATTTTGGCCTTTTTATATCAAATCATCAAATCACATTCTTTCAGAAGAATTATATCTTGTATTATAGTATTATTTTGTTTATTTTATTTTGAAGCCAGTTGCTTACTAAATTTCAGTATTCCTGATCATTAGGCTAATAGATTTTGTTATTTATATTCCCATAGCTTTTTACTTAGTTAACTTTCCTAATAAATTATTAAATTTTAAATTTTACTACTTGATAGGATTTATACTTTTTTCATTTCATGACATTTATTTACGTACATATGGCTATTACTCAAGTATCTATGGAAGAATTGCGATTATTTGTGGAGCAATAACTATTTTCTGTTATTTTTATTCTTTAAAGAAAATGAAAGAAAATTTCTTAGTACAAGAATTATCTCAATACTCTCTTGGTTTATTTTCATAACATAAATACTGGCAATACTTATTCTTCCAGCTAGTTAAACATTATCAAGTAGCCATAAATACAGGAATTTTTGGAATTTCTTTGAGTAAAATCTTTATGATTGAAGGATTTTTGTTGTATTTTTTACTGTTTTATCAATTTATTTATTCAGGTTAACTCGTTTAAAGCAGTTTGTTATCTAGAGCATCAATTCAGCAATCAAAAACCTAACTCCCCAACCCTTGTAGGGTTGGGGGAGCAAAGATTAACTGACTCTAGTCAAGTAACCACATCTCATTAGAACTATCAGGATACTCATTTGGTTGATTTTGAGGTTGATTTTGAGCTAGTGTTTCCGATGACCGATGTGATTTTTTGTAAGTAAGTGGATTGTAGTGGTCTTTTACTGGTTTTATCGCACTAGTTTCTTTGACAACACTATCAGCATACTCACCTGGTTGATTTGGAGCTAGTCTTTCCGATGGCCGATGTGATTTTTTGTAGTTATATGGATTGTAGTGTTCTTTTACTGGTTTTATCGCACTAGTTTCTTTGACAACAAGTTTAGAATTATCTTCTGCTGTTTGTTTTAAAGCATTAATTTCTTCTATCAAAAGGGAATTTGCTTCTGCAAGTTGCAGTGCTGTTTTTTTGGTTTCGTCAAGTTCTTTTGTTACCTGTTGTACTAATAATTTGTGTTCAGATGCTAATGTTTTTTGTTTAGATAATTTTGATTGCAAATCAGCAATTTCCTGCCCAAGAGATGCTTCATTTTCGTGGCTTTTTTCCAAATTACTTGTCAACTCTTTGACAGTTGATTCTAAATCAGCCTTAGTGGGACTTGTGCGCTTAATAGAAGCTGACTCAGCAGTCTGTGCTGAGGATTCCTCATCAGACGAAGCCTGTTCTTCAGCAATTTTTTCTGCTGTAACTTCGATCGCAGATTCACCTTCTAGGGGTGTAAATTTTTGTGCCTCTTCTTGTAATAAGTCAGAGAGACTTTGTTTCTTAACCATTATTTTCTCCAATCACGCTGTAGTTCATCAGCTGCGCGGCGATAGTCTAACTCCGCCTCCCGTGCGTTTCCTCCTCGCCATTGAGTAATTGCTACACCTTCAAGTGCCGCTCGTTCATGAGCTTTATAGGCACGGATGAAGGTATTAAAAGCAGGAATACCTAGCCGAGTCAGAGTGCTTTTCGCTTCTAGTGCTTCCCCGATACTGCGCGTATCAACTTTGGTGAGCAATACCCGATGGGGGGTTCCCAAGGGGATGACGGCTTCCTTGACTGTTTCCACGAGGATGGCTAAATCCATTGCGGCTGGGGGTGTAGGCAAAACTAGATAATCTGCGATCGCAACTACTGCTACTAATGCTTCAGAGCGCAGCGCGGGAGGCGTATCCACCACTACTAAATCGTACCCTGTTATCTTTCCTAAATCACCTAAAAGTGTAGGATCGGTTTCTTGAGATAAATCAAATCCCATTCCTTGCTGACTGCGCCCAAACCACCAACTGGCAGAACCTTGAATATCTGCGTCAATCAGCAACACCTTTTTTTTCTTCGCAAAGTTTGCAGCCAGATTGACTGCGGTAGTCGTTTTACCAACTCCTCCTTTACCGTTGAGAATAGCGATGATTTTTGGCACTGCTTGCTTCCGATTCTGCCTCTTGAGTGCTGAGTGCTGAGTTAGGAGTAGAAACGCGATTAATCGCGTCTGTACAGTAGTTAGGAGTAGAAACGCGATTAATCGCGTCTGTACAGGAGTTGGGAGTTACTATTCTCCTTATTGTCCCCCTGGTCTCTAGTCCCTAGTTCTTAGTTCCTAGTTCTTAGTCTTTAGTCCCTAGTTCCTACTTCTCAGTCCCTGGTGATGAAATTTTTTCATTGAGACTGCCTTACAAGAATATACCGCTTTATGTATCCCCAAATAACATGAAAACTCGTAACAATAAAATTCAGAAGCCATCAACTCCACAAAATTCTATGATAGCAACTTACAATTTGCCTGATGGTCCTCAAATGCCGCGCTGGCTAAGGATGATCAAGTTTATTAGTCAGCCACTGAAATATGTGGACGATTTTGCCAAAATCTATGGTGACACTTTCACGATCAGGAGTAGTCGCGGGGATAACCATCTTGTGTACTTTAGTCAACCCCAAGCACTTGAGCAGATTTTTACTGCTGATTCCAGCTATTTTGAAGTTGGGCGGGGGAACATAGGACTAAAATTTTTACTTGGCGATCGCTCCTTTATGTTATCAGATGGCGATCGCCACCAGCGTCAACGGCAATTATTAGTTCCTGCTTTTCATGGCGAAAGGATGCGGGCTTATGGTCAAGATATCTGTAAAATAACCCGACAGGTGAGTCATGAATGGCAAATTGGCAAGTCTTTTAATATCCGTGAGTCGATGCAAGAAATCACCTTGCGTGTTATTTTGCGGGTTGTATTTGGTTTAAGTGAAGGACAGCTTTTTGAGGAACTGAGGCGATCGCTAAGTGATTTACTAGACTTCATCAGTTCGCCCGTAATGTCCAGCGCTTTCTTTTTCAGCTTCATCCAAAAAGATTTCGGTGCATGGAGTCCGTGGGGTTGGATTCTGCAACAACGGCAAAAAATTGATCAACTTATTTATGCTTTGCTTCGGGAACGTCGGGCTGAATCTAATCAAAATCGTCAAGATATCCTGAGTTTGATGATGGCTGCTCGTTACGACGATGGTCAAGGGATGTCAGATGAAGAATTACACGATGAGTTAATGACGCTGCTAGTTGCAGGACATGAAACTACCGCTTCCGCATTGACATGGGCTTTTTACTGGATTGACTATTTACCAGAGGTGCGTGAGAAGTTGCTACAAGAACTCAACACCATTGGAGTTAACCCCGATTTGAGTAATATAGCTAAATTGCCCTATTTGACAGCAGTGTGCCAAGAAACTTTGCGAATTTACCCAATTGCCATGACTGCTTTCGTGCGGATTGTGAAAATCCCAATTAAAATTATGGGTTACGAACTGCGAGAGGGAACGGCAATAGTCCCCAGTATTTATTTAGCGCACCATCGGGAAGAAGTTTACCCACAATCCAAGCAGTTCAAACCAGAACGCTTTTTAGAAAGACAATATTCACTATATGAATATTTGCCTTTTGGTGGCGGTAATCGTCGCTGTATTGGGATGGCATTTGCCCAGTATGAAATGAAAATCGTCTTAGCAACTGTTTTGTCGGAATTTCAAGTATCGCTGGTGAACAAGCATTCTGTGCGTCCTGTGCGCCGTGGGTTAACTATAGCTGCACCCGCAGGAATGCGGATGATTGCAACACCTCAAGTTAAGCGTGCGAATACGCCAGTGTTGGTGTAATATCAACTTCGGCTAATTACGATCATAAGCGGCACAGGACGCTTACACGATTGGAACTTGAGCGCCAAAATCCGTGAGCAAGTAAACGTGCCAGTTTTTTTAGCTGGAGGACTAAAACCTGAGAATGTTGCGCTCGCAGTTCAGCAAGTTACTCCTTTCGGACTTGATTTGTGTAGCGCCGTTCGCAGCAATGGCAAATTAGATGAAGAAAAGCTCAAACTATTCTTCCAACAATTGAAATAGTGCATTGGGCACTTGTACTGAGTATCTCGACTTCTCTACGAGACGCTCTTGCGTTCGCTCGATGGAGCCGATGTCGTAAAGCCTGCGGCATAGCTTTTCTACCAGAGGCTGCGCCAACGCTTAAGGCGCAGCCTCTGGTAGAGAAGTATTGGACTGGAAGCAGATAAAACTCCCAACTCCTGTATAGACGCGATTAATCGCGTCTCTCCCAACTCTTAAAGATGCAACTTGAATGCTGATTAGCTTATTCTTTTGTTATCCAGATACTAAGGATGCTTTAGATGGTTGCCCAAATCCAAGAACTTGAAGCCCAACACTGGGTTAAAACTCGTTCTTCCCTCGACCCTAGCGAATCCACTTTCCTGATTTGGAAAGGTAAAATTTACGCCTTTATCCCTGGTGAGAAAAGACAACTCCTGTTTAAAATCCTGGGATTGAGCGTTAGCCGATGTATTCCTACAGCAGAAGGTAGCTGGGATTTTACTTCTAGGGAACTGACTTACTACCTCAACCCAAAAACAGATGAGGTTTTGCCCAAATGGGAAAATCCTTGGACAGGCGAGACAGTTCCGGTGATTCATGTTGCCAATAATCCAGTGCAGGGTAAATTCGATGGAAATTTTCCTGCACAAGTAAATGGTGACAGCACAACTTTCGTTTTTGATATATTTCCCTATTACCCAAATCCCCTAGCAGATGATCCAAAATTTGCTGAATACAGCCCAAATCCAATTTATCAGGCAGCAGAATTGTTTAAATTAACTGTGCCAACCGCAGATTTATTCAACACAACCCTTTCCTCAGTTTCTCAACTAAAACTGAGTTGGGATAGGATTGGTCAATGGCTTCCCTGGATGAAAATGGGCGATCGCCCCGGTCAGCTGATCTATAGTGCTGTTGGCAGCAAAGTCAATGGTTTAACAGAACTTCCCCCAGTGCTGCAAGACGAAATTAATAACCGTATTCCTTTATATAAGCAAGCCCCAAAAGCATTGATAGATGGCGAAGATATGACTTCCTGGTTGTACTTCCAAAAGCACTTTCAAGCTTACTTGACTGGTGAAATCTTCCCGCTTCCTCAAGCAGAAGAATTTTGACCAGAAAGAAAAAGGTTTACCTTGAGCGTAGCCGAAGGGTACAAGCCCACTAGCCCTTTCAAGGTGGGTGGAAATCTTAGTCCATAAATTCTTCTTTAACCTCTTTATCTCTGTGTTGCGCCAGTTGCTACCCTACGGGAACGCGAAGAGCGTAGCTTGCTTCCCCGGAGGGGTACAAGTCTCTTAACCGTAAGGGTACACTGGCTTCTCTGTGCCTGGAGCGGTGAAATAAATTACTTTTAAACCGCAGAGGCGCAGAGAGTGCAGAGAAAAAAGCAGAGATTTTATGAGTCACCTTGAAAGGGCTAATTTATAAAACTTACGCATTGACAGGAAAAACCAAATATGAATGATTTGAAAAACCACATCTGTCGTAGGGACACAGCAATGCTCATTGGTGCCGTCCCCCTACGGGTGTACCTCACATAAACGAGAACCCCTATATCAGAACGATGAATTAATAATTAATTATAACTCCCCACTCTCCAACCTTTTTCCACGGGAGTTTGACTGTAAATCGACTACCTTTGCCTAACTGACTTTCGGCATGGACAGTCCCACCGTGCAACTCTACAATTTTTTGCACCATCACTAATCCTAAACCAGTGCCTGTGGTTCGACGGGTAGAGGAATTTTCAACCTGCACAAAAGGTTGAAATAATTTGAAAAGGTCATCGGAAAGCATACCAATACCGGTATCTACGACGCTGAAGAAGATATATTCGTTTGTGGAATTTGGCTGGACTTCAATCCAGACTTCGCCTCCTTCTTTAGTAAACTTGATAGCGTTAGTCAACAGGTTGATAAATACTTGACGGATGCGGTGTTCATCGACTTGGATCGGTTCGAGTTCTTCAGGTATTTGTGCCCTTAAGCGGATATTTTTCTGGAACGCCAGATGTTTGACAAAACTTAGGCTGGAGTCACATAATCCCCGAATTGAAGTAGCAGCTAGTTGCAGTTCTATCTTGCTAGATTCGGTGTCGGTAAGGTCAAGGATCTGATTAATCATTTCTAGTAGGTTCTTACCGCTGGATTCGAGGATATTTAGGGACTGGCGCTGTTCTTCGCTCACAGGGCCGTACACTTGATTTTGGAGTGCTTCTGTGATTCCAAGAATGGAGTTTAAAGGATTCCTCAAGTCATGGCTGATGTTTCCTAAAAAGGTGCTTTTGGCACGATTTGCCACTTCGGCAGCTTCTTTAGCCTCACACAGAGCGGATTCTGTCCGTTTGCGATCGCATACTTCTAAAGTCAGGGCGACAAATTCCGCGATTGAGCTAACAAAGTTTTGCTCACTCAGCTCCCATGTTCGCGAAATATCAACCTGCTCATACAATACTGTTCCCACCACTTCGCCCCCAACCCAAATGGAGGTATCAATTAGGGATACAATATTATTTGGTTCTAGCAGTTCATCCCATAATTCTTGTACCCGTGGATCAGTGCGAGTGTCGCTGACGACGATGGTACGGGCAGATGCCAAGGCTTTAAAGTAGGTCGGATAATCTGCAAGATTGCGTTCTAGACTTGCCGAATGTCTCTGTTTGCTAAGTTCATAGAGATTTATACATTGTAGTTTGGTGCGTTGGCGCAGCCCGCTGTAGGCATCGCTATTGAATAACCACACACCCACTCGCTCTACTTCTAAAGCATTCGCTGCTTTTTCTGTGATCACTTTGAATGCTTTTTCCAGATTTCCTTCAAAAATCGCTTTGTGATTTGCCAGTTCTGCCACTACCTGACTATGCTGGCGCAGTTTTCGTTCACTGTTGATGCGTTCTTGAATCTGTTGCTGTAATTCTTGAGTTCGCTGCTTAACTTGCAATTCTAACTCTTGATTTTTGTTAGCCAGTGCAGTAAAGGTTTTGTGTAACTGCTGCGCCATCTCGTTGAAAGATCCACCTAACACTTCTAGTTCTTTAATACCCTGTACTTTCAGCATTGAATCTTCGCCATTGCTAAAATTGGCTAAATTTTTTGTCGCCGTGTTGAGGTAGAGAATTGGTTGAGTTATCCAACGGGCGGTGAGAATCCCTAATAAAGTAGCTAGTCCTAATGCTCCCAGACAGAGAAAAATTATCGTTTGAGTGTGGCGATCAATTTGTCCCATAAAGTCTGCTTCTGGGACAGCCACCACAATTAACCAGTTGACATTTGGTTCGCTCTGTAATGGTCTAACTTCTAAAAATTGTCGTTTGCCCTCTAAGGAGAAATCTAGTTGCTGTAAACTTTGAATCTGGTCAAAGTTACTAAATTTAGTTGCTAAATATTTAGCGCTTGCTTGAGTCAATAAATTCTCGCTCTGGGAAGCTGCTAACCTAATCGGTTTACCATTTTGGAAGCGGAATGGTTCTTCGGTTGTGGAACTTGCTACTAATAGCCCCGATCGCTCGATAATAAAAATTTGCCCAGACTTGCCAACTTTGATATTTTGCAGCAAATCTCCAATTTGTGATAAGTGAGTTAGAGTGCCGTTAACTCCGAGTAACTGACCTTGGGAGTTATAAATGGGAAGAGAAGCACTAATCAGGAGTGTTGGTTCAGTCAGAGGTGTAAAAATCTGACTAAAGCTGAATTTTTTGGCGGTAACTGCTGTTTGATAATCAGGACGTGATCGCGCATCATAGTTTTTGATCACCTCTGGTAGTTGGGTGCGTTGACCTTGAGAGTCAATTTTGTAGGTGTAGAGGTCGTAGCCAGTTGATTTTCCGGCATATCTTAGCAAAAATTGGCGATCGTTGAGCTTCTGGACTGCTAAGTATTCTTGCTGTTCATTGCTTACCCTTAAGCCCAACGTATCTGGAAAAATCTTTAACTGCTCGATTAAGTATGACTCCCAGGTTGCAAGATTCTCTATCTTCAGCAACCCCATGTCAATAATATTTTGGTTACTGCGTAGTACCTGATGCGGGGTAAAGAGATAAGTTTGTAAATTCTGCTCGACTCGATTGGCAACTTCAAGACGCAATTCGCTAGCTATCTCATTGACTGCTTTTTGCCCGTTGCGGATTGATAAGTATCCAGTCAATCCCACAGCTAGGAAGGTTTGCAGCAGGAACAATGCTACCAGGATGCGATTTAGGAGTACGCCTTTAAACAGGGAAAAAACACCACCTTGCCCAGTATTTTTGTTCATTTGCCCACCCCCCCCGCTGTCCCTGACTCTCCTGTAGTACTGAGTACAATACCTCGGCTTCGCACTCCTGTGGGCTCATGCATAGTTTATACTCGGTCGGGTCAAGTGCCAATATACCACTTCTGGTAAAAGAACAAAACGTTAGTTAACCGCACTAGCCCTTTCAAATAGGGGTGAGGTTCAGACTGTATTGCACTGAAGTGAGAACCGTTATAGTACAGCTTGCCGGAAGTTTGCCTACCTTTGATCAATATTTAAATTAAAAATAAAAAACAAAAATAATTTTAGCGAACATTGCCTGTTATCAGCGCGATGAATTGGATTGTGAGGCTGATAAATATGAAAGAAATTTATGAAAAACTGAATCAATTCGTAGCTAGTTAAGATTTATGACTTATAACCGACGTTCTTAAATAAATCTAACTATAGACAGATGTTATTGGAAACGTTACTGTTAAAAAGAATGTCTTTTTTTGGTGCTTAGGCTACATTCAAGTGTAAGCACTAGAGAAAAGAAATTAATTACTTAAAGATTGCTCGTAATTGTACTGTATCCTGCTCACAGCCAGATCCAAGACATAGGTTTTATTACTCATGCTCAACGTCTCCACTCACAATTCTCAACAAAATCAACAACTGATTGGCACTACTGACTGGAACGTTATTGAAACGGAGTTTCACCCGACGCAGTTACATCATAAAGAAACCGTCTTCACTCTTGGTAATGGGTTATTAGGAGTGCGGGGTACGTTTGAAGAAGGGTATTCCCAGGATTTTCCAGCTACACTCATCCACGGTGTTTATGATGATGTGACAATTACTCATACTGAACTTGTAAACTGTCCTAACTGGCTGCCATTAGTGGTGAAAGTAGCAGGCAAATCTCCTACAAAGACGCTACGCGAACGCTTTTGCATGGACAGTGGTAAGATTCTCAAGTATGAACGTCGGCTTGACCTGCGCTTAGGCTTAATTAGCCGTGATGTACGGTGGCGTAGTCCTAGTGGTCATACCCTAGATTTTCACTTCGAGCGTTTCACCAGTTTAGCAGATCAACATGTTTTAGCGATTCGCGCTCAAATTACATCCGTAGACTTTGAGGGTGAAATTACCGTTGAAGCAGGATTTGACAGCGAACCAGATACCAAAGGCGTTAAACATTGGCGAACCCTAAACCAAGGTGGTATAGATCAGATTATCTGGCTAAATAGTCAAACTCTCCACTCAGATATTCAACTTGGGATGGCAGCTAAGTTAGTGGTAGATGGTGACGAGACTAGACCTGTGGGCATCGAAAATGCTTCTAGTTCTCCCACTTTGACAACCACCTTTGAGTTATATCCAGGAAAAACGGCGACTGTCGAAAAGATTGTTACCCTGTTTACTTCACGAGAGACAGAAATCCCGATCGCAGCCGCCTTACAAAGACTTGCTCATGAACCCAGATATACTACCCTATTGGCAGCTCACATTGCTGCATGGGATCAAATGTGGCAAGACAGTGACATTATTATAGAAGGCGATCGCTTGGCTCAGTTAAGCGTCCGTTACAATCTCTTCCAATTACTAGCTGTGACACCGCGTCACGACAGCCGAGTCAGCATCGCTCCCAAAACCCTCTCCGGTTTTGCCTATAGCGGACACATCTTTTGGGATACGGAAATATTCATCCTTCCCTTCCTCACCTTAACTCAACCAGCCCTAGCGCGTAACTTGCTTACCTATCGCTACCACACCTTACCAGGAGCTAGACGCAAAGCTCAAGAAGCAGGTTATCAAGGAGCGATGTTTGCTTGGGAAAGTGCTACCACTGGTGATGAAGTAACTCCGCGCTGGGTACCAGCTCCCAACGGTGAATTAATCCGCATTTGGTGCGGTGACATTGAAGTGCATATCACTGCTGATGTCGCCTATGCAGTTTTACACTACTGGCAAACTACCAACGATGATGACTGGATGCGGGATTATGGCGCGGAAATTATCCTTGATACGGCTGTTTTCTGGGAGAGTCGCGTGCAGTGGAATCAAGAGCGCCACAGCTACGACATCCTAGATGTGATTGGCCCTGATGAAAATCACGATCGCGTCGATAATAATGCCTTCACCAATCTCATGGTACAGTGGCATTTGCAGTCAGCTTTGGCGCTGTGGGACTGGCTCAAACAAGCCTATCCTGAAACCTCAGCACAACTGGGGCAAAAACTCAACTTAACCACAGAGCGTCTGCACCGATGGGTAGAAATTCAACAGCGTCTATTTGTGAATGAAGATGCCCAAACAGGTTTAATTGAGCAGTTTGAGGGCTTTTTCCAGTTAGAAGAGATTAACTTCGCTGATTACGAACCGCGCAGTAAATCTCTGCAAGGTTTGTTGGGAATTGAAGCCACAAGCCAAAAGCAGATTCTCAAGCAGCCAGATGTATTGATGCTTCTGTACTTAATGCGCGATCGCTATGATTATAATACCCTTGTAACCAACTGGGACTATTACAACCAGCGCACTGACCACAGTTATGGTTCTTCACTAGGCCCAGCCATTCACGCCATCTTAGCTTGCGATCTCAATCAACCAACCGAAGCCTATACGCACTTTCTGCGATCAGCCTTGGTAGACTTGGAGGATGTGAGGCTGAACGCCGCCGAAGGAATTCACGCCGCCAGTGCTGGAGGAGTATGGCAAGCGGTAGTTTTCGGGTTTGGCGGGATTCGGATGACTCAATTTGGCCCCGTTGCCTGTCCCAACCTACCACCTAACTGGACGCGTTTGAAGTTTCGCCTGCAATGGCGTAACGAGTGGTATGACTTCGACTTACAAGCTGAAACAGAACTCAAAGTTCCCGCATTAGCAGATACATACTCAAAAATTAGTGAGGTTATCTTCGACTTAGATGAAGTTTTAACCGATAGCTAAGAGTTTACCTGCGATCGCTTGATTACCCATAAAAAAAGAACCCCACCCCCAACCCCTCCCCGCAAGCGGGGAGGGGAGCTAAAGCGCAGCTTTAACGGGGTGGGGTTCCGGGTATTATGCTTAATTGCGCGGACATTATATTACCTGCGATCGCTTTTACAAAAGAAACCTCTCCCTGGTTTTACTACGCAAAATCGTCCCTCTCCGATTCGGAGAGGGACAGACTTGAACTTTAGTTCAAGGCAGGGAGAGGTTCTTCTAGCGAGTAACTGCTGTTTTAATCTTCTTACAGATATCCACCCAAGCTTGATTCTGTTGTGCTGAGTTCAGACTGTCTAAAGGTTGATTCGGAGGGTACGCTGACTGATACTTTTCAATTCCTGTTTCGTCATAGCTGCTATAAGTCAACGGTATCCAAATAATCGTCAGTCCTTTGGCTCCAGCCGCATCTAACAATGGCGGTAACTCATTCTCGGCAATAAAGTCTGATGCTAAAAAATCGGGGCTAACCAACAATACTGCCACTTTTGCTGCTGCTAAAGCATTTTCAATTTCTTTGCGCCACTCAGCACCGGGTTGAATTTTGGTATCGTCCCACACGACTATATTTTGGTTGCGAATCATTGGCTTGAGGTGTTTCTGGAGTTTGGTAAGCCACTGCTGATCTTGATGACTATAGCTGATGAAAACTTGATTTCTGATTATGGGTTCAGACATAGGTATTTGCAGAGTTGGTGACGTCGGTAAAACATCGTCAATTAATCTGCGGACATCTACCATATTACCGCTATCTTGGCACTGGATTTGGTAGAGATTCTTTTCCCGGAAATTGTACAACACGTCTCGGCGGTAAAAATGAGGCGTTTGACTATCCTTACAGCTTTCACAGTTGCAGGGAACAAGTGTTTGATATTGCAGACGTTCGTAAGAGTTATGAATTTTTTCTAGTTCATGGATGATAACTGCTAGCCGTTCTTTCTTGTTTTTTCCTGCTACGCGGACTTTAATTTCTCGTTGATTGTAGTGTTCAATCACTTCAGCACGGGTTTGGTCTTTAGCAAGAATAACACCTGTTTTCCAAACTAGGGTTTGTTGTTCAATATCGGAGTGCATTTCGACTATAAAGCGGGTGAGAATACCTTTCGGCATGAAGTCATATTTATAACGCAGGATTAGGTTATTAGATTCATTCCAATTGAAATCAGGTTGGTTGACAGAGAGTAATTGAGGTGCGATATAAGTGCCGGGACGACTAGGTATTTCGTAACACAGTTTAAATTTCATCATTAGCCGCAACAGTTCTGGTCGCATATTGGCATATTTGTCTTCATGCCAAATGCTTGCTAAATCATTGCGATCAAATTGACCCAGTTTTTTAATAACTTGAGGATTATCTAACACTTTGTAAACAGCATCTGTACCCCAAGTAGGCTTGAGAATCACGGTTTTTCTTAAAACATCATCATCTTGAAAGTGAAGGCATACACCCAAATCATGCAGATAGTCACTGAGTTGGAGTTTATCCTTTTGTTTAGTAAAACCATGTTTCTGACAGATGTTTAGATATTCTTCCAAGCTAATATATTCGTGAGAGTTACCTTCTAAAGCTTCTCGCACTTTGACCCAAGTTTTAGGAAGTTCTATTCCCACATGAGGTAGGTTAGTAATATAATGCTTAATTTTATTTAAGATTTCTAGCAGACCGCGATCAGTGGCCAAGTTTGTAGTAAGTGTTTCCTTAAAATTAGTGAATTCACGCCGTAACTCCCGCTCGTTTATTTCTCGTTTGCGCTCCTGCTTTTCATTTTTGATAATTAACAAAGGACTATTACCGCTCAGTAATTCAACTACATTTAACCAGTAGTAGAAATCTGTATCTTCTTTGCGAGTATCAGCAACCAAGGCATAAAGAGAGCGTTTTGTAAGAAAAAATTGGTGGGTAGCATGGTAAATTTCTTGACCACCAAAGTCCCAAATATTGACCTGGAATTCTCTGTTATTGTCAAGCAAGAACTTCCATTGAATAACATCAATGCCTTCGGTAGTATTTTCATCTTGTTGTAACGTATATTTATTATCTTGAATTTTTTTGGCTAGCGTAGTTTTACCTGCACCACCTTCTCCTACAATGAGTAATTTGGCTTCGTAGAGGCGGTCAGTTTCTTGTTCTAGTTGTTGTCTGCAAAAGTCAAGAATTGCTTTAAACCCTTTCGTGATAATTTCTGGTGGAGGTGATTCTAAAGGATTACTGTCGAGGTAGAGGGATTGCAGGTTGCTGAGTTGGCCAATTTCCGGTGGCAGACTGCTCAGTTGATTACTGTCGAGGTAGAGGGATTGCAGGTTGGTGAGTTGGCCAATTTCCGGTGGCAGACTGCTCAGTTGATTACTGCTGAGGTAGAGGGATTGCAGGTTGGTGAGTTGACCAATTTCCAGTGGCAGACTGCTCAGTTGATTGTTATAGAGGTTGAGGGATTGCAGGTTGGTGAGTTGGCCAATTTCCGGTGGCAGACTGCTCAGTTGATTACTGCTGAGGTTGAGGGATTGCAGGTTGGTGAGTTGGCCAATTTCCGGTGGCAGACTGCTCAGTTGATTGTTATAGAGGTTGAGGGATTGCAGGTTGGTGAGTTGGCCAATTTCCGGTGGCAGACTGCTCAGTTGATTGTTGTTGAGGTAGAGGAATTGCAGGTTGGTGAGTTGGCCAATTTCCGGTGGCAAACTGCTCAGTTGATTGTTGTTGAGGTTGAGGGATTGCAGGTTGGTGAGTTGGCCAATTTTCGGTGGCAGACTGCTCAGTTGATTGTTGTTGAGGTTGAGGGATTGCAGGTTGGTGAGTTGGCCAATTTCCGGTGGCAGACTGCTCAGTTGATTGTTGTTGAGGTTGAGGGATTGCAGGTTGGTGAGTTGGCCAATTTCCGGTGGCAGACTGCTCAGTTGATTACTGCTGAGGTTGAGGGTTTGCAGGTTGGTGAGTTTGACAATTTCCGGTGGCAGGGTTGTTAAGCCTTTGCCAGAAAGGTTTAATTTTGTCAGCTTTTCTCTGGCAGCTTGTTCAATAATTTGCAGCAGTTTTTCGTTAGTCATTTCAGGTTTTACAGAGGCAATGCTTGACAATGATTTGCTGCTTGGACGCGCAGCAGAGAAATCGAGCTAATTAATAATCTAGCCTGTATCAAGAATTAGATTGTGGCGATCGCAGGCTCCTACGCCTCTAGACTCGACCTCAAAACCTCACCATTCCACCTTTGAACAGCAACTGTCGAGCAAAAAGGGCGATCGCTCCACCTTTGAACACGAACTGCCGAGCAAAAAGGGCGATCGTTCCACCTTTAAACATCAACTGTCGAGCAAAAAGGGCGATCGCTCTACCTGTGAACACCAACTGTCGAGCAAAAAGGGCGATCGTTCCACCTTTGAACACGAACTGCCGAGCAAAAAGAGCGTAGGCGTAGCCCGTCGGAGACATCGCTTTGTCTTTTTTGAGAATTGACCAATAGCGATCGCCATAAACTTTGCAACCACCTTATATTAGTTATAAAAATATAAAAAGTATTTAGTCGTTATCTTCAACTTGATATGAGCGCAGCAGATTTATTCTCAACCTTGCACAACCTATCTCGTGCAGATAAACTCAAGGTCATGCAGTTTTTAGTTCAAGAACTAGCGACTGAAGAAGAAGCATTGTCGTTACAGCCAGGAGTCACTTATCATGTGTGGTCTCCCTACAATTCCCATGAAGCTGCTAATAAACTAGCTGCACTGCTAGAAGAAGACAGACAGGTAAACAATGCTTAATTCACAAAGATTCCCTTTCGTTGAAAGTCGTGATGTGTCAGGGATATCGATACAGTACCAATATTACCTCTGAGAGGATGTCTGAGAAGTATCAAATATTTGTTGATCCCCCCTAACCCCCCTTAAAAAAGGGGGAATAAGAGTCTCAAAGTCCCCCTTAAAAAGGGGGATTTAGGGGGATCTCCAAGGGTTAGGTGTATACAAAAAAACTTTTCAGACATCCTCTGACGTTAAGCTACAAAAATTCTGTCGTTAACGTTTTGGGTTTATTAGATACTGGAGCTAGTATTAATGTTTTACCTTACAGTGTAGGTATTCAGTTAGGGGCAGCTTGGCAAGAACTAACAACCTCGGTGCGACTGGCTGGAAATCTAGCACCAGTTGAAGCAAAAGGGTTAGTTGTATCTGCTCAAATAGCCAGTTTTGCACCAGTGCGATTGGTATTTGCTTGGAGTCTCACGGATGATGTGCCGTTACTTTTAGGACGCATGAATTTTTTCTTGGAATTTGATGTCTGTTTTTATCGTTCACAGATGGCTTTTGAACTGTCTCCTAAGTCGTAAGATTGAGCCAATCATGCGTCACCGATAGCGTATCCCTACGGGGGAGCAAGCTACGCGCAGCCTCTCGTAGAGAAGCGTTAGCGAGTCATATCATGTCTGCCAAATTACCCATAAAAAAAGAACCCCACCTCCAACTTCTCCCCGCAGGCGGGGAGGGGAGCTAAAGCGCAGCTTTGGCGGGGTGGGGTTCCGGGTATTATGCTTAATTGCCCGGACATCATATCATCGAGCGTCAGAGCCCGCCTTTGATATCACTGACGACAAATGGCTACGCATCTGCGCTTTGTTTGTTATATTTGGTTTGCGATCGCTTCCACCCATTACCATAAAAAAGTACTCAGGATTTTTGTCGGCTAACCATAGTTGGTGTTTTAGATAAAAGTTTGCTTGCAGCAAAATATCTAACTTGTTGTATTTGATTTTAATATTATTTTGTGTTCCTATGTAACTTGATGGCTATAGCTTTCCACATTGCCCAGCTTCTATCCAATATTCCTATGTATAAGTATGCCTGAAACTAAATCAAGTCCTTATACACATACAAATACATCAACCAAAGCTGATACCTTAGCTGCATCTGTTACTTCTCAGGAAATCTACGATGTTGTAGTGGTTGGCGCTGGCCCTATTGGGTTAGCAACTGCCATTGGCTTACGTGAACGTGGTATTGAAAATGTCCTTGTCATCGATCAAACTCGTGCCTTTCGTGAAGTTGGACAAGTATTGGATCTTCTCCCCAATGGATTACAAGCTCTCAAACATTTAGATCCTAACGCTTACGAAGAAGTCAAAAAAACTGGACTTGGTTTATTAAATCCCAAGCAGTCTAATGGCCAGAAAACTATTGAACCCACTCAAGAGCAACAACCGACAAAGACTTTACCTCAATGGACTTATAAAGATTTACAGGGGCAGATAATTCAGTCAATCTCCCTTAGTTTCGATGACTGGTTTAAAGATTATGGCGAGGGTCGAGTGTCAATTTCTTGGTACAATTTGCAAACAACCCTTAGACAGATACTTCCACAAGACCGAGTTAAAGCTAATCACCGTTGTATTAATGTTGTGAATGAGCCGGAAAAAGGTTGTGTCCGGATAGATTGTGTAGGTGACACAGGAATAGAAGCCAACCCCTATGCGTATTGGACAGATGGGCAGAAACATAATGACACGCAGCCCCAAAACTCAGATGTTGCTCCCCAAGAATTAGTAACAAAATCGATTAGAGCTAAACTAATTGTTGCAGCAGACGGGATTAATTCTACAGTTCGGAGGCTGCTTTACACAGATACTCAATACCATGATTTTGCCCGACCTGAATACTCTGGGTTTACAGCTATACTCTGTAGGGAAATAGCTGAGGTAGCAAAGGAACTGTGGACGAAATTAGAAGAAGATTTCTTTCAAAACTCATCAATTGTAACAATCACTAATGATGAAATATCTGGAAATTCTATTTGTATAAATAACATCAGTATGATTTTATTTCGCAGACTAACTGGTGAACTAAGGTACGTAATATATCTTGCTTTGCCTTTAGACTCGTTGCAAGGAAAGTCTGAAAGTTCTTTAATTGACTTAGCTTTGCAGGAGTTGGAGAAGGGAGGCTTTCCTGATCCACTTAAGCAATTAGTACGTATATCTCCTCCTGCCAAGATGCAGCAGCGTCCATACTATGTTCACCATGCTACCATTTCGGATTCTCTACAAGTTTCTAACCCAACTAACCTCAATACTGAACCTGATCCTACCAAAATTCCACCAGCCTGGAGTGTAGGGCGAATCGTATTAGTTGGCGATGCCGCACATGGAATGCCTCCCTTCATGGGTCAAGGAGCTAATCAAGGATTTGAAGATGCGCTAGTAGTTACAACACTCATTGCTAAAATTGCCGAGGAGAATAACTGGGATAATCCGCAAGCTATAGCCAAGGCCTTCGAGAAATATGAGTGTCTTCGTCGCCCATTGATAGCGTACGTCCAACACGTAACATTAAAACGCTCACTCTACTTGTCAAACAAAAAGTGGCAAGAATACGCCCAACAGGTGTATTGCCGCAATTTTGCTCAAGTAATAGAGGCGCTGTAGTTTACCGTCTGTGAAAAATTTTTATTACAATGCAGATGTCCAATAGGCGGCGTGCTGTCTATCCACATAAATCCAGAAGATAATCGATGAGTAATCAACTACAAGACTACAATCCTAGCGGCATAGGTGAAATAAATGGCAACCTCTTAGGTTTGCCCTGCGATTATGAGTCTGCAAACTTGATTGTCTTTGGTGTGCCGTGGGAAGTCACTGTTTCTTATGGCGCAGGCACTGCTAACGGCCCACAGCGAATTCTAGATGCTTCGACTCAACTGGATTTGTTCGATTTTGATAACCCTAATGGTTGGAAGCAGGGAATTTTCATGGTGGAAATTCCCCAAGATATTTTAGAGAAGAACACATACTACCGCGCCTTGGCAGCAAAAATTATCGAGCGATTAGTCCAAGGTAAACAACTCTCAGATACACCAGATTTAACTCCTGTGCTGACAGAAATTAATCAGGCTTGTCAACAGGTTAATCAATGGCTGTTTGAAAATTGTCAAGAAGCAATTAAAAATGGTAAGCGAGTTGCAGTCATTGGTGGAGATCACAGTTCGCCTTTAGGTTATTTCCAAGCATTAGCAGCTAACTACGCAAACTATGGCATTTTGCACATTGATGCCCACGCAGATTTACGCGATGCCTATGAGGGATTCGAGTTTTCCCATGCGTCTATTATGTTTAATGCGATGAAAATACCGCAAATTTCCAAGCTAGTGCAAGTGGCTTTGCGTGATATTAGTCATGATGAAGTGGAGATGATTGACCAATCTGATAGTCGCATTATTGCTTATTATGACCCTGCCATTAAGCAAAAGCTTTACTCTGGAACAACTTGGATTGATTTATGCCGAGAAATTATCAGTCATTTACCTGAGTATGTTTACATTAGCTTTGACGCAGATGGTCTAGATCCAAAACTCTGTCCGAGTACAGGTACTCCTGTTCCAGGTGGGTTGGAATTAGAGCAAAGTTTTTGTCTGTTCCGGGAATTGGTTAATAGTGGGAGAAAAATTATTGGTTTTGATATCTGCGAAATCGGTGATGGCGAATGGGATGGCAATGTTGGGGCACGGGTAGTTTACAAGCTGGCAAATTTGATGGATTTGTCTCAACAGAAAACATAAACGTTGAAGGTCTTTTTTGAAAATTGGTCAATAGTGATCGCAAAATTATTAGCTTTAATATAACCCTAATTAATCATTTGTGAGAGACAAGATCCCCGACTTCATAAAAGTTGTCGGGGATCTGTGACTTTAATCACAGGGTATTAATCATAATTCTCTGTTTGGTCTTTTATTCTTGAAGAGTTAAACTGTATATGAATATACAGTAATGATGTCGAACCAAAAAGATGTCTAATGGGCAGGACTGTGCCAAAACGGGAAAATTGTACGCTAAGGAATTAATGCAAACGCTATAACCATTGTGAGGCTTAGGTTTCAGCCATTGCTGAGAC
>NZ_JBALCN010000030.1:0-74449 GCF_036919615.1 Nostoc sp. | reverse complement strand
ACCAACTTACATTTGAGCAGGTAATTTCTGTCTCTTCTTATAACTTTATCCTGGAAGCTCTATTCTATGCAGCTTCACATTGAATTGGTATAACAAAGCTAGTAGTAGTTAGCACTACGACTGTTGCCAGAAGTTTATAGTTCATAATTTGAGTTTTCTAGGGATGAAAGCCTACCCTATGTTAGTTCCCAGGCTGCTGCCCAGGAACTAGAATAACCTTGCTAAGATTAAGCGTTAGCAAACATTGTAAGCATTACTAATAGAACAACTAATGCACTGATCCAAAGGGCTAACGATCCCCAACTAACTGAATCTTTTTGTACTCTTTGCCAGAAATTGGCGACTAAATTATTCCGAATTGCCATTTTATAACCTCCAATTTTTATGAAACTTGTACTGACTCAATGCATTAAGCCTGCATTGAGTAAAAAAAGTTCATCTTTGGGGGTATTAGCCTTGATTTGCTAATTCCCAGAGACTAACCAACAGAGATTTAAATCAATCTATGCAGTGATGTCTACGACGTGTTACGCCTACGCCAATGCATATGTCTCAACGCATTACTGATCTAAAAAACAAACAAAAATTTACAAAAAAGATATTTGTTAATGCTTAACTTTATTTTCCCATACGTAAGTATTTACACTCCCAAATTTGATAATTTTGAGAGAATTCTTAATGTTGTGTTAACCACGGATAAAAATTAGTGTTTTTCAAATCACAAACTACGTAAATAGTGACTCTGTTTCACTTTCACTCGTAATTTCTCTAGACTTGAAAATAGACACAATTAACAGTGAAATAGTAGATAAATAATGGTGCAACAAATAAGACATAATGAACCGCAATATATCTGTATTATTCCAGTTGAGAGAATTACAGCTAACCAAGACGAAGAAATCATCGCCTTTGGTGTATCTGCCGACGAGGCAAAAAAACAAGGTGAGGAATTATTAGCATCTACCTATGGTTGTAATCAATCGCAAGTTTTGGAATTGATGCAGCAAGCACGAATTGAACCAATAGCTCAGTGGTGTGCCCCTAAAGAGCGCTAAAACTAGTTATGACGATCTTGGCAAATCGTTCCAAATAGAAGCTTGCAGGATTTTCCACAGCCCGAATTGACTGGCGATCGCGCAGAGTATTCCACCATTTTTGCAAGCGAGGGGTTTCTGTTGGTAAGGTGAAATTGCGGAAGTGTTCCAAGAGGGGCAAGCGTTCAAACCAGGGATAGAAGCTGATATCCACTAAACTCAGCTGATCTCCTAACCAGTAAGGGCGATCACCAGACAGTTTACCTAGTCCTTCTTGCTCAATGTACAACAGAGATTCCAAAAACTCTCTTTGTCCCTGTTCCTGTTCTTGAGCATCTTTACCACGCAGGAATTTGTTAAAGGCAGGTACAAACCGAGTGTTGGCATAGTCGATCTAGATCCGAGCAGATCGCTTTAACACCTGGATCGCGGGGCAATAGAGGTAGTTCTGGAAAGACTTCATACAAGATATTCGTTGATGATGGCAGACTCATAAATTTCGATATCCCCATGTTTGATGGCAGGGACTTTGCCGTAGCGCGAAATCTGGGTGTAGCCATCTGGTTTGTTTTGTAAGTCAATTTTAGTGGCGCTAAAGTCAATTCCCTTTTTCACTAAAACCACACGGGTTCTTTGGGAGAAGGTGGAGGCTTTGGCAAAGTAAAGTTGTACGGTACTCATAAAATACTTTCCTTGTAAATATTGCCTAGACGTGTTAGCCCCAAAGGCGTTTCCGTTACTCCCGGCTTGCTCTAGACATCGCCTAGTTTGGACGCAAGAGCGCCATCACATACTATTAAATATACTACTGTTTATCTGTATTTTTACCGTATAATGTCTCAGGAGTATTTGATAGTCTTTGCAAAAATATAAGTCTTAACAATTGAAGACAGCTTGGCAAAAGTCACAAAAGCCAAGTATCGATATTCTTGGTAACCACTGCTAAAGTTGATACAGCACACAACTATGATGTTATAAGTGCAAAATTTAAATCTGTAGAAACTGCAATCAAAATTAGGTCAGTAAATCAGGATTTTCAAGTCAATATTATGGAGCCAATTCAGCCACAACAGCGCCGCGCCGCTGATCAAGTGTTTCAACAATCCCTCGATCAGTTGGAGAATATCTTACAAGAAAGTTCAACTGAGGAAGAAGAAATCCCCCAACTGCATACTAGTACTGTCACTGAAGTCGAACTCGAGCAAGACTTGACAAATATTGATTTAGCTGCTCTTGAGGACGCAGTTGCTGATATTGAACAATATCTCGAAGAAAAAACAAAAACCAAATAAAAGTTATGAGTTATGAGTTCTAAATTTTAACTCCTAACTCCTGTACAGACGCGATTAATCGCGTTTGTACTCCTAACTCATTTGGCGTCGAGCTTCGTACAACATTAAAGCGGCTGCGATCGCCACATTCAAAGATTCCACCCCAGGACTCAAAGGAATTTTGACTTGCTTGTCAGCGATCGCTGCTAAATCTGCCGACAATCCAGCAGCTTCATTCCCCAGTAAAATCAGACTGGGTTTTCGCCAGTCTACCTCCCAATAAGTTAAAGTCGCACTGGGTAGAGTTGCCACTACCTGCATTCCTGCCTGCTGACTTTGTTGCACCGTCGCTTTTAAATCTTCTGTTACCGCCGTTGCTAGGCGAAACCATTGCCCTGCTGAAGCACGGAGAACTTTAGGGCTGTCTAAATCTACACTATCTCCACTAACCCATAACCCAGATGCTCCAGCGGCAGCAGCAGTCCGGATCATCGTACCCAGGTTCCCCGGATCTTGCACCGTTTCTAAAGCTAGCACTAAACCAGTAAATGGAAATGGTAGTTGAGTTTGGCGTACACCTCCGGTGGGCGAAGCGCCAACGATTCGTTTTGCCGTTGCCACCACACCATCCGGTTGGACTGTAGTAGCGATCGCATCCAAGATTTCTCTACTGACAATTTCGGCGCGATCGCATCGGCTACAAGCTTCCTCCCACAGCGAAGGGTGGGCTGCTTGCCATTCTGGGGTACAACACACTGTTTCTAGTGGGTAATTCACCGCACAAGCTTCCTCTAAAAGGTGTGTCCCTTCCAGCAAAAATAACTGCTGCTTGTGCCGTTCCTTTGTGGAGTGGAGTTTGCGGATTTGCTTGACTAGGGAATTTTGTAAACTGGTCAACATCAAAAAGTTAGGGGTTAGGAATTAGGAGTTAGCAGTTAATTTAGTTTTCTTTCAACTCTTAACTCTTCACTTCTAACTCTTAACTTAAATAATATGCGGAACCCGGGACTTGAACCCGGAAGCCTTGCGGCACTAGAACCTGAATCTAGCGCGTCTGCCATTCCGCCAGTTCCGCTGGCAACTGTCTTTAGAGACAATTTCTTATTATTGCGTAATTTTTTTCTTTTGTCAAGTAGAAAATATCACGTTTGTTAAAAGTCTCAAACTGGAAACGAGCTTTTCAGAGGATGAGTCAAATTAAAATATCAACTCGACAATATAGCATTGATTTTTAGAGAACACTTAAGTTATTTTACTGAGTATTTAATTTTGCATAAAACTACTAATTATTTGTTCTTTTTTGTGAAATTTTTAAAAAGGTCAAAAAGCCTGCTATTGCTTCTTTTTAGCCCATATTTATCATCTAAAAAACAATTTTTCTCTGCTAGATGTTGCCTTAAAACGTGGACAAATTGAATCTTTACTGTAGAATCAAAACCAACTTCAAGCAGATAAAATACGTATTACTTTTGGAGGTAGGCTTATTAATCCTTCTACCAGCTTACCAGATGCCAAATTTGCTCCAAAAGCAGACTCCTCAGTCTTGCAAATTTGGGGTGGGCATCCTTTGCGAGGTCATGTGAAAATTAGTGGGGCAAAAAATTCAGCACTGGTAATCATGGCTGGAGCCTTACTGTGTCCGGGCGATTGTCGCATCCGCAATGTCCCCTTATTAGCGGACGTAGAGCGGATGGGTCAGGTATTATCGGCTTTGGGTATACGTTTAACCCGGCAAGGTGATATTTTAGACATCAACGCCAGCGAAATTAAAACATCAAAAGCTCCCTACGAACTAGTTACCCAATTAAGGGCGAGTTTTTTCGCCATTGGCGCCATCCTGGCAAGATTGGGAGTAGCACAGATGCCCTTACCAGGTGGTTGTGCTATTGGGGCAAGACCAGTTGACTTGCATGTCCGGGGATTGCAAGCAATGGGAGCCGAGGTACAAATTGAGCATGGCATTTGTAATGCCTACGTCCCTGGCAGCAGCCGGAGATTAAAAGGTGCGAAGATTTACTTAGATATCGCCAGCGTCGGAGCGACGGAAAACTTGATGATGGCGGCTACCCTGGCAGAGGGCGAAACGATCATCGAAAATGCTGCCAGAGAACCGGAAGTAGTTGATCTGGCTAACTTCTGTAACGCGATGGGAGCCAAGATAAAGGGGGCGGGGACTAGTAGAATTATTGTTGAAGGAGTCCCCAAGTTACATTCTGTTGACTACAGCATTATTCCCGATCGCATTGAGGCTGGGACATTTTTGTTGGCAGCAGCAATTACCCGCTCAGAACTCACCCTCTCGCCGGTGGCTCCAGAACATCTTGTACCAGTGATTGCCAAGCTGCGGGATATTGGGGTGACAATAATTGAGGAAAAGCCTGAATACTTACGCATCCTCCCAGCGGAAACCCTCAAGGCAACGGATATTGAAACTCAATACCATCCAGGTTTTCCCACAGATATGCAAGCGCCATTTATGGCTTTGCTAGCATTGGCAGAAGGCGACAGCGTGATTAACGAATCTGTCTTTGAAAATCGCTTACGTCATGCCTCAGAGTTGAATCGCTTGGGGGCAGACATTCGTGTCAAAGGCAACGCTGCTTTTGTCCGGGGAGTACCAAAATTGTCTGGCGCACCAGTATTAGGCACAGACTTACGAGCATCGGCAGCCCTAGTCATCGCCGGACTGGCGGCAGAAGGACAAACCACAATTCAGGGATTACAGCACCTTGATCGCGGCTATGATCGACTCGATGTGAAGTTGCAGCAATTGGGGGCTAAAATCCTGCGTGTGGGCGAAACATCAGCAGATGCAGAAATTGTTCCCGCCATCAGTAGCCTGTCAAGTTGAAATTGATCAGTTGAAACTGAGGCGGAAATAAGGAGAATCAGGGAGATAAGGTAAAATTTTCTCCCTCTGCTCCCCCTGCCCACCCTACTTAAATCGTTATACTAACTGTGGGAGGCTGTTTATCTAACCAGCCAGATTCCATAGTTGTGTTTTTTTATAGCTTGCTGCACTATGTCCTTCTTCAAAACCCCGCTGATTGGTTTAAAAGCTGACTCATTTCGTCATCCATTAGACCTGGAAGCTACCAAAACGCTCAAGCAAATACCAGGCATAGATATGTTGGTGCGAAATTGGCTCGGCCCAATGGCAGAACAGGTTTTCTATGTGGAAAATATTGCCTCCAGTGTTCTGGTGGGTGAACAGCAACTGCCCGATTTATATAAGCTATTGTTAGACGCTTGTACAATCCTGGATATAGAGCCTCCCCAGTTGTACGTCCGGCAACATCCGGCTCCCAACGCTTATACTTTTGCTGTGCGGGGTAAGCAGCCCTTTGTTGTGCTACATACATCCCTGATTGATATCCTCACACCAGAGGAAATACAAGCAGTAATTGCCCACGAATTGGGGCATCTCAAGTGTGACCATAGCGTTTATTTGACTCCTGTAAATTTATTAATATTAGCTGCGGCAATTGTGCCCAATGTCGGTACCTTCGTTGCTCAAGCGATACAGGCGCAGCTTTTAGAATGGGTTCGCTGTGCTGAGTTTACCTGCGATCGCGCCGCATTACTAGCAACCCAAGACCCCAAAGTTGTCATGTCAGTGTTAATGAAGCTGGCGGGTGGTTCCCCCACCTTAGCGCCACAACTGAATCTTGATGCCTTTGTTGCCCAAGCCCGCGCTTACGATGACATTAGCAAGACCGAACTAGGCGAAATGGTCAAAGCTGCCCGTACAGCCCAATTAACTCATCCAGTTCCAGTGTTGCGGGCGCGAGAAATTGACCGTTGGTCAAGCAGCACAGAATATCAAACTCTGTTGCAAAGTCACGGACTTAAGTCTACAAGTAATGAAGTTGCACCCAAAGGCGGATGGCGAAACTGGTAGAGCTACTAATGAAATTTGGTTATCCAAATTAGATGTGTTTTAGCTTACAATACTCCAAAGGATTCGCTAATGCGTTGGCGCAGCCCGTCGTAGACATCGCACTTCCTAAAGTACTTTAGGCAAGCTATGGGCAATCACACTGTGATGTAAAAGCCTTGTACAGCCTAAAAAAGCAGCTAATGGCCAGGTTTCCTTACGACCAGTTCGCCAAAGACTATCTTAAAGAATTGTTACAACCATTGGGACAAGTGGAAACAAGTCGAAAAGTTCCAGCCCAAATTCGAGAGATTGATGTTTATTTTGTACCTCCACCTCAATCCACAAAGAATACAATAGAATTAGGGCTGTTAGGAAAATTTGCGGCTGAACCTGCATTAGTTGAACCATTTAGAAATGCGGCTACAACTGCGGATATCCGCAGTTGCATGAATAAGTTGTTTAATATCTTTGCTGAAGTAAAACGTCAAGCTAAAGGTGATAAAAATCGGCTTGCAGAATCAGTACCACGTTTGTGGATTTTGTCACCCACAGCTTCTGAATCTATATTAGATGGTTTTAAAACTAACCTAGATGAAGAAGATTGGGGAATAGGAATACATTTTTTAGGCGATTATTTGAGAACAGCAATTGTGGTAATTCACCAATTACCGTGTACAGAAGAAACACTATGGTTAAGAATTTTAGGTAAGGGAAGAGTCCAGCAACAAGCGATAGATGAACTAGAAGCACTTCCCCAAAATAATCCCTTACGTTCCAAAGCAATTGATTTATTATTAAATTTAAAGATTACCTTAGAATTCAATCAAAATATAGACGAGGAGGATAGAGATTTAATTATGCGCCTATCACCTATTTACGAGCAAAAATTAGCAGAAGTTAAACAAGAAAGAATTCAAGAAGGAATTCAAGAAGGAATTCAAGCAGAACGTTGTAATGTTATAGAGAATTTGTTGCGAGTTCGCTTTGGTTCTTTAGATGCAGAACTAAGAGTAATTACTGAAGCTTTATTAGCATTATCTCCAGAGGAATTTACTCCTTTATTACTGCAACTATCTAGAGAAGAATTATTAAATAGGTTCCTTTAGAAGAACTTAATCGGAGATACTGGGTTCTCCACCTTTACAAAGAAATCAATGAAAACTTTAAGCTTGTTCAATCGGACAATCGGATTAAAAAACATCACATTGCTTAATCCACAGCAACTACCATGACAGCTATAACCAACAATGATCGCTTACAACCCATAAATATCTTTGAGTATGAAAAGCTAGCAAAAGAGCACATGTCTCAAATGACGCTTGATTACTATAACAGTGGTGCTTGGGATGAAATAACATTGCGGGATAATCATGCTGCCTTTGAGCGAGTCAAGCTGCGACCTCGGATATTAGTCGATGTTAGCGATCGCAATCTAACTACCTCCATTTTAGGACAACCCCTGCAACTACCTTTCCTAATTGCACCGATGGCTTTTCAATGTCTAGCTCATCCAGACGGAGAAGTAGCCACAGCTCTAGCTGCGGCATCAGCTGGTGTGGGTATGGTGTTAAGTACACTGGCAACAAAAAGCATTGAAGAAGTGGCGACTGCATGTGATAAATTTCCAGATTCTCTGCAATGGTTCCAGCTTTACATTCATAAAGATCGGGGATTAGCTCGTACTTTGGTAGAAAAAGCCTATAAAGCAGGCTACAAAGCACTTTGTCTGACTGTAGATGCACCTATTCTCGGACAGCGGGAGACAGATAGACGTAACGAGTTTGCCTTACCCCCAGACTTGCATCTGGCTAATCTCGCCACCATTTCAGGGCTAGATATATCTCAAGAAAAAGGCGAATCTGGGTTAGTTAGCTATTTTGCCCAACAGCTAAACCCAGCAGTAACTTGGCACGATTTGGAATGGTTGCAGTCTTTATCTCCACTACCTTTAGTTATCAAAGGAATTTTACGGGGAGATGATGCTGTTCGGGCTGTAGAATATGGAGCTAAAGCAATTGTTGTTTCCAATCATGGTGGCAGACAACTCGATGGTGCGATCGCTTCTTTAGATGCCCTAGCCGAAATAGTAGCAGCAGTGGATGGTAAAGTAGAAATACTGTTGGATGGAGGCATTCGTAGGGGTACAGATATTCTCAAAGCTCTGGCATTAGGAGCAAAAGCAGTACTGATCGGACGACCTATTTTATGGGGACTAGCAGTAGCAGGACAGGTCGGTGTATCTCATGTCATTTCACTGCTACAAGATGAGTTAAGTGTGGGAATGGCACTCAGCGGCTGCGCCAAACTAGAGGATATTGACCCTAGTTTATTGACCATGCCACGCCTTTAAACAGAGTTTTCTTAGAGCTATTATTCCAGCAAAACTTTGAGAATTAATTATTCAGACTTGTCACAAAATCATTTAATTAGAGTATACTAGTTAAGATTGGATATAAGGGCGGGTGGCGAAACTGGTAGACGCACCACACTCAAAATGTGGCGGCCTTGCGGTCATAGGAGTTCGATTCTCCTCCTGCCCACTACCAAACAAAGACTAAAGAGGTTAATAAAGTTATGCGCCTGAAAAGATGGGAATCACCCCGTAAAGAAGGCAGAAATGACAAAGGTAGAGGCGGTTCTGCGAGGAAGCGGCAACTCAAAAAGCAAAGACAGATGTTACGGCAAAGACTCAAGGAAAATAACAAACCAGACAATAACAAAAACAATAGAGCAGGGGAAGATAAGTTTATCTTCCCTTTCTTTTTTGGGCTTTTATTTTATAAAAAAATAAATTTTAGGGATTTTTCAATACATAGACTAGTACGCCACGGTGTAAATAGAGCAACCATTTAAAATCCCTAAAAAGCCCATTCCATAATACTTTTGACTTTTGACTTCCGCCTTGCGGTACAAGGACGTGTCATCAACTAAGCCAGATAACAGCAGCAAGATAAATTGCGCCGATAAAGTTTATTGTTCGCAAATTAATGGCGTGTGGTGATGTCTACGACGGGCTGCGCTTACACTCAATATTGTTTAAGTTGGGCAAAAAAATTCTCGCTTCTGTTGTCATGCTTTATACAGCAGATTGCAACTTCTCTTCTTAGGCTACGCCAAGGTGAGATATAGATCATCGTAGGGGCACAACATGTTGTGTCCCTACCCGTGTACTTCATTTACCTGCAATACGCTGTATAAGTCTTTGTCATATTCACGCTCTTTGAGTACAGTTACGTTTAGGCAAAATCACCGCTGTTTTACCCTGTTGTTCTCGTTGCAGATAGCACTCCTCCCAATTACTCAACTTGCGCTCGGCGATCAATTCCTTCATTAAATTGACACCTATTTGATGACACGCTCTAGAACAATTTAAACATCTTCTCATAATGAAACGAGATTCAAATTGGGTAATGAGGCCATTGTCTCTGGCACGCTCCACAAACGCAAGAATAAAGATAGAAATTGAAAAGATTTTTTGTTGTCGATGAAACTTACATCAGAAGCTTGGGAATAATAAATCATGCTTGAGAAATATTTGCAATCAATCTCAGCAGATTAGGTGTGTTTTTTCATCGGCGATTAAAGGAGCAAGTTGTTAATGAAAGTAAGTTCATCAGCTCTTAAGCTAGGTTGTGCAGTTGTTAGCACTAGCTGTTTAGCAGCAGTGATGATCGGTTTTAATGGAGCAAGTGCTTCCGCCGCTCAATTCATCACAATTGAAAGCACTGGCACATTATCAGGAACAATCGAACTTCCCAGAAATAATCCCAATTTCAATAACAGTACTACTCGTATTGATACGGATGACACTGGAACTTATTATCGGAACTTAGGTACTAATAATAATCCTAATTATGTTCCTATATACCAGTCAAACTATTTGAAGGTAAAAACACGCTCTGATGGAAGTCTGCATTACTTTGTTGACTTTAAAGGTATTCCAATTGTCTCGTTTGATGGTGTTCTCACATCGCCGGTTCTCTCTGGTGGTCAATTGACACCCTATAAATACCAGGGACAATTGTCAGGAACAACATTTCAAGGAGTAGTTCAGGATGAATTTAATCTCACCAAAGCCTTCTACACTGGTACTGTCACCGACCCAGACACCGGAAAACATTATCAGGGCACTTTTGAAGTGAGTGGATATGGGGAGCGATATAGCGATCGCAATGGTAGTTTAACTCCCACAGTCTTTGATTTCCAGTCCGATATCCCAGGTTTGCCAAGTGTAACATCCTTGACCATAACTAACGCTACCTTGGCGAATTTAAGAATCAAAGTACCTATCAATGAAACTTCTATTCCAGAACCAACAAGCATTCTCGGAACTCTGATGGTAGCTGGTTTTGGTCTCATTTTGAAAAGAAGAAAAAACATCTGTCCTAAGAAGATGTTTTAAAAGTATTAGGCGACTAGAAGTCGCTACTACACAAGCTCTTGTCCACCTCCGTGGACTAATACAAAATTAAGGATTTTGCTAACCTGCAAAGGCAGGTAAAGTCTCGTGTAGCCGAGCTAGTGCAGTCTTTTTAGTTTCCACGGAGGAGCAACTGACATCTGACTTATCGCTGCTCAGGTGAGTAATAAATGAGACTTTATAAACAGTTAAAGACAAGCCGAACTGGCAAAAATCCGGCTGAGTTTAATCAATCGTCTATACGCAGTAGCTTGCGGTAAAACGGTTGTGAAAAATCGGTCACACGATGACGTTTATAGTTATCCATAAGTTCAACTAAAAAATTAATAAACTCGAAACTAGCCATCATCAGTTCGTAACTCAGGTCAGCGTTGCCATCAAATTGGATTCGGCAACGGGTTAAGTCTGAGGGTAAAGTAGCAACATTCCAGGAGGCGACAAAGGGGACATGTTCACTGGCTTCTATCTTCCGGTGTCCCTCCAAGACCCCTTTTTGATAAAGACTGATGGCATAGGGTAAGAAATTGCGCCTAGCGCCCTGAACGTAGGGTAAATAAACACTGGCTTGTTGTTGAGTGGCAGGCTGGAGTTGCTCAATAGACATTGTTAAATATTCCTCAAGTTAGTTGGCAACTGGGGATATTAGTGGCTATTAGTAGTATTCCCAAAAGATGTGTCTAAAGCACATAGGGGGGAGTGGGGAGAAATCAATTCAAAATTCGTCTTGGAAAGTTCTGAACGGAGGTTTCCTCTATTCAGAACTTTCCGCAGAATTGTTCGCGCAGCGTCTTGTAGAGAAGAAAAAGACTGGAGGCGATATAGATTTAGCTTTCCGTAGGGTGCGAGATGCTACGGTGTACACACAAGTCCTAAAAACCTAGTTCGATAAGGTTTTCCTCGTTCCTGTACGGAGTATAGAAATGCATTCATTGAGACTCTGACTCAATGTCTGACTGAAGGCAGCAGCCCCTAATCAGCTATTCCCATGCTCTGCATAGAAACGAGAGAACAATGGTCAATCGAGCTTTTTTCGACTTGTGTGTACACCGTAGGGTGGGAGATGGGGGAGACAAGGAGAATAACCATGCTCCATGTCCAATGCCCAATAAATGAAGTTACTGCTAAGAAATATTAAAATTTCGGTTACAATGATGCTGCATTAACTGTTACCGCAATTGGGGAATATAACATTAAAAATCCCGACTGTAAAGTGGTGGATGGCATTATTGCTGTTTCTACCAACAACAAGCTGCTGCTACCTTGCTATTACTTTGCCCAAACTGGAGTTCTCATTGGAGAAAGTCCGACTTTACAAGCTTCCTGCCCAAGTGGCTATCAAAGGAATCAAGCCTCTGTCTAAGAGTAGCAAACGTGGTTAATGCAAGATAATTACGCAGAGTGGCGGTGACAACAAAGGTAGTCCCAGCGGCTTTTGGCTCAGGGATACGGGTATTGCAGTTTGCCCATTCCGATTAATATCGGGAAAAGTAGCTTAGGGATATTTGTCCGTAAAATTACTAACTGTAGACAAATACTGGTTTTTGAATCAAGCAACCTAACCTATGCCAGCGAATTCCTGGCCCGAAGAAGATTCTTATCAAGAGCTTGATCCGCTCAACTCCTTATTGTCTGACCTATCAGTAGATGAGGAGTCAGTGTTAGAGACAGATCCTGTGTCTTTAACACCCCGGTTTCAAGGTCGTAGACGCAAAGCAGCTCTAGTTTTGACTATAGTCTGGAGTGGCACGATCGCTCTACATTTAGTTTCTTGGGCTTCCATATTTATTCTAGGATTGACCACCATTCTAGGATTTCATGCCTTGGTGGTAGTGTTTACTAAATCCCGTTGCTATCCAAAAGAAATACAGGGAGATTTGCCCTTTGTATCTTTGCTAGTAGCTGCGAAAAATGAGGAAACAGTAATTGCTAAATTAGTCAAAAATCTTTGTAATCTGGAATATCCAGGTGGGCAGTACGAAGTATGGATAATTGACGATCACAGCAGTGATAGCACGCCACATTTATTAGCAGAACTAGAACAGAAACACAAGCAACTGAAAGTACTAAGGCGTTCAGCACAAGCTAGTGGTGGCAAATCGGGGGCGTTGAATCAGGTATTGCCGCTGACAAAGGGCGACATCATAGCAGTATTTGATGCTGATGCCCAAGTGACACCAGATTTGTTACTCCAGGTAATACCTTTATTTCAAAGAGAAAAGGTGGGGGCGGTGCAGGTGCGAAAAGCGATCGCCAACGCCAAAGAAAACTTTTGGACTAAGGGTCAAATGGCAGAAATGGCACTTGATACCTGGTTTCAGCAACAACGGACTGCCCTTGGTGGTATTGGCGAACTGCGGGGCAATGGTCAATTTGTCCGGCGTTCAGCTTTGGAAAGCTGCGGTGGCTGGAATGAGGAAACCATTACCGATGATTTGGATTTGACAATCCGTTTACATTTGGATAAATGGGATATTGAGTGTGTTTTCCATCCAGCTGTGCAAGAAGAAGGAGTGACAAGTGCGATCGCACTTTGGCATCAGCGCAACCGTTGGGCAGAAGGCGGTTATCAACGCTATTTGGATTATTGGGATTTAATTCTCGAAAACCGCATGGGATGGCGCAAAAGCTGGGATTTGCTGATTTTTCTGCTGATTATGTATATCTTGCCGACAGCAGCAGTACCAGATTTATTAATGGCGATCGCTCGTCATCGTCCACCAATGTTAAGTCCGATCACAGGCTTGTCCATTTCTATGTCGATGGTAGGGATGTTTACAGGTTTGAAACGGATACGTCAAGAGCAAAAATTCCCACTTTCTATATATTTTCTGTTGCTGGTGCAAACCCTGCGCGGCAGTTTATATATGTTGCATTGGTTAGTGGTCATGAGCAGTACTACTGCCCGGATGTCGGTAAGAGAAAAGCGCCTAAAATGGGTGAAAACCTTGCATACGGGGCATGGGGAATAGCCACAAGAGGTAATTCAAAATTCAAAATGCAAAATTACCAAAAATAATTTTGCATTTTTTTATTCATCATCAACTTCTGATTCTTCTACCCATTCAGGTGTAGTTATGGAATCAGAAAATTCTGTTGAATCCTCTACAAAGCGGATAATTTGTCCGTTGAAGAATTCTGCTAAACGCACAGCTGCGATCGCTACTTCGTCAGGTTCCCAATCAGGTGCAGGTGTTCGTTTTGGCGGTGGAGGCAAAGCTTGCACCCCATTTCCATTTGCCCCATTGCCATTTGCCCCATTTCCATTTGCCCCATTGCCATTTGCCCCATTTCCGTACTTTGCTGCTGTTGGTGCTGGTGGTGGAATGGTTGGCTGTGGTACTGGCGCTGGAGGCGGAATTTTCTGGTTGTAACTGGGAGTAGGTGGTTGCTGAACGCGAGTAGAGTCTTTTGGGGGAGGATTTTTTTTAGCTGAGGTAGAGTTTGAAGAAGTTCCTTTTTCTAAATTTATCTGGATTTCACGCTGGAAAGTCTGCTGGAAAGCTGCCGCAATCATTGGTAGATAAGATTTCCCCTTGTCATACCATGCCTGTTTGATCGCAATTCGAGCCATAACACCGTCGAATTCTATGAGATGGCTCATTTGACGCAGCATCTCTTGCCTTGATTTTGGCTGAAGGTTAGCAAGCACCTGTTGCCAAACCTGAGTTAAGTCATATTCTGTTTCCCCAACAACTTCTGAAGTTACTGATTCAATGTTCGTAGGTGATACAGGAACAGCAACAGGTTCTGGGGCTGGTGGTGAAACTGAATTAGCAGCAAAATTGTGATTTGTTTGCTGTTCAATTGGGGGAGATGAAGTGACAGGCTGATTTTGGGCAGCCGCTAGATGATTGGGAGATACAGAATTATGATTTGTTTGCGAATCAGCTAAAGGTACAGAAGAGACTGGGTGATTTTGGGCAACTGCTGGAGGATGATAGCTTGCAGAATTATGATTTGTTTGCGGTTCAGCTAAAGGTACAGAAGAGACTGGGTGATTTTGGGCAACTGCTGGAGGATAGTTTGGAGATATAGCAGGTGTGTTAACTCGCGACGCGACACTTGGGGCTTGTGGCTGAATATTCGTCGCACTGGGTAACAATCCTAGTAATGTTACTTCCAACCACAAACGCGGCTGGGTAGTATTTTTAATTTGTACTTCTGATGTTCGTAGGTGTTGCTGTCCTGCTAAAATCGCGCTCATATCCAAGTATTGAGCAAACTCAACCAGCGCTGTCCAGGTTTGGTGAGTACAAGCAACCAAATCGTGGCGGTTGGGTGCAGTTTTAGCAATGAGTAAATCGCGGTAAAAAGCAGCGAGATTTTGCAGAACAGTTAGCGGTTCTCGACCCCGATCTAAAATGTGGTGGGTACAGTCTAGAACTGCTGATGGTTTATCTTGAGCGATCGCATTTAAAAGCCCCAGTAAGTCCTGTTCGCTCACTGTCCCAACCAAATCCCAAACTCGCTCTGGTGTCACTTCACCTGCTAATAAACCCAATTGATCAAGTAGACTTTCGGCATCCCGCAACCCTCCTTGAGCAAGTTGGGCTACCAGGGTTACAGCGTCGGGTGAAATATGAATGTTTTCATAAGATGCGATCGCACTTAAATGCTTGACCATCGCTTCTAACTGAATGCGTCTAAAATCAAACCTTTGACAGCGCGAAATAATTGTTGGTAACACCCGTTGCGGGTCTGTTGTCGCCAACACAAAAACCACATGCCTCGGTGGTTCTTCTAGTGTCTTAAGTAGCGCATTGAATGCCTGGGTACTGAGCATGTGGCATTCATCGATTACATAAACCTTGTAGCGACACTGCACAGGAGCAAACTGGGCTTTTTCAATCAACTCGCGGATATTATCGACACCAGTATTACTGGCGGCGTCAATTTCAATTACGTCTAAGGCGTAGCCCTTGGTGATCCCCTGACAAACCTCACACACGCCGCAGGGTTCAGCAGTGGGCTTGTCACTTTTGAGACAATTGAGGGATTTAGCCAGAATCCGGGCGCTAGAAGTTTTCCCCGTACCTCTGGGCCCAGTGAATAAATAGGCGGGGGCGATTTTGGATGTGCCGATCGCGTTCGTGAGGGTGGTAGCGATCGCCTCTTGGCCCACCAGTTCAGCAAAACTCTTGGGGCGATATTTGTGGTGCAGGGGTTCGTAAGACATGAAAAGATAGACTTCAATGCCTTTCAAAGTTAATTACTAGCACCGAGTCGAGTTTAGGATTCAACTATTTTAAACTCTCGTACCTGCTTTGTTTGTCGATGTTGCCATAGGGCTTGTACTCAACTAATGCCGTGAATTTTGGCACTCAGGAAAGCAAGTAACCAGAGCATATCCTCTACTATGATTTCAACATCAATGTATGGGAATTATAGCATATCATTTAGTACATTTGTTCTATAAAATAGGGATTTTCTGTCTATACATTTTGTTGAGTGAACTAACGCCATAGTCCAGTGCGATCGCTACAATCTTAGGATAAGCAATACTCGATGGTGCGGCAGATGCTCAAGCGGCTATTTCAATGGCTCAAAAAGCTTTTTCAGAGCTTGTTTGGTGGAAAACAGACTACCTCAAAATCTATGGGGAATGTGCAAAAAGAACCAGCACCACCCTTAAGCGATACTGATCTGGAATTTCTGTTCACCGAACTGTTGCAAGGAGTGCATCAAGCACGAGGAGAAGCATGGGCACAGAAGTGGCTGCATAATATTGAACATCGTATTTCAACTGAAAACTGGGTTGAGTGGTTAGGGCGCTTTGGCGAGAGATTGCTAGCATCACCTACACCCAATAATGAAATAGCTGCGCGGTTGGTGCAACTGGGTGAGTTGAATATCGGAGAAATCGGAGATGTTGCCTATAGTATCGGGATGCAGTTGTTGACACGCAATCAAGGTGAACCAATTTGGGAATATGAAGGCCCAGATGTTCTCAGCCCAACTTTGCCATCTGAGCCAACCACCCCAGTATCAGAGTCAGCAGATGCGCCAGAGAACCTCCCGGAGGGAGAACAGCAAACTGTCACCCTAGAAGAGTTGTTTGTGATGTTGCAGGAGGATGAAAATTTACGCCAGCAGATTGCTCAACAGCTTGCCGTTGAGACAGACGATCCAGAACTGCTTGTTCAGGCATTGATTAGTCAATTATATCCTGCTGGTCAATCGACTACAGAGCATACAGAAAATTAACGGCTTGGCAAAGTCAAAATTCAAGAGTGAAATCTGGGAATTGTAACGTTGTAATGCTATGCTCTTGAAGTTTTGTATATTTTTTGCTAACTTGCTACGGAAGCGCTGTGCGGATCTAATGGGTTTTTACGTAATTGATGATTTTTTTAACACAACGATGGCTAGAATCTAGAAAAACAAAATCCAAGAGTGTGGCAGATGCTCAGGCGGATATCGCAGTCGCTTAAAAGGTTTTTAAGGCGCCTTATTGAAAGTAAGCAGACTAGTTCTCTCAAGGGTGCGAGAGGACGCAACCTGGTGGAGGTACTACCAGAACTAACCAATGCGGATCTGGAACAATTGTTTATCCAATTGTTAGAAGGCGTGCATCAAGCACGAGGACGACAGTGGACATTGAGGTATCTGCAACGAATCGAAAATCGCGTTCCAGTTGAACGCTGGATAGATTGGTTGGTGATATTTGGTGATAGCTTGCTAGCTTCACCCGCACCGAATCCTCTTTTAGCAACACAGATGGTGCAATTGGGGGAACTTAGTGTCGGCAGAATTGGAGACGTTGCCTATGACATTGGCATCCGGCTGATGCAAAAGTTACCCACACAAATAGAGTATCAGGACAATCAGGCGCAAGATGGGGTAGAAATCACTCCTGGGCAAGAACTGATTCGCAATTTAGGCGAACAGTTATGGGAGTATGATCAGCCAGATGTTGTAGAAACTACTCCTGGGCAAGAACTGATCCGCAATTTAGGCGAGCAGTTATGGGAGTATGATCAGCCAGCTGTTGGAAAAACCACAACCGATGAAGAAATTCTCTCAACTACACCTGGGCAAGAGCTAATCCGTAGCTTAGGTGAGCAATTATGGGAATATGATCTGCCAGATGTTGAACCAATAACGCCAGCACCTCAAAATGCCTCTTTTGAGGAAAGATTGACCGAGAATTTAGAGGAACTGGTATTGGAGTATGAAGGAGAAGATGCTCAAACCACAATCACCTCAAATCTCCCTCTCCCCGCAGCGGAAGATTCAATCACCTCATTAGCCGAACTCAGGTTTGGCGATGAAGAGGAAGTTACCCCAACTAAAACACCAGCAAATCTCCTTTCCACTAGACAAAGAACTGAATTAACAACGTCTGACTCAGTGGAAACCTGGGATAACACTTTGACGAATTTAGAGCCAAATGTGGCTAATACCCTAGATGAGTTGTGGGTAAGATTGGATGAAAGTACCAATTTAGTTCAACAACTTGCTTCTAATTTGGCAGTTCAAAGCAGTAATTCCCCTGGTATTATTGAACGACATAATGATCATCCGATTACCCAGGCTCAAGAGTGGTTTTACCAAGGTCTAAGCCAAGCGAAAACAGGTGATTTGTTAGGCGCGATCGCATCTTATGACCAAGCCATTGAACTTCAACCTGAATTTTCTGAATATTGGTTTAATCGAGGTTTGACGCTGTTTCATTTAGAACGTTTTGATCAAGCGATCGCATCTTACCAAACCGCTATAGAACTGAAACCCGACTTCTACAAAGCTTGGTACAACAGAGGTGGAACTCTCGGAGAATTAGGATATTTTGAAGAAGCGATCGCTTCTTTTGACAAAGCCATAGAAATCAAGCCAGACTACCAAGAAGCTTGGTCTAGCAAGGGTTTGGCGCTGCTGAAGTTAGGTTGGCTACCGGAAGCTATTTCCAGTTATGACCAAGCCCTGAATCTGCAACCAGAAGACCAGGAAAACTGGTATCACCGAGGCATAGCCCTAGCTGTAAGTGAACAATTTGCAGAGGCGATTAGATCTTACGACAAAGCGCTAGAAATTGACCCAGACTACCATGAAGTCTGGATAGACCGGGGTGTAGTACTGTTTAATTTAGGACGGTGGTCAGAAGCGATCGCTTCCTGGGACAAAGCCCTTTCAGTTCAAGCCGACTTCTACTTAGCTTGGTACAACCGAGGTATAGCGTTAGACAACTTAGGACGCCGCCTTGAAGCGATCACCTCCTATCAACAAGCGATCGCCATTAAACCCGACTTTCACTTAGCTTGGTATAATCAGGCAGTAGCATTGTTTTATTTAGAACAATTTGCCGAAGCGATCGCCTGTTATGATCACGCTTTGCAAATTAAACAAGATTATTGGGAAGCTTGGATTGGTCGGGGAACTGCGATCGGTAATTTAGTAAATGCTGACGAATTGCTAAATTTGTCAAGTAGTATAATATCGACAAATCCCGCCTTACAACAGGGCGGCTACGAAGGAAAATTAGCCAGCTACGAAGAAGGTTTAAAACATCTGCGGACAGATACCCACCCAGAAGGTTGGGGTAGATTGCATGTTGCGATCGCTAATACTTACTACGATCAAGGCAAAAAACATACTAATACCCGCGATTATTGGCGCAAAGCCGCATCTGAGTACCATCAGGCGCTGTTAACCCTCACACTAGAATATTTTCCCCAATTGCACCTAGAGGTTTTGCAATCTCTAAGCAAAGTGTTGATGGGTTTGGGACAAACAACACAAGTTCAAGAATTACAGCAACGCGGTAGAGATTTATTGCAACAATTACTAAGTGAAGAAACTCGCTCTGACGAAAGTAAAAAACAGCTAGCTCTGAAATTTGCAGGCTTTGAGCAATTGGCAGTTGATTTAGCCATAGAGTCTGGTGATTTAGTTGAAGCTTGGGAAATTGCTGAACAAGGCAAAAATGCTTGTTTAAATTGGCTGCTTTCTGGCTGGAATGATGATATTTACTCACCTCATTATCACGCAATTCAACAACTATTCAATCCCACAACAGCAATTATTTACTGGCATATTAGTCCAGTTGCATTACATACTTTCATTATTAAAGACCAAGCGCCATCACCAATCCTTCTCTTTACACCCATGCAAGCTCCTGGGGGAATACCTTTAGGAGAAGACGCTATCCTTCTAAATGAATTGCCTCTACCTGAAGCAGTACAACGCCTAATTGAGTTTGAAAGTTGGCTAGAAGATTGGCATCAACAATACCAAGAATATCGCAGCACCGCCCAAGACAAAGAAAGTAAAAGCCAGCATTCTTGGCGAGTTGATATGGAACAGAAGCTGTTGCAATTGTATGAAATCCTGAATATTCCCATAATTGCACAGGAACTCGAAGGCATCACCCAGCTGGTTCTAATTCCTCACCGTGACTTGTACAGATTGCCCATTCATACCCTTTTCCATCTCTCTTCCCCATCCCAGGAAGAATTGCCAAATGTAGAATCAAATTTCACCGTCACCTATCTGCCTAGTGCCCAAATAGGTTTATCAATAAAAACTGAAGATATTTGGCAGTGGCAAAATCAGTTATTGCTCAGTGTTGAATATCCTGAAAGTACAGGTTATTCCACACCAAAATTTGCCAAACTTGAGTCTGAAGTTGTAAGCCAGATGTTTAATAATATTCAACGAATTCAAGGGTTAGAAGCTACGAAAACTACTGTTGAAAACGCCTTATTTGAAAATTATAACATCTTTCATTTTACGGGTCGTGTCACTAATAATTTAGCTGAACCGAAAAAATCAGAATTAGCATTAGCAGGTGAAGACAAACTTACTCTAGATGAAATCTGCCAACAAAATCTAGGAAGTTACAACCTTATTACTCTCTCCTCCTGTGAAAATTTAAGTACTAGCAACCACACTATCAGCAGCGAATATGTGAGTTTAGTCAGTGGTTTTGTGAGTCAGGGCGTTCCTCATGTAGTGAGTACTCTCTGGAGTGTAGAATCTTCAGCTAGTGCCTTGGTAATGATCGAGTTTTACCGACGATTACAGCCCAATAAATCAGCAGTTATTGCCTTAGCTGAAGCAACACGATGGCTGAAAGAACTAACTGCTGGAGAACTGACAAAATGGTATGAAGATATCTTGAATAATCTGCACCCTGAGGAATTACGAATTCAAACTTATTTAGCGACACAACTATATAGAAGTAGTAAAATGGCATCAGATAAAAATCTTTATAATCATCCTTACTACTGGGCGGCATTCACGATTACGGGTAAGCCGAATTAATTCTTTGAAATTTAGTAAAAATAATTTGTAAGATCATGTCCGGTTAAACAATTGTCATTGCGAACGTTCTACTCGCAATGACATATCACAAGTAATTTGCCGGACATGATATGATTGATAATTCGTAATGGTAGATTTGTTATACAAGTTACTAACTTTGCCACTGCTGCACATCAAGAAAAACCTGCCCTCTGGGTTGATGGCAAAGGCTTAAATCTAAAGTTGATTTAAGCCTAATCTAACTCCCGGCGTCCTTCCAATGCCCTCGCCAGAGTCACTTCGTCGGCGTACTCCAAATCACCACCTACAGGCAAACCAAAGGCAATCCGCGTCACCTTGGTAAATGGTTTCAGCAGCTGACCAATATACAGTGTTGTTGTCTCTCCTTCTACACTCGGACTAATTGCCAGAATCACTTCTTGAGGTTTCTGCTGACTCACCCGCCGCTGCAAAGCGAGTATAGTCAACTGTTCTGGCCCAATTCCATCAATTGGAGAAATCACCCCACCCAAAACGTGATATTTGCCTTTGTACTCGCGGGTTTTTTCCAGCGCAATCACATCGCGAGGATCTGCTACGACACAAATAGTATTGTTGTCACGGTTGGGATTGCGGCAAATTTCACAAACAGGTTCAGCAGATAAGTGAAAGCAAACAGAACACAAGCCGATCTGTTTTTTTGCCTCGATTAAAGCTTGTGCCAAAGCTTCAACTTCTGCTTCTGGTCGTTTTAAAATATGCAAAGCCAGTCGTTGGGCAGATTTAGGCCCAACTCCCGGTAGGCGTTGCAATTGCTCAATTAACCGTGCTAAAGGGCGTGCGTAAACCGTTGTCTTGTCTCCAAAATATTTTTATCTTAACTTATGATGACATTTGAAGTGAAACTCGGTAAAAGCCGTCTTGCAAGGACAGGGTTTTAGACCCAATTTTCTGATAACAAAGGGTACTCTATTTTGATTCATAAGCAAAACTAACGCCTTACCATCATAAACAGGGCGTTTTCTTATGGGTATGTAATTAATACTTGAAGAACTTCAGACAGATAAGATAGAGATAGATTTTAGCTCTCTCAGGGTTGAGCATGACTGCTGAGTATGAAAATATAGCAAAATAATTGATGCTCAAGTGCTGAAGGTAGGGCGAATGAAATTAAGTGAGCATTTTTCAGGGAGTAAAGGCTGAAAGTATTGATAATATGTCAAGTTCGCGTAATCTGCAAGAAACTCACTTAAATCGTGCCCGCGCCAGTCTCAGACAAGCGCTATCTTGGTATGGATATCTTCGGAAGTCAGGAAAGTTGTCATCTAACCCAGAATTGGTAGGTTTGGTGAAACCGGAATTGGAAGCTTTGAACGCCACACTCAACAAGCTGGACTCTAACGTTATTAGAATTGCCGCTTTTGGTTTGGTGAGTCGGGGAAAGTCAGCAGTTTTAAATGCCTTGCTGGGAGACAAGATTCTGCAAACTGGGCCCCTGAACGGTGTCACCCAATGGCCCCGTTCCGTGCGTTGGCAGCCAGGGGGTAAGGTACTAGTAGAGTTAATTGATACCCCTGGATTAGATGAAATTGAGGGTGAGTCACGGGCGGATATGGCAAGAGAAGTGGTACATCAGGCGGATTTAATTTTGTTTGTCGTGTCTGGTGATATCACGCGCACTGAGTATCAGGCACTGCTGGAATTGCGGCAAGCACAAAAACCCCTGATTTTGGTGTTTAACAAAATAGACCTTTACCCAGATACAGACCAGGAAGCGATTTACCAAAATTTGCAACAACTGGGTGCCGGACATTACGCCACATCTTCCACTTGGGGAAACCTCAACACCGCAGTGGCTCCTCAAGGGAAGCCTCTACTACCTGATGAAATTGTGATGGTGGCGGCGGAACCAGCACCAATGGAAGTACGGGTTGAGTGGCCTGATGGTCGTGTCAGTTATGAATGGGAGACACCACCACCGCAAGTAGACGAACTCAAGGAGACAATTCTGAATATTCTCAATCGAGAGGGCCGATCGCTTCTGGCTTTAAATGCACTCATCCAAGCACGGGATTCAGAAGCTACGATCGCTCAAAAAACTATCGATTTACGCGAACAAGAAGCCGAAGATATCATTTGGCAATTTACTAAATACAAAGCTTTGGCAGTCATGCTCAATCCCATTGCCTTCTTAGATATCCTTGGCGGAACTGTTGCCGATTTGGCTTTAATTCGTGCTCTAGCTAAATTGTATGGTTTGCCGATGACTAGCTATGAAGCTGGGAAAATTTTAAAAACGATTTTATTTAGTTCTGGTGGCTTACTGCTGGGAGAATTAGGTAGTAGTTTTCTTTTAGGCTTAGGCAAGAGTACGGCTGCAATCACCAGTGGTGACAATCCCAGCAATATTACTGCCTTTGCTGGCAGCGCGATCGCCCAAGCTGGTATCGCCGGTTATGGAGCCTACTCGGTTGGCAAAGCTGCTCAGGTGTATCTCGAAAAAGGCTGCACCTGGGGACAGTTAGGCGCTAGCAGCGTCATTCAAGAAATTCTCTCTCAAGTTGACCAAAACACAATTCTGTATCGTCTGCGACAAGAATTAGGGCTAAAGTATTGAGAATAAATAAAAATTGTTTCCCGTTTATTGCCGTTTATAAGTGTTTATCAACTTCTATCAAGCTCTGATGACAATTGACTGACATTCCCAATTTGGGATGCAAGATTGAGAACATGACCATCTCTATTAATGACCACAACTAGTGGAATTTCCTTACCTTTTTGAATCAAAGATGACAATAGGGTAATTCCCACTCAATTTTGCGAAAAAGATGGCGGTGTTTACTACCGCCTCTTGTGGTCAGCCTATCTAAACTGGAAATGTGAGCCAGCCCGGTCTTGTTGCTCCAACAAAGAGGGACTGGCGTTAGCGCAGCGTTAGCGACGCAGGAGCGTGAGCTTTCTAGGGTCATTGAAAGCTCACAGTTAATATCTATCTCTGTAAACTAAAGGTGAAAGTATCATGACAACTAGCCTAAACTCATCTGAAACTGCTGGGACGGCAAATCTTGAAGAAGCCATTACTAGTGCCATTACTGAAGCCCGTACAACTTGTGAGCAAGATGGCAGCAATTCTGCTGATTGTGCCGTAGCCTGGGACATTGTAGAAGAGTTGCAAGCTGAGAAAGCTGATCAACAACAAGCAAAACAAAAGAAAACCTCTCTAGAAAATTATTGCGATACCAATCCCGGTTCCGTAGAGTGTCTAATATACGACGTTTAACTCTTCCGTAAATCAGTTGTTGCTGATTGGGTTATTTGCTTAATTGCCTCTAAATCAGGCGATGGTGTTTCACTTTCCATTCCCAACCACAAAAGATATTCGATATTCCCAGCAGGGCCAGTGATCGGCGACCAAGTTAAGCCTTTGTATTTCCATCCTAATTGGTGGGCTGTTTGCAACACCTGGAAAATGGCATCAGCTTGGTCGTTTGGATCGCGCACAACGCCTTTTTTACCTACACGGGATCTGCCGACTTCAAACTGTGGCTTGACTAACAACACAGCTTCTCGGTTAGCTTGAGTTAATTGCCACAAAGCAGGCAAAATCTTAGTTAAAGAAATAAACGATACATCGACCACAGCCAAATCAGGAATCGGGTCATCCTCGCCATATAACTCATCTGGTCGTAGTTGTCGTAAATTGGTGCGTTCCCGCAAAATTACCCGCGAATCGTTTCTTAAGAGCCAGTCAACTTGTCCGTAACCGACATCAATTCCGTAAACTTGTTTTGCTCCAGCTTGCAAGAGACAATCAGTAAAACCACCAGTAGAAATCCCACCATCTAAACAAATGCGCTCTGCTACGGGAATGGTAAATACTGACAAAGCTTTGGAGAGTTTTTCACCGCCTCTAGAAACAAAAGGCGATCGCTCTTTAATATTTATTTGAGCTAAAATATCAACTTCTGTACCAGGCTTATCAACTAGCTGCTGATTAACAGTAACTTCCCCCGCCTGAATTAATCGCTGTGCCAAGGCGCGAGAAGAACATAAATTTAGCTCTACTAATAGTGTGTCGAGTCGCTGTTTAGCCAATTAACTAGACTCTCCTAGTAAGATTAACGTCAAAGCACGATTGATGATTTCCTCACGGTTAACAACTTTTTCTAATTCTTCTGGCTCATAAATGCAAAATTACTCCATAGCTACGAATCATCTTGATTATGTCTAGGACTAACGCAAGAACTCTCTGAAACTCTTATTTCTCTGTGTCGCGCCAGTTGCTTTAAGTCGGGGAACCGCAAGGGCGCACTGGCTTCTCTGCGGACTCTGCGGTAGCCTGCGGCAAGCTGCTTTGCGTCTACGATTTTCCATTACCTGTGCGTAAGTCCTGTATGTCATTTCGGCTGATTATCTGTTAATTCTTCGACTATGAGCAATGCTCTTTGAACATCGCCTTTAACATGTAAGTCTTTCAGGGTTAATAATTCTTCCATAATCAGCGCCATAAACATCGGCAATTTCTATTGTGGCGGATCTGGAGCGATCGCAGTTGGTTGCACTGAAATCTACCCCGAATTAACTTACATCAATGTCTACTCTTATTCATCCTTATCATAATTAAACATTAAAACAAACTTTTGTTTAGGTAAAACTAACATGGGTATATAGGATGCTCATCCCAGATATTACTTTTCTCACCTTTTTGATAATAAATAATTAACGTTGGGACATCAAAATATTTCTTTTGAGCTTCTATTGACCAATTACCTGAACCGAAGTGCAAAAATTTTAGATCATTAATACTCATAGAACTATTACAAAAAATTATTTATATCAATAATAAACATCACAATAGCCAGGATAAAATTTTTACAGTATTTATTCTCGTTGTACTACTAATTAATTTCTCAGACAACAAATAGTTTTTTTGCATTAAAAAAAGTAAACGCACCTTGCCAATAAAACCAAAGTGCGATATCCGTTAAGTCCAATTACGCGAACTTTGTTTGTATAGTTCCGCGATTTCTAGTTACCAGGGCTAGATGCTAAATATCCTGCTCGCTCAACTCGCGTGTGATGTGATCAAATGGCTCATCCACAAAAGTAGTATTAACCACACCTGCGGCTGTCACCTGTTCTTTAATCAGATCCTTGAGAATTTGGATACCGCGAACCGTAGGCCCAATAGGCACTCCTAGAGAATTGTAAGTTTCCCGTAGCCCTTGTAGCACTCGTTCATCCAACACATTCGTGTTCCCAGCAACCAGCGCATATGTGGCATAGCGCAGATAGTAGTCCATATCCCGTAGACAAGCTGCATAACGACGAGTTGTATAAGCATTTCCACCGGGGCGAATCAATTCTGGCAGTTCTTCAAATAACTGTAAACCAGCTTGCTTGACAAGTGCAGCCGCATTGGTATTGATTGCTGCCGCAGCTTGTACTCTTGCTGTACCACTGTCAAAGTAAGACTTCAGACTATCGATCGCATTCCGGTCAAAATACCGACCAGCTAGGTCATAATTCTTAATTAAACTTGTTACCGCATCGCGCATTCCCTTTTCTCCCAATCTTTGCTATTTATGGTTTGATATTTATTTGGCTGCACTTATGCACCATTAAATTTTTGTGCTATTAAAAATAGATTCGGCACAAAAACAATCTATCCACTATTTAAGGATTCTATGCCAAAGTTGACCCCTATGTGATGAACTTTTCAGTTTTGTACACATGATTGCCGAAAGGTTAATATAACCTGAGAATCAAGACATCTGTAACATAAGCTACAAAATTCCCTAATGTCTAGTATTTAAGATATTTCAGGTGTGTCACGACTTGATTGAGATCAGCAGGGTTAGAATGCTTTGGAAGATTCTGGTATTACTTTAGGAAATTGGTAGAGAAGGAGTAAAAATGACAACACCGCAAGAAGTCTTGGAGAAAATTAAAAATGAAGAAATTCAACTGATTGATCTCAAATTCATCGATACAGTAGGGACTTGGCAGCATCTCACAGTGTACCAAAACCAAATCGATGAGACTGCATTCACTGATGGCGTACCTTTTGACGGTTCTAGCATCCGAGGTTGGAAAGCGATCAACGAATCGGACATGACGATGGTACTCGACCCCAACACTGCTTGGATCGACCCATTCATGAAAGAGCCAACATTGAGTATAATTTGTAGTATTAAGGAACCCCGCACGGGTGAATGGTACAATCGTTGCCCACGTGTTATAGCCCAGAAAGCAATAGATTACCTGGTTTCCACTGGTCTTGGTGACACAGCCTTCTTTGGCCCTGAGGCTGAGTTCTTTATCTTTGACAGTGCTAGGTTTGCACAAACTGCCAACGAAGGCTACTACTTCATAGACTCTGAAGAAGGTGCTTGGAATTCCGGTAAAGCTGGTACAGATAACAAACCCAACTTGGGTTACAAACCACGCTTCAAAGAAGGTTACTTCCCAGTTTCACCAACGGATTCTTTCCAAGATATCCGGACAGAAATGCTGTTGACAATGGCACAATTAGGTGTACCCATTGAAAAGCATCACCACGAAGTTGCTACTGGTGGTCAGTGTGAACTAGGTTTCCAATTTGGGAAGTTGATCGAAGCAGCTGACTGGTTGATGATTTACAAATATGTGATCAAGAACGTTGCCAAAAAACACGGCAAAACCGTTACCTTCATGCCAAAACCGATTTTTGGCGATAACGGTTCAGGAATGCACTGTCACCAGTCCATCTGGAAAGATGGCAAACCTCTGTTCGCAGGTGATAAGTATGCGGGTTTGAGCGATATGGCTTTGTACTACATTGGTGGTCTTCTCAAACATGCACCAGCGCTGTTAGCAATTACTAACCCCAGTACTAACTCTTACAAGCGCCTAGTACCTGGTTATGAAGCTCCAGTAAACTTGGCTTACTCCCAAGGGAACCGTTCTGCTTCTATCCGTATTCCTCTATCTGGAACTAATCCCAAAGCCAAGCGTTTAGAATTCCGTTGTCCAGATGCTACTTCTAACCCCTACTTGGCATTTGCTGCAATGCTTTGTGCTGGTCTTGATGGCATTAAGAACAAAATCCTTCCTGGTGAACCCTTAGATAAGAATATCTATGAACTCTCTCCAGAAGAACTGGCAAAGGTTCCTTCAACTCCAGGTTCTTTAGAACTGGCATTGCAAGCACTCGAAAAAGATCACGCCTTCTTAACTGAATCAGGCGTCTTCACGGAAGATTTTATCGAAAATTGGATTGACTACAAGTTAAGCAACGAAGTCAAGCAGTTGCAGCTGCGTCCTCATCCTTACGAGTTTTACCTCTACTACGATGCTTAATTAACAGTTGTATCTCACTAAAAGTAATAAGTTTTGCCACCCTAAAGTAGAGGGTGGCTTTTTTTCCAGAGTTGTCAGTTGAGACATTCACTCAAAAATCAACCTTAGAACTATAAAACTTAGCTCATGGAAGCATGGCTAGGCCCATAAATCATCCGAGTGTTAGCATCTACCTTGCCTTGAATCGGGTTCCAGTAGTAGGATGCTTCTTCAGGTAGACCAAGTTCTTGTGCAGCCCGCATCAGCATTGATTGTTGGCGATTCTTGACTTGTTGATGTTCACGCACCATTAACGCACGAGATTTATCTGCAATAGACATAACCATAGTCCTCCCTATTTTTGTAGTGAATATATAATTTTTGGTTCTTTTATAAACTAATATAGCAAAAATTCTGTAACATAAGCTACAAAATTCTAAAAAATTTACCATAAATATCGGCTATTTTTCTGCCAAAAGCCCAGAAAATCTTTCTCAAAACAGCTTTGACGACTAAAATCATCTGGCTTAAGATTTGTCTTAGCTCAGGGCATATACCTTTCTAACAGTAGATAACTTATTTGTTACAATTGTTTACAAAAGGAACTATAAGTAATCAAAACTTTACCTATTTTTATGCCTGACACTTTAACTAAGCTGACTTATCAGACCTTTCAACAAAGCAAAAATTACTTTGCTCTGGCTCACAAAATATTAAGTTCACAGTTAAAGAACCTGGTGTATCCGACGCTTGAACAAAAAACCAAACCAATCCCGAAGGAGGTTGTACTCAAACTTCAAGAGAGATTGAATCAGGTGCTAGAAACAGACTGGCAAGATGCCCAAAAAGGTGTGTATCCCGAAAGTTTACTGTTTGACAACCCTTGGGAAGACTTTTTCCGCTACTATCCGCTGGTATGGCTAGATTTCCCTCAAATGTGGGAGCGGGTTGAACAACAGAATTACCAAGATTTTTCACCAGAAATAGACATAGATAGTTATCCCAGCTACTACGTGCAGAATTTCCATCATCAAAGTAATGGCTACTTAAGCGATATGTCAGCCAATTTATATGACTTACAGGTGGAAATTCTTTTTAGTGGGGCAGCTGATCCGATGCGGCGACGAATTCTCGCTCCCCTCAAGCAAGGGCTGAAAGTTTTTGAATCTGTTTCACCAAGACAAGTTCGTATTTTGGATGTAGCTTGTGGAACTGGGCGGACTCTGAAGTTGATTCGGGCAGCCTTGCCTCAAGCATCCTTGTTTGCTACGGATTTATCACCAGCTTATTTGCGTAAAGCAAACGAGCTATTATCTCAAATTCCAGGAGAATTGCCGCAACTTTTACAAGCCAATGCCGAAGAGTTACCCTATCTAGATGACTATTTTCATGCTGTAACTTCTGTTTTTCTCTTCCATGAGTTACCAGCAACTGCACGTCAAACAATTATTGAGCAATGTTTCCGGGTAACAAAACCAGGGGGAGTCTTTATTATTTGCGACTCAATTCAGTTGAATGATTCACCTGAGTTGGAGCATATGATGGACTTTTTCCCTAAAGCTTTCCATGAACCCTACTACAAGCATTACAGTACTGATAATTTGGTAGAACGTTTAGAGAAAGCAGGCTTTGAGAATATTGAAATCCAAGTCCATTTTATGAGCAAGTATTTTATTGCTCATAAGCCAGCTTAAATCAGTGAATAGTTATCAAGGTTTGAGTTAGGGATTTAAACCTTAACTCAAACGAGCTACTTTATGCGGCTGAGTGATGTCTAACAAGGAATTTTATGCTTCGGCAAAGGACGTTAAACAGGCGTCGGAGCGAAGATAAATTACTTGTTAATGTAGAAACCAGCTACTCAATGTATGAGAAGAAAACCTATTAGGGATAAAGTTAAGTTGCCTTAAGGCTGTTTCCTCAACAAGCAAAATGTCTGAATTAGATGTGCTTTAGATTAACTGATAGCCTAAGTAACATCTATTTCTAGAGCAGTTGAGGATTGAGACGCAGAGCTTACCACCGAATATGAGCAACAATTGTGTAGCTTTTGAGGAGTTGGTAATGCTGTTGATCAAGGCACTTAATTTGATTTGCGTTTTGATCGCCAGGATTGATGCCAACTATATATACAAAGCTTGCAGTTGAAATACTAAGCGATCGCTGAAGATTTTCGTGTGTCAACTGTATATATCTCTGCCAGAAAACCTGTGTAAAAGATGTTAGCACAACAGCCGATTTTCTGGTACCTTGGTTCCTTTAGAAAAAGAGGCATTACCCAACGATAGTTAAAGCACAACATAGATATTTCGGAATTTTTGTGTCACTTCTCTGCGCCCACTACCGCGATGACGTGGCAAATCATCTGAATTTTGTTCAGATGCCGCTGAGAGCCACTGTTCCGAAGCAGGCGTGGAAGGCAGCCCATAGGATAAGTGATTGACCATTGCTTGGCAGTTAAAAGCTAAGGGGCCGAACACCAGACTCGAGACTAAAAGTGAAATGGCAACACGCATAGCAGATGTCTATTTTGGAACTCTCCACTTCACTGATACTTAGCTTTTTAATGAATATCCGGACAATTCATCAAAAAGTATTCTGTTTTACTGAAAATAAACTCTTCTTATCCTCCGTTTAAATGTTCGACCAATAACCAATTACCAAAATGATTCTGACGACCCCACAATATAACTAATTGTTCGTGGGGATAAGCGCGTAATTGCTCGTCGATATGCGATCGCAAAGTCACAAGCTGCCAATTTTGGCCTTGATATGCGGCTGGTGCTGTGACAGCGAATCTGTATTCTTGCTGATCCAAGCGGTAGAAAATGCCTTTGAAACAGTTATTTTCTCGAATTAATGCCTTGTCAAAAGCAGAGTCAGGGTACTCATTCCAGGATGGGCTAGGGCAATCGCCACTAACTGGATAGGCTTGTGGGTTATCTAAGTAATACAGTTGCCAGTGTCGCCAATCCGAATGATTGGGTGGAAGATTAAATAAAGGAATAATTGCTGCTTTCGAGCGATTATCTGACAATAAAGCTGTTTGCAGCACCCTAACAGGTAAATCCCTTGGCTGGCAGTTTAACTCAACACACATCGCTGCCGCCATCCCCGCTGCTTGACCAATGCCCATAACCACAGGTTGTAATCTGGTGGCGCCATTGGCAATGTGGGAGACAGAAATATTTTTTTCACAAACCAACAAACCATCTGTTGTGGCTGGAATTAGACAACTGTAGGGAATTGTAAAGGGAGTCCCCGTCCAACGTCCCCCCCAGCGGATAGATTTAGGTTGCAGTGGGAATTGAACACCAGGATAATGATGGTCATTGGCGTAGTTACCAACTGCGATTGCTTCTTTTATCAAAGACGCTTCTCTACCAGAGGCTCCGCCAAGGCGATCGCAAATGCTGTCAGCGATCGGATCATTAAATATAGATGCAACTCTACCTCCAGTAACTGGCAAAATATCTTGTTCTCGGACAGTAGTTAGCCCCACTAAGCGGCGGCTTTCCCGGTAATAGGGATGTAGTGCAAAAGCTGTAGGAGTGTGAGGAAATAGTTTTTTTGCTAAACCATAACTACGACCAAGCTGATTTTGGATAAAACGGGCAAAATTTTGGCTGTGCCAGCGAGATTCTTGGATGAATTCACCTCTGGATGCATCTGACTCTATCAACCGTCCTACTCCTTCGCCGTAGTCATTGCCACAGTTTGGCCAATTAATCATAAACAGACCCCCAGGCAAGCGTCCATAATTCAAAAATGTCTCTGCTCCATAGCCATCCCAAGCACCTGTAAACTGGGATGGATTATCGTTAGGGGCAGCCGGAATTTCTGGGGCGACGGCTTCACCAAAGTCTTGCATAATCACTACCCAAGTGGGCGCTTGCACTGGATATTTATTGGTTAATGAGTTAAAAGTCACTGGGGCGCTGAGTTCTCCCCACTCAGATTGCAATTCCCAGCCCCAGCGGTAAGGTATCTCACCTAAAGCCAACAAATCTCCTAATTCTGTAGCGTCGAGAATAATTTTGGCTGTGACAGCAAAATCAGCAAAGCGGACACCAGTAATAGAATCACCCTGCCGAAATACTTCTAAAGGCACTTGTCCAGAAATCCAGTGCAGATTTGGCAATTCCTGCACCCAATCTGCAAAAATCTCTGCCCCAATCCGAGGATTGTAACTAAAAAAGCTTACCCAGCTGTTATCTAATCCTCCGGGCTGTCGTTGTCGCAATTCTTGCAAAAACGTACCCCATAACCCCGTTTGAAAGGCTTCTAATTCGTTGCCATCAGGTGCAGATACTCCAGCCGAAGTCAGCATCCCCCCCAACCAAGGAAATTCACTCACTAAAATCGTTTTGGCTCCCCGTCGCGCCGCTTGGATAGCAGCCGCAGTGCCTCCGGTTCCCCCACCAACAACCAAGACATCAGCTGTGTATATCTGATAAACCATCTCTTAACCTCTCTGAGTTTCCGACATATTCTCTAAAAAAAAGCGATCGCATTCCAGTTTTTATCTCAAACTGAGTGCGATCGCGATCGGATACCCTAAATCAAAAGAGATTATTAGGATTATTTGTTAATCAGTACTTACCCAACTAGAAGTCGAGGTGGTGTTCAGTTGTATTTACTTTGTCAAACCTTCAAACACACCCCTCAAAGCTGCGACAGCATCTTGAGTCCGTGCCCAAACACCTTGATCTGGGTCTTGACCTGTAAGTTCTCTTGTACCCAACACTTCCAATACACCTTTCAATTGTTCTTGATGGGCACGATTTTCAAAGTTCACTTGATTGAGTGGCCCAATAGCTTCTTTGACATCATCACCAACCACCTGTGCAGCCTTATGGATAATTAAACCAGTCATTACGGCTTGGTGCTTAATCCTTTCGTGGATAGAAACCTTTTGATAGAGTGTTAGCTCATTCCCATCAATTATACGGTTTACTTGCTCGACGTACTGCCCTATAGTGTCTCTAGGCTGGGCTGAACCACCACCAAATTTAGAGATGACTTGCTCAATTACTGTGAGATTTTCTTGGTCATCTTTGAGAAAGTCTATTAAGCGCTTGCTAATTTCTTGATCGTTGCTTACAGCAGGTAGTACTTTTTGTTCATTAGCAATTAGCAACTCTTGTATAGCTTTCAAATCTGCTAGCTCTGTAGCGATCGCGCTCCGCTTGGTATCATCTAAAGCTACAACCATTTCTAGACTTTCCTGAAATAATTTAGGACACAATTAACCTCTCACAATTGTTTGACTCGGCGCATCTTTCTTGAGATATATTATCATCTAATCCTTAAAGTCGCAAACAGGTATACAGGGAATCTAACACATATATAAACTTCCAGAAGTCGAGTAGCTGTTCTCCTACAAGCTGATACTGGGAAAAGTGAAAAAAATGCCCTCCTTCAAAACATGACCATAGGCGATCGGCTTCCTTGAAATGCGATCGCCATCCTTTCAGTGCATCAGGTGTGACAACAATATCGTTTAAGCTACCACAAACCATCAAAGGTACTGAAACTCTGTTTGGAGTCATACTCACTATCTCAAACAGAGAATGAGGAGAGAGCGAACAATCTAAGTCTTGCTCCAGAAGATGTGTCAGACTCTTAAGAGTGCATTTATCCTGATAACCAAACAAGTTATAAACCATATCAGTCAAAAGCTTTTGGCGACTTGAAAACTGACGGTGAACATAGTAATGAGCTTGCCAATCAACTGCTGGATCAACACCCACAGCTAATAGCGTCAAAGACTTAACTGTTTCTGGATAGCGATGGCTATAGAGTAGACCTAGTAATCCTGCTGTACTATGACCAATCAGGTGAACAGGTCGATTGCAAGATTTGAGGTAGTCATGAAGTAAAACAACAGCACCATCTAGTGAACTTACTTCATCTTGGCTTTGGCGATATTTCCACTCTTGGATTGTCACTTGAGATGATAAGTAACAAAGCAGTGGTTGAGCAAAGTATTGCAAACTAGGGCTTGTATTTAACCAAAGAACATCCGGCAGTTTAGACATCCTAATTTTCCTGTAAATAGAATAAACTCTCAATTCACTAATTAAGAATTTTTGTAACGAATAATCCCAAGTTCCTATATCTGAATTACAGATGATTGTTCCAGTCAGGCTTACCAGCGTGTCAAACCTTCTGTAAAAACTTATTGATAAAAATATTCAATATATTATTTTATAAAAGCTTACAATATCAGAGAAATTATTGCAAATAATTGTTGTTAGTGCTTTAATACCGTTTTTCTGTGAACTTACACAAAAAATTTCCCGTCTAGAGATTTAACAGGATTTTGTCTTGCTGACGAGTTAGAAATACCCTTTTGATATACAAGCACCCATATCTCAGTTACCTCGGCAAGGAGTTAAATGTATTTGTTTATACATTATATTTTTCATTACTTGGATTGTTTTCTGATGTCAGGAAAAATAAACTTTTTTCTCTAAATTTTCTCTAAAGATTTATATACTGCTTTTGTAAAATTGAAATAATTTAAATTTTTAAACTCAGTTAGCATCAATATTTTAGCGAAGTTTTTAATTTTAATTTCTGCATCAGAGAAGACAATATTGAATCATTTAATAGTAATATTTACAAAAAATTTAGTTATGGCTTGATATGTATAGGTTAGAGAATTATATATAACAATAATTTTTATTTATTAGCCAGACTCATGAGAACTTGTTTTAAGTTCATATGAATAAATGAACTTTGTATATACAACTAAAGATAGAGGTTATAACTATACCTTTAGGTTTAAACTTAAGATAAATCTCAACTCTATGAATTACTACTATTAAGCAAAATAAAAATATTATGTCCATGAATTGCTTAAAAAACAATAAATTAAGTGTAAATCAAGCTAGCCATGTCTCAAATGTTGAAATAGCACTTTTTATAGATAAAATCAAAAGTAATATCTGGCTATTTGGTATTTCATCTTGGCTTTTCGGAATAACTGATAGAAGTATAGCTGTATTTGCTGATGGTTATATATCTCCTATAGAAATATTTCAGCTATTTACAACCTTTTTCTTTTTTGTGAGTTGGTTATATCTCAAACCGGAGGAAAGCTTTAATAGTAATGATTTAGACCCTAACCAATATCAAGAATATCTTGATCGTACTCAAGCTAACAAGCTTCAATTAAAAAAGCTACACATGATTAGTCAAGAGTATATTTTACCGTTCCCTTATACTTGCCAAATCTATCACCTATTAAACTTAAAACATTTGGAAACAGTTCATAGATTTAGCCTTAATAATCTTAAAATTCTTAGTATTAGCCAGTTCCAGACTACAAACAGCGGTGGTATAATTCAATTTAAAACAATATTAGATTCGCCAGCTAATCCTCTGAGGATGTGGCGACAACCGACTGTAGAGGTGGATTTAATATTGCATACTCCCTATACTATTGAACTAAGTATTCCAGTCTACAATCAGAAAAGAATAATTGTTATATTTCATGCTTTTCCCTTAAATGACTCAGAACATCAGCTATTTATAGATATTTATAGTGACCTAGAGTGGCCAAAGCCATTATTACAAATAATATTGCATTTTGCTTCTTGTTTGACACTCTTTGAAGATTTGCCGTATCTAAGAGCTTTAGCTGAGAAAAATATAGAGCGTTTCTTCAACTTAAGTAGGACTTCAAATCATGAGACTGCACTGCTGTTTAAAAGATTTGTTGAGCTATATGGTTTGAGTCCAGAAGCAACTAAATTACTTGAGGGAAGGAAAGAGAGTTAGGAGCGGAGCCGGAGACGCTCCGCCTCCGGTTAGAAATGAAGAGTTAGGAATTTTAAATTTATAACTCCTGAATTTTATCAAACTCGCCGTAATACCCCTTCCTCAACGAAGTAGGGAAGGGATTAATGACTGCTTTCGGAACGAAGGAACTACTAAAAGATTGGGCAGACATTAATTGGAAGCTCATCAGAAAGTGGATTATCAACTTGAGACAGAGGATTTATCGCGCAACTGGGAACCGTCAATGGAATAACGTTCTTAGCCTGATGAAGTTGATGTTACACAGCTACTCCAACTTGCTGCTGTCAGTAAGAAAGGTTACCTTAGAAAACCAAGGGAAGAAAACTGCTGGTATAGACAACCAGAAAGTTCTAATCCAGATTTTGTACTTCAATCAGTAACATGAATAAACTACACTTAATAAAATAATGGTTCTTTATCTTTATTTTCTATCAAAAGATTACGGTTTTTAAATAGTAGTTAGCGATACATTTTAGCTAGCTCACCAAAACTAATTTAATAGTGAGTTTAAGTATTTCCTGGAAAGAATCATTAAATATTTACAGTTTATACTACATTAAGTATTACAAAGTAAAGTATAGAAAGTGGGTTATGTAGTGTTGGCGTAGCCCGCCGCAGGCATTACACACCTCCCAGCTTTTTTAAGTATTAATACGTAATAAAATAATTAATATTGGTAATTTATTTTGAAACATAAATATATTGCATTTTGAAATGTAGAATCTGGGTTCTAACTCCTGAAGGAAGGGTTGCCTTGGTCAAGGATGCACAGAGAAATACTTCGTGGAAAGTTCACCCAACTAAAAGGGTTTACATTCTTAAAGCAAATGGAAAAGACACCTACCAACAACGAGTTGCTCTCGTAAGCTACCAGAAAGCATCCCAGACCTTGTGGAAACAGCTAAACTTCTCTTGGCAGAACTCAAAGACACATATAGCAATAGATGAGTCAGTAGCATCAAACAACCACAGTTACGCACAGGTAACGGAAAATCGTAGACGCATACTCCTACGGAGAAGCAAGCTACGCGTAGCGTCTGTCTGCGACACGCTGCGCGAACATAGAGAAGCGGCTTGCCGCAGGCTACCACAGAGTCCGCAGAGAAGCCAGTGCACCCTTGCGGTTAAGAGACTTGACTTGTCCCTTGCACGTCTCCCCGCAGGAGTTGCAACTGGCGTGACACGGAGGAATAGGAGTTTGAGAGGTTTTTTGCGTAAGTCCTAAACCATTTAATAGCGCCGAAGCAGACAATCACTTGTCAAGCAAAAGAATTTTTAGTCGTTTTCCTTTGCTATGTCTCAACAAGCATCTATTGTGGGCATTATAATCCCAAGCCGAATACATTAGCTAGCAGCCAGAAAACTTTTGGCAGCGAGTTTTTCATCTACAACTATAGTATCGACCAATGGCAGATAGTTTTAGACTTTATCTCTCTGTTTCTCCATATAGTTTGTACACTGAATTTATTTTGGGATGCCTACAGATTCAATTGGGAGTAATCTGTAGTGTAGGTATTTGGACATTATCAGAAGCTAGGTTACAAGCTGCCCAAGCACATCAGACTTGGAAATCACTTTTAGAATTGACCGAGCAAGTCACTACAGTAAATCCTGAGTCAGCAGAGCAATACTCAAAACTTAAAACTCACACAGATGTCAGAGTAGAGGCTTGGGCCGATAGTGCAGCGTTAGCGAGTCCGCGTACCCCTACTCTTGAGCAAGCTAGCAAGAGCGATCGCCCCAGAGTGTCTGGCTTATCTGCAACACGCTACGTGAATGCCAAGCAAGAGGGCGAACTGAATTTTAGTCATTTAGAATTTTCGATGCCGCTCCCTTATCGATTAAAGCCAACACCTATTTTGATAGCGGCACCCGAAAACTTCAATCCTGATTTACGATTACCGCCAGTGTTACCCGAACCACCGCAGAATTCTAGTCCACCAAAAACTTCCACCGAATCAGGAACCCCGGATGCAGTTTTGGAAAGTATTGATACGGACTATCGCTATGACACAGACAACTTTGGCCAAACTAATTTTTTCCTCGAACCAACGGTTCAGTTTCGATTGAGTAATGGCAATAAAATATTTTTCAAGACAGGTTTTAACTTCTTTGAGCAACCTGGTGTTGAATCAGTAACCAATTTTCCCTTACAAGTTGGATGGCAAGGAAAAATTGGGCAAGTGACTCTACAAACAGCAGCCGGAGTCGATGTGTTCAATCGTTTACCCACAGCTATCAATCTCAATGCTAAGGTGGAGGCTCCCATTTCACCGCCGCGAGTTTCGTCATCAGGTCGATTGCTATCGGCAGTAATACTAGCAGGTAATTTAGAACAAGGACCTTATAAATCCAATGCCCGAACTTTAGACAATCAAATTACTGCTTGGCGATTTGGACCTGATTTATATTGGCAGGTTGACCGTAATACCAGCTTGTTTTCGTCATTGCGTTTGGGTAGTTACAACGATGGTAATTCCGAGGTGCAGTCATTTAGTAGATTAGAGCGCAAGTTCGGACAATTTTCTTTGGCGGCTAACTTATTCACTTGGAGTTACGATCGCGATTTAGAACGCACAAGTGGCTATTTTTCCCCACCAGATTTCCTAGTTTATAACGGTGAGGTGGCTTGGGAAGGAGATATTGCTAATTTCTTACGCTGTCGTCTCGCTGCCAATTTAGGACGACAACGACTTAAAGGAGAATTTGACAATGCCAATACTTATCAAACGCGTTGTACGGTAAAGGTTTCACCGAATATAGAGCTAGACCTCGGCTATAGCTTTAGTAATGTCCGAAATCAAGAAACTGGGGGAAGTGCCTACAGTGGTAATTCCTTGACAGGACAGTTGCGGGTCAAATTTTAGGAGTCACTGATAAGGCTTAAGAATGAAAGCACCATTACCTGATAACGAAATACAGCGAATCGAATCTCTTTTGGAGTATAAAATCCTCGATACTCGTTCGGAAGCTGCCTTTGACGACCTCACCCGTTTAGCCTCCTATATTTGTGGAACTCCGATTGCCTTAATCAGTTTAGTTGATAGCGATCGCCAGTGGTTCAAGTCAAAAGTTGGCTTGGATACCCTAGAAACACCGCGAGATGTATCATTCTGCGCCCATGCTATTATGCAACCTGAAGTTTTTGTTGTGCCGGATGCAACAGAAGACGAAAGGTTTGCTACAAACCCATTTGTCACCTCTGACGCGAATGTTCGGTTTTATGCTGGTGTACCGCTGATTAACTCTGAAGGATATGCACTAGGAACACTTTGTGTAGTTGACCATGTACCAAGAGACCTCTCTCCAGGACAAATTGAAGCATTGCGAATTCTAGGTCACCAGGTAATCAAGCAACTAGAAATGCGGCGCAACTTAGCAGGTTTGGTGTTGGCGAGTGACACACGCAAACAGGCACAAAAGGGACGTAAACAATTTTTTAAAAGAGTAGCCGCAGGGTTTGGGTTAGCATCAGCAATTTTAGTTTTGATTGGGGTGATTTCTTATCAAAACACACGCGTATTGATTGATACTAAAAATCAGGTGCAAAAAACCCAAGAGAAAATCAATAAACTGGAAGAATTACTGTCCGATATGAAGGATGCTGAAACTGGACAACGCGGTTATATCCTCACTGGACAAGAAAGTTATCTGGAACCTTATCAAGCAGTAGTTGGAAACATCGATCAAAAAATTGTAGAACTGAAGGATTTAATAACAGATCAACCTAGTCAACAAAAGCAGTTTGCAACCCTTGAATCTCTGATAGCTGCAAAACTTGCCATACTCAAGAAGACTATATACCTGCGTCAAAATCAGGGATTCGACGCAGCGTTGCAGGTAATCCAGACAAATCAGGGAAAATATCTCATGGATAATATCCGCAAGGTCATACATGAAATAGAGAATCAAGATAAAAGGTTGCTCCAACAGCAATCACAAGCTGCAAAAGCCAGTGCTAACAACACGCTTTTGACACTTGCGATCGCTATTTTTCTAAGTTTTCTGATTCTGGCTATAGTCTACTACTTCATTTCTCGTGAGGTAAGAGAGCGTAAATTGACAGAAGAAACACTGAACCAAGAACGCAACTTTATCTCAGCAGTCCTTGATACAGCCAGCGCTTTAGTAATAGTTATTGATACAGAAGGGCAAATCGTTCGCTTCAATCAAGCTTGTGAACAAACAACTGGTTACTCATTTGATGAGGTGAGAGGAAGACATTTCTGGAACCTATTTTTACTTCCTGAACAGGTAGAGGAAGTTAAAGCAGTTTTTGAGCAGTTACAATCTGGTGAAGGACCCAAAGAGTACGAAAACTATTGGGTAACTAAGGATGGCAGTCGGCGGCTCATTGCTTGGGCTAACACTACTTTGCAAGACTATCAGGGCGACGTTGAATACATTGTCGCCACAGGTATCGACATCACCGATGTATTCGAGGATCTGCGCTTACGCAAACTAGCTGAACAGCATCTCAAAGCAGAGTATGCTACAACCCGCGTCTTAGCAGAATCAACTACAATTAACGAAGCCATGCCCCAAATACTGCAAGGAATCTGCGAGAGTTTGGGATGGAATTTAAGTGAATTTTGGATGGTAAATTATCAAGCAAATATACTTAATTTTATAAATAGCTGGTATAAAATATCTTGGGTAATGCAAGAATTTGAAATACTAAGTCGGCAGATCACCTTTGCACCAGGAATTGGGCTACCTGGTCGTGTTTGGGCTAGTGCTGAACCTGTTTGGATCGCTGATGTCGTAGAAGATAACGATTTTATCCGCTCTCAAATCGCCGCCCAAGCAGAACTGCATGGAGCTTTTGGCTTTCCGATCCGTAGTGGTAAAAAAATCCTTGGTGTCATTACCTGCTTTAGCCATGAGATTCAGCAACCTGACCCCGATTTGGCAAAAGTTATGAATTCTATTGGCGAGCAAGTAGGGCAGTTTATCGAGCGCAAGCAGGCAGAAGAAGAACTCCAACGCCAAAACTTGCGATCGCAACTATTTACTGAAATCACCCTCAAGATTCGTCAATCTTTGCAAATCAAAGAAATTCTCCAAATCACTGTTACAGAGGTACAAAAAATTATCCATAGCGACCGAGTTTTGATTTATCAACCTTTGGCAGATGGATCTGGAGCCACCGTGGTTGAGGCAGTAGTTTCTGGCTGGCTGGCAATCAAAGAGAAAAAGCTTACTGATACTTACTTTCAAGCAGAATACATCCAGCAGTACTATCTACAGCAGTACCGTCAAAGACGGAATCTGGAGCTTGCTGAATTGGATATAGTTGAAGCCCAAAAAAGCCAGATGGAACTACTGGAACAATTTGGAGTCAAGTCCAATTTGGTCATACCTCTTCTTGTCAAAGAACAACTCTGCGGTTTACTGATTGTCCATCAGTGTAGCAGTTCCCGCCAATGGTCTAGCTTTGAAACTCATCTTTTACGGCAAATAGCTGACCAAGTAGGTATTGCTTTAGCCCAAGCCCAAATGTTAAACGCAGAAACTCAACAGCGACGAGAACTCGAAATTGCCCGTCACCAAGCTGAATTAGCTTCTCAAACCAAAAGTGCCTTTTTGGCTAACATGAGCCATGAAATCCGGACTCCGATGAATGCTGTGTTGGGGATGACAGGCTTAATGTTAGAAACTCCCCTCAACTCGGAGCAACGAGATTTTATCGAAACAATTCGTATTAGTGGAGACGCTCTGTTAAGCCTGATCAACGAAATTTTGGATCTGTCTAAACTTGAGGCTGGGGAAATGGCATTAGAAACCCTAGATTTTGACCTATCTACCTGTGTAGAAGAGGTGTTGGATTTATTGGCTCCCCCAGCCCATCAGAAGGGATTAGAAATTGCAGCGTTAATCTATCCCAACGTCCCCACCCATCTCCAAGGCGATGCTGGCCGCCTGCGGCAAATTCTTATGAACCTGATTAGCAATGCGATCAAGTTCACCAGCAATGGAGAGGTAGTATTACGAGCAGAATTGCGATCGCAAACCTCTACTACAGCCACCATCTATTTTGCGATCACAGATACTGGTCTTGGTATTACCTCTGAAGACCAATCCAAACTCTTTACGCCATTTACCCAAGTAGATGCTTCCACCACCCGCAAATATGGTGGCACAGGTTTGGGATTAGCTATCTGCAAGCAACTGGTGAGCTTGATGGCAGGAGAAATTGGCGTAGAAAGTCGGTTGGGGAAAGGATCTAAATTTTGGTTTGAAGTAACTCTCACCAAGCAACTTTACCCTATTTCCTCAGAAGGCGATGGCTTGTCTGCGACACGCTACGCGAACGCCAAGCAAGAGGGCGAACACGAACTTTTGCTGAATCGGCGCTTGTTAGTAGTGGATGATAATGCTACTAATCGCAAAATCATCTACCATCAAGCTACCCGTTGGGGGATGCTGGTGGATCAGGCTGTTTCGGCTGCTACTGCCCTCCAAGCTATTCAGCAGGCTGCCAAGCAAAAAAATCTCTATGACATTGCTGTGGTTGATATGCAGATGCCAGAAATCGATGGCATGACTTTGGGAGAGCAAATTAAGGCAAATTCAGCGATCGCTGGGCTACCTTTAATTATGCTTACTTCTACTAATCAACGGGATGAAATCCAACGAGCGCTAAAAATAGGATTTGCAGCTTATTTGGTCAAACCTGTTAAGCCATCCCGACTCCTGGATACGATCATGACTATTTTAGGAAGGCAGTTGGAACAAAAAGAAACAGGAGTCAGAAGTCAGAATTCAGAAGTCACAAGTCAGGAGTTAAAACTAAAAAATTACGAAAACAACAGCAACAGCAACTATCATTCTCCTGACTCCCGGCTCCTGGCTCTCGGCTTCCCTAAACTTAGAATTCTCTTAGCTGAAGATAATCTGGTAAATCAGAAAGTTGCCTTGAAGCAACTCCAAAGGCTGGGTTATAGCGCTGATGTCGCTGGTAATGGCAAAGAAGTTTTGCAGTTATTGGAAAAAATTCCCTACGATTTAATTCTGATGGATTGCCAAATGCCAGTTCTCGATGGTTTAGAAACCACAAAAGAAATTCATCGTTGGCAAGAAAGCAGCTTTGCCAGCAGTCGTCGTCCTGTAGTCATTGCGATGACAGCTAATGCCATGAAAGAAGATCAACAAATGTGTCTAGATGCCGGAATGGACGACTATCTGAGCAAGCCAGTAATCAAAGAAAAATTGGCTGCGGCGCTAGAACGTTGGGGAAGTATGATATTCAGGGCAAAAGAAATAGCTGCCACAGAGCAGACAGTTTCTACAACAGATGTAGGTTCAGTTGAGCTCCCAATTGATTGGGAACGGTTGCATCAACTCTCAGAAAATAACCCAGAATTTGAATTGGAACTACTGCAAATATTTGTTGAGGATATTCAACCTCGTCTAGAAGTGATTAAAATAGCGCTAGCTAATCATGACTTTGAGCAACTAACGCGAGAAGCCCATCAAATTAAAGGTGCTAGCGCCAATATTGGAGCTACAACCATGCATCTGGCAGCAGAAAAACTAGAACAACTAGTTCAAAACCAAGAGCGTCGAGGCACTACTAACTTCATCTCAGAGTTAGAAGAGTTTGTTAAACGCATCCAAGAGTTTTTGATCTGTAAAGATAGTAACGCCAAAATCTAAAAAATTAATAATATTTATTAATAAATTAACAGTGACGATTTTTTCTGAGTAAGCATGAAAAATATTTATTTTCCATTTTTCATTACTCATTGCCTATTTTCAAGATAGAACTTGTGAACAACTGGGAATAATAACTTTGATGTACTAAAAGTAGGTTCGGTGAGTTAGCTGCGTCCTATGATGAGAATTTTTAGCCTAAATCTCAATTAGATATATCACCTCCTATCCCCAGTTAATTCCCGAAAAATGAGGTTTTCCTGATGAGTCAAATGAGTAAAGACGATGCACGAGAACGGCTTGGCAATATCGATCAGATCCGCGATATTATTCTTGGAACACAGCTAAGAGAGTACGAAAATCGATTTAGCAAGGTGGAGTCAGATATCTCTCTGTTGCAACAACAGATGCGATCGCATGTCGATCAACTCAAGTCAAACTTTTCGGCTGAACTAAAGTCAGGGTTTGAAGCGGTGGAGAAAAAGCTGAAGTCACTCAACCTGACAACTCAAGAAGAAACTCTTGACTTACGGCAACAGGTTGATAGACTCAATAAAAAGTTCTCTAACAGCGTTCAGTCACTTGATGAGACGTTAGATAGCCAAACTACCTCGATTCGAGATGAAATCTTTCAGACTAAAGTCCAATTACAAGATGATGTCACGACGTTACGGGATCTGATTTTAGAAGAAATAGATCGACGCTTTTCACAGTTGACAGATACTAAGGTTTCTAAAGACGATATGGCTGAAACTTTGTTTGCCTTGGGAATGCGTCTGAAAGAAACTGAATTCATTCCTAAATTGCGAGAAGCAGCCGATGAACGCAGCGACAAATATACTGCTGCACCACTTCTAGGAACTACAAAGTTGTCAAAAGTGTTAACTCACCTCAACGGTACCGCAGAATTACATTAGTAATTAAGGCAGAAGACAAGGGGAGATGAGGGAGTAAGGAGACAGGGGGAGAATAATAACTCCAAACTCCTGTACAGACGCGATTAATCGCGTCTTTTAACTCAGCACTTTTAAATGACAGTCGATAGTGAGACTTACTGATATGACTCAGGTGGAAAATTCGATTTCTCAATCTTTTGAGTTAAAGCCAGAAACAACTGTACAGCTTGAAAATTTATTGAATCTACTTGTCGAACTCAAAATTATCGAATCACCTGAGCAATCTTTTTCTTTATTACCATCAGAAACTGATAATAGTAATGAGGATATTACAGAGAAACTTGAATTACTGCAACTTCCGCCAGTGACATTAGAAGTATGTGAAGCTTATTTAGAGTCGGCTTTTAATTTTCCTCAACATATATCTAATTCCTCACAAATTGCTCAAGAAGAATTAGACGAATCTATTGAAATATTTGCAGCTTTTGAGGAAAAATTAGACAACTCAGAGGATGCATTGCAAAAATTACGGGAGATATTGGTCGGATATGAATTAACAGAAATAAACAATATTACAGCTAAACTTGAACAAAAATTAGCAAAAATAGAGCATCAAATTTATGATCCTAAAGAGCTAATAAATCTACTACTACCGTGGATTTCGGAAATTTTAAGGCTAAAGATTGCAGAGTCAAAAGAGGAAATTGTTGAGATAATTGCTCCGATTATCGATCAGGCTATCCACAGTCGCACTGAACAAGATAAAATTAGCATGAGTACGGCGCTCGCTCCTGCTATTCCCCTAGCTATTTCCCAGCAGATTATTGTTTCTCCACAGGAAGTTTCAGATGCGATCGCTCCGACAATCGGACGAGCCATAAAAAAGCAAATTGAAATTGAACAGAATATTGTTGTGGATGCACTCTACCCAATTATTGGTAGTACTATAGCCAAATATATGGCAGAGACAATCCGTGCTATTAACCGACAAGTTGAAGAAACTGTTAGCGTTGAAGGCATCAAACGTAAAATTCGTGCCAAATTACAAGGAGTTTCCGAAGCAGAATTAATTCTTAAAGAAGCTCTACCATCTACAATTCAAGCCATTTTCTTGATTCATAAAGCATCTGGTTTAATTATCTCAGATATTCAGCGCTCTGATGCAGAGCAGTTAGAAGCTGAAATGGTAGCAGGAATGCTGACAGCAATTCGCAGCTTTGCCAATGATTGTATCAATCAATCTGGAAGCATGACAGAATTAGACGCAATTGAATATGGTACATCCAAAATAATTTTAGAAGTTGCAGGATACTGTTATTTAGCAATCGTTGTCCAAGGAGACCCAAGCAAAAATTTTATTTGGAAAATGCGGCAAACCTTCAGCCAAATTGTTAAAATCTATGGTGATTTAATTGAGAAATTTGACGGTGATCCAGATTCAATTCCTATTGAAGTTCATACACTTTTAGAAGAACTGAAACATCCAGATATTCAGCAGGAAAAGAAAAAGAAATTCTCACCGCTACTGGTATTAGGTTTAACAGTTATCAGCACCATTTTCATTCCTTGGGGTATTTGGCAACACCATAGTGGAGTTATACGTTCCATTGAAAATCAAACTTCGTTGGCTCTAACTTCTGCTCCAGAACTAGCCGTATATCGGCTCACCGTGCAGGTAGAACACAATAAATTAAAATTAACAGGACAATTACCTAATCAACTTCTTCGCCAGAAAGCCGAGCAAATTGTCAAAAGAACCTCCCCTAATTGGTTGATTGACAATCAAATCTTATTAGTAGAAGTACCCGCTGATCCTGTATTAGCTGCTGCTGAAGTCAAACGAGTCACAACAGTTTTAAATCAGACTAACGGTATAGAAATTTCTGCTCAATATGTTGCTGGTAAAGTAGCTGTCGAAGGTACTATCAACCGGGTTACAGATGCTCAGATTATTGCTCATGCATTTGAACAAATTCCAGGCGTAAAATCTGTGTCCAGCGCGATGCAAGTACAACCCCCACAGATTGAAGTTCGATTTTACTTTCAACCCGACTCAGCGAGTTTGATGAAAGCGGATTTAAAATACAAGGTTCAACGGGTTAAGTTTTTCCTTAATCAGCACCCAAATAGGCATTTAAAAATCATTGGTTATAGTTATGACGGTACTGGCGCAAACACATCTCAGAAATTGGCACTAGCGCGAGCAAAGGCTGTACAACAAGCACTGATTAAATTAGGTGTTGAGCCATATCATATACAGGTCATTGGTAGGACAGATTTACCATCAGGAATTGATGCAACTCAACCCTCATGGTTAAGCCGCTGTGTGGTTCTAGAAATGATAAATAAGCAATTTTAAATTTATAGTAGCTATGATTCAGATAAAATATTCTCTACTTTTTACCAACTATGTCTACAATCTCTAAAAAAATATGCTTATTTGGTGATTTTGGTGTTGGTAAAACTAGTCTAATTCGCAAATTTGTAGAATGTCAATTTAGTGACGAATACCTTTCAACTGTAGGAGTAAAAATATCTCGCAAATTGGTTAATTCTTCTCCAAAACACCTAAATTGTGGACAAGATTTACAACTGATAATTTGGGATATTGAAGGCAGCAATAAGTTTAAGGCAGTTGCTCAAAATTATTTTCAAGGTTCTAAAGGTGCTGTGATAGTTGGTGATGTAACACAACCAGAAACGCTCAATCATATCCGGGAGCATATTCAAACTTTTTTAGATATTAATCCTAAAAGCTATATTGTTGTTGCACTTAACAAATCAGATATGATTGCAGCCGAATATTTAGAAAACATTCGCCAAATGTATCAATTCACTGAGCAAAGTAATATATTAGACACCTATGTAACTTCAGCTAAAACTGGCAAGAATGTTGATGAAATATTTCAAACTTTAGCCACTAGTTTAATTTAGTAATATGAACTCATTATTGACAAACCTATTATCTGTATGTCGGATTGAATATTTGATAATTGATGAAAACTTCAAGATTCTAGAGATGTCTTTGGAACTAAATCATTTCGCTGACATTTCTAATGAAGTGCAGCCTGGTCAGGATGTTCGGATTGCGTTTCCAGAATTAGAGGGACTTGAAGATATTTTTGATGCAATTCGACAGGGGGAGCAAGATAATTTTGAATTAAAGGGAATTAGGCGTTCACAAGATACGGCTTATCCTTTGTATATTGATATTTGTATTACTAATAATTTCCAAGAAAATTCTTCTAGGAATCCGCTAATCATTGTTATTAAAGACACGACAGAACGGATGGTTCTTGAGCAATCTTTGTTTCAAGGTGCAAATGAAGCAAATCTTTTGTTACGTAATTTAAAGGCTTCTAAACAATATATTGACCAAATTGTGACATCAATAGCAGATGCGTTGTTGGTGACAACGCTATCAGGAAAGATAAAAAAAATGAATCTTGCTGCACAAGTTTTATTGGAATATGACGAAGTAGAACTCCTGGGTCAATCTATGACAAAAGTTATTAGAGAAGTCAATAACTATTCACTGATAACTGGGGATATTGAGAAGATTAATATATTACAAAATCCTTACATAGATCCTTTAATGAAAGAGGTAGAAACCATTTGCTATACTAAAAGTGGTAAAACAATTCCCATAGCTTTTTCATCCTCAATAGTTAAGACAGAAATTGAACATTTTCAAGGTTATGTTTACATTTTGCGAGACATGACTGAACGGAAGCAGGCAGAACTTGCTAAACAGGAATTCTTAGCGATGATTAGCCATGAGGTTCGGACTCCGATTTCATCGGTAATCGGTATGGCCAGTTTATTACTAGATAGCGAATTGACTGATGAACAGAAAAATTTTATTGAAATTATTTATACCAGTGGAGATTCCTTACTTAAAATTATTAACGATTTCCTTGACTTCTCTAAAATACAATCGGGCAACTTGGAGCTAGAAGAGGAACCTTTTGTTTTGCAAAATTGCATTAATGAAGCTCTTTATATGCTTGTGCCGGAAGCTAAACAAAAAGGTTTAAAGCTCACATTTTTAGATACCCCTAAACTTCTTACTACAATTGTGGGGGATGTCACCCGACTGCGCCAAATCTTGATTAATTTACTCAGTAATGCTATTAAATTTACCGAAACTGGAAGCATAGAAGTTTCAGTTGTAATCTGCAAGAATAGCGATATTAATCATTCTTCTGCTGCAAATACTGACGAAATTCAGTTTAGTGTCAAAGATACAGGCATCGGAATTCCACATGATCGCCTTGAACGTTTATTTAAAGCCTTCAGTCAAGTTAACTCCTCCATTACTCGACAGTATGGCGGTACTGGATTAGGTCTTGCTATCTGTAAGCAACTGTGCGAGTTAATGGGTGGAAGAATTTGGGTTGAAAGTGAGCTTAATGTAGGTAGTACATTTTACTTTACGATTACCGCTTCTGTTATTCCAGAAGAGTCAGGAGTCAGGAGTCAAGAGTTATTCTTGTTGTCCCCGTCTAAGAGCGTCCCTGTGTCTTCTTCCCCATCACCTGACTCCCATAAATTAAGAATTCTTTTAACTGAGGATAATCTGGTGAATCAGAAAATAGCCTTGAAGCAACTCAAAAGCCTGGGCTACAGTGCTGATGTCGCTAATAATGGCAAAGAAGCCTTGCAGCTATTAGAAAAAATTCCTTACGATTTGATTCTGATGGATTGCCAAATGCCAGTTCTTGACGGTTTGGAAACCACAAAAGAAATTCATCGTTGGCAAGAAAGCAACTTTGCTAGTGGTCGTCGTCCCGTAGTAATTGCGATGACAGCTAATGCGATGAAAGAAGACAAACAAATGTGTCTAGATGCCGGAATGGACGACTATCTAAGCAAGCCGGTGATGAAAGAAAATTTGGCGGCGATGCTAGAGCATTGGGGTAGTGTGATATTCAGAGCAAAAGAAACGGCTGCCATAGAGCAGACAGTTTCTACGACAGATTTAGGTTCAGTTGAACTCCCAATTGATTGGGAACGTTTGCATCAACTTTCGGAAAATGACCCAGAATTTGAATTGGAACTACTGCAAATATTTGTTGAGGATATTCAACCTCGTCTAGAGATAATGAAAATAGCGATCGCAGTTCATGACTTTGAGCAAATAGCGCTCCAAATCCATCAAATTAAAGGTGCTAGTGCCAATATGGGAATTACAACCATGCATCTAGCAGCAGAAAAACTAGAACAACTAGCCTACAACCAAGAGCGCCGAGGTACTACTAACTTCATTTCAGAGTTAGAAGAGTTTGTTAAACGCATCCAAGAGTTTTTAATCAGGAGTCAGGAGTCAGAAGTTAAAAGTTAGGAGTTAAAAGTTAGAAGTTAGAAGTTAGGGTTATTTCTCCCCTACCTTTATTGTCTCCTGATCTCCCAACTCCCTTCTTTACAGTAGCGCCTATTATCGGTATCTTTAATAAGATTTACTAATAAATAAACAGTAACGATTATCTACTACCGGCTCATAACTCAACTTGTCGGCAATGGCAGACATGATTTTTAAACCACGCCCACGCTCTTGCTCATTATCCTCAAATTCTGATGTTTGCCGCAATTGCTGCTCTAAGTCAAAGGGTTCGCCTTGAGACCAAATGCGAATTTCTATATATTCATCTAACCGCACAGCTTCCATCTCTATAGGAGTTTCAATAGGTAAATTTTTGTGTGCATGTTCAACAATGTTAGTAAAGCCTTCCATCATCAGTGTTTGACATTGCCACCAAATTTGTTTATTGGCAATAGGTGGTTGATTCATTTGCTCAAACCAAGATAAAACTTGAGGTGAAGCTGTCAGGTCTGTGTTAACTTTTAGAGAAATTTTATTATTCACTTCTTAACTAAGAAAATATTTTAAAATCATCATATTCGGTAATTAGTTTATTTAATTTGAGTATTTTTACTATACATTAAAAACTAAATTGCATATAAGTTAAATTAAAGTAACTATTTACTGCTCATTTTACTTAAAGAACGTAATTTATGTTTAAAATTCTGGTTATTGATGATGACCCTACAGTGCGAGCAGTACTGAAAAGTACACTGCAAAAGCAGGGTTATGAGACTACTGTAGCCAGCAATGGCGAAGAAGGAATTATACAAGCACAACTGTTACGTCCTGCTCTGATTATCTGTGACTGGATGATGTCCCACTTAGATGGGCTAGAAGTGTGTCGTCGAATTAGAACAGATCCAGAGTTGGCAACTACTTTTTTTATTCTATTGACGGCTAGGGGAGCAGCTCGAGGAGAGGAGGAAGATAGAGTTAGGGGACTTGATGCTGGAGCAGATGAGTTTATCTCTAAACCAATAGAGATGAATGAATTAAAAGCACGCGTAAGAGCAGGACTAAGATTACACCAGCTAAATCAGGATTTACAAAGTCAAAAGCAAGTTTTGGAGACACTCAATCAGGATTTGCAAACCCAAAAGCAAATTTTGGAAACAGAATTGTCTGAGGCTGCTGCTTATGTGCGATCGCTTCTACCCTCACCGCTTGTAGGATCAGTAACTACAGAAAATCTGTTTATTCCCTCAGCACAGCTAGGAGGTGATTGCTTCGACCATCATTGGATTGACGAGGATAATTTGGCAATTTATTTGTTGGATGTATCAGGTCATGGGGTGGGTTCAGCCCTCTTATCAGTATCCGTGCTGAATGTTTTGCGATCGCAATCTCTACCGAATACTAACTTTTGTCAACCAAGTGAAGTCTTGAAAGCTCTAAATCACGCCTTCCAAATGAGGAAGCACGGTGATAAATACTTCACAATCTGGTATGGAGTTTATCACCGCCTTAAACGTCAACTCATTTATGCCAATGCTGGACATCCACCAGCTTTACTATTATCTAATACCTCTACCAACAGTATTCAAGTTAAACAGCTAACTTCTTTAGATTTACCAATTGGCTTTTTACCTGGAGTCCAATTTGAAGATGCTGTTTTTGAGATTGAAGAAAACAGCACTTTATACATTTTTAGTGATGGTGCTTATGAAATTAATCAGCCAGATGGTCAAATTTGGGGGATTGATGCTTTCATTGACTTACTAACCGAATATAGCCGGAAAGATACGTGTAACCTAAATCAACTATTAGCAAAGATTCTCACCTTAAATGCTCAAGATAATCTTGACGATGATTTATCTTTAGTAAAAGTTAAGTTTGGTTAGTATCGTCAAATTTAAACATTCAAATTTTATATTGTCTAGTAGCTTACTGTGTTGCCAATACTTGGCGATTGAATTCATCTTGGTCAGCAAAGGTTTGAAAAATTCTATCCATTTTAGTCAGTTCAAACAACATCCTAACTTGATCGCTGATCGAACAGACAAAAAGTTTACCATTAGCAGTTCGCACTATTTGCATTGCTGATACTAAAGCACCTAAACCAGAGCTATCAATAAACTTAACTTCTTTAAGATCAAGCAACAAAATATCGGCTCCACCGTCTACAATATTGCTAACTTCGCGCCGTAGTTCATTACCTCTAATACCATCTAAAATTCCAGATATTTCTAGTACTTTCACACTCAGACTCATGTTTTTATTTTCCGATTATTTGGTTTGAAAACTATATATTTATATTGTGGCATTGACCTAATGCAAACCGCAATAGATATAGTAATATTTTTGTATTATATATGCAATCAACTGTGTTGGATTGCTGGGTGGTTATTATTTGCTATTGCAGTAAAAAAGCTAGCATTTACACATTGACGGGAAATTTCAAAAGCTTCAAAATAACCATCTTTTTGACCTAATTCTCGTGCCCAAAAACGAGACAAAACTAGTATTGCATCAAGTTGCATAAATGCTTTATTTAACTCTGATTCATAACAACTGATCGCTGCAACTTTTTCCTCAATTACAGAGGTAATATCTACAAAAAAGTTTGGTTCAAAACCACGCAAAAAAACAGGTGGTGCTGAATACCATAAAGATATATTTTTGCGGGTAGCAACATTAGAAACTGCGATCGCACACACTTCATGATCTCTATGTCCATATTTTTCAGGTTGTGGTGCGTGAGTAATAATCAGATCCGGTTGCCAGCGTCCAAGAGCTTCTTCAGTAACTTTAATCACTGCTTGTGTTGAGAAATTGGACTCCTCAAGTGCATGAAATTCGTAAGTTGCACCGATGATTTTACCAGCTGCGTCTGCTTCTTGATGACGTGTACCCTTAATAGGCGAACTGGAAAGAGTGCCTTCAGTCAAAATTAAGCAAAGAACATTCCATCCTGCCTTAGACATCAGACTGAGAGTGCCAGCAGCAGGTAAGACTTCATCATCAGCGTGAGCATAAATTGTTAAGACAGTTCGCTGACCAAAGTTGTTTAAGTCTGAATAAGTATTCATGGCTATGTTTTCTAGATTGGATTTACTAGTTAAGAGTTAGGAGTAGAGACGCGATTAATCGTGTCTGTACAGGAGTTAAGAATTATCTCTCTTGTCCTCCTTGTCCCCTCTGCCTCTCAGACCTTTTTCGGTGGCTGCCAAACAGATGCACGGATGATAGCCGACAAAAGTAACAAGTTATAGATAGCCCATGCACCATTGAGTAGGTGAACCAAAGGATTATTTAGATCACCAATTGCAAAGTGGTAAAGGCTCCATAATATTCCTAGAATAGTGAGGACAAAGATAAGTAGTTGGGGCCAAATTAGTTGGAGATACACTCCAGATTGTCGCTGCTTAGGTGTTACTTGGAATTTGAGGTTACCTCCGAACAACACACTTAATACAGCTTGAATGAATAAGGGAAATAAAGCGATCGCATATTGTTCAGCTCGCCAAACTTCTCTAGCTGGAATGCCCCAAGTAACTGCAAAAAAAGTCAAACGGTTGATAATAAAAGCTGGGAAAAAGTGTAGAGCAAAATCAGGTCCGTAGGTTTTAACTGGAACAATATCTGTGAAGAAATAGATGATTGGGCAAGAAATAAAAACAACAGTAGCAAAACCAGAAAAATAGCTATACATTGTCTTAAAATAATGTAATCGTTGCCAAAATGTTAGCCCTGGTTTTGTCAATGGATTTTCTCTCACTAACACCTGGATAGTACCTTGTGCCCAGCGTAGTCGCTGTTTCAGGGTAGATTTTAAGTCATCCGGTGCTAAACCTTCTGCTAAAAGTTCATGATGATAAACAGATTTCCAGCCAGCACCGTGTAGACGCATGGCTGTATTCATATCTTCTGTAATGCTATTACTCGATATCCCACCAACTAAATCAAATTCATTTAAACTTTTTTCATCTTTGGCATACTCACCAGCAAAATATTGCAGTCCAACACTAATCAGTGCCTCACGCCTTAATACTGCATCTGTTCCTGTATAAAAGGCGGCATTCATACCATCTTTACCCTGTTGGAGTGGGCCATAAAATAAATGTGCTTGATGCCCAAACGGATCACCTGGAGGAATGTTGTAAAAATCCTGGGGTGTCTGTACAAAAGCAATTTGATTCTGGTTGTATTTCCCTGCTAAAAGATTATAGGTGCAGAAATAAGGCAGAACTCGCTTGAGAAATTGTGGCTTGGGAATATGATCAGCATCTAGGGTAAGAATAAACTGTCCCGAAGTTTCTCCAGAAAAAATCGCGTAATTGAGGTTACCAGCTTTAGCGTGGTGGGGTACACCAGCTGGCTTGGGACGAGCAATGTAGCGAAAACGAGCAAGTTCAACTAGTTCCAGTTCTTTCTTGCGAATAGCTTCTTCTAAGGCTTTGCGTTCAGTGGTTAGGCGATCGCTTATACTTTGATGAGCTGGAGGTAGCCAAAGAATAAACTGTCGTAGACTTTGCACAAATTCAGTAGCAAACTGGTTAACCACTGGTTCTGATGATGCTTGCAGCCATTTTTCTGCGGCTTGAGTATTAGGTGTGAGATTTTCCAGTTGCTTCAGGCGCTCTAACAAATAAGAGTGTTCGGCATCAATCCGCTCCGCTTCTTGTTGTAGTTGTGGTGACTGCAAATCCTCAATACACAATCTTTCTGTCATAGCCCGCATATCAGCCGAGTTACCATCATCAAGGACATAAACCCGTAACTTTGTTGGCGGGTAATCCATTGTCAGAGCAGCTTTGGCAGTTTCTTCTACAATTTCCGGCGGCTCATTGTAGCACGTCACAAATACATCCACTGTCGGCCAGTCCGATCTGGGTATAGGTGGGATCATCTGGTCGAGAGACTTAATCTGTCGGACTAAAGGACGCCACAAGCCAATTACAAACATTACGCCGCCGAAATAGCTATAAATTTCTGCTATTAACAAAGGAATAGAGATCCACAGCGCATCAAAATTGATGGAATGGGTGACGCGCCATTGCAAATACCAAATACCAAAAATTAAATTGATTTCTGCTAAATAGCGAAATAACAGCGTTCTTTTTTTGAGTGCTGAACGGCTGTTGCCGGAAAAGTTTGAGGAATTATCACTAATAGAAACTGAAGTCATGTTAGTACCAGTAATTAATCTAAAAGACTAGTGCTGCGTGGCAAAAATAACTATCTAGTCGAAAAAGTGCTGAGTTAGGAATTGTTCGGAATTCTGTTTATTTCTACTGCTCTCTCTGACTCCTGCCTTCAAGCACCAGTGGATGTCTGCCTCTAGCTTGGTAAAGCAGACTTTCTAAAACGATCGCATTTGTATTCACGTCAACTGAACCATTAACACCTAGCTTGGAATTTTCATATCGTCCTGAAAGATAGCCACGATTTTTATCGGATAAATTTTGAACAAAGTCTCGCAACATTTTTGTGTAAGGCTCATCTGGCATCAGAGCAAACCAAGAAAATGCCGCTTTCGTACTGACAAACTGCAATTGGGGATAGGCTTTTCCCCTAGTGTTAACGGCTTGCCAAGCTTTACCATTGGCGTAGACGCTGTAATACAGAAAGTAAGGGGGGCGATCCAACGAATCTTCATTTATAGCAGTTAAAATTCCAGTGCGCTTAAACCGTTGTTGTTGCACTTTAAAAAGATTTTGCACTTGAGGCTTGACAGGATCATTCCAACCCATTTCTAAACCCCAAAGTAAATAAGGATCATTTGTTAGATAGTTAGTAGCTCCAGAGTTTTGTAGATTCCGTTGATCGATTTGCAGAGTAATACCATCAACCTCAACCATCTTGACTGGTGGATTGGAAAGAGCATTATTAGCTCGAATGTTCCACAGCTTTAGACTGTGAGCAGCGTATTGCTCGTAGCCTAATCGCCCTTCCTGCACTTGTAGAAGTCTGCCTGCTCTAGGAATAGCACCGTTTAACCAACCATCTTTGACAAGTTTCGATAGATTCCAACGAGCGACGATGCGATTAATCCGATCGCTATACTCTGGATAATGCGATCGCATAACATGCAATCCTAATAAAAATCGTGCCATATCCAAGACTGACCAACCACTTGTACCCTTGGGATCGGGAGTGTCATTGAGATGCCGCATTTGGGCAGTACGGGTACTGTAAGCTTTATTAGGCAAACCAGTTGCAGGTAGCGGCAGTTTTTCCAACGTTTGTAGCAAAGTGTTCATCCGCTGTTGAAACATCTTTTGCGGCAATAACCCTAACTGGTAAGCCGCATGAATTCCCAATAAGGCGCTACCTTGATCCCACCAAGTTGTCCAGGGCAAGTTGTCTGCCGAATTTACTAAACCTGTTTGGGGATTCCAGTTACGCTCAAAATATTTCCAAGCCCGCTCGGCGGCAATTTTATCCACTTCTTGAGTCAATCGTGGTAAAGAAGTTGTTGGCGAAAGAGTAGTAGATTTTTCTGGCGTAGCTGTTGGTTTTAATGGTGTCGGTTTTGGTTTTAGCGGTAGTGGTGTGACTATGGGAGCAATAAGTTCTGGAACGATTTGTGAGGGTAATGTTTGAACATCAGGGTTAAAGTTATCAGGGGCAGCAATGATCATAGATGGGGTAGGAGAGCATTGCCACGTTGTCGGACTCGGACAAAGCAGGGGTTGTTGATTTGTCGTTGTGTACAAAACTGATTGCAAAATCATGCTTTTGATGACGCTTGTTGCCATTTATATCTTCTTTGCCAACTCAGCAGGGGATAAATAGTCGAAAGCTGGATTATTTACAGCGTCTTTATAACCAGCAAATTTGCCGCTATTACTGTTAATTGCCCAATCACATTCCTTATTAATATTGAAGTAAAGGATGGCTCTTACACCCATCCCAGATAGCTGAGTGTAAGAGTCTCGTAACCATTGGTCTTTGGCATTGTTTTGTAAACCATTTTGCGTATTACTTGTACTAGCTGTTTGAGCGATGAAAATCGGTTTACTGCGAGCCATAACCTTCATCCGCTTGATATATGGTTCAAAAACTTCTTTTGGGTTATTCCAGTGTTTCCAAGAAGAATTACTACAATACCCCCAGTTGTACGAACTAAAGGCAACGATATCTACCGACTTGTCCCCAGGATAGTAGTTTTCAAAGCGATGTTCATTGTTTTCACTCCAACCATTAGGCGCAAATACCCAACGGATTGCCTGTGAAGATACACCAGCCTCTTTAAATACCTTTTGGATACGTTGATAAGCTAACTTGAAGTTCTGAGGGTCTTTGCTGTATGCTTCTCCAGGAATGTTCATCTCTTGCAACGGAGCGATAAACGCAATCCGACCCTCGCCTCGATTTGCCCACTCAGCATAGGCTTTTGCCACCTTTTGCAGAGAACTATCTACGTCTCCCCTAGCAATCTGCGCTGCTGAACGAGTGGATTTGAGATTAATAAAGCCTGTGTATCCATTGTGCTTCAGTTGTTCTAGGGAAACTGGAATGTTGTAGGCAGGATTCGAGTCTTCGATATCAAAGAAAAATCCAGCAATAGAATGGCGCTTACCAACCCATTGATCGACTTGACGCAATTGGCTGTCAATTGTACTTTGATTTCCGATGTAATCTGAGGCATACAGTCCCAGTAGTACAGGAGTATTGGAAACTGTTTGGTTGTGAATTTGGTTTAATTTCCGGTTTTCAAGTTGCCTTGAAGCATCAGTAACCGCCATTAAATTTTTATTCGCAAAGATGCTTCCTAGTAAAATTAGCATTATCAGCGCCAGTCGTACCTTGTTCATAGATTTGAAAGAATAAACAGGGATTTTGAATCGAGATATCTGTTGCTCGTAAAAGCTACCGCATCATGTACAAGTATTCCCAAATACAACTGATTAATAACAAACACAGCTTTGTAATTACAGAAAATCGGCGGGAAAGCCCACCCCTGGAAGGCGTGGGATGAGCTTAAAGTGAGTTGTGTTTCAACTTATTCTGTGACTTTTGTGCCAGTTATGAGTGGAGTATTTTCGCTACCTGAAACCCAGTAACTTCCAGAACTATCAGAAATTAATCGAGTTCGTTGTGTGGCAGTGTTGGGTAGACCTCGCCCAGAATTACCTTTGCTAACTGCTACCCACCAAGGAGAGTTCATCGTGGTAGTCGGACGAATTAGGGGTTGTTGATTCATCCCTTTGTATAGCAAGGATTGCAAAATCATACTGTTGGTGCTGCTGGTGAAACCAATTGCCGTTTTACCTGTGGCTTCATAAAAACCCTCATAAAATCCGGCTAATGGATTGTATAAATCAGTCGTTCCTTGCAGTAACTCTTGACTATACTTGTTTTCTGGAAGCAGGGCATGATAGGCAAAAGCGACTGCTGTACTTACTAATCGCCCCTTTGGTACAGTTTGCCCGTCATCTGCTAAAGCGACCCAAGGCTCACCTTTTCCAGTAATTGTGCTGTGGACAGTGTAAGGCTTGCGATCAATCAAGGTGGTGGCTGAGGCTGTGAGGATGTCGGTGCGACGGTAACGTTCAGCTTGCGCCTGGAAAATTGGTTCAAAGAGCGATCGCATTTGTGGATCTAGTCCAAACTCCAGAGCATAGAGTAAGAAAGGATTGCTAACTGTGTATTGATTTTTGGAGTTAGTATCTGTGCGACGGCGTTGGATTGGTACTTTCACTCCCTCTACTGAGGCAGTTTGATATTCACCGCCAACAGCAGAATGCTCAACATTAAATCCCCATAATTGAAAAGCACGAGCTGCATATTCCTCATATCCCAAGCGGGTTTCGGGGTTAACGCGGGTAAGCGATCGCCCATCTTGCTCTTTGGCGGTTGTAGCACTGGAGAGAATACCTTCACGCACCACACGCAAGTATGACCAATCCAGCACAATTTTATCTACCGCAGCCGTATATTCTGGATGACAGGTTTTTAAGTTGTAAAGCGCTGCCAGCATTCTACCTAAATCTAAAGCTGACCAGCCGTTTCCTTCTGGAACTGGATTTCCACCATAATCTACTGGTTGCAGCGATCGCGTATCATAACCCCGACCCGGTAACTCCCTACCAAACAACGATAACTTTGTCAAGGCTGCTAAAAGATGACGGGTGCGCTGGTCAAATTCTTTCGGGGTAATGATATCGAGCGATCGCGCTGCATGGAGTGCTGCCAGATAATCTCCCAATCCCCACAGAGTTGCACCTTTGAAATCACTGCGATCGTCGATCAGCCCACTCTTGGAGTGATAATTTGCTTGAAAGTATCCCCAAGCCGCCTCTGCATAACGCCGTTCAATAACCGTCAGTGGTCGATCTAGTTTGAGGTTAGATGATGGTTGGGGACTATCCACTGGTGGAATAGGTGCAACAGCCACTTCCATAATTTTAGAAGTATCCGCAGGGGTTGCGGTAGGAGTCGTAACAGTAGAATTCGGTTGATTTGCAGTCGGAGTCGTAACAGTAGAATTCGGTTGATTTGAGGCTGTTGCAGGAGAAGCATTTTCACTGGGCTTACCAGTAGACACATTCGCAGAACCAGAAGCAATTAAAGGGTGATTTCCCTTAGCTTTGTAGTATAAAATCTCCAAAATTAACCCATTAGTATTACCTGTCAAAGCTTTGTTGGGTTGTTTTGATTCTTCATAGATACCAGCATAGTAACCACCATCATCAGGACTGCGGAGATCCTTGACTGCATCAAAAACTTTTTGGGCATAGGCATTATCTGGAAACAGATAGCGCCAACCAAAAGCAGCTTTGGTGCTGATGCTGCGAAATTGTGGATAAGGTTGATTGGCATCCGTGATTGTTGCCCAGTTTGCACCGTTCGCGTAGACGGTGTTGTAAAGAAAATAAGGCGGTTGGTCAATATTATCTTCTGTGACAGCAGTTAACTGGCCTGTGGTATCAAAACGCCGTTTTTGCACATCTAAAACCCTGCCAGCAAAATCAGCCAACTCACCTTGCAAGCCAAATTCAATCCCGTCAAGGATATAAGACTCACTAACAACATAATTATTGGCGTTGGTGCTTTTAAAATCACGGGTATCAACGGGAATTTGCACACCATTAATTTCGACTAACTTAAACGGTTCCAGGGAAATAGCCTTGGGTGCAGAGAAACCCCAAAGTTGATAACCTCTAGCGCCGTATTCTTCGTAGCCGAGTCGTCCTTCTTGCACCAGTAATGTTTTGTTGTCTGGAAGAACAGTAGCACCAAAAAGTTGCCCATCTTTGAGCGATCGCGCCACTTGCCACTTTGCGACAATTCCTTTGAGCCAATCATTATATTGCGGATGACAGGTACGGATGACATCAAACGCCGCCAGTATTCGCCCAACATCCAAAGCAGACCAGCCAATACCCCGCTCCAGCGGATTGTTACCATAATCAACCATCTGTGCAGTGGCTGCGTTATAGACTTTATTGGGCAAGGTATCTTCAAACAACTTCAAGCTGTTGAGAGTCGTCAAAAACTTATTCAGGCGACTATCAAAATCTGCTTGGTCAGTAAGATTCAACCAGCGTGCAGCATTCAATGCCATCAGGTAGTTACCCATATCCCAGAGTGTACCGGAAGGATAACCCCCAGTAGAATTGGTAAATCCTGTTGTTGGCTGATAATTTTTCACAAAATACTGCCAAGCACCACGAGCGTAAGTTTGTTCCTCTGGTGTAAGCGGGGCTGTAATATTGCTACAGCTATTGGAATTTTGGGATAAGACTGGTGTCGGGATGTAAAACAACAATTGCAGAAATGTCCCCACTAGGAACAATGCAATCCATCTCAACAGCTTTTGTTGAGGGGGTTTGTATATCATAATGTAAAGAAAGAGTTAGGAGCGTCATAGCCCGTCTGTACAGTTATAATTCATAAATCAAGCTTTTATCAGGTCTGTTCTTTTCGTAATGGCTTTATCGATTCAGTCGAGTAACGTCAGTGAACAACATCAAATCGCGCACTTATGATGGATTTTGAGTTGACACAGTGACGTTTTCTTTAACAGCTAAATGTGTTAGGAATGCTTCTATTTCCGCACTCTCCATATCTTTAGAATGGCGCTTATCATGAAAAAAAATCTAATGCCTAATCCAGTCAATGTAACTTTTTCTGTTTTGCAAGAATAATGCTTAAGCCGAATTGTATCCTGAACCTGCTCTAGCAGCTTTTTTGGGCGTTCTTTCATAGAGTAATATCTAGAAAATTTCCGTATAATGTCCTGAATCGGATGTTATCTGGAAAAATTCTGGATATCACCAAGGAATATACTGAAAATCAGGTTTTAAAACCAAAGTAGGGTATTTATACGGAAGTTTTCTATCTAATATCTAAAATAGGATATTAGATAGAAAACTTCCGTATAAATACGCAAAATCAGTTACTTATACGGATAAATTCTCTAGAAGAAACGGATATCGACAGTATACAGAAAAATTCTGCATAACATGAAAATAAATACCTGTAAGTATTACATATGGTTATCCACAAGATATTTAGACGGAAAATTTCCGTCTAATAATTTAGTTATATGGCAAACCTAGATTAGGTGTAGATATCAATGGATGATTTCAGAGATTCTCTTGACCGTATCAAATCTACTTGCTCTAAAATCACTGCACAGTTTGAATCTTTTGATGTAGCTGAGTCAATAAAGGTACTGCAAGAAGCAGCAAATGAGGCAGGTAAATCTTGGTCTGGTTCGTGGCTTGGCTACCATTCACGCATATATTACGATCAACTTCAGCCAGTTCCTCCCGGAGCAAGATTTAGTCAAGAATGGGGTTTTTTAGACAGATACTCTAACGATAATATAGGTGAATGGCGTGAATATGGTTTCGATTATGTATACAACGCCCTAAAATCAACTTCAACTAGCCTTTCTTTAGAGCAACTAGAGAAACTTGCAAATCATATAGATGAAGCGATTCCTGATTTGCGAGAGGAACTGATATCAATAATTTTTTCTTGCCTAGCTAATAGAGAAGATGAATACTTGAGCCGTTTAAAAGAAGAAGCCGAAGAATGCAAAATATTATCTGCGAAACAATTTATTGATTATCTTCGACCACGTGGAAATTTCTTGTCACGTGACATGGTTGCTATGCAGTCTGGCTTGCAGACTCCGCCACATATTTATCTTCAAGCACAGTTGCTAGCAATTCAGTCGCCTGCTAGAGCGGCAGAAAATTTAAAGAAGCTCACAAATAGGCTCTCATTGCACTTAACCAACAAATCTCGTGCTTATATACACTCATCTCAACCAGGTACACATATCTTTATTGGACACGGACGCTCACCTCTTTGGAGAGACCTCAAGGATTTTATCAGTGATCGATTGAAATTACCTTGGGATGAATTCAATCGAGTTCCAATTGCCGGTATCACTAACATTACTCGTCTGTCTCAGATGTTAGATAATGCAGCGATCGCATTTTTGATAATGACTGCTGAAGATGAACAAAGTGATGGTAAGCTCCGTGCAAGAATGAATGTCATACATGAAGCTGGGCTTTTTCAAGGACGTTTGGGTTTTACGCGCGCAATTATTCTTTTAGAAGAAGGCTGTGAGAACTTTTCAAACGTTGATGGACTTGGTTATATTAAGTTTTCACCTGGAAACATTAAAGCCTGTTTTGAGGAGGTTCGTAGTGTTCTTGAACGTGAAGGATTAGCGTGAGTGCCATATAACAATTCGCTTAGAGGATGTTTGAAAAGTCCCAAAAGGTATAATTTTGCTGTTCTCACTTGGGTTAACTTCAACGATAAATCAAGGTTTTAGCCTTGTACTGAGATACTTTGCTGTGCTAACTAGGAGAGCAAAAGACCCTTTTAAAACATCCTCTTAGAGCGGACTGCTGAAATATCTTGGTGCATTGCGAAAGCTCTTTGCAGCCGCTTAAGCGAACCGTTAACACATATGTGATTTTGTTTACCAGATTTTTTGCCATTCTTGCGGTTATGAATTGACGCACATCTTGAATATTGTATAGCGATAAGCAAGGTAGGCGATTACCTATCCTGACTTTTTCATCGGGTAGTATGGAGCTAGTTTCAGAGGAGCATTGAGATATGACTCTGGCATCAAATGGGCAAGCAGCTATTATTCGCACAGAGCGAGGACTGACGATCGCAGGAACGCGCATCACTTTGTATGACGTGATGGACTACGTAACAGAACAGTACCCGCCTAAGTTTATCCGAGGCTTGTTCGATCTCACAGAAGAACAAATTAATGCTGCTCTAGCTTACATTGAGACAAATCGTGCCGATGTTGAAGCTGAGTATCAAATGGTTCTCAAAGAAGCTGAAGAGCTTCAGCAGTACTATGAAGAGAAAAATCGTGAGCTCATTGCCCGGATTGCCGTAAAGCCTCCAAAGCCTGGAACTGAAGCTGCTTGGGAAAAACTTCAGGCAGCTAGGGCAAAGCGTGAATCTAAAGCATGATTTTTTTGATCGACCACAATCTCAAAGGACATGCACTGGTTTTCTTTGGTGCGATTGCTAGTCAAGGTTGGCTTGATACAGTCTCGATTCAATTTGTCACATTTGCTGAGATGGAGTTGTAAATCAATAGTAATGACAGGGTAGTTTGGCGACTAGCTCAGGAAAACCAGATGATTTTGCTCACAGCCAATCGTAGTATGAAAGGGAAGGATTCACTAGAGCAAGTCATGCGTGAAGAAAACACTGCAATATCTTTGCCCGTGATTACGATTGGAAATACTGATCGACTGCTATAATGACTCCAAATATCGTGAACGGTGCGTCGAACGTTTGATTGAGATTGTCCTTAATATTGACGACTATAGAGGTTCAATGCAGATTTTGATTCCGTAAAGTGCTAAGTAGTGAGCGATTGTAACTATGTCGGTAGGTAACGCGGCATCACAAGTCGATGAAGCGGACGGACGAGAGATTTTGTCGTGATCCAGACGTGATCTGCCGCCGCTGATCTTGGTCCATAACACATATGTGATGCAAATGTGATGCAAGATTACCAGAAATTAAGATAAGATTGTTTGTTTGTACAGGGTTTTACATAGAAGACTAGTGCTTGAAACTGTAGTAGGGTCAATAAATCTAGTCATAGAGGACGCGATCGCCCATACTAGATGGTAGACAGCTTCGACCATAGGAGCCATCTATGTTGCTGCGAGAATTGAAGGAGCAAGTCTTAAGGACATTGCATCAGGCTCAAAAGATTGGGTGCTTCTGAGTTAAGCAACTATAAAATTGAACTAGGTCTATCACAAGAATGTGAGCAGTTCTGCTATGAAGACGTTGGCTAAATGGTCTGTAGACGACTATCATCGCATGGTTGAGGCGGGCATTCTACGTGGTCGTCATCTGGAATTGCTAGCAGGCGAAATTGTTGAGATGAGTCCAGAAACCCCAATTCATTACACCACAGCAAAACGAGGTGCAAAATATTTAGAAGAGTTGCTCTCAGATAAAGCTGATGTTCGTTTCAATGGGCCTATTACACTATCCGACTCAGAACCCGAACCTGATATTGCAATTGTTCGACTTCCGGAGTCATCCTACAATGATCGCCATCCTGCTCCTCAAGATATCTTCTGGATTATAGAAGTTGCCAAGACAAGCTTAAACAGGGACTTGGAGATCAAGGCTACAATTTATGCGACGGCTGAGATTCAAGAATATTGGGTTTTAAGTTTATCTACTAAACAGATGATTGTGTTCAGAAACCCTCAAAATGGTAAGTATGTTGAAGAATATACTATTAAGCAAGGAACGGTTACACCATTAGCATTTGCAGATATTTCAGTGTCTGTTCAGAGACTTTTGCCATAGGGTGGCGTTGCTGAATGGAGCGATGAATAGACTTATGTGGGTACAATTATTCCGAATTTCCGTAGTTCCACGGTATGGACATTGCATAGTAGATGACCTCCCTCTATTATGCAACGCCAGTTTTTTCATGGTCTGAGAATCTTAGCTGTAAGTTATGGTTTTTTGATAACCTTCTCGGTTGACTTCTGGCTCCTGACTCCTGCCCAAACGGTGAGCGGTTGTCCAACTTGTTTATACAGCAAGCTCTCCAGAATTACGCCATTATTGTTGGCGGTAAGAGTTTTATTCGGCTGATGCAAAGACTCATAGAAACCGTTGTACCAGCCGTCTTTTGACTTGAGGTTAGCTTGGACAAAATTAAATAACTGCTGCGTGTAGGCAGTGTTATAAAGTACATGCCAGCCGATCGCAGCTTTGGCACTGAGGAATCGCAAATCGTTGTGCTGTTCTCTGGTATCTGCGATGGTTGCCCAAGGTTCTCCGTTGACAAACAAACTGCTGTAAACAAAGTATGGAGGGCGATCTAAGTTGTCTTCGGTGACAGCGGTTAATTGTTTTGTGGCTTCATAACGCGCTGCTTGAGCAGCTAGAATCCGATCAGCATAGGTTTTAGGCAAAGATTGAAACCCAGTTTCGATACCATCTAAAATATAGGGTTCGCTAAGAACATAGTTATTCGCTCCAGAGTTTTTATAGTCCCGTTGGTCGTAAGGAATTCCCTGTCCGTAAAGATCAACAAAGGCAGCATGGGATTGATAATCCAAGGCTTGCTTAACATCCAAGCCCCAAAGCTTCAGACCATAGGCAGCATAATTCTCATAGCCCAAGCGGCCTTCTTGGTTGTACTGTTCTTTGCCTTCGATAACAGCAGTACCGTACATTTGGCCATTTTTGGTCAGACGCTTGACTTGCCAATGTTTCCAAACGTCTGTGGAAAACGATCGCATCTGTGGATACTTTGCCCCGACAATCTTCAACCAGATTGCCATTCGCCCTAAATCGATGGCTGACCAACCAATTTCTTCGCGTTTTTCTAGTTGACCATAATTAACAGGTACGAGGGTTTTTGCATTGTAAACCTTGTTAGGTAGTTCCCCTTTGTATAAGGGCATAGATGCCAGTGTTTTCAACATTTTGCTCATTTTGGCTTCAAACTCAGATGCAGGCACGATATTGAGTTCTCTAGCACTGACTAAAGCTGCGATCGCCGCTGTCTGATCCCACATACTTACAGAGGTAAAGCCATCAACAGAATTGACCAAGCCAGTTTCATCGTTCCAGTTGTGCTGGAAGTATGACCAAGCCTGACGGGCAGTTGTGGTTTCCTCTGGGGTCAGTTTTCCAATTCCAGGAGCAACATAGGGAATTATCGCTATTGTTAGTTGGTTCTTAGGAATGGATTGACCTGGCAAAACTACAGATTTCGCATCAAGGCTGGCAACTATTTCAGCTTCTTTAGCACTAGAGACAGGGCGTTGGGGTTTCTGTGGTTGTACCAACTGCCGTGAAGCTGTTTGGGATGTTGATATTTCAGGTTTTTCTATAGAAGTCTGGGAAAGTTGCTTAGACCAAACATTTAAAATTGCGATCGCGATTACAGCCGTAACTACTCCTCCTACAGAAGCTAGTATGGACAAGCTCTTAGGTGGCGGTTGAAAATCAGAACTCATGCAGATTAAAGCCTTATCTTATAAATCAGTGTTGAAAAGCGTAGTTTCACCAAATACATTCTTCCCAACTTTGAAATCTAACTAACATCCAGAAGTTCACCTAACTTTTCAGCGGATGTGAAAGTGCGACTCCTGAAGGATTGTCAGATGTAGTAACCATTACCCAAGCAACACCTATTTACCACATGATAGGCATCGCAAATTGCCAGCAGTCGAGACTTTCAACGGCTACAGTTATCTGCTCTGACAAAACGGGCACGATCCGGATGAGTGTAGCAATCTGAAGGGAAAAACTATTATCAGGGGAACTATTAAAGTTTAGATTTTACCTACGATGATCATTACTACAATAAAATAGTCTACGCACCCGATCTCTGGAGTTTTAGCAGTGGGTTTATTTGATGATTTGAGTCGGTTTCTAGAAAATCGTTTAGAAGAATTCTTGCGTAACAATCCACATTTGGAGTTAGAGGCGCTGTTAGAACAGCTGCGTGAGCAAGAAGAAGATACATTAAAGCTGATCGCAGATTTACAATTACAAGAGAAGCGATCGCAAGAAGAAATTCTGTCCACCGCTCAAGAAATTCAGCGTTGGCATATCCGTGTTCAAAAAGCCAAAAACGCTGGCAGAGAGGATTTAGCGACTGCTGCGGGTGAGCGAGAAGCAGCCCTGTTGCGGGAAGGGAATCAGCGCTGGGGACAGATGCAAGGGCTGAAAGAACGCATTAACCAATCTCAGGAATTACTGCGAAAAATTCAGCAGCGGCGACAGGAGGTGCAAGCTAAAGCAGCTGAAGCACAGACTAGCCGTGCTAAAGCCCAAACTCAGCAGCATTTAGAAACCAATGGCTGGTCAAATCAAACTAGTAGTTATTCTAATGGGTTTGATGACTTAGAAGAAAAGTTTAGTCGCTGGGAAACCCAAAATGAGTTAGAACAAATGAAGCGGAATCTGGGGAAATAAACCAACGAAAGAATCAGATTTATCGTTTAATTTTTATTTCAAGGGTAAAAGTAATCGCCTAATACAGCAGAAATATTGGCGTCAGCAGCAAAGCCAAAGACGCTCTGCGGCTTGGCGTCAGAAGTCATATCATGTCTGGTAAATTACTTATGATCAGGACTTACGCAACTGACACAATTGACCTCAGCGCGGCGAAGCCACGCTGAGGTTGATATTCATGGGCTAGTGCTTTCATCTCTTTGGCAAGTGGGTCTATCCTACCAGCAAGTTCAGTTAAAACTTTAGAACCTTTTACAGGATGGGGATTTTTACCGAATTCTTGACCGAGAGTAGATGCTTGATTGGCAACATTTATGACTTTGTTACATTGGGCAACTTTACTTTCTCCACAACCTACAAATAATAATGCGATCGCAGTCGTTACTGAAACGATAAAACTTTTTTTAAATACGCGTTGCATAGATTTTATTATCTCCAACTATGTTTCGGGAAAGTTGGGCAGTAAAAATGGATGTCAGTGAAAATACTTTTTTCTAAAAAAAATCTTTATTTCTGTTTTTAACTTTCTTTTTGCCCTGTTACTTTATACTTCACTTTTGGGAAGACGTGTATGTAATTACACTTAAATAGTCCAATTTTAAATTCTCTAGTTGGGTTGTGCTTTACTCTCCCAATTTTGGAACTAACTTTAATGTCGCAGCAGTACTATCTGTAATATTCTTTTGTTTCCACAGCATGGGGTGGTATTCAATCTGACGCCAGGGGTCAACCATATCGTTGTAGTGCTGATGGAAAGCATGGCCTGATTGTCCAGGAGTATGAATCGCTACTGAGTTCTCTAAATTTCCTAAATCTACAATCATCCGCAGTGAAGGAATATCACTCACCTCAAAGGATTTGTTTGCTCTCCAGCGGTTAGCATTCACAGTTTCGCCGTTACCAGCCGTCGCAAATGCACCACGATTAAATAAAGCTTCAATCGGTGCAACCCCAGATTTACCCAAGGTGGCATTCCGAAAAGTAATGGTATGCAGCTTGCCCCAATTCCAGTTTTTCGGGTCTTTGCTTTGAATCCGTTCTAGTTCATCCACGGCTTTTGTAAAGGACTGCCGGAGGATTTGGTCGCGGTTCTCAACTTTTGGGGTGTTGCGGTTGTCCCACCAAGAACTATTGGGCTGTTTTACCAGATTTGCTACCACAGCATACCAGCGATCGCCTCCATCAGGAAAGTACTTTTCAGGCAACTGATCGTGAAATGTATCTGCTAGCAAGTGTTTCCAGAATACTTCAAACAAGGCAGCAGCAGGCGATGTCATTCCCAACTGCAAATTCCAATCTCGGAGCAATTTTTGGGCTGCTTGCAAACGGGGTGTATCAACAGTGATAGATCGCAGTAGTGGCACTAATGTTTGAGCATTCAGATTGCGATCATCACCTTGTATCTGCTGTACATCCTTCAGGGAAATTGGCTGAGTTTGTTGTGAAATCATCTCAACAATCCGCTTTGCCCGATAGCCATAAACCCAGTCTGTGGTAATTAAGTAAGGATATTTACGCATAGCTAAATTATTGGCAGTAGCAATATAAGCTTGAGATGGATTGAAACTTTTGGGTAACTGCTCAAAGTCAATATAGCCTTGCCACTCATATTCATCCGTCCAACCAGGAACGGGATAACGCCCATCTCCCTTGGCTCTGATGGGGAATTTACCAGGCATTTGGTAGCCAATATTGCCATCAACGTCAGCATAAACCAAATTTTGAGCCGGGACATCATAATTACTAGCAGCAGCACGGAATTCCTGCCAGTTTTGGGCGCGATTGATTTGAGGAATGGTATATCCTAGTTTGGAAGGTTCTAGGGCTGTCCAGCGCAAAGCTACGGCGTAGTTTTGGGGTAATTCTAAGGACTGACTTGGCTTGAACTCCTTCAAATTGGGCGAAACATCAGAGAGAATCGGCCCATGTCGGGTATAGCGCACTGTTTGTACAATCGGCTGACTTCCGGCTACTTGAATCGTCTCTTTCACAAATTGCATATCAACCCATTTGCCATTTATCTCATACTGGTTAGAGTTTTTTGGGTTGATTTTCTCAATGTATAAATCCATCACATCAGCTTGTACATTGGTAACGCCCCAGGCAATGCGATCGCTATGACCGATAATTACGCCGATCATTCCCGCAAAGGAAAAGCCAGTAACGTTGTAGGGGCATTCTGTACTCTTAGGTGTGCAGTGCAAACCAACTTCATACCAGATAGAAGGTATTTGTACACCTAAGTGGGGGTCATTCGCCAAAATTGGTTTACCAGTAGCCGTCCGCTGACCAGATATCACCCAGTTATTTGAACCAATGCCTATTCCTGTAGGCCCTATAAGTTGTTCCAAAGCCATCATCGGCTTAGTAATTGACTCTAAAGCAGGGAAGACATCTGGAGAGTAGAGTAGTTTAGCATTCTTGTCCCCTGCTCCCCCTGCTTCCCCTGCCCCCTCTCCTTGCTGGAACTCAGGCAAAATCACTGGCAGGTCTTGAGGATATGGTGGAAAAAGTTCCTCTACTTGAGTAGGGGTAAGGGTTTTGAGCAGAATGGTACGTTCAATTTCGCTCTGGAAATTTCTGCCCAAGTCGTAAGCCATTACCTTCCCCCAAGTTAGGGAATGCAGTATTTGCCAAGGTTCTGGCTTATACCCAGGATTGAGGAATTTTAGCACAGCGTATTCTAGACTCAGGGCGCTGCCTTGATGCTCTGCTAGATAGGCATTGACACCATCTGCATAAGCTTCCAGGTATGCCTTCATCTCTGCATTAATTTCCAGAATTTCTTGCTGCGCCACCCTTGCCCAACCCATTGTCCGCAGATATCTGTCAGTGTCCACCTGAGAAGAACCAAACATTTCTGAGAGTCGCCCAGAACCGATGTGTCGCCAAAAATCCATTTGCCAAAAACGGTCTTGAGCGTGGATATAACCTTGCGCCATAAATAAATCGTGGGAGTTGGCAGCCCAGATGTGGGGAATTCCCCATTTGTCGCGCTGGACAGTTACTTCAGCTTTGAGTTCAGGTAGTCGAATTGTGCCGCTCTCTTGAGCAAAGGATTGACGCACAGTGTAGGTGGCGAATCCCACTAACAATAGCCCCAGCACTAACAGCACAATCAAAGTTTTTTTAAGAATCTGAGGAAACCAACGTTTCCTAAAGCTTTTTATTTGGGCTTGCCGTGGCATTGTTTAGTAAAATTACGCGATGTTACAACGTTGATATTACAGTAGAGTGAGCAATATTGATTTGATGCCTGTTCTACCACCTTTAGAATGGGGAAAAGGACACACTTCAAAAAAGCGCAACATGCCGAAAATCACCCTGGAAGTATCAGAGGAACTATCTCAACAACTAGCACAAGTAGGCGAACGCTTACCTGAACTACTTGCTTTGAGCCTTCAACAACCAGCCGTACCAGCACAAGTTTACCGATATATCCTCGATTTTTTGGCCAGCAACCCCACTCCTGAACAAATTGCTGAATTTAAACCCACTCTCGAAATGCAAGAACGATTGCGTACCTTGCTAGCACGCAGTAACGCAGGTGAACTTATACCCACGGAGTTGAAAGAACTAGATGAGTATGAACGTATTGAACACTTAGTTGTGATGATGAAAGCAGGTAACTTATCTTATTTGACCAGTTGACCGTGAGTGGAACCTATATTCCGGTTAATCTTCGCCGACTGGTAGAAGAACGCGCAAACTACAGATGTGAATATTGCCAGTTACCCGTAGGAGTTGCTTTTTTCCCCATGAAATTGATCATATTATTGCCCAAAAGCACGGCAGTGCAACTGATGCTAATAATTTAGCGCTCACCTGCTGGCGATGTAATCGTTATAAAGGTACTGACTTAGGATCGTTTGATCCAGAAACAGGGGCTTTTAGTTTTCTCTTCAACCCACGCACCCAGAAATGGGCTGAACACTTCACCTTTTTAAAACTAAATCTGGTGGGATTAACGCCTTCAGGACGTACAACAATTAGATTGCTACAAATAAATAGTGACGAACGATTAGCTGAACAGCACAAATTGGGCTGAACTGTTCAGACCTGATGCAGGCATTCACTTACCAGCTAAAATGATTTTAAGGAAACTCTTCAGCAGAAGATAACAATGCTGAGAATTAGCCTGTAAGTATTATCTGGTGCGATCGCAGGAGGCAAAAAATGGGCTTGGCTGGATTAAGAATTGTGTTGGTAGAGCCAGCTGGGCCGATAAATGTCGGAGCGATCGCCAGAGTCATGAAAAATTTTGGACTAGATCATTTAGTATTAGTAAATCCCCAATGCGATCCGCTGTCGGCGGAAGCTTTGATGATGGCTGTTCATGCTAAGGAAATTTTAGAATCTGCGGTATTAGTAGCGACCTTACCAGAAGCATTGCATGGATGTGTACGGGCGATCGCTACCACTGGTCGCGTTCGGAGTTGGGAAACACCCTTAGAAAAACCCCGCACTGCACTACCCTGGTTACTGGAGGAACCAGAAAAACCCGCAGCACTGATTTTTGGTAGGGAAGACCGGGGATTAAGCAATGAAGAATTAAATTATGCACAGCGGTTTGTTCGCATTCCCACAAGTCAAGATTATCTATCCCTGAATTTGGCTACTGCTGTAGCAATCTGTTGTTATGAACTGTCACAATGTGCAGAACAACCTGAAATTCAGACCTTACCCCAAACTGAACTTGCACCAATAGATGTTGTGGAAGCATACTACCAGCAATTAGAATCACTATTACTGAAAATTGGTTATGTGTATCCGCATACGGCAGCTAGTCGCATGGAAAAATTTCGCCAACTATATAATCGCGCTCACCTGAAAACAAGAGAAGTAGCCATGCTGCGAGGGATTTTGCAGCAGGTAGAATGGGCCCTTAAAAACCAGAGGGATGGTGAAAACTTGTAATTCTTCGTTTAATATGTACGCAATCATCCTCCCAAAATAATTAATATCGCTTAAACTAAACACAAAAATGCTACTTAGTGGCAAAGTTGAATTTGAGTATTAATATTGCTTGAAGATTAAGTTTTGGGTCAGGAGTCTGCTAGAAAACAGTCAAGTGGGTCACAAGGAGTAACGGTGTCAGAGTCAAGTGACGAACTAACAGCTTTCTCGCGGCGTCAACCCTTAAATCGCCGCCAGCGTCCACAAAAAGTTCAAAAAGTGGCACAGAAGAAAGTTAAAGCTAACAGCCAGCAGCGAGCTGCGAATGAACGAGAAGCAGCGCCAACACGCCAAAAAAATCAGATCAGTCCTCCCTCAACCCCTGGTGCTACACGCAAGGGAAAATCGGGGTTAGTCATGCCAGGGGCAGTAAAACCAATACCTAATGTGAAGGGGAAAATTCCTCCCTTTCGACCAGGTGCTGTGATGGTTAAAACGGTGCGGATGGAAAAGCCAAAAAGAGGCCGGCGAGCATCGCGGAAGACGCAGTTAAAGCCAATGGCCAAAACCATGTTGTATGTTGTGCGGTTATTGATTGTGGGTGTTGGGATGGGTGCAATTGTGGGCACAGTGTTGTCAGTATTAGACCCAGCTAATCGGATCAGCACAACTTCTGTGCCGCAATCTAATAGTAATGTGACGCGATCGCAGCCACAACCTACTCAAACTCCCCCCGATGCATCTTCGAGCTTATACCTATCCCAAGAAATTCTCCCCTTGAAAAATGCCGTGCAAAATTTGACGGCGACTAACCCAAATCTTACACCCGGAGTTTTCTTCTTAGATTTAGATACTGGTAATTATGTAGATGTCAATGGCTCAACCAGTTTTCCGGCGGCTAGCACAATTAAGCTGCCGATTCTGATTGCCTTTTTCCAGGATGTGGATGCAGGGAAAATTCGCCTAGATGAAATGCTGACCATGCAACAGGATATGGTAGCTAGCGGTTCTGGAAATCTGCAATACAAACCAGCCGGAACCCACTACGCCGCTCTGGAAGTCGCCACTCAAATGATTACAATCAGCGACAACACGGCGACAAATATGCTCATTGCTCGACTGGGAGGCATAGACGCTTTAAACCAGCGTTTCCGGAACTGGGGATTGACAAACACAATAATTCGGAATCAACTCCCAGATTTGCAAGGGACAAATACCACTAGTCCAAGGGAATTGGCAAATTTGATGGCGATTATGAGTCAGGGAAATTTGGTGAGTATGCCATCACGCGATCTCATGCTCGATATCTTGCGTCGCACTCAGAGAGACACTCTGCTACCATCGGGTTTGGGAACAGGCGCAAGAGTATACCACAAAACAGGCGATATTGGCACAATGTTGGCAGATACAGGTTTAGTTGCTCTGCCAACAGGCAAGCGCTACATTGCCGCGGTCATGGTACAACGCCCTAATAACGACCCTCGCGCCGAAAAACTGATTAGCTCAATTTCTCGCGCTGCCTACCAAGAGTTTAGTCAAAATGCTGTTATACCCAACAGTACCACAAGCACTATACCCGTAAATGGTTATCAGCCCCCTGTTGGGAGTCCTGCTTTATCCAACGGGACGACAGGCACCGTGCCCATGAGTATTTATCAGCCTCCTGTTGTGAATCCTGTACCCAACAGTATGGGGGGTACTGTGCCGGCAAATGGTTATCAATCTCCAGTTATGAATCCGCAGTATTATCCCCAAAGATAATTTGGGATTTTTGAATTTTGCATTGTTCATGACATCCACCTCTCCCTTATAAATGAGCGGCGAACTAGAACTGATTGCCTGCCAACCTCACCCGATTGAGAGTAACGGTTTTAATCCTAAGGCAACTCTGCCATACGACTGTACAATTGAACACATTCTTTTGGCGATGAATAATTTTGTAGAGTTTTTAGGCTTTATCAATCAACAGCTTTACAGTAAGGAAATAGAACGTCTTGAGGTAATGCTGATGCCAGCAAACTTTAGCAGTATGGTTGGAGAATTCATGATTTCAAATATTCCGAAATACTGCTCTAACTTAGTAAAAAATCAATATCAGAACGGACATCCTGACTTACAGCAATTTGATATCAAAACTGCCACAAAAGTCATAAACTTAAAAGATGTAAAAAAGAAGATTATTAAGAAATGGCAGCATATTCAATCG
>NZ_JBALCN010000029.1:0-7709 GCF_036919615.1 Nostoc sp. | reverse complement strand
AAAACGCTCTAAATTGGTTTAATCATTGTGGTCTATTTTTTGAGCCTATTCGATAGTTATTTTTGTGGTTTTTTTGATCGCAAACTGCTGTAAAAGCTTGAGAGCATTACGCGATTTATGTCTGATACAGTACGGCATCCAAGCATATAGGGAACCCTGCTGATAAAGCATCCTACATTAACGCACTCCTGACCTTCCCTGTTGTAGCCTGTAAGCAAGTGTCAGAGAATAAAGGATTGAAGTCTCCTATGCTCTCTCAAGTACAAGCGCTAGAAGCAACGTTAGAGGCTATGGGAACACCTACACCAGAACAGTCAGCATTGCTCAAAGTGACGATGGAGGGAATGAAGCTAGAGTATCCAGCACGGTACAGTCAAGAGAAGTTGTTTGGACTATATCGGGTTAAATGGCATCTGGATACAGCATTAGAGATACTGGGAATGCTCTAAATGATCAATTAAACATCGCACAAAATCCGTACAAAAAATAATAGAGTACAAACCGTGAAAGGTTCATACTCTATTACAGGGGAGAGAGCAGGACATAAGCCGGGTTCTGTTCTCTTGCGAGGGCAGTTATCTATCTGGGACGCTTGTTACCAAACGCCTCTAGCGGCTCTCGTTGAGCGGAACTGGTAAAAGACCAACCGTAGTTCCTATCGCCTTGCTCCCAACTGGGGTTTACCGAGCCAGCACCTCTCGATACTGCTGGTGCGCTCTTACCGCACCTTTGCACCCTTACCAAAACAAGTAAAAAGTAAAAAGTAAAAAGGCAAAAGAAAGATTTCTTTCTTTTTACTTTTGCCTTTTACCTTTTGCCTTGTTTTGGCGGTATCTTTCTGTGGCACTATCCTCACGATCGCTCGCACTGGACGTTATCCAGCAAGTTTGGTCTTTCGGGAGTCCGGACTTTCCTCAAACCAGTGACTATGACTGATCTGCAACCACCTGCGCCTACTCTCTCCTTAGATCCAGTGTACCCGGTTGATACAAAGGGTTGACAGGTTATTGCTTTTTTTTATTCCAAGGTAGAGCGTAAGTCCAAGGTAGTTTCCTGACTGTGAAAGGACAATTGATAATGCTAATAGGAGGAAAATCACGACCTGGGGATAGACCTAAACGCACCTCAGATACTCTGAGCACCAGTTGCAGGGAAAAGTCCAACTCCTTTCTTCTGTTAATAAAGTCGTTATACAATTTTTTTTGCCCTTTTTGTAGCCCGTTGATATCAATTAGTGGTTTTTTAGCTAAATAGGTTCCAGCTACTTGATCCCGCTCGAAAACATCTTCTGCTGTCACTGTTTCAGTAAGTGTTTTCTTGGGGGCAATCAGGCTAGGACTCTGGGGAACTGCTAAATCGCGGGTTAAATCTGGTGATTTCCGAATCACGCGGCGCGATTGCTTGCTATGTTCAACTACCAAAGAGCTATTGTCCCAATCAACATATATGGCAATATTTTCAGATTTATTTTCAATGCTAATCGATAAATCTTTCAAATCGTCAATTGGGTATGAAGGTTTGAGTTTAAAAGAAATCCCGATTTGAGCGTCGAGATTTTGTTCTTTCAGTTGGTCTTCAACGATTCCTTTCTTAAACTCAAATTTAACTTGGTCATCGATGGATTCAACCATGCGATTAAAAACATAGGAAACACCGATAATATAAATTGTTAAAACTACTAAATTCTGGTCGCTACTCCTCATAACTCAGAATCTCAACTCTCGGTGCAATGAATGTATATTCGACTCATGGCTCATCTACAATTGTTAATTGCGCTTGGTTGTTACAGAATTTTGTAGCCAGCCTCGTTGCCAAAAAAAGAATAGCAAACCAAGTGCGATCGCTCCCATTGCTGCCAAGCAAAGTGGATAGCCCCAATACCAATTCAATTCAGGCATATTATATGGCGATTTTTCAGTACTGAAATTCATTCCATATACTCCGGCAATAAAAGTCAGTGGAATAAAAATTGTTGAAACTATCGTTAGTACCTTCATGATTTCATTCATTTTATTACTCACTGCTGAAAGGTACACATCCATTAATCCAGATGCTAGTTCTCGGTAAGTTTCCACCATGTCCATCACTTGCACTGTATGGTCATAACAGTCTCGCAAGTAGATTCGCACTTCCTCACCAATCAAATCACTACCATCTCGAATCAAAGAATTAATTGCATCTCGCTGAGGCCAAATAGCACGGCGCAATTGCAATAATTCTCGCCTAATTTGATAAATATGTTGTAGTGTTTGTGGGGTAGGTCTAACTATCACCTCCTCTTCTAACTCTTCGATTCGCTCACCATAAAGCTCTAGCACTGGGAAAAAACCATCAATAATCGCATCTAACACGGCGTAGGCTAAATAATCGGCTCCCTGTTTGCGGATGATACCTTTGTTTTTTTCAATTCGCGATCGCACTCCCTCAAAACAATCATGTTCTGGTTCTTCTTGTACTGTCAGCAAATAATTTTTCCCTAATATCAAACTCACTTGCTCGCTGTAAAAACCACATGTTTTTTCCTTTGCTACTACCATGCGGGCAATAAATAGCAATTGGTCTTCATAATCCTCTGTTTTGGGACGCTCTGGTACATTAACTATATCTTCTAAAACTAGAGGACGTAACTTAAAAACCTTACCCAATCGTTGTAATATGTCTTGACTGCCTAAACCTTGTACGTCTACCCAAGAAATAGATTCCATCTCTAGATATGGGATACACTCCTCTGGGGTTGCTATTTGCTCATGGATGAAATTGGTTTGGTTATAGTCAATCAAGAAAATTATTGGTGGCGGAGCATCTGCATCAATAAAAATAGTTCCAGGTAGAGTCCCTGGTTGGTGATAGAACTCATCTTCATTTCGTCTAGTTACTATTTTGGGATGGCGGCGCAGTTTTCGTGCCATTAGATATTACCTAATAGTTATTAGTCATTTGTCAGTCGTAAAAACAACGTTTATTTACGTTCAGCTACTTCCCAGCAATACAGATAACATATCGCCTCTAAATCAGCAATGCTATAAAAAACAGTTTGCCTTAATTAAGACAAACTGCTTAAAAAATATTTATTTGGGTGAGCAGAGGTTAGAACATACCGCCCATACCGCCCATGCCGCCCATGCCGCCCATGCCGCCCATGCCACCCATACCGCCCATATCAGGGGCAGGAGCAGCGGATTTCTTCTCCGGCTTTTCAACAACGATCGCTTCAGTGGTTAAGACCAAACCAGCAATGGAACCAGCGTTTTGCAAAGCTGAACGCACGACTTTGGCAGGGTCGATAATGCCAGCAGCGATCAAGTCTTCAAATTCCCCGGTAGCAGCGTTGTAGCCAATGTTGAAGTCGCTATCCCGGACTCTAGCGACGATCACAGAACCTTCAGCACCAGCGTTCTCTGCTATTTGGCGCAAGGGGGCTTCTAGCGCTCGCCCAACAATATCAGCCCCAATCTTTTCTTCTTCGTCTTGTAGACTGTTTTTTATCGCTTCTACCGTCTTAACTAACTGAATTAGGGTCGTTCCACCACCAGGAACAATACCTTCTTCCACAGCGGCTTTAGTAGCATTCAGCGCATCTTCAATTCGCAGTTTGCGGTCTTTGAGTTCGGTTTCGGTTGCCGCACCCACTTTAATCACTGCCACACCGCCAGCGAGCTTGGCAATGCGTTCTTGCAGCTTTTCTTGATCGTAGTCAGAATCAGTTTCTTCCAACTGCCTGCGAATTTGAGCAATCCGCTTTTGTACCTCTGGTTTAGTAACACTGCCAGCTACAATTGTGGTGGTTTCTTTGTCAATGGTGATTTTGCGGGCAGTTCCCAGCGCTTCTAGAGAAGCGGTATCCAAGCTTAAGCCGATTTCTTCAGAAATCAACTGTCCATCGGTGAGAATAGCAATATCTTCTAACAAAGCTTTGCGGCGATCGCCAAACCCAGGTGCTTTGATTGCAGCCACGGCCAGTACACCCCGCGCTTTGTTCACCACCAGAGTTGCCAAAGCATCCCCTTCGACATCTTCAGCGATGATTAGCAAGGGCTGACCGGAACGAGCAACTTTTTCCAATATCGGCACTAAATCCTGAATGCTGCTGATTTTTTTGTCAGTAACCAGGATCCGGGCGTTTTCAAATTCCACGATTTGTCGCTCGTTGTTGGTGACGAAGTAGGGAGAAATATAGCCCCTGTCAATCTGCATCCCCTCAACTACTTCTAGTTCGGTGGTTAGGGATTTAGATTCTTCAACGGTAATTACACCATCTTTGGTGACTTTTTCCATTGCTTGGGCTAACATTTGGCCAACTTCTTCATCGTTACCAGCAGAGACAGTGGCGACTTGAGCGATCGCACTTCCTTCTACTGGCTTGGCTACCCTGGCAATTTCTTGTACCAGTGCCTCAATAGTTTTGTCGATGCCGCGCTTCAAACTAACTGGGTTACTACCTGCCGCGACGTTCTTCAAACCTTCCCGAATCAAGGCTTGTGCCAAAACTGTGGCGGTGGTTGTACCATCTCCAGCGACATCTTTAGTTTTTGAGGCTACTTCCTGGATGAGTCTTGCACCAGTATTTTCCAGAGGATCTTCTAATTCAATTTCCTTGGCAACAGTGATACCATCGTTGACAATTTGAGGTGCGCCAAATTTTTTCTCTAAAAGGACATTGCGACCTTTGGGCCCCAAGGTGATTTTTACGGCATCGGCAAGGGCGTTAACACCCCTTTCTAGAGATCGCCGCGATTCCTCGTCAAATGCAATAATTTTCGCCATGTTTGATTTCTCCAGCGCTTCCATTAGACAATTTAGCACTCACAGCGCAAGAGTGCTAATCTCCCAACTGGCTCAAGTTACAAATGGAAATAAAAAAATTGATTAATATACAGGTGATGCTCATATTAGATACTGGCAGTAATGCTTGAATTGGGAGATGAATCTAGACAACTCCCTTAAGTCCCTTGGTATTGCCGACCCTAGCGGCACCGGCTGGTTGGCAGTAGTATTTACGTTCCTCTTGGCTTGGGTTGTAACTTGGCGTTTAATTCCGACAGTACGCAAATTCGCCTTGCGGGTAGGTTGGGCTGACCAACCCAACGCACGGCGGCTCAACCGAGAACCTTTACCCAATGCAGGGGGGCTGGCTATCTACGCGGGTGTAATTGCCGCCCTGGTATTAGCTAGCCTTTTACGACCTATCGAACTCCAAAACGTATTGGCTCAGGTGCTCACTATTCTGTTAGGGGGTTCGATATTAGTCCTTGTAGGCTTTATCGATGATCAGTTCGGTTTACCGCCCTCTGTTCGATTGTGGGCGCAAATTGTCACAGCACTCTTGCTGGTAGCTAATGGTATTAGTGTCAAAGTCCTGTTTGGTACCCCTATCGACTCGCTCCTGTCTATGTTGCTGACGGTACTGTGGGTAGTAGGGATTACCAACGCCATCAACTTGATGGATGGGATGGATGGCTTGGCAGGAGGAATCAGCTTTATTACCGCCATGAGTTTGTTAGCCGTTGCAGCCCAATTTAACAATCGTGCAGCGGCAATCTTGGTACTCGCAGCCTTGGGAGGCGCTGCACTAGGCTTTTTGCGCCATAACTTCCATCCGTCACGAATTATTATGGGTGATGCTGGAGCATACTTTTTTGGCTATGTGCTGGCAGCAACTAGTATTTTAGGCAAACTGCAACAAAACACAGTTTATGCGCTAATTCCTACGGTTTTATTTCTGTTGTTACCAGTGCTAGACACCACTCAAGTATTTGTGCGGCGGCTACTAGCAGGAAATAACCCTCTGAGTACTCCTGGCAAAGACCACCTGCACCACCGCTTACTTGCTTGGGGACTCTCCCAGCGCCATGCTGCGTTCACGCTTTGGTCAATTACCTTAGTTTTCAATTTGCTGGCGATGAGAATACAAGGTATGACTTTGGCTGTGATGCTGACTACCGCCAGTAGCATTATCATTCTTTTGGGCTTTACTGTCTGGCAAAGGATACGCCAACAGCCTTAGTTGCTTGTAGGGTGGGCATTGCAATGCTAGCCCTACTATGATTTATTCTCTGTATGGAAGCGATGTCTACGAGGGGCTGTGACGCAAGAGTTAAGCTAGTACACGAAACCGATAAAACTGGGGTAAAGCTTACAAAAAAAGCTATGGCTCAAATTTAAAAACAGATTGAGCGATTAACCAATTCTATCCATGAAGTTTTTCTAAATTTAGCTAATTAGTTTATTGATATCTGTGTAGCAAAACATAGTGATTTTATTTTAAGAACAGCATTTATTAAGCTATAATGCATACTAAATTTACACTGTTTCATTTTCAGGGAGACAACAGGTGTATAGACTTTTCATGCATAGTTAAGCGGGAGAAAAAGAGGTTGCCGTTAGCAATCCCTTTTTCTTCTATTCATAATGATTATCATCCTGGAATAATTTATTCTTTGGAAGTCTCTAAATCAGCGATCGCCAGATAAAATTGGTGCGTTAGGCTATGGCGTAACGCACGCTACCAAAATTACTAACTCCTAACTCAGCACTATTTAGGCCATTACCATGCCACCATCGACATTAAAAACTTGTCCAGTGACGTAGGCAGCGGCGGGATCGGCGGCGAGAAAGCGCACCATCCCAGCGACTTCTTCGGGCTGACCAAAGCGACCGAGTGGGATGTATTTGAGAATATCTTCGGGGTTATTGAGATTACTGGTCATGTCGGTGGTGATGAATCCAGGGGCGACGGCGTTAACGGTGATGCCGCGAGTAGCTAGTTCTTTGGCAACGCTTTTGGTGAAGCCGATTACACCTGCTTTGGCAGCGCTGTAATTTGATTGACCTGGGTTGCCAATTTGCCCAGCAACGGAGGTAATGTTGATAATTCGCCCCGATCGCTGTTTGAGCATGATTTTACTGATAGTACGTGTACATAAAAAAACACCAGTAAGATTAAGGTCTATCACAGCTTGCCAATCTTCTGGCTTCAAACGCAATAAAAGTGTGTCGCGAGTAATACCTGCGTTGTTGACTAAGATATCCACGCGATTGAACTTTTCGATAACGGCGTTAATTAATGCGTCTACTTGATCACTTTTAGAAACGTCTGCTTGGATAGCGATCGCCTGACCTCCTGCATTTGTAATTTCTGTAACAACTGCCTCAGCAGCTACACTAGAACTGGCATAATTGACAACTGCGATCGCTCCCTGTGTAGCCAATTCAATTGCGATCGCTCGCCCAATTCCTCGTGATGCACCTGTGACAATTGCAACTTTATCTTGTAATAGTGTCATTTAATGTTCCTCAATCTTAGAAATACCGCGCTAATTATCTTATGTTGATTTAGAGAACATCTGAATATTGTCTGGATAAAATCTAACTCTTGCTGGATGACAATCTTGCTAGCATGATGCAGTTGAGATAGTTAATAGATAATAAATAGATAAAGTTCTATGTCGTTTTTAGCTAGATATAACTTGATTAATACAAATTAACGTTTTATTATAATTAAATATTTATAGTTATTTCTCTGTTAATGGATGAATAACTTAAAGCAATATATTTTTGATTTAATTATAGCTGCACCAACGGCATGGCAACTCTTAGAGACGCTGTTCGCGTTCGCTTAGAGGATGTCTGAAAAGTTTTTTTGTATACACCTAACCCTTGGAGATCCCCCTAAATCCCCCTTTTTAAGGGGGACTTTGAGACTCTTATTC
>NZ_JBALCN010000028.1:0-46161 GCF_036919615.1 Nostoc sp. | reverse complement strand
TTGTAACTCTACATCCATTGCCCTACTTACCTTTCAGGGTTTTTTCTGTTCATTCTTTTATTCAGAATACCCGGAAAGTGACAGAAGAGGGATATTGGTTTGGCCAGAGAGGTTCAACCTGTAGGTACACGGCTAAGTTAACTTGCCATAGCCAATAATAAAGGGGACGCTTGTTTAAGTTTGGCAACTGGCAAAGCTAGGGAATCAAGTTTTTATCTACTTTCCCTGCTTGCTTATTTATGCTGTCATTTGCCTACATTTTTTATTGACGACGTTCTTGGAGCTTGCGATAGACAGATTTTAAATCAACTTTATGGTGAGCTAAGGCAACCAAAGTATGATATAGCAAATCAGCCACTTCACCTGCGATCGCATCTGCTTGATCATCCTTAAAAGCCATTACCACCTCAGCAGTTTCCTCACCGATCTTTTTCAAAATTTTGTTATCGCCACCTGCTAATAACTTACAGGTATAAGAACTTTCAATAGGATTGTCGCGGCGATCGCATATTACTTGAAACAATTGCGACAATGTATCACCTGGTGGTGGAGCAATTTTCCCTTCTATTTGGTGAAAGCAACTGCGTTCTCCAGTGTGGCAGGCAACATCTCCTAATTGCTCTACCCCTATGAGCAACGCATCACTATCACAGTCATAACGGATACTCTGGACTTTCTGAATATGTCCAGAAGTCGCCCCCTTATGCCACAATTCTTGCCGGGAACGGCTCCAAAACCAAGTTTCTTCGGTTTCCAAAGTCTTTTGTAACGACTCCTGATTCATCCACGCCATCATCAGGACAGTACCATCCAAATAATCTTGAACAATTGCAGGTACTAGACCCCGTTCATCGTAGCGAATTTCCTCAACAGGGATGGCGTAATGCAGTGAGTGCGAATCGTTAGAAGACATACCAGCTAGTTTGCTCTAATGAGAATAATTCATGGATTCACGATACCATTCAGAATAGGGTAGCTGGCATGTTTTTTTAAATTCCACTATCTTATCTAGCTCTTAACAAGAGCATTCCGTTCCATAGCAGACTGCATCTTTACAGCACTCAACGCGACTTTGTGAGCTTTTGAGGCTTCACCATACCAATGAATAGCCGAGTTAAAAGCTGCTCGGTAAAGATCCTGGTATGCTTCAGATAATCGAGTTTGAATATCTAAAGGCAAGTCTTTATTCGACTTGTATAACATATTGTTATTTTTCTAATTTATCTAATTTTATAGGATAGAAGTTCTAAGCAGCTTTTGACCCTATCCTAAGATAGAGCTTTTTATTGCCCACTGTTAGGAGAAAACCTTGGTAAATACCACAATTAAAACAACAAAATCACAAGAAGTCTTCGCCGCGGCTCAAAATCTCATGCCAGGAGGAGTCAGTTCTCCTGTTCGTGCCTTTAAATCTGTGGGCGGACAACCCATCGTTTTTGATCGTGTTCAAGGCGCATACATTTGGGATGTAGATGGCAACCAATATATAGACTATGTAGGCACCTGGGGGCCAGCTATTTGCGGTCATGCTCATCCAGAAGTAATTGCAGCGTTGCATGAAGCTTTAGAAAAAGGCACCAGTTTCGGTGCTCCCTCAGTACTAGAAAATGTTTTGGCAGAAATGGTCATCGATGCCGTTCCTAGCATCGAAATGGTCAGATTTGTCAACTCTGGAACTGAAGCCTGTATGGGAGTTTTGCGCCTGATGCGGGCTTTCACCAACCGAGACAAAATCATCAAGTTTGAAGGCTGCTACCACGGACACGCTGATACGTTTCTAGTTAAGGCAGGTTCTGGTGTTGCCACACTTGGCTTGCCAGACTCGCCGGGAGTTCCTAAAGCGGCAATTAGCACCACTCTAACCGCGCCTTTCAATGACCTAGAATCCGTCAAAGTCTTGTTTGAAGAAAACCGCGACGAGATTGCTGGCGTCATTCTTGAGCCAGTTGTTGGCAATGCTGGATTTATTGCGCCTGATGCTGGCTTCTTAGAAGGATTACGAGAACTGACTCACGAGCATGGAGCGTTATTAGTATTTGACGAGGTGATGACAGGCTTTCGGATTGCTTACGGTGGCGCTCAGGAAAAATTTGGCATTACTCCCGATTTAACAACCTTGGGTAAGGTGATTGGTGGTGGTTTGCCAGTAGGAGCCTATGGCGGTCGCCGAGATATTATGTCAATGGTTGCGCCCGCCGGCCCCGTATATCAAGCTGGGACTCTTTCTGGTAACCCTTTGGCGATGACTGCTGGGATTAAGACTTTAGAATTGCTGCAAAAGCCAGGTACTTACGAGTATCTTGACTGGATTACTAAAAAGCTAGCAGATGGTTTGCTGCAAATTGCCAAAGAAACTGGTCACGCGGCTTGTAGCGGTCAAATCAGCGCGATGTTCGGCTTATTCTTTACCTCTGGCCCAGTTCATAACTACGAAGATGCGAAAAAGTCTGATACAGCCAAATTCGGACGCTTTCATCGTGGTATGTTAGAGCATGGTGTTTACTTAGCACCCTCTCAGTTTGAAGCTGGGTTTACGTCTTTTGCTCACACCGAACAGGATATTGATCAGACTTTAGCAGTAGCACGGGATGTAATGTCGAGCCTGTAACCTGTTAAGGAATTTCCAAATAAAAAAGTATCCAGTGACCTCTTGGGGGATGGGCATCTTGCCCATCCCCCAAAATGGATGATTTATTGGAAGTCCCTTTTTTAAGCGAGTAAGACAAAAGTAAGCGTGCAAGATTCTCTGACTATAGTGTTCACTCATCTTGCGCGGTCGGGGATCAAAGAAATTTTTTAACAGGTCTGCCCTGTACCGTCATCACTCAAAGAAGGTCATATCTACGTCATATTTTCGCAATGGCTTCGTCAATACAATATGCAATATTTAACCTACATAAGTATATTCATATTAACAAGGCAGGATTAATTGCCTTTTACAGTTCTCGAAATTCCCCTCATACCCCATAGTTTACAAAAATTAACCTGCAAGAAGGCTCTTAACTTTATGTGAGGGTCTTGCTTATAGATATTAGATTATCGGTCGGGTAAGATATTTTTTCAGAGTTAGGGTTGGATCTAACTTTAAAAAATATATCAATCATGCTGTAGCTTGCATGGCAAGGCTTACCAGAGGATAAAAAACTGCCAGAAGTATTGTGAAAAAAAAGATGGTTCAACCCTTGAAGGAGCTATAAAGTGGAGGAAAATAAGTCATTTTTTAGTCTGCAAAAAATATTAATTACGTTGCTTGTCTTGAGTGTCGGCACGATGATGCTTATCAAGTCAAGCTCCTCTGAGGCTGAAAGTACAAAAAATATAAATGTAAACAATCTACCAGTCAAGGTTGGAACTCAGCAGCAGATTGAAGAACTAAAAGCGACGATGCTTAACAGTTGGCAGCAACTAGCACAAATAAAGGGTTTCTCCTATGCTGTGCCACAACGTTTTCAAGGGGCAGTAATTGACTCGGGAAAACTTACTCCCGAACAGAAAGTAATTGCTCTGACCTTTGATGATGGTCCATGGCCTGAGAGTACCGCGCAAGTACTGGATATTCTTAAACAAAATCAGATCAAAGGGACATTTTTCCTGATTGGGCAGAACGTGAAGAATTATCCAGGCTTAGTAAAGCGGGAGATTGCTGAAGGTCACGTAATTGGCAACCATACTTGGCATCATTGGTATCAATTCTTGAATCCACAAGCAGCTGCCTATGAAATTGTCCACACAGCAGACCTGATTTATCAAGTGACAGGGATTAAAACAAATTTGTTTCGACCACCAGGGGGAATCATGCATAATGGGGTGGCCGATTTCGCTAGAAATAGCAAATATGCGATCATTCTCTGGTCATCAGACTCTGTAGACTACTCGCGTCCTGCTGTACCAAAATTAATTAATAATGTATTCAGTAAGGCCAAGCCAGGTGGGATTGTGCTGATGCATGATGGTGGTGGTAATCGCTCTAAAACTGTGCAAGCTTTACCAGTAATTATTGCCAACTTTCGCAAACAGGGCTATAGCTTTGTTACTATCCCTGAACTTTTAGAAATGCAAGATAAAGATCAAAAGCTGATTGCAAACAAAAAGTAATTGTTATTTCGATGGAAATCAGCGCCTCTATCAATCGCCACTCGGCAACTAAAAACAAGTTGAATTTTTCTGGCGATTTGTAGGTTTTTTTAGCTAAACTCGTGAAAAGCCAGGTAGGCGAGATTACCAATTTAACTCACCGTTTTGACAAAAAACCGTCCAAAATTGACATCTGAACGGAATTTTTACGTATTAATACTTTATACTAACCTAGTTCTGTTCCCGCTTGTACTTGTACCTAAAAATTACAAGTCAGGAGGCAAAATCACCTGATCGATCGCGTGGATTACACCGTTAGTGCCTGTGATATCTGCCTGTGTCACTTTAGCATCATTGACAGTCACACCGGTAGCAGGATCAACTTTAACGTTGATTGTGCCGCCTTCAAGGCTTTTAACTTCGCCAGACTTCAAATCAGTGGATAATACCTTACCAGGTACTACATGGTAAGTTAAGATTTTGATCAATACTTCTTTGTTGGCTGGTTTTAACAATTCTTGCAAAGCATCTGGTGGCAACTTAGCAAAAGCTGCATCAGTGGGTGCAAAAATAGTTAAGTTATCTTTGCCTTGCAAAGTTGCGGTCAATCCTGCTGCTTTCAAAGCCTTGGTTAAGGTGGTAAAAGAAGCGTTTGACTCTGCCAACGCTAATAGGTTTTTGCCTTGATTGTCGCTAGCCCCTGGCCCTGGTGAAGTTGGAGTCGGTGTCCCCGTAGATGGTACTTGTGTTGGTGGTGTGCTGGGTTGAGGTTTAGCATCCGGGATAGTGCGTGGGGTGCGGGGTGTAGGTGGTGCAGTTTCACTAGGTGTACCAGGTTCACTAGGTGTAGCACTACCACGGTTATAGGGAGGCTCGTTGAAAATACTTGGTCTGGGATTTACCGCTCCACCAGTTTTCTGCGCCACTTGTTGGCGTTTGGTATTGCCCTTGTCTATTTGGTAAGCGGCCTGAGCAGGTGTGTATTGAGCGTTTATTTGAAGGCGTTGTCCCTGGTTATATGGGGCTTCGTTGAAAATACTGGGGTTAGCAGTTAGTGCTGATTTCGCATCAGATGGTAAAGTAATGAGAAGGCTGAAACTAGTAAATCCTGCTATGCCTGCCAACGTGGTCAGCAATTTGCTGTAATTTGTCTTCATAAATTTTGTTTGTCTTTTTTGTCCATACATTACATAAAGATTTATAACATTTTACAATGCACAAAATCTAACTGAAAGGGAAGTAAAATTTTTCCCCAGAAAAGTTTGTGCTGATCAGGTAAATTATCCAACCTCAACTGACGCTGACAAGGATGAAATATATTTAGCATATATTTCATGTAAACTAAGCAGATTTTCTCCGTCACACTAAAAGGAGTTAAAAAGCCTCAGTTGGTGTAAGTCAACTCTAGGAAAGTGGGGAAACCTCACATCTAGAAGTTATGAGTTACAATAAGCTCTGAGAGAGATTGTACTTAAAATGCCAATTTATATACAACATTGTACGTAAATTAATAGTTGATTCAAAAATCATGAATCCTATACGGGAGAAGGCTATATCTCTTAATTAACTATTGATTACTCAACAAAAGCACAGAAAAAGCACAGAAATTAAGTACCTAGTACCGCAAGGCATAAGTCACTTATTAGACCTCTTGCATAAATCAAAAATAAGAACCCCACACCGCCAAAGCTACGCTTTGTCTCCCCTCCCCGCTTGCTCTTAGGGGTTGGGGGTGGGGTGTTAGGGACTTTTGCAAAAGGTCTATTCAAAAGTCAACAGTATTATAGAATGGGTTTTTTAGGTATTTTAAATGATTGCTCTATTTACGCGGTGGCGTACTAGATTATCTTAATATAGCAGTCCTAAATGATTTGTAAACTTTTTTCCTTCTTCTGTTGGCGTTCTTCTCTACGAGACGCTGCGCGTTGGTGGAGTCTCTTGCAGAGAAGGCGACTTGGCGGTTTAATAATTTTTACAACTCAAATAGAATTGCTATATAGGCTAACGGTGACAGAAATTAAAATAACTGCTGAAGATTCCCGACTGAGCGGTTAGGTTTATTTATATATTAATTATGCCGAATTAAATTATTTAGTTATTTGATATTTGAATCAATCAGAAAACGATATTTTTTAACTCGAGAATTTTGCCAAAAATCAGGCATAAGTTCAACTCTGATCTTAATTCAAGAGACAACTAAGCAACTAATGCCAATAAAAATTACTTTAACTAAAGATACAATTGTAAAGTTAAGAAGTTGAGCAGTTACAAGGCATACAATATGTTGGAATTATACCAATGGGAGTTATCTCAATACTCAGAGAAAGTGCGCCTAATTCTAGATTTTAAAGGACTAGATTACCGCAAAATAGAAGTTACGCCTGGAATTGGACAAGTAGAACTGTTCCGGCTGACTGGTCAAAAACAAGTCCCGGTATTAAAGGATCGGAATAGATATATTGCGGATTCTACGGAAATAGCTAAGTATTTAGACTTAGAGTATCCCGATCGCTCAATAATACCGCAAGATCCCAAAAAACGGGGTTTAACTTTATTAATAGAAGAATGGGCGGATGAGTCTATAGGCATCAAAGGTCGGAAAGCACTATTTGCAGCAATAAGTCAAGATCAAAATTTCCGCAAGTCTTTATTACCCACCTCAACACCAGATATATTTAAAAGTCTAGTTCAAGGAGTACCTAGTAACTTCCTGACAGTGTTGGGTTTTGGGGTAGGTTATAGTCCAGATGTGATCCAGTCAGCGATCGCATCCTTGAAACAAGACTTGGAAGCGTTAACATTATTACTGGCAGATAGTCCTTATTTAACAGGAGACGAGCCGACTTTAGCTGACTTATCAGTGGCTGGCTTATCGATATTGCTCAAGTTCCCCCCTGGCCCCTACCTAGATTTACCAGCTTCTATTAGAGGTAAAGGATTGCCAATCTTTGCAGAGAATATAGATTATGCACCATTCTTTACCTGGCGCGATCGCCTTTATGCCCAATTCCGTAAACCATTCATCAGTACCACTTCATCAACAGGGGGTGCGCCAACTTCTATTCAGATTGACTAGGTAATTGGGCATTGGGCATTGGGCACTTGTCCTGAGCGACTTGTGCCGAGCTTGTCCTGAGCGTAGCCGTAAAGCCTGCGGCATAGCTTCGCTTAAGGCGCAGCCTAAGAAGAGAAATATTGGGCATTGGGCATTAATTATTTCCTCCCACTCAGCACTCCTAACTCCTAACTCCTAACTCTTGACAAATTCGCAACTTTTGCCCTATCCAACTAAAATTCAACATAAGAGATAGCACCAACAATCATGTAATTAATTAGATGAATTCGGGACAGCCATTAGGTTCGGTTATTCAAGGTTCTCTGACTGAAGGTTTAGAAGTACGATTGCATCCTGACATTTCTGTGGAAGATATGCGGGTGGGTAAGTTTCTTGTTGTGCAAGGGATGCGATCGCGTTTTTTTTGTATGCTGACAGATGTGGCACTAGGAGCTGCTAATGCGCGAATTATTGCTAATCCTCCCAGTTGGGAAGACACTTTTTTACGAGATGTTTTAGCCGGAAGTGGTACATACGGTACTATCAACCTCGTGCCGATGTTGATGTTCACTCCCGAATCTGAAGAATTTTTCTCCCCAACAAATGGCAAATCGGCAAATCCCTTTATCCCATCGGTGACGGGTTTAGCTTCATTTGTGCCACAAACCAGTACGACGATGGAGTTGTTGCCTGTTAAAACTATTCCTAGCCACTTTAGTCAAGTTTACGAAGCAAGTGTTGAGGATTTTCGCCGGGTATTTGGTTGGGAAGATGACCCCCAAAGGCGCAATTTTTCCATCGGGAAACCTTTGGATATGGATGTGCCCGTTTGCATCGATTTAAACCGCTTTGTTGAACGGAGTAATGGGGTTTTTGGGAAATCTGGTACTGGTAAATCCTTTCTAACACGGCTACTTTTAGCTGGCGTTATCCGTAAAAATGCGGCAGTAAACTTGATTTTTGATATGCACTCTGAGTATGGCTGGGAAGCAGTCGCAGAAGGTAAAAATGTAAGTACTGTTAAGGGTCTAAAGCAACTTTTTCCTAGTAAAGTTGAGGTTTACACCCTCGACCCAGAATCGACAAAGCGTCGGGGTGTGCGTGATGCTCAAGAACTTTATTTGAGCTACGAGCAAATAGAAGTTGAAGATATTAAGTTATGTAGCCGAGATTTAGGACTCTCTGATGCAGCCTTGGATAACGCTAATATTCTATATAGCGAATTTGGCAAGTCTTGGATTGTCCAGTTGCTGAATATGACCAATGAAGAAATCGAGATGTTCTGCGACGAGAAACGCGGACACAAAGGCTCGATTATGGCATTGCAGCGCAAACTCTTGCGGATGGATAGTTTGAAGTATATGCGAGCGGTTTGCCCCCAGAATTACATTAGTAAAATTGTCCAGTGCCTGGAATCTGGGAAGAATGTTGTGATAGAATTTGGTTCCCAGTCTAATATGCTCTCTTATATGTTGGTGACGAACATGATCACCCGACGGATTCACGAGCATTACGTCAAAAAAGCAGATAAATTCCTGCAAAGCAAAAATCCTAGCGATCGCCCGACACCATTGATGATTACCATTGAAGAGGCGCACCGTTTCCTTGACCCAGGAGTGGTACAAAGTACTATCTTTGGGACTATTGCCCGTGAACTGCGGAAATATTTTGTCACACTTTTGGTAGTTGATCAACGTCCATCAGGCATAGATAATGAAGTTATGTCCCAGATAGGGACTCGCATTACTGCTTTGCTGAATGATGAAAAAGACATTGACGCAATTTTTACAGGTGTATCTGGTGGTGGCGGACTACGATCAGTGTTGGCAAAATTAGACTCTAAACAACAAGCTTTAATTTTGGGTCACGCCGTTCCTATGCCAGTAGTAGTGCGTACCCGTCCTTACGACGCAACTTTTTACGAAGAAATTGGTGAGCCAGCCTGGGAAGAAAAATCTGACGCAGAAGTATTTGCCGCTGCTGAACTAGCCAAAGCTGACCTGGGATTCTAGATAGTTATTTGTTCAGTTGTCCTCTGTTACAAAGTTCTGATGCCTTCTCTACCAGACGCTACGCATAGCTTGCTTCTCCATAGGAGTACGGCGGCTGCGTCAACGGAAGCGCAGCCTCTTCTCTACCAGAGGCTACGCCAACTAGTCCATGAGCGTCGGAAACCTCCGCTCAACGCCAGTTCGCACAAGTCGGGAAACCCGCCCAAGCGACTGGCTCGACTTTGCGCTTTGTCCTTTGCAAATGACCAATGACTAATAACTAATGACTAATTCGTGACATCCCTCCATCGTCACAACAAATTAAGTTCGGTTATCCGGCTAGGTTTGAGCAACAGAAGAGGGGTTTTTGGCGTCACTATAGATGTAGTAAGTAATTTCAAGGAACCTTAATTTATTTTTCGCAAACGACGGCTTTTGAATTATAATTAGACGCTTTATCTTAAGATACTTTACTATCTGCCTAATTTATCGTATTATAAAGCTAAGTAGAACTCATACCGACTTCGGATTTTCCAGTTACTGTCAGTAACTGCCTAAAAGAAGAATTCTCAAAAACAACCAACGTGCTTATATAGAGATTGAAAATTTAGGGAAGGTAGGGGAACCTATCATTGGGAGCTTACCGTCTTAACAACGGCTATATCAATTGATTAATTGCTTTTGGTAGCTCCCGATATTTCGTGATAGATGTACTACCTCTCCCAATCTTTTTTAGTAAGAAAACATACATTGTGTTTACGGAGTAGAGGATAACGCACCAATGCCTACTGTCAACACCCAAACGGAAAACCTCAATACCAAATTCACGGCTGATATGGTGCGAACCTATCTGCGGGAAATTGGTCGTGTACCACTGCTAACCCGTGAACAAGAAATTGTCTATGGGAAGCAGGTGCAACAAATGATGACGCTGATTGACGCCAAAGAAGATTTGGCGAAGAAGTTGCAGCGCGAACCTAATATGTCAGAGTGGGCTGACCAGGTTGAACAATCGGAAACCGAGGTACAACAAACGGTGGCGCAAGGTAAGCGGGCAAAGCAAAAAATGATCGAAGCAAATTTGCGTTTGGTCGTTGCTATTGCTAAGAAGTACCAAAAGCGGAATATGGAGTTTCTGGATTTAATCCAGGAAGGAACACTAGGATTAGAACGGGGTGTGGAGAAATTTGATCCAACCAGGGGTTATAAGTTCTCAACCTATGCTTACTGGTGGATTCGCCAAGCGATTACCCGGGCGATCGCCCAGCAAGGTCGCACCATCCGGTTACCGATCCACATTACTGAGAAACTGAATAAAATCAAAAAAGTACAGCGCGAGTTGGCTCAAACCTTGGGGCGATCGCCGACTCCAGCCGAAATTGCCAAAGAACTGGAAATAGAACCTGCTCAGATCCGCGAGTACCTGAATATGGCTCGTCAACCAGTGTCTTTGGATGTGCGAGTTGGTGATAACCAGGATACTGAGTTGCAAGAAATGCTCGAAGATGATGGCCCATCACCAGAGTATTACACCAACCAGGAATTCTTACGCCAAGACTTGAACAACCTGCTAGCAGAACTAACCCCGCAACAGCGAGAAGTTTTAGCTCTACGTTTTGGTTTAGAAGATGGTAACGAAATGTCATTGGCGAAAGTGGGTGAGAGATTGAATCTCAGCCGTGAACGCGTTCGCCAGTTAGAGCATCAAGCTTTGGCTCATCTGCGTCGCCGTCGTGCCAATGTCCAAGAATACGTTGCAAGCTAAAACGAGAGACGCGAAATACCGCGTCTCTAGACCACTTTGGTGATCCGCCTTCTGAATTCAGGGGGCGATTTTTTTTGTGCTGGCAATCCAATTACGCTTGGGTTACCCCTACTGATTTAATGGTTGTAGGTCGGATGTGATCGCAATTGAATTGTGCTGAAGGGGCCAATCATTGATTTTGACGAACTGCACGATCGCGATCACTTTGCTGTTTAGTCGCGATCTCACACTCATCTGTCCCCTATAGAGCAAATTCAATTGCCAAACTAACGCAGGTACTCCAAGCTGAACCTACTTAATTGGTGGCTAACCAATCTGGCTCAATCGGGATGAAGCATTTCAAAGTGAATCGGTGTCAGTCAGCCCCAACTCTTCTCTACGAGAGGCTGCGCCAAGGAAACGCTACGCGAACGGGGAAGTCAAAAGTCACTCATTCAAAAGTCAAATATTTTGAACTCCATAAATAAATTTAGGGGCTTGTAACAAGGACGCATTGAAAAGAAGTGCTACGTATCTCGGTTCAAATATTTTTATTTTTTCATAAATAAATTTAGGGGCTTGTATCCCTTTTTTGACTTTTGAATGAGTGACTTATTGAATTCGAGCGTTCGCGCAGCGTCTCGTAGAGAAGCGAGTGGTCACCAATAATATAGATATTTCAACATTAGTGACACTGTTAAGTGTTAGAGGAGCGCGATCTGCCAGGATGGATGCCTGAATTCTACTTGATGACAAAGTTAGACGGGTCTTGATCTCGTCGATGCTTAGTGGGAATGGGGTCTGGCTGCCCATCACCCGCAAGGGCTGCGGTTTTCTCTAGGGATTCCCTCAATCGCTTGGCTGCGTAGATAGACATGTCTCGGGGTACATTAATGCGATCGCGCAAATATCGCAGAGCAATATCAGATCCCGATGGGGGTACACAGTCTTCATCGGTCATCATGTGTGTTAAAGCACAACGTAGAGCTTGGTCAAACAATTTATCATCTAAGGGGTTGACTCGGATAATATTGATGCGGTGTTCGATAGTTCGTTGAAGAGCTTCCATACGGGAGTTTTCCGGTTCTGGATAAGTAACATCTGGTAGCCCAAACCAGGAACCATTATCCACCCGCGCTTTATTGAGAAGCATCTGGGTTTCGCCGTTTTCCCAACAGCCCCCCATCTGGGGCGGCAAATCATGTACGTGGGTGTGAAAGTCGCTCTGGGTACCGCAGTAAGTTGGTCGGCTTTCCATTGCCGCAAACCATGCCCTCAAGCGAGGGTTTTCTTCCCGCAGGGAGTAGCCCTTGTAGTAATAAAGGCTTGCATTCATCCGTTCAACATAGGGCGTAAAAATGACATCGACGATGCCGAAACTATCTAGAAAGTAGGGCCCTGGGGTGCGACCCAGAGCCGACTCGACCATAGCCACCACTCCGATAAATTGTTCTCGGTTGCGTTGTTCTTGTTGAGAAGAACCTGCTCTAGAGCACAGCCAAGTGCACCAGGCTCTAAATAAAAGTCGTTCTAATTGACGTAGAGGAAGCACCATGCGGTCTTCCATCCCTTGGCTCAATGGATCAAAGACCTTTTCCAAGGCGATCAAAATGTCATCACTTTCCTTAATAATCCGTCCATCTAGCTCGATCGCGGGGAGCATTCCTGATGGTACCTTACGCTTGTACCAACTTTCTTTCTCCCCATAGCAGAACATTGTCACTTTTTCGATGCGATAGGGGATCTGTTTTTCCTCTAGCCATAACCAAACTTTTTGACAGTAAGGACACCAGGCGTGGTTATCGCGGTATAGCGTTACCCGCACATCAGATTCGGGCTGACCAAACAAGCGCAACCTGGCTTTAGCGTTGGTGAGACCATTAACGGTATCTATTTGATAGTCCGTGAGGGTTTCTAGTTCTTGCCAGCTTAAGGGTGCGGTAGTCATAGGGTGAGTTGCGTAAGGCAATACTTAGGACAATTCTATACTCTACAACATTTTCAATTACACCAAGGCTTAATTTAATCAGTAGGTTTCCCCATTTGGAAAATATATTGGACAAATAGCAGCCTGAAAGCATGGCAATTGTCAGAGTTTGAGCTTTGGTAATGATAAATTCTATTTAAAATCCTGTAAAAATTATTAGCGATCGCGTAGTGTTACACAGCATAGTAGATTGCTTTGATATCTTGCAGCATTCTTAATTAGCACCCGCGATCGCCTGAAACTCGAAGTTCTAGGAACCAATAGCCAAAGCTACTCAAGTGAACTAAAACCTAAGTCTGGAAAGAATTTAATTCTCTTAAGAGGACTTTCGCTATTAGCCATAGGTTTCTAACCTGTGGCGGTTGTTGAGATTAGTGCAAAATATTAATAGTTGCGAGATTGTGCAGCCAATCAGGGGCATTACATATAATTTCGGTTAGCAGGTAAACCTCATTATGGCAAATACGCCTCAACGTTTCCTTGAAAAAATCCGCGAAGCGAAAAAGAAAAAGCTTAAAGAATTAGATTTAAGCAATGATTGGGGTACTGATGACAAGGAAAAATTAACAGAGATTCCTGCTGAGGTGTTTGAACTGAAATGGTTGAAGGTATTGAATTTAAGCCGCAACAAATTAACGACACTACCAGAAGCGATCGCCCGCCTGCAACAACTCAGCTCTCTGTATTTAAGTGGCAACGGATTAACTACTTTGCCAGAAGCGATCACCCGTCTGCAACAACTCACTAGCTTAGATTTAGGTCGCAACCAATTAACCACTCTGCCAGAAGCGATTACCCGCCTGCAACAACTCACTACCCTGTTTTTAAGTTACAACAGATTAACAACACTTCCAGAAGCAATCACCCGTCTCCAACGTCTCACTATCCTGGGTTTAAGTGGCAACAAATTAACCATATTGCCAGAAGCCATAATTCGCTTGCAACAACTCACTTCCTTAGATTTAAGCTACAACGAATTAACAACACTACCAGAAGCGATCATCCATCTGCAATGTCTCACTACTCTGCATTTAAAAGCCAACCCTATCGAAACTCCACCATTAGAAGTTGTTACAAAAGGTATTAAGGCAATTAAGGATTATTTTCGACAACTGCAAGCAGAAGGCACAGATTATTTGTGTGAAGCAAAGTTACTAATTGTTGGTGAAGGAGGAGCAGGGAAGACAACATTGGCGAAGAAAATTGAAGACCAGAATTATCAACTCCAAGATGAAGACTCAACGAAGGGTATTGAGGTAATCCAATGGCGTTTCCCAATGGGAAATGGGCGACAATTTCGAGTCAATATCTGGGACTTTGGGGGGCAAGAGATTTACCATGCTACTCACCAGTTTTTCCTCACCAAGCGTTCTCTCTACCTTTTAGTGGAAGATACCCGCAAACAAGACACGGATTTTTATTACTGGCTGAATGTGGTGGAACTGTTGAGCGATAACAGTCCGCTGCTTATCATCCAAAATGAGAAGCAAAACCGCCACCGGGAGATTAATGAACTCCAGTTACGGGGGCAGTTTACTAATTTTAAGGAGACTTTACCAACAAACCTTGCTACCAACAGAGATTTAAAACAAGTTTTAGAAAAAATCAAGTATTACATTAAAAATCTACCCCATATTGGCAGTCCGCTCCCAAAAACCTGGGTTAGAGTCCGGGAAGCTTTGGAGAGTGACTCACGCAATTACATCAGTTTGGATGAATACCTGAACATTTGCCAGAAAAATAGGTTCAATAGAAGAAATGACAAGTTGCAGTTAAGCAGCTATCTGCACGATTTGGGAGTATGCTTACACTTCCAGCAAGACCCACTTTTAAATAAGACCGTCATCCTCAAACCCAAGTGGGGTACTAGTGCAGTCTACAAAGTGCTGGATAATGAAAAGGTGATTCGCAACCTGGGCAGTTTTACACGATCTGATTTGGCAAACATCTGGTGTGAAGATGAATACGCCACGATGCATGATGAACTATTGCGCCTGATGATCAACTTCAAGCTGTGCTACGAAATTCCTAGAAGCAAAGGAAAGTATATTGCCCCACAGCTGCTGTCTGCAAATCAACCCTCCTATGACTGGAATCAAACCAACAATCTGATTCTGCGTTACACCTACGAGTTCATGCCCAAGGGCATCATCACCCAGTTCATTGTCGACATGCATGAGTTGATTAATCAACAAAAATGTGTGTACAAAAGCGGTGTTGTTCTCAGCAAAGACCAGACGAAGGCAGAGGTGATTTAATATTACGGCAAGCGGGAGATTAAGATTCGAGTCTCAGGTCGTCACAAAAGAGATTTGATGACTATAGTTACACATGAACTTGATAAAATTCATGACTCGTACAAGCGACTAAAGTACAACAAGTTAATCCCCTGTAATTGCGACACCTGCAAAGATAGCCAAGAGCCATACTTTTACTTTTTTGAGAGATTGCGACAGTTTGTAGCTGATAAGCAAGAACGCATTCAATGTCAAAAAAGCTATCAAATGGTTGATGTCTTGGGCTTAATTGATGATGTGATGGATAGAAGGGAGTTACTGAAAGTAGAACAGCAGATAGGTGGCAATTTTCTGCTCAATTCCTCTGAGACAAGAAAGGAAAATATCGTTGTAACAGTTAATAATGTAATTCAGCCATCAAAGCAATAAAATAATTTTATGACAGAACCATTTAAACAAGAAGAGAATTCTAAACCAGAAGTGCAGGTTACGCTTCCGTTTGCGTTTAGAAATGGAATGTTCTATTTATTTGTATTTGTAGTTGTATTTTGTCTAATTGCATTTTTTGGTGGTTCGCTACCATTTCATTATCTAGCTTTAACAATTATTGGCACAGCAATATTTATCGTTTTAATAGGCGTTCTACAACTCCGTCAAGATAACCGCCTATCTGAGAAATCTTTTGTAGATTTGACAAAAATGGTATTGGAACAGTTACCTTTAATTGGCAATATTATTAAGCAGTTTCAAGGCAATAAATAAGAGTATAGAAAAATCCTATTTGAATTGTGAAAATTTTTCGATGTACCACCTAGATTTTGATCCCCCCTAACCCCCCTTAAAAAGGGGGTAGAACTAGAATCGAGTGCCCCCTTTTTAAGGGGGTTGGGGGATCTAAAAGAACGGGAAATTGAGTGTTTGGGCTTAAGTTGACACCGATGAGCATTGCTGTGCCCCTACAAACCGACTGTATTACATAGAATTGAAAACTGCTATTTAATTAAAAGCGATCGCTCCACCACAACATATTACTGTTCTTCACCTTTTTCCTGAAGGAGCGATCGCCAATCTTCAATCGCCTTCTCCGTCCACAACCAATTTTTAGCTAATTTATCTACCTGGAAATTTACTGGATCAGACTTAACTACCAACTGCCGCAACTTGAACGCTTCATTCAGATATTGTGTCTGCTTACCATTAGGCTGACTAAGTGCAGATTTATATAGTCCGAGAGCTAAACCAGCATAGGAAGTTAAAGCATCCTGAGGAACTGCTGTCTTTGTGGATCTTGAGTCTGTGTTCTTTTCTTTGAGAGCTAAATTCAAAGCTTTGAACCAAGAGTCATTAGCTCGATTTAGATTGCCTTCTGTGTAGTAGGCAAATCCCAAAGCGTTATTATACAAAAGCGATTCTGGTTTAGCTTTTGCAGCAGTTTCCCAGTAACGGCGGGCATCATCAATGCTATAGTTATTGTCTCTAGTTTGGATAGACTGCCATGCTAATCGTCCCTTGTAAAAGTTGACAGATGGATCATCAGCTTGTTTATTTGGAATTAGTTTCAGGGCAGTATCAGCCGCAGCCAGTGCGCCACGATTAAGTAGTTCTTCTACAGCCAATAACCCACCTTGCAAATCTCCCTGGCTCAATTTTTCCGTAGCGGTGGCAGTGACAATTCCAGTCGCTGCTGTTTCTAAGTCGATATTTTGCTGCTTTTGAATGGGTAAAGACTGGGTAGGAATTACTGGTATTTTAGGCATTGCTTGGGGTCGATTTTGCCACCACCAATTTAAACCGATCGCAGCTGCTAACGCACTAATTCCCACAATGCCCACAATCGGCCATAGCTTGCGGCGACGGGTATGAGGTCTTGGTGGGGCTGGTTGCGAACGCAAAAAATCAGCAGAATTTTGCCAATTTCCTTCCAAGTTTCCAGCAGTTTCAGATGGAGGTGCTGGGGCTTCTCCCCACAAATCTGCTTCCTTTTGCAAAGAAGTTATTTCCTCTGAAACCTGCCTTTGCTGAAGATTATTTTCGCGAATTTGTTGATCTAATTCAGTTGGAGCTTTTTGGTTATCTAGCTGACGAAATAAATCCGAAACTATAGCACAATCTTCTGCATAGCTTGGGTCATCATACTCAATTTCATCAACGAGATCGCCCCAAGTATCTTCACCCAGCCAGTCCAACCCAGAAGAGTCACGCGCCAAATCAGAAGGAATCATTTCCTCCATTCCTAAAGGCATTTCGGTATCATCTGCGATCGCAGAGTACATCGTGGAAGTTGCCCCTAAAGGCGAACTATACTGGTTGGAGGACTCCTCACTTTCGGATAACTCAGTTTCCTGCCTCAAGAAACCGTCAAATTCTGGCTGGAGAAATAAAATCGGTAATGCCCAGTACATCTGGTGAGAACCATAGGCAGAAATTAATCCTTGGCGCACCCGACTTACGCACAAATCTACTGGATATCCCTGACTCAAGTTGCGGTAAAACAATTGTGTGAGCGTCAGTGCCACTTCATCAGGAATCCGTTCTGACATAGCCAAAACGCTTCTGATTCCGCGTTTCACCAGACTTTCTGCCAGGTTTCGTTCGCCAGTATCTCCAGAGGGATTGGATGCAGGTGTGTACGCCCCCAAGCAGGAGTTAAACACTGCCATTTGGATGTTATTGTTGACAAGCAAACCTGCCAGATCGTCCCCAGTCAAGATTTCTGTTAAGCCAGTTCTGCGACTAGCAAGATAAATTTCTCCGCCATTGGTACCTAAGTTACTATGACCAGAGTAGTGGAGAACGTGGTATCTGCCTTGTTCTAGGGCTTGCGTCAGTTCTTCCCGTCCTGGCTGGTCTAGCACAGTCAGGTCAATTTGTGGGTAACGGTTGCTACCTTCAGCAAGTCGTGATGTTTGACGGTGAAGTTCAGCTTGCAGTTTGATCGCTTCTTGTTTGAGTAAGTCAAGACGGACTTGATCTGAGGGGGAAGCAATTACCATCAATACTTTCACACCACCTTGTTCTAGTGGTGTGGGCATATTTCGCGTAGGCGTAGCCCCCCGCAGGGATCGCAAAAGGGAAGCTCCCAAAATTCCACTTTGGAACCGAGAAAAAGCGACATAAGGCCCAGTAGCCAGAGGGCGATCGCCTGCGTGCATCACTTCCCAAGGCAGACGAGCTAATCTAGTGTCTTTTAGCCCCAAGCGCAAGCGTAGTACTTGTTGATGGTTCTGGGCAATACCTTGGGCAGTAATCCAACTATCTCTGAGAGTGCCTTGAAATAAAGCGTTATAAAATTGTTGACCCAACGCCACCAAGTTTACAGAGTTTCTGGCGATATCGCTTTCATGGCCGCCAGAGGCGAATGGATCTCCTTGCAACACCGACTTTAACGGGTCATTCATCAAATGCCCAGCAGCGATCAACCAATCAGCTACAGGCCAAGTCACCAGTTCTTCTGCCAATGGCACCCCAGGCGCGACTTGTTCCGTCCGCACCAAGTAGTCATTTTGCCCTACAGGAGTTACCGAAATGTGGAATTCCTGGGTCACAGTTTCTCCTGTCCGCCTCCTAAATCTGGTTTGAAACGCGAAAGTTTCAAGTCGATTTTTCGCTCCCTCTGATAACTTAGATGCATCCCACCCCTGAATGTTTCTGATTCTAGTTGTTTTGCGTTTTCTGCCTTTACAACTTTATCCGGATCGGATTACTTCGGTCTAGAACACTTAATTGGTAGATGCACCTTGATCTTCAACTCCCCTAGTTGGCTAACACCACTGGGGGTTTTTTTATTTTGGCAAACAACAGTAACCTCTAACGCAGATATTCTCTACCAGAAAATAGTGCTTAACCCTAGAATACTTGATTAGTAGATGGATGTCCCTTGATCTTTAACTCCCCTAATTCAGTTAATATCCACTCTTGTTTTTTTTGACACACGGCAACAATAAATTTTCTAATAAATTTATCCGGAGCATGGTGGTTTAACTTAGAACATTTAATTGGTAGATGCACCCTGATAACTAGCTCCCCTGGTTGGCTAAAACCCACTGGGGGTTTTTTTATTACTTAATAAGCACACAACTTACGCACTGAAAACCACCAAACCTATATCTGAATAAGCCTACACCAGTTGCTTCTCCTGCTTAAAGACGCTGCCTGTAAGCTTGCTTTAGGAGTCGGGGAATCCTTTGAGTCGTTCCTACCCTGCGCTAACAGCAAGGCAGTAGCTCCCCTGAAAAAGGGGGAACTTTAAGAGCCAACTTTTTTTAAGGGATTGGAGAATCTCTTGTGCATAAGTTCTAAAACAGCAATCATCCCTGACACATCCATTTTTTAAGGCAGCACACTGGTCATTTTATTAGCAGGTCTGTCCTGATAACTAACCCCTCTGAGGTTTTTCTCTGATAAACAAACAGTAACAACTTCAACCTCTGCTAATTTATCCGGTAGCTACCCATTTACTTGAGAAAAGATTATTGGTAGATGCACCCTGATAACTCACTCCCCTGGTTGGCTAAAACCCACTGGGGGTTTTTTCTAGTTAACGCAGCTACGCTTATCGTAGACATCGCCATTAACCCTGATTTTGACCATTTTCTCCGGAAGTATACTGGCTGCCCCTAGATAAGACTATTGGTAGATGCACCCTGATAACTCACTCCCCTAGCAGATTAACACCAACTGAGGTTTATTTTATCTAAAAAAATAACTGACCTTTATACAAATTTATCCGGAGTATGGTGTTCAACCTGAGAACATTTAATTGGTAGATGCACCCTGATAACTAACTCCCCTGGTTGGCTAACACCCGCTGGGGGTTTTTTTGGCGATTAGGTTGCATTTCCTGTCCACATAACTGCAATGCACCACTCTGCTGGTAGACCTTGAGTATCCTCCGCCAGGATAGAGCATAACCTGATCACCCAATCCCTGAATCGCTTTCTTTTTATTGTGAGCTAAAGATGCCACACCAAAATGATTGCTATGATATTTAATCACATTCTTAATTTTTTTTCTACATTTTGACCCTTAATTTTTTGTCTGCCAGCAATCATGCTGTCAATTTCAGATCAGAGCTTCCTCGCCGACTACATCATAATTTCTTGTTCCCAGGTTCAGCCTGGGAATGCATTACTGGAGGCAGAGCCTCCAAAAAATTGCCTTCCTTGCTACTTGCAGGGAAGGAAAAAAAGATAATGGTTCAGGGTTTCAGCCTGAAGTTGACACTAATGACCAGCTATATGGTAGTATTTCATGGCATTATGCTAAAAAACTTTGCCTAAAATCAAAGAGTCGCCAACCCATGAGTTTAGCTGTAATTAAGTTCTCTTCAGAAGAGTGCGGCATCTGCCACAAAATGTCTTTTTATGACAAAAAGGTGGCTGAAGAACTGGGTTTAGAATTTATCGATGTAAAAATGCAGGATACGGCTGCTTACCGCAAGTATCGCAAGATTTTATTAACTCAGTATCCTGATAAATCAGAAATGGGATGGCCTACTTACATCATCTGCAATTCTCCAGAAGGGGAATTTCAGATTGTGGGTGAAGTAAAAGGAGGTCATCCCAAAGGGGAGTTTAGAAGCTGTCTTCAAGAGGTTCTGAATTCCACAGCTAATCAGAACTAATTACCTCAAAAGATTTGACCTCCAGGGCAGGGCCAATCATGGCAGTTGTCATGATATCTTCACGCACCTGTCCTTTAACTTTTGCTTTTTGTCCGGCTTTGAGTAAGTCTTTGTCAGCCCCTTTGAGGATTTCGTAAGTAACGCCCTCTTCTGTGACTAATGCCCATGCGCCTGTGCCAATATCACGGCGTTCGATTGTACCTTTAAGTGTAATGCTCATAAATAGTGCTGAGTTGTGAGTGCTGTTAGCGGTAGCGGGGCGTTTAGCCCGTGCTGAGTGGGGGAGTTAGGAGTTATTAAGAATTTTCCCCCATCCCCATGCCCAATGCCCCATTCCCCATTTATGCTGTTTTTTCTTCGTTTTTCAATGCTAAACGAGCAAGTCCATAACAGATTAGGGCGTTGGCGATGAGGAAGAGGCGTGCTAAGTGACCACTTCCCAAACCCCAAACTGCCGGATCTAAAAATGCACTTACTGTCAAGCACGCTGCTACACCTAAAGTTGAACCAATGGCAAACCATTTCCAACTAGGATGTCCCAGCAGCAATGCCATTAACACAATGGGAATCAGTACGCTGGCAAACAGGGGATTCAACGCATCAGTTCCCTGAAGGGTATTGCCTAGTTCAGGAATTGAACTGCCCAAAACCCGGAAAGGCCACTGAGGAAGGTCAAAAATATAGATTCCCTTGAGGAAAAATAATCCAGAACTGCCGGCAATTAAGCCACTGGATAAAGACCAACTCCAAGTGAAGGGGAAGTAAACCCGTAAAAACCAAGCCAGCAGATAGGAACCAATTACCATTAAAATCTTGGGTAAGAGTGCGATCGCACCACCATCAATCCAAAAGCCGGGGTTAAAATAGCCGTTATCGCGTAACCACCGGAAGAAATCTGAGAAACTGATTTGCCCCACAAAAGCTAGTTTGACTGCTGCTTCTGCATTGAGTTGTCCAGTACCATAATAGTTCAAACCATCATCCTGGATAACTCGCGCCGACTGCTTGAGGACTTTTAACACTTCATCTGGTTCTTTGATGCCAGCAGCTTTGATTAATGCCGCAACACCAGCAACGTGGGGAGAAGCCATGCTTGTACCCTGGAAGCCCAGAAATACGCCTTCGCCGTTTTCATCGATAGTTTCTTGCAGAATCTTACCAGCTTCACTACCACCAGGAGCGGAGATATCTACCCCAGCACCAAAGTTAGAATAGGGTGCTCTTTCGCCATCTGGGCCAATTGCCGAAACGCCGATGACGTAGGGATAGCGGGCTGGATAGCTTGCCCCATTAGTATTTTCATTCCCCGCTGCGGCAATGATAACTACACCTTTTCTATGGGCATACTCGATCGCTTCTTTCATCAACTTGCTTTCACCGCCACCGCCCAAGCTCATATTAATCACATCTGCGCCTTTATCAGCAGCAAATTTAATCGCTTCGGCTATATCGGCAACAGTACCGCCACCATATGAACTGAGTACCTTCAGCGGCATCAGATTGGCTTCATAGGCAATTCCAGCTACACCATATTTGTTATTTGTGGCTTGGGCAATAGTTCCGGCAACATGGGTACCGTGACCATTATCGTCTTTGGCTTCTTCTCGGTCGTTAACAAAATCATAGCCTTTGACGAATTTCGTCTCATACAAGTCCCGCACCTTGGTAATCCCGGTGTCAATCACTGCAACTGTGACGCCGCTGCCTTTGGTTTGACTCCATGCGCCTTCAATGCCGATTTTGTGCAAGTTCCACTGTTTGCTGTAATATTGGTCATTGGGACCAGTTAATGAGGGACTTGCTTCGTCATCTTCTTGGGGTCTCAAAAATTCTCCAAGCCTTGCGACTTCACCTGGTTGTGGAATCTTCCTGTAGATATAATTTGGTTCAATGAATTCTGTAGCTTGGGCAAACTGAGATTTTTTCAGTTCTTGGAGTCGCTGGCGATCGCCTTTGACAATATACACATTATCTTTTTGGGAAAACTTGTTGTCTAATTGGGGTGTAACGTTATATTGTTTGGCGATCGCTTGGAGATTCTCTTGCACCACACGTGATGGAATATCTTCCCGAAAATCAAGCAAAATCGTCTCAAACTCTCCTTTAGCTGCCAATCCCTGGTAATTCAGGAAACCAAACATGGCAGATCCTAGCCCAATGACAAACAAGCACAATAATATAAGTTTTTTCATATTAACTCATCACCGCTTTTTGCCAGTTTGCTCACTACCATAACTTATCTGCATCCTTTATTGGTAGATTTTGCACTTTTAGTTACAAGTTTCACTCACGATTCAGGACTTTTTTAAACGATGGAACGTGGTCTTTTGTGGTTGCCCCTATTAGTAATGTTTTTCTGGTTGGCTTGGCAAGGCTCGAAAGAGTATCAAAAAGTCGAAGCCTATCGCGCTTGGGCAGAGCAATTTGAACGGGCTAAGTACGATATTTATTCAGTATTAGCTCAAAAAGGCCACAATCTAACTTGGGGAAAACCCACGCCTAAAGGGCCAATTCAACTAGAAACATTCTCTTTGCTTGATGTTATGCAAATAGCTCTTTTGGTAGATGACAAAAAAGTAGATTTAGAAAATATTCCTGAGAAAGGTCGTTCTATAGAGTTAGAATTTCTATTTTCTGAATCTACCGATTCAGTGCGGGTTCCGTTTACAGAAATCCCTTTGGCAGCTGAATGGGGTAAGTATTTGCTCTCTGCATTACAAAACTTGCGATCGCAACAAAATCAGTAGTTAAACTGCGTCCACCTTGAAAACTTTTACTTTAAAGCAAGCATTTATATCATCAGCTACTTTTTAGACTGTATAAATTAAATATATTTAATTTTGATTAAGTCTAATATGCGGTTGGGCTACGTGCGATCTCACGTAACAAGGTGTGCGAAGTATCCTGGAGTTCTATAACTAGCAACTTGGGTTATTATCAGTCCGGTAAAACAAGTTGCTTGCGTAAATTTTTTTGTAGGTATTGGTTTCTAACTCACATCCGACTTTGCCATCAGTCCTCTTTAGAAGTTTTCTGCTATTAGCCGGGGAATAAATTCCCCAGCTATTGTTGGGATGAGACTGGTTGGCGAACTCTTAGAATTCCAAGTTTTTATCGGAAGTTTCGAGTTCTAATCTTGAAGTTTCTAGTTCTCACATTGAATGAATAGAAGTTGTGGTCATCTTGACAGGGATTAAAGTGTAGAGAAACCCCATAAAATAAATTTAGTTGCTCAATACCAAATCTTTTCTCTCTAGTTATTCCTCTACACACCTATACCCACTGTGACGAGGCTTGGTCATCGGAAAACAGAATCAAATAGTTATAAAAGTTGTAGAAGCCTGAGCCAAGAGCGTTGACGCACTAACCCCATCCAACTTCGCGAACACTTGATTATCAGAACTATTCACAATGAAGGCTTGACTTCCTCGTTGCTGTATCGACAATTGACCAAACTGAAGACCACCTGATAACGCAAGCTTGTCCCTACCCACTTCAAAGTCAGTAATGGAGTCCGTACCCTCACCAGAAGCCAATACAAAGGTGTCAACACCATAATTGCCCCCGGTAAGCACATCGTTGCCTTTACCACCGTAAAGCCAGTCGTTGCCTGCACCCCCAGTGAGTTGGTCATTGCCAAGACCACCGAACAGGGTATCGTTACCGTTATTACCCCAAAGTTGGTCATTGCCATTATTGCCGTAAAGTCGGTCATCACCATCTTGTCCCCAGATAGTATCGTCTGGATCGCCTCCAAAAAGTTGATCATTTCCTGAAGTACCGACAATGGCAGGAGCGGGACTAACTGTGCCACTAATAGCAAAGTCAAAGGGGCTTTCATCACTATCGTTGTTGTTTAAACTGAGGCTACCACCATAGGTGCCGACTGTAGTGGTATTGAGTGCCACCGATATGGTGGTAGAAGCATTAGCAGTCACGCTCGTCGGAAGAGTACCAACCAAACTAAATCCGTTGGGAAGTTTGAGATTACTCAAGTTAAGTGCAGCCGTACCGATGTTCTTAATAGTAAAGGTTTTGGTCAGGGTGTTACCAGCCCTGGTGTTGCCAAAGTTAATCGCCGTGGTGCTGCCATCTACAATGTTAACTGTGCCATTGAGAACTTGAATTTCTGGAGCAGGAGCGGGTTTAACCGTGCCACTAATAGCAAAGTCAAAGGGGCTTTCGTTACTATCGTTGTTGTTTAAACTGAGGCTACCACCATAGGTGCCAGGTGTAGTAGTGTTGAGTGCCACCGATATGGTGGTGGAAGCATTAGCAGCCACGCTAGCAGCAAGAGTTCCGACCAAACTAAATCCGTTGGGAAGTTTGAGATCACTCAAGTTGAGTGCGGCTATACCGGTGTTCTTAATAGTAAAGGTTTTGGTCAGGGTGTTACCAACAGTGATGTCGCCAAAGTTAATGGCGGTGGTGCTGCCATCTGCAATGTCAACTGTGCCATTGAAAACTTCAATTTCTGGAGTAGGGATGAGGCTGCGAGGGGCTTCGTATGCACCAATATCAATCACTACGCTGCCATTACCATCACCATCCTGAGGAACGTTCTTAGTGACGCTATTGAAGGCATTTGAACCAGCATCGATCGCAGGACTTCCAGGTTGGAGACTAAAGTTACGATTCGCTGGATTAACAAACAACGGGTTTTGGTTTAAAATATTTCCTGAACCTCTGACGTTAAAAACTCCGTTGTAAGCAAGGTTATTGTTGAATGTAAGATTAGTAGACTTATTGTTGAAAATGAGAGACTCTCCCTGGCTTCCATACAGAATATTGTTATAGACTCGAACATTTTTAGCAACGTTAAGGAAAATCTCTCCGTCTGAAAGTACTTTTGAATTTTGGTAAATTGTATTATTCACAATGTCTACAGGGTTTTCTCCTTTGAAAATCTGAATACCTGCCCCGCCATTGTTGTAAACTAAGTTGTTACTAATTAAGGCTTTACCAGTGTAAGCAACATTTCCATCATAAGAAGTGTCAAGCATTATTCCATGACCTTCAGTGATTGCTCCTGCTGTCTTCCAAGGAATTAAAGATTTATTATCAAAAGAGGTGTTACCTCGAATAATTACTTTGTAATCTGTCGTGTTGTTGTCAGAGTTCCAAAGGTTGAGCATGGTAATACCTTGCGTACCATAAGGTGAGTACCAAGAATTTCCAGAAACGACATTGTTTTCTACTGTAATGTAGTCTGATAGTGCTGTTCCAATTCCTGCTCCAGGAAACTTAGAAACATTGTTATTACTAATTGTGATATGACTTGAATGTTGATTTGGATTGTCAATACTGACCGTAACGAAAATACCACTTCCAGATGTTGCTGGATTATTTAAATTGTCTTTCTGTTCAAGTGCATCCTTTAATGTAATATTGTCCCGATTTCCTACCAATGTTAAGCCTTGAATTACTACGTATGTCGAGCCTGTAATTGATATAGCTTGCCAATTTTTTCCGTTTGCTTGTAAAACAGGTGTCTGTCCTGGTAGCGCCGTAAATGTGATCGGCGCATCAGCTCTACCATGCTTATCTGCAATATGCAGGATATTGGCATAAGGTGAGGTGTAAGTACCATTCATGACGTAGACTGTGTCACCTGCCTTCACCAAGTCGGCAGCTTTTTGGAGACTGCGAAATGCACCTCCCTGACTCAAGCCATTAAATTTATCATTGCCTGTTCCAGAAACGTAGAATGTAGTCATCTGTTTACTCTGAATGTGTGTAGGGTGAATTGGTAATACACTTTCAGCAACTTTCCTCAGTTGCTAAGTAGCTATTTGCACAGGTCATCTGTCTGAACTTTTCAGGACAGTCACAGTTGTCCGATCGCGACTTGAAATCGCATCGGTTGTAGAAACGCTGTTGTAAAACTGAAAATTTCTTTTCTTGTCAACCGTTGATGGTTAAACCAGGGGTATCGATACCGTCAATCGTCAGTGTTCTGTTGAAGGTGATCGGACGATTAGTGTGTAGACGCTTCGCCTCCGGGCTTGTTGTCAGACATCGTCTGATTAGCAAGGCTGGATGGAGTCGAATTGAATCGTATTTTCATCTGTAGCAGCCGCGACGCCGAATAGCCCGTCGTAGACATCGCTACTCTTTGCAAGCTAGCTTTCCTATCTGCTATATTTGATACAGTGATCATATTTGGCATGGTAATTCCTCTGAACTTTATCCGTTGTCTTAGGTCAGGAGGTTGCCAAATCAGCATGGTAAAATGCACCCCTCGCTAATAACTGGAGAGTTAAAGTTACAGTGGTAAAAGTTAAATTGGTTGAAACTTTAGTAGGTTGATCCCTTAACTTAAGGGAACTAATGTAACAACTTAGTCGAACCTGTTGTAAACGGTGTAACTGAGTGTTTTGAACTTAGTTAAAACTAACCTTTACAAATAGCACTTGATATCAGTGAATATTCTGAATCTAGTGCGTTTTAGTACTAAAAATTATCTAAGTGTCGTGGTAGAGTCCTGTTAATTTCCAGAGTGATATGGGATGGAGAGCGCTTTGTGCGAGGATTTGATGAAGTTTCTCTAAAAATTTTTAAAGAAGCGATGCCTTCTGCTGCGTCCACTACGCGTAGCAAGATCCTAAAGGGGACGGTGAGCTACGCCTACGCCAAGCAACGACCATCTCGCCAGCAAGTAGGTTACTGTAAATCTTTGTTGTTGCGATCAGGCACGAGGGAAGAGGGTTTTAGCCTAGTTGATCATCTTTGAGATAGTTTGGTTTGATGGCACCAACTTACTTAATCTTTATAATATGAACACTGAAATAAACTCTAGAATACCCGTTGCTTTAACCATTGCTGGTTCAGATAGCGGTGGCGGTGCAGGAATTCAAGCTGATTTACGCACCTTTGCTTTTCACTGTGTCCACGGTGCTAGCGCCATAACCTGTGTCACGGCACAAAACACTCTAGAAGTGAGGCGGGTTGATCCGATGCCAATAGAGGCTGTTGTGGCGCAAATTCAGGCAGTAGTTGAGGATATTGGCGTACAAGCTGCCAAAACGGGAATGTTGCTCAATCAGGAAATTATCTTTGCTGTTGCCCAGCAGGTGGAAGCTTTACAAATTGATAATCTAGTAGTTGATCCAGTAATGGTGTCACGTACGGGGGCACAATTGATTGATGATGATGCTGTGAAGACTCTTTGCCATGCCCTGATTCCCAAGGCGGTTATCATCACGCCCAATCGCTATGAAGCCCAGATTTTGAGCGGTTTACAAATCAATTCCTTGGAGGATATGCAAGCCGCTGCTGAAATTATTCACAAGACTTTACGGACAAAGGCTGTTTTAGTCAAGGGCGGAGCTATGCAGGGAGATATGCGTGGTGTTGATATCTGGTTTGATGGGGACAAGTTGGAAGTTTTGACTTGCCAGCAAGTAAAGACAAAAAATACTCACGGTACTGGTTGTACACTATCGGCTGCGATCGCTGCTAATCTGGCTAAGGGTAAAGACTTGTGGCAGGCGGTGCAACAGGCAAAAGAGTATGTGACTACTGCACTCACTTACGCCCTAGATATTGGCGAAGGACAAGGCCCTGTAGGACATTTCTTCCCATTGTTACCAAATTAACCTCGTGCTTAGTTATCAATGGGACTGAGGAAGAAATCTGCCCACTAGAGACGGTGTTTTAACCTTCTTTAAGATTGAAGAAATCCGCCCACGAGAAGCAGGGTTTTAACCTAATCCCCATCGCCCCTTATCCCCAGAGAGCGCCGCGTGTTCCCCAATCCCCAATCCCTAATCCTTTAGGACTAGCCCTTTTAAGATGACTCATAAAATAAGATTGTTTTTCTCAGCGATCTCTGTGCCTCTGCGGTTTAAAAATAATTTATTTCACCGCAGAGTCACAGAGAACACAGAGATAAGAGGTTAAAGAAGAATTTATGGATTAAAATTTCCACCCACCTTGAAAGGGCTACTCCTATCCTTAATCAGAAATCTTTGCCCTTTCGGCATTTTTCTATTATTCTTGGGCATAGTTTCAGGGCTGACTATCTCTGTTAGCATCTCTGTACGATCTAATTACCTTGATTTTTAATACCAAGCCCCCGATGCGAACAACCATAGGTTCTGTTCCCAGGAATTCGCCAACACCGACTACTCAAGCCTACCCTCCCTCTGTACCACTATCTGTATACAAGGAATTGTCAACAGAATTGCAAGCAGTACAGGCAAGGCTAAATGCACTCACTACCCAAAATCAGCAATTAGTACAAGAGAATCAACTACTACGCCAAGAAATTACCAAAGTCGTTGAGTCTTTTTCTCACTTGCAAAAGTTTGTGGATTTCCATGCTACCCAAGCTTCTGGCGACGTTAAAAGTGCCACTAAACAGCCAGTAACCCAAGTGCGTCCACGTCAGCAGGTTTCTCGTTCGCGTCCATCCGTTGTGCCCAAAGCGCCACCCGAAAAAAGTCGCCGCCAAGACTTTTCTACACCTGTAATGGAAATGAATTTCCCGATACCAGAACCAGTTTTTATAGAAGAGCAACAAGTAAGTTATTATTCCACTACTGAGCCAGATGCCAAGGAAGTCAGTGGGTGGTGGTTAATTATCACTATTTTGTTAATCATGCTTACTGCCTTTAGTGCTGGATATTTCGTTGTGCGTCCCTTGTTTGAACATCAGAAACGTTAGTTGACACTCCCACAGTCAGCAGAAGGCTTTCGGGCTACTGAGCAATTTCTCTGCAATCACTCTCTAAATATTTGAGCATATCTGCTAAATGACGTAATTTATCTATTTTTAGGTTATAAAAGCTACATAAAATAATAACTTGACAGCAACTTCTTTATGTTAGAACCTCAAAGATTATCCAATTAATAAATCCTTGCCACTTCTCATGTCCCAAACCTTCAGGCGAAGCATCTACATTTTAAAAAGTGGTAATTATTACATATGTTTTAGGAAAAGCACTGCTAGTTACAGCTTCAGACAGCGGATCTGGTTAGATATATAAACGAAGCTAGTAGAAGTCAGGAGTCAAGAAGATGAAAAAAGTAGAAGCTATTATCCGCCCATTTAAGCTAGATGAGGTGAAAATTGCCTTAGTTAACGCTGGTATCGTTGGCATGACTGTTTCTGAAGTTCGGGGGTTCGGACGGCAGAAAGGCCAAACTGAACGGTATCGCGGTTCTGAGTACACCGTTGAGTTTCTCCAAAAACTGAAAGTGGAAATCGTAGTTGACGACAATCAGGTTGATATGGTGGTGGACAAAATTATTGCCGCTGCCCGCACTGGTGAAATCGGCGATGGTAAAATTTTCATCTCGCCTGTTGAGCAAGTGATTCGGATTCGTACCGGAGAAAAGAACACAGAAGCAGTTTGAGTAATAAATACTGAGTACTGAGTACCAGTATGGTGGGCCTTGCTGAATAGTAGGATGAAATATATCGAAAATGTTAACTTTGAGATAGTCTTTCATTTCTTAAATCAGCAACGCCTTTTATTGAGTTTGAAATGGACACAAAAAAGTAAGAAATAGCAACGAGAGTTTTTTACTTAGTTGCACTTTTTGTCTTATGGTTTATATTTTCATTTACTAATGCTGTACAATCTAGTTGCTGGGTCGGGCTTCAATGAGATTCCTTAGCATACATTATTCGTTCAACTACTACTCATAGGTGGGTTTTCAGTGTTACCAATAGGACTGGAAAGTGGCTGTAATAAACCTTGTATTGTCATTTGCTGGAATAAATAATCAATAACCTCTTCTAGGACTTCGCGGGATCTAATAGATATTTTCCAAGTATTGGTAAAAAGTTCATTGTCACTAACTACCAAATAGCTATCTCTTCTGTTACTCATTATCTCAAACGGAAATTCAACTAAGGAAAATTTAGGCTTAGTGCATTCTTCTTCTCCATATTCATCTTGGTAAAATCGATTTAGAGAAAAATCACCTTGTACTTTACCTTTAAAGAAATCTGCATACACAGGGTGAAGTGAATCTAAAAAGATATCAGTTTTACTAGGTAATATCAAAAAAATGCCTTTTGTTAAAGTGTCTGCTTCTCTCGTAAAGTCGTTATATTCCCAACATTTTATTTTTAATAAACTAATATTCAAAACCTCTTTAAGAAGATAAATATCTAGACCATCATTTCGTTGAAGTAAAACAAGTTGATAAAATTCATTATCTTCTCTAGGTTGCCTGAATTTATAAGCTACATATGGAGGGTATACACCTTTACTCTTTATGAAATATTCCTCAAATCCAAGCTTCTCAAAAATGCTAGTAGCCAAAGATATTAAAAATCCTACTTCCCGTTTAGCAATAATTTTTTGTTGGATTTTAACTGCATTTTTTTCTCTAAGTCCCAAGTCTTGTTCAATTAACTTAAAATCATTAATAATCGAATTATCTAAAGGATAAAAATGCTGAATTGCTTCTGATAGCATTTCTTGATAGTCTTTTAATTTGGCATTGTATTCTCGGTAAGGCTTAATAACTTCATTTTCAATTATTCTTGCTTCCGAGAAACTTATTTTTAAATTATCCTTCTTTAAATCTAGTAGCTTACGTGTAAATTTAGGAAATTCGCCGTTTATAACATAACGTTCAACTACTTTACGATATTCCAACTTGGGGTCATTAATACGTACTTTAGCTAATAAAATTTTGTAACCTTCTTTGACTGGATAAAATTCAGGTTTCATTTTTCCAGGAGCAGTCTCTTGAACTTTCTCGCTAGCATATATATGTAGTTCATCAATGGAAATATTACCATCACTATCTAAATCTGCTACGCCAGTTTTTAGACCCTCAAATAAAAAATGTGTATAAAGAGAAAGTTCAAATCCTGGGTGTTCAAAAGAATACTGAGTTGAAGTTGAAGAGGTAAGAATAGCTCGTCCTTCTCCACCTAATTGTTGCTTAATAGGTATGGAACCGTCATCTTTAACTTTCATTCCTTGGCTAAAAGCACCACTAAAGCAACAATCAAGAATCACCACCTGTCGTTTAGAGCGACTATCACTCATCGTGTTCTGTACATAACTTGCTGCTACCGCAGTTGGCTGAACCAACTTTTCTTGCTCTTTGCGGGTATTACAGCTTGCTAAATAAAGATTACCACTATCATCTTTAATTCCATGTCCAGAAAAATACAGTAGTACAAGGTCATCTTTTTCACGATTTGCAAACAAGGAAAAGATTGCTTCCTCCATCACTTGTCGCTCAGGATTTATCAGAGGTTTTACTTCATCAAAACCACCAATTTCTGGATCTCCCAACACTTGCTGCATTGCCTCTACATCCCTATTGGCAGCAACTAAAGGGGCTAAACCAGACTCATACTTACTTACTCCAATTAACAATGCTAGCTTCAGCATATGTAAATTCTTATATGATTTAAATCGTAATTATACTTGCTTGATTTGTTATAAAAATGGTGGAAATTTGAAATGCTTTGCAAATTATTATATTTCCCCATAATCAAGCAAGGTAAAACTATATTAACAAGAGGTTAAGCTTATGTCTTTGCTTTCCTTTTCTCTAGTCCATCCAATTTTTTAAATTTCTACATAATTATTTTGAAGTCAATTTAAAATTAGTAAAGCCAAATGGTGATTTATCTTCTCCTAACTCAGGACTCAGGACTAGACAATGTGTATAGTTGGGGAAGTAAAGCAGCAAAAGCCTTGCCTCGATGGCTAATTGATCCCTTCAACTCCCGTGTCATCTCAGCAAAGGTCAATTGCAACTCTTGCACATAAAAAATTGGATCGTAGCCGAAACCATCATTACCACACGGTGTATGGAGAATTTCGCCGCGACAAATACCTTCAGATTGTAATACGATCGCACCATCAGGACGAGCGATCGCTACTGCACAAACAAATTGAGCTTGCCGATTGACTTTGTTACCTAATTCTCTCAATACCCTAGCAATGCGTTCTGAGTCGGTTTTGGCGTAACGTGCAGAATACACTCCTGGTGCGCCATTTAGGGCATCTACTTGCAAGCCCGAATCATCAGCAATTGCCCAGTTTTCTGTGGCTTTAGCAATTTGTGAGGCTTTAAGACAAGCGTTGGCAGCAAAGGTTTCGCCCGTCTCTTCAATTTCCAATTCTTCAGGTTTTAGGGTTAATTCCCAACCAGAATTTTCCAGGTAAGCTTGCATTTCCCGTAATTTACCTGGATTTCCTGTGGCTACTACAAGTAATGTCATGAATTACGAATTATTAGTTAGGAGTGATGAGTTATGAGTTAGGAATTAATAACTCCTAACTCTCAACTCCTCACTAATTTTACTCCGCCCACTGTTTCGCCCAAGCAAGAGTTTGATGCACTTGCTGAATTGTCGGGGCTTCGCAGTAGAGGCGTAAAACTGGCTCAGTACCGCTAAACCGAATCATTAACCAGCTTTTATCAGTGAGGCGGTATTTGTAGCCGTCAATTGTTTGGCAATCAATCACTGCTAACCCGGCAATTTCCGTTAAGGGTTGGGTTTGTAGTTGTTGCAAAAGGCGCGATCGTACTTCCATACTTGCTAAGGGTAAATCAATGCGATCATATGCTGAACTAAACCCTGTTTGTTTCTGCAAGTGACGATAATATTCACCTAAATCCAAACCAGATTCTATGATCGCCTCTAGAACGTACAATGCTGACAACAGTGCATCGCGTTCGGGAATATGGCTGCCATAGCCGATTCCTCCCGACTCTTCGCCACCCAGCAATACTTTTGCTACTAACATTCTGTCAGCAATGTATTTATAACCAACTGCTGTCTCAAATACTGACAGGTTATGTTGTGCTGCTACAAGGGGCATCAAGTCGGAACCACTAACAGTTTTGACTATTTCACCAGTAAAGCCGCGCCTTAAGGTTAAGTGGTCGATTAATATCGGGATTAATACTTGGGAACTTAGGAAGTTGGCTTCTCCATCCACCGCTGCAATGCGATCGCAGTCTCCATCAAATACCAACCCCACGGTTAAACCTGATTCATCGGTTTCTCGGTGAGTTTTGATGACTTCAAATAACTTTGAAAGGTATTTAGGTAAGGGTTCCGGCGCACCGCCACCAAATAGGGGATCACGTTCTGAGTTGATTTCTTTAACCTGATTACCTAGTAGTTTCGCCAATCCACCGGCAGCCGCACCATGCATAACATCGGCAAATAAGGTCAATTTGCCAGATGCGATCGCTTCTCGAAGTTTGGCGATATCAACTTTACCTTCTAATGCTTCTGTATAACTGGGCCAGGGATCGAATTTCTCTTGCTTGCCTGGGGTAGCTGCTAGTGGTACTCCCACCGACAACTGCGCTTCTATCTCTTTTGTGACTTCTGGCGGTACCGATCCACCAAAACAACCCTTGACTTTTAAACCTAAATATGCACCTGGATTATGGCTGGCTGTAATTACTAGCGCTCCTAAAGCATTGAGTTGTTTTGCTGCCCAACTATAAGCTGGGGTTGGGGCAAAGGTTTCGCTCAGGAGCACATCAAATCCGACAGCGGTGACAGTATCAGCGACAGCACGAGCAAAGTCTTCGGCCATGAATCGGCGATCATAACCGACAATTATTGTCCGGCTATCAACCGTAGAATAATATGTATCATATAATACTTTTGCGGCAACTGGCGCGACCAGGGCTAGACGTTCAAAGGTGAACTCGTCACCAATAACGCCCCGCCAGCCGTCTGTACCAAACTTGATTGAGTTAGTTACAACTGGCATCTAGGTATCCTAACTGTCTACTTGAGGATTCTAGCATTTATACAGTGTATAAAGTAAAAAAAGAATCTAGTAAAAATATGTACTAATAATATTTAACACAAAAGTGAGCAAATTTGTGTGTTACATCTGCTGGCGAAGTTTGGGCAGTGGGAAATTGTATTGTTTAACTTTTAAGAGAGTTTCTAACGGAGATTTGGCTTCGATCGGAAAAATATTTTGACTATTCACACTTTTAGTTTTTTTCAACATAGAGAGGGCGAATCCTGGTGTAGGCTCTTTCTCTGTCATAGGGGTAATAGCGCCTTTCTGAATATAAATATATCCTCCTACGCTCTCAGTTGCCCAGAAAAAAGGAATTTTAAGTGCCTTAACTAATTTCTTATGGCGTTCTGAGGAAAATAGATAAATTCCTTCTCCATGTTCTTCTAGAATTGCTTTAACCTTCTTAACAGCTTTTGTTAGCTTAAAAGCGCTACAAAGTTTTTGTGCATTTCCTCCTTTGAGAATATCTTCAGCTTCCAAATCGTGAAATCTGGGATTAGAGAGATACTGGTCTACTAACTTACCACATTCATATAGCTGATAATGAAAAACAGTTTCATCATGATTTAATACTGCTAAAGTATAGTTATTAAACTGACTTGATATTAGAGAAGCTAAACTAAAAAGATCCTGAGAATCATTCTCTGCTAGCTCAGGATAGACAATTGCAATATCCTTAATAAAAGGAGAAACATAAGCATTTATTTTTAAGCTCTCAAGATAATTAAGTAAAACTTCTTGATTTTGTCCTTTGACAATAATATTAGTATAAGAATTAGCCATGATATTATCTAATTAAGAGTTAGCCAACATTTGTTTGTAAATTAGGCTTTGGCATCAAATAATTAGAATAGTTGAACTGGGATTGTCCTGATGATTTGCTATTATGAGCAATCGCCCCACCGATACAAATCTCTTTCTATATATAAACATTAATAATCCTTAATAGTATTAACTATTAAGGATTGTTGAGAGGAGCACAAACTGCTCACAAACGTGATTGTTCCTTAAAAATCATCGAGAAACTGACTAAGGCGACTGATTACGGGGTCAACCTCTTGAGGAGGGGTAGCAGCAGTATGAGAAGTATTATTTACTACTTCTAATTGAGTTGAAGACTGAATGAATGATCGATCATTGACTATGAGCGCCAATTGTGCAACTTGTTGAGAAAGTTGCAGTAGATGATGTTCCATCGCCTCCAAACGATTAGATCCCTTGGCAAAAAAACGTTCCTCAAGTCCAGCCACTTGACGTTGCAGTTCACCAATTTGTTGTTCAATCGGTGTTGTTACTGCTGTTTGTGGACCAGGTCGTACAGATTCCGGTACACATAAAGATTGCCACAAGGCTTCTTTACAGAGGTCACTGAAAGTCTTGTCTGGTTGTTTTTCCAAATAACTTTCTACTTGCGCTAACAAGCTTTCATCAGCAAGCTCTGGGTTGAACGTGACGGATTTAACTACCTTTTTTGACCATTGGAACATCAGCTTTATGCCCTAGCAGCGCGATTGGAGGATAATTGTGCCTCTCCATAAATATACTGCCCCAAAGCATTCGCCTGTCGGGAAGGTGCTGCTAAATGAGCATTAATCTTTGCTTCTTTGAGTAGACGTTGAACGTCGTCCCAGAAGAACTCACCACCCCCGCCAGTGAGAATCACATCGGTGACGCGTTCTGGCAACCAGGCTAGCACACGGCTACAGATTTCGCGAGAAAACATCTCTGTGAGGTTAGGAAGAAAATCGTCTAGGTTGGTGGGCTTGCTAGCACCTTTAGGACGGTAATAGCGTTCACCTCTGGGTTTGTTAACAGCGGAAATCAGCGCTAGAGATTGACTATCTGCTCCCTCGATTTCGGCGGACACCAATTCATAAAACTTATTCATACCGAAGTCTTCGCTCTTAGAAGCACCTCTGGCAAAACGGAAGTTATCTACCATCAAAAGATCGACGGTTTGATGTCCAATATCGACGATCGCTACCGATATTTTTGTAAAATCGGGACTGCCAGGGCTTTTTTTCGGTTGAGCTTCAGACCACAGTAGGCTGCCGTAGCCCTCTGGCATTACCCATACCTTACTGACATTCAGCGACACAGATTCACCGCGGAAGTTCAACACATGAGGACCACCTACTTGGCTAATCAACTGGGCTTTTTCCTTTTCAAATTGCTCTAAGGAAAGAAAAGGCAGACCCAGTACGACTGAGATATCGTCTCTGAGTTTGAAGTAGCCAGCACTTGCTAACACTTTTACCAGTGCAGCCTCTACCTTAGATTGTCCGACTCCTAAATTCGCCCCAAAATCTGCTGCCAGTTGACCAACAGCATATCCATTTCCTTGATACTCCAGCCACAAATCCATTAAGGGGTCAGTAGCCCTGGCTTCAAAAACACCACCGCGTACTTGTTCTATTGACATCTGCTTCACATTGGCAGGTACGAACACTACATTGCCGGGTTCGCGACTCACACAAGTTTTTGTGGAAGTTCTGCCTAAATCAACACTGAGAATGGTTTTCCCGGAACCACCGCCTAGCTTGGTACCGGAAGGAAGATTATTATTAACAGCATTTATGGGAGTCGTCGATGCTAACGGCTGCCTATTCATGGGTATAGCAGCACTATTCATCGGGTTAGCGGCGGAAGGTTGGTCTGTCATGAAAGCTCCTAGTTCAAACTTAACTGTAAAAAATTGTCATGCTCATCTTACAAAAATGCGAGCAACCAGAAATTCTAGGTTGCGTCAAGTGTAGCTAGAAATATGCCAAAAATTAATTCTGGCGATACCTCCGTGGGCTTTGCCAACTTACATCTAGTATTATTTGGCATAGTGTAGGCGAATTTTGGCCAGATGTAACCCCTGCTTTCACTGCTTTCAAACCAAAAGCGTCCGTGTTTCATCTTCTAGTACGTCTTAACTGGCGCTTGAATATCCAGAAAACAAATGCCGAAACCAGACCCCCAAGTACGATTTTGGATACAGGAGCAAGGTACTTATCCACAAGTTCATACTGACTACCCAATATGTATCCTGAGTATGTTAGCAAACCCACCCAAGCAGCGCTACCTAAGGTTGTGTAAAACAGAAAAAACAGAAATGGTAGCAAGGGCATATTGCTGATCCCTGCGGGAACAGAAATCAAGGTGCGGATTCCCGGTACAAGGCGACCAATTAATACTGCTTTTCTACCTTGTCAGTCAAACCACTCTTTGGCTTTGGTAATATCTTTACTAGATAGAGCCAGCCATTTACCATACTTATCAGCCTAAGCTTTCAAACGGGTTTCGCCAAAAAGCTTACCCGGATAATACCAAATAAGTGCGCCCAATACAGAGCCCAAAAGTCCTGCGAAAAACACACCAATAATATTCAGCTTTGCCCCTCCTGGTATAAAGTAAATCTTTAGACAACAAGACGACGTAACATAACACGAGTCATAACAGCATATATGGCAGCTTCACTCATCTCCGGAAGACGCTCATAATCCTTACTAAGACAATGACATTGGTTAAACCATCCAAATCTTCTTTCTACTACCCAGCGTTTGGGTAAAACCTCAAATTCTTTTCCTGTATGCTACATTACCTCAACATGAGATTGAATCATCAGCCACACCGCTAGGCCAAACTTATCGCCGTTATAGCCAGAATCAACCCACATGACCTCGACTTTTTCCAAGACTTCTAGATGTTCTTCTAGCAGTTCCATCAAAGCATAGGCTGCAAGCACTCAATAGGGGAGCGTTTGCTTCACTGACCACAACTCTTAAGTAATAGTCCCAGACTATCAACTATGGTTTGGCGTTTGCGTCCCTTGACTAGTTTCCCGCCATCAAAGCCGTATACTTCCCACGCCAGTCGCTACAACGGGGGGAACCCCGGCAACACGCTGGCTCCCTTTTTTCGGTCGTTTTCACCAACTGACTGTCTGCTGCGATTGCCTCTGGCACGCTACACAAATGCAGTTCGTTGGGCTGACCTACCCATTCTGCTCCCAAATCTGGTTACGTAGTGTATGGTTCAATTGTTGCCAAACCCCAAGTTTGTGCCATTTCCGGTAGTAACTGTGAACTGTTGAGCTTGGAGGAAAGTCCCCTGGAAGCATATTCCATTGACACCCCGTTTTCAAGTGGTACAGGACTTACGCACAGGTAACAGAAAATCGAACCGCAGAGTCCACAAAGGACACGGAGAAATAAGAGTTTCAGAGAGTTCTTGCGTAAGTCCTACTTAAGACAGGCGATTACTGTTACTAATTTCAGCAATGCCATCTGGCTATACCACTTTTATTTAGTACGTATTTACTATAAAAATGCGATCGCCCTGTGCCAGTTGCGTAAGTCCTGGCAAATTTAAAAACATACTTTAGGGTTTTCTTCTGAGGTTGATGCTGTGGGGGAGATGAGAGAGCAGGAGGAGAGAAGGGAGTAAATTTTACCTTGTCCCCCTTGTCCCCCTCTTCTTGTTCTAGGCTGTCGGGGTCAATGATTGTACTCTTGGTTCCGATTCCCAGTCTAATGGATTCCAAACTCGATCTTCCAGCGCCATTTGCTCAATCAAACTTGCCAATCTCAGGGCTTTGAGAGCTTGTTCACCACCCACTGAGGGTTGATTGCCACCGTGTACACAGTTGACAAAATGTTCTAATTCTGCACTTAAGGGTTGAATATTGCTGGTGTAGACTTTTTCAATCACACCATCTTGCCTGTAAAGTACTTGTCGGTGATCGGTGAGAGAATTGGCAGTCGTTTGTCGGTGAATCAAAATTTCATTCTTGAGAAAATCTGCCTCAGTAAATGAATTTTTGCAATGGGCAACAATCCGGCGAATTTTTCGGTGGGTGACTTTACTGGCAGTCAGAGTAGCAACAATACCATTGGCAAATCCCAAGGTGGCGGTTACGTAATCTAAATAACCAGAGTCCAAGGCACGAGTCCCGCTAGCAGTCAATTTCGTGACTGGGGAAGCAGCTAATTCCAAAAGTAGGTCAATGTCATGGATCATTAAATCCAGCACAACCGAAACATCATTTGCCCGATCCGAGTAAGGACTCATTCTGTGGGCTTCTAGCGCCAGCAATTCTTCAGTTTTCAGCACTTGGCTCAGTTCTTTAAAAGCTGGATTGAAACGCTCAATATGACCTACTTGCAGGATACACCCAGACTCAGCTGCGGCATTTACTAAAGACTCTGCCTCAGAAATACTGGCTGCGATCGGTTTTTCAATCAAAACATGAATTCCTGCAAGAAGACAGTTGATGCCCACGGCGTAGTGCAGGCGGGTGGGAACAGCTACACAAACTGCTTCCACAAGGGGTAGCAGGTCACAGTAATCTTCAAAAAAACGCACCTTGTAGTTACTGGCTGTTTCTAACCCTCGCTCGACGTTAATATCTGCCACTCCGACTAGTTCAACATCTTTCATTGAACTCAGCACGCGAGCGTGGTGTTGTCCCATGTTACCCACTCCAATCACGCCTATGCGGATCGGTCGTGGCTGGTTACGCTGTGTATATGGATTCGGTTCTGCCACTGACATGCTATTTTGCACTATTATTATCTCCTCAACCACCAAATTTAGAGACGCTACGGCCGTTGGCGTTTATACTCGAAAGCCAGTTACGATCCGTCTAAAACCATCCAGATGGTAACATAGAGCCTATGTTTATGAAGAATTTCAAAGTTTGTGATCGGTTCCCGTAATCCAGATATCTTTTGTATAGATAGTTCGGGTTTACTTTGGATTTTGCACTTTCTACAAAGAATATATGTCTTTTTATTAACTTTAGAAAATTCAGTAAGACCTAAGTGTAAATTCTCCCAAGTTTTAGGGGTTGGCTTCCTTTCTTCGGATTTTACTCTGGGTTACAGTTAGGCAATTAATTACCAAGATCAATATCCAATTGACACTACTAAAATTACAAAATAATCAAACAATAACACTTATACTTTTTTTCAAAAAAATGCTCTTAGGAATTACTATTACTGATTATCTGAAATAATTTTGTATGATTATTTGCAGCACCTGTTGTAGACACGTTCGTGCAGCCTTTCGTAGAGAAGAGAAAACATTGCACTGCTTTTTGAGAGAAACTGGTGTGGATTGTTTCTCTGGAATATGTAGGATGCAGTGTTGTTTGCCATAACTAACAGGAATTCAGGAGTCTTTTTAGCGTTGCTTCCTGGCATCTTGTTAAGGTATGATTTGGCGATTTGAAATCTAAAATTTGCAACCGAAATGAAAGCTGTAATTCTGTTATCTGGGGGATTAGACTCTTCCACAATTCTGTACAAAGCTAAGGCTGATGGCTGTGAATGTCATGCTATTTCCTTTGATTACCAGCAGCGACACCGACGAGAGTTACAGTCAGCCCTCACTGTCGCTCAAAAAGCTGGGATCGTGAAACATCAGGTGGTTAATTTTGACTTACGACAATGGGGCGGTTCAGCACTTACCGATGACGCCATTGATTTACCCCAAGAGCGTTCTCTAGATGAAATGTCTCAAAATATTCCTGTCACTTATGTTCCGGCTCGTAATACCATCTTTTTAAGCTTTGCTCTTGGTTACGCCGAAGCGATCGCAGCAGAACGTGTCTATATCGGCGTCAATGCCTTAGATTACTCAGGATATCCTGATTGTCGCCCCGACTATATCCAAGCAATGCAGGAAGTATTTCGCCTGGGAACTAAACAAGGGCGTGAGGGACAACCAATTAATATTGTTGCACCCCTGATCAACCTGAAAAAAACTGAAATCATCCAACTGGGGAACCAATTGGGAGTTCCTTGGGAGCTAACTTGGTCTTGCTATGTCGGTGGAGATGTCGCCTGCGGTGTGTGTGATTCTTGTCGCTTGCGGCTAGCAGCTTTTGCGGAATTAGAACTCATTGATCCACTGGCGTATGCTTCTTGAGTGAGGAGTTAGGAGTGAGGAATGAGGAGTTTTAATTCCTAACTCTTAACTCTCAACTCCTAACTCTTCTAAGCGTCGCAGTTGAATTTGATGCAGGCGTGGGCCAATAATTGACACCACAGTGAATTCGAGATTTTGATAACAGAAGGTTTCGCCTTTAGCAGGAATTTTCTGTAACTGATACAGCAAAAAGCCCCCCAGTGTTTGGTATTCTCTTGTCACGGGCAAATTGAGATGCAAAACTTCGTTGAGGTCTTCAAGGTTGATCTGTGCCTGCACCAAAAATTTCTGCTCATCTAACATCTGAATCAGTAAGTCGTCACTGTTTTCAGGTTCGCTGGCGTCACCAATGATTTCGGCAATAACATCTTTGATTGTCACTAGTCCCACAGTACCGCCAAACTCATTCACTACCATGACCATAGCTGGTTTCTCTTGCTGCATCATTGGCAAAAGTTCACTCAAGGATGTGTGTTCCGGAACAAACCGGACGGGACGCATCCAAGGTTGGATCTGTGTGTCTAAACTTAGCTTTCCTACAGCCAAAGGTTGTGCCAAATCTTTAAAATAAACAATGCCGCGAACATCGTCCAAAGATTCACCAATCACCGGATAGCGAGAGTAACCAGTGGAAGCCATTTCCTTAAGTAATGTCTGGAAAGTAGCATCTTTTGGCAGCGTGACAATACTGGTGCGGGGGATCATCACATCTTGGGCCATGATATTCCCAAACTCAAAGACATTATTGAGCAGTTCTCTCTCCGCACGCTGTAAACCAGTAGACCCCCATTCTGTAGAGATAATCAGTTGCAATTCTTCGGGAGTCACAGGGGGTCTCCAGCCTTGACCTGTGTATTGGATGCCAAAAATCCGCAAAAAGCAACGAGTTGATTGGTTGAGAATCCAGATGAAGGGGCCAAAAAAACGCACGATCGCTTTTACCGAAGGCCCCAAAAACCTAGCTAGCTGTTCTGAATACAGCATGGCTAAGGATTTGGGACATAGTTCTCCGATCACAATTTGCAAATAGGCAATTAAGAAAAAGGTGATGGGAATTGATAGGGAATGGGCTAGAAAGGTAGTCATTCCACTGGGTAAAGGCCAGGATTTTAACCATGCATTCACCAGCACGACAATCGTACTTTCGCCAATCCATCCCAGTGCCAAACTAGAGAGAGTAATACCTAACTGGGTGGTAGATAACAGTCGGTCAATACTACGTTGTAGCATCTCCACAGCGATCGCTGGAATATCCCCAGCCTTAACTAGCTGGTGAATACGCGATCGCCGCACGCTCACCATCGAAAATTCCGCCGTCACAAAAAAGGCATTTATGGCAATCAGCACTAGCACTGACAACAACCGCAGCGCCACGTCTGTCCAAATTAAATTAGGAAAACCACTCACCGCCAAAGCTCGTGTAAAACTCACGCCCCCCATTTTTGGATTTTGGATTTTGGATTTTGCGGAAAGTCTGAGCGCCGGTTTCGGGCGATCAGAACTTTCCAAGACGGATTTTGGATTAAGTTTTGGAGATTAGGGATTAGGCAAATTGTCTAGTACAGCGGGCGCGTAAATAAACCAACCATTCAAAATGGCGCAAGAGTTCAGAATACAACCCTTTTGACTTTTGACTTTTGACTTTTGACTTCTGCGTAGCGGTACTAGTACCATGTGCCCAATCTAAAATCTAAAATCTAAAATCTAAAATTGTCTCTCCTACCTTTCTACAGGAATATTCGATGCCTCTAGCTTCAATTGTTGAGCGGGATAATCAGTCAGAGCCAGTGATATCTTCTTGACATCATCAAGTAAAGCTGTGGGAATGCTCACTGTACCGGAAAAGGTTGGCCCATTTGCAGGCAATTCTGTTGGTAAACCCTCTGTACTAGCACTCAGGGTTCGTCCTTTATCATCGGTAACATCTAAAAAACTATACAGGAAACGCACAGAATCCTTACCTTTGTTCTGCATTTTCACTTTCAGTAGCAGATCACCACCAGAATAGCGGGCAGATTGCACAGACATGGTTACACCCTGACTCTGGGCAGTAACCGGAAAACCTGGCTGGGGTTTCTCTTCAACCACTGCTGGCGGTTTTTCCTCTGGCTTCTGCTTGCTGCTATTGGTTTCTTCATCATCGTCCTCTAGCTTTTCTGATTTAGCAGCCTTGGTCTTACCCTCAATTCGCGCCTTGACAATTTTCAGAATCTCTTCCTCTTTTAATAGTACTAGCCCTCCCTGTTGAGAGTTATTTGTCTTATTGCTGGCAAATTTTGTTGTGGGACGTCCATCTGGTGTGGTAACGCCTTTAAGTGCTGAACTCCCCAGTTCAAACCCCAAAAATGCGCTCACAGAACCTGCTCCCAACATTAGGATTAACAAAATCAAAGTAAGAAGTACAGTAGAATTTATTTTCATCGCTGACAAGCTATCACAAACGAATGCTGGTCTATTTAAGAATAGTGAAGCTTTTGACCTCAATCCTTAAAGGAACTTAATCAATATTAGTTTGCACTATTTCATGATCAAATTATGTAGTATAAAAATCTGGTAAACTATTGTCCAGTATTCACAAGCAGTAAATTTACGCTATAATCATGGAATTAGCTAAACTCAGTGCATGAGATATTTTCCTCACTCTAAAATTAGCAAACAAGGTTAACCTAAGAGTTGAAGTAATTGACTCATAGTAACCCGAAACCCAACAAAACAAGCGCCTTTGGCCGATTGGGGAGGCAGCGAACTCATAATTCGCCTTCAGGCTGGTTCGATTCCAGCAGGGCGCACTGAATCGTTAAAAAGCAATAACGTGTTATGTTACCAGACCCTCAAAGATGATTGGGACATGAGTAATACTACATTCTCTTGAGCATTGACATCCTTGTTAGACTCCTCCAGTCATGATTTGGTAATTTAGCCATTAGTCACTAGTTGCTGACAAATGACAAGGAACTAAGGACTAATGACTCCATAGGGTAGGACTGTTACGGAGGTGGTAAAGTTTCAAACCTGAATTCAGTTCCCACTTTGAGTTTGTTGCTATTCAAACGAGGAGACATCATCAGCGACGTGTCATAAGGATTTGGTAAATCAGGAGTGCGAAGATAAGGATCGTTGCCAACTTGCTGAGTCAGGACATCATGATATAAAGTGTTAACCAACTCAGCATCGTGGGCAATTTCATTTTCTGGGAAGGAACCACCGAAACTGGAACCAGATCCTAGAAATGAGTCTAGCTGACGCTTGAGGCTGCCATTTTCGTAGAAATTGCGATCGTGACGAAAATAAGCTTGTTCAAATACATCATTCGTAGTTTGATAATTGGGTGTTTGGGTTTGGGCAGATACAACAGAGGGAAAAGCAATACTAGCAGCAAGCAGCACCAATAAACCACCAAAGGTTTTTAATTTTATCTGCACGTTTCTGACTCCTCAATTTTTGGGCAATCTTAATTTATGCTTAATTTCAGAACTCTCATGAGTTCAACCTTTGGTGTAGCACAACTTTTAATGTTTTGTAATGACGTATCCTACTGAAACTCTTACCTATTCAGATATTTGGGCAACCACTGCTGATTTGACTACCTTGCGCCACAAGCTACTAGATTTATTTTGCCAACTTGCTTATCAAGAAGGTGATTTTCTCCTTTCTTCTGGGCTGCGTAGTTCTTATTACGTTAACAAGACACAGGTAACACTCCATCCTCAAGGCGCTTTGGCAGTTGGGCGCATGGTGTTTACTTTGCTACCTATAGATACACAGGCTGTAGGTGGTTTAACATTGGGGGCTGACCCAATTGTGACAGCAGTGAGTCTAGTTTCTGTTTATGAAAACCGACCGATACCAGCGCTGATTATTCGCAAGGAAGCCAAGGGTTATGGGACAAGAGCTTATATAGAAGGCCCCAATTTAGCAGAAGGTGCAAAAGTAGTAGTGTTAGAGGATGTGGTCACAACTGGGCAATCTGCTCTAAAAGCAGTTGAGCGTCTTAAAGACGCAGGTTATACCGTGAATCAAGTAATTGCACTGGTAGACCGCCAGCAAGGGGGAGGTGAGTTGTACCAGTCAGCTGGGTTGAAGTTTGAAACTTTGTTTTCGATTCAGGAAGTTCAAGAACGTTTCCGACAACTTGCAAATTTATGAACAATAGGACTTGTACTAATTCGTAATTCGTAATTAAGAATTACAAATTGGTAGAAGTCCTTAATATGAAATAATAGGTGTCGGCTAACTAATTAAATGTCGTCTTAATAAATTAATGTTTTTTTGTCCTTAACCTCGCCAAAATATCCGCTATTTTACGCCCTTTCATTTCAATAAAATTCAACAGTTCCTCTGGTGTATGGGTATCCTCTTCATTTTTAGGATTGGGGTTTACTGCTTTCAGGTCATACACTGCGCCGTGCAATACTAAATTAGCGATCGCAATCGGTTCTAATGATCGGGTAAAGTTAAAACCGACAGCATCGGCGTTTTCTATTTCTTCTTGTTCGTGTTCATCGAGTATAGGTAAAAATAAAATCCAGGTTAATTCGGCAATATATTGTAGCGCACCTGTACAGTTGGAACGGCGCATGATATCGCACGGTGATACCCCTGCACTCACCAGCTGCTTCAATAATTCCTGTGTTGTAGCGATTAAATCAGTATGGCGATCGCTATTACAAAAAATGGTAGTGGTAAATATGTAGTGAAATCTGATATTTTCTAACTCAAATTATTCGTTTGTAGCTGTTAAAATTTTAATTATATTTAACTAACTAATT
>NZ_JBALCN010000027.1:0-924 GCF_036919615.1 Nostoc sp. | reverse complement strand
TAGACCTCTTGCAAAAGTCGCTTAAGAAGATTCGGTTTCGGAGAGATGAAGCTCGTAATTGTAGAGAGCAGCAATCAGATTAAACCTCAAACCAAATCTTTTTCGACGATTTCTATAAGTAAGGGACAAAATTTTAAATACCTTGAGCTTCCGATGTACATGCTCACCTAAAACCCTGATTTTAGCTAATTCTTGATTACTCTTTTTATCTTCAGAGGTTAACTTACCTCCTCTGGGCTTTTTCTTTGGAATCCGACTTTTCCTATGCAGTTTCTGAATACCTTGATAGCCTTTATCGCCCAAGCACTCTATATCTTCTCTCAACCTAACTTGACTATTTTTAAATATCCGAAAATCATGCTCTCTACCCTTGCTATGAGCGGTGCAGATGATTTTACCATTTGCTTGGTCTACCACTACTTGTGACTTCAGCGTATGCTGTTTCTTTTTGCCACTGTAGAACTTTTTTTGTTTTTTTTAGGGCGTTCAATCGGACTTTCTGTTACATCAACCACTACGACTTTTAACTGATGATTAGAAATCGCGAGTTTTTTCTTGCCTGGAAGTGTGAACACCCTAGAAATAAGTCAGCCTATCTTCTATTTTTCGGATAATTCGGTAAGCTGTAGACTCATTTATTCCCCAAGATTGACCTATATGAAAGTAGGTACGGTACTCTCTCCAGTATTCTAATGTCATCAACAATTGGTTTTCTAAGCTTAATTTACCCGGTCGTCCTATTTTCTGTTTTGTTTGCTCAAGCGATCGCACTACCTTTACCATCTCGTTAAAAGTATCTGGACGTACACCACACAAGCGTTTAAAGTCTTCTGACTTTAGGCTCTTTACCTGTTCGTAGGTCATAGATGCTACCAAACTCTAACTTACTTGTCTCACGCATTTGGGACTTTTGCAAGAGGTCTA
>NZ_JBALCN010000026.1:0-109562 GCF_036919615.1 Nostoc sp. | reverse complement strand
CCAGAAGCACTCGAAGCCGCCAGGGCAATTCAGGATGAGAAATATCGCGCCGATGCCCTGAGTGCATTGGCCGACAAACTGCCACCAGAGTTGTTACCAGAAGCACTCGAAGCCGCTAGGGAAATTCAGTCTAAGACATCTCGCGCCGATGCCCTGATTGTATTAACTGACAAACTGCCAGAGTTGTTGCCAGAAGCACTCGAAGCCGCCAGGGCAATTCAGGATGAGAGATATCGCGCCGATGCCCTGAGTGCATTAGCTGACAAACTGCCACCAGAGTTGTTGCCAGAAGCACTCGAAGCCGCCAGGGCAATTCAGGATGAGAGATATCGCGCCGATGCCCTGAGTGCATTAGCCGACAAACTGCCAGAGTTATTGCCAGAAGCACTCAAAGCCGCCAGGGCAATTCAGGATGAGAGATATCGCGCCGATGCCCTGAGTGCATTAGCCGACAAACTGCCAGAGTTATTGCCAGAAGCACTCGAAGCCGCTAGGGCAATTCAGGATGAGGAATATCGCGCCGATGCCCTGAGTGCATTAGCTTCCGGTCTGTCACAAATGCCAAATGCCAAACTTTTCCCTCTCTGGCAAGATACACTTCATCAGCTATCCCTTCGCACTCGCCCTAATTTACTGCAAGATATTACGGCATTGTTTCCAGTTATCTTTGCATTAGGTGGTAAAGCAGCAACGGCAGAACTTGCCCGTGCTATTGGGGATGTGGCGCGATGGTGGAAATAATTTGTAATTCGTAATTCGTAATTCGTAATTTAAGAGAGTTAGATTTAACTTGCATCTGTAGCCTGATTTTGGTCAATTGGTATAAGGGGATGCAGGATCTATAGTTTTAAGCGAAGTGCGATCGCCTTTTACAGCTACTCAACCATCAAGCAGGTATCGAATTTACAAACTTTCTCTGGTGTCCATGAGTGGCCGATCGCAATTAGTCATGAAATCATCAGAGAAATTGTCTAGACTGTTGATGAGCGATCGCCAGGGTATCTTTGGCAATGAGAACACCTGACGGTTGTAATCGTTGGGGGAAAGCTGAAGAGGTTGTTATTCTAGTTCTGGGATAACCACGATGGGTTTTAAGCAACTTCTTTAGGTGACATTTTAATTTCTACTTTTTGATTTAAAGCTGCTGCAATCCGAGCCAATATAGACAAAGAATGTCCCTCATAGTCAGCATCTTCCAATCGAGCAATGACTGACTGGGTAGTACCGACTAAATCGGCCAATTGTTGCTGGGTTAGTCCCGCTTGTTTACGGGCATCGTAGATGATTTGAGATACTTGAGCATTTATTGATGATTCTTTAACCATCTCTTGTAATTCTGGATCTTCTTTCATCATTCTTTTAATGATTTTCAGTGCATCATTAGTTTTCTTCATCTGTTTCTTCCTCTGGTTCGATATAAGTATGAACTTCTGAATTGAGTATGAATAAATTTTTGTATGTTAATGCTAAATCAATTTCTCGATCTGGAACTTGGTTATCCTCTTTAATGATGGCATGAGCTAAAATCACTACATTTTGACCATGAAAAAAATATAGAATTCTATACTGTACTCTGATGTGCTTGGCTCTTAGTTCATAAATACCATCACGCAGTAAATCTGCGGCGGGTCGTCTTAATTCAAAACCATACTCAGCTAATTGCTCAATTCTGGCGATGCAGTTCGCATATCCCTTACGATCCTGTTTAAGTAATTTGTTTAGCCACTTTAAGACTGGAACTTCTCCTCTATCATCCTGAAAGAAAATAATTTGTGTTTCTGGCATTGTCTAGGATCAGGTTACGCATACTATTAATTTTATCGCAAAAATGCGATTTTACTGAGTAGGCAGCAGAGCCAAGCCCTTTATTTTTTCCTGATCCAACTTTGGCGTTAGCGAACGCGAACAGCCTCTGTCTGCGACACGCTGTTCGCGTTCGTAGAGAAGGCATCGCTATCATCTAACCTACACCCATACAACCTCCTTTCTGCCTGGTTTAGAGACTTTTTTTACGTCGAACTCCGGTCTAGTAGTCATGAAATCATCGGAGAAATTGTCTAGACTGTCGATGAGCGATCGCCCTTCTACAATAAGCGATCGCCTATATTGTTCTTTCCTACAGAATACTAGGCGATCGCCTACAGAAGTTTTGCCTACGCAGCAATATCCATCAACAAGCCGCTTTGCATCTACGCACTCCCCAACAAACTGAAGCGGTCTTTGAGTTCACGGGAGCGGTCTTTGAGTTCACGGGAGCGGTCTTCGGGTTCATGGGAGCGGTCTTCGGGTTCATGGGAGCGGTCTTCGGGCTCATGGGAGCGGTCTTCGGGCTCATGGGAGCGGTCTTCGGGTTTATGGGAGCAGTCTTCGGGTTCACGGGAGCAGTCTTCGGGTTCACGGGAGCAGTCTTCGGGTTCACGGGAGCAGTCTTCGGGTTCACAGGAGCAGTCTTCGGGTTCACGGGAGCGGTCTCCCTTAAAACTTTTATGAAACTTAAACAATTATTACTATAAAAATCAACATCTAGTGATGAGATACCGCAAAATTACTGGTATCACCTGAAAAGTTTATTAGAAAAAATTGTGAGTTACCCTGAACCGGAATGCAGTTTAACTAAGGCAAGCTAGCTCTAGAAGTATCTTAAAAAAATAAATTTATGTCTCGTCTAAAACGCACATCCCGCATTTTAGAAAAAGCTCAGTTAAGATCGGCTGGACTGAAATCGATTGTTCCAAACATCAAATTTGATGAAAATTATAGTCTAGAAAAACTGATTGAGTCAATTGACCAGTTACGTAACAAAATTGATGTTTATAATACCGCTCTGTCTGTGGTTGACTCTTCTAGAACTGAAATTGAAGAGATGGAAAAAAACTTGAGTCAGCTTTCTGAGAAGATGCTGATGGTGGTTGCTATCAAGTATGGCAAAGACAGCCGTGAATATGAGATGGCGGGTGGTGTTCGGAATAGCGATCGCGCCCGCAAAATCAGGTCAAGCCGCTTGAAAAATGTTGCAGAACAAGTCTTAGATGATAATGCTAAAACTGCATAGTATAAGAAAGTAGGAGGTAGGGAGAGATGAGAGACGCAAAGACGCAGGAAAAAGGAGAATAACTACTGACTGTTGTACAGACCCAATAATCGCGTCTCTCTATCTGTGATATTGGGTATCTACGCTTCCTAGCAGTCACTAATTTGTTAACAGTGACAAATAATTAGTTAATTTACAATAAATGGACGTAACTGGATTCGAACCAGTGACCTCTACGATGTCAACGTAGCGCTCTAACCAACTGAGCTATACGTCCTTAACCACACAATTATTAATAATAGCATATACTCCTCTGATAGGGCAAGATAAAGACCCAAATCAGGCTAACTGTATAATTTGACATCTTGCACCTGTGGCAAAAACCGGGTTTCTAACATTGGTAATATCCTTTTCTTAGATGACCCTAGTGTATGATCAATAAGGTTATTCGGTTCTGGTGGGAGTTAGCTACCAGAGGTAACGGGGAAAGTTCGGTGCAAATCCGGCGCTTGGGAGCAACTGTGAAACAATTTGAGATTAAGGAACTAAGTAATCTAAAATCCCAAATTGGTGAGTCAGGATGCCCGCCGAAATAGATTTATCAGTCCCACATATCTGCGAGATACAGATGACTACTACTGTAAATATTTCCCCAACTAGCCCCTTGAGTGTTGCTGACCATACTTTATTTGTTTGCAAAACTTGTGCCAGCGTTTGGCAAGATGGAAAACGCTTAGGTGAAAGTGGTGGTCAAAAGCTTCTACACCAACTTCAGCAGCTTGCACAAGATTGGGATTTACGAGATAAATTCTCAATTCAGGAAGTTGAATGTATGAGTGCTTGTAATCGTTCCTGTGTAGTTGCCTTTGTTGCCAAAGGCAAATTAACATATTTATTTGGTGATTTAGCCGTCGATGGTAGTGCATCTGCGGTACTAGAATGTGCTAGTCAATACTATGCCAAAGCAGATGGTTTACTGCCTTGGTCAGAGCGTCCCGAAGCCCTGAAAAAGGGCATTTTGGCAAAGATTCCACCTTTATCTCAATGATGCGCGTTTTGATTCTGGGTGGGACGGGAGATGCCGCAGAACTAGCTGCCAGAGTGATGACTATCCAAGGGTTAGAAGCAATCACGTCTCTAGCCGGTCGCACCCGTGAACCATCAGTTCCGTTGGGCGATTTGCGCGTTGGAGGCTTCGGTGGTGTGGCTGGATTGGCTAGCTATCTACGAGTAATGCAAATCGACTTATTAATTGATGCAACCCATCCTTTTGCTACTCAAATTTCCTTGAATGCGGCAGATGCTGCAACCGAAGTCGGAGTACCCCGTCTAATGTTAATCCGCCCGCCTTGGGAAAAAGGAAGTGACGATCGCTGGATTGAAGTTAACAGCGTTGAAGCCGCAGCAGCATCTCTGCAAAATCAGGCACAGCGAGTATTTTTGACAGTTGGCAGGCAAGAACTCGCCGCTTTTGCTCACTGCGAGAAAATTTGGTTTCTGATGCGGATGATTGACCCTCCTACCGATGATGCTTTAGTGCCACCGGGAATGATATTGTGCGATCGCGGGCCCTTTACCCTTAATAATGAAAGGCAAATCCTGATTGATCACAAGATTGATACCATCGTGAGTAAAAATAGCGGTGGCAATGCAACAAAGCCCAAGATTATTGCAGCGCGAGAACTGGGTGTGAAGGTTGTTATGGTAAATCGTCCAGCCATACCGCCAGGGAAGCAGGTTAGTAATGTTGATGCTGCTTTGGCATGGCTATTTGACAAGTTGCACTAGTCGTGCAAAAAGGCCCAAGCCGCCGATCAGACAAGGAAAATATCGACTGCTGCATCAACAGAGGCATCTGCTGTACCACTTCCATCTTGGTAGTGAACAGATTGAATTTCCGTATAATACACGGGAAGTCTTTACAAAAACCGCGATCGCAACAACCTTCATGAAAAATCTAACTCTACTATCTGCCATAGCCCTCGCCACTGGATTAGTTTTCGGGACAATGCAACCCGCCTCTGCTTTAAGTTAGAACTGGAATTATTCTGGTATTGGCATAGTGGCAAACGGTACTTTTACCACTAATGACACCCCTAACGATTTGGGTTTTTACCTAATTTCTGGAATTACTGGTACACGAAATGGTGAAACAATTACTAGTCTGCAAGTCGCCGGGACTCCAATACCGGGAAACGAACCTTTTAATGTTGACAATTTAATTAGTCTGAATACTCAGCAGTTAACGGGTGACGGTTTTGGGTATTCCACTTCGGAAGGAAACTATTCTAGTCCATTTTTCGCTAGTTTTTTGCCGACACCAGGTTATTTAGAGGTTTTTTCTACGCCGCCAATTATACCAGGTTTTGAAAATTTTGGATTGGAAGATAGTGAGTTACCTATTAGTTTTTCTGCAACCATAATCACCGTCCCTGAACCCACCTCTATCCTTAACTTACTCGTTCTCGGAACTCTCGGCGCACCTTCAGCACTCAAACGTCATAAGCTATCCAAATTAACTCAGAAAAAGCTCGAAAAATTTTCCTAAAACCATCAATTAAAACTCACAATTACTCCTTCATTCACTCTCTTGAAGGGGTTAGTTGTTGTCAGCCAATCTGGATCTTCACTGCAATAATTTTTTTTCCGAAGGAAGATGAGGTGCGTACCCTCTGATAAAAATTGCGATCTCCCTATACGCTCTTTGAGATATACAGATTAGAGTAATATAGCAACGGTAGTATCATTGCATCCAAATGATACCGTAATTTTGTCTAGATATAGAATTATATCGCCCTGCCAACGGTAGATTATTTCTGAAAGGAGTTTGCTGCAATGTCTACAACACCGACTACTCGACTGATTTTGGAGACTTTACTCCCCCATCTCAAAGTAGCAGCAGCCTATGCCCATTTTCTGCAACCAAAAATTGCTGCACTTCCCGCCAAAGAACAAGGAAAAAACTTTTTTGCTGCCGCACTTACTGATGCAGATGTGGCTATTCAAAATCTAGTAGAAGTAGTATTACTAGGAACTTTCCCAGAGATTCGCTTTTATGGGGAAGAATATGAAAGTTCTAATAACACCAAGTATTTTCGTGCTACTGAACTCGGTTCTGAAGATGATTACTTAGTCACACTCGACCCGATCGATGGCACGAAGTTTTACATGGATGGACATTCTAATTACCAAATTATTCTCTGTATTCTAAATTCGGATGACTTTGAAGCAGTACTTGCCATTTCCCCTGCCCAAAACATTTATTTTTACGCTCTTCGAGGCGAAGGTGCTTTTAAAGGAACGCTGGGGATGAACTTAGAAGCCTGTGCCCCGTTAGAGATAACATCCGCCAAACCTTCTATTTTGTTGGGATGGGGAATGAATTTGATCGCACATTTACTGAAAGATCGATATAAAGTAATCGATATAGCGACTGATTACTCTAGTGATATTCAAATTCCCAATCTTAATGGTATTCTCACTGGCGACTTGAGTGGAGCAGTGATCAAGTCGGGTAAATTTATTGATAGTGCAGCACTCGCTTTTATTGCGAAAGAGGCTGGCTGGATTGTAACTACTCTGGACGGTTCGACTTTACCGCCACTGTATACTTGTAAAAACTATAGCCTGCCTGGATTGATAATAGCTGCCTCAAAATCTGTTCATCAACACTTGCTAGAAGCGATGCAAAGCGTAGCTGTTTGAGGGTAAATAACTAGTTAATTATTTGCTAACTATCGCTAAACAAAATGAAAATCTGTATTGTTGGTGCGGGTGCGATTGGTGGATATTTAGGGGCAAAACTGGCACTGGCTGGGGAAGCAGTGACGCTGATCGCTCGTGGTTCTCATTTAAAGGCAATTCAAACAAATGGGCTGAAGTTGCTTATGGCAGACGGTTCCAGCGAAATTGCTACTCCGTCTCTGGCAACTAGCGATATCCAGTCAGCGGGGCCACAAGATGTAGTAATTTTAACTGTTAAGGCTCATAGTGTGCCAGCGATCGCACCTTTTCTCCCTACACTGTACGATACTCAGACGATGGTGGTAACAGCCCAAAATGGCGTTCCTTGGTGGTACTTCCGCAAGCATGGCGGTGAGTATGAAGGTACGCGGATTCAATCTGTTGACTCAGATGGGATTATTGAAGCTAGTATCGGTGCTGACCGCGCCATTGGTTGTGTTGTTTACCCAGCAACTGAGATCATTGAACCAGGTGTAATCAAACATATTGAAGGCGATCGCTTTACTCTGGGTGAAATCGACGGCAGTAAAACAGAACGCATCCAATTATTGGCGCAGACTTTAAAACAGGCAGGATTCAAAGCACCAATCCGCAATCAAATTCGCACGGAAATTTGGACCAAATTGTGGGGTAATGTGGCGTTTAATCCCATCAGTGCCCTGACTGGTGCTACTCTAGAGGATATTTGCCGCTATCCCCTCACCCGTGAACTAGCGCGGCAAATGATGACCGAAACTCAAGCGATCGCAGAAAATTTGGGTATAAAATTTGGCATTACTTTAGAACAACGAATTAACGGGGCAGAAAATGTTGGTGCCCATAAAACCTCAATGCTACAAGATATTGAAGCCGGACGCACTACGGAAATAGACGCTATTGTTGGTGCGGTGGCAGAATTGGGAAAACTCACTCAAATTCCCACACCTTATATTGATGCTATTTATGCCAGCGTCAAGCTGCTGGAGGCTACCAAAATAAAGCTTTGATTTGACTTTCCTTAACTTTTGATAGCATGTGGAAAGCAGCAGATGTCAAGGAAAGTTTGTCTTCACGAGAGTCTTTTGGTTTCTCACCAAAACTCTGGTTTTTAGCATTCTATGGGTAAACCAGGATAAGTCTATTTGATGAAAGGTAAAAGGTCAAACTCTTGACGAATTTCTAACAGTGAACGGTCTAACATTGGTTCAAAGTTAAGAAACGGGATGAAAATCTGATGGTTGCGAGTTTTTAACCACATTGAAATCAACTCTGGCACTAATCGTAGTAATTCAAAAAAGATAGAACTGTACAACCCAATCACACCATGACGTTTGATCAAGTCTTCGTACATCACACTTACAGATGGATTCTGGCGCTCATGCAACCAATCTCTAAATTTGAAGTCACTCGTCCAAAATGTCAGCGGCAAAATCTTAAGTTCATCGTACATATCCGTATCACAGCCATAAATTACGTGACTAGCATCATGAGCAAGCAAGATTTTGGCAAAATCCTCTGGTTGAGTGCTGGGAGCAGTGAGATCGAAATTGACTGCGTAGTATTCCTCCAGCCCTTGACGTAAAGTTTGAGTGCTATTTTTGTTGGTATATTGGGGTCGAGTTCGCAAAGACATAGGTCTGTGAATAATATTATCGATACTATTAGTATCGATAATATTAAATACAAATGTCAATCCCATTTGTAGCTTGTCAGAGATAAAAATTAATATGAAGTTCTTGCTACATGAGTGAACCTGCTAAAAAACGCCCCGGAAGACCTCGCAGTATTGAATCACATCAGGCAATTCTCCAAGCGACAATTGATTTACTCATAGAGGTTGGTTTTACTCACATGAGTGTTGATGCGATCGCCGCTCGTGCTGGAGTGGGCAAAACCACGATTTATCGACGATATAGTTCCAAGGAAGAGTTGATTGCAGATGCCATTGAAAGTCTCAGACAAGAAGTTGTGATACCTGATACAGGGAGTTTCTGGGGTGATATCGATTTTCTAATCGAGAGTGCTGCACAACTTACACTCAACCCTTTGGGAAAACAAACCGTTGCCATGATTGTTAGCACTGCATTAACCAATCCTCAGTTTGCTCAGATGTATTGGACAAAATACCTACAGCCTCGACGCCAAGCTTTTGCGATCGTGCTAAAACGTGCGAAGGAGCGAGGTGAATTTCAGGCAGATGCCGATTCTGATTTATTCTTCGACACAATAAGCAGTATTATGCTTCATGCATCAGTTTTTCCACCTGGTGCTGAATCATGGGTTGCTTATGTTCGCCGTCTTCTAAATTTTTTGCTAAGAGATAAGGTGGTTTAAAAAGCAAATGCAGATTCAAAAGCTTCTGCACAAAACTTCTAGCCACACTAAAATCTTTGGCTAGCTGAAGTTATATAATTATCAAGTCCATGAAGAAAAAGAAAGTATGACTATTAACGATACTAGTTGTAACAGTAGTAGGAATCAGCATCATTACAGGACATAGTAATTCTCTAAAAGCTGTCTCATCTTTAGGTAAAGACACGCTGACGATAATTACTTCTCCAGATTATCCCCCTTATGAGTTTTATGATACTGAGTTTTACCAGGGGGAAGTAGTTGCCATACTAGGCCCTTCTGCTTCAAGGAAATCTACCTTTCTGGTCAAAGATGTGCTGGAAGTGATCAAAGCTTTAGTGTTATCTGGAATGACAATGGCGATCGTTACCCATGAAATGGGCTTTGCAAGAGAAGTTGCTAATCGGATTATGTTCCTCGACCAAAAAAGTTTAGCAGAAAATACAACTCCTCACGAATTTTTCCAAAATCCTAAGTGCGATCGCGCCAAGCAGTTCTTGGAAAAAATGCTTTAGAACAATTGAAATTCGCCGCTTTTTTTGTATTCTTGAAACTTTTCCACAACAGGGCGATCGTTTGACGTTAACGCAGGTAAGTCTGCCAAATCGAAAAATTCCAGTGCTAACGATTCTCCATCTAGGCAAGCAAGACTGCCTTCCCATTCAACAGATCGCAAAATCAAATTGAAGGTTTGGACGCGATCGCCGTTAGGATAAGTTACAGTTTCAAAGGCTGGGTTGGAAGAAAACCCCACAGCTGCAAAACGCTTAACCGTTAAACCAGTTTCTTCAAAAACTTCTCGTGCTGAACATTCTTCGGCAGATTCGCCTACCTCAGGATAGCCACCAGGTAGCCCCCAAAGTTTAAAATCACTTCGTTTTTGCAACAGAACGCGCCCCAAGTTATCCTCGATAATCACGTATACGCTAAATAACAGAAGTAGGCGATCGCCTACAACTTGTCGTAACTTGCCGAGATAAGAGTCTGACCAATTCACCATAATCTTAGAGAAAGTTTATAAAAAAAATTTAAAGGTAGCAAATAGCGATCGCCTGAAAACAGGATAATGCAGCTGAACTGTCTAATCCTTCCCATTCAACCTAACAACTATGGCATATACACCCAAAATCCTCGCCTTTGCTGGCAGCACCCGGATTGATTCTTACAACAAAAAATTGGTAAAAATTGCGGTGGCTGGTGCTAAGGCAGCAGGTGCAGAAGTGACTTATATAGACCTCCGCGATTTGCCCTTACCTCTTTTTGATGAAAATTTGGAAGCTCAAGAAGGACTACCTGCCAACGCCCGCACTTTTAAGGACTTGATGATTTCTCATCAAGGATTGCTGATTGCTTCGCCGGAATATAACAGTTCCCTCACAGCAGTTTTGAAGAATGCCATTGACTGGGCATCTCGTCCATCTCCAAATGAAGCACCTTTGGCTTTGACTGCTTTTGCAGGTAAAGTTGCTACCATTATGAGCACTTCTCCAGGCGCTCTTGGTGGTTTGCGGGGGTTAGTTCACCTGCGGTCTATATTGGGAAACATGAGAGTTTTGGTACTTCCCGACCAGGTAACCGTACCCAAAGCTTATGAAGCCTTTAATGGCGATGACACGTTAAAAGATCCTAAACAGCAGCAATCTATTGAAAAGCTAGGCGATGGCTTAACAAAGATATTGCTGAAGCTTAATTAAACTCTTCAATTTGATAGTAAATAACGAATACCTATCATTAACACAAAGATGCCATACAGCTTTTTCATTAACTCGGTGCTAATAAACGGCTGATTTGCAAACAATGCTCCGAAGAAGTTACCCACAATTAAACCAACTGCAATAATCAGGGCATATTTGATATTAAGATTACCGTTGCGATGGTAAACTAAGGCTGCTAAAATGCCAATTGGCAAAATTTGAGCAGCCACAGAAGTTCCTGTAGCTAACTTCTGATCTAAACCAATTATTAACACCATTGCTGGAATCATAATTGCACCGCCACCGATACCAAACATCCCGCCAGCAACACCAGAAACTAAACCGATTAACAACAGTTGGATCAAAATATTAGACATAAAAAATGGTCACTATATTGCAAATTATAAATTAATTTTATTGGACAATATTGATTTAGGTAGCATTCCATGCACACCTTTTTGGGGACTGTTCACAACTTGAGTAATATGGAAATTTACAGCTAAACTACACAATACATAAGCATCTTCTGGCAACAAATTTATGAAGCGTTCCAGAAAATCAATCATGTTTTTTAAAGCTAGTTCCAAGGCTTCATCTAAGGTTTGAGCAAAGCCCATTGTGATGATATGAGTTGGAGTTTCGGCAATTGGGGTTGTCAGTTGTAAATCCTTGCGAAGTTTGAGGGTAATTCTACCGTTCATGGAAGTTTCAATAGCGGTGACATTTACCTCGCCGTCTCCCTGTGCAGAATGCCCATCACCAATAGAAAATAATCCACCTGGTACGAAAATCGGCAAAAATAAACGAGAAGCAGCTTGCAGCTCGCGGTTGTCGATATTACCACCGTAGGAACCTGGTGGGACGGAAGTTCGAGAGGTTTCTGGAGTAGCGACACCAAGAATTCCAAAAAACGGTTTTAGAGGAATTTTTATACCAGTACCTGCCGGAAATTCTGCGATATTGTTTGTTAAATCTAGAGGAATGAATCTCAAAGCAGGTTGAGGAAACTGATGTGGTAAAGCTCCCCAACCTGTACGAATGGCATTGAAGCCTATAGGTAAACGAGGTGCGATCGCATTTAATTGTACTTCCAAAACATCCCCTGGTTCGGCATCGCGCACATAAATTGGCCCTGTGAGTAAATGCGGCCCCCCAGCAATTTTGCGTTCTGGTAAAAGATTTTGGCAGATGTCGATAAATTCTGGTGTGACAAACTCAGGTGGTGCTTTGTCGTAAACGTAGTAACCAGTATAAGTTTCTACGTCAACTGTATCACCAGAATCAATAGTGAGTGCTGGTTTTAGCAGATGGGAGAAACCACCCAGATGCACAGTTTCTTTTGAGGCTTTTAAAATGTAGTGAGTCATCGCTGTTTTGTTTTTAGTTGCGTGTAATACAGGAGCAAGTCGCATGGGCGAGTTAAAAGACTTGAGCAAACTGGTGTACCATTGGTAGGGGTACAGCAATATTCCCTAACGCGTGTTGCATCAAAGAGAGAACCGCTATGTTAGTAACTTGCACAGCATTTTAGCAATTAAATATAGGTCAATTACGTTTCAAGTATGAATAATTTGTACACACAAAAACGGTAAAAGACGAGTGCATGGACGCGAGTTATTTATTTATACAGTCTATAAAGTACAGATATCTCTACATCTTATACATGATGCTAGAAGTGGTGTAGAGATAGAAATTGATGAAAAGCTTGCAATTGATCCACATTATCACCGTTAGGGGAAGTGGTTATGTGGTAACGAAATAAAAGATTAAAGGTTTTTAATCTTCTATTATCAAGCAATTATAAAGCAAAAAAGTACCCTTGAGGGTAATACCGTAACTTAATTGAATTGTCCAGAATAGGAGGTGAACATTCTTTTACTTAAAAAGAAAAGAAATAGATATGACAAGAAGAGTTGCAGGAATCGTTACTATTGACGGCACGGATGATGAAAGCTGGCCATTTAGCAATGAACATGGTCATTTAGAACAAGGTGTTGATGTCATTCTGGATGAGGGGCAACCTGCTGGAATCATTGAAGTGCCTTATTTACGTTGGGGAGGTGAGTGTCGAGTTGAAGTTGAACTACGTGGACAGATAGTTCAGAATAATGCAGTTCAAGTCACAGGAACAGCAAAACTGTTTGAAGGTACTTCTAAGGACACAGATGACTTAGAAGACACGCAACAGGTAAACTTTACAGTTCCAAAGGGCGGTTTACCTACACGTCGTCAAATTAACTTGAGAAATAGTGGAATTGGTGGCGGCGATCATGCAGAAGTTTACATTACTCTCACCAACTCGATTTATGAGAGTCCCGATTGAAGACATTGTTAAAAAGGATTTATTGATGAGAACGTATTTCTCATAAGCTATTTGATCACATTCATCACAACCCGCCATATAAGCGGGTTTTTTATTGTTTCAATTTTTAATTAAAAACTGCCAATATTCCCGTAGATATTCTTGTTTGGTTGCGCTCAAATCTGTGTTTATCAGGTGAACCAGGAGCTTATTCTGGAAACTGACTTTTCACGGTAAGTCCTCAAACCACGAAACAGCGTGGCTTTTTCCACAGTCTAATTCTCAATAACTCTAAGTTAATGAAAATAGGTAACGTAAAAGTTAGGGTTTGAGAAACCCTCAAAATAACCTTTTCCACATCCCGTGAAAAGTCAGATTCTGGAAAAGGTCGTCCCAAGAAGCATGCTCATTTCACGCTGTGGCAAGAGGGGCAGAGGGAGAAGGATTTGTAACTATAATTTAGTAAATTGGTATAAATGGGACTTGTAAATAAACCTTTGAGCTTCATTGATAAACCAATGAAGAATATTGGTAGAGGTGGACAGCAGTACGCTCAAAGCGCGTGTATCAACAGTTTTATTAAAAGCTAGATTATTATCTCAACAATTTGCTAAACTCCAACTTCATGGAGAGCAAATAAAAACAATTAGAACATCGGGAATTTGGAGGGGGTTGCAGAGTGGCTGATGATCAACGCATAGTCAATGCACAACAGATTCATCCAAAGGATTTTTCATGGGGATTATGGCCTGTTTTGCCACTCTACCCATATGGTAGGCGGCAGACAATTCGTCAAGAAGTGGTCAAGGACACAATTTGGAATTTTGACCAGATTCAGGGCATTTTCTACGTTGTTGTACCGATTCGCATGACTGTGGTTAAGCTCGAAGCCGGGGGTCTTCTCGTCTACGCGCCTGTTGCACCAACTCTAGAGTGCATCCGGCTTGTGAATGAGTTGGTGACAGAACATGGCAACATTAAGTACATCATCCTGCCAACTATCTCTGGTATAGAACATAAAGTCTTTGTCGGCCCCTTCGCTAGATACTTTCCGACTGCACAGGTGTTTGTGGCTCCCCATCAGTGGAGTTTCCCGCTAAATCTCCCCCTTAGCTGGCTTGGCTTACCCCCAAAACGCACTCAAGTACTCCCAGAAGATAGTAGCAAAACACCCTTTGCTGACGAGTTTGATTATGCAATGTTGGGCCCCATCGAGCTTGGGCCTGGTCGGTTTGCAGAAGTTGCTTTTTTCCACAAGCGATCGCATACTCTTTTAGTAACAGATTCTGTGCTTTCTATCCCAGAAGATCCACCTGCGATCGTTCTATTAGATCCATATCCTTTGCTGTTCCATGCCAAGGATCATGCTTGTGATATTGTTGCAGACATTGAAGTAAATCACCATAAGGGTTGGCGGCGCATCTCGTTGTTTGCTTTGTATTTTCAACCAAGCACACTAGATATACGCCAATGGAGTCAGGTATTGCAAGATGCTTTGAAAGCACCAGAGCGCTCAAAGAAAGCTTATTTTGGATTGTATCCCTTTAAATGGCAGTCAGATTGGCAGCGATCGTTTGATGCCCTACGAGGTGATGGGCGTTTGTTTGTCGCACCAATTTTACAGAAGCTGATTCTCAACCGCGCACCCAAAGAAACCATCGATTGGGCTGATAAAGTTGCAAGTTGGGACTTTGAGTGGATTATTCCCTGCCACTTTGATTCACCGATTAAAGCCAAGCCGTATCAGTTTCGCCAAGCTTTCTCTTTTTTGGAAAAGCAGCCTGCTGTCAGTATAGGTTTGTTCAGCAGTAGCAGCTATCCTTTACCAGAGGAGGATTTTAAAGTACTTAGAGAAATCGATGCAGGTTTAAATAAGTTTGGCATTGTGCCAGCCGCAAAGGAGAAGGTGTAGGACGTGAGTTCGATAAACCTTTCCCTAACTTGAACTTTTTTAGTTCAAGTCTGTCCCTCTCGCCCGTCGGCTGCGGTGTACACACAAGTCTTTGGTGAGATAATTTAAGATTTATCGTGCAGCCCCTGAGATACCTCACCCTGGTTTTACTATGTAAAACCTGTCCCTCTCCTTACTAAGGCTACCGTGTATACACAAGTCAAATTACCCCCCTTAATCCCCCCTTAGAAAGGGGGGAAACAGGAATCTAGTTCCCTCCCTTTGACAAGGGGAGGGTTAGGGTGGGGTAAAACTGACGCGAAAAACCAGGTGAGTAAACTATTTCAGACTTGTGTATACACCGTAGCCTTACTAAGGAGAGGGATGTCCTTTCTTGACAAGGTGAGGTTTTTCTTTTGTTTTGGGTAATTCGATGACTTGTGTGTATACCGTAGCGCCTGTTGCAGAGAGACGGTTTTGCGTAGTCGTACTTAAATATTTTTGAGGGATAAACAAGCTTAAAACCCATGCAGAGTAGAGGTAGACAAACTTCCACCACAGTCTATTAACCCAAGTTGCGGGTTATTACTAAAGTTGGGATATTGGTTATCAACCTGATGTGCTTTTTTCACAAGCCAGCTAAATAAAAGATCAGCGAGCTTTAATTGTCTAAAAATCTGTTGGGGATCTCCAAGATGGGTTTTTGGCAATTGTTGTCCTATTTCTTTGAAAACTAGACCAAGAGGCACATTGATTTCATCTTGGAGTTTCAAATAGCGCGTGAACAGCGAACCGTAAGCTGCAATTAGCGAACCAACTCCGCCTCGCGCCTGTCCCCAGCCAATAAAATAGAGTCCCTTGTAATCATCAAAAAAAGAACCGCCATAGCATTTAACTACTGCTCCTTCAATACGCTGAAGTTCTGGGGGTAGGAAAGGATAAGCAACGTAGTAACCTGTTGCACAAACAATCAGGTCAAATGCCTCTCGACTACCATCAACAAATTCAACTTCCCAACCATCAAGCTGACGTACCGCAGGTTTAGGAATAATTCGTCCATGATTGATGTAGTAGGGCACTTCATTGTTCAGAGTCGGGTGCTTGTCAAAAACTCGATACTTGGGTTTGGATAAACCATAATTTTCGTGCGTCCCGAAGCTCAGGCGGATAATTCCGTGAGCCATAAGCCGCTGAAACCATTGTGGCATCCACCATTTTATTAAGTCAGCAATTGGGACTCCCGCAAAAGACTTTGGGATAAACCACACTGATTCGCGCATACTCAGAACAGACTTAGCACTGACGCGGGCTGCTTCTGCGGCCAGATCGCAAGCTGAGTTTCCACCTCCAATCACCAAAACTCGCTGACCACGCAACTGATCTGGATGCTTGTAATCTTTAGAATGGATAATGTTACCGTAGAATTCTCCCTGAAATTTAGGAAAACGTTTGCACCAGTGATGCCCATTGCACATCACCACTCCTTTATAGATTCGCTGTTCTCCATCAGCAAAGGTCACTTCCCAAAGATTGTTTTCAACTGGGCGGACGTAATTAACTGTACGATTCAGTTCAATCTGTGGACGTAAATCAAAATAATCTGTAAAAGCGTTTAAATAATCCCGCATGTTCTGGGCGCTGGGAAAATCGGGATAATTATCAGGCATGGGGAAATGGCTAAATTGGGTAATTTTGCGTGACGAAATAATGTGGGCGGTTTCGTAAACGCCGTGATACCAATTTCCGCCAACATCATCACTGGCATCAACTTGGTCGTAAGGAATATCGGCAGTCTTAAGTGCCCAAGCCATACCTAATCCAACAAAACCAGCCCCGATAATCAGCTGTTTGTGAGTTTTATCAAAAATCTTCTGAGTTTTACTACTTTCCTTTACCAACTTTCAACCTCCTAAGAAATGCATCATTAATCGAGTTCACTATCTGAGGAAAATATCGTTTGAGAAGATGGGCTTTTTTAGCTGTGGCATCGGGAAAGACATGCAATTTATTGTGAATAATTCCTTTAATTGTGGCGCGCATTACCTGGGCTGGATCGGTTGCTACATCTTCTAGAAAGTCGTCGTTACCCTTGGCAAAACTTCCAAACCGTTCACACTGGAGAATTGGAGTACGGCTAAAAAAGGGATAGACAGCTGTAACCTTTACATTGTAGTCTTTTACTTCATGGAAAAATCCTTCACTAAATCCACGCAAACCAAATTTGCTAGCTGCGTAATGAGTTAATCCAGGCGATGCCCACCAACCTGCTAACGATGAAATATTCACAATATGACCTTGTTGACGAGCAATCATATCAGCAGCAAATAGGGCGCTTAACCGCATCGGTGTTAGTAGATTTATCTGCATGAGACGTTCCCATTTCTCACTTGGAATTTCATCCATGCGACCAAAGACCGCAATACCAGCATTGTTAATCAAAATATCGACAGGAATATTGAGTGCTTTGACTTGACGATACAGGTTTTCACATCCTTCACTGGTAGAAAGATCAATAGCTAGGTAAGCTAGTACTTGACCAGTTGCGACTTGGCACTGAATCAATTCAACTCGTTCACGCAGCACAACTTCATTTAGATCCGTTAAAATCAGTCGGCTACCAGCCTCTAACAACTGTCGCGTCAGTTCCTGTCCAAACCCACCAGCAGCACCAGTAATCAGTACAACCGTCTTGTCTAACTGGGTCATAATCTCTTTTCCAAATTATTAATTAATATTGCTGCGAATATTTTGTTTCATGGTTATTATGAATTGAAAATACGAGATAAACGCATCTAAAAGTATTTAACAAAAAACGATATTTATAAATTATCAATTTTTGGTAACTTAACAAAACAGAATTTAGAAGTAAAGCTGAAGACGCTGCGCCTTTGGCTAAAATCACAACTTGCGCCCGCCCTTCGAGCCGCGATCGCCTGAAATTTAGCGGCAGGAACACCTGCGTATAATAGCATTCCGCAGTAACCGTTTAAGCGCTCTTCCATCACTCTGGTTAAAGAAAAATAAGAGCGGACTGCGGGAGTAAACCATACATGACCAATTTCAGCACGACCATGATTTGGTGCGATCGCAACTAATGCCACAATACCTACCTGAATATTTGCTGAGTTTTCAAAGACTGTTCAAGCAAGAGGGTCGGATTTACTTACTAGGTTTCTTTCTATCCAGTCTTTCATCGTGGCAGGGTGATCAAATGGGCCGTAAAAGAGATAATTCCACATGGCTTCTTTTTCTGGAGTGCCGTGTGAAGCTGCATATAAGGTATCCACATCCCTTTCTGGAATCAGGGGTCTGAGTGTTACAAATTGACCGTTGAGTTGAAGAAATTTCGGTGGTTGCCAAGTTCGGTTTTGCATGATTTTATTGTTTCTTACACACAGATAATCTCATATCAAAGCCACTGGCAATGTCTCTTGACTCGTTGCAAAGTTGCAGGCATTTATCAGCCTACGGCAATTCGGTTATATGAATCTGTGGGTTATCAACGCATAGCAGCTTATGGACGCTATGTGGGAAATCCAGTGAGTGTTTGCTTTGAGAAATGGATTTTTGAGTCTTAACGTTTAATTCCCTTAAACCGTTCTTGCGCCGCCTGAAATGCTTCTTGCATCACCAACTGAATTTTTTGGGGATCGGGTTTCTTACCTCCCATTAAATCACCAAAGTAAACGCAGGCTGCTTCCCCTAATGCCCAGGTATAGGCGGCTGCCCAAGAAGCTGCGATCGCACTACCAAAACCTGGTATAAATTTAATTAACTCCCGGGCAATTGCCTGTGCTAAAAAACCACCTGCGATCGCACTGACAACGCCTCCCGCCTGAGATGGCGTAAGTGTCTGCCCATATAATTTACCCAACAGACCCACCATTGATCCTTGCAAGGCAGTTAGTACGGGCATTGTGGCAAATGGCAGAGGTACAGCGGCAAGGGTGGCAGACATAATTGCAAATGGCAAAATATAACGGCGTGCAGCATCGCGGTAAAGGTTACCAAGTTGCTTACCAGTTTCTTCCTGATCCAATAGCTGATAAATCGCCTGAGCTTCGGCTTCTGGGAGTAATTCTGCCAAGGAATCTCTCAGGGCTTCTAAGCCATAAAATACCGGAGTGTAGCCATCTTCTTCTAAAGTAAAGTCAATTAGTACAGAGCGGTCAGTTATCTTTGCGAAGGCTTGCTGCATTGCGGCAAATGCGCGGTTGACTTCCTGATAATCTGGCGGATAGGCAGGATGATCGACGGTATCACCAGGATAAACCTCATGCAAGCAGGTAACTACCAGCAGACAGGGAATATTTGGATATTGCTGACGCAACTGTTGAGCAATTTGTCGCAATGTGTCAGTTGCAAAATCATTTATTTTAACTGTCAAAAGGAGGATTCTGGCGGAACGAGTCTCCTGTTGTAAATCGCCAACTAACTCTTGAATAATTACCTGAGTATCTTGTTTAACATCACCCAGCCCCACTGTATCAGTAAAAATCAGTAACGGCAGGTCATTGGAAGGATAAGCATAGCGCTGAGTGTGTTGGGTGTGGGGACGAAATCCCTGACCGACAATCTCGGCAGATACTCCCGTCAATCCCCGGACAATTGAACTTTTTCCGGCTTGGGGTTTACCAATCACTAAAGCTTCTGTGGTTGGCAGTTCGGCTCGAATTTTCTCTAAAATCTCTGCAACCTGAGTTTCGTTTACACTAAACCATTCAACAACTGTCTGTGCCAGTTGTTCTACGGGCAAAAGTTGCGTTAAGCGGGTTGTTGCGTTGTTCCAGACACCAGCAATGCGGTTTGTCCAGGAATTATCGACCGATTTAGTAGCTGCTCCATCGGTCGGTTTACTCAACTGCTGAGAATCAGTTGACGGTGAGTCAGCATCACGTTGCTCAGTCATTTCTATGCAAACGGTAGATAGCTGTCTTAAATTTAGAACACTTCATGGTGTTTAAGATTGAAATTGTTGATAGAGAAGACCCTTTTACTCATCTTATAGCGATTCTCAAAGGGATATAGCCATTTATAAATTGAATGAAGTACGCAGATAGACCTAACCCCCTTCCTGACGCTCTAAGGGGGAAGAATTCAAAGCCTCTCTCCTTTTAAAATAGGACTTACGCAAAAAACCTCTCAAACTCTTAATCCTCCGTGTCGCGCCAGTTGCTTCTCCTATCGGAGACGCTGCGCGAACAAGTCTCTTAACCCGCCCAACGCACTGGCTTCTCTGTGTCTCTGTGGTTCGTTCTTCCATGACCTGTGCGTAAGTCCTGTAAAAGAGAGATCAAAACTGTACCTCACCCAACGAGAAGCGCTATAACCAGTATCGTTAGTAGTGTTATAAACCTGGGCGATCGCGTTTTGAAGGTAGCGGTGGCTCACACTACAGATAAACCGTCGCCGTAAAAGAAGGTAGCAGGGAAAAATTATTGTATCGACTGACAATGCGATTGTATCGGCTGACAATGCGATTATATCGGCTGACAATGCGATTGTATCGACTGACAATGCGATTGTATTAGCTGACAATGATCAAACAACATTAAAGTTATGGAAAGACTTTCGGACGCTTACCTAATATCAGCTTGGCTCAATTAAATCAGCGATCGCCTTTATCAATACATCTGGATCTACTGGTTTAGAAATATGCATTTGAAATCCTGCTGCTAGTGCTTGCTGCTGATTCATTTCCCCTGCATAAGCCGTCAGAGCGATCGCTGGTACGCGTCCTCCTTGTTGAGGCGATCGCGCTCTCACTTCCCGCATCAGCATATAACCGTCTGTCTTTGGCATTCCAATATCGCTAATCAAAACATCTGGTATCGACTCAGACAGCGCTTGTAATGCCTCCTGTGCTGATGATACTGCGGTTACTTCCACACCGTAGTCTTGTAAAATAAAGGTAATTAAGTCGCGGATATCAGGTTCATCGTCTACCACCAAAATTTGAGTGTTTAAAAGGCGGGAGGATTCCGGCTGACAATCTAAAGACTCATTCTCTTCATGTTTAACCTGTTCACTTCTGACCAAAAGTGGTAGTTGAACAGTGAAGGTTGCACCCGATATTTCTCCAGGGGTTTCGGCTTGAACATTTCCCCCATGCATTTCGACAACTTTACGCACGATCGCTAATCCTAAACCTAGTCCACCAAATGTCCGGGTAGTTGTACTATCAGCTTGGCGAAAGTAATCAAACAAATAAGGCAAAAAGTCTGCGCTAATTCCCTTACCTGTATCGCTGACCTGAATTTGAACTTGCTTACCAACTTCCACTAATCGAATTTCTACCCGTCCTCCTGTCGGTGTAAATTTTACCGCATTGGAAAGGAGATTCCACACAACTTGCTGAAGCCGATTTGGGTCACCCATCACTTGTCCCAAAGTGCAATCAAATATGGTTTGAATTTGAATTGACTTAGCTTGTGCTGCTAGTTGTACTGTCTCTAGTGCTGCTTCAACCACCATTACCAAGCTGACTGGACAGATATTCAAGTTTAATTTTCCTTGGAGGAGGTGAGACACATCCAACAAATCTTCAATTAGCTGGGTTTGTAACTTGACGTTGCGTTCAACGGTTTCCAAGGCGTGGTTAGTGGTTTTTTCATCAAACTTGCGAGTCCGCAGCATTTTCGCCCACCCCAAAACGGAGTTGAGTGGGGTTCGTAGTTCATGGGAGAGAACCGCCAGAAATTCATCTTTGATTTTGTTGGCGATTTCTGCTTGTTTGCGTGCTTTCATTTCTCGTTCGAGGAGGTGAGCGCATTCTTTCTCGGCTGATTTGCGATCGGTAATATCCAGTACAAAAGCAACACCATTATCCTTAGAGTCATTCAGCAAGGCTATCCCTAAAACAATTGGGACTCGCTTCCCGTTGGGGTGGAGGTACTCTTTCTCATAAATTTTGGAAACTCCAGTGGTTTGCACCTCCAAGAGGGCGCGATCGTCTAAATGCTTATATTCGACAGGAGTAAGTTCTCTGTAATTAATTCTACCTAAGGTGGCAAACTGATCACGAGTGTAGCCAGCTAGTTGAAGAAAGGCATCATTGGCATCAATAATAAAGCCATCCACATTCCAAAAAGCGACTCCAATCAGATTAGATTCAAATAAACGCCGAAATCGCGCTTCACTTTCACGTAATGATTTTTCTGCCCGTTTGTGTTCCGTAATATCGTGATAAACACTAATTACGCCTTCAATAGTTTGATTAGAATTCCGTAATGCTGTGAGGATGTATTCATAATAATGTACCCCATCAGTGGTAAGATATTCACACTCATCCTTAACCGGCTGCCCAGTTTTCATCACAGCTTGTCGTTGATTATCTATCTGCTCTACAAGGTCTGTATGTAAATCCAGTTCTGGCAAAGTTTTTCCGATGATATCCTGGGGCTTTAAGCCTAGTAGAGTAGCTCCATCACGACTGACATACTGATAGCAACCTCTGCGATTAAAGATGTAAATGTGATCTACTGATGCAGTGAGGATAGCATTTAAAATATTTGCCTGTTCTTGGACTTGGGTTGTTAGTTCACGAGTACTTTCTTCTGCCTGCTTGCACACAGTAGTTTCCATACAAACTCCAATCATTCGCACCGCTTGTCCCTGATCGTCATAAATAAATTTTCCCTTGGCAGAAATCCAATGTACAGTTTTATCTAATCTAACTATGCGATATTCATTATTGTAGTCAGTCTTTTGTCTTAAAGCCTGGGCAATAACTTGCATTACAGATTGCCTGTCTTCACGATAAACGCACTTCAAAAACGCCTCATAAGTGCCCTCAAAACTCCCTGGAAGCAGACCAAAAAGCACTTCATGATTTTCTGACCAGATAACTTGATTGGTAACAATATTCCAATCCCACATGCCCATCTGGGAAGCATCTAGAGCTAGCCTGAGCCGTTCTTCACTTTCCCTCAGAGAAACTTCTTCCTGCTGTCGCTGTACAATTTCTTGTTGGAGTTGCTGTAAAGTGACTGCCACATCTGTTGGCAGATTCAAGGCTGTGAGTGTCCTCTGTTCAAGATGCCATTTAATGTCATGCTCGACAACTTGAATCTGGGGATTTTGTCGTGCTACTGCCAGTTGTTTTTTTAATTCTATTACTTGCTGCTCAAGCTCTGCTTGCCCTTGTTGATAAAATATTTCTGATTGCTCTAACTTAGCTACACGCTGCCGCATAACTGCTAATTCATCAGTGAGTTGAAAGTTAATTTTATCAACATTTGTCATCTTAAACACAACTCACAACTAAACAATACCGATTTGAAGAGTTAGGCATCCCCTAGTTTTACGAGTATGGATTTTTTAGATGAAAAATACAATCCATCAAAAGGCACATAGGAGTTTTAGCCACAAAACATCCTCTGAAATTAAGAGCGATGTCTAACGGCAAGACGCTTTGGATCCAGCGGTCAATCAATCATCTGTTCAGACGTATGAATACCGCACCAATTAATGATCCCACAACCTGCCCCCAGAAGACAACACCCGATTGATTTACACCAAGGGGGGGAATATTTAAACTGCCTATACCATAAAATAATTGTTGTACAAACCACCAAAATATATAGAAAACAGCTGGGAGTTGAATGGGGATATATAAGATTATTAGCGGCAAAATTGTGTCAATTTTAGCTTTAGGAAATTTCATCACATATGCTCCTAAAACAGCTGCGATCGCGCCATTGCTCCCAATCAATGGTACTTTCAAACTCGGTTCAGCCAGAATTTGGACTAAGCTTGTGATTACCCCAGCAGCCAGATAAAATCCTAGATAGCGTTTATGTCCCAGAATATTTTCTACAGTCTTACCAAAAACCCACAAAAATAGCAGATTTCCCAATATCTGACTAAAACTGCCGTGCAGAAATATCCCAAAAAATAGTGAAAATGTTCGCCAAATTACAATTATCCAAGCAGCAGAATTGTTGAAAAAGAGTGCATTTGTAATTGCCCCACTAATCTGCGCTGGAATCACACCCCAGCTATTGACAAAATCGCCCAATCCACCACTAAATTCTAGTTGAAGTTCCCATAAAAATACAGCAATATTAATGCCAATCAGCCAGTAATTAATAATCGGTTTACTCCGACAACGAATATTATCACTAATAGGAATCATACTAATTTATCATGACGCTCAAAGACTCGCTAACGTAATTCGTAATTAAGAAACACCAAACAAGTCATGATCCAAGCGGTTCCCTATCTGCTCCCCACTCCCTCACTTCTGCTTAACCTGTGGCAAGATTGAAATCAGATCGCATTGCACTTAAGTAGGCAAACGAGATGCTGGGAAACACACTTGTTGGAAGATACCAAATTATTAGTAACTTGGGAGGAGGGGGTTTTGGTGAAACATTTGTGGCTTATGATACTCAATTACCTGGATCACCTCAATGTGTCGTCAAGAAACTTAAACTTCAGGCAACTGATCCAGTAACTTTGGAGACAGCTCGGCGTTTATTTAATACGGAAGCACAAGTTCTATATAAATTAGGAACTCACGATCGCATTCCCCAACTTTTAGCTTATTTTGAGGAGAATGCCGAATTCTATCTCGTACAGGAATTGATCGAAGGTCATGACCTGAGTCAAGAATTAATCCCAGGTAAAACCCTGAGTCAAGAGCAAGTAATTTCACTTTTACAAGAACTTTTGACAATCTTAGAATTTGTCCATCAACAAAATGTAATTCACCGTGATGTTAATCCCCGAAATATTCTCAGACGCCACCCGGATGGCAAATTAATTTTAATTGATTTTGGTGCAGTTAAACAAATTACTACTCAAGTGATTACTCCTCAAGGTCAAACTATAGCTACCGTTGCCATAGGTACACCTGGATATATTCCTGGAGAACAAGCTCATGGTACGCCAAAATTAAGTAGTGATATCTATGCTGTAGGAATAATTGCTATTCAAGCTCTCACAGGATTATCACCTGAGGAAATAGTAAAAGATGCCGATACTAATGAAATTATCTGGCATAATCAAGCCACGGTAACGCCAGAATTCGCTCAATTCTTAGATAAAATGGTCTGCTACGACTTTCGGCAACGCTATCCTTCGGCAACAGTAGCATTACAAGCACTGAAAGAGTTAATCCAACCACCTGCCCAGACAATAGCGTTAACTCCTATTTCTCCACCCAAAAATATAAATAAACCTCAACCAAAAAAAGGTATATTGGGTAAAATTTTACTAGCTATATTTTTCATTGGGGTTAGCGGAGTAGCATCAATATTTATTTGGAATCACATTAATTCAAATAACGCTATAGAATTATCTAAACAAGGAAATACCCTTTTTGATTTGCAACGCTATCAAGACGCGCTAGCAGTATATGAAAAAGCAGTTAATATTAGACCAGATTATGCTCAAGGCTGGAATGGTCAAGGCAAAACGCTGGATAAATTAAAAAAATCCAAAGAAGCATTAGCGGCATATGACAAAGCAATTCAAATTCAGCCAGATTATTTAGATGCTTGGATTGGACGGGGTTTTGTTTTAGGAAATTTACGGCGATATCAAGAAGCGATCGCCTCTTTTGACAAAGCCTTACAATTAAATAATGACAACTCAGAAGTTTGGAACGCTAAAGGTGAAGCTTTCAGTAATTTAAACCAATATGACCAAGCAATTAAATCTTATGAAAAAGCGATTGAGCTCAAACCAGATAATTATGAAGCTTGGTACAAAAAAGGATTAGCTTTGCAGAATTCTAAGCGATACGAAGATGCGATCGCCGCCTACCAAAAAGTTGTTTATTTAAAACCAGACTATGAGCAAGCCTGGTATAACTGGGGAAATGCCTTAGTAAATTTGCAACGCTACAAAGATGCATTTACGGCTTATGATAAAGCAGTACAATCCCAGTCAAATTATTATCAAGCTTGGTTTTCAAGAGGAAATGTACTGCTAAATTTACAACGTTATCCAGAAGCGATTGAATCTTTTAATCAAGTAATTAAATTCAATCCTGGCAACTATCAAGCATGGTATAATCTGGGCTGGTCGCTGCATCAAAACCAACGCTATGAAGAAGCAATAAAATCTTATAATAAAGCAGCTACAATTAAACGAAGTGACTATAACCTATGGTATAATCTGGGTAATTCACAATACATTTTGCAGAAATACGAAGATGCGATCGCGTCTTATAATAAGGCAGTTCGTTATAAACCAGACCATTACGAAAGTTGGTATAGCAGAGGCAATGCCCTATTAAATTTGAAACGCTATCAAAGTGCGATCGCTTCTTACGATCAAGCAATAAAATATAAGCCTAATTACCAACAAGCAATAGACGCCCGCAACCAAGCCCAAATTCAACTGCAAGGTGAAAAATCAAAGCCTATAATCGTGCCAATTATCCCAGTTCCTAATTCCACCAATCCACCGCAGACGACACCTTAGTACTCTATCAAGTTAAGAATGCTTGATTCGTAGTGAGCGCTTTAGCGCTCAAATCAAGTACTAAAGTCCTTACTCTGAACTTACAGGGGTTTTCAATTAAAAATACCACACGCGTAGGGGCACAATATATTGTGCCCCTACAATAATCCATATTCCACGCATCTAAAAATTGCTGTATGTAACAAGTCTATCCATCTGAAAATTGCTATAACTACCGGATATTCACTTCTTGCAGGTAATTTACTTCCTGAAGATATTCAATCCTAGTAGCTGAGTTTTTAGAAACGAATGAATTTGTTCTTTGTGCAGAAGCTACCTTTTGATTGTCAGCCAGCACACGTTGTTTTTGAGTATACTCATTCAATTTGACTTGAGCTTGAGCATAAACTAGAGTATCTTGGGGAATATTTCGGAGAAATTTTACAGCCCGATCAAAATCACCAATAGATGCTTTTTTGTAAGCATTCTGTAAAAAGTAGGCTGCTCTGATCTGCCGCTTTCGATTGTACTCAGCCAACTTGTCTTGAACTAAAGCACCAGCAGAACTTTCTTTAGGAATTTGGCGCAGATATTGTAATGCAGCAGAAAAATCTTTTTCAGCGGCTCTTTCGTAAGCTTTTGTTAATAAATCTTGCGTCTGTGCTTCAATGTTGACAGATGCTTGCCGAACTAGTTTGTCTGTTTTAGATTGCCAATATAAAATATTTGGAACTTTAGTAGCAGCATGAAGAACATTTGACCATCTGCCTTCATTCAAAGCTGTTTGAGCTATTTGGTATTGCTGTGCAGCTACTTGCCATTGCTGTTGCCATTCTTCGATTGTCGCTTGCGCTTCTGGATAAACATCGCTGTGGGAAGGAATTGATTTAACTAATGCGATCGCCTCTTGTAAATCCCCTGCTTGATATTCTTGTGTTGCTTTATACAAGGTTTCTGTTTCTGAGTATGCAGGTGCAGCATTAATTAAAGAATATACACCAAATCCCATTAACAAAGAATTAGCCGCCAGTCCGACTTTAATTCCTGTAAATAAGGGGGATAAATTCCTAGATGCCGGATTTTGAGAATTATCATCTTCAATTGCCCCTTCTAGAGGAAATTGAGAATCTGTTTCTAATATTTGTGGTGGCTCAGTTTCCCAGATTATTTGTTTGAGTACCCGCAGTACCTCATCCGCAGACTGGAAGCGGTTTTGGTAATCGTAGCGGATCATTTGGCTGAGAACAGCAGCTAGATAATCGTTAACTGGTGTGTTTTGAGAACGCCAAACAATTTCATTCGTATAAGGATCAGCCTTTAATTGTAGTGGTTCTAACCCAGTTAAAGCCTGGATGGCAATCATACCCAAAGCATAAATATCACTGTTGGGCTGTGTTTGTCCAATAAATTGCTCTGGCGGTATGTACCCCAATGAAGTGGCAGGAATTCTAAAAATAGGCAATTCCGCACCTATGCCAAAATCGATAGACTGGATTGAGCCAAAGTCAATCAGAACCAACTTGCGATTGCTATTACGTCTGATCAAGTTTTCCGGTTTAATATCGCAATGGATAACGCCTTGAGAGTGAACAAATTCTAGAATACCTAAGACATCTATCAGAAATTCTACAACTTCGCTTTCACTCCACAGACACCCCCACTGTTGATCAATAGGTAATTCCGCAGTCAGGGCATGTCCTTCAATACACTCTTGCACCAAATAAAATTGCTCGTTTTCTTCAAAGCAGGCAATGAATTCTGGAATTTGGTGATGGCTTCCCAGAAGCTTGAGGGTTTGGGTTTCAGTCAGAAATAGTAACCTCAGCATATCCAAGTAGCCGGATTCGGAACTGCTAACTTTAATCTGCTTAACAACGCATTTGGGATTCTCCGGATAATCTACGTCTACAGCAATGTATGTTTGTCCAAACACCCCTGCACCCAGGCTTTGGATAATTTGGTAACGCCCTTGTAGTAATTTACCGATTATGTGGTGGCTCATGACCTGGTTACTCAGTAAGTCCTTTTATTTAATTTTTCTGACATTCCCTGCTGTTTCCGGAATGCTTTAGAAATAAATAACCAGAGTTTTGATACCTGATCATGCGATCGCCCCGTAAACCACCAAACCAATTCTTTGCTTATCCTCTATGACGATGGCCAAAACCTGTACGGAGAAGAACGCAATCAGAAATTTAGCTTTCAGAGCGTAGGCATTCAGGCACAGGGACGCACAACTATTTTTAAACTCAACTACCGCAACACAAAGCAGGTGTTAGGGGTAGCCGATGAATTTGCTAAAGAAGTGATACCCCTACCACCGGAGATGAAGCCACCAAGCTAGCGCCAAAGTTGTGTTAGCGTTCGCGTAATAGCCGTACAGCATAACTGAGTCCTTCTCCTGCCAAAGACGCCTAAGGGACGGATACGCACTCGCCTTCGCTTACCGCGCAGCGTCTCGTAAAGAAGTGATGGCGATCGCCAAGCAAGGAGGGAGTCTTGTGGATTCTCTTAAACGCAATCATGCGAACAAGCAAAATTAAAAAAACTTATACCACAAGCATGAGGGCTGATTTGGTGATGGTAGCTTTATTTTCATCTATTAGTACATAAATACTATAATAATCAGAAATCATTTGTGAGAGAGCAAAAGGCTGAAAAGCTTATAAATACGTACTTTTAATCTCCGTATTTTCTCCCGATTCAATTCGGATTGCTATAGATTATATCTGTAGTTAGAGTTTCAGTAGTTGTAATTGGGTGATTATTCAGCCATTTGTATGAGTTAAACAGTAAGTGAAAAGATGTACTTTGTTATTAATAGCAGCATGAAAGACAAGATACTTATACTTTTACCAAATTTTATTTACCGTGAATCTTCATCTAAGTTATCAGTTATTGAAGCGAATATTTACTTGTTTTACCTTAATTAGTTTAGTAACAGCTTGCGAATCAATTCAAGCAGAGCAAATAACTAACCAGCAGTCCCAAGTTGTTTTTGGTGCTAGTAATGGTGAATTAACTGAGCAAGGTGCTGTGCGTACTTACTATATTTACACACCAAAGTCTTACTCTCCTAGTCGTCCGATGCCATTAGTTTTAGTATTTCATGGGGACGATGGAAGCGGGCGCTCAATTAGTAATGTCTCTCGATTTAATGAATTAGCAGAGCAAAAAGGGTTTATTGTAGTTTATCCTGATGGGATTGACCATAAATGGAGCTTGAGAAAGAACGGCAAAAGGAAGATTGATGATATCTCTTTTGTGAAGAATTTAATTAATCACCTAGAGCAAGTTAGAAATATCGATAAGCGGAGAATCTACGCTAGTGGCTTTTCTAAAGGTGGAATATTAACTCAGGCTTTGACTTGTCAACTATCTGATCAGATAGCAGCTTTTGCTTCTGTTGCTGGTTCTCTGCCAATGCGACTTGAACAAACATGCCAACCGCATCTTCCTGTATCAATATTGATGATTAACGGCACAAACGACCAATCTGTGCATTATCAGGGCGACGAAAAAACTCAAAAGGGAGCGCTCATTTCCATTCCGAAAGTAGTAAATTTTTGGCGCGTTCATAACCAATGTCCCACGTATACTGCAAAGGATGTAGCATTTACCCCTGAAAATGGGAGCAGTAGCGATAAAGTTAAAACCTATTCCTACTCCGGTTGTAACGCTGGTTCGGAGGTTTTACAATTGGCTGTAGTTAATGGGGGACATCTTTGGTACGGTGGTACTTCTAGTGATAAAAATGTTAACAAGTTCAATAACAACCTGGGTTTGGACTCAACTCAGACAATTTGGAATTTCTTTGAGCGTCATACTCTAACCCCAGTTCAAGCCAAAGATATCTGATCAATAAGAATACCTCAATCTCAATAAAGCCCAAAATAAATGGTGGGTGTGATGGCGTACCCGCCCGCCGCAGGCATCGCACCTCAACTTTCCTCTGATTGCGATCGCTTGTAACGGCAGCACCGCGCAATCACCTATCGCCTGGAATTCAAGCGATCGCCTTCAGCGTCTGGTAAAGAGGAAAATCTAAAAAAGCGTAGACAAGCATTTACCGCTCTCTTTGCTGCCTAGTTAAGTTATATCCATAAATTTTTTAACTTGAAATCAACTGTTTTATAGCAAATTCGACATGAGCGATCGCTCTTGCAGGGCGTAGCCCATTGCTCTCTATTCAAGTGATGCCTACGCTCATCAAAAGCAGAATCGGAAAAATACTCTAGCACTCAGATGGATCAACGGTTAACAGTACTCATGTTAGGGTAGCGCTCACCTGCTGCTACATCTTTTGGTGCAGCTGCTCCAAGTCGATCAACTCTTGTTCAGTCAGGGTAATTTCATATGTATAAGACTTACGCAAAAAACCTCTCAAACTCTTATTCCTCTGCGGACTCTGTGGTAGCCTGCGGCAAGCCGCTTCTCTACGTTCGCGCAGCGTGTCACAGATAGACGCTCCGCGAATGCGTCTACGATTTTCCGTTACCTACGCGTAAGTCCTAATGTATTTGGAACACCTACAAACACCAATATGACCATTAAATAAGCAAAACTAATAACTTATATCAGCTTTACTGAAGTAATAAAACTTGATTAAAAATTGTAAAGTGGTGTAAAGTAGTTTCACAGGCAAAGAAAAAACCGCCTGATTCATAAATAACTAACCGCACTTATAAAACCATGACAGCAACCTTACAACAGCGCTCAAGCGCCAACGTATGGGATCGATTCTGCGAGTGGATCACCAGCACCAACAACCGGATTTACATCGGTTGGTTCGGCGTAGTGATGATCCCCACCCTGCTAGCAGCCACCGCCTGCTTCGTAATCGCCTTCATCGCCGCACCTCCAGTAGACATCGATGGTATCCGTGAACCAGTTGCAGGTTCCTTAATTTATGGAAACAACATCATCTCCGGTGCAGTAGTACCTTCCTCCAACGCTATCGGCTTGCACTTCTACCCAATTTGGGAAGCAGCTTCTTTAGATGAGTGGTTGTACAACGGTGGTCCTTACCAATTGGTAATCTTCCACTTCCTGATTGGCATATTCTGCTACATGGGACGTGAATGGGAACTATCCTACCGCTTAGGAATGCGTCCTTGGATTGCTATAGCCTACTCAGCACCAGTAGCAGCAGCAAGTGCAGTCTTCTTGGTATACCCAATCGGACAAGGTTCCTTCTCTGATGGTATGCCCTTGGGTATAAGCGGAACATTCAACTTCATGATCGTCTTCCAAGCAGAACACAACATCTTAATGCACCCCTTCCACCAATTAGGTGTAGCAGGTGTATTCGGTGGAAGTTTGTTCTCTGCAATGCACGGAAGTCTAGTTACTTCTTCCTTGGTTCGTGAAACCACTGAAACCGAATCTCTTAACTACGGTTACAAGTTCGGTCAAGAAGAAGAAACCTACAACATCGTTGCAGCCCACGGTTACTTCGGTCGGTTAATCTTCCAATACGCTTCTTTTAACAACAGCCGCAGTTTGCACTTCTTCTTAGCAGCGTGGCCTGTAATCGGCATCTGGTTCACCGCCTTGGGTGTCAGCACAATGGCGTTCAACTTGAACGGTTTCAACTTCAACCAATCAATCATTGATTCTGAAGGTCGTGTAATTGCGACTTGGGCAGATGTAATCAACCGGGCTAACCTGGGTATGGAAGTAATGCACGAGCGCAATGCTCACAACTTCCCCTTAGATTTGGCAGCAGGTGATTTTGCTCCTGTAGCTCTAACCGCTCCTGCGATCAACGGTTAAATAGTAAAGTTTAGCTAAATCAAAAAGCGCTCTCCCGAAAGGGGGGGCGCTTTTTAGTATCAACGATAAATAGTGCTTAATTCTGGCAGCGCATTCTCAGTCGAGTGTGCGGTAGTGTAAAAACAACTCACTTCCAACCTGACGAGTTTCGACGAGTTGGAGATGAGGAACAGCATTGAAAACAAAACCGTCTCCCTCCACTGGGCTAGGAGCGTGCTTTCCTCCATAAATGACGGGCCAAATTGTCAACCACCAATCGTCAATTCGCCTTGCCTGCACTAGAGCAGCTGTTAAAGAGCCGCCTCCCAAAGCAACGACTTTGTGAATACCCCGCTCTGCCATCAAGCTGTAGGCCCGATTCCAGTCCAGGTCTGTATCTCCCAAATCAATTAATTCAGCCAGTTTTTGCAAGGTTGTTGCATCAGAATTGCGCTCCAAACCACTCCGTGTCGTAAATATCCATCGCTCAATGTCTTGGCTTAAAAAAGGCAAGTCCAGCGATAGGTCAAGGGAACCTGAGACAACGCAGGTAATGGGCTGAGGAAACTGACCCCGAACCTCACGTGCTGCCAACAGTTCAGGATTGCGAATTGTAAAGGTTCCCCCTTCAGCCCGAATTGTCCCTGCTCCTACCAAGACTAGATCAGCAAGAGAGACTTGATACTCCAAGTGTGCTTGGTCAGTTGCATCGGAATGACGAGGTGCTTTAGGATCTACGGCGCTAATTTTTCCATCGGCCGTCATGGCAAGAACCACAGTTGTTTGGATAGCTGACATGATTACTTTCTGACGGTTCTTTATAATTTTACCTTTTTGAATTCTTTGCTATGAATCCCAGAGAATTACTCAGCTATGACTTAAGGTGATAAAAGAATTGTTGTTAGATAATTGCCTCTACCAAGACAGGACTTACGCACAGGTAAGTAATTGGACAGCAATATTTACACATCAGGTTTTAGGCTACATAAGGGTTTCAGGTCGAAATTTGTGTAATTAATTTTGTCTTACTACTTAACAGAAAATCGTAGACGCAAAGCGGCTTGCCGCAGGCTACCACAGAGTCCGCAGAGAAGCCAGTGTGTTGGGCGGGTTAAGAGACTTGTACCCCTCCGGGGAAGCAAGCTACGCTCTTAGCGTTCCTGTAGGGTAGCAACTGGCGCGACACAGAGGAATAAGAGTTTGAGAGGTTTTTGTGTAAGTCCTACAAGAGTCAATTTTTTTACGTCTAAGAGACTGTCATGCCCAGAATGCCTGCTTCCTTGACTCTTTTTCAACTCTTGCGAGGCATTTTGTCTACTTTTCTCGTCTAAAACCTCGTTTAATATTAAAAGTTGCTCCCTTACAGAGACATTTTATATGGCATCTCAGACAGAAGACTTCACTATCGGTGTCGAAGAAGAATACCAAATTATCAACCCGGTAACTCGTGAGCTTTGTTCACGTCAACAGCAAATTTTAAAGATAGCCAACAAAGCTCTTGGGGAAGAGGTACAAGCTGAGGTTTATCTCTCGCAGATAGAGATTGGCACACCCGTTTGTAAAACGCTAGCAGAAGTCCGCGCAGAACTTGTACGTTTACGGGGGGAAGTAATTGCAGCAGCAGCTAAAGACGGGAACCAAATTGCTGCGGCTGGGACGCACTCATTCTCTTCGTGGTCAGAACAGCAGATTACACCCAAAGAACGCTATCAAGGGCTGATGCGAGATTATCAGCAACTCACCCGTGAACAAATGATTTTTGGCTGTCACGTACACGTTGGGATTAGCGATCCTCAGATGGCAATTTGCGTCATGAACCGCGCCCGAATCTGGCTAGCACCCCTTCTGGCACTAGCCGCTTCCTCGCCCTTTTGGATGGGCATGGATACAGGATATGCAAGTTACCGCACGGAAATTTGGGGGAGGTGGCCGATATCAGGGCCGCCATTAATTTTTGAGTCACTTGCTGAATATCAAGCACTTGCAGAAGCTTTAATCGCAACAGGGAGTGTAGAGGAGGCCACAAAGATATACTGGGATGCGCGTCTTTCTGAGCGTTACCCAACAGTAGAGTTTCGTGTCACAGATGTATGCATGACGATAGACGAAGCGGTGATGGTTGCGGGACTGGTGCGTGCCTTGGCACGGACTTGTTATGAGCAAGCAAAAATAGACGAACCGTTCCCGGCAGCACGACACGAACTTATACGTGCTGCTCACTGGCGCGCTGCACGTTATGGATTGGATACAGAACTGATAGATATTGAAGCAATGCGTCCTGTCCCGGCGTCAGAGTTGCTTGGGAAGTTTTTAGCCTTCGTGCGTCCATCGCTAGAAGAGTATGGAGACTGGGACGAGATTTCATCGCTTGTGCGGCAGACAATGCAGCATGGGAATGGGGCAACACGGCAGCGCGAAGTGTACAAGCGTACAGAACGCTTAGAGGATGTAGTTGATTTCATCGTCGCCCAGACGGCGAAAGGTATTGCTTAACTTTTTAGATACCTACTTTAGCCCTCTTCCATGACTCTAAGCTCGACTTTATTCATTTTTACGCTGAGGCGAACATATAAGCTGAAACCTTTGTAGAATGGCAGCTTTACTTTTTAATCTTCATCAATAATTTATGACGTGAAAAAAGTATTTGCCAAAAAGCCAGGGTTTTTGTCGGATAAAGAAAACCGAGTTCTTAATTTGGGATAAAGTCGAGCTTAGAGGATGTTTGAAAAGTCCTGTTGTCAGTATCAAAAGTTCTAGATCCTCCTAAATCCCTCTTTTCAAGGGGGATCTTGATTCCGGTTCCCCCCTAAAAAAGGGGAGCCAGCGCGGTCTTGGGGTCTCCCCAAGTGGAGCGATTGGCGTGGGTTATGGGGGATCTCAAAGTGCCTAAAGTGACAGCAAAACACTTTTCAAACAACCTCTTAGAGAGTACAGAATTTCATCCAATACCTTAGAGCAATGATGACGTTAGATATTGCTCCTAATTAAGGCTGACCAAGAAAGTCTTGTTTACCAAGTTCTACACCACAGTGCCTGAGAATGTCATATGCTGTTGTGACATGGAAATAAAGGTTTGGCAAAACAAAATATAGGAGAAATGGCATTCCTTGAAAAGATAAAGTTTGGTCACGCATACTAATAGTAATTGTTCTCTGCTCTGAACCGTCAATTTGCTCCGGTTTAAATGTATTTAAATGAGAGATAGTTTGATGAATGCGGTCAATAAGTTGAGAGAATGTAGTTTCATTGTCCTCAAATTGGGGTGGTTCTATCCCTGCTAATCGTGCAGCACCTCTATTTACTATGTCAGAGGCAATTTGTACTTGTTTTGATAATGGAAACATATCTGGGGATAGACGACTATTGAGCAATACAGAAGGATCTATTTTTTTAGTTTCTGCATGTATAGCACCTTTTTCCAAAATGCTTACAAGGTTATTCAGTGTACGAATAGACACGGGTATTGAAGCTTGGTACATTGAAATGGTCATTGAGATTTATCCAGAAAAAGTTTAATGAAAGTCACAAACAAAACCATGACTAAAGTCATAGTTCAAGCATACACAAGATAAGAAATAGTTGTTAAATTAGTAATAATTTGCAGTAATTGCACAGTTAAAAGGTTCGATTGATATCGGGGCTTGTAACTAAATTTCCTTACTCTTTCAGCAACGTCGTTTTTTATGTGTAGATTAATTGGTTACCTTGGTAATCCCATCGGATTAGATGAGTTGCTGTATAAACCTAAGCATTCGCTTTACAAACAAAGTTACAGTCCTTTGGAATTAAAATCAGGAGTAGTTTGTGCAGACGGAGTGGGTGTAGGCTGGTACGACGAAGTAGGTAAACCGTTCATTTACCGAAACACGATCGCGCTTTGGAACGATCCGAATCTGGAAGAGTTGAGCAACTATGTACAATCTAGTTGTACTGTTGGCTATGCCCGATTAGCTGGGATAGGTGAATCGCTGGACATTAGCAACTGTCAGCCATTTCGCAGTGGAAAACTGTTGTTTGTGCATAATGGCGAAATCTCAAACTTTCAACAGACTCTCTATAGACCAATACGTGAGAGCCTCTCTGATTCTACATACCGCTTAATTAAAGGTATGACTGACTCAGAACACATCTTCGCCCTGCTAGTCGAAATGTGGCAGTCGTCTCCAGACAACACTCTGTTAGATGCCTTACGTGCGACACTTGAAAGATTGACTGAGTTGGCATCAGAACACAACACCAGCTTTAGTGCCAATATAATTGTCAGTGATGGTCAAGCAGTTGCAGCAGTTCGCTACGCTTACCGCACCCAAGCCCCTACTCTTTATTGGTCAAGTTATTCTCTGAAGCACCCAAACCAAGTTATTGTTGCCTCTGAGCCTTTATCTAACGAAAATTGGATTGCTTTTGGTGACCAAAGTACGCTATTTGTTCAAGCCCAGTCATTACAGCCAAAAATTAGCCTGTTGGAGAGATTTGCTCCGATTGGGGTTTAGATAAGTATTGCTCAAAAGTTGAAATTTAGATTTTTGCTCCTCTAAAGATGGTGCCTTCAAAGACTTGTATTGCTGTTGCTTGTGCCAAAAGGCAACAGTAATGCAAGTCAGAGGCAGCGTCTCTCATCTGCACAATGGTATTCCCTATATATGCCAAGAGCGATCGCGTTTTTAGTCTGTTATAACTACTGGATTTTTAATGCGATAATCCCAATTAATACGGCAAGACCTAATGCTCTACGAAAATAGTTAACGCCTTGAAATAATTCCAGCCAAGCCCAAGTAAACAAGGAGCCATTTGCTAGTACGTCTAAAACTGTATTGATTTTACCACTTGTAAAAATTAGAGCGAGTAAAGTAGTTACGATCCAAACAATAAGTGGTAGGTTTGGCATCTGAGCTAAGACAATTTTGCCATCGCTGTCACGGAAGGTTTTATCAACTAACGTATTTTCCATAACTTTTAATTACCTGTTAGCTTAAAAATATTAACTTACAAGAACTACTGAGTGGTCTATTGAGAATATGCTGACATTTAACTGCAAATTCCTTAATGATATTAAAACATTGAGGCAAATCTCTTTCCAAGCATCTAATTGCACAGATGACACAGGTAAAGCATATTCATATATGAGTATATTGATTAAAGGCATACTCATGGGAAATCTGCCATTTGGATAGCAGTAGGACTGTTCACTTGGACAATCATTGCCTTCTGAGCCAAAGCTAGAGTCGTGGCTGGCATCAAGCATGGGTGTCCAATATCGCTAATACTCTCTAGAAGCGTGGTGAGAACCTACTATATGGCAACATCCACTTTTAAAAGAGATATTTTCCACAACAACTATAGCCGATCAGGTGATGGACTTGTGGAGCGATCGCCATTACTCATGTATTAGAACTGGCAGAAGAAACTGAATTATTGTTTCGCTTTTTGTATATTAGTTAATCTCCTTTCTCAATAATTCTGGAATCTGAGAAGGACGTTCAGCTACTGGAACTTGCGCTTCTTTTAAAGCAGCTAATTTACTTTGGGCTGTGCCAAAGTTAGGATCGCGTCCGATAACCGTTGCTAAAGTCCCAGTTTGACGCCAACTTTTTCCTGGTGGTGCTTGTCTACCTGCAATATAGGCAATTACTGGTTTATCAATTGCCTCAGCAATGTACCGAGCTGCTGCTTCTTCACTACCACCACCAGGTTGACCGACTAAAACGATCGCCTGTGTAGTTTCATCTTCATCAAGAATTTGCAGCCATTGGAGAAAAGAGGAACCGACGATCGCATCACTACCAATACTGACACTAATCGACTGCCCCAAACCTGCTTTTGTTAATTCGTAAGCAACTTCGTAAGTGAGGGTGCTGCTACGACTAACGATTCCCACTGAACCAGGGGTATAAAACTCGCTAGGTTGAGTACCTAAAAGAATTTTCCCCGGCACAATGATCCCCGGACTATTTGGCCCGATTACCAAGGTTTCACAGGCTTCGGCTTTGCGGAGTAATTGCACCATATCCAAAGGTGGCACGCCAGCAGTAATAATAATGATTTGGCCAATATGAGATGCGATCGCTTCCAATGCCGCATCTAGCACGTCGTAAGGATCTACACAAATAATTGTCGTGTCAATTGCCCCAAGCTGTTCTATTACCTCCTCTACTAAGTCAAATACTGGCAGTCCATGCAGTTCCTGTCCGCCACATCCAGGATTGACACCGGCTACCAAATTCGTGCCATAAGCTTTCATTTGATCAACATGAGTGCCTGAGATAAATTCACAAAAGCCTTGAATTAACACTTTGCTGTCTGGCGTTAGGTTCATAAAAATTACCGTAAGTTTGGCAACCTAGTGCCTTAGGACACCGGGCATAAAAACAACATGTTTACAGTGTCATATTGATTCAATTTTTACTGAAATTGCAAAAACTAGTCTTGATGCTGAGTGTTCCAAAAGTCGGAAAACCCACCTCTAGCTAAGAATATTCAGTTTGAATGCACTATATAATTTAGTCCTAAGAAGCAAAGCTGTACTTGTTTTCAGCATCAAATTTAAAAATTTATGCCCGATGGTAAAAATTAATAATTTTTGATTTTTGAATTGTCACAAAATAACAGTCACTATTTCTTATGAGCCGTTGGTTTAGCAAGACGAACTGCTGCCGCTACTGCCTCATCTAAATTTTCTACCACGAGGAGCGCGTCGCTGTGGGTTTTTAATGTTGCTAAATATTTTTTAGCCGCATTGAATTCAGAACTAGCAAGACGGACAACTAATGGCGAAAAATTCACTTCTCGCCGACTTTTATTACCATTAGAACGTACAACCTGTGATTGAAGTTCGCTGTTGTCTTGCTGCACAACTCTGGCTATAACTTCAGCCACTTCCTCAGTTTGAGGAATGCTACCCAGAAAGTTAATTAGTATTACTTGAATGCTTTTATCAGCCTCCAGGATTTTCAGACCTGTCTCTAGGCGATCGCGGAAGGTAGTTGGTGTAGTATCTGTGAGGAAAGTATGACGTAGATTCAAACAAACACCTGGATTGCCACCAGCATTAGCGACTAAATCCAAAGTTGCCATCACTGAACCAGTACCATTACCTAAAATACCGATTTTTCCATGCATTTTTACACCATCCCAGTCACCCAAAATACCATTTATTTCAGTACTGGTATGACGGCTGATAATTTTTGCCGCCATCTCGGCAAGATCGGGATGACGTTTGATCGCCCGTTCGTTGACTCTGACTTTACCATTAAGAGCCATAACTTGACCAGTAGCACTGACTGCCAAGGGATTTATTTCCACTAAATCCAGGTCTTTTTGCACAAATAACTGGTACATTTTCTCTACAACGCTGCTTACCGACTGCATCAGCGTCCCCTGCAAACCCATTTTCAAAGCCAATCGTCGGGCATAAAATGGCGAGAATTCTTGTTCTACAACGACATAGTGCATTTTTTCTCCAGCCGATTCCCAATCGATATTTGCTTCTTTGCAACCTAAAAGTACTGGTCGGCAGACAGCAGTGTCTAAAACCACCGCTAGATAAAATTCCTGGTTGGCGTCGTATTGGGATTCTGCCAGCACAACTTCTGGCAATTCGCCCCATATTGGTAAACTAAAGATATTTTGAGCAGCTGCTATCGCGTCGATTGTCGTCTCTGCAAACCTGACTCCACCAGCTTTTGCCCGTTCCGCTCCATGTACTTGAGATTTCAGTACAATCGGAAAGCGAATTTTTAAACGTTTCAAATCTGTAGGATGGTCAATTCGTTGGGAGGGCAATACAGGAATGCCTATTTTCCCAAACCATTCTTTAACTTGGTACTCTAATAAATCCATTGATACACCTTGTATTGACACTTTCCAAGCCTTTGCTTAATGCTGTCTTAATCTTTATGCAGCACCTTTATTACAGAATGAAGCTTTTGGCAGCTATAAAAATTTCTTTTTCACGGATCAATTTTATCGAATTCAGTAAATGAGGCACATTAATTTCGATAGCCAACCTGTTTGTGCTAGAGCCACAACAGGTAATTAATCTCCTCAGTAAGTTTTCTAGCATAGAAGATAACTACCATTTCTGTCAAAACCCTCTAACATAGCATCCTTTCCTTAACCCTTGGATAATTTTGTCACAACTGCTCTGCAATCATAACTTTGTAGGATAGTAGCTCCTGTAAATTTAATTGTCACTAAATAATGCAGTGAAAATACTCAAAAACTTTATTATTCCCATTTTTTATTTCTAATTTATATCTGAAGACAGATTATTTAATTTTGCATCTAGTGCTGTGAAAATTTAGCGACGCCAACAATAACTGCTTTTTTAATTTTTGGTGAAAAGTCAGAATTTGTGTTAGAAAGTTGGTCGTTCAGATTTTCAGGCTGTGGTTGATTAAACTGTGCATTTGCATTCAACAAACCTAAAAAGTTCATTTCATTCCCTTAAAGATAATCAAAATAATATAGAAGTTCAGCGGTAAAGCTCTATGAAAGTAGCAGTCCAGCAGGAAGATTTACAGCTTTTAGCCAAAACTTTGCAGGAACAATTACTTGTAGAAGTCTCAACAGCTGAAGTCTTCGAGGTTAAGTGTGCCGTCAATAAAGACGAGCTAATGATTTTAACGCAACATGCATCAGATGTAATAATTGACGCTCAACTAATTTTTGCAGTAATTGAGGAAGTACTTCAGTCTCTAGCACCCCACAGAGAGCAGCGGGTGCAATGTTTCCTCCGAGTTTTTGGTGAACAACTCCCTTATGCCAAATGTTTCTTGGTGTTAAAGAAGACGGGGAGATGGGAGGATGAGATTGGGAGGGCAGCAGGGGAAGCAGAGGAATCAATATCCTACTCATCCCCCTTATCATCTCTGACATATTTTCCATCAGTCGATGAGACTCAGGAGGAAGAACCGTTTGACCCGTTTGCAGATGCATCAAATTTATCGGCTTCAAAGCCAGCATTCCAAATCAAACCGATCCTACTGGGTGCAACTTTGGTAGGAATTGTAGTCTTAGGTTGTGGTGCTTACTTCTTGACTCGCCCTTGTGTAATGTCTGAGTGTAAAGAAATACAAAACGCCGAGCAATTAAAAACAAAATCTCCACAACTGATGCACCGCGCCAAGTCTGAAAAAGAATTAATAGCTATACAACAGCAACTTGACGCAGCCAACGCAGCCTTGAATGTAATTCCTAGTTGGTCGCCCCGTTACCAGGTGTCAGAAGAACTAAAAGCAAGTTTGTCTGGACGTTCAGAAAAAATCAACCAGGTAGTCAAGGCTTTGCAGATGGAGTCCTTGGCGGCACAAAAAGTTGCATTTAGCTTAGAGGAATTACGAGCTAGGCAACACTTATGGCAACAGGCTATAGCGCCACTAGAAACCATAAATTCTAGTAGTGAACTCTATGAACTAGTGCAAGGTAAATTACTTAATTATCGTGTCCATTTGCACGCTATAAATCAACAGATATTTACTGAGGAAAAATGGCTGAAAAAACTAACCGCAGCAAAAGCTGTAGCTAGTGCAGCCAAAAATTGGGAAGCTACTGCTAAATCTTTGAATGACTGGCAAAAGGTGCAGTCTACTTGGCTGGTGGCCATTAATGCCTTGAATAGCATTCCCCAGACTAGCGCTGGATACCAAGAAGCAGAAAAGCTGTTGAAAGATTATAAACCTAAGTTAGTGGCGGCACGCGATCGCGCTACTAAAGAACAATTAGCTGCTAAAACCTACCAACAAGTCATTAGTACTGCCAAGCAAGCCAAAGTTTATCAGCAAAAAAAACAATGGCTGGCTGCGGTGACATATTGGGATCAGGCTTTGCAAACTGCTAAAAAAGTTTCCCAAGATAGTTTGTACTACACTCAAGCTCAGTCCCTCATTGAACCCTATTCAGTAGCCCTCAAACAAGCACAAGAAAAACTACAAGTTGTTAGTAGTTTGCAACAAACCCGCATCGATCTAGATAAAACCTGTATTAATGGAATTCGGATTTGCACATTTAGCATAGACAACACAAGAATTATTGTCCGGTTAACGCCTGAGTATGACCAAATAAGACAAAATAATTTGGCTAATCCTTATTCTGAGAATTCTAATACTGTTGTTGATGTTACCAATCATTTGCAAATATTACGGGAAGCCTTAGCTGTAATTGGTGACAATGCCAACCTGTCACTTTTCCTCTATGATTCCCAAGGTCAAGTAATTTATACACGGACTTTGGGCGGGTAAATAGAAAAGTGAGGAGTGAGGAGTTAGGAGTTTTTTAATTGGAAGTCCCTAAAAGGATATTAAGCTGTTCTACCCCCTTTAAAAGGGTAGGGCTGTTTTGTTCCACAAGGGCAAGAAGTTTGTCAATATCATTAGAGAGAAATCTCTGAGTAATTGTGATGGAAGTATGACCATTTCGGCGAAGTATATTGAGAGCGAACGCTCTCAAAATTGAGAGATTTGCCGGAGCATTACCCAGACGGATTGTTGAATCGTCTTCTTTAAGAACTACATCTTTAACCCAATAAAGGCAATTTTCGATACTCCAATAACCGCGAATATCACAAGCAAATTCTTCTGCTGTGCCGATTAGGCTGCTTATGTAACAGACAATCTCATGGTATTGTTTACCTGCTCGTATTCCGACTCTTTCAACCCGAATTAAAGATTTAATTCCAATCCATTGTGGATTTATTCCATTCAAATCATGAAAGACTTCTCTGGTAAGTGTTGTAACTCGATTTCTCGTTTTTTCGGTAGCCACATAACGACTGGTTGGCTTCTGAAAAGCAGCAATGCGTTGAATATGGCGATGTAATTTTGGCTGATTCTTTTTAACAGCAATTACGTAATCGTTACCAACGTCTTTATCAATACTCCACGATGTCGTTTGAGGAAATCTCCCCACGCACGATAGCCAATATATCCACTCATGGTGCCCATTATTATAAGTAGTAATACTAACCAAAGTGGATGTCTTCAATCATCTAAAGTTCTGAAGTCTTCTACTTGCCGCAGCTGTTCAATCAGATTCGCACCCATGATTTTTTATCCCCTCAACACTTGCAATTTTACCTGTTTTAGGGAATAAAACAGCCCTGCCTTTTTAAGGGGGTTGGGGGATCTTCCGGTGCAAAATATCACTAACACACTAACACTAAGTACAGCATTTCATTAATTCGTAGCAAATAAAATTTGGCAATACCCTGCAATGCCAATGCGTTGGCTGACAATAAAAAACGCTACGCTTTTATGCAAAACTATATCAAGCGTATATAGCCTAATCAGTTGCACTTATCGTGTGCTGAAGGCACAGAAAATTGTATAATCAACACCCTATGAACCAAAAATTTCGTTTTCTATAGAGAATGACAGAAGTAATTAGATCCGGCAGCCTAAATAACATTGAGTCCATTGAGTTTGAACAGCAGTGCTTAGAAAAAGCCAGAGAAATAGGCGATTCTCCACAGGAAAGGCTTTGCCAACCCAATGAGGAAGTTATTTATTTAGGAAGTTTGGGCAATGCTTACCAGTCAAGAGGTGAGTACCACCTGGCAATTGAGTTTTATCAGCAGTGGTTGGATAAAGCTAGAGAAATAGGCGATCGCTTTGAGGAAGCCAAATCTTTATCTGGATTGGGCAACGCTTACCAATCACTGGGGAAATATCAGCGAGCGATTGAATTTTATCAGCAGTGGTTGAGTCTCACCAGGAAAATAGGCGATGCTGAAGGTGGGCAAAGCCAACGCACTGGGGAAGGCATTTGCTTGGGAAGTTTGGGCAATATTTATGAACACCTGGGCAAGTACGAGCAAGCAATTGAGTTTTATCAGCAGTGGTTGACTATAACCAAGAAAATAGGCGATTGGACTGGGGAATGCATTTGCCTGGGAAGTTTGGGCAATACTTATGAATCATTGGGGCAGTACCAACTGGCAATTCAGTTTTACCAGCAATGGTTAGAACTAGCAAGATTTATCCGTGATAGCAATGGGGAAGACATGGCCTTAAGTGGTTTGGGTAGTGCTTATCAGGCTCTGGGACAGTACCAAAAGGCAGTTGAGTTTCATCAGTATTCATTAAAGATCAGAAGGAATCTTGATGACCGAAATGGTGAAGCAAACGCCTGGTTTAATTTAGGTCTGGTGTTAGAAAAAATCAATCGAGAATCAGAAGCGATGGATGCTTTTTGCAATGCCCGCGACATATACCACGCAATGGGACTCGATGCAAGCCTGCAAGATTGTAACCATGCGATTGAGCTTCTTTCTCAAAATGTTCCAAGTGCAGCATCTGGTTTCAGGTTTGGCAGATGGTTAAGTCATTTGTCGCAGTTGATCAAAGCTGGTTCTAAACAGTAAGGTTTTAGGAAAAGTTGACATCAAGAGGACGGATATTTATTGAATACTGCAACTGAGTTCTTGCGATCAAAGGAAAACACAGAAAACGGGTCTTTTCGATTTCCCATCTCCATCCCAGGAGTGCCTACAGGCATTTGGGGAACAGATAAACCAACAATATTTGGCTTTTCTTGAAGCAGACGCTTGATGTCGTCTGCTGGGACGTGTCCTTCAATCACATATCCATTAACAATTGCTGTGTGACAAGATGACAAGTTATCCGGCACGTTGTACTTTTGTTTAACTGTTTCGATGTCAGGCGTGGGAAAGTCTGTGATTTTAAAACCCTGTGCCTTTAAGTGAGCAATCCACCCACCACAACAGTTACAATCGGGACTGTGATATACAGTGGCATTTAGCGCTGTTGATTTTAATGGTGTCTGTCGATCCTGAATGCGCCTAATGGTACTTACTAATTGAGCATTAGCTGCAACAGAACCAGGAAAAACAGCTTGAGCATGACTCATCGGAGCAGTGCTTCCCAAAATGCCTAACATCCCTGCTGTGAGACAAATCATTACTACTGCACGTACCAAGATAGAAAGTAACCATTTTTGCCAGCAATAAATAAATTGTTTGTACGACATCTGAGACTTCCTAAATACAACACTGCATAAATTTGTTGTAGCAAATTCTCTTCAAAAAGACTCTGCGTTCCTCTGCGTTTAAAAACACTATTGTAAGACAATGCCATTGCGAATAAGTATCGCTATGCTTACTTATTCGCAAAGCCAGGGGAGTGTCAATTGCGGTAGAAGTAATTGCAACAGTGCTAGGATGACAAACATAGGTATTTTGTAGCTTCTAAGTTATCCTTCTGGACAACAACTCTACTACATCAGCCCTCTGTTTTCATATTCTTGTTTTGTCAAAGGTACTGAACTATTAACCCATTTGCACCAGTTGTAGGACAACAGCAAGCTATAGAATTACTCACTCAGGCTGTCAGACAAAACCGAGTTGCTCCAGCCTATCTATTTGTGGGGCCAGATGGTGTAGGAAGAAGTTTAGCAGCCAGGTGTTTTGTGGAATTGCTATTTTCTAGTCACAAGGGAGTCACTGCGTCTTTACAAAACCGTTTACGTCAGGGGAATCACCCAGCTTTGTTATGGGTGCAACCAACGTACCAATACCAGGGACAACGATTGACAGCACTAGAAGCAGCGGAGAAAGGACTAAAGCGTAAGGCACCACCTGTAATTCGGCTAGAGCAAATTCGGGAAATTAGCGAGTTTCTAAGTCGGCCACCCTTGGAAGCACCGAGGAATGTGGTAGTGCTGGAAGAAGCCCAAACAATGGCAGAAGCCGCAGCGAATGCTTTACTTAAAACCTTAGAAGAACCGGGACAGGCGACGTTAATTTTAATTGCACCTACACCTGAGTCTGTTTTGCCAACTCTGGTGTCACGCTGTCAACGCATTCCTTTTTATCGCTTAGATGCACAGTCTTTAGCTGTTGTACTCACACAAATAGGCCATCAGGAAATTTTGCAAAATCAGGCAGTATTGAGCATAGCAGCTGGTAGTGCAGGAAGTGCGATCGCATGTTACGAGCAATTACAAGCTATTCCCCCTGAGTTACTTGAAGACCTGAAAAAAGCTCCTGCTTCCTACCGCAGAGCCTTGGAGTTAGCCAAGAAAATTGATAAAGATTTAGATACAGAAGCACAACTGTGGTTAGTTGATTATCTTCAGCAATTCTACTGGCAGCAGTGGCATCAACCTACTATCATCAACCAGCTAGAACAAGCTCGTAAATACTTACTTGCTTACGCTCAACCACGGCTAGTTTGGGAGTGTCTGCTTTTATCTGTATACCAAAAATAAAATTGTATTTACAAACTCTTGTAGAAAAACCTCAAACTCTTTAACAATATTAAATAATATTACTTAAGTAACCGGATATATTAGTACTAACGTATTATCAATAATAAGCTACGTAAAACGTCTCATAGAAAATGCGGCGAGTCTATCAATTTTGGATTTTGGATTTTGGATTTTGGATTGACCCCGTGCTCTTGGATGTAAGGCAAGCCGAATTTTGGATAATGGAATTGTTCCACCCACGCTTGGGCAGGGGATGAACCGAAATAATTTTTAATTCTTCAATTCTTTAATCTAAAATCTAAAATTGGCACAGTCAAAAGACATCGCCCCAAGACGCTGATATTTGCTCAATTGCCAAAGCTTCTCTTAAATAAAAGTCTTGCGGGAGATGACTAATAAAGATTGTCCGATTATTGTTTTTGAAGATTATATCCCTGACTCATGATCAAGTTACCGCAGACAATTCCAATTCTTCTTTTTGGGGCTATCTTGGCTGTGCTTTCCCCTCAACTTTGTACTGCTTTCACTGTTCAAGAGGTAGCTAGCCTTGCCCAAGCATCAAGCGATTTGCCAGTGGTCAAATCAGCAGGACTGTCCCCCGATATGGATGTGCCCTGGTCGAAACCCGTAAGAATCGTTGACCCTTTTGAAGGGCAGTTTCTTGGGGTTTTTGACCGTAACTCCTTAGGTGGCTATTTGTACCGTGAGGATTCAAAGCAAGTTATTAGTTTGTGGACTCCTTCGAGCATTCGAGTCCTCGTAACAGTAAATTTGGATCAGGCAAGCTCTTCTTTCTACACCGCAGGTCGTGTATATCCCAGAGGTGACTATCATAGGTTTGTTACTACCAAGAAAGTCGATAAACTTTTGCTTAAGGTTAGGGAAAAGATTTTTCAATTAGACGGTTCAACCGGCACGTTTGCTGTCAGTCAAGAATTAGCCACTGCTTTGAAAAATGCTCCAGATGAAAACTTAGACATCAGACTAGTCTTGGAAGGAGGTCAAACTGTTGATAGCGAAATTGGCAAAGAGACGGTGAAATCTTGGCGAAAGATTTATTAAGCGATGTCTAAGGGCAGGCTACTTATTGGGCATTTTTAACCCAAATCTTATTTATTAATAAGAGATGAAAAAATTTCTCTTTGCTCATATGGATTTAGGAAGAACGAACATTGTTAGAAGCAAGTCTGATTAATTCTTCAACATTGTTTGAGATTGTATTGCAAATTGTATTTAAAGGCAAGTCATTAGGATCAAACCCGAAAGGTTCCTCAATTTCTGAGCCAATTTGTTCAATACTTAATAATGTAAAACTTACAAAAGCCATTACTATACCAGTCCACCAACTCAAAAAGCTAACAATTTCCGAAGGTAATATTAGACAAAAAATTAATAACAGTTGTCTGAGTTTAATAGTATATATCAAAGGCAGTGGTGTTTTTAAAATGCGTTCGCAACCACCTAAAATATCTACTAAATCATCTACGCAGTTATGTAAAGTAGTCAGTTGATAGACATTTAGACAATTCCGGTCATGCTGATACTGCAAATAATCTCCTATCCAGTAAGCAATTTGTAGTGGAGAATAATTAGTATCTTGGAGCTGTAAATATTGTTTTTCAGACATTAAGGATGCTAACTGAGTGTCTAATGGTACTGATCTTAAATGTAATTTCATTGCAACTGCAAAAGCAGTTACTAACCGAAGTATTGCCTCTTTTTCTCCTCTATCTTGCAGTGTCTTCTCTTTAACTATTATCTAAATTCCCCGAGTTAAGTTACGAGATGTATTAATTAAAGCTCCCCATAGTTGACGACCTTCCCAAAATCTATCATGGGCTGTATTTGTCCGAAAAACTAATAGTAATGTAAAACCAATATTAAAACTTAAAACAGCATTAGTAAGAATGCTATTGGAGTTTAAAAATGCTATTGGTAATCCTAAATAATAGAGAAATGATATTAAAACTCCATATGCAGTACAAAAAAGTACCCAAGGAAGAATGATAGAAATAATTGACCTTTCAAGCCGAAGAGTTACTTGAAGCCAGTTCAATTTTTCGCCTTTGTAAAGATAATACTTTTCTATTAAAGAGTTTTTGGAATTCTTTTTAAAATAGTTAAGTTGTTTCATATTGGTAAGGTTTGAAATTACATCAATTAGCAAATTAACTTTTTTAACTAAAGTTATCTTACTTAAACAATATAGGTGCAAGATGTAGGTTTTTACATAGTGACCGTCGTGTAACTATAATCAACATAAATTCTAGTTTTAACATTGAAATTTATTTCTGTGAAACCTCTTTAGGTAGGAAAACTCATGACTGTTTTTTAATTCTTCACCCTAAACTTGGTTTTCTGCTTATATTGCTTAAAATTAGGGTATTTCACTGTTTAATGAGATAATTAGGCAAAATCTAGATTTATTTCCCGGAAATATTTACTTTTTCTCACTGACAGGGCAGAAAATAAGGAAATATGCTAACAATTGTTATGTCTAAAATTTTTCAAAACTAGAGTGCTGACGATTCAGTTGTTAATTTATGCTTTATTTGTTTTGAGCTTGAGAGCGCACAACTTCAAACAATAATTAAGTCCATACGTTCATCCTTGATTGTTGCTACCTTTGTTCAAGAACTTAGAACCTTTCGGACAAAAGTTTTTGCTGCAATCAGCGCAGCTTCTGTAGGAATTATTAATAGGACGGGTGTTGTCTGAAAGGGTAACAGATTTCATTAGAGTCTAAAGACACTTAAAAGCTGAAATTATAAGAAATAAGATTCAGTGCTGGCAAGAGTTCTATTGAAGATTTAGCAAAAGCTTTTGCAGAAGCAGAATCGATGAGAGGAGATGTAGAAATTAAGATACCAGATTCATCGAATTCATAACAATGTATTTAATCACCAGATAAATAGATATGGTAATGACTGTAGGGGCGTACATGTATCATTGGTGTCAACTTAAGCTAAAACTCCTTTAAAACCTCCTTCCCAGCCAGAGGCAAGAAATGCTTATCCTGACGGCTCTGCCGCTAGTCTTGAGGCGGCAGCCCCTAATTAGGCGTTCCCAGTCTCCGACTGAGAACGAGACACGAGACAATCTCTAAAAACTGGTTCGAGGCTGGCTTTCACCTAAAGTTGACACCAATGTACAGGTGTACACCCCTAACTATGTATATGTATCAGCTATTTTGTTAAACGTTATAATTAGGCAAATATGATATAACGCAATGTGCAACTTAGAGTTGATCATTGCAATATTTTGGTGCGTGCAAAAGTTGCCCAGAGAAGAACTTTTATAATTTCTGCCCTGCGTAAATCGATCGCACTTCGCCATTACGCCGAATGACAGCTTCGCCATTACTAACATCTACTAGTGTCCAACCGCTTGAGCCGATACCTTCACCCATATTTATCCGGCGAGTCACGCCATCAATTTTAAATAAAGCAGCAGATTTGTTGCCTAACTCTAGCAACCCCTCTAAGGTATTACTAGGAGCATCTGCGATCGCAGTTGGCGGATATACTTGTTCCTGGGTAATAGTTGGTTCTGATGGTTCGAGTGCTGCACGTAATGGAACTACTGGTAATGCAGGCAGAGGGTTGGGTGTTTGCCGCACGGTAATAGGTGCAGTTTTCGCAGCCACAGGTTGGAGTTCTGCTCGTACAGCCGCAGCTAACATGTTGACGGTTACAGGCTTGCCAGCTTGTCGCACTGTATTCAGGGCAGTTTTCACAACATTAGGTTGAGAACCCTGCAACATACTCGCAACTTGTGGTAAAAGTCTGGGAGTACCAGGAATAGCCGGGAGCGCGTAGCGCATTGGCGACGGCGCTCGATAAACCGGAACGTAGATGCGCTCAATAACGCTTCCAGAACGGTTAGGAGCTGGTAGTGTATTGTTAGCTAGAAGTGGAAGTGCTGGTAGATTACCAATTGTTTGCTCAGGAGCAAGGGCTATTTGGTTAGTATTTGTCTGACTGAAGAATCGCGGGCTGAGAGATTTTTGATTGCTTTTTGCTCCTTGCTTATCTATAACTGCCAGCGCTTCGAGCATGTAGTCAACTAACTCTGCCTCAATTTCTGTTTTTCCAGGCAACTGTAACTGCGATTGCGGCACTAGAAGAGCTGACTCAGGCAATTTGGTATTTAAAAGATATATGACTCCAGACTGTACCAGGTAAATAATACCAGCGATCGCCACGCCTAAAGTTGTTCCCACAATCAGCAGTTTGCCCAAAGTACGACTACTTTTCTGACGCTTTCTACTAACTGGTTTAACGGTGGCGGAGTCAAACACAACGGTATTCAATTGCCTGTGGTTATCTTGAGCAACTGACTGTACTGGTTGGTTCAGTGTGTTCGGTAAGATAATCTGCGGTATCGTAACTGTTTGCAGCACGTTTTCTGGAGGCGACTGGCGTTGAGATTGGGGGGAAACCCCAGCAACAGATTGCGATTTGTTCTGACTACTGTGCCTAACGGTCTGATAAGGCAGATTACTACTAACATCGAGAATGTAGTCGATATCAGCAAAGAGTTCATCCATTAGGCCATCAGCATAGTTTTCTATCAACCAAGGCTCGTTGGCGATTAGGTCTTCTGATGGTTCCGGTACTATGAGACGGGTGCTGGCTTCTTGTAACATAGACGTTCTCTCTTTGTTGCTAGGACGGGAAAACGCCGCCCCTACTGCCTGGAAATCAGGATTATTAATGAAACATCCAATCCCCCGCCCTATTGAGACGAGTTGATTGAGCGTTGGTATTAAACTCAACTTTCATCTAGGAATTGTTAATGATGGCATTACTAATATTTATGTCATCTATCATACCAATCTCCCTCCCTACTACTATACTCAGTCTTTATCAAGTTTATGTTAAGCTAACGCTGGAAACTCCCACTGGCTCTTAGCTCTACGCAATTCTAGATATAATAATAAGGCGTTAATATCCGCTGGGTTTACACCACCTATACGTGCAGCTTGACCAAGAGTGAGTGGTTTTACGTGAGTCAGCTTTTCCCGTGCCTCTTTAGAAAGAGTATCAATTGTTGTGTAATCTAAATCCCCAGGTAAGTGGCGGTGCGCTTGGCGGGCAATTTGGTCAATCTGATTTTGTTGCCTAGCGAGATAGCCAGAATACTTGATATCAATTTCTGCGCCTTCTTTCTCGGCACGGTTGAGGTTGGGGTTACCCAGTCCGAACCTGTCGAGGTCAACGTAATGGAATCCCGGACGCCGCAGCAAGTCATTCAGGGTAATTGAACCTTTGATTGCTTGCTGGGTATTAGATGCAATCGCTATGCCCATTTCATCATGTTCTTTGACTCGTGTGGCTTGCAATCTTTGTTTTTCTGTGGTAATATTGGCTTGTTTTTGGGTAAATAGATCCCAGCGGCGATCGTCGATTAAACCAATTTCTCGTCCCAAGGGTGTCAAGCGTTGGTCGGCATTGTCAGAACGTAATATCAATCGGTACTCTGACCTACTGGTAAGCATCCGGTAAGGTTCCCGCAGGTCTTTGGTACACAGGTCATCAATTAGGGTTCCAATGTAACTTTGTTCACGGGCAAAGACAATCATTTCTTGAGAGCGAACAAATCGAGCTGCGTTAATTCCCGCTACAAGCCCTTGGGCAGCAGCTTCTTCATAACCAGTGGTGCCGTTAATCTGCCCAGCACAAAACAGCCCAGCAATCTTCTTGGTCATCAGTGTGGGGTAACACTGAGTTGCAGGTAAATAGTCATATTCCACAGCATACGCCGGACGCAGCATCACACATTTTTCCAAACCGGGGAGAGTCCGCAACATATGCAGTTGCAAATTTTCTGGTAACCCTGTGGAAAACCCTTGGATATAAAGTTCGGGTATATCCCTTCCTTCTGGTTCAATAAAGATTTGATGGCTTTCCTTATCGGCAAAGCGCACAATTTTATCTTCAATACTGGGACAATAACGCGGCCCTTTGGCTTCCACCCAACCGCCATAAACTGGCGATAGGTGCAAATTATCCTGAATCAGGCGATGGGTTTCGGCGGTTGTGCGGGTGATATAGCAAGGCATTTGTTCGCGTTCTACCCACACATCTGGGTCAAAACTGAACCAGCGCACATCTTCATCCCCTGGCTGGATTAGCATTTTACTATAATCCACCGATCGCTTGTCTACCCGGGCTGGAGTTCCAGTTTTAAGTCTTCCGGTTTCAAATCCCAGCCGATTCAGGGTTTGTGTCAATCCTTCAGCCGCAAATTCCCCAGCCCGTCCGGCTGGCATTGATTTGTTACCAACCCAAATTTTACCTCCCAGGAAAGTGCCAGTTGTTAAGATGACTGCTTTACATTGGAACCCTACGCCAAAATAAGTTTCAACGCCGATGATTTCATCGTTAGCGCCCAGCACCAAATCTGTTGCCATACTTTCGCGGATTGTCAAGTTTTCTTGGTTCTCAACAATATTTTTCATCACCGCTGCATATTCGCGCTTGTCCGTCTGGGCGCGTAATGCCCAAACAGCAGGCCCCCGTGAAGAATTGAGGACACGTTTTTGCAGGTAGGTGCGATCTGCTACTTTACCAATTTCTCCGCCGAGTGCATCTACCTCATGGGTCACCTGGGATTTGGCCGGGCCACCTACTGCTGGGTTACAAGGTTGCCAAGCGATTTTATCCAAGTTGAGCGTCAATAGCAGGGTACGACAACCGAGGCGTGCAGAGGCAAGAGCTGCTTCGCAACCGGAGTGACCTGCACCGACGACTATGACATCAAAAGCGTCTTGGAATTCAACGGAATTGTGCATGGTCATACTTACAGGATCAGCAAGCTTAGAGTTCTTTTCAATTTTAACTGTTCCAGTGGTTTCATGGATGTAACTTTCTGATAAAAAAGTTATCAAATTTACTAATACTCAATTAAAAACAAATTTTTATTTTTCAACTGGAGTATTAAGTTAAAAATATAATCTTTTTTAAGAATCGTAGCAATGTTCCGATTTATTTATCACACATATTTTTCATATGGTTAGTCATAAACACAACTTGATTTATTACAGATATATATTAGATATCTTGCATAAGTTATATAGAAGCATATATCAATATCAATGAATTATCTGTGTTTATCTCTATCATCTCTGGTTTGAACTTCATCAATAAAACAATCTGCTTGGTGTTAGTGATATTTTGCCCCAGAAGATCCCCTCAACTACCCTTAAAAGAGGGTTAATTACCACATTTGTAAGGAGGGTTAGGGAGGATAAAGCCTTAATCCAAACGGATTGAACAATAACATACTTTGGCAAAAAGCCGATTACTTTTATTCTGAAATAAACTAAGTAATTATTTAAAATGAAACTGCCCCTTATGAAGAAAAAAAATCTTACTAGAGTTATCAGAAAGGCAACTTTCATCAGTATAGTTATCTTGATGATTTTTGTCTTAGTAGCTAGTAATGAGATTACCCACAACCAATTAGCTAGAACTGCCCAACCATTAAACGGATGCTTGAGTACTGATTCATTACCTTGTAGAGATACCTCTAAAGAGACAATATCAGAACCATTTCTTCCCAACCCAGAATTAAATGAGCAACAGCGTTTTTTATCTGCGATCGCTAGGAAGTTACCTACAATTCCCCAGCCTGGTACTTATGAATATACTTTGCTGCGAACATATGGTGCAGTCTTTGTAAATCAAGATGTTGGGATTAAACTGCCACAAAAAGATATCTTTGCAAATGAACAAGAAACCAAAGAGTTTCAAGCTACTTTAATAATGGGTCATGTTGATGGCACTAACGATTGTTACTTACAAAAATCGGCGGCTGATGCTTTAAATAAAGCAAGAATCCAACAACATATTCCGCTGAAATCTGGTTATGGTTCTGGTGATTGTACTCGCACTTTTAATACGAATTTAATATTTTGGCACAAATATGCTAACAATCAAATTTTGGCAAAAGTTCAACAAGGCAGAGAAACAAAAATTCTCGGTTTGGTTGCACCTCCTGGAACTTCACAACATCTCTGGGGATTAGCAATTGATTTACGCATATCTAATCAAGAACAGAGAAAAGCTCTTAATCAAAATGGTTGGTTTCAAACTGTAGAAAACGATGTTCCACATTGGACTTATGTAGGTTTATCTGAAGAGAATTTACCTCTGTTTGGTTTTAAAAAACAAGCTATCCGGGGCATTAATTATTGGCTGACACCACTATAATTGTTAGATAGCATGAAAACTTGGGAATACTAATCTTAAGTGTGTATTATCAGGGATTTAGCTATGCCAAACGAAGCTGCTAACCAGGAGCAAACCTTCCTGATAGATTTATTAAAAGCAACTTATCAGAATCAGGAAATATATCCAATTCTGCAACATAACTTAAGCAAACTAAATAATAACTTAGCTTTAATTTTGCGAAAATGGGTAAGCGATCGCTTTGTTCAAGAACCTGCCAAGGCTATTAATATAGCCAGAGTCATTGTTAAACTGAGTACAATTATTCAAAAGTTTGAACAAGGAAACCTTGCGAGTAATTTGGAAATTGCGATCGCTGGTTATGAAACAGTTTTACAGGTGTGTACCCGTGAGACTTTTCCCCAAGAATGGGATATTGTCCAACAAGCTTTGGTAACAGCTTATCAGCAACGCCAACATCTTCTTTCTAAAAGCATTGGAGAACTGCGGGAGCAGACTATCCAAACCCAGACTAAAATCAATACATTAACTGAGCATTTACAAGAAGAATTACAACAGGCAAAGCTGCAAATCAATGATTTTAAAACAGTAATTACACAGTTAAAACAGGAAGAAGATAATTCTGAATCAAGGATAGAGATAATATCTTTAATAGCTGAGTTTGAAGAGTTAAAGCAGCGTCAGTTTCGTGTAGAGCAGTTTACTACCACAACTAACGTTTCAGCTAAAACTGAGCAGTTTAATACAGCTATTTTCTATGATATTGAAAACTTAACAATGGGTAGAAGCAAACCCAACTTAAATTTTTCTCTGAAACAAATTCAAACAAATATAGAAAACACTAGCCTAGTTAATAAAATTGCTATTCAATGTGCCTATGCTGACTGGAGTGATTCTCGATTAAGACTGCTCAAGAATGAGATTCAAGAACTTGGCATTGAAGCAATTCAAATTTTTGATTATAGTCACAAACGGAATGCAGCAGACATGCAACTAGCCATTGATGTCATGGAATTAGCCCAGAGTCGTTCTACACTGCAAGTTTTCGTTATTGTATCAGGTGATGGTGCATTTGCCGCTTTAGCTAAAAAGCTCCATGAATATGGAAAGACTGTAATTGGATGTGCTTACGAAGCACAAATTAATCGTATTTTTAAGTCTGTTTGCGATCGCTTTATACTTATACCTGCTGCCCAAGCAAAAATAGAGGATATTCCCATTAATGAAGTAACTATCGAGAGTCCATTAAATGACGATATTTTAGTAGTAACTAAGAAAGTTTTGCAGGAATTGAAGCAGGATTTTGAGCAATTAAGTCAGCTTAAAAAAGGTGGTATTCATCTGCCTCAAATTCACAAGATATTGATAAAGGAAATCCCAGCCTTTGACCAAAAAAGAAAAGAGCATGGTGAAAAATTGACAACTTTTTTGAAGAAAGTCCTTGAAGGAACAGATATTTATCTATTGATTGACAACAATAAATTAATTTTGAGTGAAATGTTAACCATCGCCTCTAATAGCTCATCAAATAAAAGTTTGAAAGGTCTAACTGACTCTAGCAATAATTTTAAAGAGATTGTTATAGCTGGGAAACCTTAAGTTAGTTCTAATACCGTCGTTTAGCTTGCGGGTGCAGACAATGATATATGGGCTTGTCTTAAACAATTTAATCTTCGCAGGCGATCGCTATTAACCTGTTCACTTCAAAGTACTTTCAGTAAAAAGAATAAAAAAAGAGTTAAAGGACAAAGATCAAAAGGGATTTTTATCTTTTTAACTTTACCCTTCAACCTGATTCTGCAATAACTTTAATGTCTTTTTGTGGAAGACTAAATCAGACTTTTGCTAGGTCGTAGATATACAGTACCGTAGACTCCAAAATGTGGTCAAACATCGTAATCTAGATGCAATCAAATTGCTCCTCTAATTTTAGCAAAATATTAATTAGAAAGTGGATTTAGTATTACTTCACTTCACTGGGTTCAAACTTAGTCACTTTACCTTTCTTAATCGCTACAATCACATCGTAGTGCGAACAGTAAGCGAATGTGATATCATTGGCTTTGTTATAAAGGTTAACTACGTGACCTGCGCCACCTACCTGAATACCGATTGGCTCCAAGTCACCAAAAAAGAAACGACGTAGTTGATCACCACTACCAATCTGACCCTTACTCTTAGTAAGCAAGTCTAGTTTTTGTGCTACAGACATCTCTTCGGCTGCTGACGCCTGCACTAATGACGGATTGATCACCTTTAATGGTGCGTCCCAAACTGTGAAAAAACCAACCAAAGCAATACTTGTAAGTAGGGGTGCAAGTTTCATTTGTTACTCTCTTCTTTGTTTTATCCTGAACATCCCAAGCATCTCAGGTAGGAGTGAGAGCCTATTGAAACTAAGCCACTATTTTCATGAATTTATCCTTTGAGAAAATTTAGTTGATTCTCAGCGCTTTCTCAGGCAATGATGGTGGCTCAAAGTCACAGCATAATTTAAGTATTTTCTCAACAAAACCTCATTCAGAACTGGTGACGGCAACTTAATATAATGAGCAATGCTTTTATTGCAGTAGTGTTATTGTGACTAGACCCAAAAGACCACATCGCCTAATCCATAGAATTTCTGGACAAACATATCTTTGGCTAGCAATGGTAATTTTTGCAGCATCTAGCGCAGTTACCCGGAAGCTAACAGAAATTGGTGCTCAACACTTCATAGGCGCTCGCAATCCAATTTCTTTTTGTAATGTTTTATTCGTGGGAAACCTTTGCGCCTTGATACTTCTGATCCTAATCTATGGGCGACAGTGGAACAAAGCTACTTTGAAGCAACTTTCAAGTCAGGATTGGGTCAGTCTAACAGCACTAGCTATTTTATCGGGAGCATTGGCCCCTGGCTTAATTTTCCAGGCACTCGCACTCACAGGAGTGAACAATGTCATCTTGGTGGGACGCTTGGAACCGCCTCTAACTCTGGCTTTATCAGTCTGGTTATTGAGGGAACAGGTAAATATTTGGCAATTTATTGGAGCGATCGCAGCGTTTATCGGTGTTATCCTAACTATCATCCTTCAGCCCCCAACAGAAGCCATAATGAACATGGGAGGTTTCAGTTTAGGTATAGGGGAACTTTTGGCAGCAGTAGGATCTGTGGCTGTAGCTGCTTCTACGATTATTGGCAAGAAATACCTTTCGCAGATACCTTTGGGAATCTATAGCATCTTTCGGACTGCATTAGGAACCGTAATCTTTTTCCTTATTGCTTTAGTCGTTTATGGCAGGGATCATTTTGCTGATGTCCTCTCACCGTTCTTGTGGCAATGGATGTTTTTGTATGGTGGGTTGATTGTGGTAGTAGGTCAGTCTTTTTGGATTAAAGGCTTAAAAACTTCCACTGTATCTATGGCTTCCTTAGTTAACTCGTTTAGCCCAATTGTGGGCATCCTAGCAGCTTATTTAATTTTAGGTGAAGCTCCTACCCTACCTCAATATATTGGTGGTAGCTTGATTTTAGTAGGTTTATTCTTGAGCCAAGTTGGTATTTGGCGTCAGACTTCTAGGATTGCGTCTGGCAAGGTGAGTTCTACTCAAGTGCAGCAACAGGTAGAAACTGGTATGGGATTCAAGGGGATTTGAAGGAGGCGGAAGAATTTTAGATTTTGGACTTCGGCTTCTCTACGAGACGCTCTTGCGTTCGCTCAGTCGAATAATTTTGGATTGAACAATCTAAACATTAGACCTCTTGCAAAAGTCCCTAACACCCCACCCCCAACCCCTCCCCGCAAGCGAGGAGGGGAGCGTTTGCGTGAGCAAATGCGGGGAGGGGTTTTTTATTTTTGATTTATGCAAGAGGTCTATTGCAAATCCAAAATTGCAGGGGCAGGGGATAGAAGGGAAGAAAGCTTATGTCCTAAGCCTTTGCGTTATTTCTAACTGTACAGCTATTATTGGCTTGCGTTACTATTATGTCAAAATGAAAATACCCGATACCTCAAGGTGAGCGATCGCTCCCAAAGCTAGATTAAAGGATTGACCTGAGCAATGGCAGACGAAACCAATCACAATCAAGCGGGAGAAGTAGCTCCCAGCACTGTTGACAAGCAAGCTCCCAGTGTGGCTGAAGAACACGCTCCTAGTACAGATTCACCCGAAGTCACAGATATTCCTACTGCCAACGCGCCAGATCCTAAAGCTGCAAACCCCGAAGATAACCCCAATGCTGCTAAACCAGCTGCTGTACCACCCAAGCGAGAAAAACCCGCAGCCGCAGTTAAAGCCGCAACAGGAGAAAAACCCGCAGCCGCAGCTAAAGCCGCAACAGGCGAAAAACCCGCAGAAACAGGAGAAAAACCAGCCGCCGCAGCTAAAGCCGCAACAGGCGAAAAACCCGCAGAAACAGGAGAAAAACCAGCCGCCGCAGCGAAAGCTGCGAAAAAGGAAAAAGCCCCAGATGTTGAAGATAAGCCATTTGTAGAGTTCATCGAGCAAAACTACTTGCCAGCCTTAGAAAAAGCGATCGCTCAAAAAGGCGTACAAGATTTACAGGTGTCTTTTGCCAAGCAGAAAGTGCCAATCACTGGCTTTGAATCCGCCGAAGAATGCTGGCAAATTATCGGCAGTTGGAAAGAAACGGGTCGGCGTCAGTTCAACCTGTATTTCCCCGAAGAAGATATTCAAGGGAAAAAGGGATTTTCCTGTAATGAAGGCAAAAAACCTAGCACTCTTGAGTCATTCTTAATCGATGAGCGTAGAGTTACACTCGATTTGTTGGTATTTGGCTTAGTTCAGCGCTTGGACGGTCAAAAGTGGTTAGGTATAAATTAGTCATTGGTTATTAGTCATTGTCTTTGGTTTTTGACAAAAACAAATGACTAATGACAGTTGTTTAAAGTTCGTGGAAATGGTAGATAACGGCTCCAGTATTGGGGTCGTTATCAATTTTCACATAACCTGATTTATACATTTCATTGAGAGTAGTTTCCACTTCAGCAAAGCTGGCTCCGGTGAATTTTACGCCTTGAGTGACGGTTAAAATACCACCTTTGCTTTCCGCCGCTTCGATTAGTTTAATCATGAGTTGGTTACCAGTTGGCCGATGAACTTGAGAGGCAACCACTGCTTGATTTAACGGTACACCCAAGGGAGATACACCTGCTTTTAGTCTCAGCTTGTATTCGTATTCGTCAACCATACCGGGCATGAGAAGCAGATCCACGGTCTGCCCTATGTAAAACAAACCAAAAGTACACAGCCACAACAAACCCGTCCCTATTTTGCCATTGTATAAGCGGTGTAGCCCTCCCACCCCGAAAAATCCGACTGCACATAAAATGTAAGAGACAAGAAGTCGGTCTTTATGCTTATTGTTTTCAAGATTCATCTTGTTTTCAACTCTTTGGATTTACTCTTGTTATTTAAAATAGCTTTTATACCAAGTATAAACAATTAGACTTACATTTTGTACCTGGCAATTTTTGTAGGTGGGTACTACTGTCTGGTCTAACTATGATTTGAGGTTGTAGGCAGTGTCCAACCTAAAGTTATTGATCAGAGTGCAAGATATCACTAAATTAATTAAATAATTTCAGTAATTGTACTTACTGTTTATTGTTGATTTTAAGATATCAACCTATTGATAAAACCGCATTAATTTATTGTCGTAACAACCACAGAAAATTACTGAGATAGCAGTGCTTTGAAAATACAAGAGGAGCGTACTATTCCACTTGATCAAAACAATGCTGATCACTGAACTACGTTTATTTGACTACTAATCTGCGATTTTTGATTCCGCAAACATTGAATTATTGTTGCAACTCTTAATGTTTTGCTTACAAATTTCTAACCCGTACCTTGGTAGACTGAACTTTATCAATTAAATTATTGTGGGCTGTTGCGCCTTAACAGAGCTTAACCCTTGGCTTTCTGGTGAGGCAGTCCGATCTTTGGGGTTTCCCCCATGAGGAACTGCCGTTAGCGTAGCGGTAGCGACGTAAGAGCGTCACCCGAAGGGTCTACTTAAGATAATAAAGACGAAAGAGCAATCAAGACATGGTAGATTCCCTCAAAAAACCAGGCTTTGAAGAAATCCGGCCAGGGATTAAAGTCCCGGCAAAAGAAACCCTGTTAACACCTCGGTTTTATACTACCGATTTTGATGAAATGGCACAGATGGATATCTCCGTCAACGAAGACGAGTTAAGAGCCATTCTCGAAGAGTTTCGCACTGACTACAACCGCCATCACTTTGTTCGGGATGCCGAGTTTGAACAATCCTGGGATCATATTGATGGGGAAACTCGCCGATTGTTCGTTGAGTTTCTAGAACGTTCCTGTACGGCAGAGTTTTCCGGCTTTTTGCTGTATAAAGAACTTGGGCGTCGCTTGAAAGGCAAAAGCCCCGTCTTGGCAGAGTGCTTTAACCTGATGTCACGGGATGAAGCGCGTCATGCTGGCTTTTTGAACAAAGCGATGTCAGACTTTAATCTGTCCCTAGATTTAGGGTTTTTGACTAAGAGCCGCAATTATACCTTCTTTAAGCCAAAATTCATCTTTTACGCCACTTATCTTTCTGAAAAGATTGGTTATTGGCGCTATATCACCATTTATCGCCACTTAGAAGCACATCCCGAAGACCGGATTTATCCAATCTTCCGGTTCTTTGAAAACTGGTGTCAAGATGAAAACCGTCATGGCGATTTCTTCGATGCAATCATGAAATCCCAGCCGCAAATATTGAATGATTGGAAAGCACGGCTGTGGAGTCGGTTCTTCCTATTGTCGGTGTTTGCGACAATGTATCTCAATGACATCCAACGCAAGGACTTTTATGCCACCCTTGGACTGGATGCGCGAGAATACGATATCCATGTTATTCAGAAGACTAACGAAAATGCAGGTAGGGTGTTCCCGCTGATGTTGGATGTAGAGAATCCAGAGTTTTATCAGCGGTTGGATACTTGTATAAGCAATAACGAGAAGTTGGGTGCGATCGCTAACTCCAACACTCCCAAATTTCTGCAATTCTTCCAGAAACTGCCACTTTACATCTCCAATGGCTGGCAGTTATTGCGGCTGTACCTGATGAAGCCAATTGATACTATTTCTGCTCAAGGGGCAGTTCGTTAAGTTATAACAGGTTTGCGAAAGCTTTAGTGGTTCTGCTGATTGCAGAGCCACTTTTTTTGTCAAAGTTGGATAGGCGTAGTTTTGCAGTATATATCTTGAGTTAAGCTGATTTTTCCATTCTGATTATATCTGGGATGAATACTTGGTGCTTGGCTGCTTCTGCTTCGTAGCATCTGAGAATCAGTGATGTCAGCTTATCGAAGTCACTGACAGAAGAAATAATTACTTTTGATGCAGCATCCCCCAGAGAAGCTGTTACTTCCTGCACTTCAAAGTTTGAAGCTAGGGACTTTACTTCATCTACATTTAGTCGAGTGATAAAACTTTTTTTCTGCGAAGATAGATACAGCCGCAGAAACCACCAAGTACTTTTGCCAAGATTGATACCAAAATATGAAGCAGTATCCTTATATTGGAGTTCAAAATTGTAACTTATTGAAGTTTGGATAATTGCTTTAATTTTTTCAAAAGCTTCGATTTCTTCAGCAGTTGTTACTACTTTTGATTCTTGAGATTCTTGTTGTTTTTCCTCTTCTTCAATCTCTTGTTCTACTTCCAGTTCAACAGGCTGAGTTATTTCTTGGCTAAGTGAGCGAGTCATTAACTCTACTAAACTTCCCTGAATCGACTTTTTAACAATTGGTTTAAATTTATCAATAATTTTACCAGTAATTCGGCCTTTAATTTCATAACTAGGGGCAACTGTAGCGAGTTCAGCCACTAAGAAACGAACAAATTCTTCAGAAGGAGAACGTAAAAGATTTCCTAGAAGCTGAGTCATGCCTTTTACATAAACCATTTCCTCCGCATGGTTGGTAATAGCTGTAACCTCAAAATTATCACGGTGAAAAAATTTGAGGTTATCAATATCTTTAGTATCATATTCTAGGATATTAAAAGTAAAAAATGGCTCCTTGTCCATGACATTTTTATCACGCAAGTCTGTAAAAAAACGGTACTCAACCCCATTAGTGACGATAGCCACTTTTGTTGTCAAAAGTCCATTAAAATAGCGGCTCAGTTGCCCATCATGTGCTTCAGCTTTTTGACCACGGGCTTTTGCTTCTACGAGCATAACCTTAGTACCGTTAATAGCTAAAGCGTAATCTACCTTTTCAAACTGCCCTGCTCTTCTAGTCGCAAAATCTGCCACGTATTCTGGCATTACTTCACTAGGATCATAGACATCGTAGCCAAGAGCGCTTAAAAAAGGAACAATCAATGCCATCTTAGTAGCTTCTTCGCCAACAACTTGGTCAAATCGCTTACGCACTTGTTCAGACAGCTTGATAATATCTTCAGTAAATCCCATCTTGCTTACTCTTGGTAGATAAGGGTTTTTGATACAGATTTTTTCTAAAATAGGAGTGATTGCAGGGTGATATAGTAGATTAAATCTGAAAGTTTTAGCGTGATCGCCTTCTGGATCACTCTTATAAAAGTATTCCCAAATCAGTACCAGCCTGTAACACTCATGACAGGTTAATATTTTTTACTTTAAAAAACTTCCGTATTGAGCAGCTTGAAAGAATTCCGGCAATTCTCCAATGGTTTTTGTTAGATAGCGATCGTTGTCATGAATGCGCGATCTACTGAAATGAGAAAGCAATATGCCTTTTTGCTTGCTGAATCTACCGAAATGAAAAAGCAATCAAGCGTTTTAATCAAGCAATAAGTTATAAATATTTCCACTTACCTACTTACTCTTAAATTTAGGATTGCTGACTGGGAACGAAGAACTGCAAAATTATCTCAGCTTATGATTGCAGGCGTACAGATACACTACCTGCATGGGCAGGTAAACCTTCTGTGTTTGCTAATGTTACGGCTGCTTTGCCTAGTGTCTCTAATGCTTGTTGATTGCATTCCAAATAGGTAATCCGCTTGAGAAAGTCGTAGACACTCAAGCCAGAGGCAAATCGGGCAGAACGTGCAGTAGGCAGTACATGGTTGGGGCCTCCCAAGTAATCGCCAATTGCTTCTGGAGTATAACGTCCTAGAAACACGCTACCAGCACACTTAATTTGATTAGCAAGCAATTGTGGGTTGTCTGTGCACAATTCCACATGTTCTGGAGCTAGTTGATTTAGCAGTGGTATACTTTCTGTCAAATCGCTGACAATAATCACGGCTGCATGATTTTGCCAGCTGGCATTGGCGACTTCTTTGGTGGGCAGGTTGGCGAGAATTTGCTCAACCGCTGCTATTACTTGCCCAGCAAAAATTTCCGAATCAGTAATCAAAATTGACTGGGCGCTAGGATCGTGTTCTGCTTGCGATAGCAAATCCCAGGCAATCCAGTCTGGGTTATTTTGGCTGTCGGCTACCACCAGAATTTCTGAAGGCCCGGCGATGCTGTCAATGCCAACTGTACCAAATACTTGACGTTTAGCTTCAGCAACATAAGCATTACCAGGGCCGACAATTTTATCTACGGGAGCAATGCTTTGTGTACCATAGGCTAATGCTGCGATCGCTTGCGCCCCACCAATGCCGTAAATTTCCGTGACACCAGCAATTTGGGCAGCTGCGAATACGGCGGAATTAACCTCACCGTTAGGTATCGGTACTGTCATAACGATTCGTTCCACGCCGACAATTTTGGCAGGTAGGGCGTTCATCAGTAAAGAACTAGGATAGCTGGCACGTCCTCCAGGTACATAAATTCCCACTTGAGACAGCGATATCCAATTTAATCCCAGTTTTACCCCGGCTGTATCGGTGTAGCTAATATCTTGCGGTAGTTGTTTTTCATGGAAAGCCACAATCCTCTCAGCAGCAAGTTCCAGCGCCGCCTTGACATCAGCAGGACATTGTGCAGCGTGTTCGGCAATAAAGGTTTCGCTCAGATGCAAAGACTGGGGATTGTAGCGATCAAAGCGGTTAGTATAGTCCTTGAGAGCGGCATCACCACGCACTTTGACATCCGCTAGAATCTCACGTACTGTCCCACTAACATCAACTGTGGCTTCCCGGCGATCGCTAACAAGAGTTTTGAATCTACTAGAAAAATCTTTGTCGATAGTTTGAAGCAGCTGCATAGACAGTATCTTGCAAGCGGTAAATTCTCTAAGTAGTTTAACATGAGTTCGACGGGTTGAAAAAATTCAGGACTTACGCAAAATACCTCTCAAATTCTCATTCCTCCTACATTTTTTTCCTAAAATGGGAGTGATTGTAAGGTGATATGGTAGATTTAAATTGAAAGTGTTAGCGTGATCGCCTTCTGGATCACTTCTATAAAAGTATTCCCAAATAAGTACTAGCCTGTAACACTCATAACCTGTTTATCAGTGCAATGGTATTGGTAATGAATAAGAATAAATCAGAATAATTTTTGATAAAGCCTTAGTCTATAGCAGTTATCAAAAGAAAAATGCTCAAGCTAATTATTCAAGCCCTCGGATGAATCCGTGGGGCCTTTAATGCAAGCTAACTTGTCGCTGCTGCTTTGTTTCCATTCTGGTTGCCATTTTTGCTGCCGTTACCGTTCAGACTGGCAATGAATGACGATTGCTGTGAACTAGAAACTGGTGATTCGCCTCGCAGTCCCTTGTGGCGCTGGTTCTTAGGAACACCTCCTGCCATGCCGTACTCCACACTGCTTTTACCATATTGAGTAGCAACTCCCAACAGCATATGCTCTGCCATATCTGCCAATTCACGCTCTGTTTGGAGCATGTCATGATACAACTTATCGAGGTTAAAAAGAGCAGTGTTGTATAAATTCACTTTAGATGAATTACCCTACTGCTCTAATAAACTTATTCAAACTTAGGTAAAACTAACTTTGACGTTATCTTCCTACTTCGATCAAGGGAGTCGGCTCCTACTTGTCCACAGGCGTTAAGTTTGCTTAAAATTTAATCCCCCACCAATTTCTTGAATAGCATCAGTAACAGAAACCCCCTGAGCTAAACAGAATTGTTCCATTGCTGTAACTTGGGTTTGTAAATCATTTAAAATTTATTGATATTACTCTTTAAGAGAGTTGAGTGTGTAGCGAAAACTTCTCAAAAAAGTTAAGGACAAGTATAATCCTTGTCCTTAATGCTTAAAATAATAGATTCTGCGTCGAATAGGTTAGATAAAATTAGTTCTCTGTAGCCGTCGTTGGCCCATAAAATTGAAAGCGTCCAATGCCAATAAATTGGCCAGCGGTTTGCTCACCAAAGGGAAAAGCCTTCACACCAAATAAATAGACGCCATCATAAAAAGGATTGTGGTAAGTTTGCAGACCAATAGTAACCGTCTTACCTGGTGGTATAGGAGTATCAAAGGTTACTGTGAAAGTCTGTTGTTTGTCGTTGCCTTTTACAGCTTTAAGTGCCAACTTTGAACCCTGGCTATTACGTGTGCCTTCAAAGGCAAAAGTATCTTTCTGATTGAATTCAATATCTTCAGTCCCCTCAATCTGATTAAAGGTAACCTGTTGCAACGGTTCCCCAGCTGTCGCTGGCACTTCCAGAGTGAAATAGTACGTCGTATTCGGAACACTTGTATTGCTGTATGGAGTGCTGGCACTAACTAAATGCGGTGGTTGGGCAAAGGCGATCGTGCCATTGCCTAAGGTAACTGCATTGGCTACCGAATGAGGTAGTAAATATAGTCCAGTGCTTACAACAAATAGAGTACTAAAAAAACTAGTAACGTACTTCATAATTTATATTTTTACCTCAATGATTTTTATCTAAGACTCAACTATTTTAGTTTTACTTAAAATACTCCTACTTTAGCCTAAGCAAATGAATTACTACAGTCTCAAAATTAGAAGATGTAATGAAGTTTACTGATTATTTATTAGACAGCTTGGCTGTAATTTTAGCACGCAATTTAAAATTGTCTAGGAATTAAAACAGATATTTAAATTTAAATATAACTATTAATTTTGCCGGAATTTTTATTAGTAAATTCCCTCAAAAGTCGATGATTTTACCGGGCTTTGACTAGATATAAACAGCGATTCATCGATATGCTTGCCGTAGTTTAAAGAATTTTATATATCGATATATCGTAGTTTAAATAGTAAATTATCTGAAAAATCAACAATTTTATCTGGCAGTAAATTTATCAATTAAATTATATATCAATAATCTTACTTAATTTATAATTATACAATGATACAAAAAGAGGAAAATATACTGATTTATGATGATTTAATTCCTTCAAAATACACAAATTTAGCAGGTTTAGATTAGTGATTTTCTCTACAAATACAATAAGAAAGATAAATTTTTAATAGTAAATTTACTTAGAAAGTAATATAGTAATCCGATTTGATTGCATGAAAAAATCTAAGTATATGTAGGGTGTGTTAGGGCTTCTGTAACTCACCGAAACCTTCGGGTGGTGCGTTAGCCTACGGTATAACACACCCTACGTGTATTTCAAAAATCAAATATGAGTCCTATAGCTTACAAGGGATACTGGGAAGTTTAAAAGCCCTGGTTTTCTCGCGGCAGTCGCTCATCAGGAGCCATTGCGGTATGCAAACAGAAGCCGTAACACAATGGCAGTTATGATGTCTGCGGGGGTCACTGAGCTTGCGATGCCCTGAGCTTGCTGTTGGCACAGCCTCATTGTAGAGAAGGATCAAATTGTGAAAAAGGGTGTTTTACTAAATTGTTGTTGAAATATCTGGAGTCATCTGAAACTTCTTGTCCAATCCATGTTGGTAGTTCAATTTGTTGGTTTTCATCACTGAGTTCAACTTCTGCTAAAATTAGTCCTTTATTAATACCATCAAACTCATCTATTTCCCAAATTAAACCACCCCACTCTATTTTATATCTGATTTTTTCTATAAAGGGACGTTCACACAATGTCTCAAGTATTTCTTGAGCATCTTCAACAGGAATAGGATACTCAAACTCTAATCTCGAATATTTTATATTAGGACCTTTAATTGTCAAATGACTTTTTTCTCCTACTATACGTATACGTACAGTTGCTTTGTCTTGTGTGGCAATGTATCCTTGACGATATACACTACCTTCAGCTAATCCTCTCCAGCTATCTCCTCTTACTAAATATTTACGCTCTATTTCTTTTGCCATTTTAGTCACTTGATTATTTGCTTTTATATATTAAAAAATAGTACTTTTATTAGCTAATTACTATCAATAACCTAGTGGAATAAGGCAGGATGCTGGAAAAATTTAAGTCTGAGGTAACTTAACAGATTGCTCACGTACAGTGGCTTTTTTTCTGTATCAGACATAATCTTCAAAACTCAGTTAATCATACCAAATAAGAGGAAACCTGTTTATCGTTGACCGATACAATCCGATCCAATCGAATTTCAGTCTGATCATTCAATTTGATAAAATCGGCTTTGTTTGCAGCGTAAACGTCCACAATCCGACTTTGTATCTGCACCAACTCATTCGCTGCGCGATACACAATTCGACATTCCTGGCGCAAGGTCGCCAACGCTTCTAATTCATCGTGAAAGTCACAATTGACAGGGATATACGCATCTATCCCTAAAACCTCTTACACTTTATACTATAGTCGATTACGATATTTTTATAAGGAAAACTCCGAATTTCGTTATTTTACTTAGGTGGTTTAGGTATCTACCTCCTATATCCTTAAATATATGATTTGGTCATTTTGTCAAGTCATTTTTAAAAAATAATTCCATGCGATCGCCCCGGAGTCGAGTTACGCCATACTCAATCACATTACTAGTTTGATCAACATTCACCGACTCTGCTAGGAGGATGGGTTGATTGAGTCAGAGTGCTAACCAAAATTGTGTCAATCTATCTTCATCTAGATGTCTAGACAAGTTAAGAATAGTTTAAGGGAAATTCAAGTGGTTATTCACTACATAGAACAGGTGAGACACCCATCCTAGAAGTGAAAAATGTAGTGTATTCAATTAAAGTATTCTTTCTTTTTACTTTTTACTTTTACTTTCTTGTACTAGTCCGAGTTCCCAATTCAAATATTTGATGTCTACAACAGTTTGTAACTTAATGAGGTACACCTTTTCAACTCAAGAGCCAGATATAGAGCAAATTTTACTCCTAACTCCTAACTTCTAACTCCTGAGTTTTTATATGCTAATACACCAAATTTTCGTTTTTAAGTTGTTCTTTCGCTAAAGCTAATGCTTGGTGAGCATTTTTATACTTTGTTTTATCAGTAAATTTATCACGAAAACACTTTAAATAAGCTTCCAGATACCGAATACGTAAGCGTGGATCAACCGGATTCTGAAGAAAGGGGAGGTCAAGTTCAACCATAAATCGGATAGCCAACAAAGGGATAGGGCTACGAAGTGGACGAAAATTTGGGTTGTGCAGACCAGGACTTTCATTACGTTTATGAAATTCCCCTATCATCAGTCCTGACTCAACAAACAAAGGTTTAAGTTTTTGTTGGACACCATCTATTAGTTTAGAAGTTTCTTCTATACGGATATCAGGAAATATAAGTAAAAAAGCTTTATTAATTGCTAATTCTGGCTCTTGAACTTCCATCTCAAGAAAGATATCTCGGTAGCGGCTAACAATCTCTTCTATTTGTTCTGGATACAAATCTTTTGTACGAATAACTGCCAGACGAATACTGTTTGACTTGAGAGCGTAAGGTACAAAAGGGCAAACTACACCGGGTCTTCCTAAGTTAGGATGAGGCCTTCCTAAAAAGTTTTTCACCCACTCCATAATTTCAATTAAGCAAGGAATGTCTTTGTATTGCTGTTCGATTTCAAGAGTTGTATAGAGTTGCATGAGCTTGAGTGAAATGAAATAATTGTTTAATTCAAAATCCAAAATAGTTTTTACTAAATTATCTATTTAAAACTAATTATTTAAAAAGAATAAAATCAAATTTGATATTTTTTATTTTGGATTTATCTGTGGTTTGTAGCAGATAAAAAGCTAAAGCATTTTTGTTAATTTAAAGAAATTCACGCCAAAATATACACAAACATATTTTCGCAACAAGCGATTTATGTTTATTCATGGCATCTTAGCTAGAATACGTAATCTTCTCCAGCAGATGTTCTTATTCTTTATACACTTTTAAGTTTCTATTATTTTCAGGAATAATATTATAAAGTTTATGTTTAAATAGTCATTTTTACTGTAAAAATTTAGTATTGCCTCTCCAAGAGTTGGGAGCCGAAGTGGGCTTGTATCCCTTTTTTGACTTTTGAATTCGAGCGTTTGCACAGCGTCTCGTAGAGAAGCGAGTGGTCATTGAGCGTCGGGAACCTCCTGTACTCTTACACAGAAGCAAGCTAGTGAGAGCGTCTTTGTCCCTTGCACGTTCTGTTGGTGCAGCCCAAGGTAGAGAAGAGGCTGGGCACCTTTGCACTCTGCGAGATCTTGCTACAGACAACTCTGGGCAACACACTGGCTCCCTGACAAAATTAGATATTTTTTTAATTTGAAGTCCCTTATTTATCAACAAATTCTTTCACCACTGCCATAGCATCAGGAGGAATATGCGTAATTAGGCGAAATGGAAATGCCGGAGTTGAAGCAAATTGGGCATAATCTGATGTCAGAAAGATAGCGTAGTTTTTAGCTTCTGGAGTCATCTGTGCAGCAAAGGCCAAAGCTATAGCTTCAACGTACTTGCGAACATCTGCTGCTTGTTCCCCCACGACTTCACCGCCACTAATTGGTGTATTTGGTTGTCCTATTTGATCTAAAGTCTGACTGGGGTCTTTTACACTTAGATGAGTACCCCCAACTATACCAACTAGCCATTTGGGGGATGGGATTTTGTCAAATCCCACAATCTGTTCAGTTAAAGCTGGGGTGGTTTTATCTGCGGAACCTGCTAACACTAGAGTAGGAATTTGCACCTTAGTTAACCCAGTTTCGCCAAAAATCAGAGAAGTTGTAGGATTGAGAGCGATCGCCTGTTTGATTCTGGTATCCCGTAGTTGATAGGTATTTTCTGGCAGTTCTTGAGCGATGCACTGCATAACTTCTCCCTCACTGAAAATAGCCAAGTTCTTTTTACAGCGTTGTTTGAGATGTTCGAGTTGTAACTCGGCTCCAGCAACTTCTAAAGCTGTACCCCCACCAAAAGAATGGCCAATGATCATCGCGTTCGTGGTTGCAAGTTTCCCTTGCAATGGATGATTAGCCGTTTGGTTGAGCTTTTCTAATTCATCAAGGACAAAACTAATATCTTGAGGACGATCCAAAAACTCCTGAGGCTTCATAATTCTGGTTTTGCCTTGTAATGCTGAGTTAGTATTTGCCTGGTTACTACCGGGATGTTCTAAAGCTGCTACTACATAACCGTGGGATGCTAAATGTTCTGCTAGGTAACGCAAGTCTGTGCGGACTGATGCGAAACCGTGAGAAAAGACAATTACGGGTTTATTGGCAGTTGCAGCAGTTGACCAGTAAATATCAACTGGAATGTTACGGTTACGCTTTTGGTCATTCCAGTCTAATTTAAGTATTTGTACTTGAGCTATTCCTGGTTGGCTGGGGTCAAAAGGGAAAGCAATCTGCGCTGTTTTGGGGTCGAGTTGGGGAGTGATGGCTAGCATAAATTGCTGGGTACGCCAAAAAGCTGTGTTCAAACTCCTTGCAACTATAAAAGCCTGTGGCAAATTAATTTCTAGGCGTTTACTGGGATAAGCAGCGATAAAACTCAGTATAGAAAGACCCTGCGGTGCAGTAGAGCCTAATACCAATCCTGCTCTGAGTGCTTGTACCCCAGCTTTGTCCTTTCGGGCTAAGGCCGTAGCGAGGTCATTGAGAATAGTTGTGCCAATCCGAGTATTAACTAACCTATTAATGGTGACAACATTCATCGGTATATTCATACCCAGCGCCCCCAAGAGAAAGCGGCGTTGTTGTTCAGATAATCCTTTAGTGTAAGGCTTCAAACTCCCAGGCAATTCCCCACTTGTCGCAGCCTTTTGCAACTCAGCAAGGGAGATGGATTCTGTAAACAAGCCCAAACGCACGACAACTGTGTCAGCCGCAATCGCTGAAGTATTTGCCCCAAACTGTGTAAGTACAATCGCGCCAAAGAAAGCCGCAACTGTCTTAAGACTTCCCCAACTTCTTCCCATAAACTTTTATACCAATTGTTACTTACGGGAATATAACCAATATTTGTGTTTTTTACTACTCTATTAATTGCCTAGAAATAAAAGTAGATTTTTCTTGAACTTGATGGCGATGTCTACGATGATCACTGAGCAGCTGGTGAGCACATTTGTACTGAGTGACTTGTACCGAGCAAAGCCGAGGTAAGCCGAAGTAGTCAAATCATGTCGTACCCCTACTCTTAAGCAAGCTATGCACAGCGTCTCGTAAGGAAGTGCGGGCTATTGGGCGTCGCCCTGATCTCTCAAAGCATCTGGTGATGTGAACAGAGTTACATCAAAAGCATAACAAAAGCAACGAATTGTAGAATTCATCACAGCTAAAAATTTGAGCATAAATCAGTGTTTACAGCCACAAAAGCCTGATTGTTTCTCAGCTAGGTTTAATACTGTAACGAAGCTCTAGAACAGAGTAAGCGATGCCTGCGGCGGTAAACTACGCATCTACAATCTGCACTCTTTGTGGGCTAAATTATTGACTGCAATTTTTTTTACAGGAAACTTTAACCGACGGCTTAATATTTTGTCTTTGCCCTTTAGAACGTGTTGCAGAGGTGTTGCACGTGGATAGTCTTACTGCTGTAGCTGCACTATCATTACTCATCAAATTTTACCAGCCGCATCAACAATTTTTCTTGGCTTTATGCATCGCAGACTCCGCTATATTTTGATTTTACTGCTCTCCTTAAGTATTATTACACTGTGGTGGCCTGTGAATGATTCTGATTGCAATTTCGAGGCAATTCTTGCATCAAAAACTACAAAATTCCAAGTACATGCTACTAAGGTTATTGTTCAGCCGTGGCGTGGTCGTCACCATGTATATGGAATCTTCATGATTCCTGATGAATACAAACAAGCTCCATTTTTTGTATTAACAGTCCAAGGTGCTGGCAGTTACTGTTCAAAACAATTTGGTCATAAAAAAAACTTTAATAATATCTTTGCTGAACCAGGAACTTATCTAGTCAGGAAGTTTATTAGAACTCGAACAGCTCTGCGACTCATTTTCCAAGGTTTGTACTTTCAGATCAATGATAAACAGAACTGGACGTTGACTTTCCCGGAACTAAAAGTTGGTCAACATAATTCGTAATTATAGCCCCATGCCTATTCGTGCAACGTGCCCTAGGCAAATAAGTAATGAATAAATTTATTTTTTCATTACAGCTATTTTCAGGTAAATAGGCAACGCCCTACGCACATAGAAAAAGCTCATTGGTGTCAACTTAAGCTCAAACACGCAATTTTCCATCGTTTTAGATCCCCCAACCCCCTTAAAAAGGGGGCTAAAATTCTAATTCCCCCCTTTTCTTAAGGGGGGTTAGGGGGGATCTAAAATCTAGATGTACATCGAAAAATTTTCACTCTTCTGATTAGACTAAGCTTTCACATTAAGTTGATACGTATGAGCATTGCTGTGCCCCTACAACATATCTAGTTCAAAGAAATGAAAACTGCTGTAATAAATTAAGTAACTCTATCCCTGAATTGATTAATTACGAATTACGAATTATTTACTCGGCTTGGTGGTTGAGTTTCCAAAACCTCGTTCCTCTCTAACAAGGCAGTAGTAGTATTGACCACAATCTGTGCTGCTCCTGTGAAAAACGATCGCTCGATAGTCGCTGGAACATCGCTAGGTTTATGATAGTGGGGAGTACGTAAGTTTGCGGTATCTGTCACCAGCACAGCACCCACGCCCTGATACCAAAATGCTGCATGGTCGCTGCGTAGGGTGTCTGGTGTCAGTAAACCTTTAAAAGGAATTGGTAGTGTTAGAACTGGTGGCAGATTTGATTCCTGTTTATTTAGGGCGGTTGAGGGGAGCATCTGTGAGTTTTGAAAGGCATTCAGCAAAGGCAAATGCTCTGTATCACCAACTACTGCCAAAAAGTCGCCCTTGTCGCTAGGTGGGGTAACAGGCAATCCGGCAGGGTATTTTTGACACCCAGCGGTGTAACAAGCATAAGCCACCATATCCATAACGATCGCTCCGCCCAAGTTTTGCAAGCGTGGTGTCTTGCTAACGAAAGCCTGACTACCCAAAAGTCCTGCTTCCTCTTTGTCAAAAAAAGCTAGCTGTAACGTCCATGGTGTGGGACGGGAACCGAGCAACCGGGCTATTTCCAGCACCACGGCTACACCACTGGCATTATCATCAGCACCAGGGGATAAGGGAACAGTGTCGTAATGCGCTGCTACGAGAATTGCTTTAGCGGCTTTGTTAGTTCCTGGGCGTTCGGCAAAAATATTCACACCGTCAGAGAATTTTTCCAATTTCGGCTTCCAGCCTAACTTTCTCAGTTCAGTTGTGATATAAGTGCGAGTAAGCGATCGCTCTATTGTTGTGTAGCGCTGAAAATTCAACTTTTGGATATGGGTTAACAGCCTGTCAGTAGACACTTGCGGGGTACTGTCAACTTCCTTTGACTGTGCCTGTGATTGGCGTGTTTCCACTGGAATGCTTTGAACAACTGCTGGTGACGGACGCTGTTCAAAAAACGTGCTACCTCTGCTACCCACCACCGCAACTGCCATCAGCACCAACAGCATCAGCCAAATCCATTTTTTCATGTGATTTATCCTTGGCTTCCAGACTTAGGGTAGCGCGAATCCCCAGGCATAACTTTCTAGGATTGCTAGGAAAGGTTTAATATTTTGGTTACCTAAATTCTTAGATAAACCTGCAAAGTTACTTTGCAATCAGCTTAATTGTCTATTTTAATACAATTTTCTTTAATCCAATCTGCTATTGACTCTTGAGTCTCTTAATCAGTTGAAAGTCTTTTTATCATTAATACAACTTCTTTTTCTGGCACTTCTAAAGAATAGCCGTTCAATATCAGAAAGGTCGCCATCGAAACGAAAGCTACCCTTTTGTTACCATCTATAAATGCATGATTTTTTACAAATCCAAAAGCATAAGCAGCAGCTAACTCAAAAACAGTTGGTGTAGGTTCACCATAAGCAAATAAATTTTTAGGTCTATCTAAACTAGTTAAAAGCAGATTTCTATCTCTTATACCTAGAAGTCCGCCGTGTTCTGCTAGTTGTTCTTCGTGCATCGCTTTAATCACTGCCTCACTCAACCAAAAAATATCATTCACTTAGCTAGTTCACGAAGTGCATTCCTATACTGACTGCTTACTTTTTGATAAGCTTCCATAGCCTTTTCAAATTCAGACTTGTCAGGTGTTGTTTGAGGATTACGAGAATGTTTCATAACGAAAAGTATCCCATTCTTGCTACGTCTAAATTTTAGACTTTGAAAAGATGGGATCAATTTGTTTTTAATCTTACGAAGTCTCAAGGTTTGCATGATAAACTCAAAAGTGGTGGTTAGAAGTTAGAAGATACAAATATTGACAGTAATCTTCAGGTAGCTTTTGGTTAATCAGTTATTATACTATAAATTATTTGTGCAAGAGGTCTCTCTTAGTTTACAGATTGACTCTTATGACAGAACGTTCATGTTGAGTCTTATTGCAATGGTCTTAGCAATATCTTCCAAAAATACTCAGCAGCCCTTTGTTGAGACAATGATTTATTCACATTCTGTTGGCTTGCAAAGAAAGCCATTCCCAAAGGTTGCAGAAAAAGAGCGTGTTCATCATCAACTATAGACATAGATTCATTAAAACTATTGTCACTTCCTGAAGCATTCGAGGAATATGCAATCCCGTTTGTAAAAAGATGGCTACTTCCTCTTATCCAAATTTGACATTCAGTAGCTTTCTTTCCCGCATTGTAGACAAGAGCCGAAAAATGATTTGCATCTATACGCTTGAAATGTGTATCCACTTCTGGATTTCGGTTGGATAGTTCAACAAGTGAATTCTCAAAAAAGTTGGATATGTATTCAAACGATTCCTCCACAAATTGATCCCTGTCTCGATCCGAGAATGTTTTGCGAATACGGAGATTGCTCGATCTTAATATATCCAAAATTTGTGGTTTGACAGCAGAACCGTAACTTTTGCTTGGTGGCGTGATATCCTGAGGGGGTTGTAAGCGAGTAATTGTAGCTTTTACAGCGTTGACTACTTCAAGAAAAGCATCGTCTTGATCAGGGAATTTTTTGATAGGCTTGCCATCAGTTGGCGTGACCAAGAGCTTGCTAAATGGCGCACTGCGCCAATCGCATGAACGCAGGATGACTGGTATAATGTGGGATTCTCTTTGCTCATGCTTTTGCATCGCACGTTGCATCTCAATGTCATAACAATAATTGGAAGCTAGAAAATCTGAACTGACTAATAAAAGGATGATGTCTGCTTCTTCCAAGTTTTTGCTTATTGCCTTATCCAATTCCTCACCAGCAGTTATTCGCCGATCATGCCACATCTCAATGAAACCTTGCCTTTTTAGCATAGAAAGATGAACTTCCAGCTCATCGCGCAGGGTTTCATCCCGATGTGAATAACAGAAAAAAACTATAGCCATTCCACGATTATTAATTAAAGGCAGGTATTTACTTATGATTAATACCTTTATATCTTATACCAGTACAAAAGAACTAATTCCCGAAAGTAAACATCAAGTTTGACGCTTTGTCTTTTGACAGCGATCGCAACTTCACTTACACTGCCGCACTAGAGGAGTGCTGAGTACTGAGCAAAGAAGAAGAGAAAACAATTTCTTCCTTAATTCTTCAAAATCTTTATTCTGACACTCAGGACTCATGACTCAGAACTCAGGAATTTTTTTATGGTAGATTTATTGCTGATCGCAATCCTGGGTTTCCTGGGGAGTTTTGGACATTGCTTTGGGATGTGTGGCCCTCTAACAGTGGCGTTTTCCCTGTCTCATCAGCCGAAAATTCCACAAAAAGCTTCCTTGGGACGGATATCAACCTTAGAAAAGTCCGACACTTGGCAACAGCAATTAAAATTTCATCTTTTGCTAAACCTGGGGCGGATGTTGAGCTATGCTCTAGTCGGTGCTGGCATTGGGGCGCTAGGTTCGGTATTGCTGCAAGGTGGACAGCTAGCGGGTGTTGGCAGCGACTTTCGGCGCTGGATGGCAATTATAACTGGTGTAATGCTGATTTGGTTTGGCTTAGGACAAGTAAAACCCGATTTGCTGCCGCACATTCCCGTGTTACATCCCCTATTGCAAGGTAGTTTACACGATCGCCTCAGCGCGGGAATGATTAAGCTTTCCTTCAAAACCAAATGGTGGACGCCAATGCTTTTGGGGATGACTTGGGGTTTAATGCCCTGTGGTTTCCTGTATGCTGCCCAAATTAAAGCTGCTGAAACTGGCAATTTATGGATGGGTGGGGCAACTATGCTGGCGTTTGGCTTAGGAACCCTGCCTACAATGCTAGGTGTAGGCGTCTCCACCTCTTTGGTAAGTAAAGACAGGCGCAGTCAGTTGTTTCGATTAGGCGGTTGGGTGACACTCACCATTGGCATCATCACCTTGTTACGGACTGGTGACACAATGGTAGATTACACCGGACACGCCGCTTTATTTTGCTTAATCTTGGCGCTAATTGCGCGTCCTATTAGTGGGTTGTGGGCTTCACCACTGCGTTATCGCCGCGCCTTGGGAGTGGGAGCTTTTGTGCTTTCTGTGGTTCACACCGCCCACATGATAGAACACTCATTGCAATGGAATTTTGCCGCCTTTGATTTTATGCCACAAGAATTTCAGTGGGGTATGGCTGCGGGTGCTGTAGCATTGTTATTAATGTCCCCCGCTGCTTTTACGAGTTGGGAATCCTTGCAGAAATCTTTGGGCAAGCGTTGGCGACAGATTCATCTATTGGGTGTGCCAGCCTTGCTCTTGAGTGCCATTCATGCTGTGTTGATTGGTTCCCATTACCTGGGTTCCTTGCAATCAACTTGGGGAAATAAATTAGCGGCAGTACTGATGGGAATTGTTACTCTTTGTGTCTTGCTAGTACGATCGCGCTTTTTTTGGTCAAAGTTAGCCGTAGAAAAGTTTTATGTTCCCCCAACCAAATCGCGGTAAATCATTCTTGTTTTCTGGCTCCATCCCAACGAGTCAAAAACACAGAGGTTACCCGCTCAAAGACATTTCATGGCATCAAGGAAGAATAAAGTATTTATTATTCCTGAGTTGCTTAGTCATCTCAATAACTAATCTTTACCCTGCTGCTGCTCATCAGGTAGAAGTAGCTGGAGATGTCGGTGGCACCCTCCACGTTGAACCAAATGATAACCCCCGGGCTGGAGAATCAAGCCAAGTCTGGTTTGCACTTACCCGCAGAGGTGGAAGGGTGATTCCCCTGTCACAGTGTAATTGTCAGTTGGCTGTTTATGCCGAACCCTATGCAGCCGGAGAGCCACCACTCCTAGAACCACAGTTAGAATCTGTGGCAGCTGAACGCTATAAAGGCATCCCAGGTGCAGAAGTTGTCTTTCCCAAGCCAGGTATTTATGAGTTGCAACTAAATGGTAAACCAGTCTCTGGGGGAAGATTCAAACCATTTAAGTTCAAATTTGAAGTGACTGTAGCAGGTGGATCTACAGATAGCACACGAAACCTACGAGATGTCAATGGTGATTTAGTAGATGGTGAATCTCAGAAATTCCCAATTTGGGCGATCGCACTCCCAATCCTCGGATTTATCGGCATCTTAGTCATCGTACTGCAAAGTATGAGAGGAGGCAGGGAGTAGGAAGTAGGGAGTGCAGAATGTGGGTTTAATCTTATTGTAGGTTTTACTCATGACTAAACCACCAGTGTAAAAGCTGGTGGTTTTCGCTAATTTCAATTTACTCTCAACTAGCTTGGCTAATATTATCAATACGCCGTTGTAACTCGGTTTCAAATTCCTCATCAGTGCGAGTGATGACTTTTGGTCGCTGGTCTAACCTGTCCATTAAAATATGAAATGCCTCACTGTCCTGTGGATGATATCTGACCCAATCTCTTAATTCATCATCTGACATGGTTTGATAATCAAGTTTAGTCATGGAAATGTCACCTCACCATTTGGATATATCTCTATTTGTATTGTGTCCCCAATCAAAACGTATATGCGCTTCGTTCTTTCGTCTAGTCGCACCACGTTGATAGGTTGAAACATATTACTTGCTCTCACACATCTGCTGTAAAACGCTCTCAACTGTTCTGTTGTTGGTTCCATCTAGACCCCACTTTCAATAAAGCTATCAATTAAGGCTGAAAAGGCTTGATTTTTTGTTACCTATAGCGATATTAAGTACAAAAAAGTAGCAAATTACCAAACCTAAGCAGACTAATCGTTAAGAGCTTTAATTTCCGAATATGCAGCCTCTCGGCTCAATGTCATCAAGTCAAATTATGTCGCTTTTGATGCCACTGCCACGCATGAGCAACAATATCTTGGATGGATGGATACTGAGGTTGCCAGCCTAAAATTGTTCTAGCTTGCTCGCTGGTGCCAATGAGAATTGGGGGATCTCCAGGACGGCGATCGCGTTCTTCTACTGGTATCGAAATTCCTGTCACCTGTTCGGCAGCGGCAATGACTTCTTTGACAGAGAAGCCACTGCCATTACCTAAATTGAAAACTTCACTATCGCCACCTTTCAATAAATATTCCAATCCCAAAATATGGGCATCTGCTAAGTCGTTAACGTGAATATAATCGCGAATACAAGTACCATCGGGCGTGGGGTAATCGGTGCCGAAAATTGAGATAAATTCTTGTTTACCTAAAGCTGTCATTAGCACCAAGGGAATCAAATGGGTTTCTGGATTGTGATCTTCGCCAAGCAAGCCACTGGGATTAGCACCAGCAGCATTAAAATAGCGGAAACGCACTGATTGGAAACCGTAAGCAAGATCAAAATCAGACAGAATCCGCTCTACCATTAACTTTGTAGCGCCATAAGGATTAATCGGATTTTGGGGATGGGTTTCTGGAATGGGTACAAATTCCGGTACACCGTAGGTGGCACAAGTGGAAGAAAAGACAAATTTCTTCACAGATGCTGTCAGCATCGCTTCTAAGAGGGTGAAAGTACCAAGGACGTTATTGCGGTAGTATTTAGCAGGGTCAGTCACCGATTCACCTACGTAGGCATAGGCAGAAAAGTGCATCACAGCGGCAATATCGTGGGTTTTAAATAGGTGATCTAGCAAGGCGCGATCGCCTGTATCGCCTACTATCAGTTCTACCTGTAAAACCTTTTCTACTAGGTCACGATGCCCATAGACCAGATTATCAAGGATGACAACGTTATAACCCGCTTGCTTCAAAGCAAGCACTGTATGGGAACCAATATATCCAGCTCCCCCCGTTACCAAAATGGTAGGCTTTCCAGGCGACATAGTTTTTCCTTTTGAGTGGATTACTCAATTAATTTAGTTTACCGGTGCCACATTACTCTTCTGGAAAATTATAAATAATAGACGCAGTGTCAAAAAATTGCACTAAAATCACTACGACGGTAGTCTTTGGGTGTGAGGTTTGAGGTATTTTAAGTCAAACAGTGCGATTACAATTTGACAATAAAATAAATCTATTTCCCGAAACCTCTAGGTTGACCCTTACAGGTGACGCTAAAAGCGTTGCTATTGCTAAGAAGTCACTAGTTGTTTTATCCAGGGAAACCATGCACGACAGTTCCTCCTGGGGAGCCACTTTTTCTTCTGTTCAAAGAAGAAGTGGCGTGGAAACCCCTAGCAAAGCGGGCTGTCTTGTCATCACACTGGCTCACCGCACCAGAAAATTTGAGAGTTAATCTATGTTTCTATTGCTAAGCCGGGTACTGCTGTGGCTGCTGATTGGCACTATCGTATATTCTCTGTTCCAGCGATTTTATCCCTCTGGAACTTTTGTCGGGCGATTAATCTTAGTCGTTATCTTGGTAATCATAGCCCTATCATTTGTTAACCCCAATGAACCAGCTGTGGCGTCGTTGTCCAAAATACTGTCTTTCCCACTCAAGCCTCTAGGAGCCTCTGTTTTACTGATGATTTTTGCAGCTCAGAGAATCAAAGGAGGTGGGATAGACAAACCAGGAGGATACTTGATAGGTTGGGCACTGACGATTTTGCTGTTGGCAAGTACACCAGCAGTCACCTATTTACTTTATAGAGCACCTCGAGCAATGGCAGGTGAAACCTCTGTAGCAAGTGCTGCACCAACATCTGGGACACTGGTGGCATTAGGGCAACCAACCACCGCAGCAAACATCTCAGATGTGACGGGCGATCGCATTTTTTCTTATAATTTGAGAGTGCCCCCCTACTTGTTACAAGCAAGTCCTCAAGATATTCGCACACGCGGTTTACGACTTGAAGACTTTGTACCGAATGCGGAAACGTTACAATCGACAACCAGAATTTGGGAAACTTATCTCTTTGAAATTTACAGGTTCTTGCGTGTTCAGCGGTAATAAAGTTAAAAAAGAAAAACTAAAAAGGTCACAATGCCACGCCCTAGTACCGCTACGTGGAAGTTAAAAATCAAAAGTCAAAAGTCAAAAGAGTTGTATTCTGGGCTTTTGGGCCATTTTGAATGGTTGGTTTATTTACGCGGTGCTGTGCTAGTAGCTGGATTAATTTAGGCTGTGATTGCCACCAGAACACCAAGAGTTTGAGTAGACGTTCCCATTCGGCTTTGGGCGAAAGGGAACGGCAATAACTATCCAGTTAATAGAGGTAATAAAAGCTGAATTTACAAGCGATATTCCCTCTACATAGCTGCCTTCTTGGACTAGCAGTTAATCTAGGATGATAAAGTTGCAAAATTGCTTTCATGGCAAAATCTCGACGAATTGCTAAACTCAATGCTTACCTAAGACCCCATTGGCGGGAGGCGTCCTTAGGAATTCTCGCTTTGTTGTCTGTCAATGCACTGGGCGTTTATATCCCTTGGTTGATTCGTTCTGGCGTTGACAAACTCTCGACAACCTTCAACTGGAACCAAATACTACATTACGTAGTAATCATTGCCTTGCTTAGTTCGGCGATGTGGCTAATGCGGATGGCATCCCGCATTTGGCTATTTGGGGTGGGACGTCAGGTGGAATTTGACCTAAAACAACGGATTTTTGAACACTTACTCAAGCTGGAGCCGGCTTATTTTGCCAGTAATACTGCTGGCGATTTGATTAATCGCGCTACCAGTGATGTAGACAATATCAAGCGGCTATTGGGTTTTGCAGTCTTGAGTTTGGCAAATACGGTGTTTGCCTACGCCCTGACACTGCCAGTAATGCTGGCGATTAGTGTGGATCTTACACTAGCCGCCCTGGCAGTGTACCCTTTTATGTTCTTGTTGGTGAGTTTATTTAGCAATCGCTTACGCAAACAACAAGCAGAAGTCCAAGAGAAACTCTCTGACATCAGCGAACTCATCCAAGAGGATATCAGTGGCATTGCCTTGATTAAAATCTATGCCCAAGAAGCAAACGAGCGTCGAGCCTTTGCCAAGAAAAATCAGCAGCTATTAGCTGCTAACTTGAAATTGGCAAAAAGTCGAAATACACTGTTTCCGCTAATTGGCGGGTTAGCTAATATCAGTTCACTGGTAATCATCTGGCTAGGGACGGCGCGGCTGTCTTCTGGGACACTTGAAGTTGGCGACTTTTTAGCACTCCTAATCTATGTAGAGCGTCTAGTTTTCCCCACAGCCCTTTTAGGATTCACAATTACTGCTTACCAACGGGGTGAAGTTAGTATTGATAGGCTTGAATCTATTCTCTCTGTCACACCAAAAATTCAAGACACAGCCGATGCCATACATCTACCACTGGCTGAACTTAAAGGGCAACTCACAGCCAAAAATCTCACCTACACTTATCCTGGTTCCACTACTCCAGCTTTAGCAAATCTTAACTTTACGATTACTCCCGGAGAAACCGTGGCAATTGTTGGGGCAATTGGTTCGGGGAAATCCACTTTAGCGAATGCTTTGCCCCGCTTGTTGGATATTGAATCAGGACAATTGTTTTTAGATGGGCTGGATATTACTAAGATTGCTTTGGCTTCTTTACGAGGTGCGATCGCCTACGTTCCTCAAGATAGCTTTCTATTTAGCACTACAATCAAAAATAATATCCGCTACGGTGACCCAATTTGCGAACAAGAGCAGATAGAATCTATCGCTCAACTTGCCCAAATTGAATCAGAAATTAACAATTTTCCCCAGCAATACGAAACTATTGTTGGTGAACGCGGTATTACTCTTTCTGGCGGTCAACGACAACGGACTGCTTTGGCTAGGGCGATGCTGGTCAATGCTCCAGTGTTAATTTTGGATGATGCCCTCTCTAGTGTGGATAATCAAACAGCCACGCAAATCCTCAAAAATCTCTCTGGTGGTACAGAGTGCAAAACAGTAATTTTCATTACTCATCAATTATCGGCGGCGGCGGTTACTGACCGAATTTTTGTGATGGAAAAGGGCAAAATTGTCCAGATAGGCAATCATTTACAACTGGTGCAACAACAGGGTCTGTACAGAACTTTGTGGGGCCAGCATCAAGTTGAGGAATTACTGCACTAGTACAACATTTAACATTACAGCGATTTTAAGTTAATTGAACCACAAATTTTTGTAGGGACACGGCATTGCCCATTGGTGTCAACTTCAGGTGAAAGCTTAGTCTGATAAGAAGAGTGAAAATTTTTCAATGTATCACCTAGATTTTGATCCCCCCTAACCCCCCGATAAATTGGGGGGAACTAGAATCGAGTGCCCCCTTTAAAAGGGCAGGGCTGTTTCATTTGACAAGGGCAAGAAGTTTGTCAATATCATTAGAGAGAAATCTCTGAGCAATTGTGATGGAAGTATGACCATTTCGGTGAAGTATATTGAGAGCGAACGCTCTCAATACTGAGAGATTTGCTGGAGCATTACCCAGACGGATTGTTGAATCCTCTTCTTTAGGAACTACATCTTTAACCCAATGAAGGCAATTTTCGATACTCCAATGACTGCGAATACTACAAGCAAATTCTTGTGTTGTGCCGATCAGGCTACTTATGTAACAGACAATCTCATGGTATTGTTTATCTGCTCGTATTCCGACTCTTTCAACCCAAATTCAAGATTTAATTCCAATCCATTGCGCCCACACTGAGAACTGAGCAGCATAAAACCGAGTGGAATTATTGGTAGGCTGTCAAACCGATTTTGGGTTGGCTGGTCGTTGAATACTTGAATCGCATAGGTTAGTGCTCATCTGTACTTGGCGAGTAATCCAAAAAATCACTCTAATTTTATCGGCAGAATACATGATGTTATTGTTTTAGTATTTTTAATTCACATTGCTGAAAAATATAATTCACCGCAGCAAATAATTTATTTAAATCTTGAATTACATATAAATTTTTATTCCTAGTAAACACATCAGCAATCAACTTTCCAAATTGCCATATTTTGCCGTTAGAAACAATCCCAAAAACATCGCTGACAAAATCATTATTAATTCGCTGTACTGCGAGCATTTCAGCTAAACACTGACCCCAACCTTCTTCAAACTTATCTTGTTTAGCTTCAACCGTTAAAAAATAAGGTTTATCAAAAACAATCGTACCCAGAGGATTTCGTTGTGTCACTGTATAATCTGGAACGCCTGATAAATCTTCATCGTAAGCTAATGTTTCATGACTCCAAAGTGTTAATTTACTTCGGTAAGGTTTCCATACTTCTTTCAATACTGGATAGATGAGATTTTCACAAATAGCATCTTCAGAATTATCAATAACTCCATCTGTAAATAGTAAATCTAATTCTTCTTGGAAAGACTGTTTAACTGGAAACTCTACTTCCAATATAAAATTAGACTGTACATACTTGATTTGAAATTTTTTAATTACTGCACTAATACTTTTGTAATTACTAAATGCCATTTTAATTTACCTTCCCTTGAAAACTCTATCATCGTCTAAACACAGATGATGTGCCAAAAATATTTTCATTACTCCCATTATTAAACTACCGTCATTATTTCAAGACTATCAATTACGATCGCCCTTGGCGAATGATTCGATCGCAATCACAGATTAGATTTGGGTACTTTCAAAATCGTGCTGATTGCGTTTACGGGGAACCCTTTCTGAGGAAGCGATCGCTATTGATTGCTCTTGATCTGCCAGGGCAAGATGATGAAATATTCTTGGATCTAGATTAATTCTCTTACCTTATTAACTGCGCGGTGGAATTAAAAAATTGACGACACAAGCCCTTTGTGACTAAAACTGTTGTCAACAAGTTAGCGAAAGCAACCATGAACATAATCAAAATTTCGTAAGATACTGCATCCAGAGGTTTTACACCAGCTAATAACTGTCCGGTGGTAATTCCTGGTATTGCGACCATACCTATGAGGATCATTTGATTGAGAGTGGGAATCAATCCGGCTCTGATGGCGTCTTTGCGGTACTGGCTAACTGCTTGCTCTGGAGTTGCACCTAAGCTCAAATGGGTTTTTATTTCGAGATGGCTGGAGTTAATGGTGCTGACAAGGCGATCGCCTGCGATCGCAGCTGCATTAGTAGCATTACCTAAGACTATCCCTGCTAGGGGAATTATATACTGTGGTTCATACCATCTTTCTGGTTGAATGATCAAGAAGTTGGTGTAAAGCACTGTCAGGGCGGTACTAATTAAAATTGCACCCCACACCAAAGGCAACACATAAGGAATTTTTTGGCTGATGCGATTTCGTGCGACAATCGCCGTAATTGTCAGCATTATTGCTAATAGCGCCAAAACTGCCCAAGCATTGTCTAAAGCCAAGATGAAATCTAAAATGTATCCCAATACAAGTAGTTGTAAGATGGTTCTCCCAGTAGCAAGGGCTAAGTTAAACTCTAATCCTAATTTTTCCCAGGCAGATAAACCAATGGCGATCGCCATCAATCCCACAGCAATAGCTAAATCCACGAAATCCAGCTTGATCAGATCCTGCATGGGTTCTCTATCTCCTGGTATTTTATTCTCAAAGCAGCCCACACGCCTGGAACTTTGATCCGATGTGTTGGATCTTGGTTGATATATATCACTTTCATCAATTCAAAATTCAAAATGGTACGACCAAAACATGGCAAACACCTAGTATATCTACTATCTGTAAATTAAATGTGCGGTAGTTTACCGCCCCACAATTTAAGTAAAAACCCTAATAGATGCGTATCTTGGGCGATAGTCTTTTAGTAGCTCCTCTTTGATTAATAATTCAATCAGCAAAAATTGACTATCGAAGTGCATCCTTTGTATCTCCCGATAAAATGAGAACTCATGATCCAAAGTGTAAATCCCATCCCTGCCTTTGATATTAAGCAGCAATACACCACCATCGAAGCAGAAGTAAGTGCAGCTGTATTAGAGGTTCTGGCTTCTGGCCGCTATATTGGCGGCCCCTTAGTCGAAGGCTTTGAGCAACAGTTTGCTGCTTATAATACTGTTAGTGAATGTGTGGCTTGTAATTCTGGTACTGATGCGCTCTACTTAGCATTACGAGTCTTGGAAATTGGTGCAGGCGATGAAGTGATTACAACGCCTTTCACCTTTATTGCGACATCTGAAGTGATTAGTGCCGTGGGTGCAAAGCCTGTTTTCGTTGATATTGACGCTACTACGTTTAATTTGGATGTAGAGCAAGTGGCGGCGGCGATTACACCCAAAACCAAAGCGATTATCCCGGTTCACCTATTTGGACAACCTGTGGATATGACATCATTGATGGCGATCGCTCAGTCTCACAATTTATCAATAATTGAAGATTGCGCTCAGTCTACAGGGGCGATTTGGGCTGATCAAAAAGTAGGAAGCATTGGACATATTGGTTGCTTTAGTTTCTACCCTACCAAAAATCTTGGTGGTTGCGGTGATGGCGGGGCAATAACGACTAATGACCCAGCGATCGCTACTAAACTGCGAATATTACGGGATCATGGTAGTAAAATTCGATATTTACACGAGAAAATAGGTGTAAATAGCCGCTTGGATGCTCTCCAAGCAGCCATCTTGCAAATTAAGTTACGTTATTTAGATATTTGGAATGATCGCCGTCGAGATATTGCCAATTATTACTATCAGTTTCTTAGTCAAGTTCCGGGGATCGTCCCGCCTCAAGAATTACCTGGGGGTATTGGGGTATGGAATCAATACACTGTTCGCATCTCAGGTGAAGGGCGAAATGGTTCTAGCGCCAAATATCGAGATTGGGTGCGTAGTCAATTGCAAGAACAGGGCGTGAGTTCAATGATTTACTATCCCCACCCCTTACATTTGCAGCCAGTTTATCAAAGTCTAGGCTATCAAATTGGGGACTTACCAATAGCAGAGCAAGCTTGTCATGAAGTCATATCTTTGCCTATGTTCCCAGAACTAACAGAACAGCAGCAAGACCAGGTGATTTATGCTTTGAAAGAAGTTATGAGTTAGGAGTACAGACGCGATTAATCGCGTCTGTACAAGAGTTTGGAGTTTTGAATGAATAAGTTTCTTCAACTCATAACTTCTAACTCATTTCATTACTACATTTGCAGTCGCTAAGGCTTCCACTAAGCCACGCACAGCAGCAATCATTGCCACTTCGCTATTAAGTTGGTTGATGGCAGAACCAACACCAACACCAGCAGCACCAGCAGCGATCGCTAATGGTGCGGTAACGTTAGAAATGCCTGAAGCACATAATACTGGCACTGACACCACACGGGAAATCTCAAAAGCTGCTGCCAAGGTAGGAGCAGCTTTTTCAATTAATCCTAAAGTTCCAGGATGAGTTGGGTTACTGCTAGTACCGCCTTCGGTTTGAATAATGTCTGCTCCAGCTTTCACCAGTTCTTCCGCTAACTGCACCTGTTGATCTAGTTCCAAAATGTGGGGAACGGTGACAGATAGGGTGATTTCTGGGAAAAGAGCGCGGGTTTGCTTAGTCAGCGCTAGCACTTCTGGAGCCTCAAAGCGGTGTCCTTGAGCATAGAAGGAATCGAAATTCCCGATTTCAATTAAATCAGCACCAGCTGCCACAGCTTGCACAAATTTCTCTGGTTCTACTGCGGACACACAAATTGGTAATTTTGTCAAACTTTTAGCTAGTTGGACTAAGGCTGGATCGGCGGTAATATCGACAAAAGTAGCACCGCCAAATTCAGCAGCTTTGACAGTTGCAGCGACGCTAGCGGCGTCGAAGTTATTTAAGCCGCTGATCACTTTCAGAACGCGGCGGTTATTAAATGCACGTTGGAGTGGAGAATGCATCGTCATGGTTGGGCTTTTGAAGCTATAGAAAATTAGGTATATTCTACCGTCCCTCAGTTGATGAGGGACTAAATTACTATGGCAGTTGCCAAATTTTGATAGTTTTATCCTTACTGCCACTAACCAAAGTTTTACCATCCGCACTGAAAGCGATCGCATAAACTTCGGCTGAATGTCCATTAAAGGTGTGCATTAACTCTCCCGTGGTCAGTTCCCAGACTTTTACAGTCTTGTCATCACTACCACTAGCAATATATTCTCCATTTGGGCTGAAGGCGATCGCATTTACATCAGCTAAATGCCCCGGAATGGTGCGTATTTCCATGCCTGTGTCCAGTTTCCATACTTTGATGGTTTTGTCATCGCTAGCACTAGCTAACATCTGACCATCTTGGCTAATTGCAACGTCATTCACATCGCCTAAATGCTCTGTAAGAGTATGTATTTCCTTACCAGTATTCAAATTCCAGACTTTAATAGTTTTATCCTTACTGCCACTGACAATAGTCTTACCATCCGGGCTGATGGTAACGGATAAAACTGCCCCGGAATGCCCAGTAAGAGTACGTATTTCCTTACCAGTATTCAAATTCCAGACTTTGATGGTTTTGTCATAACTACCACTGACAATAGTCTTACCATCCGGGCTGATAGCAACAGAATTAACGAAGTCTTTATGACCATTCAAAGTGCGGCTTTCTTTGCCAGTATTTAAATTCCAGACTTTGATAGTTTTATCCTTGCTGCCACTGACAACAGTCTTTCCATCTGAACTGATGGCAACAGCATAAACCCAGTCTGAATGCCCGGTAAGAGTACGAATTTCATGCCCAGTTTCGATGTTCCAAATTTTGACAGTTTTGTCATCGCTGCCACTGGCAAGGTTATGACTTAAAGAGTTAGAGTTCATAGCCAGGGAATTAACTTCACCTAAATGCCCAGTTAGAGTTGTGATAGACGCCAAGCTTCGTAAATATATATATCCCCCTAACCCCAATAGCACAACAGCACCCCCCACCAGCAGTTTACTTTTCCACTGGATTTTCGGCGGTGCAACAGTGGCGAGTAAAGCAGATGGCGGTGCAACAGTGACGAGTAAAGCAGATGGGGGTCTATACTCACCCATTGATAGCGGCTGTAACCTTGAATCCAAATCTAGGAGGACTTCATCCGCTGACTGGTAACGCTCCTCGATATTTTTTTGTAACAGCTTCCCTAGTACATTTTTTATAGATGCAGATATTGGCAACCTCACGTATTGCTGCCAGTGTGTTACCCAGATGTAGCCCTCTTCAGCCCAGAGTTCAGAGGGGTTAATTCTCGTTAGCAGATGAAAGCAAGTCACACCCAAACTGAATAAATCGCTAGCTGCATAAGCGCGACGCAGTTTCATTTGTTCAATTGGCGCATAGCCATAGGAACCAATACTCGTGCCTGTATTATCCAAAGAATTTGTAGTTAACTGCTTGGCAACGCCAAAATCAATCAGCACTAACTTGCAATCGCTTTGGCGACGGATAATATTTTCTGGCTTAATGTCGCGGTGAATTACCTGATGTTCGTGGACAAATTTCAAAATAGGTAATAATTCACTTAAAACTTGCCAAATCTTGTCTTCAGTGAATAATTCCTTGTTGTCGTAACTCCTGCCCTAAAGTTTGCCCTTTGATCAACTGCTGCACCAAATATAAATAGTTATCCTGCTCAAAATAAGCATACAAAGTGGAAATTTGAGGGTGTTCTCCTAGCTGTTGCAGACGCCGTGCTTCTTCTTGAAATAATTCCGTTGCCTTATGCAAAGCGGCACTTCCTTGGACTTGGGGTGCTAGCTGCTTAACTACACAATGCTCTTTGAGCTTGTCTTCATCCTCTGCCAAAAAAGTTCTGCCAAATCCGCCGCCTCCCAGTGGTTGAATAATGTGGTAGCGGTTTCGGAGCCGTGGTAATAATCTTATCCCGCAACTTTGACAAAAATTTATGCCATTAGGGTTGAGGGGCTTCATGCAACTGAGATTGAGGCAGTAGCTCATAGTTAGGCATCTATCACCCGTTGTAATCTATGATAAATACTTCCTGTGCATCCCTTAGTATTTCTGATCGCTATGTTGTAAAATTTTGCTTTTGGAGCTTATTGTCCTAATTCAGCTAGGTATTAAATGCAGCATAGCGCCACATACGTCATCAAGTTCAGTAAATGCCTATGCGAAAATAATTAAGTTATGCCTTTCAAGAGGAACACATGCCATTTAGTCTAGAGGATCTTTTACCACTATCCTAGTCAAACTCTAGAGGCCACAAATCTGTAATTGGTACTTCCCATCCTGGAAGCAGTTCGGGAACTGTTAAAACATCGCCATCATGAAGTATTATTGCCTCTTTTCCAAAGTTGTAAACTTCAACAATCCGCTCATCTGGATTGAGCAAAATTCCTACCTTAGTTCCCAAACTCAGAAATTCTTGAATCTTGGCTCTCACATCCTCTAAATTATCGCTAAGGGACTTCACCTCTACAGTCAAATCAGGAGCCAATTGAGCAAAAGACTTGGGACTGTGACGCAAGCGTTCGGCTAAAACAAATGAGGCATCCGGTGCGCGTAAATCTGAATTTGGCAATCTGAAACCAGCACTAGAAGCTGCTGTTCGTCCCAGTTTGCGCGGTCTAACCCAGTTACGTAACTGGGCTATCATTTCAGCTGCGACCTCATCTGATTCGTATCCTGATGGACTCATGACAATAATATTACCCTTAACTAGTTCCATGCGATAGTCAGGATACTGTTTCTGCATTTTTTCAAAGTCTTCAAGCGTTAGGGACATAAAAACCTCTAATTATTACATGCCCTGTATTTATATTATGGAGACAACAGACCTCTTTAGGAGCGATCGCCCCATGAATTTCCCAGTCATCGCAAAACCCGTCACTCCAAAGACTTCCTATGTTCTGCTGTATAACGTCAATTGGGATCAACTAGAAAATTTCCTGAGTGCTTGCATTTCATTAAAGAGTGCAACACCGATAGCGTAGCGTTAGCGTTAGCGAAGCGTCCGCAGGAGCGTCACAGCCCATCGCAGACATCGCTTGCACAAAACTTTCCCTACTCTGAGCAATTTCACCCATTTTTTATGAGTCAATGCCAACTGATAATAAGCCTTGGCTAAGTCTTTTTGCTACCCCAGATTATTGAGGGGATATTTATCTGTTGCAATATTTTTTGAACTGGTATTACGTAAACTTTGAATGGTAGCGATCGCATGTTTTGCCACTCGATCAATTTCCTCTTGGGTATTAAACCGTCCAATACCAAACCGCACTGAGGCGTAAGCTAGCTGTTCTGAATGTCCTAGTGCTATAAGAACATGGGAGGGTGCAGTAGTTGCCGACGAGCAAGCAGAACCAGAAGATACGGCCATTACTGGCTGCAATCCTAGCAAAAGTGCGGCTCCATCCACTCCCTCAACACTGATATTCAAGTTTCCCGCCAATCGCTCTTGAGGATGTCCGTTAAGATGAATTCCCTCAACTTGGGAAAGCTGTTCCCACAAGCTTTGCCTTAACTGGGTGAGGCGTTGGGTTTCTATTGCTTGTTCTGCCAAAGCGATTTCTACAGCTTTCCCAAAACCGACAATTTGCGGTGTATACAATGTACCAGAACGCATCCCCCGTTCATGTCCTCCGCCATGCTGTTGAGGAGCCAATTGCACTCTGGGGTTGCGCCTGCGGACGTACAGCGCCCCAATGCCCTTTGGGCCATATACTTTGTGTGCGGTTAGCGACATCAAATCAATTTTCATCGCTTGTACATCCAAGGGAATTTTACCAATCGCTTGGGCGGCGTCGGTGTGGAAAATGATATTGCGATCGCCTCCAGCGGGGCCTAGTCCATTGCGGCACATTTCCCCAATTTCTGCCAAAGGCTGTAACACGCCAATTTCGTTATTTGCAGCCATTACTGATACCAAAATTGTCTCAGGACGGAAAGCTTTTTTTAACTCAGTTAAATCAATCAATCCATCTTTTTGGACAGGGAGAATAGTAATTTCAAAACCGAGAGTTTTTAAATAATTACATGGATCAATAACTGCACTATGTTCAGTGGCAACAGTAATAATATGCTGACCTTTTTTAAAATAAGCTTCGGCAACACCTTTAATAGCTAAATTGTTCGCTTCTGTTGCACCACTCGTAAAAACAATTTCTTCTGGTGTGGCGTTGATTGCTGCTGCTAAAGTCTCTCGCGTTTGTTTAACAGCAGCTTCTGCTTCCCAACCATAAACATGACTAATACTGGATGGGTTGCCAAAGTGTTCTGTGAAGTAAGGAAGCATCGCTGCTACTACCCGTTCATCTACAGGTGTAGTAGCGTGACAATCAAGATAGATAGGACGAATAGACATAAATTAACTCAAAATTTGACTCAAATTTTTTAATACACTTAGAACCTGATATAGTTCACTTTTTCGTTTAAAAAGTGTAAATTCATCAGACAATGCATACTTTGGTATATTTTGTTTATTCAGTTTTACAAAAATGAAATGACTACCATTCGTTACCAATCCAAAAGTAGGTTTGTCTTCACTAGGATTAGCCAACATATAAACAAGTGCTTGAGGTACGGCTTCTAAAAGAGAAAAACTAGCCCTTTTAGATTCAATTACTAACAACCACAATTGTTCTGGAATAACTAGAATATCAATTCTACCTCTAATAACTTCTCCTTCATCCTCCGCAGAAATTTCTATTGATTGCTCACCTCTCAGATAAAAAGGCTCATCATAAAATCCAGCTAAATTGAGTAAAGGAGATAAAACTACTAATTTCACCGTTTCTTCTGACAGAGGAGGACGCTTGAATAAACGGAGAAAATGAACTTTTACTCTGTCTAAATATTGCTTTTCTAAATCTGTAATTTCTGGTAAGTTATCAAACCATTCTGTGAAGAATGCCTCATCTTCGGCTAGCTGTAGACCAAATCTTTCTTCCAGATAAGCAATCCCGACATTTTGGGCTTGGATAAATTGAACCATAAATTATTTAAAATATGCTTTATAACTATTATGACACTATTTTAGTATTAATTTAGACAGGAAAAGCAAAGATAATTAGCTTAAAGCTTTACCTAAATTCTTTAAGATATTCACAACTTTATATAATTCATTTTTGCGTCTATATAAAGTGAATCTATCAGATAAAGTATACATTGGTTTATCTTGTTTTAGCAGTTTCATAAATTGGAAATCTTCTCCATTTATTACTAAAGAATATGCAGGATGCTCAGGCTGAGGATTTGCCAGCATATAAGTTAGTGCTTGAGGAATCGCTTTTGCCTACTTCGATGATAGCGTTACTGGTTTCCATATCGATTTCACCAATTTCACCATTTAGACCCACTGTTTTGTTGAAACTAACTAAATCAAACCCGGCCCGGATAATAGCATTAGCTACTTTATCTTCCAGAACTTTTTGAGGATTGACTGAGTTAAGCGCATTGATAATTGCTTGCTCAAATAGGCTGCTCACATCCTGCTTTGTTACTATAAATATGATTCACTTAGCATTGCTGTAACTATCCTGCATCCAATTGCGTTATGTGGCTGCTAATTCTTGTAATTTAGTTAAAACTGCCTGAGCATGAGCTTTGGTTTTTACATTAGGCCAAGCATAGACAATAATTTTATCAGGTGAAATTAGAAAGGTTAATCGAGCAACACCCATATATTCCTTACCCATAAATTTTTTCAACCGCCAAGCACCGTAGGCTTCTATCAAAATATGTTCTGGATCACTTAAGAGGGTGATTGACAACTTATGTTTGCTGATAAATTTACAATGAGACTTACCCAAATCTGGACTCACGCCTAAGATTTTCGCTCCCAGTGCGTTGAAGTTTTGATACAACTCGGTGAAATCTTTCGCTTCGGCGGTACAGCCTGGTGTGTCATCTTTGGGATAGAAGTAAAGGACAACCCACTGACTGCTGAGGTCGTCGAGACTGACTGAATTGCCATTTTGGTCAGGAGTGGAGAAATCTGGCGCTGGTTGTCCGACTTGGGGAATGTTGCTCATGATGGGGTGTGAGAGATTGCAATCGCTTTAGAATTGTACATAGATTGAGCGATATTACGTATTTACCAGCGTCACCAATTCATTAGCAGTAAGGTGATTTGCATAAAATAGGTCTGTTTTCTTAATTTTGAGTTAATTGATTCTCCACATTTTGATTGTTGAATCCTGACTCCCACTGAAAATGGTTTGTCCGTCTGGACTAAATACTAAAGAGTTAACAGCATCTAAATGTCTGATTACAGAGTAAATTTCTTCCCCTGTGCTTAAGTTCCACAATTTGATAGTCTTGTCTTGACTACCACTAACTAAAGTCTGTCCATCTGGGCTAATTGCCACAGATAATACAGAACCTAAATGACCAGTCAGAGTGCTTATAAGTTCTCCACTAATTAAGTTCCATACCTTGATTTCTGTGTCATCACTGCCACTAACTAAAGTATGCCCATCTGGGCTAATTGCCACAGACCGAACAATTTCTTTATGCCCAGTGAGGGTATAATTTGTCCACACAATTATTGTGTGATCATAACTACCACTGGCTATGCTTTGCCCATTGGGGCTAACTGCTAAAGAGGTAACACCCTTTGAATGCCTAGCATGAGTATGAGTTATTTTTTCTGTTTTTAAGTCCCATTGCTTGATAATGTTGTCCAAGCTAGCAGTAAACAGAATTTGCTTAGTTGGATGAAATGCAACAGACATAACACCTTTTGAGTGCCCACCAAACCTTTGAATAAATTCCCCAGTTTTAAGATTCCATATAATGCTTGTTATATCCTCACTACCACTAACTAAAGTTTTGCCATCTGGGCTGATTGCAACGCAGTTAACAGAGGCAGAGTGTTCAGTAAGGGTGTAAATTTCTTCTTTTCTTTGCAAGTTCCACACTTTGACTTTTCCATCTGTACTACCACTAGCTAATATTTCCCCGTCGGGGCTAATAGCTACAGAGTTAACTGGGCTTGAATGCCAAGATGATAAATCACCCATGATGCTTTCTAATGTGATTTTTTGCAACTTGAGTGCTGTTTGTAGATTACTCAGCTTAGGTTTGGCTTGTCTAGGCGGATATAAAGTCTCATGAATTTTTGCCAAACTTTCCAAAATTGCTTGGGTGTTGACTGGGCGATCCTTTGCTGATCGCATCATCAGATGATCAATAAAATCTGCTAACAAAGGAGATATATGATCAGCCTCATCACGCCAGTTTAGACCAGCAGTGTATGGGTCACCATAGGGATCATCCATTAGATCAAGAGGATACTTTCCTGTAACCAGATGGACAAAAGTACGACCCAAGGCAAAGAAATCTGATTGTGGAATAGCATGACCAGTGATTTGCTCTAATGGAGCATAGCCATCAGAAACAAATTTTGTGATTTGACCTGCTGCTTGTTTTTTCTCATAAGTTCCGGTAATTTCCCGCGCGATACCAAAGTCGATTAATACCAATTGTCCATCAGCAGTTAGCATAATGTTTGAAGGCTTTATATCCCGATGGAAAAACTGCTGCTGATGTACTTCGTGCAAAATATTTGCCAACAGTGTTAACCAAAGGACTGCTTGCTTTTCACTGATGGGACGATTACTACGTTTTTCTAACCATTCATGTAAATTTTCTCCATCAATTTTATCCATTACCAAACAGTGAACTGGCTCTTGGCTATCTTGAGGAAAAAACTGAAAATATTCCTCAGCATTAGGAATTCCTGGATGATTTAGTCGCTTTAAAACTTCAGCTTCTTGCTGAAAAAGTGATACTACTTTAGTTTGATTGAGTGTAAGAACCTTCAAAATTTTTAGCTTGCCACTGTCACTTATCTCAAATGTTTTAGCAAAGCCACCTTTGCCTATAGGTCGTGTTACTCGATAACACCCTTCTAGTAGCAATTCAGAGCCACAGCTTTGACAGCGCAGTAGATTATCAGGGTTGTCAGGACTTTGGCAGTTAGGATTAATGCACAGGCTCATCGTCTCGAAATGTGACAGATTTATCTAATATTTTAGCTTTACTTACTGAGAACTTGGATAAAATTAGCATCAAAGCGATGCCTGCGGCCGGCTATTCCCCTGATGGCAAGGGACGAGATGTGTTGGGTAGATTCAAGGTTTAATCGGCTCTAATGGTGCAAAATTTATTGAGATGGCGATTGAAAATGTCAACAAACCAACCACTGGGGCGATCGCTTCTATAATCAACCTGATGGTTCTCCTTTTTGCAGCTTTCGGCGTTTTCGCTCAACTTCAAGATGCCCTTAACACGATTTGGTCTAGTACAGCCAAAACCCGGACTCGGTGTCATCAAAATCATTAAAAGCCGCTTTTTATCGTTTATTATAGTGCTGGAGATTGACTTTTTACTGGTCGTGTCCCTCGTACTCAACGCTGCTTTGACAGCGCTATTTAGCTTTTTTGTGAATTTGATACTAAGTGTTGAGATTTTCAACTTCGTATCTTCGTTTTTTGCAACTACGCTGCCATTCAGTTTAATTTATAAAGTTTTGCCAGATGTTAAAATAGCCTGGAGTAATTTTAATATTAGTGATGCCTAATATTCAAGAACACGTCAACACTCTCGTTACAAAATTTGTTCCTGGTTATAGATTTCTTCGTTTACAAGAACTCACAATTGATAAAAATAATTCACTCCAAACAGAAATTAATAGTAAATCAATTAAAGTTCTCAGTTGGAATATTGCCAAACAAAACTATAATAAAACTTGGATTAAAGATTTTTCAAAAATAATTGAAAATTATCAACCAAACATCATATTTTTACAAGAGTTTTCTCTAAAGCTAGAAGCAGATGAATGGCAAAAATGGCTAAAAATGAATTGGAATTTTGCTCCTAACTTTGTAGATATTCATCATCAAACATATTCGGGAATTTTTACAGCAGCTACAATCAGTCCACTCACCAAAAAAGTTATAACTACTAAACATTATGAGCCGATTGTTAAAACTCCTAAAATTTCTTTAATTACTGAGTATCTGCTATCTGAACAAAGTACAACTCTCCTGACAATCAATAGTCATCTGATAAATTTTGTAGATTTAAATAAATTTAGAATCCAACTAAATGAATTAGAGCTAGCATTATCTATACATCGTGGTCCACTAATATTTTCAGGAGATTTCAATACTTGGAGTCGAAAAAGAGCAGTTATCCTCAATCAAGTAACAACTCAATTAGGATTAACACCAGTAATTTTCGCACCTGATGAGAAAGAGAAAATTAAACGCTTCCTGTTATCACCCCCTTTAGATCATATCTTTTATCGAAATCTCAGTGTGAAGAAAGCCAGTGCTAAGGTGCTAGACCAAATTTATTCATCCGATCACAAGCCATTGTTGGCAGAATTTACTTATACCAATACTCAAAAAAATTAAGATGCTTCTAGATGGTGGTGTTCTAGCTATTTTTAGCACAGCTACAGTTGTTGTTCATCTCGTGGGAGTTGCACATGCAGCCCATGCAGTGATGAATGTGCGTTCTTCCCAAGGGGCAATTGCCTGGAGCATTTCTCTAATTACCTTTCCCTGGCTAGCTATTCCGTTGTATTGGATTTTAGGAAGAACTAAATTTCATGGATATGCTGAAACACTGCGCTCAGTCTATGCACAACATTACAAGCTTATTCATCCGATTTATAGTGAAATTAATAAATTTCAGGTTGCACCACCAGATAATCTAGCCAAGTTGCAACCATTCGCGGAGGCTTTTACAGAAATTCCTTTCACATCAGGCAATGCTGCCGAATTACTGATTGATGGTCAGCAAACTTTTGAAGCGATGCTGAAAAAGATTGCATTGGCGACAAATTATATTTTGTTCCAATTCTATACTGTTAACGATGACCAAGCTGGTAATGAGTTTAAAGAAGCATTGATTGCTAAAGCCAAGCAAGGAATAAACATCTACTTTCTCTACGATGAAATTGGTTCAAAGAAACTATCTCGCCCTTATATCCAGTCTCTACAACAGCATGGAATTGCAGTAAGTGCATTTAACACCACCCAAGGTCAGGGTAATCGGCTCCAATATAATTTTCGCAATCATCGGAAAATTCTGGTGGTGGATGGAGAAATAGCATTTGTAGGTGGACTAAATATTGGTGACGAATATTTAGGAAAAAATCCTCGCTTGAGTCCTTGGCGTGATACCCACATGATGCTCGAAGGCCCAACTGTACAAAGCCTACAAAACTCCTTTGTGCGAGATTGGTATTGGGCAACTCAAAAACTTCTCGAAGTTAACTGGCAGGTAAAAATTAATCAGGAAACTAATCAAACTGCATTCATTCTTCCTACAGGCCCCGCAGATCAGCTACCAGCTTGTAAGCTTTTTTTTGTCGAACTAATTAATCAAGCTCAAACTCATCTCTGGATTGCTAGTCCATACTTTGTGCCGGACGAGGCAACATTGTCAGCCTTAAAACTGGCAGCAATGCGAGGTGTAGATGTGCGAATTCTCTTACCAAATCGACCTGATCACTTATTTGTTTATTTATGTTCCTTCTCTTATTACACCGAAATGGAAAAAATCGGTATCAAGTTGTATCGTTACAAAAATGGGTTTATGCACCAGAAAATTATAGTCATTGATCAGAATATAGCAGGGGTAGGAACTGTTAACTTAGATAGTCGCTCTTTTTCCCTAAACTTTGAAGTTATGGGTTTTGTTACCGAGCCTCAGTTTGTCCAAAGTGTGAAAAAGATGTTAGAGGATGATTTAGCTGTCTGTGTTGCTGTTGAGCTTGATGAGTACGATAAAAAACCTTTTTGGTTCAAGTTAGCTGTGAGAGTCTCTCGATTGCTGACTCCCTTACTTTAATATTTCAACGACATTTTCAGCTTTAAACTAAAATTGATTATTAGTTTTTCACTTCTACTATGCCTCAAAACCACAACAGCAATTCCCGAAGATTACCCAAAATTAGAACCACGATTTTTTACATCTTCGTTGTCATCGCTGTTTTAGTAGTAGCCTTTCCTTGGCTATACGAAATTAAAACCAAGGTTGGGATCGACATATCGCCTGGACGCCATGCTGGAACCTTTTTTGAAAAACATACCCACGGACTTTTCAAGTGTGAGTGGCTTTATCCTTACCATTGCGATCGCCCCCAAGGTTAAGTAGGAGAATTGAACCTCGGATGACTAAATACTAGTATTAATTGAGACATTATAAACATCCTCTTACTGTTATTCCAGATGATTATACGTTTTATGTACAGCTTCATTTTCCTTTAGCAACGACTGAGTTATTACTGAAGAAGGGAAAAGGGGAAAGGGAAATCTGGACTATCAAAATAGGTACTGTGATCTGGGCAACCATTTAGGTAGTACATTGTAATATTTTTATCCATGAGTTTGGCGTATGGTTTTCACGCTTTGGTTGCAGCGCTTGTGGAATTAGTGTAGCTGCGATCGCTGCCTAAGTCTCACATACAGCGTATTACAGGTAAATGAAGTACACCGCTAGGGACACAACATGTTGTGCCCCTACGATAATCTGTACCTCACCTTGACGTAGCCTAAGAAGAGAAGTTGCAATCTGCTGTATGGAAACCTATGAATCGGAATCTATATCTCAACGTAATTTAGCAGAGCGGTTCCGAGTTGCCCCAAGTTTTATATAGGTGCGGAAGATGGAGTACAAGCAGCAACTTTGGCAATTTGTACCCAGTGAGTAACAACACATATTATGGGACAAGCTTTCTTGCCCATTTCACAAGATGTAAACAGCTACCACTTTCCAGTGTCGTCTTCTTGCTGCAAACCTATTAACTGGCGCCGCTTCCAAGCAAAAGCAAGAATATTAATACCTAATTCTTGAGCGGTGCGAATAGCAAGTCTAGGCAGGGTAAGGTCTTTATCTAATCCCCAAGCAGATGCTAAATCACCAATGATTAGAATAATTCCTCCCGCAGTTGATATTTCAACTGGTCGTTGATTTACTATTGGTAAAGCCGCAAACAAAAAAGGTTGCACTCTCAAGGGGTGGTCGCTTCGTAATTCTGTTAAAGGTTTTAAAGGGTTTTTTAACTGTTCGGCTAGAGAATGAGTACTTTCTATTAAAGGAGTTGCATCTCTAGGTGCATCGACTAAAAGTACTCCACCTGAATTGAGATATTTTTTCAGAGATTCCAACTCGACATTATTGAAGGATAAAGCTTGTTGCCCAGTAAGATAAAGTAAGTCGTATTCTCGAATATTCTCTGATAAAGTAACCTGTCCTGCTTCTTCAGTTCCTTGTAAATAAGAGTACAAAGGCTCAATAGATTGTAACAAGTAAGATAAATTAAAAAAATTGCGATCGCATCCAGGGTCACTATGGTTTACTTGCGCCAGCTGTACAATTGCTTGAGGTCGCGCTTGCGCCTGACGTCGGTAACGTAAATTAATATTATTATAACCAGGAAAAAATGCATCAGTAGGTTGAGTAATATCTTTTTGTCCTGGCTGCAAAAGAATACGACAAATTTCTATTTCGGAAATATCTAGTGTTGAATTTCTTTGGTCAAACCGATAAGTTTCGCGGACAGTATCTCTTGATTCACGCGATCGCAGTTCTTCTGGGTCAATATAACTAACTGTTAAGTAGACCATCAGCGGCTCACTACTTGCCACTTCCAGATCAATTGGAAAGTCGTAAGGTGTCGGTACAACAATTAAATTACCAGCCAAATCTATAGCAATACCTGGTTGAATTTGTAACCAGCGTCCATCTCGATATTTAGCTTCGACTTCATTCGGCGTCTCAACATCTCGCACACCTAAACCGCAAACAATTCCCGGTTGGTTTAAACATTGATAATGAGTATTTTGTCGTGTGCGGTGGTAATTATGTGCTTTCCGCCAGCGTTCAGCATTTATAAGTAAACCATCGGAAGCTTGTAAACGCTCAAAAGGTTGAATTGGTGGAGGTGGAAAAGGGTGAGACATAATGAGTTAGGAGTTAGAAATTGGGAGTTAGGAATTGGGATTATCATAGAGGAGTATTCAATATGTCATGAGTCCCGCAGTGAAGTATATCGCAAGTCATCGAAATCACTGAGATTCTAGCCTGTGGCAAATGCTCCGCCGGAGCGCTACACCCAGAATGAGAATACAGTCCTTCGCTTATAGTAATAAATACTGAAATTCTTTGCCGGATTGGAATGACAATATAGATACTGCTAATAATGTCAACCTGTCCCTTCTATAGATAATTCATATGTACAGAAAGCGGGTTTTTCTTGTTCGATAATTCTTCTTACAAGTGCTTCGTGTATAGTATTTGATTCTTTTGGTCGCAAACACACTACAAAATGATATGCTCTTCCTCCTCCTAACACAGCATTTCCAAGTACTGCTTCATTGAGAGTAAAACTATTACCAAAAGGTTCTGTAATACTAATGTGTTTATCATTTTCATTTGGTATATTTTCATCTAATGGTAGCCCTGTATACAAGTGTAAATAGAGACGCAACCCTTTACGAGTTCCTCGCCATCGATATAAGTCAACCGCTCTACGAATTAACCGACGCTGCTGTTGAAGTTCCCATGTTGAGTCAAATTTCCAACCAACCCAGTGAGCCAAAAATGGTAACAATGCTTGCGGCGCCGTCAAAGGATCGATGTTCGCCCACATAGTATTAAAGCTATCAATAGCTGGTTGATAAGCTTGTTCAAATATATTTATGAAGCGACCAATAAAGTCTACTTCCCGATATAAAAGCGGCAAAAATTCCATGTACGTAGACCAAGGTCGTATACATATATTAAATTCGTCGCTTGTCTCAATTTTTTGTTGTTCTGTGCCTGGGTCTAGATGTAAATGAACTGAACAGTGAAAGTTAAGGTCTAATCTATCTTTTTTTCCTGGGATGATTGCAGAGCGATCTTCAAAAAAGGTGGCAGGAACTTGAAAATAAAGCACAGCTTGCATAGTATCTCTAGGTGCAATTTCAGAACCTTCTGTACCTATTTGACACCACTCTTGAGGAAAGTCACCTTTTACTTTCAAGTCCAACTGTAAAGGATTTACCGTCAAGTTTTGCACTTGCACAATCATTTCGCTGGGTTGTCCAGGATGTAGTAACAAACTGTGCCCAACAGTGACATCAAAACTTTCTGCCCCTGTAAACGCCAAAGCTACTCCCGGTAGTGCTTCAGGAATTTGCATTGGGATTAAGTCTATTTTGACTTTAGAGGTAGAACGACTTTGAATCATAGTAATACTAAATGTAGAGACGCGATATATAATAGCGTCTTGATGTATTTTTGATATATCGTGTCTTTACTAACGATTAAGAATATTAACTACGTGATTGGAACGCAAGTTATTATCAGCCCAAGAACAAATTAAACCTTGTACTCCTGGGTCAATTACCCGCTCCGGTGATGGCTGGCGTCTCCATGTGTCGCTTTGTTTGCGTATAGGAAATAGTAGAACCGGGCCCAGATAACGGACACCGGGAGCTTGTTGGAGTAATGCCACAATATCTGATTCGTAAAGTGGGCGCCCGAATACCCAGCCTTTTCCTTCAATACCTCCAGTTAAGGGATTTAAAAATTTATACAGCGATATTCGGATAGCACGCAGAATTTCTTCACGTGCCAGAGGGTTATCATAAGCTGGTTCTAAACCGATTTCGCTTTGGACACAAACACCGATATATTCCGGTTGTTGTAGTTGAACTTGCACTCCTAATAATCTTCTTTCATCTAAATAGCGCAAAACTTGTTCTTGAAGTGCTGGACTAAGGTCGAATCGATCGGGAGATAAACCTTGTCCTTGAGCGATCGCATCTGTGTTGTAATTGGGCACTATCAATAAACTGACTGTACCAGCTTGTCGATTTGCATCGGCTGGTAAACAGCGAACACGAGCAATTGCTCCTTGACCCGCTTGTTGGGCTAATACTTCAAAATCTTCAACTGTAACTGCACGGTCACGGGAACGTAAAATTTGCGGTGCCTTAATTACTGCTTGTTCGAGTGACTCTGCATCTGCTCCATTAATGGCGCCTTTATGGTTAATGACAGTAGCAACATAAGGAACAGCAGATTTTAAAAATTGCAGCGAATGAATTTGAACATTGCCTTGTCTACCTCCTCCTGTACGGTAACTAACCATTCTGATTTCGGCACCACGTGCAGGGATTGCTCCGTACTGATGTTCGAGAGTACTTTTGTCTAAATCACTAACTTGAATAAATGTATCTTCAGGTCTTGGTTGCTGGATACGTGAGCGAACTTCTGTTTGACTTTTAAGTTGACTGGGTTCCCGAATTAATGGGCCAAACTGAACTGTACCGCTAATCGAATCTATTATGTAGTGAAAACTTTCTGAAGTGGAATCGGCAAAATCTCGAACTTCTTGCCATTTTTGAGGCAAACTACCTGGAGGAATAACTATAATATACTCCTTCTCTCGACGTTCCAATATTGGTGGTTGCTGAAGTTGAAAAATTTGTCCTGGTTTGCCATTACTAAGACCCAAACGTTCATCTTCAATTAAATTACTTTGACTTGCGCGGACTGTACCACCAACTGCACGCACTCCCAAACCAGCAATTCGTGGAGGACGATTATAACCAGAATCATTTGTGCCGAATTGAGTGAGTACACAGCGAATCCAGCGACCTCGATAAGATATAAAGTTAGTTACAGGCCAGTTTTGCGGTAAATGCAACCGTATTTCTGTTCCTTGCTCTGGATTGCTACCTTGTTGGGCAATTTCGTAAAAACTAAAACCTCGTGTTTTATCGTCTACTTCTTTCAAAAGAATACTTTGCCACTTTTCGCCATCCCAAGCTTCCCAACGGCGCGGGGGTTGGTTAGGATTAATACCAGTAGGTGTTGCAGATGCTGCTTGAATAGTAATTTCTAAAACATTACCATCGAGAGGGTCATCCGAATTAATAACTAAGTAAAAACAGTTACCTACTGATGGTTCTTCTTCAAATATCGGTTGTTCGCTACCTTCCCAGAAAGCATCAGATTGACGGTTCCAAGTATTAGTTATTCTTTCTCGTAAAGATTGGGGAATTTCTTCTACACTCAACGCTGTTAAAACATGTTGTAAACGGGGTTTTGCAATAATTAAAGGAGAATCAGTGCTAAAAGTAATAGCTTCTGTTGTTTGAGTTCGTACCGTTGAAACCTCAATTCCTTCTGGAATTGTGTAAGTTTCCGGTAAATCAGAACTTAAATAAAAAGTTAAGTCTGTGCGCGCTGGGGCAGGGGGTTGGAGACGAATCCCTAGTAATTCCAGAAAGGCGACATAATTTTTACGTGGGACTTGATTAAACCTAAGTAGCATTTGGTCGGTTAACCAAGCAAACAGTTCAACCAGCGTAATTCCAGGGTCACTCAGATTATGATCTGTCCATTCAGGACAGTAGCGAGGAATACGCATAATGCACTCTTCCACCAAATCGTCGAAGGTACGGTCATCCAAATTTGAAGAAGGTAATTTTGGTAAAAAGTCAAATTCCACAGTTTTATTTTAGATTTTAGATTTTAGATTTTAGATTATTAATCTTGTGGGGTGGGCATCCTTGCCCGCCTCTACATAATTTTGGATTACCGTAGGGGCGGTTTTACTGATATCTTAATGAATTTAAAATCTAGTTAACCCGTCCCGACTCCGCTGAAACCAAATAAAAAGGATAAACAAAGCTGTAAACGTCAGGATAATCTTTGAGTTTGTATTTGATAATAATGTCTACCCTGCCGCGTATTGGATCGGGGTCAGCGCGAACATCATTAAGAATGATACGCGGTTCCCAAACTTCCAAAGCTTCTGTTACATACATACGAATTTGCAGTAAAGTATCGCTATTCAAGGGAGCAAACGCCAATTCTGATAAGCGACACCCAAAGTTCGGTCGATATACCCGTTCACCTAGGCTGGTACGAAGAATAATCCATATCGACTCTTTGACTTTTTCATCCTCACTGCTAAACTTGACTCCACCCTGCAAATTTAATTGCAGTGGAAAAGTCCAACCTCTCCCTAAATATTCTCGCTGCTGACCATATGGATCTGGCATTTCGGCGCCCTCCGCAGTAAATACCATATATATCCAAAATATTGGGGCAGAAGATATAAACCTATTCGCCAAAGGTCGAGTTTCAACGAAAGGGTAAAGGGTAAAGGAAATATTTTTACCTTTCCCCCTTATTTATAGAATTGGTTTAGGACCTGTTATTGGTGTAGTCATTGTAATTGGTCCCAAAGTACTAGTTAGTGTCATAGTTCCAGCAGTAATCGCCAAAAGACCGGGTGTAGTAATTGTGATGGCGCCACCTGCGGTCATACTTATATCGAGACCAGCTGTCATAGTCATCGCACCACCTGAATTCATGCTCATAGTGGTGCCTGCTGTTGAATTAATGGATAAGGCTGTTGAGGAAATAGAAGCTGTAGCAGTATTACTAATAGTGGCGTTTGCTTTGATACTGATATTACCAGTAAGGTCATCAACAAGTATTTTCTGTCCTGCTGATGTTTCTATTTCTATAAACTTTTTAGTATCGTTAACACTAATTTTATGCCTACCTATTGTCTCAATATATACACCTGTATTACTAGTAGCTTTATCTTCATCTACAAACTGTAATTGATGTCCAACACGGGTTTTGAAGGTTCGCAGACGAACTCGACCGCCAACTACACTGTCATTTACAGAAGTTGGTGGTGCATCTTTCCCGTTCCAAACTGCACCAATAATATAAGGTCGGTGAATATCACCATGTTCAAAACCAACCAGCACTTCATCGTTAATTTCTGGTAACCAGTCAGTTCCACGACCGGAACCGGCACCCGTTGATATCACTCTTGCCCAATAACTTTCATGTTCTTCGGTAAGGGTGGGAAACTTAACTTTAACTCGGCTCAATCCTTTGGGATCTTGATTATTGGTGACAATTCCCACTAAAAATGTTTGACCTGGTTGTAAACGTGTTTGTGGCGATATTGAGTTGTATAAATTACCAGAACGTAAACCTCGAACGCTAAATTCCGTAGTATAAACTCGCTGGCTGTAAAAGTGACGTGTTTCCGTAATGTAATACTTACCGCTAAAGCGATCGCCCATCTTTTGTAGAGTTACAAACCTACCCGGTCTAATTTTGGGATTACCTTCTGCTTTTGCATCTGCATAGACAAATTCTCCCCCCAATTCATCACATAAAGCTTGAGCCATTACCTCAGCTTCTTTGGCACTAAAAACGGGTTTATCTACAACAGTCATTAGCGGAGGTTTGCTAATGTTGAACTTGTTACTGCTATTACTTCCTTTTTGATTGCCAGTATCAGTTATTACCTTCTCTGATTGAGCCTTGGAGGTAATTAACTTTTTCTGAGTGTAGTCCCAACTACGCACTTCAACTGCACTCACTTGTTCTGCACTGGTAACGCGAGTACTAAAACTACTAATTTCGTCTAGCCATTTCAGTTTTACAGCTTCTTGAGCTTCTGGTTTACGAAAGTTTATTTTACCTTCTTCAATAAAAAGTTCAAAACCAATACGAGCAGATCTTTCTCGCAAAAACTCCATATTAGTTTGATTTTCTTGAAAAATATACTCATGAGCTTCGCCACTCTCGTCTATTTTTCCAAGCTGTATACCTACTTCTTGAGCAATTTTGCGTACTATATCGCTATCGGTATTATTCAAAAAAGAGCGATTTTGGCGCCCTCTATGCAGTCGATGCGAGGTATCGTAACCACGAACAATTATAGGAGCCTCAGATTTATCATTAAAATGGACTTCAATCGCTGTAATTTCACCATCAATTAAGTAGCCAGATTTTTCTATGTTAAAATTTTCATCTTGGGTAGTACTAGAACTAAACCCTAATCTGACTTTTTTACCAATTTCAAACACATGTTCGTGACGCCAGGGTTGGTATTGCGATTTATTGTTGGTAGGCAGATAGCTGTTGTGAACTACCAATGTAAACATTGCTGGTAAGTGCAAACTTTCTTCAATGGTAATTTGCAATAAATCCTTGATTAATTCAGGAGGTGCTTGTTCTCCTCCTATTTCAACTAGAGGTTGAGATAAATAAAGAGTTTGTTGTGCCATAGTTCACTTTAAAATTCACTCAGAAACTTGAAGAAAGCAAAGGTCAGATAAATCCACCGAAATATTATTTATACTTTATTTCTTTCCCCTTGGTGGCTTCGGACCTCCTGGTGCTGGCTTCGGACCTCCTGGTGCTGGCTTCGGACCTCCTGGTGCTGGCTTCGGACCTCCCCCTGCGGGATTCGGGCCTCCTCCTGCTGGATTTGGACCTCCCCCTGCGGGATTCGGGCCTCCTCCTGCTGGATTTGGACCTCCCCCTACGGGATTTGGACCTCCCCCTGCGGGATTCGGACCTCCCCCTGCGGGATTCGGGGTTTCGTTGAAAAGAGATGCACTTTGAGGGCTATCTTGTCGCTCCTGTCCCTGAGAAGCAGATTGAGTTCCTCCTGGGAGGTTATTTTTATCTACTTCTTGCAATGAAATATCTACCATTGCTCTAACTGGTGTTCCATCAGTAAGAAACATATTCAGGGTATAGGTTAGACTATTCATTACACAGTAAAAATATTCATCCTTCCATATAAATGTATAAACTGGAGGACGTGTATCAGTTTGGTTTTCAATAGTTTCAACTCCCTTTTTAATAATATTTATGTATGTCATTACAGACTCTTTCGTTTCATAAGTATCGAAAATTAATTGTCTAAGTGTAAATTGATAAGGCTCAACACCTGAGAAGTTAATCTTTGGCAATAAAGTTGTTCCTCTATTGCCAGGATGTTTTTGCCAGTTAACAGTTCGAGAAAAGCTAATTTCATGAGGGTTAAACATTAACTCAATGTCTGGTGCCTCCCCGTTGTAAGCTTTGAGTTTAGCTTTTTCAAGTTGAGGTTGGCGTTTTTGAGGAGTGATTACAGAAGGACTTGGCATTTGAATATTATCTCCTAAAACTCAAAATCTAAAATCCAAAATCTAAAATCCAAAATCGTATTACCAGGGTAAACGACCTGGAAAAATGCCTTGACGTTCTTTCTCAATTTCTAGCTGTTGTCGTAATCTAGTATAAACTTCACGAGCAAGGGTTTCGAGAGCTATTTCATCATCTTCTTTGGAATTAGCTGATTTGGAATTAGATGACTCATCAAAAGAACTTTTTATAGTTTCAGTGATTGGTTTTATATCAGTAGATATATTGCTGGGTAAAGTTTTATCTTGATTATCATCAATTGCTTTATGCGAATATGCAGGTTTTTGTTGAATAGGAAAAGACTGATTACTTCTTTGGGAATTATATCCGTCTGCTATTTTACTGCTAAAGTTAGTAATATTAGACTCTTCATCACCTATATTTAGTAAACTTTCAATACTTGACCATTGTGAAGGAATATCTGAATTATTAGCAGAGGATATATTATTCGAATTTGCTTTTCTAAAAATTAAGGGTGGCGATGAATAATTATTTTGATCAGCAGTTTTTCTTTGTATAATATCTTCTGCTGTACCACCTTTGTTATGATGTTCAAGTAAATTAAGATTTTTTTGTGTATCTGCTTTATTAATTGCAAACTTCCCAGGTGTGAGTATAGCAGGTACTGTGTTTGATGCTGCTATTGGCTGATTATTGTCAACTTTTAACTGCGTTACTTGTCCGTCGTTGGCATCATCTTGGGACACTTTGAAAGGTGTCCCAAGATGAGCGAAGCCTGCAAAGGCAGGCTGTAAGGGTTCAACTTCAATAGTTTCTGGTGATGCTGGTTGAACTGGAACTGGCGCTGTTGTATCGATGTTTGGTATTGTTGCGTTACTGTTTTGGATTGATGTTTGCTGTAATGGTTCAACTTCAGAAGTTGGAGGTGATGCAGATTCACCCAAGACATTTGTCGTTGTTTGGATATTCGGTATTGTCGAGTTAAATGTCTGGTTTGTAGCTTGCTGTAATGGTTCAACTTCAGAAGTTGGAGGTGATGCAGATTCACCCAAGACATTTGTCGTTGTTTGGATATTTGGTATTGTCGGGTTAAATGTCTGGTTTGTAGCTTGCTGTAATGGTTCAACTTCAGAAGTTGGAGTTAACCCTGTTTGCTCAGAAACAGGTGTCGTTGTTTCAATATTTGGTATTGTCGGGTTAAATGTTTGGTTTGTAGCTTGCTGTAATGGTTCAACTTCAGAAGTTGGAGGTGATGCAGTTTCACCCAAAATATTTGCTGTTGTTTGGATATTTGGTATTGTCGGGTTAAATGTCTGGTTTGTAGCTTGCTGTAATGGTTCAACTTCAGAAGTTGGAGTTAACCCTGTTTGCTCAGAAACAGGTGTCGTTGTTTCAATATTTGGTATTGTCGGGTTAAATGTTTGGTTTGTAGCTTGCTGTAATGGTTCAACTTCAGAAGTTGGAAGTGATGCAGATTCACCCAAGACATTTGTCGTTGTTTGGATATTTGGTATTGTCGGGTTAAATGTCTGGTTTGTAGCTTGCTGTAATGGTTCAACT
>NZ_JBALCN010000025.1:0-71071 GCF_036919615.1 Nostoc sp. | reverse complement strand
CCAACTTACATTTGAGCAGGTAATTTCTGTCTCTTCTTATAACTTTATCCTGGAAGCTCTATTCTATGCAGCTTCACATTGAATTGGTATAAAACTAACTGACCATTCTTGCTCTAAACCACTGCTAATAGCACAAAACACGATTGAACGCCCAGGTGTTTGTATCACTTCTGCAAAACAAAGATGTTTTGGATGGCAAAAAAGTCTAGCGACAGTAAGGGTAGATTCTGAGAGTTCTAAGTCACTAATTTTAGTAAAACCAAAGGACTCTAAAGCATTCGTGTAGTAGTTGAAAGTCTTAGTATCTATTTGAGATAGAGCTTCTAACTGTGTGGGTACAAAGTTTAATTTACTAGAAATATTTGAGGAAAATAATATCTTAACAATTACCTCAAAGAAGAGAATAAATGGGAATATATTAATAAGTATATAACAGATACTTACTGGAACAAAATTTAGACTTAATAAATACTGGAGTATTATCTTAGCGACGAAGGCGTTCCAAAGAAACCAAAAGCTAAAAGCATAGATATATGTAGTTGTTTTGGTTTTCATATCTGGATATATTTAGGTATTTAAATGCAACTTGCTGGTAGATAGTCCGATAAATTTACTATCACCCTATGTATGGTTCCCAAAAAATGAATACCTCAAACATTAAAAAACAAGATTTACTACAGATCCTTCTCCCAAAGCTATGGTAGTGTACACAAATGCTAAAAACCTAGCTTGATGAGGCTTTCCTCGTTCCCATGCAAAACATTTTTTACCGCGAAATAATCTGCGATCGCTTGTAAATCACGAGAAGCAGGGAGTAAGATAATATACTGATTCATTTCTAAGCCTCTTTTGCTTGCTTCAACTGTGTTAAAAGCTGATTCACAAAAGTTTCACTATCAATTCCTTCTCCCTTTTCAAGTGATGCTATCCCTTCATCAACACTGTTAAATCTACCTGTTGCTAGCAAAACTTAAATTAGTTGTTCTTGCTCTGGAATAAACGTAATGCTGATAAGATTCTATTCTTGGCTTTTTCTATGATAGAGCCTTGATAAGTAAGATCCCTGATGTTTTAAGTTGGGTTGACACTTGAAATAATCTTGCTGAAAAACGGGAAGACTATGGTTACTCCCTAATAGGGAAATTTCCATGAAAGTCCTGAACAGCAAAATGCTCAAAAAATCTCTGCTTAACTGTTTAATTTTGCCTTTTTCTCTAGCACCCTGGCTGTGCATGGGAACGCTTTTTGATTCCAAAGTTAATGCTTTACCAGGGCAAAGTACAGAGGAAGTAGGCACCTGGATTAAAGCACATCCGACACTCCGCCCCAGGAGTGGAGAGCAATTGTTTGTCCAAAAGACTGATACAGCTGCCCAACGGTTCACTTTTCAAGCGTCGGTATTGCCTCCCGGTAGGGTAGAATTTTCTAAAGACCGTAGCAGAATCCGCAGTGAGCGCATTGCCATGTATGATGCCATTAACGGCATGACATTTACGCGTCTCCAGGAATCCTTACGGGTGATTTATGGCTTGGAGATTTATCAAGATTACGATCGCGCCCAAGTAGTGTACCAATATCCCAACCAGAGCGTAATTAACTCGGCGCGTCTTGCCCAAACTCCAATTCGAGAAGCTTTAAAGGGAGAATTACGAGTAGGCGATCGCTATGTATATTGGGTGGAAATTGCCCAACCTAAGACTGGCAAAGCTTTTACCGGTCAAATGACAATTTTGCTCAAAACTGACCTAGACAAGTTAGAAAGGGAACTGCAAATTCGTTAATGGGCATTGAGTACAAGAGGCAGGGCGCTGTTCTTGCAAGGGGGAGAATTAAAATATACCTCTTTCCCCCTGTTCCCTGCCCCCTGCCTCTTCTCCCCCTGCTGCCTCATCTAAAGATTATTGAATTGGTGTTCTACAACTTCCCCAACTCGATAGGAGCTAGGGTTTGCCATATACCTGAAAAGATACTTTTAGATACTAAGGAAATTCGGAGCAAATCTTCCTTCAGTAGTGGCGGCTAATCAACTCCGGCTTTACGCCCTGCGGCAAATAGCTGTTGCGCCTTAATGCTTAACTGATAAAGGGTTAAAGCCAGTTCTCGGTCTAGGCTCTTTGCATCTTTAAGGGCTTCAAACACCACTTTCAATGTCAACAAAATCAAGGTAATCTGACCAGGTACCGGGGGTTTCCCCTGTTTCATCCGCGTTAACAGTGCATCTGGGTTTTCCTCGGTTGTGATTGTCTGATCTATGAGGATTTTCCGAGCTGTTTCGTAATTCATGTAGTCAGTTTAGCGTACATTTTGCTTCAGCAGGAATACCTAATTAAAAAGTCATCAAACTGGCTTCTGGTTATTTATAGCAATCTCATTTGATTTGTGAAAAAATAGGCGTGGGGAAAATGATCGGGAATTTGCGATGCTCTAGGTTAACCAGATAGACTAAATATAATATCTTTGAAAAATATACCCCGCTTGGAATCAAAAGCAAAATGACATCACCGAATTTACAAGAAATTGAGCGCTCTGTCCGTGCCTTGTCTGTGGAAGAACAACTTTGGCTGCTAGAAAGTATTGCTCGGCAAATCCGAGAAAGGGAGTACACAAAAGATAAATTGGCTGATGCCAAAAATTTGGAAGAACAACTGGAAGTGATAGTTAGTGAGCCAAGGATTTCAACAGAAATTGCTGCTATAAATGATGAGTTTGCAATTTCTGAAATCCTTTGACATCTAAAAGTAAAAATTATGAGTTTGCCAGATTGAAAAAGTCAAATATACAAGTTATCGGTGAGCGATCGCTTAGAATTGCTGAGTGCGATCGCCCGTTCACAGCAACATGATCATCAAAAGCAGTCTCTAAATTGCTCATCTGTGGTGTTTGGCAGTAATAGCGATCGCATTCATCAGATTATTACCACTATAGTTAATTTGGGAATTTTGATGGAAAATTAACATTACATTATAAATTGGCTCTATTTGACGATATACAGCATATTGCAGGTAAATGAAGTAGAACGAGTAGGGGCACAACATGTTGTGCCCCTACAATGATCTGTACCTCACCTTGGCGTAGCCTAAGAAGAGAAGTTGCAATCTGCTGTATATAGGATTATAGATTAATTTTTATTTCATTTCTTTTACAATTCAACCTTATTATGGTACTGAGGTGGGGTAAATACGCTCCGATGATGTTGTTAATTAATCAGGCAATAGGGACGATCTCGCAAAAACAACTTATCAAGGGTGCTCATTACATTGTTTGAAGTTATGTAGCCTTTTGATTACAGCCTATCAACCACTGCGGTAAACTATGCGTTGATTATGATTCTTTCGCAGAGAAGAACACTCGGAAGGAGCGGTTATTTCAATGTCTCATAGCGTAAAAATCTACGATACCTGCATTGGCTGTACCCAATGCGTCCGTGCTTGCCCTACTGATGTACTCGAGATGGTTCCTTGGGATGGCTGCAAAGCTGCTCAAATAGCCTCTTCGCCCCGTACAGAAGACTGCGTGGGCTGTAAGCGCTGCGAAACCGCTTGTCCCACCGACTTTTTGAGCATCCGGGTTTACCTGGGCGCTGAAACAACTCGCAGTATGGGTCTGGCTTACTAAAAAGCTCAGTGCTGAGTCACCGAACTTCTGATCGCGATGCGGGTCTACTGTCCAACCGTTTTTTCCAGAACGGTTGCCTTATCTCCTTTGGACATAAGGGAGAGGCGCAAGCCTTTGCGTCTCTCGGCAGTGATGCAGACCATCAAAGAAAGCCTCCGCACCCTGCGGGATCTTGCTACAGAGTTCTCGCTGAGTTCTGAGTTTTGAGGCAAAAGAAGTAAATCAAAAAAATAATTTCTTGATTCTTCACTCAGCCCGGGCTACGCCCCGCTACGCTAACGGAACTCAGAACTCAGTGCTCAAGAATTTTAAAGTTTTTTAATAGAAAGCACCTTTAGCAATACCTAGTGGTAGAGGGAGTAATTTACTCCCTTTTTTCTTTGCAAAATGTCAAGTTTGTGCTACCAACTAGACATACTGGATTTAATCATCCTAAAAAAAGCGGTGTGAACAATGTGCGGAATCGTTGGATATATAGGCACTCAAGCGGCAACAGAGATTTTACTGGCTGGGCTGGAAAAACTAGAGTACAGGGGCTACGATTCTGCTGGAATCGCCACTATTTGGGAAGGTGAGGTTAATTGTGTACGGGCAAAGGGCAAACTGCATAACCTGCGTTCTAAACTCGAACAAATAGAAACCCCTGCCCAAATTGGTATTGGTCACACTCGCTGGGCAACTCATGGTAAACCAGAAGAGTACAACGCCCATCCCCACATGGATACGGCAAAGCGAGTGGCGGTGGTGCAAAATGGGATTATCGAAAATTACCGCGAGTTGCGCGAGGAACTCAAAGGAAAAGGACACCAGTTTCGTTCTGAAACCGATACAGAAGTAATTCCCCATCTTATAGCCGAATTTTTAAAGAATCTTCCCCCCTCATCTCCCTCATCTCGCTTCTTAGAGGCAATTCGCCAAGCCGTTAACCACCTAAAAGGGGCATTTGCGATCGCAGTTATTTCTGCTGACTACCCCGATGAATTGATTGTTGTCCGCCAACAAGCACCTTTGGTAATTGGTTTTGGGCAAGGGGAGTTCTTTTGTGCATCTGACACGCCAGCGATCGTTGCCTACACCCGTGCAGTGCTACCTCTGGAAAATGGCGAAATTGCCCGCCTTATACCTTTGGGCGTTGAGATTTACAATTTTGCTGGCGACAGGTTAAAAAAACAACCCCGACTGCTCAACTTCAATCCGGCAACGGTAGAAAAGCAGGGATTCAAACACTTCATGCTCAAAGAAATTCATGAGCAACCAGGGGTAGTAAGAGCTAGTTTAGACGCTTACTTTAATCCAGCCGAATCTATCGAATCGCCAATCAATCTTGGTTTACCTGCGGATTTATACAAGGATTTAGAACAAATTCAGATCGTCGCCTGTGGTACTAGTTGGCACGCAGCATTAATCGGAAAATATTTAATCGAACAATTAGCAGGAATTTCAACTCAGGTGCATTACGCTTCTGAGTATCGCTATGCACCATCACCCGTGACGGCTAACACGTTGATCATTGGCGTTACCCAATCAGGTGAAACCGCTGATACCCTAGCAGCTTTGGCGATGGAAAAAGAACGTCGCCAGGGGAAAGAACCCAAATATCAAGTGCGACTACTGGGTATTACCAATCGCCCCGAAAGCAGCCTTGGTCATATGGTGCCGCATATTATTAGTACTCTAGCGGGAATTGAAATTGGGGTAGCGGCGACAAAAACTTTTACCGCCCAACTGATGGCATTTTATGCTTTGGCATTGGATTTAGCAGCTCGTCGTCAGACAGTTTCAAAAGACACATTAGAGAAAATTATTAATGGATTGCGGCAGATTCCCAAAGAAATTGAAGCAACTTTGGAAAGTCAGGAACGTTTAACTGAACAGCTAGCCCACGAATTCGCCGAAACCCAAGATTTCATTTTTGTGGGAAGGGGAATTAACTTCCCCATTGCTTTGGAAGGGGCGTTGAAATTAAAAGAAATCAGCTACATTCACGCCGAAGGGTATCCGGCTGGAGAGATGAAACATGGCCCGATCGCTCTGTTAGATGCGAAAGTACCAGTAGTTGCGATCGCAATACCTGGTAGTGTGTATGAAAAAGTTATTTCCAATGCTCAGGAAGCAAAAGCCAGAGATTCTCGCTTAATTGGCGTGACTCCAGTTAAAGATGGCGAAGCTGGAGAAATCTTTAACGATCTGCTTCCTGTCTCTCATGTAGAAGAATTACTTTCTCCGATTCTGACAGTGGTTCCCCTGCAATTATTGGCTTATCATATTGCCGCCCTTCGCGGTTTGGATGTCGATCAGCCTCGTAACCTTGCTAAAAGTGTCACTGTAGAATAATTTATACTATTGAATCAGTAACTATACTGTTATTTACATGAGATTATTGTTGGATAGTTAAATTTTAACACATCCAGCAATTTTTTTTGAGGTCATGTCTGGGACAAGGGGCTATATGTTTATACAATCTTAAAATGATTGATGTTGGTTTTTTAGTTAGGCTTAAACCTTGAATAAATCGATTTTTATACTAAAGCGATGCTAAAAACAAATTTATGGTTATTAGAGGAGTAATACTTAGTGGTAAATGGCCAGAAAAAACAGAACATAAAAAACGGCAATAGGGCGACTTTAGATTTTGAGCAACCCATTTGGGCATCTGCCGATAAGCTACAGAGTCATATGGACGCAGCAGAGTTTATAAAAATTTACAATAGTAGGTAATTTATGAATCAACAAACAATTAAATCCTTAGATTTAACTATTGACAAATTATTGATGATTTCTACAGTATACCACCTTATCAAAGAGAGTATGTTTGGTAATAAAAGCAAGTAGAACAACTTTTGTATGATGTACATAAAGAATTTCCTCCCCTTAAATTTCGTCATAAATCAGATGATTATTTTATTAGTAGCATTGTCGTTTGCCCTAGTTCTGATGACACTAACAATCTTTATGAAGTAATTGATGGACAACAACGAATTACTACTGCTCACATTTTCTCTTATGTTGTTAAAAACTATCTTATAAAGTTAGAAAATCATGCTGCTATTGATAGCATAAAAACTCGGATATACGGAATAGATACTGATTCTAACGGGTTTGATGTAGTGAAGAAAATTGGATAAATTTAAATACATTCATTCAGAATAAAATAGAAATAGAACACATTTTACCTCAAAAACCTGAGCAAGCTATTGTTGATAGTTTTGATAAGCCAAATGAAATAACAAAATATATATCTAGGCTAGGTAATCTGACTTTATTAGAAAAGACCATAAACGCCTCCACTGGTAGGGGCACTTTTTCCGAAAAAAAGGCTGCTTATCCGCAGTCTGTTTTCTTGTTAACTAGGTCAATAACAGAGAAGCCTGTACTTGGAACTAATACAGCTATTAATCGAGCAGTTCAAGACCTTAAGGAATTTACAATTTGGAATTCTCAAGCTATTGAAGAGCGTCAGAAAATGCTCACTTATTTGGCAAAACAGGTTTGGGATATGGATCAAGCAGTTTAAGAAGTCACTTTAGAGTTAGCTACATTGGAATCTGCTTTTGAATACATTGTGGCTTCTAAATAAAGAATAGTTATTGTGATCGCTCATTTTAAATCCAAGTTCACGACATGGATATATTGGGTATTTACACTATTGCAGGTATTCCCAGCAAAGATGTCAGATTCATCAGACTGATAATTCCAGGCTTCAGATTCGCCTACCTGTGGACAAAATAAGTCTAATCTATCCGTTAGCAGCTAAGTCCCTGAAAATTGGCAGGCATACAATTCGCTTGGAGATTCTTGAAATTTCTTTGCTTGAGCCTGCTGAGAGACTGCGATCGCGTATAGTGATTATCCAGGGTTATCAAGAACCGAGTCATTTTTAGCAGCAGCACAGCGTCAGTTAGAACAACTGGGTATCCAGGGAAAAGCCTTTATTACCAAAAATACTGATGTTAGCCCAAAACGTAGAAGTATCAAAATCAAGCGCTTTACGGTTGTGGGTTTTGGGTTAGAAATCATTAATCTTAGCAATGAAGATTCGCTAACATTTCCCGTTAAGTCTCTTTTGCAAGTTGCCAACTTTCTCTACGAGACGCTACGCGAACACAGAGGTCATGTAATTTTAACCAACCTCGCCACAGTACCTGAATACCAATTGGTGTTTTATCTTTATTCAAAGAAATCATATTGCTTGTGCTATTTTAGTCTAGTTTAGACTCAAAGATTTAGCGCCATATACTGGTCAAAAATCTATCAAATCAAGCATGGATTGTTATCAAATTATTTAGTCCAGCAACTAAAACGTCCTGCTGTTGCCATGTTTATCGCGTAGTTTTTTGGCGCGCGGCGCGGTGTAACCGCGCCATTGCTTATGACAGTTGCGTAAGTCCTGTAGATAGTGAAGTCACTACTAAACCTATGACTGATTATAAATACCAAGTCGGTGGCAGTTTGACAGTTAATGCACCTAGTTATGTGCAAAGACAAGCAGATACCCTGCTTTATGAGGCTCTCAAGCAGGGAGAGTGTTGCTATATACTGAACTCTCGACAAATGGGTAAATCCTCTCTGCTTGCAAGTACAAAACATTGCTTGGAACAAGAAGGATTTAAATGCAGTAGCATTGATATGTCGATTATTGGTACTTCACATATCACCCCACTCCAGTGGTATAAGAGTGTAGTTGGTGATTTATGGTTAGGTTTTAATTTATTAAATAAAATCAACTTAAAAAGTTGGTGGCGTGAACAAGAAGATATATCTTTACTGGAAAGATTAAGGTGGTTTATTGAGGAATTATTACAGCTTCATTTTTCTGACAAACGATTATTTATCTTTGTTGATGAAATTGATAGTATTCTGAGTTTAGATTTCTCAGTTGATGATTTTTTTGCACTGATTCGGTTTTGCTATAATCAACGAGCAATCAATCCTGAATATAAACGTATTACCTTTGCTATTTTTGGAGTGGCAACTCCATTAGATTTGATTCAAGATAAAAGACGTACACCATTTAATATTGGTAAATCAATAGAACTTCAGGGTTTTAAGCTACAAGAAACCCTCGCTTTAATAAAAGGATTGGAAGGAAAAGTAGTAAATCCAAAACTTATTTTAAAAGAGATATTAGTTTGGACTGGTGGACAACCATTTCTTACTCAAAAGCTATGTCAAATTGTGGTAAATGAACAATTGAAAAATAGAGATAAATTACTAATAAATAATTGAGAATTATTTATTAGTAATTTAGTTAGGTCACATATTATAAATAATTGGGAGTTTCAAGATGAACCGGAACATTTAAGAACTATAAGCTCACGTCTTCTAGAGAATGAGCAAACGGCAGGAAGATTGTTGGGAGTCTATCAGCAAATTTTAATGGATGAAGAAGTCACAATTGATGATATTAGAGAAAAAAATGAGTTAATTTTATCGGGTTTAATTATCAGATATCAAGGTAAAAATCAAGTAAAAAATAAAATTTATCAAGCTATATTTAATTTAGATTGGGTTGCTAAAAACCTAGAAAATTTACGTCCATATTTTCAAAACTTCAAAAATTGGGTTGCTAGTAATCAGCAAGATAACACTCAATTATTAAGAGGCATGAAATTAAAAGAAGCAGTAGCTTGGTCAGAAAACAAAAAACTTTCTAATATAGATTATCGGTTTATTGCTACTAGTCAGCAGTTGGATAAACAAGAAATTGAAATAAGTTTAAACGCCGAAAAAATTGAATTAGAAAAAGCACATTTTACTCTGGCAGCTGCGAAGGAAGCGAATCGGATTTTGAACCAAGCCCGAAAAGCTGCTAAATTAAATGCTGTATTACACTTTGGTAAACCGTGTATTGTCGGCTTTGCAATTGGTATTACTAGTTTTATTCTCCTGCTACGCTTCATTGGTTTATTGCAGGGAATGGAATGGAATATGTTTGATAGCTTTTTGCAACAACGACCCCAAGCAGGAATTGATTCTCGTATTGTTGTAATTACAATTGATGAACCAGATTTGCAAAAAATAGGACAATACCCCATACCTGATAATATTTTGGTTAAAGCGCTCAACAAATTGAAAACTTATCAACCTAAATTAATTGGGTTGGATTTATATCGAGATTTGCCAGTAGAACCAGGGTATCAAGAATTAGTAGAATTGTTCAAAGCTACTCCCAATCTTATTGGTGTTGATAAAGTTGTAGGTACTAAGGTTGCACCACCAAGAGTATTAGCCCAATTAAGTCAGGTGGGTTTTAGTGACCAAGTATTGGATGGAGATGGTAAGGTACGTCGTGCCTTATTGACAGTGCGTTCATCGCAGACGTTGGTGCAGCCAGACACTCTCTACGAGACGCGCAAGGGAGGCAGACTCGCTACCCTTCGGGTTCGGCAGTTCGCAACCGACGGAAAGCGGAGCCACTACGTTGGGCGGGTTTCCCGACTTGAAGCAAGTGGCGTCCAGGACTGCGACTGCCTCACCACTGCGCGATCGCCAAAAAATCAATTACGGCAAAGTTTGGGTTTACAATTAGCATTACAATACTTAAAAACTGTTGGCATCACTCCCCATCCTCATCCTGAAAATCGCCATCATATCCAGCTTGGCAGAGCCTTAATAACACCCTTGCAACCTTTTGACGGAGGCTATGTCCGAGCTGATACTGGAGGTTATCAAATTTTGCTTAGTTATCACGGCACAGAACAAAATTTTCAAAGCTTCTCCATCACAGATTTGTTGCAAGAACGGATACCAAAAGAAAAAATCCAAAATCGTGTTGTCTTAATTGGTGCAACAGCTGAAAGTATTAATGACTTGTTTCAAACACCTTATAACAATCGGCTATTTGGGTCATCAAAACAAATGGCAGGAGTATTTGTTCATGCTAATATTACCAGCCAAATATTAACCGCAGCGCTGCAAGGAAGAGGAATGCTGCAAACTTGGTCTGAGATATGGGAGATATTATGGATTTTGCTTTGGTCTGGGATAGGAACATTAATTGCTTGGCGATTAAAATCACCTAGACAATTGATGTTTGTCGTTACTAGCACTGGACTAGGATTAATCGTGTTTAGTTATCTGGCATTTTTACAAGGTTGGTGGATTCCGATTATTCCCCCATTATTGGGATTAATACTTGCTCCGATTATTTTACCTATGTTTGCAACTAAGCAGCTTGAGAAAATCCAACTCCAGCAAACTCTCAAGTTACTACTTGCGGTTGCAAAAGAGCAACCTGCTGCTGGAAAAATCGCGATTGAATATTTCAAACAAGCAGAAGGCAAAGAAAATCAGCATTTGATTGACAAGATACTACAACAAAATAATTACGAATTATTTTAATTGGGTATTCTTAAGTTCAGCTTTTCTAGCTTTCTCTATGGCCATAAGCATTTCATACCAATATCCTCTCTGTGCGTACCAGTTTGCTTGACCGATGGTAGTCAACTGGCTCAACTCCCTATCTACTTTGGTCGTTTTTGCAACTCGTTGTACCCAACCTTTAAATATAGGATTGTCTGGTTGCACAGTTTTTCCACAGACAACTACCAATGACCATTCGTAATTTTTACCTACAGTTAGCGGCGTTTTTTCTTTAGGTTGAGTGAAACTAACAATCCCTCCACTAATAGTAATAGGTAAAAAAGTTCTTTCATAATAGTTACCCGTTTCATCTCTAAAGGTCAGTACAACCTTCTGTGCTGAAGTTTTGGGTAAGGAAATGAATACGGAAGGATGGTCTTGGAAGGTTAACCCAAAGTTACGCTTTGGCATCAAAGGTCTAATGGGCTGTTCATTCTCAGAACACCTCAGTCCATCACGAGAACCTGCACCAGCAGTGTCACTTTTTGGTTCTGGCTCCCCCGGTGGTTCAAAATTCTCTTGAAAAACGAATTGCTCTGGTAGGTTGACTTTTGATGTGACTGATTCTGATTGTCCCAAACAAGGTAAGGCAAACACTAACAGTTGTAGAGATAAGCTAAGAGTGAAGAATTTAAATTGATATGAGGCATTATTTACTATCATTTTCTGAAAATTCTTAATAAAGAATTTATTTATTAGTTGTCGAAGCAGAAGGCAGAAGGCAGAAGTAGTTATTATTTCTTCCTCATCTCCCCCTGCCTCCCCTGCGCCTTTGCTTTCATCTCCCTCATCCGTGAGTTAACGCCAATTTCCTACCAATACAAATGGAGACCAATAGTATGGATGTTTGTACTGAGGAGAATTTAATAGAGATAGCTGCGCTTGACGCAGTGCTTCGGCTTTGCTGACGACCTTTTGGGTAAGCAAACGATAAAATTCTGCTATCAAGTCAGCAGTTGATTTGTCTTGTACTGACCAGAGGGTTGCTAGAGTACTCCTAGCACCAGAACGGACGGCAATTCCTGCCAATCCTAAAGCAGCGCGGTTGTCACCTTTAGCAGTTTGACAAGCGCTGAGAACTAGCAGTTCAATTGGTTGGCGTAGAGCATTTTTGCTCAGTTTTGAAGATGCACCTTTTAACCATCTATCTAAATCTTTAACATTAATCCGGTCTTCCCAAGTTAAAAGAAATGTGTCTTCGGCTTTGGAACTAAATTCTCCGTGAGTGGCAAGATGAACTACAGAAAAGGGAACTTCTTCTATTTGTTTTTGGACGTTGGCGCGAGTAAATTTTTCATTTAGTAGTATCTTTGCATGGACATAGTTTGTAATTTGTTTAATTTCTTGCTTGACACCAGGTAACTCAGCAAAGCCTTGCCGTGCTTCTGCTAAACCGGCAGTTAAGGCTTGAAATTTTTGGTTAGGAAGATGTCGAGACTCTAATAGTTGTAAACCAGGGGTCAATGCTATGCTGTACTTTTGGATGATAAACTGCTGGCGATCGTGCAAAACTGCCATTGGTACACTGCGTAAAAAACCATCCAAGACAAACACTAAGGTTTTAATCTTCTGAAGTTCTATCTCTTTTTCGGCAGGACGCAATAACCAATCATATAATTTTTGGGCAGAAGGTAGTACCTCGTCAGGCAAGAAAGCAGGGTTTAAAGACTGGCGCAGTTCATCAAAAACCTCTGATTCCTCTTTTGAGGAAAGGTTTGTTCCATAATGTTGCAAAGGTTGTCCAGGAAGAGAAACAACTACCTCCAAGCGACGTTCTAGCAAAATTGGGTAAATGACTGCGGCTTTTAAATCAATTTTATCGATGGGTTGCGGTTTATAAGTTAAGCAGGCTTGGTGGAAGAAGTTTTCTAATTCTGCTAATTGCAGTGCTTCAATTGTTTTGCGAGATTTCTCTAAGTGTTGTTGCTTGATGATTTGCGGTAGGCTGTCTACATCTCGTAAAAGTAATTGTACTAACTGCCGATACACTGGTTCAACGCGATCGCGGAAATTAAATTGCACGTCAGGATTCAATTGTACTAAGTCTTGACGCAGAGATGTTAAAGAATCAACAACTTGTTCATAAGCAGTAATTGCTGACTCAATATTCCCCCTAGCTTTCTGAATTCGTCCTTGCTGCCACAACCAATTGACGGCAATATCATCTGCTTCTACTCCTTGTGCTAAAGTTAGTGCTGTTTGGGTGAGATTCAAGGCTTCTGAGAATTGCTGAGTTTGTTCGTAGAGATGTCCTAACTCTCCCAAAGCATAACTTTGCGCTCTTGCATCTGTTAATTCGCTGGCCTGTTTGACTGCTGTTGCCAAAAGTTGAGCAATGTCTTTTGTTTTTGATAATGACAGTTTCATCCAACTTGCTGCTAAATTAACTTGCGCGTAAATTCCCCAACGGCTGGGAGTCAGGTTAGCAAGACGTTCTTGAATTTGGGGTAATAATACTAGTGCATCTGGATTTTGATCGGTTTTTATTGAAAGGCTGAGTTGGTTAAGGAGTGCTTCTAGTTGAGTACGCTTGCCACCACTACTACTTGCTTGTTGATAAAATTCTAAGGCGGCTTTAAAATCTTCCCTAGCTCTAGCGGTATTCCCCAATCTTAAGAAGGTTTCCCCAATATCTGCGGTAGAATTTACTTGCTTTGCGATCGCTAAACTTTGCGATAATACTTGTTGCGATCGCTCTAAATCTCCCACTACTTGCAGAGTTACCCCCAAACTCCGCAATCCCCTAGCTTTTAGGAGATTATCAGGTAAAACAGCAAGGTCTTGATTGATTTGTTCTAGTTGTTTTTGGGCGCGACGATACTCTCCCAACGTTTGCAATGCTTGGGCTTGGTTAATCTGCGATAGCACAATCCCTGTAACATCCTTGAGGGAACGATAGATTTTCTCTGCTTGCTGCCAAGTTTCTAAGGCTAATTCTGGTTGTCCAGTGTTAAATTGTAAACTTCCTTGGGTGTTGAGGACTTGGGCGTAAACGAAGGAATCATCCACTGTTTTTAGGATATTCTCTGCTTGGATGATTAGCGATCGCGCTGCTTCCCACTTGCCCAAGTCTTGATAAGCGATCGCTAAATAGTTGTAACTTAATACTTCATAGTGCTGCTGTTTGCTTTGCTGAAATATCTGGGCTGCTTGTTCCCAAATTTGTGCAGCTTCTACCAACTTTCCGGCATCATAAAGTTGTTTTCCTTGTTCGAGTAGGGTGACTGGGGATTGAGTTGGGGAAAGAGAATACTCAGCAGTGGCTGGTAAAACAGTTGTGATTAAGAAAAAGATTAGTAGGGCTAAAATTAGGTGACGATGAATAAGCATAAATGGTCATAATAATTTACGATTTATAACTGTTTGTTCGGAATTTTAGCGTTGATTAATCACATCCAGTCTGCTTAAGTAAATATATCTGGCTAATATTTACACATAATGCTAGAGAGCATCTATGTAATAGGTATTAGTAAAAACTTAGTAGACATCACTTGGAGCTTGCGGGGTGGAGCATCCACAACGCTACTGAGCCGTACTTAATCTTGTTTTCCACTCTTAGAAAATCAGAATCGAACTTAGATTCTGGAACTTTGATTTAACCAAGGTTTGAGACTTTGTTTTCTAACATTAACTAAAATTTATAGCCAAAAATTGAAAAGTAAAGCTCTGAAAGCCTTTCAGCAATTGGGTTATCTCAAACCGATAAAAGAAGGTTAATATCATGCTATTAACATTCTAAAATTAGACACCATAAAAGAATTGCACTCGGTTTCCTATGTCAATATATCATTCTTATACTTTTTTGATGCATCTAATTTGTTATTAGTCAATTAATAATGTTAATAATATAGTTGTTTTATTTTTCAAAACTCATTGTATTTTTGTTAAAGATTAATCTAAGATTACTATATTGACAAATCTATTTTATTGTGTACAGATCAATATTTTTGCGATCACAATATGATCTTTATGTATTTTACTTGGACGAAAAGTGGGATAATATCTTGTAAGAAGCAGTACTTACAAATAATGACAATCACTAATGCCAGTCACCAATACGTTAGATGCGCTTCGCTTCCAGAGCGCACTGGAGCCAAAAAACTCCTCAACCGAGTTCATCATGGAGATGGGGAGAAGAAAAGCTGAGTTGCGTTGACTGACTGCTCAAACAGCTTTCAAGGATAAGGAAATATTTCCCATTTTATTGTTGGTGTAAGCATGAAAGTAAAAAATTTAAGCGAAGTCAAAATAGAGATTACAAATAAAGGAAGAGGAGTCTTTGCCAACCGGAATTTCTGTAAAGGTGAGAAGGTGGTGATTGGACACCGAGTCCAGACTTTACCAGAAAGAACTAATCACTCCTTCCAAATAGACTTTGATTTACATATAGAACTAGATGAACCAGGACGACTAATCAATCACTCTTGTAATCCAAACACAGGAATTCAGAATAATGAATTTGGAGGATATAATTTTGTCGCCTTGATAGATATAAATGAAGGAAGTGAAATTACATGGGATTATGAAACAACAGAATACATTTCTATTGCTATTCCAGAATGTTGTTGTAACGCTTATAACTGTAGAATTAAAACCTTGGGGTTTAAGTTTCGTTCCACTCAAATCAGCAAAAAGTATGGTAATTTTATTGCTGATTACTTAAAAGAATTAAACATTTAGAGACAATCTAAGTTAATTATTGTTAAAGTGAGACTAATGGTTTTTTTGAATTTGGCTAATTCGCAAATGTTAGGGTTCAATCTTCAAATTAAAGAAGAAATAAATCAACAAGTATTTCAAGAAATTCATGCAATTTTGAATCACAGATTAAAACCAAGACAAAGAATTGCGAAACAAGAAACAGTTGATGAGTTACACCGTTTTGCAATATTAAATCATCCAGTACTCATAAATCGTATGTATTTAAAACTGCTTAGTGGTGAAATGTCTCAAGCAGAATGGCAAACTTTTTTTAGTAACTACTATCATGCTTCTTGTCGTGGCTTTTGCTGTACAGTGTTACCGCGTGCGCTTCATGTACATAAAGATAAGAACTGGCGCGATTATATTAAAGCTATGATTAAAGAAGAAAAAACTCCTAGCTCACATTTTGTTTTATTAAAAGAATTTATTGATAGCTGTGGTTTAGAAATTGAAGAATCAGTCAGTGCACAAACATTTATTAATGCACTACTAAAGGGTTTTACTGCTGATATTCCTTTCTCATTAGGATATTCTCTTGGTATTGAAGTAGAAGGCGCTTATCAAATTGATCTGATTGAGCGAAGTAGTCGCCAGATGTTTTCAGAACAACTGGTAACAACGAATTGGTTTAAAATTCATCTAAGCGATACTGGAGAACAAGAACACGCTAACATGGCAGTTCATACAATTGAAAAAACTCTGAATAATCAGCAAGATTATCAACGATTAGATCAAGGATTTTTCCAAGCTTGTAATGACACTCTTAACTTTATGGAATCTATTTATGATGATCTTAAAAGTTTCAGAATTTAATACCAATTTGAAAAAATAATGCGACAGATGGTAAGATTATTATACAGAGGTTTCACGTTCACAAAACCACGTGGGAAGATTTTCGTGATAAGGTTCGTAAGTCTCATAAATGCCTTAAGGTCACACTTAGCTGTTGATGGTTTAGTAGTAGCTTTGATAGTTCAAACCTCAGATATAATAGAAGTTACGCATTGTCAGAAAGCTGAGATTATGCAGCCAAGCCCAACTTCTATGATAGGTGTTCTAAAATTCTGATAAATTCCCACAATCACTTTTATTTCTCCCACCATCAGATTGTATTTGGGTAGTAGTATTTGCCACCAATTCCACCTGTCCTAGTTGATTAATCATCCATCCAGTAGCTTCTAGTAATGGTGGTTGCCCTTTTATATCTGGTACTTTTCTATGGCTGATTTGCTCTGAAAGTTTATTTGGGGAATCTGCACTTACTCGCATATCCTGTAAAACTACCTGACCACGCAATACTTGGCGGGGGTCTTCTGGTAAGCCTCCCCGTCCACTAATCACAAAATTCGCCTCTTCGTTACTGGGACAACCTGCGACAATTTGATTTGCAGGGTCGGTAGGCACAGAAGGCAATTGAGTTAATCCTCTGGTAGGGTCAACATCTGGAGTGTTGATATTAACGATGCCGTTGATGCCTAATTGAGAACTGGCGGTGATGTCACTATTTGGGGTGAGTTTATCACTAACTTGTAAGCCAAAAATACCTTGGCTAGTAATGCTGATATTCCCACCATTTCCAGCAAAAGCATTGGCGGTGATGTCACTGTTTTCTTGTGGGACAGCAACAATAAATCTACTATTAATATCTATATTGCCACCATTACCACCGCCACTGTTTTCTATTCCTGCACGGGTGGAAATTTGACTATTATTTCGTAAAAATAAGTTATTGGCTACCTTGAAGTTGATGTTACCTCCTTGTCCAGAAACGCTGGTAGCAGTAATGGAACCTTGAGTAAGAAAAATTGAACGGGCATCAATATTGATATCTCCAGCATTGCCTGTCCCTAAAGCATTAACGGAAATGGTTGCGCGATCGCCAATATTTAAGTCACCATTGGGAATGTTGATATTGATGTCTCCCCCATTTCCTGAAGCAGTTTGAGCCGAAGAAGCAAATAAGCCTGAGCCGAAACCCTGCTGGGAGGGGTCAATTAAATTAATGGACTCTAAAGCATTAACTGTTAAATCCCCCGCTTTTCCAGAACCAAAAGTAGTAGTAAATACCTGTGCGCCCCCTTTGGCTGTAAGTTGACGCGCTGTTATGTTAACATTGCCAGATTCGGCATTGGTTAATGTTCCTGTACCAATAAAAGAGTTATCTAACTCGAAAGTATTACTGGTATTGATGTTAATATTCCCCCCCTGTCCTTGACTCAAGGCAGTAGTAGCAATTATTCCACTATTGCGGCTAAGAAAATCCGGAGTTTGAATTACAACATTTCCGGCTTTACCTTGGCCTGCACTCACAGCAACGATTCCCTGGTCAAAGTTATCAAGGCTGAGAGTACCCGCATAAGCTGGATTAATAATTTTTTCTTGCAAATCTGCAAATCCACTCCCAGCAACTTCTACAGATTCGGTGGCGTTGATAGTAATATCACCTCCGTTACCTGCACCAGTTGTAGAAGCGTTAATTCTGCCGTTATCTAATTGCAACGTGCGGGTATTAATTGTAATGGGTGCGCCATTTCCTTTACCAACGGTACCAGTGGTAATCTCTCCCCCTTGGTGGACAATTAACTCCCCAGTCGTAATATTTAAAGGCCCAGCATTACCAATCGGACTCAAAGAAGCCGTTGCGATCGCACTAGGAAGACTGCTATTATCTGCAAAAGTCCCTACCACTTCTACTTTGTCAGTAGCGTTGAGATTTAATGTTGCTGCATTCCCCTCTCCTGTAGTTGCTGAGGAAACGATGGAACCATCACGGACATTTAGTAGTTTAACTGATAAAGTTAAGTTGCCAGCATTGCCCGTACCAGCTAGCGCCGCTGCATCGATTATCGACCTATTGGTGAGCGTTACATTATCAGCATTAATTGTCAAATTCCCGGCTTGCCCTGAACCAGCTGTTGCTGTTTGAATCCCAGCAAAATTCTGCAACAATATTTCTGTAGCATTAATTGTTAAATCTCCGCCATTACCTGATACTGGGAACGTGGTAATTCCACTTGTATCTCGAAGCACTAAGCGCTCAGTATTAACTGTTAGTTTACCAGAGTTGCCACTCCCGAAAGCATTTGTGCTTATACCTACTCCTGTTCCTTGTAGAAGTTGGCTCACCAATTGACTAGGGGTAAGTATTGGGGTTGTGAGTTGACGACCGATAACTTCTACGGATTCTGAAGCATTGATTGTTAAATTCCCGGCATTACCCGTTGTGTTTGCGTCAGTACCAGTACCTATGGAAGTTGCTCTAAAAGGAAAAAAAGCTGTTGGATCTTGGCTAATGCTCAACCGACGGGCATTGAGAGTAAAATCCCCAGCATCGCCGCTAGCACCAGTAGGAAGATTTACAGCCAACGCCGCATCAGAATTTGTACCAATATCGCTTGTCCGCATTACTACATCATCTGTAGCATTGAGGATCATATTTCCTCCTCGACCTTTACCCCTAGCCAGGGCGAAAATAGATGTAGTGTCCAGAAAGATTGAGCCGGCGGTAAGGGTGATATCATTGCCTCTATCAGCACCTAAGTTTGCATTGACAATGCGAATATTTTTACCAGAGAGGATATTACCACTAGTAAATGTAATTTTCCCTGGTGTGTCTCCAATAGAAGCGATATTACCCGAACGAGGAAAGTCTCCTGCGGCATTGAGGCTAAGATTACCTGCGGCTGACAAGGAAATGTCTCCAGCTTGCTGTTGGGCATTAGCTAACAGATAATTAGTAGTAGTAATTCCACCTGCGGTGCTGTTGATAGTGATGTCACCGCTATTTATGGAGTCGATGATATTGGGTATGTTGAAAAACCCACTAATTAAATTACCAGTTGTAATATTATTGATGGCGTTTAGGGCAATGTTGCCACCATTCCCGTTACTTTTCGCAGAAATGATAGATGCATCGGTAGTATGAATTTGACTGGTTTGGCCAAACTTTCCTGATGTAATTGTTGCATTCCCGCCATTGGTGAGGATTTGGGAACCTGGGTTCATGAGAAACTGCGCCACTCCAGGATCTCTAAGGGTTGCGATCGCATTTTCATCGTTAATTTTGGCGTTAAAATTACCACCATTGAGAATAATACTGCGGTTGGGATTAATGACGAGCGATCGCCCCGCTTCTAAGTTAAGATTATTTGCCCCAATGCCTGTGATATCATCATCAACAGTAATATCATTATTAGCTTGTAAACTGACATTATTAAGTGCTAGCGCTTGGCTCAAACTTTGACCGCTAACAGTGCCCCCTGCTTGAATCAGAATATCTTTCGGGTCAAGCAGTAATCTACCAAAACCATTTGCAGCACTAGTATCCACAGTACCAGCAAATTCCACTCTGCCACCTGATACTTCTACAAAACCACCGTTCCCAGAATTGTCACCGCCACGAGCACTAATATTACCCTCAAAACGGGTTAGATCATTTGCTTTAATAATTACAGTGCCACCATTACCATTATTAATAGCATCAGTATTAATAGTAGAATTATTTAATAAGCTCACCTGATTTCCTAAAATCTGCACCGTTCCCCCTGGTACAGTCAAAGAACCTGTGTTAGTAACAATATCTCCTTGTAACGTAAGAGTTTGTCTACTACCTATTGTTAAATTTCCTTCTACACTAATCTCTGCTTGCGGTTGGTGCAAGGCATTAGAAAATAAAGCTGTTGGCTGAATTGTTAGTAAATTACTATTTTGCGGTTCCGTTGCACTAAATAACCCATTTTCTCCTAATCTAATTGCATTTGCAGTACTAGCGACGAAAGAACCTGCGATATCTAACCGAGCATTTTTACCAAAAATAATCCCATTAGGATTAATCAAAAATAAATTCGCGGTACCATCTATACCTAATGTGCCGAAAATCTTAGATATATGATTTCCGGTAACGCGAGTGAAGATGTTACTAATGCCCGCCGGATTAGTAAAATAAACCTGCTGTCCTTGATTTACATTGAATTCTTGAAAACTATGGAAAAGATTTTCACCCCGAATTGCACCTCCACCAATTAATTCATGAAGATTTTGAGGTGTAATGGTAGATTTTTCGGTTCCTAAAGTGTTATCGGGTATTATTTGAGCGTTAGCTGGGTGAAAATCGGTAAAAAAATAAGTAAATATATTACTAAAAAATAAGATTATGTATATTTTCAAATACCAAGAGTACTGTCTAGGAATATTTACTACTTTCAACATAAGTCAACTTATTTTTTATTCAAAGTTACAGATCCCCAACTTCTTAAATAAGTCGGTAATCTTATGTTATTGTTTATTACGAATGATTTAAAATTGCTGTTTTATTAATAAAGTAATGATTAAAATACTCTCTATATAACCCACAACTAACTGTTGCAGTTTTATTTTCTAGATATATCAGCCCTAAACTTTTTAACTTAAATGCTACTTCTTGCTCTAAGGTAATCGGTACAGTTGACTTGATAACCTGTTGAAAAGCATCAACAAAATCAGGACTTTGCAGAAGAGAGTGTAACTGATTGTGCAAATGCTCACTAAAAATTCCAGTATCATTCGTGGCATCTTGTAATATATCGTCCACAGGAATTTGATGTTGAACGCTATGATAAAATGCCAGCCGCACCAAGTAAGGAAATCCTCCTGTAAGCGCCATTAATTGTTCAAATTGCAATGCTGTAAGTTGGAGTCCGTGACGTTGGGCTAAATCCTCTAACTGCAATCTTATAAAAGCAGGCAAATCAATTGCTAATCCTACATTAAAAGGAGATTTATTAATATCTAAATTAATATAAATATCCGTAGATTTAACAATTAACAATCGTAATTTTTGCCAAATTGATATATCTCTCGTTTCTTCATACCATGAGCGCAATAGTCCCAAGAAATCACGAGTCAATTGAGGATATTCAAACAACTTATTCACTTCATCTAACGCTAAGATTAAGGGAGTATTGATTTCCTGTAAAACATACCCTTGAAAATAGATAGTACAATTCATCAAATCACCCATATCCTCGTCCCAATATTCCTCTAGCTTCGACTTTATTCCTAACTGATGAGTAACATTTGCACAAAACCAGCGTAAAAATTTTTCTAATGAGCTAAAAATTTCTGTTTCAGCACGATGTAAACTTAACCTTACAGTATGATAACCATGCGAACTACCATAAGCAAGGATTCTAGTCATTAAAGAAGTTTTCCCCATCTTTCGCGGCGCTTTGATGTGGATAAACGCACGAGGTTGAAGAATTGCTTGATAACAGACTTGTTCTAAATCCCGCTCAATATACAAGGTAGAAGAAAGCGGGACTTGTCCATCTGGAGGTTCTAAATTTATCTTTTGCCACATATGTGTAGGCTGAGATATTGTTTGCAAAGATGAATTATTTAGTCGTTGCTCTAGCACAGCACGACAATTAGTGCGATTAACTTTCTCGCCAAGACTATTAGAAAGTAATTGCCACAATTTAGGAGCAACCAATTGCCTAATATAGTTTTCTGAGTAGTTGTTTTCTATAGCAATTTGTGCATAATTTTTTTTGTTTCCAATAGAGATGCTGACAAAACAGCTTTTTGAATAAATGATAGCGATTTTCCTGTCTTATCATTAATTAATGTTTCAGCGCATTTGATAATTTGTTCTATGCTCCTCATCTCTCTTTAAAACTAAAGGTATTTCAAGCTCCATTTCTTAATACAGCAATTTTAAATTGTTTGTGAACACTAAATATTTCTGTTGTTTTTCTTCTCTGCGCCTCTCTTGGCATATGTGTGAGATTCTTTCTACAAATCAGAAATATTCAATGCTCCATTTTTCTTCAACCATTGCTTTTGTTGAAGGGTTAACCCAATAGCATCAGTAAATAGCGCTCCCTTAACGCGAGAACCGGAAAAATTTACCAACTCTAATTGGGTATTTGTGAAATTTACGTGTCTTAAATCACTATCACTCAAATTTGCCCCATTTAAAACCGCCTCCTCTAAGTTGGCGTTAAACAAAGAAGCTAACTTTAAATCAGCACGACTCAAGTCTGCATTAAATAAACAGGCTAACTCTAAGGCAGCTTGACGTAAAATTGCATCACTCAAATCTGCACTACTCAAGTCCGCTTTAATTAAATCTGATTCTGTTAAGTCACCTCCCTTTAAAATAGTATCCTGTAATTGCGCTCCTTCCAAATCAACTCGTTGTAAAGAAGCAGCACATAAAATCGCCCCTTCCCAATTTGATTGGCGAAGATTGGCATCATCAAACTTAGCGCCAGTGCAATCTGTGGCTTTAAGACTTGCTTTAAACAAATTTGCCCCAGTTAAGTCTGCTTGAGTCAAACAAGCATTTTCTAAATCAGTATCTGTTAAATTTGCCTCTCGTAAGCAGACAGAATCAAGCTTGGCATAATTTAAGTGAGCACCGCTTAAGTTCGCTCTAATTAGAGTAGCGTGACTCAAGTTTGCCCACAATAAACTCACATTTAATAGATTTGCGTTTTGCAAATTGGCTTTTTGGAAGTCCGCTCGATTTAAATCTGTCCAAACCAGGGTGGCACAACTCAAGTTAGCCTCACTGAGATTGGCACTACTTAGGTTAGCATAGCTAAAATCAACACCACTAAAATCAACACCCTGCAAATAAATCTGGCTTAAATTCAGGTGTTGAAAATCTCTTTCCTTAGCTGCATAGCGTTTGATAATTTCTTGGGCAATCATTGTTTTGAGCTAGTTTAAATAACAATAAACTACCGCCTACAATGAATTCTCTCTCAATATAGCAATATTTAATTAATAATTTATATTTAATTTTTTTGTTATCAAAATTAATAAATTTTAACTAAAGTTATGATTTTTATCTATTGAAAAATTATTCATTTATATGTATAAAAATAATATTTATGGCATTGTATGTTCAAAGTTGTGATACTTATATATTGACAAAAAACTAATCTGTGATGCACTAACTAAAAATATTTTACAGCAGAGATAAATATATGACATTTATGTACTTGTTTGATTTCAAATGAAAATGCTTTAATAAACTTCTAGAGCAAGGGTATTTGCAAAAGTTATCCAAAAAATTCATATTTACTTTTTTGGTTTTTATTCGTTTATATGAGAATTTCTAAACCTTTGTAAGTATGAATTTTTGTAATGGATTTTATTGCTGACAACCTGAAAAATACGCTCAATATTAGCTTGAAAGAGATTGATACAATCTTTCTGGCAAAAAGGGAGTCTTTAACCTTTAACATCTATTTTTATGAGCGCGTCAACATCTAACATTATCAGTACGGTTAGCAGTATTATCAACATGGTTTCTGACGAAAAGTTGCAACAGGCTTTGAGTCAGAGTTTCTTGGAAGCAAGCGAAGCACTGCAACATTGTGAAAACTTTTTTGAGCTGTTACCTACCCATTCCTGGTCAAGCAAAATGCTAGCTACATTCTTTAATTCCTGGAAAGCTACGCACTTGAAAATGTTAGGTATATATGGTCTATCTTGCCGTTTACAACGTCTTGCTTTAACCAGAGATTCTCAAGAACGGGAACAATTATTATTAGCTAGCGCCTTCAATGCTGAAACTAGTCACGAAGATTTGGGATTAGACTACGAGGGTGTAACTCACGCTGCACTCTATGAAGATTTTGCTAACAGCTTTTTAGGAAATTACCCTTGGCAATTAGATGAATATTGTTTACCCCAAGCGGGTGATTTTAAGAAATGGATATATCACAACATGGTGGTAAATGATATTTACAAGGGGTTATTCACAAATATGTTCTCAGAAATTTACAACCACGGGGAGTATACGCGAGGCTTATTTGCTTTTTCAGAATTAATTGAGAAGTATTACCACTTTTCCCCTGAAGAAAAAAAGAAAGCTCTGTTCTATATCGGTGTTCATGTTGCAGACGAAACGGAAGTGGCTCACTTTCAAGTGGTCGTCAAAGCCTTGAATGAGTATAGCAAAGCTACTAATACTCCAATTGACTATACACAGGCAAAACTTTTGTTTAAGGAGTACCTGACTCGGTTAGGTACTGTAATGGAAGCACTAACTATAGAGATGAGACAAGAAATAAATGCAGCAAAACATCTGCTATCCGTGTCTTAAACCTCAAAATCAACATTATTTTGACAATGCTCAACAAGCTATTACTGGTACTTTAGATTTTCGACAACATCTGTATACGATCGCTCAAAACAAAAAGCTACGCTCAGAGCCTGTTGAGGATCAAAGTTACCCCAATGAAGTGATTGTGCTTAGACCAAAACAGACTCAAGCGCCTGCTTTACTATTGTTGGGCGGAATGGGGCCTCTAGCAGGTTTGGGAGCTTTTGAGGTAGCCTGTCAGATGTTCCAGAACAGTAGGGAAATTGTTCTGTTTCAAGCTTGTTCACTGCCTAATCGGACTACCGCCATTCAACAAAAAACTCAAATTGGTGCATCTCAAGAGCCGGATTTAGCGATGATGTTGGCGATCGCTATCCGAGAAGCAATGCAGTATATTTGCTCTAGGGTTGAACCTGTTGAGTTGATCGTTCTGTGCAATGGCGCTCATTATTTCTTACCTGAAGTGATGCAGCAACTCCTGCTTAATTATTCAAAGATTTTTTTCAGACTACAATGGATCTCTTTAATTGACACTACAATACAGCACTTGCAACAACGAAACTTTTGTCAGCCTTTAATTCTATGTACTACAGCAACGCGACTAGGGTGTGTTTACTCTCGACCACTTCAAAAAGTGGGCATTGTTTACTTAGAACCCAACGATGAGTTGCAATCAATATTAATGCAATCTATTTATCAAGGAGTAAAAACTTCTGACTACAATTTTGCTTGTAAAGTCGGTGAACATTTTTTCGTTGAACTACTCCAGCTCCAGCCTAATGTTGACTGTATCATCACTGGATGTAGCGAAATTCCCTACTTGCTGGAATGGTTGAAAAATAATTCTTCTAAGCAAGTGAAGGGGTTCTTATCAAAAGTGGAAATTATTGATCCTGTAACACTAACTTTGAATAGTAGACTTAAATCCTTGCAGCATTTGAGGACAGTCAGTCATTAACACCAGGAAAAATTAAATAGCCCTAATCATGAAAATCAACGATGAGTAATTCTTTGCAACAGTTAATTCAGAGACGTAATGTCCACCAAAATAACCCTTTTATAAAGTTCGACAAGGAAGATATTGAACTATCGGTTCCTGAGCGCTTTCAAAAACAAGTAGATATGCATCCTGAGCAAATTGCTGTTAAGACTTGGGAGCATGTGTTTACATATAATGCCCTGAATCAGTTCGCTAATCGCATAGCCAGGGCTATCTTAATCAAGCGCGATCAGCTTCGCTGCGCCGAAGGCGAACGCCAAGCAGAACCGATTGTAATATTATTTGAGAGTGGTGCTCCGATAATTGCTGCAATTCTGGGTGTATTGAAAGTTGGTAAGTTTTATGTACCACTAGATCCCTCGCTGCCACAAGCAAGGATTAGCTATATTCTGGAAGATTCACAAGCGGGTTTATTACTAACAGATAGCAGAAATATCTCATTTGCTAAAAAATTGCAAATTAGTGGATTAGAAATACTCAATATTGACGAGATAGATTCCAGCATTTCTTGTGAAAATCTAGATTTACCTCTGCAACCAGATAATTTTGCCTACATCATTTATACCTCTGGCTCAACAGGGCTGCCCAAAGGCGTAATCCAAAACCATCGTTATATTCTGCATCTGACGATGAACTATACCAACAGCGGTCATATTTGTGCCAATGACAGGCTAGCGCTTTTGTACTCCCCAAATTTTGCTGGTGCTGTAAGGGATATCTTCTGCTCGTTGCTCAATGGTGCAACTCTTCTGCCATATGACGTTAAACAAGAAGGGCTAATAGGTTTAAGTAGCTGGCTGAACCAGCAAGAAATAACTATCTTTTTTGCAGTGGCGACTATGTTTCGCCATTTTGTCAACACCTTAACTCAACAAGATAAGTTCCCCAAACTGCGCTTAATTCAGGTAGGAAGTGAGACAGTCTACAAAAAAGATGTAGAACTTTACAAGCAGCATTTCTCTGATAACTGTATTTTTGTTGCCAATTTGGGAGGTTCAGAAATTAGCCCAATTCGGCAGTACTTTGTTGATCAGGAAACGGAAATTATTGGCAGTACTGTACCAGCTGGCTACGCAGTTGAGGATCATGAGGTTTTGTTAATTGATGATGAAGGTAAACTAGTTGAGTTTAATCAGATTGGTGAAATTGTAGTCAGAAGTCGTTATCTCTTTTGTGGTTATTGGCAAAGACCAGACTTGACTGAAGCAGTACTTTTAAAAAATGTCCAAGAAGAAAATAAGCTGTTATATAAAACGGGCGACTTAGGCTGTATGTTGCCAGATGGCTGCCTTTTGCACTTAGGTAGAAAAGACTTCCAGGTGAAAGTTAGAGGCTACCGCATCGACGTTTCGGAAGTCGAAATGGCATTGATCAATACCAACCTCATCCGAGAGGCTGCTGTCGTAGCATCACCTGAGAATCTAGGTTTAAGAGCGTATATTGTGCCGCTCGTTCCCCAACAAGTACTCTCACTGCGAGAACTACGAAGTCTGCTTTTAGAAAGCCTACCAGACTACATGGTTCCCTCAACTTTTATGACTTTAGAAGCGCTACCCCTAACGCCCAATGGCAAAGTTGACCGTTTGGGTTTACCCGCTTTCAGTCAGGTGCAAAGAGCGCAGTTAGAAAGTTTAGTTTTGCCTCACACTCTTACTGAGGAGATACTGGTTGACATCTGGACTCAAATTCTTGGAATAGAAGAAATTGGGATTCATGATAACTTTTTTGAATTAGGGGGTCATTCCCTACTTGTTAATGAACTTATTGCACAATTATTTAACATTTTCTCAATCAATATTCCTTTAATTACTGTATTTGAATTACCAACGATCGCTCAACTAGCCAAACGTATTGAAAACACTTGTCGGATAACATTAGTACAAAAAAATGTGCCTGATAACAGCACAGATGATTGTGAAGAAGGGATGCTATGAAAACACTTGATGAACTGTTATTAGAACTTGGTCGCCTCAATATCAAAGTCTGTGCTGATGGCAACAACCTTCGCTATCAAGCACCTAAAGGTATCCTAACTTCAGATATACTGGATCAAATAAAAACATACAAAACAGAAATTTTAGCATTCCTAAATCAATCAGCACTTGAGTCACAATCAATCATTAAACCCGTTGATGCAACTATAAAAAATGATGGTTTACCTTTATCCTTTACTCAACAACAATTTTGGCTACTCCATCACCTAGAAGAGTCAAATTATATCTACAACATGGTGAGAGCGTTTCGCTTAGAAGGAGACCTGGATATTCCCAGCTTCGAGCGAGCAATCCAATATCTAATTGCGCGTCATTCCATTCTTAGGACTGGGTTCAAGGTGGTGAATGGTTCGCCAGTACAGGTTATTACACCTCACCTGACCTTTGACATTTCTGTAATTGACTTGCAGAACTTATCAGAAACTGAGCGTATTTCTCAAGCACAACGACTTCTTTTGCAAGAGCGTACCCGTGCTTTTGATTTGAATCAGTCTCCTATGTGGCGAGTGACTTTAATCCGTCTTTATCCTCAGACTCACTTGTTGATGTTCAATCTGCACCACATTATCTGTGATGATTGGTCAATCCAGATATTTTTGCGGGAATTATCAGCCCTGTATCAAGAAGTTTCAACAGGAAAAACAGCTTCTTTACCAAAACTCCCTATTGAATATGCTGATTTTGCTCATTGGCAAAATCAACAGACCACTCTTGAGAACTTTCACCGACAGTTAAACTACTGGCAGCAACAGTTGGCAGACGTTGTGCCTGTTTTGGAACTGCCCTATTTAAGCGATCGCAATGATAATCTAAAGCAAGCGTTTCAACCTGGTATTGTTCCGTTGTCTGTGAGTGCTGAGGTAACTGGCAAGTTGAAGCAGTTAAGTCAACAGTCTGGGACAACCCTTTTTACCACCCTCCTGACTGCTTTTGCCATCTTACTTTCCCGCTACACCCATCAGGAGGATTTAGTTATTGGAACTGGTATTGCTAATCGCACCTCAGCGCAAATAAACCCACTTATTGGTGCTTTTGTCAATACACTTGGCTTACGTATTCAGATTCCTGATAATCCTACCTTTCGAGAACTGTTAACTGAAGTACAAAAGGTTGTTTTAGAAGCGTATGCTCATAGTGAGGTTCCCCTTATTAAAGTTATTGAAGCTCTGAAAATAGATCGCAAATCGGGTAATAATCCCCTTTTGCAAGTAATGTTCACTCTAGAAACTATCAATCAGGAGAAATTGCAACTTCCAGGAGTCATCACAACAGAACTGGAGTTGAGTAAACCAACAGCCGGAGCAACCTTTGATTTAACCTTAAACTTGTGGGAAACAAACTCAGAACTGCAAGGGAAACTAGAGTACAACGCCTCTCTGTTTGATAAGGAAATAATTCAGGGCATCAGTGGACATTTTCAGACTTTGCTAGCAAGAATTGTTGAATCTCCGAATCAGTGTATCGGCAATTTGTCAATACTCAGCGCTACAGAAAGGGAGCAGTTGCTAGGGAAAGAAATACAGGGAATTGAATCTGAGTTTTTGTGTTTGCATGAGTTGTTTGAAGCACAGGTGGAGAAGACACCCGAAGCTGTAGCACTTAAGTTTGAAGGACAACAGCTAACTTATCGGGAATTGAATCAGCAGGCTAATCAACTGGCACATCACTTGCAAACCCTGGGGGTAAAACCAGAAACTAAGGTAGGCATTTGCGTAGAACGTTCACTAGAAATGATCGTGGGTATATTGGGAATACTCAAAGCCTAAGTAGTATTTTTCAAAGCGCAACTGTTGAGCAATTTGCAGAAATTCTTAATCAAAAAACTGATTCTCACTCTTGGTCTGTCCTTGTGAAAATTCAGCCCCAAGGTACTAAACCTCCTTTGTTTTTAATCCATCCAGGTGGTGCTAATCTCTTGGCTTATAAGGATTTAATTAGTTGTATGGATACTGAGCGTCCGCTTTACGGACTGGATGCAAAGGGTTTTGAGGAGGGACAAACGCCTCAAGAAACGGTAGAGGAGATGGCGGTGCAGTATCTAGAAGCTATACGGGGGGTTCAGCCGGAGGGTCCTTATTTGTTGATGGGTTGGTGTTTTGGTGGGTTAGTGGCTTTTGAGATGGCTCAATTGTTGCGATCTCAAGGTCAAAAAACTGCCTTTTTGGGATTGATAGACACTTACATTCGCTCAGGACAAGTACCTCAAGATGATGTAAATTTGTTAATTGGTTTGTCCTTTGAGTTATTTGGGGTGGAGTTTCCAATAGAAAAGCTACGCCAAATGGAGGGAAATGAGCGAATCATTTACATTTTTGAGCAAGTAAAAGAAGCAAACCGTCTTCCTCCCAATTTTGGTTTAGATAGAATGAAGCGTCTTTTAGAAGTTAATAAAAGCCATGACCAAGCTTCAGTAAAATATTTTTCTCAAGCATATCCAGGTGCAGTTACTCTCATTAGAGCTAGAGAGGATGCTCCTGCTACTTTGAATAATCCAACTTTAGGTTGGGAAATGCAAGCAGATAAAGTAAATTTGCACTGGGTAGGCGGGGATCATTTGTCAATGTTTCATCATCCTCATGTACAGGAACTTGCAAAAAAACTAGAGTTTTGCATTGAGCAAGCTGAGATATTGAGAACTTTTTAATAGGCACTGGAGACAAAGTAAAATGAATTCTCTCAATATACTTCATATTAATAACTGCTTTGGCTTAGGTGGCGCATTTATTGCTGCCTACAATTTGCATCAAGGTTTATCCAGAGCCGGTATTCAATCTTTCTTTGCCTATAAAGATGAGATTGAGGGAGTGTTTCGGGAAAAAGCTAAAGATTTGAAAAATACGGTAGAGATTGTCCAAAGAAACAATCAGTTTGTCGATTTAGCGAACTCAATTGCAACACGAGTTGGCTTGAATTTCTTTGCCAATCCCTCAATTGCTGCTCTTAAACATCAAGCCTGTTATCAGAATGCTTCTTTACTCAACTTTCACACAATTCATGATGATTATTTTTCCTATCTCATGCTTCCCTCATTGACGAGAGATAAACCTGGTGTCTGTACGCTACATGATATGTGGAGTTTCACGGGACACTGTGCTTACAGTTACGACTGTTCAAAATGGCAAACTGGTTGTGGAAAATGTCCTTATCCGAATGCGTTACCTGCGATTGAACGAGATGCCACATCTCTAGAGTGGAAGTTAAAGAATTGGGCATATCAACACTCCAACTTAACGATTGTGGCTCCTAGTCGCTGGGTGGCTGAATGCGCTAAACAGAGTATGCTCAATTGTTTCCCTATTCATTACATTCCTTATGGAATTGATACAGTAGCCTATCAACCACTCGATCAACAGCAGTGTCAATCTGAACTGGGAATTCCCCAGCATAAAAAAGTTCTCATATTTGGAGCACAAGACTTGACCAATCGGCGTAAAGGTAGCGATCTATTGCTCAAAGCCCTTTCTCGCATACCTAAATCACTCAAAGCTGAAATCGTGTTGCTGACTTTTGGAGATCAAGCGAAGGCAATCTCAAATCTCGCAGAAATAGAAGTACTGCACCTTGGCTATATCAGCAGCGATCGCCTGAAAGCGGTTGCCTATTCTGCCGCCGATTTATTTCTGTTTCCAACCCGTGCTGATGTTTGCGGGTTAGTCGGTCTGGAGGCAGCAGCTTGTTGTACGCCGACAGTTGCTTTCAATGTTGGCGGTGTTCCAGATTATGTCCGTCCTGGTATCACTGGCTATTTAGCAAAACCTGAAGATACTGATGATTTCTGTAATGGGATTGTCCAACTATTAGAAGACGTTAATTTACGCGATCGTATGAATCAAAATTGCCGCAAGGTTGCGGTTGAAGAGTACTCGTTAGAGGTGCAAGCCCAACGGTACATTCAGTTGTACCAGCAAATTCTTAACCTATAGGGGTAGAAGTAACCAAACTAGCACTTCATCATATTAACTTTGTCGGGTAAACTCATTTTTATACTCATTCTCTTTTCTTTTTCTCTGCGCTCTCTGCGCCTCTGCGGTTCGTTTTTTAACCCCACAAAATTGGTGTAGCAGACTTGGGATCGAGGTTTTACGGCTATGGATGCCATGTTGCCAGCAAAACTCAAAGTAGGAGCTTCCGGCGATAAATTACATAACTTAGCAAGCATCTTAGTAGCTGCCAACCCCGATATTATATATGCAGGTTTGATGTCCCATTGGAAACAATCAGAGAAAGTTGTCATTGGTAGTTCCGAACTCAATACTGTTTTGAGCGATCGCAATTTGTGGGCAAGCTTACCAGATTTCACAGAATACATGATTTTTAGTCATCAAAGAAGTCGGAAGAATGAATCATAATTCACATAATTTAATTAGTGTATTACATCTTCATAATTCAGCAGGGACTGGTGGTGCTTTTATATCTACAGATCGCCTGCATCAAGCCTTGAAAAAATTAGGGGTTGAATCAACAGTTCTCTATAGATATTTGGAGAAGTATAGTCCAGAGAAAAATCTAAATGGCTATCTACCGTTCTCTCAAAAGAGATATTTTTTCGAGAAGTTATCTAGTAAACTTTTTAAGGAATTAGAATTGGAAGATGCTGCTAATTTTTCGGCTTTTTTCCTTAAAAATAAAGATGTTTTTCGGCGTTCATCCCTGCTGCATTTACATAATATTAATGGAGATTTTTTCTCTTATTTAGCTCTCCCTTTGCTAACAAAAGATAAACCTTGTATTTGGACACTTCATGATATGTGGAGTTTTACTGGACATTGTGCTTATAGTTATGATTGTCAGCGATGGCAGACAGGATGTGGAAAATGTCCTTACCCTGATGCTCTACCTCCAATTGAGCGAGATACAACTTCCTTACAGTGGAAACTGAAAAAATGGGCTTATAGTCACTCTAAATTAACAATTGTATGTCATAGCCTTTGGATGAAAAAACAAGTTGAGCAAAGTATGCTCAAAGATTTTCCTATCTATCATATTCCTAATGGACTTGATCTAGAAGTTTATCAGCCCCTTGATGTAAAAAATTGTCGAGGTGCTCTAGGTATTCCTCTTGACAAGAAAGTCTTGATATTTGGAGCAGAAACATTAAGTAATCCTCGCAAAGGTAGCGAGCTGCTTTTGAAAGCACTTTCTCGTTTGCCCAAATCTCTGAAAGCGAAAACTCTACTACTTACTTTTGGTAAAACTGCTAAAGCAATTTCAGAAGCTGTAGAAATACCCACACAGCATCTAGGCTATATCAACAGCGATTGGATTAAAGCGATTGCCTATTCAGCAGCTGATTTGTTTCTGTTTCCAACTCGTGCTGAGAATTTTGGTTTAGTAGCCCTCGAAAGTATGGCTTGTGGAACTCCAACGGTTAGTTTTAATATTGGTGGAGTTCCCGAATCTGTTCGTCATCTGATTACGGGTTACTTAGCTACTCCTGAAGATCCTGATGATTTTTGTCACGGAATTGTTCAGCTATTGTCAGATGAATGTTTACGCACTCAATTAAGTCAAAATGGTAGGAAGATTGCTGTGCAAGAATATTCTTTAGAACTACATACCAAACGATACTTAGATTTATATACACGATTAATAACTCCCGGTTCGCCCACTTTTTCAGGAGTTAGAGAAAAGTAATTCTGGTTCTTCAGGCACTTTTCTGGAGAATTAACAGAAAAGTGCCAGTTTAATAAACTGCGTAATCTAAAATTACTAAAGTTACGAAAGCCATACCCAACTCTTTTAATTAACTTGAGTTTATTATTAATTCCCTCTTTCGTTGCCAATCCCTCAATTGCTGCTCTTAAACATCAAGCCTGTTATCAAAATGCTTCTTTACTTAACTTTCACACAATTCATGATGATTATTTTTCCTATCTCATGCTTCCCTCATTGACGAGAGATAAACCTGGCGTCTGTATGTTACATGATATGTGGAGTTTCACGGGACACTGTGCCTACAGTTACGACTGTTCAAAATGGCAAACTGGTTGTGGAAAATGTCCTTATCCGAATGCGTTACCTGTGATTGAACAAGATGCCACATCTCTAGAGTGGAAGTTAAAGAATTGGGTATATCAACACTCCAACTTAACGATTGTGGCTCCTAGTCGCTGGGTGGCTGAATGCGCTAAACAGAGTATGCTCAATTGTTGCGATCGCAAAATCAAAAACTGCCTTTTTACTAAAAATTGAACACCTTAAATACAAAATAACCAAATATGTTCAATAACAACAGCACAAGTCAATCTATCTTCTATCCACGATTTCGAGATTCAGAAGCATTAGTTGCATCAAAATATTATACTGAAAAGTATAATTGTGACTTGGCAATACCTAGTTATCTCGGAATAGGAAGTTGTATCTGTTATACGCCATTAGTTGAAGCATTGTCCTTAAACAAAGGGCGACTTATAAAATTATTGACTGCTCCTTTGAACTACAATGAAAAGGCTCAAGAAAAAGGCTATTCAATCTGGGAGAATAACCCATATATTGAGAAAATTATCAATGCCGATGAGATAGACTCGAACATCATGGTAGAACTAACCATTGAGTCAGATAATTTTTGCCAAAGCCGTCATATCATAGAAAATATCTGTTTTGCTCATGGACTGCGCCCTCGTCAATTAAGGGGTTCTTTATTTTTATCTCAGGAAGAAATGCAGTGGGGATTAAAGACCCTTGCTCACCTCAAACGTCCCGTTGTTTGTATCTGTCCTTATGGAACTTCATCGAGTACTAAAGACTCACCTTGGCACTTAGATAATTGGCTAGAATTAGTCGATTATTTGAAAAATCAAGTAAGTTTTTTACATATTGGCAATAATGACTTTGAGCAAAAGACGTTTTCTATCTTTACACCAAAAACAACTATTAGACAAGCAATGGCTCTGATTTGGGCAAGTGATTTATATGTAGGATTTGATACTGGCCCTTCTCATATTGCCACTGCATTTCAGAAACCAACACTGGTTTTATGGGATGCTGTGAGAAAAGCTTCTTTAGAAGAAGAGAAACAGGAAGGATTTAGCATTGCCCATCTGCGTCGATGGTCTTATCCTCAAAATCAGAATCTAGTTATTATTGGTGAGAAAAACAAGGAAGTCCTTGAAGACTGCTTGGAATTTATTCTTGAACAACTTAACTCTTTTAATCGACCCAGTAAACTAATCACAAATTGATAAAACTAAGAGAATATTGGGAAAGTTGTTGTCAGGCATCATTTAAAAATAACTTGAAAAATTTATAAGAAATCCCTAATATGCAGGTTTTTGTCGATCAATCCTTACGCCCCCATCCCCATCTTGCCGTATTCGGCTCCAGCAAGGTTGGCAATTATGTAGTAACTACCCCCTTGCTGCGAGGTCTGAAAGAAAAATATCCAGATTGCACGTTGGATTTTTTTGGCAGTGACGTAACCCAAGATTTTGAACTCTATTGTCCCTACATTGATTGGCGCTTTTCTCTGTATAGTGATCGCGATGATATCTTAACGCAGTTAGCGCAAGTAGTGCATCAACGGCAACAAGTTGCAGGCTCTTACGATTTAGCGATTAATTGTGATGAATTCAGCCCCATCAACCTAGTGATGACAACTGCCCTACGTCCCCTGTATGTGACAGGAGCAGCCCTGACACGAGACTTTCAGAAAAAGCTTGATGGAGGTGAAAATGCGAATTCAATTCAACGTCTGCTCCAGGATCAAGATTGGAATAATTCTAAATTGGTCGAAAGGCATCAAGGCGTGATTCAGAGCAACTACATTGGGGAAATCTTCTGTCGTTTAGCCTATGTTGAAACCGACTTTTTCAAGCTAGAACTGCCCAGTCAACAACCTAATTTTCCTGTACCCGATGTGCTAATTCATGTGACAGCCACCCGACCAGCTAAACTCTGGCCGATTCATGCTTGGCAGCAAGTTATCCAGTGGTGTGCGGCACAAGGACTGAGTGTCGGTTTAGTGGGCAGTGCGCCAAAAATACAGAAAACGCTGTACAATGCAGGTTCTATAGAGGACGAGTTGTTACAAACTACTGCTTTGATTGATCTCAGAGGTCAGACATCTCTGTTAGAATTGGCAGGTGCATTTCTTCAAACCAAAGCCTTCATCTCAGTGGATGCAGGGCCATTGCATATTGCATCTGCGGTGGGATGCCATACAATTGCTCTGTTTGGTAATGATGTTGACGGCGATGGAGCCAGTCCAATACATTTGTGGAAACCAAGACAACCTCACGTACATCTAGCGCTTTCAACCTTCAAATGTACCTTGTGTCAGGAGCATAGTTTTAGCAATAAGTCCTGTCTTGTGCCAGACCACCCCTGTATGAGCCATCTGTCTTCTGAGCAAGTTATCGATTATCTCCAGTGCCTGCTAAAGAAACAGGACTTACGCAAAATAATGAAAAAACGAACTGCAAAGACGGGGTGAAATGAGCAGGCGCGACCTGAACTGGTCGTTTAGAACGCTGCCGTTGTGTCAACTCTAGTAACTCTCGACTTAATTCTAAGTTGACATTGATGTATCTATTATTACTAAATTCGGCAATTTCTTGAAAGTTGATTTTTTGAGTGCGATCGCATTGCCCACCGCAGGCATCACATGGAACTATAATTAGCCAATAGTACATTTCTGCCACTTGGGGAAAGTAGCTGCTAATTTTTGTGGATATTAATTCATATTCAGCAATATTTGGTTGTTCAAGCTGTGTCTTCACCTCAGACGATAACTTTGATCATGAAGAAGAATTTTCATCCTCGCTGTCTTCCTTATCTTGGCTTTCTGTATCTGCTGTCTCACCAGTTTCTTGATAACGTTCGTCACAAATTTCCTGATAGGCACAAAAGCCGCAATTAGCGTGGGAAGAATTAGCCAGGAAATTTCCATCCAAAATCTGTTGAACTAAAATTTCTGCCTCTTGACCAGTGTTTTGCAATTCCTCAATGCTAAATGAGTGCAAATAATCATGCCGCAGGTAAGCTATATGGGCATTAGTGCTTCCTGTTGCTTGTGCATAAGCCCAAAGCTGAAATCGGTGATGTTGTGGGTCTATTTCTTGGTCAGTTTTGAAATCTAGAACCCAGTCTTCTCCTAATAAATCAACAATACCGTTAAAGGTCAAGCGCCCAATATTCAAATTTACAGGCAACTCCCACTGCCCTTTTTGAAACAAGGCAAAATCTGCCACCCGATCAAATCGCTGTGCTAGCTGCAAAGCCTCATCAACATATTCTTTTGCCAAACTAACGTCAAATCCTGCTAATGTTTCTAAGTCGCGGATATCCCGTTCCAAAGCCAAGTGTGCCAAAGTTCCGACTCGCCTTGCCCTTCCAACGCCTGAGCCAATTCCTGGATGACCTTGTATAAACCGATATGCAAATTTTTTAGGACATTGAGCATATTCACTTAAAGCAGTGACAGGCAATTCAAATAAACCTGAGCCTACAGAATTAATTAATAAACTATGGGGTTCTGGTGGTAAAGGTGGTTCTGGTGGAACTGGAGGTTGTGCTAATTCTGGATTAAAAGGAATAGTATTTATACTAATTCCCGCAGCAACTAAACCAGTTGCCAGCTTAGATAGGCTACCACCAGATTCATCGGTTGCAGTCAAAATCAGTTGATCTCGCGCACGGGTTAAAGCTACATACAGTACCCGTAAACTCTCTGCTTCTTCCCTCTGTTTCCGCAAATGCTCTAAACAAACGTAAAGCACAGGCTTTTGCGTTTCACCTTGCTCATCCTCTAGCTTCAAAGCAACACCATGTGCAGGGTCAAAGTAAACTGTTTCGCTGGTATGGGGTTGGGAACGAGCTAAATCAGGAATAACTACTACTGACCATTCCAAACCTTTCGCTGCATGGATAGTCATTAAAGCCACTGCATCATTAGCTGATAAAGGTAAACGGGGTATTTTTATTTCTGCTGCTGCTAACCGCTTAAGACGACGGACTGCGGCAAACACATCACTGCTGCCATGTTCTAACTGCTGTACTAATTCTACAAAACCTCGCCAGTCAACTTCTCGCCGTGCTGCACCCGGTAAGTTAGTAATGACAGCAGTGTAAGCAGTTAGATGATTTGCTAGTTGCAGAAGGCGAGTTGGGGGTTCTAAATTGCGATCGCGCAACAGTTGACCCAATACTTGTATTGGTCGCTGTAATTCAGCAATATCAGATGATTTGAGTTTTTGCCACCAGTTAGTTTTCGATTCTTCGTCTTTTTCTGTGATCTTATTTTCCTCTTGTCTTTGAATGAAAGTAAACAGAACTTTATCACTAACTGCAAAAAACGGACTACGCAGCACTGCCACTAAAGCTAAATCGTCACTGGGATCAGCCAAAAAACGCAACAATGCCCAACCATCTTTAGCCTCTCTTGTGGCCAGTAAATTACCACCGCCAGCCAAAGCGACAGGAATTCCCACACTTTCCAAAGCTTCGCCATAAACTTCCAACGGTTCCCATGTGCGAGACAATATTGCAATATCTCCAGGCAGCATTGGACGCAGCATCTGAGTTTTTTTATCGTAAACCGGGGTTTGGTCATCTAGCATTTGTCTGAGTAGTTCCGCTATATGACAAGCTTCTACTCTTAAACGCTGAGATTTATTGATGTCTGACTCGGCTTGTACTGTATAAACTTGTACTGGTGGGTAAGAATTAGGGCAGTCTGCGCGATCAGCATCTAAATTTTGGTGTATATTACCTAGCAATGGAGCAAATATATTGTTAATATCATCCACTAGTAATTTATGAGTGCGGAAGCTAGTAGTTAAAATCTCTTCATTTCCACCACAACTGGTAATGCGATCGCGCCAACTATGAAATACTTCAACATCAGCACGGCGAAACCCATAAATTGATTGTTTAGCATCCCCGACTATAGTCAGTAAAGTATTTTGCGTAAGTAATTGTAGTATCTCCGACTGAACAGGGTTAGTATCCTGAAATTCATCGACTAAAAAAGCCTGCCACCGTTGAGCATAATAAAACTGTACTTGCTCATCTTGTAAAGCTCCCAGTGCGCCAACTTCCAAATCTGCAAAGTCCAAAACACGAGAACGGTGTTTCTCTTGATTAATATGTTTTTGTACTAAACTAAACGCTTCTTGCAGTGCTGGTAGCATAGTCTTTAACTGCTCATCAGGCACACCAAATTTTAGAGTTACTAAACCATCTTTAAGAGCTTTTTGGACTAATTCTCGTAGTGCATCGATAGTTTTTTTAACAATTTCCAAGGCTCCTTCCGGCCATTTCTTTTTACTACCAAAATTAAGTTTGAGTCCAACTATCACCAATAGCGATTCTATAATATTTTCTCCCGACTCTACAGCATTCATTGCTTGCAAAGCTGGTTGACGGGTTTCTACTTCCAAGCGATCGCTTGCTTGTCCCACATAAGTTTGTAGAGTCATGCGAACTTGTTGCCAAGTGAGATGCTGCAACAACTCACTCAGAGCTTTTGCTTGTAACTCCTGTGCCAATTGCTGCCATTTTTCAGTACCCTGTGCTAGAGCTTTCTCAGCAGCAATTGGGTCTTTAAGCAATGCCTGCAAACTTTGGGACATCAAAGAATAAGGAATTTTTTCGTAAAGCTCTACTGGCAAAGAATCCAATGCTTCATCTAACCACTGGCTTACCCAAAGAATTCCCTCCAGTTTATCTAAAACTGTAAAATCAGGTGGCACATCCGCAGCTTGGGGATGTTCCCGACAGATTCGCATTGCTAAAGCGTGGATAGTACTAATTTGAGTCGCCTCAAGTTCTGCCAATAAGTTAGAACGTTCTGGTAATTCCTGACTGACCAAAAGACGAATGCGCGATCGCAACTCCGCAGCCGCTTTTTCTGTATATGTAACTGCAACAATCTCTAAAGGTGAAAACTCACGCACCTGCAGATGATACAAGTAGCGTTTAGCAAGCATATAGGTTTTACCAGTCCCCGCACCTGCTATAACTGCAACACTACTATTGGCATAGGCTGCTCTTTGTTGTTGTTCAGTCAAACTCATAGGTTAATTCCTTTACGGCTTTGGCGGGAACCCTTACGACAAACTAAGTCATAAGGGCAATACTGGCAGGCATTTTGATCAACATCCGGTGAAACAGGGTAATATCCTGTTTGCAAGTAAGTTTTTATTTTTTGGGCGATCACTTCTAGTGTTTCTTGGCTTGGTTGTTTCTTAGGAAGCTTTTTGCCCTTGGTTAGAGAATAATAATAAGCTTCATGTACTGTTTCCCCAGGAAATAAAGTTGTACTAGCGAAGTGAATATATAGAGGTAGTTGAATATCTACATTAGCTTTACCAGATTCATCTTTAATCCCCTTTGGTACTTGAGAACTGGTTTTGTAATCTAATAAAACTAAACCTTGGGGAGTGCGGTCTATTCTATCAATTACACCTTTAATATTTAAGCCATGCCATTCTCCACTAAACTCTTTCTCTACATGGAAAAACTCTGCCTCTGATTGACGAAAATCAGGTTGCACACAAGCACGCTCTAAAACTTTTAAATGTTCTATTCTTCGAGCTTCCCAGGCTGACAAGACAGGTAACTGTAAATCTTGTTCTGCTTGTACAAAAGCTGATTGTAAATTCTCTGTAATTCTGTTTAGATTTGAAGTATTTAATAAAGCTAGTTCCAAGCTACGGTGATAGAGAGAACCTCTTAATCCTGAACTTAATTCTTCTTCAGCTTCTTCCAACTCTGCCAATTTTAAAACTTTATTAGCAAACCATTTAAAGGGACATTGGCCCAAAGCAGTTAGTTGAGATGCACTAAATACTCGTCTATCCGGGTCTAATGGCAGACCAATTACTCCATCGTACTCATCATAAGTGTCTGCTCCTTCTCTTCGTTTTTCCACATTCCAAGCATGAAATGCCTGTGGTAAAACATCATCGTCTGCTAAAATCTCACGTCGAAGATAAATTTGTCGTGCCTCTTCTAAGCTGGCAACAGGTAAAGGTGGAGGTTGCACAACTTCCAATCTCAATCGGGACAAGTAAGGGCTGGGTAAAGTGGCTTCCTTACCAATCATCTGCGGGTAAGAAAAAGTCAAGCTTTGGGTAGGAGTTTGTAGTAAAGCATAGAATGAAATTACTTCTCTTCGCGCTGCTTGTGCCGCATCCTCAAACTCAAACCCCTGTTGGCGTAGTAGTTTACGTTCATAGAAATCTAATATTGGATCATCTTGTACTAGCGCTGGTAAAATTCCTTCAACTGCACCTAAGATAAAAACGTGCTGAAATTTTGCTCCAAATAAGGAAAGGGGTGTATGTAATTCCACACCTCCTCTACCAGGTTGAGCAGGCACAGTCACCAGTGCTAAACTGCCCATCACATCCGCAGCAAATTCTCCGAAAGTGATGACCTCCTCTTCTGGTTTTGACAAGTCCACCAGCACTTCCTGAAATTCATAATAAGCAACAATCTCCCTAGCCCAACCTCCTGCACCTTGACGCAAGTTAAACTTATTCAATACATCTTGCATCCGTTCTACCCAATTAGCGCGAGTATCTTCGTACTGCCAATCGAGCAGGGAAAGGTTAATGCCCAAACTTTGCCATGCCAAAAGGTCAGATGGATGATGTTTACGAGCTTCTTGCCAAACTTGGGCAGACAAAAAAGAACACAAGGGATGCCTAAGCAATCTGGCAGTTAACTCAAAGGAAAATTTTTCTTGGATAACTTCCAATAGTAACTGCACCCAAGCTCCCAGCCTAGTGGCGTTCAACGGTACTCCATAAAGAGCGCGTACTGGTAATTTGTACTCGTAAGCTACATCTAACACTGACGGGCCATAGAGTCTATCATCCCTAGCTACAAGTACAATTTCATTTGCTGGCGTTCCTTGGCTGAGAAGATTTTTTACCTGGGCTAACGTGCCGCGTACCTCTGATTCAAGGTGTGGATAAATGTAGGCTTTGACATCAGGAGGAACTATTGTTGCATTAAGGAAACAATCTTGCAGTTGCTCGCCTAGTGAAAGAGTACTTTCTTCCAAGACTTGTACTTCCCAGCCTTTCTGCTGTAACCATTCCACAGCTTTTTGAGTATCTACAAAGGTGCTAGACTCTGGACAAGGCAATACCATCACACTGTCATCATCTGCGATCGCATTTAAAAAGTTAAGTTGGTCAGTGCATGGATGAAAGTAACCATAAATTAAAACTGGTTGACGTTTGGTAATAAAATCACTAGCCTGCCACAGAACTTCAGCAGGATCTATCATGCCCCTTTCTTTGAGCAAACTTACGTATGTTTGAGCTAAAAGAGCTAGTTTTTGAGTACGATTATTATTAACAGCAGCAAGTGATTCTGGATTGATTCCGGCACGCAATATAGCTTTGACCGCAGAAGACAGAGCGCGTGTAGTTCCTTCAACATCAGATGTTTGAATAACTGTACCTACTGCTGTATGCAGCAAGCGTGATGCGATTAGTATTGGTGCAACTCGAATACCTGCTTTTAGCAGACTTTGTTTTCCCAAAGTTTCTAAGCTTTGGTGTGGTACTTTTAATGCTCGTTCTGCAAGTGAAGTTGGGGTAATTACCTTAAGAGAGGGATATTTAGCTAAGTGCTGGATTAAATAGTTATGAGGTAGGCTGAAGTCAACAAGTCGCTTCATTTAATTGTGGTTGCCAATTTTTGAGGTTTAGTTTTGGCTTCCCTATCATGAAAGTCCATCTTCCTTGAGTTATAACCTCAGTACTCATAACTGTCTATACATCTCATACTGAATTACGAGATGCGATCGCAACCAAAAACCTCATAACACATCAATAATAGGAACAATCTTGCTTGCGATCGCTATGCCTGAGATTATTTTTTATGATCAGGGTCACAGAGGAATGGACGCAAGCTAAAGAAAGAGTACTACATATCGTCTCGAATATCCTAATTGTCCTAGAGCATTGTAACGACGAGCTATTTTACCAAGGAGTAGAAAAGGGCAAAGGGTTCATAAATAAAGAAAGTACGATCATAAGCCTCATCCCTTACAAAAATAGGTTAAAACCTTTGCCTATTAAGCTTTCCAAAAGTTGTACAACTTTTTTATTTGTTTTTAGATGTTAGTATGATGAAATTGTACAACTTTCTTTTTTCAAAATTTCTGAGTAGCTAACGATATAATAATGCTTGTAGGCGCTTAAATTGTACAACTTTTTTATATTTTTACAAAGATGCCCACCCCACAAGAATCATCCCTTGATTCAGCAATACCGTATTTTGCTATTTTCAGCACCTCGCATTCAATTTATCAATGCAACGCTACTAAAGTTGATTCCGCGCTTTAAGTTGCAGATATCGCTCAACTAACTGATCGGCAATTTGATTTGCTGGCGCATCTAATACCAATACACCTTTTTGTTTCAACTGGGCAAATGCTACTTGTCGTTGCATTAATGAATCGAGTGCCACTGCACGGGCATAAGCATCTGTAACATCATCTGTGAAGGTGTGTGCCAGACGATCAACTTGCGAATCTCGCAGAGTCACGCAAAATGGCAGATAGCGGGGTGCTAGCTTGGAGAGGGCAGCGAGGAGTTCTGTAGAGGCGGTAATATCAACTAAGTCGGTAATCACCACCACCAGCGCCCTGCGAGTTTGACGCTGCAAAACATTTGTCACCGCTCCCAAATAATCAGATTCAAATAATACTGGTTGAATTGGAGTCAGGCGATCAATTAGCTGATTCAAATGATGTTGACCGCGTTCTGGGGGAATCCACGTATGTATCTGGCGGTCAAATACACCAATACCTACGCGATCGCCTCGGTGTAACCCCGCCAAAGCTAAGGACAAAGTTGCATTCAAACCCCAGTCAAACCGCTGCAAACTTTGCACTTTTGCTGTCATCAACCGTCCACGATCAAGCAATATAAGTAATGTTTGTTCCTGTTCTGGTTCCAGAACCCTCACCAGTGGCATTGCATTACCATAGGCTCCAACCCGACGGGCGGTAGCTTTCCAATCAATAAACCGCAAATCGTCACCAGTGCGATAGTTCCGCAGTTCGGCAAACTCTGTACCAATACCAGTTTGGCGAGATTGGCGCATTGATCCTGATGATTGCAGTGTCAGCCGAATTGTGAGCGATCGCAACCCCACTAAATCAGGATAAACTTTCACTGGCAGACTTTGGGGAATTTGCCAATCATCCCAAGCTAATCCCCAAAGTCCCAGCTGTCGGACTTGAATATTTCCCCAAGGAAACTCTCCGCGCTGTGTTGGGTTGACAGTATACGTCAATTCCTGGGTGCTGTTACTCTCAACAATAGCCTGGAGTGCGGGTGCAGATACGCCAAACCCTGTTGGGTAGTAATCGCAGATTTCAATTAGGGCGTTAGCATTTGGCGATGTTACTTTTAAGATCACTGGATTATCTCGCCCAATCGATAATCGTGACGGTAATTCGCGGGTAATTTGCACGCGAGAACGCCGCACCCGTAAACCATCTATAGCCATCAATCCTAGAATGATAGCATCAAATAACAAAGTGATGGCGATCGTTGCTCTAATACTGAGAAAAAGGGATAGGATCGGGGCTGCTGCTACGCCCATCGTAGACATCACTATACCCAAAACTAACAATAAATAAACTCGTCTGGAAGGAACCATTTTTGAGAGTGAGAATTTAGGAGAATGACGATCAGCTTAACCTACGTCATTATGGGCAAAGCGGTTAAAGAGCAAGTCTAGGGCAATGTCGGTAGCTGTCAAATTGCGGTTTTGCATGGCATTTGGGAATTAAAAAGCTTAATAGCAATCCTAAATTATTTATTACTACTCCGTACATCGGAGGGGTTGTCAAAGGCATCGCCCTTGGCGGGTACTTTATACGTAGGCGTAGCCAGCCTTCTCTACCACACACTCCGCGTAGCTTGCTTCCACGTTCGCGGAGCGTTCCGTAGGAAAGTGATACGGTATCGCCTAATAAAATTATCACAATTATGTCGCAATCAGTTGTGCTGTCGCCTTCACAAAATCCACCTATAAATAAATAGAGATGATCGCTCAAGGTTTGCCTATGTCCATTGAAAATTATTTGAATGAGGCGATCGCACTACCTCCAAAACATGGTGTCATCGGTGTTTCTCTTCTACTGACTGGTGATAAATAGGTTCTACGGTATCACGAAAATTAAACTGTACTTCTCGGTTTACCGTAACTAAATCGGTATGGAAAGACTGAAGAGTTGCAACTGCGGTATCATAAGCAGCGATCTTGAGAAACTTAACAGGAAAAGTCAAGTGCAAGATATGAGATTATGGATCACAGAAGTCACACGCTACGCTATCTAAAAGTATTCACTATCTCTGTTTATAATAAAAATTATGCGTTTTTGTTTGTTTGGAGCTTATATTGCTCTAGCTACCTGTTATTGCATAATCCCCTCGATCGCACAGGCAAGTGTTTATCGAACTAAATTCAGTAATCGTTCAGCTTCCCTTATTGTTGAAGTTCTAGACGATGATTTAGTCTATTTTGAGGTTTCGGCGATCAGTAACGGGAGCAATCGTAATCAACCCCTCTATACCTCACCAATGGTGTTGAAGACTGATTATTCAGGCCCGTCTTCGCCTTCCCCACCATCTGGTAGCAGTGTCATTGAAACCAAAAATATCCGATTAAAAATTGCTTCCAATACTCTTTGCATCACTGCATACGACAAGACGAGGCAGAATGTTGAATTAACTAAAATCTGTCCTGTCGATCTCAATCAACCCGTGAAAGGCTTAAATATAGAGCAGGGGCAGATCGAGAATATTTATGGTCTTGGGCAAAACTTCAAGAGACTTGGATCTGCTGATGGTGATTGGCTTACCCTTAAAGAAAGAACAGGCGGAGAATTTGGCAATGCCCTTGAGGATTTTGGCGGTGGTAAGGTCGGTAACGTACAAATTCCGGTTTACTATGCTGTTGGTAAGAACAATCTCAACTACGCCCTGTTCCTAGACAACGTTTATAGACAAGAGTGGAATTTCACCAAATCTCCGTGGCAAGTGCGGACGTCCGGTGACCAGCTTCGCTTCTACATTATGACAGGAGCTAATTTGCTGGACTTACGCAAAGAATTTCTAGAATTAGTAGGTCGCCCACCAGTTCCACCTCGTAAAACCTTTGGTTTGTGGGTTTCAGAGTATGGTTATGACAATTGGAAGCAGATTGATACGATTTTGAGCGGCTTGCGAAGCAATAATTTCCCAATCGATGGCTTCGTGCTTGATTTGAACTGGTTTGGTGGAATTATTCCTGACAACACGCAGACATCCGTTGATGAGTCTACAGGCAGTGCGATGGGTCGGTTGAATTGGGACGAAAACCAAGACCCCTTAGTTGCAGACGATCGCTATTTTTTCCCCAACCCTGCGTCTAAAATTCGTCAGTATGCGTCTGATGACATTCGATTAGCAGTCATTGAAGAATCGTATCTTGCTAAATCTACCAATACCTATCGAGAGATCCCAGCAAATTTATTGGCATATCGGCGTAGCGCTGGCAATACCTGTGATTTTAATCAGCAATCAAATCCAACTGAACTTAGTGCAAAGAATTTCTGGGGTACAGGTTCAATGATTGACTGGTCTGATTCAAAAGCAGGGAGTTGGATTCACGAGCAACGGCGTTTTCCCAATTTAGTGAAATTGGGTATTAATTTTCATTGGACTGATTTAGGTGAACCAGAACAATTTAACTCCAGTGCTTGTTATGAAGGTGTAGAAACTACAGTTTCAGGACGCAAAATCCAGCACGCTGATATTAGCAATCTTTATAACTTATTGTGGAGTCGCTCTATTTGGCAAGGATACATTGCTAAAAAAGGGCAAACCGATAATTTAGGGATAACAAATCCCCGTCCTTTTATTATGACTCGTTCAGGTGCAGCTGGAACTCAACGCTATGGTACTGCTATGTGGTCAGGCGATATAGGTTCAAACCTGCAATCTCTGACTACCCACTTTAATGCTCAAATGCACATGTCATTCTCTGGGATTGACTATTATGGCGCTGATATTGGTGGTTTTGAGCGATCGGCACTGCCCGGTAACGACAAGCAAGGGTCTTATCGGGGTTATGAAGACGAAACTTATACCCAGTGGTTTGCCAACGCAGCTTGGTTTGACGTACCTGTGCGACCCCACACACATAATCAGTTCCTTGAAGCTGACATAACATATGAAACTTCACCTGACCGCATTGGCAAGATTCAAAGTAACCTAGCCAATATTCGCCAACGTTACGAACTCATTCCCTACTACTACAGTTTGGCTTATCGTGCTCACTTGTTTGCAGAGCCTGTGATTGCACCATTGCCCTTCTACTATCAAAACGATCCTAATGTTCGGCAAATGGCTAACCAAAAACTTATTGGTCGCGATTTACTTGTGGGAGCAGTGGCTCGTTATGGAGAATATGAACGTGACATCTACTTACCCGCAGGAAGATGGATTAATTACCATACCAACGAATGGATTAAGAGCGGAGGACAAACAGTGAAGAATGTTCCAGTGTATCGCAATGGGCTGTTCCGTTTACCTGTTTTTGCCAAGGCTGGAGCCATTTTGCCGCAAATGTATGTAGATGCCGATACAAAAGATGCTTATGGACGACGAAAGAATAACAGGAATAGTGATCAGTTAATTCTACGAGTGTATGCCGATCGTGCACCATCCGGCTTTACTCTTTATGAAGATGACGGTGAAACATTAGACTATGACTCGAACGAGCGTCCAATTTATCACTATCGCTTAACTGAACTCAAACAGCAGCAAATCGGTGCTGACACAGTTAAGGTCACAATTGCTGCTGCTACCAATGTGAATGGTTCTACATTTTCTGGAGCAGTGACAACACGTCAGAACATCATCCGCTTAGTGGTTGACAGAGCAAAGGCAACAAAGGTGACACTAGATCGTGCAGCTTTACCGCAACTGACTTCCCAAAATGCTTTCGATAAAGCCGAAAATGGTTGGTTTAATGTCGGCAACAATTTGATTTTGGCTAAATCAAGCTCACTAAACGTGAATACTACCAAAACCTTCACGTTTGATCTTACTCCTGTAACTGCAACCACTTCTGTACATTTTGTCTGCGATGGGCGTAGCCCCGCCGTAGCCCATCGCGGCTTTACCAGTCCTGGCGAAAGTACATACATCACCGGGAATCTACCCGCCTTAGGTGAAGGAAATCCTGCCAAAGCAATTAAGCTTGACCCCAACGTCTTTTATCAGTACATTATTGACAAACGTAGCGAGGCAGGACCCACAGCACCTGTTTGGACAACTGTTATATCTGGCCTCCCCTCAAACACTGCTTTTGAGTGGAAATGCCTCCGTCGTCCTGAAAATGGGACAGGAACTGTGACTTGGCAATCTGGAGTTAACAAATTTAGAACTAGTGAATCAGGGTACGCAGGGCAAAGTCTTGGAAGTTTTTGACAACAATGAAGCATATATTAGGAAGGCAAATGAACATTGTATTCGCTCGCGATCGCCCTAAATCGCTTTTTCAAGTCAATTGCTAGCATAGGTTTCAACACACTTTTGACTTTTGATTTTTGACTTCCGCCTTGCGGTACTAGTCGCCTTCACTTTATTGTCCAGCTTTAACACGCTGCCCCGTGAAAGTTAACGTTGCTGTTACTGGAGCATCATCACTAAGCGGATTTGCGTTTAGTGAGAACGACCTCAGTTTTGCTGTTGCTTGCACTATCCCAGCTTTCGGATCAAATGTCGCACGAAAATCGGTTCTGGTAATTGAGCCTGGTAATGTCGCTGTTGGGTAATTGAAGTCGAGTCCTATGGCAGTAATCTCTCTATCTGAAGTACACTCCCAACTGCCCTGCACATTACTAAAGGGTTGAAAAGAGGGATTACCAGTTTGGGTTGAGGCACTGCTCACAAAGTTGCCATCTTGAGTGAACGTTGTAATCCCATAAAACTGACCCCGATCATCAGATAATGGCGTCAGATACGTGCCTGTCACAAGTTTATGACAATCGCTTATGGGTTCAGCTGAGACTTTGTGGATATTCACAAAGAAAGTAGTTGTGAGTACCAACAGTAGACAAATCGTTAACGTGACTAAAGCATTACGAGTTTTCATTCTAAAACATTCGCTTAGAAGTACATAATTTATTAAATACCATGACCGTTGGTATTTTTGATTATGGACGTGAACTAACAGCGTTTTTTAGGTGAATTTTTTATGTATTTATACTTGAATTGAAGTTGCAAATATATTTTTTCCTGAAAGCGGAGAGAGGCTTAATTTCCGTGATATTTGGATGTAAATTTAAGGTAACTAAATCTTTTCCGGAGATGTCTATTTAGTTTAAAACTAGTTACTTTATCCTTTGTGAATTAAGAGAGCAGTTGCTGGTTATTTTAATATTGTCAAAAGGGCGTAATTGCTTGTAAATGTAGGCTTTTTTTTAACTGCGGATGCTCGAAGCGAAGTTCTCTAGCGTGCAAATGTAACCGACTGGTAACAGCACAGCATCCATAAAGGCGATCGCCTAAAATAGTTACCCCAAGTCCTCGCACATCAGCTGCATGAACTCTCAACTGATGAGTGCGTCCTGTTAGCGGCGTAAATTCTACGCGGGTGTAGTCTCCTTGTCTCGCCATCACCTGGAAGTGTGTTAAGCTGGGTTTACCGTGCTGCCAATCAACTTTTTGCTCAGGGCGATTTTCAGGATCTCCCCACAGTGGCAGGTCAATCACACCTTGCTCAACTCTCACAGCACCGCAAAGGATGGCTTCATAAACCTTGTGAACCTGGCGTTGCTGAAACTGCTGGCTAAGTTGCCGATGGGTTTGACGATCGCGTGCCAACAACAAAATCCCAGATGTTTCCTGATCTAGGCGATGCACAGATGCAAGTGCCATGCCATCCGGTAACAGATGACGTAAGCGACTCAAGACACTATCTTGGCGATCGCGATAACGACCAGGTACCGAAAGTAGCCCAGCAGGTTTGTTTACAGCAATCAGCCATTCATCTTCATAAATAATCGGGATCTCTCCTTTGGTAGGGGAAATTGGGCTAGTTGTGTGTATATTCCTATTAGGGATTGAAATAGGTTTCAAGCCTGAGAGCAAAAACCCCATTAATGGCTGACATCGCTCGGCACATGCTCCGTAAAACTCTCCCTGAATTTTATCCTGATTTAGACAAGACCCACCCCACCAAAATTCTGCCATTGCCAATGGTTTGAGATTATGTGTTGCCGCATAATGGAGCAGCTTTGGGGCACAACAGTCTCCTGTGCCAGTGGGGAAGCCTCCTGGCATCAATTGTTGCAATGATCGCGATCGCCCGGAAAAATTGGTCAGGCTGTAGGTAGCGTGCATCTGAGCTTGTAATTGACGCGACAGTGTTTTACGCTGTTGTTTGAGTTCGCTAATTCGCGCATCCGTCGCTGCAATTAACTGTTGAAGGGGCTGTAACACTGCATTTTGCTGGCGTTTAAGTTGTCGTCGCTCAATTCCCTGTTGACGACTCTCTTCGTCGAGTTGTTCAAGGGCAATAGTCAGGGCTTCTGGAGTAAGTAAATTGTAGATTTGCTGACGTTTTTCCTGTCGCTGATGTTTGCAATGGCGATGGCGATCGCTCATTGCTTGCAATTGCTGCTCAAACTCATCAAACAGGGTTTGGTACTGCTGGCGTTCGGTCAGTTGCTTCAAGGTAAGAATTTCTTGCTTAATCGCGTCCAACTGGGCCAAAGTGCGGGCTTCCTCTAAAGCAACCTCGTCTCTTCCTGGAATTGGCGGCACCCAGCCCTCAACAACAGTGCAACCATTCAAAAGACCAGAGAAGGCTTTGAGTACCCGTTGTTCGCCATTAGGCAGTTCAACCAATAGTATTCCATACATCTTGCCTTCACGAGAATAACAGTCATTGTTGGCAAGCCGTTGCATTAGTCCGTGAGCGATCGCTTCGGACATTGAAGTACGGGGTAATTTCAGGTGATGTCTACGACGGGCTATGCCCACGCCACTTTGAGGATAACGCCCTTCGTACCAATAGCTACAAGATGAGCCGCTGATCGCAAAATCGCAGTCGATGAAATTTGAAAGCGAATGCATAATCTCCATAAAATATAGACCTGTTCTCTCACTATTATTGACGTAAGGTAACAATCTCCACTGACTCATGAACTACCATCAACTCATCACAATCGAACTTGGCAAACGCAGTGGTAAACCCTGCATTCGAGGAATGGGAATTACGGTGTATGACATTTTGGAATATCTTGCTAGCAGCATGACAGAAGCAGAGATTTAGGAAGACTTTTCTGAACTCACCTCCGAAGATATCAAAGCTTGCCTTACTTTTGCCGCAAATCGCCTAGATTGGGTGGGTACGCCAATGCAGCCAAAGATTCAACGTCTAATCACGAATTTCTCTCTAGGATTTAGCAGCAGGAATCGATGAATCGCTCTCCGATGGATTGTCTTGTTTTGGTGGAAGCGGTGGTTCAGATAAATTGTCTTCTTTAGATGAAGATTCCGGATCTTTTGTCATACCATGCTGCTCTTGCCCTCTAAGTCCAAGATATGTTGCGGCACTGATTCCTTGTAGGGTAAGAAGTGTTTCATCAAATTCCGGCATTGCCAGATTTTTAATCACCTCCCAAACAAAGAATAGTCCGATCGCAACTGTCCAAATAAATGTTTGGAACCGATGAAAGTTGACTCCATTAATATCCGATAATATATCGTAGAAAAAACCTTCAGAAACGCGTTGACTACCTTTTCTCTTTTTCTCATCACCCTGTCCATCAATTAACGAAGTACCAAACACAGTTATAGAATTGATTCCCAATAATATTAGTGATTGTTTGGTCAAAACATTGGTATAATCTCCTGTTATGCCGTAGATAATTAGGTAAGAACTAAAAATTAGAAATGTCCAAAAAGCAAGTTGAGATATCGATAGACTGAACGGGTTTCTATTTAATTTTTTTCTGCCAAGAAAAAATTGAGCAATTTTGTTTTTCCGATTATCTTTCTCAAGATCAGCCTTTTTTGTAATCAACAGTTCTTCACCACCGATCACCTCTTCTTGAGAGTAAACCCCTTCTATTCCAGGGCTACGGAGGGTATTTCGGCAATACCTAATAAATATTAATACAATAGCCAGAACTAGAAGCAGGCACAGCCAAAATCGCCACGATAACAGAACTATTTGGAATTGAGGAGGTGATAATTGATTGCTCACCGGAATCGCCAGTTTCTTGGGACAGCCTACTCCTGCAATCACGTTAATACTGTATTTGCTTGCTTTACCAAGAAGCGTATTCCATGCAGCTTGAGACGAGCCGGCACGTTCAAGTCGAAAGGCTAACCAATTATCATCAACAATTTTTCTTTTATTTTTATCCGTAACCATGACTATGACTGGTTCTCCGCGGATATTCTCTAGTTCATAGCCATTCAGGTATAACACTAATTGTCGAGGATCAAATGAATTGCCATTAGTCGTTGCCTTGCTGGTCTCCTGTGATAAATTTTCAACTTTCACCAGGATGCGATCGCCCATTGTAACTTGGTTCCGACCATTATCGGTAATGACTTGTTGAGTTCTGAGATTAGGAGGCACTGAACATACCTGAGGCGATGCAAAATTCACAGAAGGGACATCTGAACTATCTTGAGCAATTACTGCAAAGTTGATAGAAACAATCAACAGAAAAACCAGCAGAAAAATAGCAGTAAATTTTTTAACATTTTTATACATCGTTCGATATTTCACCAACAGTGATTACTATGTCGGTAGTGTAACCATACTTTAGTCATTCCGTGTATTAAAAAACTTGTCTAAAAAACAATACCTCCGCTAAACAGAGAGAATGAAGAGAAAGGGGCAGTGCCTGTCTTGAAAAGTGACGCTACGCATAGTCGAAGAGGCTGCGCTAACAGATGCCTGCGACGGTCACTGACTTGTACTAAGCGCAGTCGTAAAGCCTGCGGTATAGCTTCTCTACGAGAGGCTGCGCCAACGCTTAAGGCGCAGCCTCTCCAAGAGTTGTAGCTTTGTCGTACCACAGCAAATAGCACTGAGAGCCAAAATAATATTACTGGCAGACAAAGGCAAGAATAATCGTGAAATTGAACGCTCACTCAACATCAGTCGATACATGGTGCAAAGATGGCGTAATCGATGGTTAGATTTAAGCGATCGCTCTTTATCAGTAATTGAGAGATTGCAAGACTCAGAACGTAGTGGTACACCAACAAAATATAGTATGGAGCAAGTAGTCGATTTATTTGCCTTGGCGTGTTCAGAACCTGTCGATTATGGACGACCTATCAGCCATTGGATGGGAACAGAACTTGCCGTACAAAAACAAGGCTTTGGCTGTTTAATCGGTATTTAATTTCCGCCGTGCTGTACTAGTGAACTCACATGGTTGAATCAGGAGCGAAAATGACTTTCATTCATCTTTGTCAAGAAAACCACAACTGAAAAAAGAGGATTAACCGATGCGAGCAAAGATACGTGATACAGAGATTTACTTTGATGTTGTAGGCGCGGGATTAGTGGTGGATGGAGCGCGATTGCGATCGCAGCCAGTCGCTTTGATCATTCACGGTGGTCCCGGTGCTGATCACACACTTGACAAACCGACCTTCTCTTTACTCAGCCACAAGCTGCAACTCGTCTATTTTGACCATCGAGGACAAGGACGTTCAGCGCGGGGAGTAAAGGAAACCTATACCTTGGACAATAATGTTGAAGACATGGAGGCGCTACGCCAATATCTGGGCTTGGACAAAATTGTAGTGCTTGGCAGTTCCTACGGCGGCATGGTTGCTCTTTCCTACGCGATTCGCTATCCCCAAAATGTCTCTCATCTAGTTCTCATCTCTACCGTAGCGGATTCCCGCTTTCTAACGCGAGCACAAGAGATTCTCGCAGAGCGGGGAACTGAAGAACAAAAGGCGATCGCCCAACGACTCTGGGACGGCACATTTGAGAACGAGGAACAACTGCGCGAGTTCTTCCAGGTGATGATGCCCCTGTACTCATTCACCTACGATCCCAACTCACTTCAGCCAGCATCGAACCCAATGATTCTCTCTCCTGATGCTATCAATGTTGCCTTTGGTGGTTTTCTGCGCTCTTACAGCGTGCTGGAGGAGTTACATAAAATTACATCACCCACCTTAGTAATTGTAGGACGACATGACTGGATTTGTCCGCCGGAATTCTCTGAAGAAATAGCTAGTAAAATCCCCAATGCCGACCTGAGAATCTTTGAAAACAGCAGTCATTCGATTCGGGTTGACGAGCCGGAAGCTCTCCGAGATGCGATCGCTGGTTTCTTGGTATATAAGCAATAGCGCTCGTTCACCAGACACATGAAAATAAGGAAAGTTAGAAAATAATCAATTAGCCCAGTCATTTGGTTATCACGTTGCACAAACATTGGGGCAAGCTAAATCTCCCAAACTGCCCAAAGTGTTAACAGTTAGTTGGACTGTTGAAGCTGTTGCTCCAGAAAGGCGGCTACCTCGAACATCGAAGCAAAACATCCATTGGCATCCAAGTTTTATGGCGAGGCTGGTTAAAATTGCATGATCTTTGTGTTCGCGTAGCGTCTCTTAGAGAGGGTTGGAAGCTTGCAAAAGAGACTTAACGGGAAAAGTCAGATTTGCCAGGGAGTAGGGAGTAGGGAATCAGCCCTTTCGAGTTGTACGGAGTTTTTTCACGCAATCAAATAGGAGTCCTATATCTTTAAAGAATGCTATGTTTACTTTTGCAATCCTGTATTAGTATCAAATTATCAATGGAGCTTCAAACTGAAATTTACAACGCTATAGCAGCTGTTGATTACCAAAAACTTCAAGCTGAGTTTCAAGCTCAGAATGAATTGTTGGTGGTGGAGAACTTTCTCCCTAACTCCATCATCGAGCAGTTCTTGGCGCTGTTGCCATCTTTACAACCTGCTATCAACCGCAACTATATTCCCAATCATAAAAAGGGCGGTAGTATCAGCCGCTATAGCTTAGACAGCCTTGCTCCAATTTTCGGAGAGTTTTATCAACTCAGGGCCTTTTTCGAGTTCCTCGACAAAATTACGGCAGAAAAACTCCTTCCCTGTCCTGATACTGATCCCCATACTTACGCGTTGTACTACTACACTGAGCCTGGAGATCACATCCAGTATCATTACGATACCTCTTACTATCGCGGGAAACGCTATACAGTATTGCTTAGTTTGGTTGATAATTCATCCAGTAAGCTGGAATATCAACTCTACAAGGATATTCCTGAACAGGAGACCCAAACGCGATCGCTCTCCTTAACTCCTGGTAGTCTAATGTTATTCAATGGTGACAAGCTTTACCACAGAGTTACTCCTTTGGGTGAAAATGAGCAGCGCATTGTCTTAACTTTGGAGTACGTCACCGACACTCACATGGGTATGCTAAGACGTTTTGTCTCGAATATGAAAGATGCGATCGCTTATTTTGGTTTTCGCCAGGTGTTTCGCAGTTAAGATAACTAGTACCTGCCTTCAGCCTTCTACCTATATTCTCCAATCACCTCGATTTTACCCACAATGTTGCTGTTTAACTCTTCCAGTTCTTCGGCTGGAATCCACCATTCTGTATGATATGAAGCCCCAACTTGATGAACTTCATACTTATCCATGAAAACTTTCTTAACCTCAAACCGTGTAACATAACCCACGCCACTGTCCCTAATATTCCATTTAGTCGCAATTTCCTGGGCATACTGCTCGTTTGTAACGGGGTAAAAAATTGGCTGTTCCGGTAGTCTTGGCGGCCATTTGGTGTAGTCGCTTTGTTTAACCAGTTCTAGCTCTTTTGGTCCAGTGGGGCGATACAGAGTTAATCTTTCTTCCATGTTAAGAATTAATTAACAAATATTGTCTTGAGCCAAAAACAGTCATTATAAAATACGGGAAAATTTCTAGATTTCCTGGTATCTTAGCTTTGTTGGTGACTTGACAATGAAGGCAATTATATTAGCTGCTGGCGTTGGACGACGCTTAGGTAAAGACGGGCAAATCCAACCCAAATGCTTACTAAAATTTAACGGCAAATCTCTATTAGAGCGCCATTTGAACTATCTCCGTCATTACCAGATTGACGAAGTAGTGATTGCTGTGGGTTACCAAGCACAAAGAATTCAGGAGGAAATCAAAGCATTGGGAGCCGAAAATTGGGTCAGTACAGTTTATAATCCTGACTACACTAAAGGTAGTGTAATCAGCCTTTGGACTTTACGTCAACAGCTAGTTGCTGGCGATGACATATTATTAATGGATGCAGATGTGTTATGCGATCGCCGCATCATCGAACGACTAGTAAAGACAAATATCCCCAACTGCTTCTTGCTAGATCAGGATTTTGAACCGGGAGATGAACCCGTGAAGCTTTGCGTCAGAGATAATTATTTAGTGGAGTTTCGCAAACAAGTAGTTCTTGGTTTGGCTTATGATTTGATTGGCGAGTCAGTGGGATTCTTTCGTTTTGGGAGTGCTGCTACTCACCGGATTGCTACTCGCATAGAACAATATGTTGCAGACGGACGACATGATCAACCTTATGAAGAAGTAATTCGGGATCTGCTGTTAGAAACTCCAGAAACATTTGGCTACGAAGACATCACTGGTTTACCTTGGCTGGAAATCGATTTTCCACAAGATATTCAACGTGCCCAAAACGATATTTTACCTCAGATAGAAGTCGCAGAAAATGTCTGAAAATATCTTCATTTACAGGGGTTATCGTACCCTGCGGGAAGCCGCTACGCGTCTATGGATGCATTACAGTCTGACCTCTCTCCAAACCTCTCTCCTAAAAGGAGAAAGGCTTTGAATCTTACCCCCCTTCCCTTGCCTACCGTGTATACACAAGTCGAATTACCCCCCTTAATCCCCCCGATATATTGGGGGGAAATAAGAAATCTTATAATCCCCCCTTATAAAGGGGGGAAATAAGAAATCTTATTCCCTCACGCACTTGCTTTAAGTCGGCAAAGCCGCCCAACGCAGTGGCTCCCCTTTATAAGGGGAGGGTTAGGGTGGGGTAAAACCGAGATTTATCAACTACTTGAGACTTGTGTATACACGGTAGCTTCCCTTGTAGGGAAGGGGCTGTTCTTGTTAGGTCTGTATTCCATGCAATTGAGAACCGCTATATTATATAGTTTGAAAAAAGCAGAATAGATGCATCAAATACTTGCACCCACTGAAACCGCTGCACAATTAAGTAAGTGTGCCCAACTGCGGGTATTACTAGAATCGCCTCAACTCGACTTCATTATGGAAGCTCACAATGGGATTAGCGCCCGCATTGTGGAAGAGGCTGGATTTAAAGGAATTTGGGGCAGTGGACTCGCCCTCTCTGCTCAATATGGCGTTCGAGATAATAATGAAGCCAGTTGGACTCAAGTTGTGGAAATGCTGGAGTTCATGTCTGATGTCACCAGCATCCCCATTTTGTTAGATGGGGATACAGGTTATGGTAACTTTAATAATATGCGTCGCTTAGTTAAGAAGTTAGAACAGCGAGGTATTGCTGGAGTCTGTATTGAAGATAAGCTTTTTCCCAAAACTAACAGTTTCATCAATGGGAGTCGCCAAGCTTTAGCTGATATTGATGAATTCTGCGGCAAAATTAAGGCAGGCAAAGATAGTCAGACAGACCCAGATTTTTGCATCGTCGCCCGCCTCGAAGCTTTGATTGCCGGATGGGATCTTTCGGAGGCACTGCGCCGAGCTGAAGCTTACCACGCAGCCGGAGCCAACGCCATCCTGATTCACAGTAAATCATCGCGTCCTGACCAAGTGCTAGCCTTTGCTAAAGAGTGGGCGGGTCGTTCCCCGTTAGTTATAATACCAACCAAATATTACAGCACCCCCACCGATGTCTTTCGTAAAGCTGAAGTGAATTTGGTCATCTGGGCAAATCATCTGATTCGAGCTGCTGTTGCTAGTATGCAAGCGATCGCCTACGAAGTGAAAGCCAGCGAAACTTTAATTAACATTGAAGATGAGATTGCGCCTGTGAAGGAAATTTTCCGGCTACAGGGGGCGGATGAACTCATAGAAGCTGAAAAACGCTACTTCAACAACGGACGCCACGATACCCAAGCGATCGTTCTGGCTGCTAGTAGAGGCCAAGAATTAGCAGGATTGACGCAAGATAAACCAAAAGTAATGTTACCCCTTGGAGGTAAACCCTTACTTAGGTTGTTGGTGGACAAATTCAAAAAACTTGCCATCAACGATATTACCGTTGTCGCAGGTTACAAAGCAGAAACTATCAATGTTCCGGGGACTAAAGTCATCCGCAACCCAGATTATGAAACAACGGGAGAATTAGCATCTTTAACCTGCGCTCAAACCAGCTTCAGCGACGAAATGCTGGTGCTTTACGGCGATTTACTATTTAGAAGCTACATCCTGCGGGATTTATTAGAATGTCCCGGAGAAATTGTGGCTGTGGTTGATTCTGTGGCCAACAGCAAGTCTGTTAGTGGTTCACCTGACTACGCCTATTGCTCAATTCCAGATGATCTTTCTCTCTTTGGACAGGATGTCAACTTGTTGGACATTTCTAAAACAACACAAACGCAATTGGGGAAATCTAGCGGCCGCTGGATTGGGATGCTGCGCCTGCGGAGTCAAGGTAGAGAGTGGGTGAGTGAAGCACTCAATGAGTTGCAAAAACGACCAGAATTCAACAGTTTGGGTTTGCCAGAATTATGCAATTATTTAATCGAGCAAGGCAAACCGATCAAGGTGCTTTATATTCGTGGTAACTGGTTAGATGTTAATTCTTTAGATGATCTTGACCTTGCTTTTCAATTAAAGCAATAGGGGAGACGCGATTAATCGCGTCTGTACAAAAGTTAGAAGTAGAGACGCGATTAATCGCGTCTCTACAAAAGTTAGGAGTTCTAAGCTTGACGTTTTGTATTGTGAAGTTAAAGTTCCGAGTTCAAAGGTCGAAGTAATAATCTTTCCTCCCAACTCCCAACTCTCTGCTCCCCATCTCAATTGTCTAAATACCTGAAAATTGCTGTAAATTTTTAATTATGATTCAGGCAGAGGAATTTGTAGAAGCTGCGCGTAATCTTGGCTTTGAGTGGTACACTGGCGTACCCTGTTCTTTTCTGACGCCTTTTATTAACTACGTGATCAATGACGTTGAACTTAGATATATCTCCTCAGCCAATGAGGGAGATGCTGTAGCGATCGCATCGGGAGCAGCAATTGCTGGTAAACCAGGAGTGGTGATGATGCAAAACTCTGGTTTGGGAAATGCAGTTAACCCGCTAACCTCCCTAAATTATATCTTTCGGATTCCACTGCTGCTGATTTGTACCTTGCGAGGCGATCGCTTGTTGCAAGATGAACCACAACATCAATTAATGGGGCAAATCACAGATAAATTATTGGAAACGATAACTCTACCTTGGGAATTTTTCCCCACAGACGCAGCAAACATAGAACCCGTTCTGCAAAAAGCCACAGCCTACATGCAACAAGAACGCTGTCCTTATGCTCTAATTATGCGTAAAGGAGCAATTGCACCCCATGCACTCACCCGTTCTTCTATCCCTGAACGAGAAAATAGTAGTAGCGCTCATATTCAACAAAGCTTTTTTCGGGATCACAAAAAACAACGCGTTTCTCGCAGCGAAGCATTGGCTCGGATTGTGGAACATACTGATGCCGAAAACACTGTAGTAATTGCCACCACTGGATATACGGGACGCGAACTCTTCGCCAGTAAAGACAGCGCCAATCATCTTTATATGGTCGGGTCGATGGGTTGCGCTTCCTCAATGGGATTGGGACTATCCTTAGCACGTCCAGACCTGAAGGTAGTAGTGATTGATGGCGATGGGGCAGCACTGATGCGAATGGGTAATTTTGCGACCATCGGCACTTATGGCGGTGCTAACTTGATCCATATTCTCTTAGATAATGAAGTCCACGATTCCACAGGCGCACAAGCCACTGTTTCTGCGGGTATCTCCTTTGCCAAGATTGCCGAAGCGTGTGGTTACGGCGTTACATTAGCTGGAGACGACCCCACCCTTTTAGATACCTTATTTACCGCAGATAGCAACACTAGACCTAAATTCGCTCATCTGAAAATCCGTCCCGGAACTTTAGAAAAGCTACCCCGACCCAACCTCACCCCAGAAGCAGTTTTGCAACGCTTCATGAAATATATCGGTTCCAACTGGCAATAAAATCCTAACAGACGCGATGAATCGCGTCTCTACTACTAACTCCTGTACAGACGCGATGAATTGCGTCTCTTTGTAATGATTTTATTAAATCCCGGCCCCGTCAATTTGAGCGATCGCGTCAGAAACGCCCTGTTGCGTCCCGATTTGTGTCATCGTGAAGTAGAATTTTCCCAACTTCAAAGCAGAATCCGCGAACAATTACTTCAAGTTTATGATCTTGGAGGCGCTCGCTGGGTAGCAGTTCTCCTCACGGGTTCTGGTACCGCAGCGATGGAAGCGATGATCAGCAGTCTAGTACCCAAAGATGGGAAATTACTAGTAATTGAAAACGGTGTATATGGTGAACGACTATCCAAAATCGCCAAAATCCACGGCATTAATTACATCACACTTTCCCATCCCTGGAATGCCGAAATAGATATCAACGGTTTAGTCAAACTCCTGGATGAAAACACCGACATCACCCACCTTGCAGTCGTCCATCACGAAACTACTACCGGTCGCCTAAATAATTTGCTGGAACTTGCCCCAATTTGTCAAGAACGCCGCATCAAACTTTTAGTGGATGGAGTCAGCAGCTTTGGTGCCGAGGAACTGAATTTTGCAGATTGGGGAATCACCGCTTGCGCTGCGACAGCCAATAAATGTCTGCATGGTGTCCCTGGAACCTCCTTTGTCATCCTGCGACGGGATGCACTGCCCTCAGTAGACACAATCCCCCGCACCTTATATTTAGATTTAGGAACCTATTGCCAGCAGCAAGACCGAGGTGGCACACCTTTTACGCAATCAGTACAGACATTTTATGCTTTAACAGAAGCTTTGCAAGAAATGGCAGAAGCAGGGGGTTGGCGTGCCAGACACAGCCATTACAACCAACTTGCCAGCCTAGTTAGAGACGGGTTAGCCTCAATCGGAATTAAACCCCTACTTCCTCTTGGCAGTTCATCCGTTGTCTTGAATGCCTACTATTTGCCAGACGGTTTCAGCTATGAGGAATTTCACGACCAACTGAAAGCACAAGATTATATCATTTATTCTGGACAGGGAAATTTCGCTCAATCTATCTTCCGAGTATCGACAATGGGAGCTATTACCCACACTGATATGGAACGCTTTATTAGTGTTGTTAAAGAAATTATTCGGTAAACTAACTATTTCACTTCAGAAACCTAACCCCCAGCCCTTTAAGAGCAAGGGAAGGGGAGCAACAATCAAAGCCTCTCAACCTTTCGGGGAGAGGAATGGAAGTGGGGTTTCAAGAATAATAAGTTGTACATCGCTATGACTTACCAAAAAACCTCTCAAACTCAAATTCCTCCGTGTCCTCTGCGTCCTCTGTGGTTCGATTTTCCGTTGCTTGTGCGTAAGTCCTAATCGCGTTAAATACCGTGAAAAGTCAGGTTGACGTTGAGATGTGCGATCGCATTTACCAGTGGGAATCATAACAAACAGATTCACTACGGTAAATATCCAATGGCTTACCAAAACATCACCGCTTCCCTTTCCCCAGCAGATATCCAAGAAATTAAAGCAGCCTTTGTGACAATCCAAGCAAAGATGCCTTTTCTCGTAACCCTGAGTGCAGAAGAACGACGCAGCTTATTTAAGATGGGCGATAAAAGACTATCTTTTGTCAACACTAGCCTGATTGCTGCCCAGTCTAACCGAGACATTTTACCAGCCAGCTTTGATGTAGATGAGTTTGTACGAGATTATCAATTAGCAGCGACGCTTACCGAACTTTTGATTGGATTACGACAACTGACAGAACAAGTAGATGATACCTTAATGGCAGTTGGCAGTGAAGCAATGGGCAGCAGTTTGACAGTTTATGATTACGTAAAGACAGCTGCTAAGAAAACTCCAGGGTTAAAAACTCTTGCTGAACAATTAGGTGAACGGTTTAAAGCTATAAAAAGTAAACCTGCTAAAGCTGCTGTCGATTCTTAAAGGATTTTTTAAAAGCCTTTAGTGATGTAGTAAAACCTTTTAGATCCCCCTAAATCCCCCTTAAAAAGGGGGACTTTGATCTAGTTCCCCCCTTTTTTAAGGGGGGTTAGGGGGGATCTCGAATGACTATGCACCTTAACCTACGCAGTATTGGGTAAGGAGTATAAATACTAGAAAATATGACAAATAAACTCAATAGCAGCAATCACCATTTACCTTACAATCCAAAGCTTGTAGAAAGAGCGAAAGAACTTCGTAAAAATATGACCCCAGCAGAAAAAAAGCTGTGGTATAAATATTTGAGAAATTTTCCATTTCGGGTTTTAAGACAACGACCGATTAATCATTTCATAGTTGATTTCTACTGTCCTACTTTAAAAACAGTGATTGAAGTTGATGGGGATAGCCATTTTACAGATGAAGGCCAAGATTATGATCTGGAGAGAACAAACATTTTGGAAGGCTATGATTTGAAGATAATTAGGTTTACAAATAGTCAAGTTTTAAATCACTTTGATAGTGTGTGTGAGCAGATACAGCGTCTGATCCCCACTAGCACCGTTTAAAAAGCTACGGTGTACACATAAGTCTTTTAGGGTTGTGCCACAGGCTTTTGATCCCCCCAACCCCCCTTAAGAAGGGGGGTTGGGGAAGATAAAACAACTCAAGTTGGAAGAAGTTGTTATAGTTCTGAATTATATCTATGAGCCAAACCAGGGAATATTTGGGTCAGAGAGGGGAGAGTTTGAATTTTGGCTTATTTCCTCAGTGGCGGCAATAATGAGGTAAAAAGACTGCTCACATGGCTGGGCAGACCTCAAACAAAAACAATTCCTGAGAAACTTACCTACGATGAAGGCAAGAAAACGCTGGAGGTGTTTTCTCAAAGCCTGGAAACCTAGTGAGGGGCTGGATAGATTAAGAGAAGATTTAGCAGAACAGATTTCAATAGTTGCCGAGAACAAAAAAGTTCATTGGCAATGGCAAGATATTAGTTTGCTACAGCACCACTACAACAACCTCAAAACTTCCTACCCTACTAAAGCTTTTGCAGTGCAGTCACAGATAAATAACCTTGAGGGTTGGCAGTGGTTTTTCAAAGCCAGAAACACCATCCTTATTCATGCTGCCTTTTGGCTTATCCTCATCTTTGCCTACCCCAAATTTCCCCAAGTCCAAGCCATCTTCTTCTGGAACCCTTGGGTACGCCGCATTTTCGGCGTCGGCTATGTCGGTTTTCTTCTCACCTGGTTTCCCCCCTTCCGGCGCAAATTATTTGAACCATTCAAACCTTCCCTATTAGCCGATGCCGGCTTAGATAATTTTAATGACCAAACATACTTCCCAGAATCTCAAATCAAAGTTCCCACTTCAGGAGACATCCTGCCAATTACCAAAGCATTACCCAGTATTCAAGGACAAATTATCTTAGAAGGAGATTCCGGCTTAGGCAAGTCGATGTTTCTCCGTCATCTTTTGAAAAACTCCCAGCGCATTGTCGTTTATCTACCCGCGCAGAAATGTCATAAAGGCGTAATTGAGGCAATTCAAGATAAGCTACACGGCCAAGCCAAAGATGCCGACTTCCTAAAAAACCTGATTTACAGTGGTGCAATTGACATCTGCATCGACGGACTCAACGAAGTCACCGCCGATACACGGGCAAAAATCTGCCAGTTTGTCGAAAGCTATTTCCGGGGCAACATTATAATGACTACTCAGCCCCTAGAATGGATACCGCCCTCAACAGCAAAAACATACTACTTGCAACCCCTTGAACAACAACAAATTCAAGAGTTTTTGATATCCCGTCAGCCGCGACTCCCCAAAGATGCCAAAGTTCAAGGCGATGATTACGCCAAAGCCTGCACCAACTATTTAACAGAAGTCCTGAATAACCAGCAAGCCAAAGAAGAGTTAAACGCTGCCCAACGAACTCTTTCCAATCCAATGGATTTAACTGTGGTAGCGCTGATGTTATCACAAGGTAAATATCCAAACTTGTTTCGCCTGCAAGAACAGCAATACAATTTAATGGCGGCAGAATACCTGAAAGAATGGAATCAAGAATTTCCCTTAAAGAAATTTTCCGCCGCCGTCTACCAAATGCGACTCGAAGACAAACAAGCCTTACCCGCCGATGAATTTCACCAAGTTGCGATGTCTTTGTCAGATGAAAAATACAAGATGGTAGTCAGCCGTCAGTGGCAAGATGAAAAAGGCGAAGCCAAGAAAGAATGGTACTTCCGCCACGATAAAATTATGGATTTCTTTTTAGTGCAAAACTTTCTGGGCGAAAGTGATGCCGCCGAAGGACTATTAGTTGATAGAATGGGCGATCCGCGTTTTCGTGGCGTTTATTTCTTGCTAGCAACCTTACTTGAGATAGATGCAGCCAAAGAACTGCGGGAAGAGTTGATTCAATACGCCGCCGACACCAAAGACAATACGGTGAGTAATACTTTCGTGCAATTGTTGCGGACTAGATAGTGGGCTTCGTTGGCTAGAAACTAAGCCCTACATGAGCTTCGGGAGATTAGCCATCAGGTTCTAAACCATGTAAAGATAAAAAAGTGAAAATCATTTAGTCCACTAAGCGTGGGCTTCGGCTATCAGACTTGGAATTTAGGGAACTCCAAAAAATAAATTAGGAATTACGCATTGACAGGAAAGACCAAATTATGGGTGACTTGAAAAATACACATCTGTCGTAGGGGCACAGCAATGCTCATTGGTGTCAACTTAAGCCCAAACACTCTCTTTTTCCTCGTTTTAAATCCCCCAACCCCCTTAAAAAGGGGGCACTCGATTCTAGTTCCCCCCTTTTTAAGGGGGGTTAGGGGGGATCTAAAATCTAGGTGGTACATCGAAAAATTTTCACTCTTCTTATCAGACTAGACTTTCACGTTAAGTTGACACCAATGAGCAATGCTGTGCCCCTACAGCGTGGGTCTATTTACCATCAAAGAATGATTAACGAAAACCTGAAACGACGTATTTACCTTGTATACACAACATGACTCTTTTGTACAGTGCGTAAGTCCTAATTTAGAAGTGAGGTTTCAAATATCTTTAACAGGGTATCAAAGCATCTAATCTCCCCAGTACTGCCATATCTTCAGCATCTAACTCCGTCGGAATACCACTGCGAATCAATTCTGAAAAGTTTTCATTAGGAACCATAACAGTCAACGTGTACAAGCGAGTAGAACCAGTATTTTTAATCAAATGAGTCCCAGTGGGAGGCACCAATAAACTATCTCCAGTTTTGATTGTGGTAGTCTTGCCGTCACACATAGCGATCGCTTCCCCTTTGAGGATGAAAAACATTTCCACCGCCCACTGATGACGATGTGGCGGTGTTTGTCCACCAACATCAAAAATCTCAATGCAGCAAGTCAAGGAAGTATTAGCACTTGTCGAATCGAAGATAATTGCTAATCGATTAGAGTCGTTGGGACTAAGGCGATATACTTGGTAATCTTTGGTAGATTTGATAACCGGAATTGCACAACTAGTAGCGTACATTTATTTACTCCCTCGGAAGTGATTGTTGGGTATGAAAATTCCTAAAATCCAATTCCTGAATATTGAGTTGTTAGTTGTATGTCTAAATCACCCAATTTGAGATTTGAGATTTTAAATTTTGGAATTTGGGATTAAGTAATTCAAAATCCAAAATTTAAAAAGGTTTGATATCAAGCGAATTTAAACGCAAGAACAAATCTAAAATCTCAAATTATTGAGCAAATAAAGAGCATTCATGCATGAAATCAATCTCAAATCTCAAATCAAATTACTCCTCACTCTTTTACAGCGCTGTTAAAATTGCTTGCGAGTCAGTGACAAAACCGAAGCATTGTTTGACATTGTACAATGTCGCCAGCCAACAATATTCAGGAGAAGTAGTAGCGGTACAGTCTTTAACTAACACGCAGTCATATCCTAAGAAGTTGGCATCACATAAGGTTGCTAGCACACATTGATCAGCATTAACACCAGCAAAAAATAATGTAGTCCTTCCCAGATTCCGCAAGATACTATCTAAAGGTGTATCCCAAAAACCACTCATGCGGTATTTATCCACATGAATATCTTCCGGAATCTGTTCTAGTTCGTCTACTATTGCTGCTGCCCAACTACCTGCCATGAGTACTCTAGCACCATTACCTGGCAGTGGATCGCCCAATCCCACACCCTCCCCTGTGGGATTATAGACGTGACGCGAAGCAGCACTAATATTGAGCAAGTCGGGACGATTCCCCCAATTTACCCAAATGACTGGAACACCAGCCTCACGCAGTTCTGGAAGTAAGTTGTTCAAAGGTTCAATAGGCTGACGCGCCGGAGTTACGTCCACGCCTATATGCGCTAACCAGCCATCAGGGTGACAGAAGTCGTTTTGCATATCAATGACGAGGATAGCAGCTTTTGCCAAGTCTAAATGCAGGGTTTTAGTTTCTGTTGATAAAATAACGGGTTGTGGGGTCTTTTGAGGACGAGTGATGTCTGCGATCGCATCATTCACTGTCCACGCATTTGGCGCAACTCCCAATGTCCGTAATGGTAAATTCATAAAATTGCAATACCCAAGACCATTTTCTATTTTGTAACTTGAAATTTAGTTGAAAATACGATTACTTAATCAAGGTTAAATATGGTAAGTTTCACCATCCAGAATGTATTGATTGCCTTCCGTGATGATTATGCAACGGTAGATGTACAGGTTGTAGATGGTGCGATCGCTGCGATTGCACCGAATCTACAGGTAATCGGCACTGCCATTGATGGCAAAAATAAGCTACTGCTACCTGGCTTTTTCAACGCCCACACCCACTCATCAGAGATGTGGCAGCGAGGAATCATGTCAGTCTTCCCTTTAGAATTATGGTTAGCAGAACTGTATGATTTTACCCCTCTTGATCCCGAACAGGTTTATCTCAGCGCCTTGGGTACTGCGGTGGAAACCTTACTTTCTGGCGGGACGAGTGTGGTAGATCATCTGGTGTTAATTCCCGGACTTGAGTTAGAAACGATCGCCATTGCAACTCGCGCTTACAAAGAAGTTGGAATTCGCACCTTTATCGCCCCCTTAATTCAAGATGAATCCCTTAGCGCAGGTATACCATCCGGGGAATCAGCCCAAACTCATGAGCCTTATTTTCGCTCAACTGTGGCAACATTGGAAATCATCGAAGAGGCAGTGCGACAATTTCATCGCCCGGATGAGGGTGTAAGTATTTTGGTCGCACCAACAGGGATACAATTATGTACTGATGCTTTATTTGCGGGATGTATCGAGTTAAGCGATCGCTATAATCTTTGTCGTCACTCCCATTTACTGGAAACTAGGGCACAGGAAAAAATCGCTCAACAAAAGTACGGTTGTACTGCTGTGGAACATTTAGAAAAAATCGGTTTTTTGAGCGATCGGACAACTCTAGCCCATTGTGTCTGGTTAAATGATGCTGATATCGCTATTTTGGCCGAAACTCAATCTACAGTTGTTCATAATCCCTTAAGTAATCTGCGTTTAGGCAGTGGCATCGCCCCCATTTTAAAATATCGCCAAGCTGGAGTAAATGTGACTTTTGGTTGCGATGGTGCTTCGAGTAATGACTCTCAAGATTTGCTTGAAGCAATCAAAATTGGTTCTATCCTACATAATGTCACATACTCCGATTACCAACACTGGATTATACCTCGACAAGCTGTAGAAATGGCATCTTTGGGAGGCGCAAAAGGACTGAATTTGGCAGACAAACTCGGTTCGCTTACAGTAGGGAAACAAGCAGATTTAGTACTTTATGACCTTACAAATTTATCATTGTTACCCCGCACAGATCCCATCGGTTTGCTAGTTTTAGGGCGTCCTAGTAATGTTGTCGATAGTGCTTGGGTGAATGGTAAGCAAGTTGTTGCTGACGGTAAAGTGACAACAATTAACGTTGATGAATTGCGGCAAGAATTATTTAATCGCAGTCAATGGGAGAGAAAACGCAAGTCTCAAACTGTGGCGCAAATTGAAGGACATTATCGCACAGTCATGGGTTTGTAAAACTAAAACTTATTGCTGCTGCCAAACGAGCTAAACAAGAAATTGCAAAGGGACAAGCACTGCAATGGACTACGACCAGCTATGAAGTAGACATCTCTGAAAATCAATTAAGACCCCTCTCCAAACCTCTCACTGAAGCAGAGAGAGGCTTAATTTACGTGATATCTGATGTAAATTTAAGATAACTAAATCTTTTCTGGAGATAAGAGAGTGTTCTAACTATTGGATATTCTCTTGCGATCGCTAAATCCTTCTTTACAGAACTCCAACAAATAAATTATCCAATCTTCTGGGGTGGGCGACACGAGCGCCAGTAACAACTGGGCATAAGATGTCCACCCCACAAAAGATGGTTGGATTTTTTTTGATTTGGAAGTCCCTTACAGCACCTATACCAACTGAAGGTAGGTTCCCCTAGAGAAAGCATAAAGCAGTTCAAAATATGGCATTTTTTCCGATCAAGCGATCGCTATCTTGAACTGGAGCTAGTCGTTTTTTTCGTCCGATAGTGGCATTTGTTGCTATTTTGCTCCTAATCCTAATCTATGCAACCCCTAAAGTTTTGGCTTCAGCTCATCAAGACACAATTTTTCTTGCCATTAAGCTCACTGCTGCGGATCTCACAGATTTATTTGTGTTTGAGAGTCCTGATTTTGTGAGGTGCTAAAAATTAGGGGTATAAATCACCTATTTAATAGTGTGTAGGCGTAGCCTGCCATAGGCATCGCAGCAAAATAGCTGTTTTTATTGAGAATATAGCTATTTAACTGAGAATTCAGCCCCGATCTAACTTTGGGGAATTGCTCCCTCGGCTAGGGAATTTTAGCAACAAATGAGCAATAAATGAGCAATAAATAATTACTTTTTGGACTGGACAGTGAGCTTCACAAGCGCGATGCTGAGGTACGTAAGTAACCATTTAGACTTAAATGCTGGAACTAATTTATACGTAATGAACAGATTTGTATAGGGGACAGCAATGTCAGCATTGATTGCTTCAAATTTTTTATCTACAGCTGCTCTGTTGAGAAAGAAAAAAAGCAAGAAAGCGTAAGTTAACAGTGTTTCTAATAATAAACTGGGCGTAAATGTCGCTTGGGTGTTCATTTCTGCTCTGCTACAGATAGGCGCAGTAATTAATAGAGATATGTGTAATTATCCTTAACTACTAACGAGTAGGTAAATAAAGACTGACTTTTTTAGGAGACAATAACATGAATAGGAAGTTATCTTCCACCTCGCGACGTGCCTTATTAAAATGGGGTCTTTGTAGTTTTGGTGCAGCAGCCCTAACAATATTACCTAAAAAGCTAACGGCACACACTATTAGTTCAACCAAAACTCTGACATTTAATGCTAATGATGTTGGCATCCTTAACTTTGCTCTCTTATTGGAGGAGCTAGAAGCAGCATTCTATTTATTTGCTCTTAGATCTGGCAAAATTAAAGACAAAAAAGAGTTTGACTATCTCCAAGCCATAGGCTCTCATGAAGCCTCGCACGTAACTTTTCTCCGCCAGGTGCTAGGTGCAAATGCGAAATTTAAAACGAAAGACCTCAGCTTTAATCAAGCTGGATTAAATGCTGTTCTCAAAGACCGCAACACCATCTTGAATACAGCAGTGTCCTTGGAAGACACGGGTGTTCATGCTTACAATGGTGCAGGAACCAGCCTGAAAAACCCCACATACTTGCTTGCCGCTGGTTCTATTGTGTCTGTAGAAGCACGTCATACAGCAGGTGTACGTGCTCTTTTAAAGCGATCCACCACTGAGTTAGATATAGAGCGTGCAGTGAATGATGCTAACTTAATTCCTGCACTAAATCCAGTCAAGGGAAATGCTTACGACGAGTTATACACGCCTAAACAGATTGTGGCGATTGTTTGCTCTCTGAATTTATTGAACAACCCAATCAATGGCGCTCTCGTCGCCTAACTTAAGGAGTTACTCGAAGATGAAAACCCTTTTAGATTTGGCGACACAAATAGTTGCAAACCTCAGTACTTTCAGTGGACTATTCCGCTGTCTGGTAGCAAGAGTTTGGGGTATAGTTCTTATCCTGCCTCTAATCACCTTTGTGTCTCTGTTGTTAATTCCAGCAACACCAGCCTATGCTCACGGGACAGTGCTGAAGCCTAAAGAAGTTGTTGAATATGCCCTAACGTTGGAAAAACTGGAAGCTGATTTTTATCGCCGTGCAATTACTGCAACCCAAAGTGGCGGATTGAACAGTCTGCCAAAGGTAGCCAAAAACGCCCTCATCTCTTATGGAAAGGATGAAGCTCAACACGTTACTGATCTATCAGCTGTATTGAAATCTTTAGGAGGTAATCCAAATGGAATTACTATCCCAGCTAATCCCAACTACGATGCCATACTTCAACGCAACCCATTTGCTAAACCGGAAGACTTTTTACTTGCCCTACAGTTCGTTGAAGACACAGGAGTAGCAGCTTATAAGGGACAGGTACAAAACTTGCTTGCTGCCGGTTCATCTGGCAAAACGGTGCTAGCCGCCGCCCTAGCAATCCACACAGTAGAAGCACGACATGCTGCTGGAATACGATACCTGCGACAGACTTTTTACAATGTAAACGTACGACCGTGGATTAGAAATGTAAATGAAGTAATCTACAATGAAAATCGTCTTGGTAGTCCAATTCCGTTCGCTAGTGAAGCTTTCGATGGCTTTGCTACAAAGGATGAAGTCTTAGCGCTAGTGGGTCCTATATTAACTGAGAAGTAAATTCAGTATTTACGTGTCAACTTAACGTAAAAGCCTGTCTAGATAGACCCTTCATACATTGTCTCGTTCCCAGCCTCCGACTGGGAATGCCTAATGTGAGGCTTTGCCTCAAGACTAGCGGCAGAGCCGCAATTGATTTGCATTTCCAGCCAGAGGCTGGAAACGAGGTTTTAAAGGGATTTGCACTTACAGCAGTTTGCGATCAAAAAAACCACAAAAATAACTATCGAATAGGCTCAAAAAATAGACCACAATGATTAAACCAATTTAGAGCGTTT
>NZ_JBALCN010000024.1:0-76758 GCF_036919615.1 Nostoc sp. | reverse complement strand
GTCGATTGAATATGCTGCCATTTCTTAATAATCTTCTTTTTTACATCTTTTAAGTTTATGACTTTTGTGGCAGTTTTGATATCAAATTGCTGTAACTTCTGTAAAGAACCAGCTTTAACAATCGGATAAATTTCCCACTGCGATACGCCATCGCGCTTGATACATGATTGTATATCGACTCCAGACATAAAAACAAAAGCCCTACCTCGAAAGCATCAAGGTGGGGCTTGATATTAGTAGGACTTACGCAAAAAACCTCTCAAACTCTTATTCCTCCGTGTCGCACCAGTTGCTTCTCCTAAGGGAGACGCTGCGCGAACAAGTCTCTTAACCCGCCCAACGCACTGGCTTCTCTGTGTCTGGAGTGGTTCGTTCTTCCATGACCCGTGCGTAAGTCCTGATTAGAATTGACATTGGCAATACCAGATAACCGTGTAATATCAAGTTCGGTAAATCACTTATGATATGTGATTGCGCTAAGCGAAGCCATGCCCGAAGGGCTTTATGCAACGAAGTGGAATGTTCGCGCAGCGTCTCCTTGGCGCAGCCTCTCGTAGAGAAGAGTTGCAATCGCAAAGGTTTGGGATTGCCACGCTTCGCTCGCAATGACATAAGTATTAAGTCGGACATGATATAACAGGCGATCGCTCTCAACTCAAAATCAGATGCTGAGACTGCGTAGTTTACCGCCGTAGGCATCGCAATTTTTCAAAATACTTAAAGCCACCGCCTCTGCAACCTTAATACCATCGATACCAGCCGAGAGGATTCCCCCTGCGTATCCCGCTCCTTCCCCACCCGGATAAAGACCGACTGTATTCAAACTCTGATAATCCTCTTTGCGCTTAATCCGAATTGGTGATGACGTGCGGGTTTCCACCCCAGTCAACACGGCATCATCCATTGCAAATCCTTTAATTTGTTTGTCAAAAGCCGGAAGTGCTTCACGGATGGCGGTGATCGCATAATCTGGTAAACTCTGGCTCAAATCACCCAAATGTACCCCAGGTGTATAAGACGGCTTAACTGTGCCCAATGCTGTAGAGGGGCGATGGTTGAGAAAATCACCCACCAACTGCCCTGGAGCTTCATAAGTCCCACCGCCCAACTCAAAAGCCCGTTCTTCCAAGCGCCGTTGGAAGTCAATTCCCGCCAAGGCATTTCCTGGATAATCTTCGGGTGTGATGCCCACAACGATCGCACTATTGGCATTGCGCTCATTGCGAGAGTATTGGCTCATACCATTGGTGACAAGTCGCCCCGGCTCTGATGCGGCTGCAACCACCAAGCCCCCTGGACACATACAGAAACTATAAACGGAACGACCATTTTGGCAGTGGTGAACCAGTTTGTAATCGGCAGCACCTAAAAGCTTATGACCAGCCTGAGCGCCGAAACGACATTGGTCAATTAGAGACTGGGGATGTTCCACCCGAAAGCCGATGGAAAATGGTTTAGCCTCAATGTAAACCCCGCGATCAAATAGCATTTGGAAGGTATCGCGGGCGCTGTGACCCACCGCCAGAACCACATGATCGCTGGCGATATATTCCCCACTGGCGAGGGTGACTCCCCGCACCTGTCCATTTTCGATGTTGATATCTTCGACGCGACTTTGAAAGCGAATTTCACCGCCGAGGGATTCGATTTTGGCACGCATACTTTGGACGATTCCCACCAGTTTGAAGGTGCCGATGTGCGGTTTGTTGATATAGAGAATCTCTGGCGAAGCTCCCGCATTCACAAGTTCGGTCAGTACTTTGCGTCCATAATGCTGAGGATCTTTGACTTGACTATAAAGTTTGCCATCGGAGAATGTACCCGCACCACCTTCGCCAAACTGAACATTGGATTCTGGGTTGAAGTCTGATTTCTTCTTCCAAAAGTTAAAGGTATCAACGGTGCGATCGCGAACTTTTTTACCACGTTCTAAAATGATTGGACAAAAGCCCATTTGTGCGAGCATCAAACCCGCAAACAAGCCGCAAGGCCCTGTACCAATCACGATGGGGCGAATCGCCAAATTGCTGGTAGCTCGTGCCACTGGGCGATAACTCATGTCTGGCGTGGCAATCACATGGGGATCTCTTTTCAGGCGCTTGAGTAGATGAGTTTCCTGAGTCGTTTCTACATCCAGAATATAAACAAGGGTGATCTCTCCTTTCTTACGGGCATCGTAGCTACGCTTGAAGATGGAATAGCTGATCAACTCATCGTCCGTGATTTGCAGCTTTTTGAGGATGGCAGACTTGATCTCATCTTCAGGATGATCAAGCGGGAGCTTTACTTCTGTTAGTCGTAACATAGCGAGGAGAAATTCATACTGTCTATCAAAATATTAATCAAAATTACTGTGGCGCGGCTGATTTCCGTGGCTCAAACAAGACTAACAGCCGCCTCTAACATTTGTATTGTTCCAAGTTCAGCATTTATTTCTACTTCTACACCGATTGGCAAGGTAAATTTATCCTTAATATGACCAATCATTGAACCGTACCAAGCAGGAATACCTAAAGGAAGTATGTGATCTTGCAATACTTGCATTAAGGTAAATGACGGTTCATCCCCAAGACTACAATTAGTACATTGCCCAAAGATAAAGCCAGCAATTTGATTAAGTATTCCAGCAGTTTTTAACTGTGTCAGCATCCTATCTACACGGTAAACATCCTCGCCAATTTCTTCCACAAACAGAATGCTTTTGTTCCAAGAAGGTAGGTAAGGTGAACCTACCATCGCTGATAGCACGGACAAGTTTCCACCCACAAGTTTACCTCTCGCCTTTCCCGGAGCGATTATCTCCACTCGCACTTCGCTAGGGTTGAGATTTTGCATAGTTACAGCTTCACCATTAAATAAGACGCGCTTGAAGTAATCGACTGTAAATTGATTCCAAGTAGACGTAGCAACTGGCCCATGAAAAGTAATCATTTGACTACGGGCATTAATTGCCAACAACAGCGTCGTAATATCGCTGTACCCCATAAGAATTTTTGGATGGGAGCGGATCAGCGAGTAGTTGAGTAGGGGTAAAATGCGATTACAACCCCAGCCACCACGCATGGCAATAATTGCTTTTATGGAGCGATCGCTAAACATCAAGTTTAGATCATCAGCGCGATCGGCATCTTTACCCGCTAAATAGCCGTAACGATCTAAAATATGCGCCCCAAGCTTGACTTTTAACCCTAATTGTGAAATTGATTGCTGCGCTGCTTCGATGTCTTTAGCATCAACAATACCCGCAGGGGCGATTAATCCCACGGTATTGCCCACTTGCAGGCGGGGCGGCTTGCAGATGGTGTTTGGAGATAGCTTATCTTGGGCGGTAAGTGGTGATATTCGGGTGGCTAAGGTAGCCAGTCCACAGGTTGTAAGAAATTGCCGACGTTTGATAAGCATAACCATTGAGTTGGGGATTGGGATAGTGATGAATTTTAATAGGTTATAGCAACGCCTAAATAATTCATAAAAAGTTAGATCCCCGACAACTTTTACGAAGTCGGGGATCTGGACACCACGAATTTTTACAAATCAAATATAATTGCGATATGTAAATTTTTTGACTAAGTTTCCTCGTGAATTATGCGGCGAAGATCATCAAGAGGGGATTCTGGTTCAGTGATTTCTGAATTATTGCTGTTAATTATTTGTACATCTTGCTCTTCAACATAAAATTCAACACTTATTTTAATTTTCACTTTCCCCTTTTTCCAGCTTTGAGAACCTAGTGTTAAAATTTCGCAATATATACCTTTCTGAAACCAATTCTCATTCGGAGACTGTTTTATCTTTATTCCTTGCCTACTTAATTCTTGATTCAATGCATTTTCCAACATGGAGTTAGATGAGGTATCCATTGCTTGTTGAAATTTAGCAATTTTATATGTATTGTCTCCAAAGTCAAAAACATCACCATTGTTACACTCTATTGGTTTGAATCCATCTTCCATATCCACCTCAAGTTTGGAAATTTTTCTACTTTACTCAAAGCTGTAAATAGTAAGTAGTTAGTGAGTGCTAAAGTCACTAACTACAAGCTACAAAAATCCACAACTATCTGTGTTTACCTGATATTAATACTAAACCTGTGCTACCTGATCAACTAATCCATTTGAGTTCACAAACCCATTATTAGTAAAATTGCCATCATTATCAGATGAATCAGAGGTAGTATATATAAACTCTGTATTACCAATTACAGGCAAAAGATGGTCAGATAATTGCATTGCCTGTAAACAACTATTGATACTAGAAGCTGCTGAATTATATCCTGCAATATTTTCTTCAACAACATTCAATAATCGGCGATTATTTGCAATTTTTTCCTCAGCTTCTTGTTGCAATGTTTTTTCTAAATAAGCACGCGCCTGTGGGTATTGCTGCAAAATTGCATCCGCTTGCTGATCTGCCATTGGTAACAACTGAGTTTTGAGAGTTTGATTAATGGTTTGACGGAAAGATTTACGAATAGTTTGAGAAACTTTTGGTTCAAAATCTAATTTCAATAACTGCCTAATTGCTGGTTCTGCTTCTACGATACTTTCAGCGTCGTAACCTTGAGAAGTTTGTAATAAAGTCTGGCGAAATTGATATATAGAAAAAGTGCCTTCATCGTAAAATCTCGGACTTTCTCGCACAAAGCGATCGCACTCTACGCTAGCTGCACTCAGCAGTGCTTGAGTAACTAGTTTTTCTAAAATTCTAATCTCTAGTTCAATTCCACCATCATTATCTAATAAACGATACAACTGGCGATAATATTCTGACTTGCGAATCTTTTCGATCAACCGCTGGAAAAAATTGGCGGCTAATTGCTGAGAAGATTCAACCAAAATATCTTCTAATTGATTTGCTAAGTAATAAAATGCCTCTACTAAAATAGCAATTAAAGGTGCAGTAGCGTTCCGAGGATGGCTGATGGTTGCACGTCGATAAGCAGAAGCTACAGAAAAAGTATCTAGCAATTCATCTAAACGGCGAATCATTCGTGATTGCAATTGCTTAAAATCTGCTTCAAAAGCATCACAAAAATTATTAATTATTTGGTTAACTTCTTCTGTAATATGCTCAACAAATTCTCTCCCAATTTGCTGTAATTGCTGATTCAATCGTTGCAACTCTTGCTTCTTCATAGTCTCAATTTCTTGGGGCTGACTATCTAAATTACGTTGTACACTCTGATAATGTCTTTTCAGTTTAATACAAACATCTTTCAAATCATCAGCAAGATTTTTAAATAATTGTGGACGTTTTTCTTCTGTAAGATAGCGAGTAATAGCTGTGCAAAATTCCTCAGTCCCACTATCCTGAATTAGCTGTTCTATAAGTTCATTTCCCCAATCTTCCAGAATCCGCACATAATTTTGATTTGGGGTTTCAAAGCCGTTAACAGAGACACGGAATTTAGTTGAAGATAGCTTTCCTGAATTTACACAGTAGTTGTTAAACGCATAGACAAATTGTGGTGTTTCTTCTTTCCCATCTAAACCTTTAATACTTTCTGCAAAAACAGAATCTAAACCAAATCTATCTCGTTGGCTTGTTTGTTTAATCTGACTGCCGTAAAATCCTAATAATCCACTCGTTTTATAAACTTTGCTTGAATTGCAAAACTGCCCATTAATTAAATCATCTAATCGTTGCCGTAGTTGGGTATTGTACCAAGCCTCATCGATCCGGTTGAAGATATAGAAAACGCGATCACGTACTCCCCCATTCTCCCGCATTAATTCCAAAAGTTCTGTTTCTTCTTTTGTCATGTCACCCGCTGAAGCAGGTTTTAGCACGCATACCACCGCCGAAGTATCAGGATGTTGAATTTTGGCATAAGTTAGTTGTGCATCTTTCTCTACAGGTGCATCTATACCCGGCGTGTCAATAATTACATTACCATCTTGTAGCAGAGGATGATTACAGTAATATTCTATTCGCTTCAATACTGCACTATTACTACCACGACGGGCATATCCAGCAGCTTGCTTGAGGTTGTCAAAGTGAAATTGCTCCATTGAATATGTAGCATTATTAACCGTGTTGATGCGATCGCGGTTGGCTATATATCCTTCTAGTAATAAGATTAACGCCTTCGCCTGTTTTGCACGTTCTGATTTACTCTCACCACCCTCTTGCTGAATAATAGCTTCGCAATCTTGACGTAGCAAGTTAATTATATCAGCTTGGTTAATATTAGGTACTCTCTTAAATCCTAGCTGCTGACACAAATAAACTGCTTGTTCCCGAATCTCTGCTTCACTTAAAAAGGTCAAAACAACACGTTCTTTATCTACTTCTGCATACTCGATTTTGCACTCTGTACCTGTCGCGTGTCCCTCTGCACTGTACAATAATTCCCTCTCCAACAGTGCATTGATTAGCATTGATTTACCAGCACTAAACGCACCCGCAAACACAATCTCAAACTTTGGAGAAATCGCCTTACTTAGGGAAGTTTGTACAGGTGTAATATCTTGGGAACGTAGCGTTGGTTCTTGCTGTAATAGTTGTAATATAGATTCAACCTGCTCTTTCAAATTTTTGCACTGAAGCGGTAAATCTGACATATTCAGCATCCTGATAATATTTATGTATATGTTAGTAATATTTATTGTCTTGATGGTTCAGTAAAATTTCTGAGAAAATCTATGCGGTTTATTTGCTAGATATCACCTAATACCGTGCTTTGGCGGGGTGGGGTAGTGCGGATATTATGGTTACTCCAATGGACAATATCATGTCCGCCAAATTACCCATAAGAAAAGAACCCCACCCCCAACCCCTAAGAGCCGGCGGGGAGGGGAGCTAAAGCGCAGTTTTAGCGGGGTGGGGTTCCGGGTATTATGCTTAATTGCCCGGACATCATATCATTTATTTGTCTGATGCTACGAATGGTATCTTAGGCTTTTGTTTATGAATCAGGTATAATGCCTCATGTTATGAAAAAACCCCCTCAGGATTTCTGAGGAGGGTTGAGAAGAGTATTTTTTCATCAAACAACTATGCAGGGTTAGGTTGAGTTCTGCTCTGGAGTAGTTGAATAACCGCTGCTTTTTCTAAAATTCCCACTAGCACGCCGTTTTTACGAACTACGGGAAGCGCAGATAGCTTTTGTTGTTCGAGTAGCTGCACTACTTCTAATAGTGGTTGATCCGATTGGACTGTGGTAGATTGTGAAATTGGTTGCATTACTTCCCTAACTTGAGTTTCTGACCACATAGCTGTCGGGATACGCAGGTTATCAACAGCGTAGGCGTAGCCCGTCGCAGACATCTCACCTATTAATTGTCCCCCATCATCAGTCACTAAAAACCGACGCCAGTTTTCTCCACTCATGACCCGCTGATCGGCAAACTCTCTCAGGGTAAGATTAGCAGAGACCACTGGGCTATCAACCGTTACAGCATCTTCAGCTGTTAAACCTGTAAGTTTTTCCTGCACTCTGGCAAATTGCGCCGCATTACCAGCATTCTGTAACAAGAAGAAACCAATTAATAAGTTCCAGAAGTTACCCAAGCTGCCAAATAATAATAGTGGAACTATACCAGAAAGAACCGCTACCCAACCAAAGATTTGTCCAACTCGACTGGCAAAAACTACACCTTTATAAGGATTACCTGTAATTTTCCAAACAGCAGCTTTGAGGATATTACCGCCATCCAAAGGCAAGCCAGGAATCAGATTAAATAGTGCTAATGCCAAGTTAACAGAAGCCAAAACACCCAGAATTGCTGCTAATGGCCCGGATGCAGCGGTAGCAAAACCAATAGCTGTAAGGCTACCAAATAATAGTAGACTGACTAAAGGCCCAGCGATCGCAACCCAAAAAGCTTCACTTGGAGTTTTCGACTCTTTTTCTAAGCTAGCCAAACCGCCAAATATGAAGAGTGTAATTGATTTAACATCAATTCCCTGGCGAATGGCGACGAAACTGTGTCCTAATTCGTGGGCGACGACAGAGGCAAATAACAACAGCGCTGTCATCAATCCTAGTAACACAGCTAATCCCCCGGATAATAAGGGAAATTGCGCCGCCAGTCCACTGCTATAGCTCCAAGTTACTAAACCTAGAACTAAAAACCACGATGGATGGATATAGAAGGGAATTCCGAAGAGATTACCAACGCGAATTGTGCCATTCATGTCGTTCACCTTTGATTTGCGAAACGAAAAGTTAACTTTCGCTCCTCTTGATATCTCTTAGTGTAACTAAATGTTAAGTAGGTTTTAATCTTTGTAATTGTAGTGGTGTCCGTCCTTAAAGGTGCGGTTATATCATGTCCGTTTGATTACTGATTAAACTCGAAGAACCCCACCCCGCCAAAGCTACGCTTTGTCTCCCCTCCCCGCTTGCGGGGAGGGGTTGGGGGTGGGGTTCTTTTATTATCGGTAATTTGGCGGACATTATATTAGTGGTAATTTTAGTTTAGCGATCGCCAAGCTTTGGCAAAGATGCTTTGCCGAATCTGAGAATATAGAACTTAGAGTGGTTAGTTTAGATAATCCCAACAGAACAAATGATCGTAGCTGACTTTATCCCGTTAAATCTCTCAAGATCGCTGTCAACCCTGACTCTTGTCGTGTAATGTTAACCAGCCCATCGACGAACTCACGTCTGATTACGACGTTGGCGAGGGCAACACCCATGCGCCTCGCCATAGTCGGTGAGTTGCTGCCCACTTATACTTAGAAAAAGTATCTACTCAATTTTCAAATTGAAAGGCAAGCGGGCGTAAACCCCCTGTGGATCGTTCATCTTTTGCAGAATCCCTACTTCCTGTTGCAGTTTCTGGAATTCAGCGGTGAGGGGATTGGCTGATTTGGGTTGCGCTGACTCAATCCCCAAAGCAGTCCGCGCCTCTTCTGTTGCCCGCCCAAAAAACCGTTCTCCGAAGGTGCTAGTGCGAGGATACTCTTGAACTTCCCAGTCTTCTCCTAGTTTCGCCTGCTTGGCAGCATATGCAATCGCAGTATTCAAACCACCAATTTCATCCACTAAACCAATTTCCTTGGCCGCCACACCCGACCAAACCCGTCCTTGGGCAATTTCTGCTACTTTTTGTTCTGGGAGTTTACGACCTTGAGAAACTTTATTCAGAAACATATTATAAATCCGGTTAACACTGCGTTGATAAAGTGCCAACTCTTGAGGCGATTTCGGACGTGAAACTGTTTCACTATCAGCATAGCGTGCAGTTTTCACCGAATCCCAGGTAATGCCATTGTCATTCGCCAGCTTTTGCCCATTGAATAGCATCCCAAACACCCCAATTGAGCCTGTAATCGTATTTGGTTCGGCAAAAATGCGGTTAGAGTCGCTAGCAATCCAATAACCACCAGAGGCAGCGACATCACCCATTGAGACTACAACTGGTTTCGCCTCACGAGTTAATTTCACTTCTCGTTGCATGACTTCGGCTGCGGTAGCGCTACCACCAGGACTATTAATCCGTAATACAACAGCTTTCACACCCTTATCATGTCGCAGCTTGTTGAAGATTTTCGCAAAGCGATCGCCTCCTACTTGCCCATCTTCTCCTTTACCATCGACAATCTCGCCCTCAGCATAAACAACGGCAATTTGATTTTTTGAGTTACGTTCTACACCCAAAGATTTGCCGGAAACTTGTGCGTAGCTATTCAGGCTAATTTGTCGGAATGTTTTGTCATCTTTATCGCTATCTGTCAACTTTTTGAGGTCAGACACCACTTGATCGGGGTATGCTATTTGATCAACAAAACCGCTGGTTTTGGCTTGTGTAGATTCCAATAGCGCTTGATTATCTGCGATCGCCTGCAACTGTTCCGGTTGAATTTTCCGACTTGCGCCCACAGCAGTGCGCCACTCTCCCCAAACATCATCCAACAATTTTTGAGTTTGTTCGCGGTTTTCTGGACTCAACTTTGTGAGGATAAACGGTTCAACAGCTCCTTTGAATTTCCCTACCCGCACAACTTGCACACCAATGCCATATTTCTGCAATGCTCCCGTTAAAAACATCGATTGTGAACTCAAACCGTTGATTTCCATCATTCCCAGAGGATTAAGTACAATGGAATCTGCTACTGAACTAAGATAATATTCCTTTTTACTCCAATCACTCCCATAGGCCACAATCTTTTTCCCAGCAGCGCGAAACTCTTCCAGCGCTTTCCGGATTTCTTTTAGGGAGGCATAGCCGACTTTAGTAGCTTGGCTTGTGCTAGTTGCATCTAGATAGATCCCAACAATTCGCGGATCACGCCGTGCCTTTTCCAAAGTTTCCACAACTTTGCGGAGTGCCATTGTATCTTCATCTACACCTGATATTGTGTTTTGAAACAGTTCGCCGGAACTAGGTTCGCTATCAGTAATTTTCATTGACAAGTCAAAAACTAGCACTGACTTATCTTTCACATTTGGCCCACTATCTTTAGAGGAGGTAGCAGCCATTATTAGCAAGAACAGTCCAGTGGTTCCTAGACCACCGAAAATAATTAGTCCTAGTAAGGTGCCAACTAAACTAGCAAAAGTTTGTTTGATAAAATTACGCATTAGTTATTAGTTATTGGACATTGGGGAGTCAGTGCGTTGCCGGGGTTCCTTCGGTTGTTCGCGTTGGCAAAGCCTAAGAAGAAAAGCGTCTTTGAACAGGAGAAGCAAGTGGTGTCATTGAGCATTGGGCATTGGGCATTGGTTATAAGCAAAGGACTAATCACCTATTTATTTATTCTATGCGCTGTAAACTGCCAGAGTGCTTTAACTGATACAAGGTGGTATTGCCAGTACAAAATAAGACTGTGGTGATTTCAGCGATTAATACTTCAGCCAGTTCAGCAACTGCTGCCTCTGATGTTGCTGCTGCTTGCAGGAAAGGCATTGCTAAACCAGCTATATCTGCTCCCAAGGCGATCGCTGCTGCGACATCCAGTCCATGACGCAAACCTCCCGAAGCAATTAAGGGCACATCTTTTGCGATCGCTCTAATAGTTGTAATGCACTCTGCCGTCGGTAAACCCCAATCGGCAAACGTTCTCCCTAAGCGACGTTGCAAGGGATTTTCTGCCCGTTCACTTTCTACTTTTGCCCAAGAAGTCCCCCCCGCACCAGCTACATCAATTGCTGCTACCCCAGCGGCGATCAATTTCTCGGCGATCGCTCCTGAAATGCCGTTACCAACTTCCTTCGCAATCACTGGTACTGGCAGTTCAAAGCATAATTTTGATATTTTGTCAATTAAACCCCGAAAATTAGTGTCCCCTTTGGGTTGAATGCACTCTTGTAGAGGATTAATGTGTAAAATCAGGGCATCAGCCTCTAAGATATCAACTACCCGCAAACATTCATCTAAGCCGTACTTGTAGTTAAGTTGCACAGCGCCCAGATTCGCAAATAGCAGAACATCGGGGGCATACTTGCGGACAGCAAAAGTATCAGCTACCTGGGGTTTTTCCACCGCTACCCGTTGGGAACCAACACCCATTGCAATTTTGTAGTGTTGCGCGACTTCGGCCAAACGTTGATTAATGATTCCGGCTTGTTCTGTTCCTCCAGTCATGGAAGAAATTAACAAGGGTGCGGCTAGGTGTTTCCCCAGGAAAGTTGTACTGATATTAATATCGTTGTGGTTTAGTTCGGGTAAGCAAGAATGGGTGAAGCGATAGCGTTCCAGTCCATTGGTAATTTGATCACACTGAACATCCTCCTCTAAACAGATCCGAATGTGATCGGCTTTGCGATTCTGAGTTTGTGCAGAGATATTGGTAGGGGCGTTCACTGGTGGGTATGGCTAAAAGTATTTGCGATCGCTATTGTTACATTGTCTGCAATCGTCTTTTTACAACAAAAATATTTATTTTGCTATCTTTTAGTCAGATTGTACTGTAACAGTAGTTGGCAATTCTCAGGCGGTGTCGCTCAAGACAAGTACAGAAATTCTTCGCCTGCTTACCCAAAAATCGGTAAACAAAGCCTGGGCTGCCTTTGCTTGCCCTTGCCATAATTGGGTTTCGGCTTTTTTGAGCCGTTTGACGGAACTACCAACAATGCAAGAGATTTTTTTTATCGTTGAAACCAGTCTAAAATTCTCCACCAATGGAAAGGCGATGTCTACGACGGGCTTCTCTACTAGACGCGCAAGGAACGCCTACGCAAATTCTTTGACTAAATTCCATACTCCCTGAACTTTGTTAATAATCAATAGTTGCATGTGCTAAATATTGATTATTAACAAAGTTTTATATCTAATTTGTTTAGTAGTTTCGCACTTCTGACTAGTCTAAACTCCAGTAAAAACTGAGGATTATTCAGTTTCAAAGTATATTTATATAGTAAAATAGCGATACAATTTACTTATTACTCTTGTTTTTAGAGTTTCCGATTCCGGTCTCAAAATCTTCTCACATCAAGTTATTTTTTACAATCGCAGTTGTTATATAAAATATAACAGTAACTAAAAAATGAATCATGCCAATACTTCGTATCCTTCATTTAGCTGGGTCTGCATACAATGATTTTTACTGTGAATTGTCACGTAATTACGCCCAAAGCTGTATAAACGCTACGGGAAATTCATCGCTCTATGAGTTTCTGATTGCATACATCACACCTGATGGTCAATGGCGATTTCCTTCCTCTCTCAGTCCAGATGATATTGCTGTCGCCAAACCAGTTTCTCTGTTAGATGCCATACAGTTTATAACAGCGCAAAACATTGACGTTATGTTGCCACAAATGTTTTGTCTCCCTGGAATGACTGAGTACCGGGCACTATTCGACCTGCTTAAGATCCCTTACATAGGCAATACTGCGGATGTCATGGCATTAACGGCTCACAAAGCCAGAACCAAAGCAATTGTCGCAGCAGCAGGGGTGAAAGTGCCTTTTGGAGAACTGCTCCGCCAAGGAGACGTTCCGACAATTACACCTCCAGCAGTCATCAAACCCGCAAATGCTGACAACTCTTTAGGGGTGTCCTTAGTCAAAGAGGCTAGTGAATATGAGGCTGCCTTGAAGAAAGCATTTGAATTTGCAGATGAGGTGATTGTAGAAACATTCATTGAAGCCGGTCGAGAAGTCAGATGCGGTGCTATTGTCAAAGATGGGGAGCTAATCGGTTTACCCCTTGAAGAGTATCAGATAGACCCCCAAAATAGACCCATCCGCAGCTATACTGACAAATTCAAAATACCCATCGAGGGCGACTTGGCTTCAACTGCTAAAAATTATGTCCCAGGTTGGATTGTAGATATTGATGACCCGATCACCCAAAAGGTTCAGCAAGAAGTTAAAAAGTGTCATTTGGCTTTGGGCTGTCGCCATTATAGTTTATTTGACTTCCGGATCGACCCACAGGGACAACCTTGGTTTTTAGAAGCCGGGTTGTTTTGTATTTTTGACCACAAAGCGGTGATTTCCTGTACGGCGAACAGATTGGGAATTCCTTTAGATGAGTTATTTATGACGATGATCAATCAAGCGTTGAGCATGAACTGATTTGTGGAAAATCACCTTTTTAGCTTTCTTCTAACTTGGAAGAAGCTAATAAGCATTTAATGCAACATATTGCTTATTTCCTTTATTTTTATCTAGCTATGCCACTTAATCATTAACTTGTCACAATTACAACTATGAGAGAGCAGATTTTTGCAATATTCCAAAACTTGGGCACTCTTGGATTACTGGCGATCGCATTTCCCTTTAACTGCACCCTCGTACTCGCATCGTTGCTGTGGAATTTTTTCAGCCGACTGTTCAGCAAGCAAGTGGTTTTGAACCAGAATCCTAAAAATATCTTGATCGGTGGTGGTAGAATGACCAAAACCCTTCAGCTAGCGCGATCATTTCACGCTGCTGGGCATCGAGTCATTTTATTTGATCTCCACCAATATTGGTTCAGTGGTTATCGATTTTCTAACTCTGTGGCTGGCTTTTACACAGTTCCTGACTCGCAAGAAGATTTAGAAGGCTATACTCAAGCCGTGCGGGCGATCGCCAAAAAAGAAAACATAGACTTTTTTGTCCCGGTAGGCATTTTTGCAGCCAGCTACTTTGACTCTGAGCGCAAGCCAGTGTTATCAGGCTGTTGCGAGAATTTCCACTTCGATGCTGAAACAATGAAGATGCTGGATAATAAGTTTACCTTTGCAGAAATTGCCCACTCACTCTCGCTATCTGTCCCGAAAACCTTCCTAATTACAGATTCCGAACAAGTTCTTAAATTCGACTTTGCCAACGAAAAGCACAAATATATTCTCAAAAGTATTGTCTATGACTCTGTTTTACGCTTGGATCTAACTAAGCTACCAATGGAGTCTTACGAAAAAATGGCGCTTCATCTTAAAAGTAAGCCAATTAGTAAAGATAACCCTTGGATATTGCAAGAGTTTATTCCTGGAACAGAATACTGTACTCACAGTACAGTGAGAAATGGGGAATTAACGGTACACTGCTGCTGCGAATCATCTGCTTTTCAAGTCAATTACGAAAACGTTTATCACCCAGAAATTCAGGAGTGGGTGAGTCATTTTGTCAAAGAATTACAACTGACTGGACAAATTTCTTTTGACTTCATTCAGGCGGAAGATGGAACGATTTATGCGATCGAGTGCAACGCTCGCACTCACTCTGCAATTACAATGTATTACAACCATCCTGATTTAGCGGATGCCTATCTCAATCAAGAGCCTCTGGCTGAACCTCTGCAACCCCTGAGTAATAGTAAGCCTACTTATTGGGTTTATCACGAACTTTGGAGACTTAATGAAATTAGATCGTTAAAGCAGTTGCAAAAGTGGCTTAAAAATATTTGGCGAGGAAAAGATGCAATATTTGAAGTTAACGACCCACTACCGTTCTTAATGGTACATCACTGGCACATTCCTTTACTATTACTCGATAGTTTACGCTCCTTAAGAACTTGGGTGAGAATTGATTTTTGCATCGGGAAACTCATCCAGTTTGGAGAAGATATAAAATATAAAACCTCTACCTCTGCAACCCCTAAGTGATAGTCAGCCCACTTATTGGCTTGATTACAAACTTTCAAGACTTCATGAGATTAGATCGTTAAAGCAGTTGCAATCATTAGTTTAAAAGTATTTGGCGAGGAAAGGATGCAATTTTTGAAGTTAACAACTCACTACCGATCTTAAGGGACTTCCAGTTAAAAAAACATCCCATCCCTGCGGGACGCCCGCGAACGTAGGGGCATAAGGCCAAGATCCCCTACAAATGTACAAATAATTTTGGATAATTTATTTTTTGTCAGTCCCTAATGTACATTGCTGGCACATTCCTTTACTATTACTCGATAATTTGCGCTCCTGACAAAGTTAAGTGAGGATTGATTTCAACATCCGAAAACTCGTGCAGTTTTGAGAATGAGTTTGCTTGCCATCTTTGGCTTTGCTCCCCAGGCTAAATACCATTTGAGAAAGCAAACTAAGGAGTGTTTATCCCACATTGCTTGGAGTGCGTAGGCATAGCCCGCCGCAGGCATCGGAAATGCTGTATTTTTAATAATGAGGTAAATGTTGCATTTTGGAAGCATGACAGCATCGCTATGCCAATTCATCTAGTCACGGCCAACGACAATTTGTTGGCTTTTATTGAATTTATCTGTGTGGACAACACATTGCTTCAAGGGCAAATTTACTTGCGCTCAGAGGAGCGAACCAAAAATGGAGAGGCGATCACTTGTTGCAATCGCATCGTCAAAAATGATTCCTAGTCCCGTGTAAGTGTTCGGTGTCAATTCGAGACGGGTTGACGATCATATATGCGAGTGGAGGAAAGCATGGAAGCAAGGGCAGGCTTATATCTGATTGTCTCCTTAACCTTTTCCGATCCACCAGCGAATGATTCCACTATTATGTAACAATTATAATTATGAGAAAGCATATTTTTGTAGTGTTCCAAAACTTGGGCACTTTTGTATTATTGGCGATCGCATTTCCCTTAAACTGCATCGTCGTCTTAACATCGCTACTGTGGAACTTTCTTAAGCAACCATTCAGTAAGTCAACTGTTGTCAACCCCAATTCCAAAAATATCTTGATTGCCGGCGCTAGAATGACTAAAACCCTTCAGCTAGCGCGTTCATTTCATGCAGCAGGGCATCGGGTTATTATAATTGACATTGAGAAATTCTGGTCAAGTGGTAATAAATATTCCAACTCTGTTGCAGGCTTTTATACCGTTCCCGATCCCAGCAAAGACTTAGAAGGCTACATTGAAACCCTACACGCGATCGCTAAAACAGAAAAGATCGACTTTTTTATCCCGGTAGCCATTTTTTCTGTCATCCACTATGATCACGGCAAGCCACCATTACCAGACTGTGTAGAGTTTTTCCACTTTGATGCTGAGGTCACGAAGATCCTGGATGACAAGTTTGCCTTTGCCGAAACAGCGCGATCGTTCGGTTTATCTGTCCCCAAATCCTTCAAAATTACCGATCCCGAACAAGTCATCAACTTTGACTTTTCTCAGGAGAAGTGCAAATACATTCTTAAAAGTATCCCCTACGATCAAATACGTCGCTTGAATCTCACCAAACTACCTTGCGATACAGAATTACAAACAGCAGCATTTGTCAATAGTCTGCCCATTAGTGAGGAGAATCCTTGGATTATGCAGGAATTTATCCCTGGAAAGGAATACTGCACTCACACTACCGCGCGAGATGGAGAGTCAAGAATGTACTGCTGCTGTGAGTCATCCGCTTTTCAAGTCAACTACGAAAACGTTGATCAGCTAGAAATTATGCAATGGGCGAGTCATTTTACCAAAGAACTGGGAAAAACCGGGCAACTTTCCTTTGACTTCATCCAGGCAGAAGACGGAACTGTTTACGCGATTGAGTGTAACCCCCGGACTCACTCCGCCATTACTATGTTTTACAATCATCCGGGAGTAGCGGATGCCTATCTTGGTAAAGAGACTCTGGCTGAATCTTTGCAGCCTCTTCCTGATAGTAAGCCAACCTATTGGCTGTACCACGAAGTTTGGCGGCTGAATGAGATTAGATCGTTTAAGCAACTGCAAACCTGGGTAAGAAACATCAGGCGAGGGAAAGAAGCAATTTTTGAGGTGGGTGATCCCTTACCCTTCCTGATAGTACATCATTGGCAGATTCCCTTACTGATTCTCGACAATTTACGAAGACTTAAAGGTTGGATAAGAATAGACTTTAATATGGGCGAACTTATAGAGTAATACCAATCTGTTTTCTAAAGCGTAATATTGGTAAAATGAAAAACTAGAACAGTAATTGCCAGTAGTGGTTTCTCAGCAGCAGGTATTGACAGAAGCATTCCTAATTTTGTATTAGAATTTGTACCTGCATATAGTCCTGATTACAACATCATTGAATTAGTCTAGTATTCATGTAAGGAATACATTGCTCATTGTCTATTTCAATCAGTAAATGAGTTGAAGTATTTACTAGATAAGCTATTGAATCAGGATGAGTTAGTCATTAAGTGGCATAGGAAAATCACAAAAAAGGAAATAGAGACTATGTTGCAAGTGAAGAGGCAGTTTTAGTTTTAGATTCTATCGATTTTCAAATTGCTTTGCGTGAAATTTACGAACGGGTGAATTTTGAGTTGATTGAGGAATAAAACCCAATACAGTTTAAATAAGCCCAAAACCATGATGTAGAGACGCGATTTATCGCGTCTTAAAAAACCAATTATATAGACCAATAACCCTTTATTAAGCGATAAGAAGACGAGCAGCAATGCCTATGGCAGGCTATTCGGCGTCGCATTCTGTTTGCTGGGGAGGCATCATTCACTGTGAATGATGCCTACTTATTGCTTGTTACGCCGTCTGTGTAGAAGCTGCTTTTAAGTCTGCGGTGGATTTTAACCGGGTGATAGTGGCTTTACGAATGCGATCGCTCTTGCGTACTCCACCTGTCATTTCGTATTCCCGGCTGTCTTTGCCATACTTCAATGCTACACCACTGACTAAGCGCTCTGAAGTTTCCCGAATGGTCTTTTCAAGAGTTTCTATTTTTGCTTTTGCTGAGTCAACGGCAGTTAGCATCATATTATACTCGTCAATCTGGTTGCGGAGTTGCCCGGTTAACTCGGTTAAATGGTTTAAACTGATCGAATCACCAAAGTCAAGGCTGGAATTAATCGATTTAAATCCGATTACTCTCTGTTCGGTTTTTTCTAGCACGGGAGAGCTTCTTTTTTTGCGTGGCATCAATGCAAACTTTTTACTAAACTTTATCTTTCTAGAGTGTCTCAATTGGACAATATAGTGGTTCAGTAAAGCTGACAAAAAAAGGTATTTTTTGTAATAAGATTGGATTACTGGCTCAGTAATTGCACGATAGTAGACCATAAATCGTTGAAAAAAGACTTGTGTTCTGAACGAATGAACTTGTGTTCTGAATGAATGAACTTGTGTTCTGAATGAATGAACTTGTGTTCTGAATGAATGGACTTGTGTTCTGAATGAATGGACTTGTGTTTTGAACAAATGAACTTGTGTTCTGAACGAATGGACTTGTGTTTTGAACGAATGGACTTGTCCGCTTGATTACTTAATTAAACCCGAAAAAGCCCACACCTTGATAAGGCTACGGTGTACACACAAGTCTGAAATAGCTGATTAACCAAGGTTTTACCCCACCCTAACCCTCCCCTTATAAAGGGGAGGGAACAAGATTTCTTATTTCCCCCCTTTATAAGGGGGGATTAAGGGGGGTAATTCGACTTGTGTATACACGGTAGCCCTTATAAAGGGGAGGGAACTGGATTTATTGTTTCCCCCCTTGGAAAGGGGGGATTAAGGGGGGTAATTCGACTTGTGTGTACACCATAGCTCTGCAAGCAAAGAAGGAGGGGCTTGTGATATTATTTATCCTCAAAACTGCGATGTTTGGGTAACAGGCTCTTTTTCTGCTTTTCTTGGAAACTGCTGGCTTGTTTTAGGATTGGAATACACTGGTTAATCATCCAGATTAAAACCTCGATTGGTGAGTCTCCTTGCTGAAGGCGATTTTCGGCATTTACGCAAATTATTATAGTTTGTATTAATAACAACACCGTAATGATTTGGCGATAAAGCTTTTGACGAGTGCTTTGGCTTTGTTTGCGCTGAGTTTTCATTTATTTCCCTCACCTGAATAAAATCAAGGTTAAGGTTGGGATTAATTTACAAGTAAATTTCCCAAGCGTTGATTAAAAGCCGTTTAGAATCTACATAAGTTGCTTGGGAAAAATGTCTGGCTTGGGAAAGCACAGAAATTTTTGGAAAATTTTTTTCTTTTCGATGACGGTACTTACATGGGGTGGAATCTTAGCTTCGATGCTGGTAGAAAACAAGCAAAAATATTGCTGTTTGCTTTACTGTCCTTTGTGGAACATTTGGAAGAATCAAAGGACTGTAAAGCCGATTGGCAAGCAGGTACTGAGTTATGGGTAACGCATTCTACATTAGAAGGACTGGTAGAACTGACGAAGAGGTATAACGACAGCTTAGACAGCTTAGAGGCTGAAGCAATTAGAAATGCGCTCAACTGTCTGATAAGCTTAAAAATTCTTCAGGATAAACGCGGACAAACCAACGCCAAAACTAGAACAAACTCAAAAGTTTGGCTTTTCGTGCTCAAGTTTCCCAGCATCGATAAAGAAGAAAACCTCAATTGGTTGTTTAAGCAAGGTGGGGAATGGGATAAATGCCGAGAAGCTCAAAAAAACAACTCTGCTAAAGTTCCCAAGACTGCAAAGGAAAAATCTCAAGGTGGTGACTGGCAAGAAATCTGTGGCGCTATGCTGGAAAAGCACAAGCGTCTCACCACAAATGAGTTGCTGTTTGCTGATGATGAGATGAAATTTGAGCTAAAGGCAATTCATGTCCCTTTAGCATTGGTGGAGCGTAACAAACCGAAGAAGTGCAGCGAGGATATTTTCGCAGAACAAGGTTCGCAACTTTACAAACCGAGTTATGAAGAGAAGCAGCGATTTGAACATCAGGCTTTTTTAGAGCAAATTATCGGTGATGGTGTTGGTAAAACTCAAGGACACCGCATTGCTTTAATTGGGGAACCGGGTGCGGGAAAAACTACTCAGTTGCAAACTATAGCTTTTTGGATATTAAACAGCAATCTCGGTTTACCAATTTGGATTTCTTTGGCAGACTTGCAAGGAAAGAGTGTAGAAAATTATCTGCTGCAAGATTGGCTGAAGAATGCTTTAGAAGTGGTGCGTGTAACTGAAGAACAGGAAAAGGCTTTCGTAGATTTATTTAAGAATAATCGTGTGTGGTTGTTGTTGGATGCAGCAGATGAAATGTCTTCACCCCAACCATTAACTGAGATTTCCCAGCAGTTGACGGGATGGGTGAAAAATGCGCGGGTTGTGCTGACTTGTCGGGTGAATGTTTGGGAAGCAAACGCCAACGCTTTAGAAAATTTTGAGACGTATCGGTTACTCAATTTTGAATATCCGCAACAAGTGCAAGAGTTTATTCGGCGTTGGTTTCAACCTCGGAACCTCACCCCCCAGCCCCCTCTCCTTATTAAGGAGAGGGGGAGTAACAAAGGGGAAAAATTATGGCAGGAATTAGATAAAGCTGAACGTCAGCGCATCCAAGATTTAGTTAAAAATCCTTTGCGGTTAGCGCTGTTGTGTAGCACTTGGCAAGGTTCAGATAAAGGTTTACCGAAAACTAAAGCTGGACTTTATCAGCAGTTTGTGGAAGAGGTTTACAAGTGGAAAGAAAACCGCTTCCCCACTACCGAACAGCAGCAAGAGGAATTAAACGCTGCGTTGGGACGTTTGGCAAAACGGGCAATCGATCAAGAAACGTCATGGTTTCGGCTACGACATAAGTTTGTGCGTGAGGAATTAGGTGATGCAAAACAACAAAATTCTTTATTTTGGTTAGCGTTACAGTTGGGATGGCTGAATGAAGTTGGACTGGCTGCAGAATCAGCAACGAAAGAAAAAGTTTACGCTTTCTACCATCCCACATTTGAGGAATATTTTGCAGCGTTAGCGATTAATGATTGGCATGAGTTTCTGAATCATGTTCCCGACAACCCTGCGCTAGGCGTTTATCGCATTTTTGCCCCGCAGTGGAAAGAGGTGATTTTGCTGTGGTTGGGACGTGAGGATGTGGGGAAGGAGAAGAAGGAAGAGTTTATTCAGGCGTTGGTGGAATTTGATGATGGGTGCGGAGAATACAGAGCTATTGATACAGTCAGAAGGGGATTTTACGAGTTTCGCGCTTATTTTCTCGCGGCTGCGGGAGTTGATGAGTGGAAAAATTCTGTCAACGCAGATGCTATTGTGGCGGAAATCGTTAAATGGGACTTTGGTGAGTTTAAAGTTGAACAAAACAATTGGGTGAGATTTCTAAGACCAATCGCAGAGGGAGCAAGAACAGCACTGACTCAGACAAATCGTATAAAAGCGATCGCTGCCTTGGTGGAATTAATCGGCCAACCACAACTGGATGATCGTTCCCAATGGCAAGTGGCATATAGCTTAGGGCAAATTGGCTCTAGCAACCAAAAAGCGATCGCTGCCTTGGTGGAGTTAATCGGCAAACTACAACTGGATGATCGTACCCGAAGGCAAGCGGCATCTAGCTTAGGGCAAATTGGCTCTGGCAACCAAAAAGCGATTGATGCTTTGGTGGAGTTAATCGGCAAACCACAACTGGATGATGATACCCGATGGCAAGCGGCATTTAGCTTAGAGAAAATTCTGTTAGAGGAACAGATGCCGAGTGTTGTCAACGTGTTGAAGGATTACTTATCACCTGAAACTCACAAAAATGACTTTGAGCGATTTGATAATTGCTACGAATTGATCTGGAAGTCCGCCCAAAGTATGCCCTACCCCGCTTTTTATCAAGCTTGGCATCAACAAGAGAAACTGAAAAATGGAGAGTAGGAAAGAAAAATACTTCCTCCAGCCAAAACATAAGCGAAATATAGAAGCAGCAATTTCTTGTAAAGACGCGATTCATCGCATCTCGTAAGCGTCTCGTAAATCTATCGCGTCCGATATTTCCGCAATCCAGGGAATGCGTAGGCGTAGCCCGTCGCAGACATCGCCCCTGGTAAAACAGATATTACGAACAGAATAGGAATGCGATCATTTTTGCGATCGCCCCCCTTGTAGAGAAGCGATTCATCGCGTCTTCTTCCTTCCCGACATTTACATAGCGCGAATAATTCCGAGTTTTTTGGGTTGGCAATTACATCAATGCAAAGCAATAATTACATAAATTTTTGTATCAACCAAAGATGTAATCATGAATCATTACGATCCTCAACCAAAAAACAACAAACCTAAATACAAAGGTAAATATCGAATTGATTCAACCCGTTTGCCAGCATGGAGTTATGCCAGTAATGCTGGATATTTCGTTACTATTTGCACTGAGGGTAAAAAATGCTTTTTTGGTAAGGTTATACAGGGTGAAATGCAGCGATCGCCAATTGGAGAAATTGCTCATAAATTGTGGTACGAGATTCCTCATAATTTTTCTAATTGCCGGATAGATTCGTTTTGCGTCATGCCTAATCATATTCATGGGATTTTGATTATTAGTCAAACACAAGAAGGAGACGCGAATCAAATACAGGAAGAAGACGCGATGAATCGCGTCTCTACAAGGGGGGATGGGGAACGGGGTGGGGTTACTGGGTTATTTAATCCGATGTTGTCTAAAAATTCCCTTTCTAAAATTGTTAGGTGGTACAAAGGACGATGTACATTTGAAATTAATCAAATATATGAAGGTTTTGGATGGCAAGACAGGTTCCATGACAACATAATTCGTAATGAATTCGCCCTCGATAAAATTAGACAATATATTATCAATAACCCAATTAATTGGGAACGCGATCGCGAACAACCACCCCATTCCCCCTTGTAGAGACGCGATTCATCGCGTCTTATCCTCATTATTGTCCCATTCCCTATTGACGCGTATAACGATGTTTCACCCCAATGGGGAAATATTCGGAATCACCCATTGGCGCTAATGTAACCTGTGGTGTTTGATATTCTGCGGGAACATAGTTAGCAAACTCGCTATTTAGGCGTAGTAGTTGTGAAAGAATGGAAGATGCGATCGCTTGCCTTTGAGCTTCACTACCCTCTACCCCTGGTGCTAATTCCACAACTACAGATAAAAATCGATTTTTGTCAGCATCTTCCTGTACCTGCAATACGAATTTACCTGTCACCCATTCTTGAATTATTGGTTGCTCTAATCCCACCGTCACATTTTCTGGATAGATATTTGCGCCAAAGTAGGAAACTGTAAAATTAGAACGACCGAAGACATAAACGAAAGGTAGCTGATGAATACCTCTAGGTGAGTGTTGAGTATTAAAACGGAGCTTTTCGAGCGGGTCAAATCCCCATTCAGCTAAAAATTGCAGCATGGCATCATAACTAATTATTCCGCCAGTATCCAAGATGTCATAACGTACTAAGGGAATACCGTTGTCTCCCGAAAATAGCAATCCGCCATCTGCAACTTCAAAAAAGCGACTGTAAGGATCATACTGTACTAGTGTGGGTAAACGCGATTCCCCAAATAAAGCTCTAGCTGCATCCGGCTTTTCTGCCAAAAAACGGCGAATGCAGATACTTAACGGTGTTTCATTTCCCAAAACTCCCGCATCCGCAGTGCCGTAGAGGGATGCAAAATCAGAGTAAGGATTTTGTGAACCAACTCTTTCAGCAACCAAACTCCGCCATTCTTCACTAAATACTTCTCCCGCCATAACTAACTTAATCTGATATTGCTGCCACTCCACACCACGAGCGATACCAGTATCAATCACATCTTTCAGAAATGGCGGGTATCCCAATAGCACCACTTGCTCAAATAAGGCAGCGCGTTGCGGGGGTTCCCCCCGTTGTAGCGACTGCCGTGCTGAACCTAGTTCCTCGACAACTCGCAAAATTTCTTCTTTGTTGTTACCAGGAGTAATCACAGTGATGGGATAACCTTTACTAGCAAGATAACGACAGCAATTAGTGGTGAACATTCCACCTACCCAGGTGCCTAAAGTGAAACAAATCACTGCTAAAGTACGTCGAGTATCTGCATAGAAACTATCGTGAAAAATCTGTTCAAAGCGTGTGGCGATTTGGAGTTCATCTGTGAAAAAACGGGGCCAAAATGTCGGTTTTCCACTAGAACCCGATGAAGCAGCTATCATGTCGCACGCTTGGAGTTGCCCGTTGCGGCACAAGTCAGCTAAGGGATAACGCAGTATATAATTTTGTTTAGCGATCGCTGGTAATTTTTGAAACTCCTCCAAGGTTTGAATAGTCGCGGGATTAATTTCCCTTTCTGCTAAAAAAGCCTTGTAGGCAGGTACATTAGCCGCCACATCGTGAAATAAACTCAAAGCTGCCGAAGTTTGAGTGTTGAGATGCCGTTGTAGTAGCGTTTCTAGGGGGGTAGACAAAAAATCTTCAAATGCTTTAATTGCTCGCTGCTGTTGTGATTTGCAGTTCATGATGCTTGTTGTTTATCCTGAAGTAGAACCAATACCGTTACTTTCTGCCAGTATTTTAGCTGTTATCTAATACCCCCAAAACCCCAGTGATTTTGATAGCACTTTTCATTTGTATGCAATACACTCTGACCTCTCTTTTAAAAGGAGAAAAACTTTGAATTTTACTCTCCAACGCTACAAAAGTTGGGGCTGTTCTTGTTAGCTCTGCATTGGAATCAACCCAGAAGCGTTATAGCAACACAGATTTAATATAAGAATATCCAGCTCCTAACTCCTAACATTTCGTAAAATATCCGAAAATGAGGGTAGACGCCTTGTGGTCACTCAATAAAACCTTAATTTATCCTTCAGCACCATGCAGCTCTATTGCAGTAAACAACACACAAATAATGGTAGTAACCGCTTTTGTACCCATTGTGGTGAGCCATTAGCTCTTGCTGTGGGACAGGTTGTGGATAATCGCTATCAAATTATCCGTCATCTAGGGCAGGGCGGCTTTGGACGCACCTATTTGGCAGAGGATAGAAATAAATCCCATCAAACGTGTGTGCTGAAGGAATTTGCACCCCAAGTACAAGAACAGCAGGATTTACAAAAAGCTAAAGAGTTATTTGAGCGAGAAGCGAATGTTCTGAAAAAACTCCAGCATCCACAAATTCCGCGTTTTCACGCCTCATTACAAGTAAAAATAGGCACTAAAGATTTTTTCTTTTTAGTGCAAGATTATGTGGATGGTGACAATTACTACCAATTATTAGAACAGCGTCAGAGTCAAGGAAAGACCTTTAGTGAAGAGGAAGTAATCACCCTACTGCAACAGATTTTACCTGTGTTATCCTACATCCACTCACAAGATGTGGTTCACCGTGATATCACTCCTGATAATCTGATTTGGCGGCGTTCTGATCATCTGCCAGTGCTGATTGATTTTGGTGGTGTCAAGCAATTGCCAGCTTCTCAAGGTTTTTGGCAGACTAGGTTGGTTGGAAATAATACTTTGCTGGGTAAAAAGGGCTACGCTCCAGAAGAACAGCTACGGCAGGGGAAAGTATTTCTAAGTAGTGATTTATATTCTTTGGCGGTAACATCATTGGTGTTACTCACGGGGAAAGAACCGCAAAAATTATACGACAGCTATCAGGGAATTTGGGGTTGGGCAAAGGAAATTCAAGTTAGTCCCCAACTGGAAGCGGTGTTAAAAAAGATGCTAGCTTATAAACCGAGCGATCGCTACCAACGAGCCGAGCAAATCCTCAAAGATTTACCATCGCCAACTGCGACTAAACCCACAGGGAATTATATTACTACCAAGATCAAGACGATGGTAGTTGCTCCGGGAAGACAACGTGCCAGTGCTGTTATGAGTAGATTCCAGAGCAAAACGCAAGCGATTACTAAACCGATATCTTGGCCTGTTTGGATTCGCCCTTTTGTGATGAGTCTAGGCGGGACAGCTTTAATTGTCTTAACTGGTGCGGGTACTTTGGCGGTGGTAAATGCAGTCATTCGGAGTGTAACTTCAATCACTATTCCATCAATTTCATTACCGCAAATTCCCCACTTCCCAAATCCGAGTAATAAACCAGTCAGCGATAAAGGAAAAAATCATGATTTTCAGGAAATTACTAGTCGTCGCCAACAGCTAGAAATTAGTGCAGGATTTTTTATTCCCTTTGTAGATAATTTATTTTATACAAAAAAACCAGAATTGAAGAGACGTAGCTTGACATCTAAACCTGAAGATGCTGGTTTACGAGATGAATGGTCTGGTATCGCTGACGATTTATTGAATAAACTAGAACAGGCTAACCTCAGTACAGCATCTCGTCATAAATTGGGTAAATATACTGCACAAGATTACGAAACATGGAGACGACAAGCGCGATCAGGGCAGTTTGGAAACTATACAATTGATCAACTCAACAAAGACACAAATGAAAAATTTGATCGGTTGTTTCCTGGTCAACAACGTGGAAAACTGAATCAACAGACTTTTGGTCAAATTTGGTATGCGATCGCAGCTGATCAAGTCAGTAAAGTACAAAGATAAAGTGAGGAGTGAGGAGTTAAGAGTGAGGAGTTACAAATTATGAGTTATGAATTACAGCGATTTTCTTGCTTTATAGACCACGGTTTAAGACAGGGAGTAAAAAGTAGTGTAGTGAAATCAATTGAAAAACGCTACTCCCTACCCACTGTTGACTATTAACTTTTAACTCTCAAATTTTAACTCCTAACTCTTGTACAGACGCGATGAATCGCGTCTGTACTCCTAACTCTTGTACAGACGCGATGAATCGCGTCTCTACTCCTAACTCCTAACTCCTTACTTTCCAATGAATTCAATCTATTGTTCTAATGGACATGAAAATTCCCCAGGTAGCCGCTTTTGTCTCCAGTGTGGTGAAAAATTGTTGGATACGCCCATGAGTTATAGTATCCAACCGGGACTAACTTTAGGCGATCGCTATGTGATTGTGCGTCAAATTGGCCAGGGTGGCTTTGGACGCACTTATTTAGCTGAAGATGTCAACCGTTTCCGCGAACTTTGTGTTTTAAAGGAATTTTCCCCCCAAGTTCAAACCGCTTATGTTGTCCAAAAAGCTGAAGAACTGTTTGAGAGAGAAGCGAGTGTTCTCTATAAACTGCAACATCCCCAAATTCCCCGCTTCCGGGAACTGCTTCGCATGAACTTAGGGGGCAAAGAATATCTGTTTTTGGTGCAAGATTATGTGGAAGGGGAAACTTACAACTCGTTGTTAAATGCCCGGATACAACAGGGTTTACGCTTTACAGAGGCGGAAGTACGCCAATTGTTGCTTTCAATTTTGCCAGTGTTGGAGTATATTCACTCACTAGGAGTAATTCATCGAGATATTTCTCCAGATAACTTAATGCTTCGCACTGTTGATCAACTGCCAGTATTAATTGATTTTGGCGGTGTCAAACAAGTCGTAGCAACCGTTGCTTCTGAATATTACCAACCCGGCGTAGTTGCATCTTCCCCATCACCAACCCTATTGGGTAAAGTAGGATTTGCTCCCCCAGAACAGATGCAAACTGGGTTAGTGTCTCCCCACAGCGACTTGTATGCTTTAGCAGCAACAATGCTGGTTTTATTGACAGGGAAACAACCCCAAGAATTAATTGATACCTACAATCTTACCTGGCAGTGGCGACGGGAAGTAAGCCTGAGTCCGCTTTTGGCACAGGTATTAGATAAAATGCTATCTACCAGACCAAGCGATCGCTATCAATCAGCCCGTCAAGTACTCCAAACCTTAAACCCACCCCCAGCTAACTATCCCCCAACTCAATATCCCACTCCACCAGAACCCACATCCGCCACTGTCGCCATCTCTCCACCTCCCCCATCCCCCTCATACTCCTCATACTCCTCATCTCCTCAACCCACAAGCTGGTGGACACCAACAAAAACTTTCCTTGTGGCGGCGGTAGTAGCTGGTACTGTTGGATTACTTTGGTGGGGAGTGAATAGCAGGCGCGATGTCGGGGAAGTCCAACCTAATCCTACAGCTAGCCCAATTCCAACCAGCGATCAGCCAACCGATCCCTTAGCGCAATATTCACCAGCAGAACGGCAACGCAAAGAAAGATTAAGCGATCGCCGTCAACGGTTGGGTATAAATGAGAAGTTTTACATTAACTTGGTGAATGAAGTTTTTTGGGACAGAAATCCCAGTTTACGGGGACGCACTCTCAGCGATGGCCCTGATGATGAGGGTTTGCGGGCAGAATGGGATAAAACAGGCTCAGAATTGCTGGAAAAGCTAGCGCCACTGAGTAATAAAGCACGTCAAAAACTGGGAACTTATACAACTGCCGAACGCGATCGCCAGAAAGTGGAAGTTAACAAAATCAACGTTGGTAGTCGTTCTTTGTCTGATTTGGGAGATGCTGCTTTCTTAAGTGTATTCCCTGAGCAGCGTGGTAAAAATTTTCAAAATCAGCCGATTGGACAAGTTTGGTACGGTTTTGTTAGCGATAGACTCAGTGCTATCCTTGGCGGTAGCGCTTTTGAGAAACTTGTCTTTGAACCGGGCGCTATCAGCAAAACAGTCAACGGTACTCTCCAACCTGGTGGTGGTAAAGTATTCATTGCTGGACTTGCCAAAGAGCAATCTCTGGACTTGAAGCTACAAGCAAATTCCCAAGTTTTGTTATCAGTCTATTCACCCTCTGGTAAAATTCAATTTTTAGAAGATTCTACCCAGCGTAGTTTATCAACTAAATTACCAGAAAAAGGATTTTACGAGTTTGTCGTGGTTTCCAGAGCATCGAAACCAGTAGATTATCAACTCAGCATTACAGCAGAAAATCCTACCCTTCTCCCATCGCCAACACCAACGCCCACGCCTACACCCACGCCTACACCAACTCCCACGTCCACGCCAATTCCTACACCTACACCTACACCAACTCCTATAGAAACCGCCACTCCTACACCGACACCGACATCGGCGCAGGAGACAACGCCTCAGTAGAAAGTTATCCTCTGCGTCTGGGGCATCTCTACATGAGATAAAAATTATGTCTGATTCACTACACCTAAATGCAACGCAATTCGCTTGTAATTCGTTGCTTCATAGGGTAAACCTCTGTGCATTACCTGTGAGTTGTCCCAAAAAAGAATATCTCCTGGCTGCCAAACATGAGAATAAACTGGTGTGCAGGCTAGAACAGTCCCAAACAAATCCTGCCAGAAACGTTTTGCTTGCTCTGGTTTATCTTCCATACCAACTGCGATCGCAGTGTCAGAACCTAGATATAATCCCTTTTTACCAGTGACTTTGTGAGTAGACACAATGGGATGCACTTTCTTTGGTACATCAGTCTCTACATTGGTACTCTTAGAAAACATTGATGGTGAATGATACATCGACATTTGCTCTAACTGCTGCTGATGTTGATGATCTAGGTTATATTATAAGCGCGGTTCCCGCGGTAGACGCTTCTTTGGCTTGTCGTCAGACATCTGTTAGCGTTAGCGAGTAATCGAGCGTCCGCAGGAGCGTCACTTTTCAAGACAGGCATCGCTAATTTTCCAAATCCAAATAACTATGATAGGAATCCAGTTTAATTTTTGAACAAGGTTAGGTGTTGTAGGGTGCGTTAGGATGAAATCCGTAACGCACCAAACCCTTAAGAATGGTGCGTTACGCTGTCGCTAACACACCCTACGTATCTGTTCAGAAATCAAATAGTAGTCCTATATAAAATTTATGTAAAGCCTAAGTGTTATTAAACACAAAAATTTCGGGATTAATATATTAATTAAGCTTATACAGTTTTCAATGTATTCCTTTAATAAAAAATCATTTTCTTTAAGAGAAAAATATATATTCTACCAAAAAATCTGATATTGAAACTTAACTTAACAACGATACCCTGTTCATTTGGAAAATATCACAATGTTCACCAAAAAAATCAGTAGTTTTAAACAAGATTTCATTAAAGCTGATATATATATATCAATGTATTATAAATCATATTTATTGGTATTTTTAAGATTTGGTAAATAAGTTGATGTAACCTTGTACTTCATGGTAATTAAATAGTTACAAGTCGGTTTAAAAAAATTTGGAAAAAGAACCAAAATATTTGACCTAATTCTTTACAAAGAAAAGCAGAGAGCAAAAGGAAAGAACTATTCATGAAAACTTTAGTTGTGGATCATTGCTCATTAGTATAAAAAGATTTGTATTGAGTGGAAAGTGCCATGAAATACAAGGCATTATTGTTTCAATTCCATTCTTTTAAGGGTGGGAATATAGCTGCCTGATGAATATTTAGGTAATCAATATAAGGGATTTTCAGGAAATCAATTATCTAATTTTGTAAGGTAGGTGTCTCGCTCATCCCTAACCAAAGGTGGGCTTTTCGGGTCAGCCCACAATCAGTAATTGGATCTTTTTTTCTTGAGAAGTTCCTAACTAAATAATTAATGTTTTCTTCCCTTAGATTATGCAAATAGCAAGTCATCTACATTGAACTGATGAATAGTTTTTTGACTGAGGCTGAACTTACGTATTAGTGAGAAATTTAGGAGAGATAATATGGCATTTATTTTCGGCACTACAGGTTCTGACACGAGAAATGGGACTTCGGGAAATGACACGATAGTTGGTTGGGCTAGTGGTGGTAATGCAAATAGTACCTCCGGTAACGATACCTTGAATGGTTTGGCTGGTAACGATTCCCTCGCCGGTGGGACGGCAAACGACAGTCTAATCGGTGGAGATGGCAATGACATACTTGATGGCGGCACAGGAAACGACACTCTAATAGGTGGCGCAGGCAGTGATACCTTCAAAGGAAGTCAGGGTAACGACAGCATTAATGGCGGAGATGGCATTAATACAGCAGACTACAGTCAACTAAGTCAAACCATTACCTTGTCAGGTGTCGGAACCATTCAAAAAGCTGGGGGATTGGGGCAAGACCAACTCTTTAAAATAGAAAAGATTATTGCTAATGCTAATGTTGCCAACAACACCATAGATGCATCTCAATCTTCACCTGGGGTATTTATCACCGTTAACCTGCAAACCCAAAGTTTGGCTGCCAATAACATTCCTAGTTTGGGAACATTGTCATTTACCGCAGTCAACTTTGATAATGTCATCGGCACAAATGCAAATGACATCATTGTTGGCGACAACCAAAATAACCGATTATCCGGTAATAATGGCAATGACACACTTAATGGCGGCTTGGGTACTGACAGTTTGAATGGAGGAGCAGGCAACGACACTTACATCATTGACGGTGCTATTGACACCATTACGGAGGCCGCTAATTCAGGTACAGATATCGTCCGATCTTCTATCACCTACACACTGGTTGCTAATGTGGAGAACCTGACGCTGACGGGAACTAGCGCCATCAACGGGACAGGTAACAGTCTTAACAACTTCCTCTTTGGTAATAGTAATAACAATACTCTGAATAGCGGAGCAGGCAATGACACCCTAGATGGTAATTTCGGCAATGATATCCTCAATGGTGGCGACGGTAATGATAGTCTACAGGGTGGGCCCGGCAATGACTTACTCAATGGGGGGTCTGGAAACGACATCCTCATCGGTGTTTTCCCCGGTAGTCCACTTCCACCGGGATTAGGGGAAACTGATAACTTGATTGGCGGGGCTGGGGCAGATACATTTGTCCTGGGGGACGCTATAAATGTTTTCTACGACGATAACAACACTACGAGTCCTGGTTTTGGGGACTTGGCTACTATTATTGACTTCGACTCTAGCCAAGATCGAATTCAACTCAAAGGAGCTCCAGAGGACTACCTCCTGCAAGTTGTTGGAAGCAACACACGAATATTCTTAGACAAACCAGGAGCAGAGCAAGATGAGATCATAGGTATTGTGCAGGGGGTAGTGGGTCTCACACTTAATAGTGACAACTTTACTTTTCTATGAGCGGGAAGGCTCTGGAACTTTGATTTAACAAAGGACTGGAAGACCCTCGTCGATTAGCGCTCCTCTATTACTCTGGTAAGAGCAAAATCTCAAACGTTTGTCCAGATAGACTCAGGACTTACGCACAGGTAACGGAAAATCGTAGACGCATTCGCGTAGCGTCTTGTAGAGAAGCGGCTTGCCGCAGGCTACCGCAGAGTCCGCAGAGAAGCCAGTGCGCTCTTCTCCCTTGGCGTTAGCCTCTCCCAAAGCTATCCATTACCGGATCTTTCTTAACATTTTTCAGAGCAATCGCTCACCAAATCCCGAAGCCTTAAAGCTAGGTTGTCTATTCTCAATAAAAGTGAGTTTTTATTGAGAACAATAAGGGCTAATTTGTCAAGCTTGCAAGAAAATCAAGCTTTGTGAGCCTTATAAAACAATGGTTTCAAGATTGTTAAGAAAGATGTGACTAATGGCTAGCTCCTAAAGGGAGATAGCGAGTAATCCAGCGTCGGAACGAGCGTCACTTTTTAAGACAGGGATCACTAATTTTCCAATCCCAAATAACTATATAAAATTTATGTAAAGCCTAAGTGTTATTAAGCGCAAAAATTTCTGGATTAATATATCAATGAAACTTATACATTTGACGATGCATTTCTTCAAAATAAAAATAATTTTTTGGTAGAAAAATTTATTTGGAAAATTAACTTAACAAGCATACCACGTTCATTTGAAAAATCTCGCAACGTTCACCAAACAAATCAATAGTTGGAAATAATTTTTAATTAAAAGTTATATATATATATTAATATATTATCAATCGCATTTATTAACATTTTGAAGATTTGGTAAAGAAGTTGACGTAATTTTGTACTTCATGATATTTAAATAATTACAACGTGGGTTCAAAAAAAATTGGAAAAAGAACCAAAATATTTGATCTAATTACTTAACGCGATGTGCAACTTCTTCAAACCTCACTTCTATTCCTCTCCCCTTTGGAGAGAGAGGCTTTAAGTCTTACTCCCTTTCCCTGCCTTGTCTTCTCTACAAGAGGCTACGCCAATGTGAACGGCACGCTCCGCGAACTTAGAGAAGGGGTTGGGGGTTAGGTTTGAGAGAAAGTTGCACACCGCGTTATTAACCATTTGGGTAATCAATTAAGGAATTTTCAGGAAATAGATTATCTAATTTTGTAGAGTAAGCGTCTCGATCGCCTGTAATCAAAGGCGGACTTTTCGGGACAGCCCACAATCATTAGTTGGAATCTTTTTTTCTTGAGAGGTTCCTAACCAAATAATTAATGTTTTCTTCCCTTTGATTACGTAAATGGCAAGTAATCTAGATTGAACTGATGAATAGTTCTTTGACTGAGGCTGAACTTACGTATTAGTAAGAAACTCAGGAGAGATAATATGGTATTTATTTTCGGCACTACAGGTTCTGAAACGATAAATGGGACTTCGGGAAATGACACACTAGACGGTAATTTCGGCAATGATATCCTCAATGGTGGGGGCGGGAATGATAGTCTACAAGGCGGGCCAGGCAATGACGTACTCAATGCGGGATCTGGGAACGATATCCTCATCGGTGTTTGGCCTGGTAGTCCGCTTCCACCTGGATTAGGGGAAATTGATAACTTGATTGGCGGGCCTGGGATAGATAGATTTGTCTTGGGCAACGCTGTAAATGTTTTCTACGACGATAACAACACTACGAATCCTGGTTTTGGGGACTTGGCTACTATTATTAACTTCGACTCTAGCCAAGATCGAATTGAACTCAAAGGAGCTCCAAAAAATTACATCCTGCAAGCTGTTGGAAGCAGCACACGAATATTGTTAGACAAACCGGGAGGAGAGCAAGATGAGCTCATAGGTGTTGTGCAGGGGAGAACCAATCTCAGACTTGATAGTGATGACTTCCTTTTCTATGAGCGAGAAAATGCTGGACAAGCTACAAACAACACACTAGCTAGTGCTGAAAGGTTGGGTTCTTTATCATCAGGCTCAAACGTTAATCTTTCAGCCCAGTTAACGACAGTTCAACCGGGGAGCAAGGCCGATTTTGACTTTTTTACATTTACTTTAGCAAATCCAGGAACTGTCACTATCAGGACAGTGACATCGGGAGATACAGTTCTCGGACTGTTTAACAGTGGTGGAACTTTATTGCAATCTAACGACGATGGTGGCGGTGGCAATTCGTCATTAATCACCAGTTTCCTGGGTGCAGGTACGTACTCCATCTCAGTGAGTAAATTTAATTCCTTCCCTCAAGATGGTGGAACTTTCTCTGGTAGCAGCTCTAGCGCTGATTTGTCTTATACGCTAGGAGTCAGTTTTGCATAAGAACATTATCAACTTAAAAAAGTACTGACATCACAGGGCAGATTCAAGGATATTTTTCCTTTTGGCTAGGGGAACACGACAACGTGTCCCCCTTTACCTGATAAGAGACTATTTCATGAGTCAGAATTCAGAACTCAGGAGTCAGAATAAAACCATGAATCCTGTATTGCCAATTTTCGTAATCTAGAGGCATTTAATCAAAGTCTGTCGGTAAATCTGGTTGGCGGTAATGTTGGAAAAGTCGTGTAATTTGCGCTGCCGTCACACGTCCGATGGAAAGTTCTGGTAACGCATCTTCAGGGAAAAAACCTACTTCTTCAGTTTCAATACTTGATGATGGAGAACCACCGATAAGTTCACAGTGAAAAAACAGCTTGTAGACATAAAACGGAAACGGTGGATGTCCCTGTTTGTTTCTGTCATAGACTGCTAGTAATTTGATAGCGCGTGCATGATATCCAGATTCTTCATATACTTCTTTCACAACTACTTCACTGGGCGACTCGCCAACATCAGCCCATCCACCAGGTAAAGTCCAACAGCCATCAGCTCTTTCCTTGACTAACAATATAGTATTATCACGAAAAATTGCTGCCCGCACATCAACTTTGGGAGTTGCATATCCTACTTCACGGCTAAATAAATCGAGGACATAGCTGTGTTCTACATTGGAGTAAGTCGCCATAATTTCTGTGGCGATCGCTTGCAATTGTTTATAGCGTTCGATATCAAAAGGCCCTTCAGAATAGGTTAGACCATTTTGAGCGATCGCTTGTAACTTTTGTGCCCATTCCAGCCATTTAGTTTCCACAGTTTTTCCCAAGTTTGTGTAAATTAATGCAAGCAAGTACCTGATTAATAAATTTTATTTTATGATGCTTCTTAGTCCATCTCAAAAAATCTGAAAACTTCTAGAGAGGTTGTTTTCTACATGCATGTGCGGAGAAACTTTTTCAGCAAAGTCGATTTTTTGTAAACCTGTCTCATAGCCATATTTTTTTAGGATCTTATCTAGTTGCTCCCATGTACCACCTTTGATAGTATCTGAATTCCGAAATTTGCCTTGCTGGGATAAAGAAACAGGAATCTTTTCATATTCAGCCCTAATTGCTGTTACATCGCCTATAAACAATGACTTCAGTTCTTCTACAGCAATTCTATGGAGAACTATATTTTCTTTTTGTTTAGTCACAACACTACTAGCATCACAAAGCTTCCTCTTTAATTCTTGGCAATCACATCTATCTTCATCTACTAAAATCACGATTCGCCAGTCATCAGGCACAAAGTTAGCATAAGCTTTCATCCGCTCAGATAGTCTTTTTAAAAGTCTATCTTTATTTTTAAAGTTATGAATTTTCAGCGTATGAGTATCACCTGTGATTTTAGAAACAATAAAATTTAAGGCAACTTCAATTGAAGGTTCTTCTACTAAAAACTCTATATGCATAATTGCTACTACTAAGAGGTTGTTTGAAAAGTGTTTTGCTGTGACTTTAGGCACTTCTAGATCCCCCCTAACCCCGCTTAAAAAGGGGGGAACCGGAATCAAAGTCCCCCTTTTTAAGGGGGATTTAGGAGGATCTAGAACGTTTTGATACCGACAATAGGACTTTTAAAACATCCTCTAAGGTAATTCTCTAAAATATCCCTCAGACCACAGATCACCTAAGCATGCTTGGGATTCTATAAAAATATTTTGCAAAACCCTATAGCTTTTGACAGAAATTTTTTCAATTCTTGCCATTACACTTTCACCTCTACAACTTTGGTAGTATGTTGCCAAAAATGCTAATAAGTAAGGGTACGGTATACCGTACCCTTACCACAATTGTCAAAAACTACCAGATTTTTTTCAGTAGCTTAAGAGCTAATTTTCTTACGCATCATCTAAAGCTGCAATTCCAGGCAATACCTTGCCTTCAAGTAACTCCAAGCTAGCGCCCCCGCCGGTGGAGATGTGGCTCATTTGGTCGGCTAAACCAACTTTTTCTACAGCCGCTACTGAGTCGCCGCCGCCAATAATGGTGGTTGTGCCGGTTTTGCTAATTTCGGCGAGGGTATGAGCGATCGCTTCTGTACCTACGGCAAACTTATCAAACTCAAACACACCCATTGGCCCATTCCAAATCACCGTTTTGGTATCTGCAAGGGCTTCTTGGAAAACTTTCACCGAATCTGGCCCAATATCCAAACCCATACCATCATTGGGGATGTTCTCAATGCTGACGGTTGTGGCATTAGCATCGGCAGCAAACTTATCTGCTGATACTATATCCGTGGGTAACAAGAAGGTAACGCCCCGTTCTTTAGCCTTAGCTTCCAAAGATTTTGCTAGTTCTAGCTTGTCTTCTTCTACCAACGACTTACCAACATTCAAACCACGGGCTTTGTAGAACGTGAAAATCATCCCACCGCCAATGATCAGCTTGTCGCACTTCTCCAGCAGTGTTTCAATCACACCAATTTTGCTGGAAACTTTGGAACCGCCAATAATAGCTGCCAAAGGACGTTGGGGATTTTCAATCGCGTTTTGCAGATATTCCAATTCCTTCTCAACCAAATATCCAGCCACAGAAGGACTGAGAAATTTAGTCACACCTTCAGTAGAAGCATGGGCGCGGTGTGCAGTACCAAAAGCATCATTTACATAAAAATCAGCATTAGCTGCCAATTTTTTCGCGAATTCTGGCTCGTTTTTCTCTTCTTCTGGGTAAAAACGGACATTTTCCAGTAACAGCACTTGGCCATTTTGTAACGCGCCAACTTTAGCTGCAACTTCATCGCCAATGGAGTCATCAGTTTTAATCACTTCTTGCCCCAGCAACTCCGAGAGACGCTTGGCAACGGGAGTTAGGCGTAATTTGTCATCCACACCCTTGGGACGGCCAAAATGGCTGGCGAGAATGACCTTAGCTCCCTTCTGCGTCAAATCTTGGATGGTTGGTAGAGCGGCGCGAATGCGAGTATCGTCAGTAATGTTGCCTTGATCATCGACAGGCACATTAAAATCAACCCGCACTAAGGCACGTTTTCCAGATATATCAGCCGAAGATAAACTTGCTAAACTTTTTTTGGACACACCAAACTCTCCTGATTGCCTTTTTGTTATTGTTTTGAAAGTAGAACCATCAAGATTTTACCGGAGTCAGGGGTACCCAAGTGACAGATATATTTAAGACAGTACTATTTCCTATCGATCAAAGCCGGGAAACGCGGGAAGCTGCTGACGTTGTTACCAACGTAGTTAAAAAGTACAGCAGTCGCTTGGTGCTACTGTCTGTGGTAGAAGAACCGCCTCCAGATGCACCTAGCGCAGACGATCCGATGGTGTCGCCAGAGGTAGTTGCTAAACTGCTGGAAAATGCCCAATCTTTATTTTCTGGGCAAGGAATTCAATCTGAAATCCTGGAAAGGCGAGGCAAACCAGCTTTTACGATCTGCGATGTTGCCGATGAAATCGGGGCAGATTTAATTATCATGGGTTGTCGAGGGCTAGGTTTGACTGAAGAGGGAGCGGATGATAGTGTTACTACTCGTGTGATTAACCTTTCCCCTTGCCCAGTGCTGATTGTGCCTTAGTAGTGGTCAAACAATTTTGGATTTTGGACTTTCCTGCGGAACGCTACGCGAACGGCTACGCTCAGTCGAACGATTTTGGATTTTGGATTTTAGATTAATCCCAGTAATTAAGTCAGGAGCTTGTCAATTAATTTTAAATTTATTCCACGTAGCTTGCTTCTCGTGGAGCGAGTATAAATTCGGGGGCAACTCTACCAGACGCTATTCGCGTTCAGACCTGTTTAAATTTTGGTTTTTGAATCTTCTCTACGAGAGGCTCCGCCAACAATCCAAAATTTAAAATCTAAAATCTAAAATTTGGTGAGTGCCCAGGAGCAAGTGTGTTGCTGAGTACTAATAAATTTGTAGCGATCGCCAATAAAAAGTTCTGGGGTTATTACAACAATGCAAGTGAGGAAGGTTGCGCTTTGTAAATACAAATGACAAACATAAAAATCTGAGCGCCGTCAGCCGACGCTCAGAACTCCAAAGACAAACCTTGCGTATAACATGCAATATTTATTTGCCTAACAGCTTAAAAGCGATAGTTGCGATCGCGCACCCACATACTAACTGGCACTGCCTTACCCTGTGGATCTACTTTCGCCTTCACCACAATGGGTCGTAGCTGTCCTCTCCGGGCGCGTTGGGCTTGCAGGTCGTTGGTAATCTGCCGCCGTTGGTTTTCTTTTATGTAATATGTTTCCAAGCCGTAGTTAACAGAGCCATCCTGATAAACACCTTTTAAGGCTACCTGATTGGCTCTAAGAGTTGTGGGGCGATCGCTAGTTACTCGTAACGGTCTCCAAGCTCTAGGAACACCGCTACCAGAGGATAGTTGCTCTTGCAAAATCACGTAGACGTTGGTTCCTTCGGGCAATCTTCTGCCACTTCCACGACCTTTGCTGACTAATGTTTGCCAACCAGGCAGTCTGCTCAAATTTGCGGTACGGGATATATTGTAGTCTAACGCTAAAGTGTTACCATCCAGCACATTATTAGGCTCTACAGGTACGGTTTGCAAAATCACCGTCTTACCTGTCACGTCTGTATAAACTGCTTGGGCTGGTACTGCCATAATTAGCCCTGTTTGCACCGCCAAGGGCGCTAGTAAGCGCCAAAAAGGTAAGGGCTTATTCGATTTTTGTTCAGTGGCAATCAAGTAATCCCGAAAAGTCACCTTATTGGAAAATTCAGCTTCGGGAGACAAGGGTTTATTCTTAGATTCAGGAGAACTATTAGTCATGAGCGTAGTCCTAAAAAGCAGAGGTATTGAGGAGGTCAAAAGTAACGAGATTAGGACTGACGCAGAGAAACTTTAAAAATTTTGACGCACAGAGATTTTGATGATGGGCAGATTTTAGAATTTTAGATTTTTCCTTCAATCCAAAATTCAAAATTCGTCTTGGAAAGTTCTGTTCGGAGGAAACCTCCGAACAGAACTTTTCACAAAATCTAAAATTGGCATGACTTCTTTGATCTTTTGCACTACTTCTTACTTGTAGAGCTACCACCAGGTAGGCGGCGTTCAAACCAGAGTCCAGCGCTAATTAAAGCAGAACCGCACAAGACATAGACCAGCGACTTAAAAAGTAAGTCTGTATCGTACTCTTGCACGCGACTGATAATTTGCAGTGTTAATAACAGCATACCGCCCCAGAAGGAACTTCTGTTGCTTAATTTCAACCCTTCTTGAATTAGTCCCCAGGCTAATGTTGCTAGAAGTACATTGAAAATAAAAACACCAAGTTCATCAACCCGGCTGATAGTTTGATGCCAAAAAGGTACTAGGGCAATAAAGACAAGAAAGGTACTAATGACAGCAGTCGTGAAAATCACTTCCCGACGCGGAGGGTTATTTCTTTGGCGCAGTAGAAACAACCATTGCAATACTGCCAAGCCGCTGAGAATCCCTAAATCGATAATTGGCAGAGACTCGAACAAGTTTGTCACATTCGTTGACTGATTATAACTATAATTTGGAGATTCCCAAACCCAACGAAAAGACAAGATATAAAAGACAATGCCGAAGCTTACCAACGCTAAATTACGAGCCAGGGATTGAAACACCCTGTAATTTATGGTTGGGAAGAGCAAGTCATCATAACTCCAGAATAATGCAGGTGGGAGTGCAAAAGCAAAAGATGCCACCCAAGGGGCTATATCGACATAATTTAGCAGTGGCAGGGGATTGAGGTTGGCTTGTAAGGAACTAGCAAAGACAAAGGCTGCTAGACCAAAAATCCAACGCGATCGGCAGAAGTAGGCTAAGGGTACAAACACCAGCCATGCCAACAAAGGCATATGCTGCACCACTAGCCGCGACCAAGTGAACTGACCTGAAGAGTACCACAAGTCTTCTAGTCCAGTCCAATACCCGATTTCCACGAGGACAATTGACAGAATTCCTAAAGAATTTAAGCACAAACTGAAGGCCATCACCACAATACCCAACCCCCAGGCGAGAAATAATTGGGAAGTTGAACCGACAATATTGAACATCTGAGCCATCAGCAGTAAATTTGCACCGAAAATGAATGCACTTAAAATTAGTAAACCCTCTCCCAGTAAACGTTTACTTCGTTGTGGCTTCTTTCCTTCAGGTGGTCTCCAGGTGTAAAAACCAGTGATAGCAATCGCAAAAAACAAACTCATCAGCAGAATAAATTTGACTTCTCGTGACCCTCCTTGCCAGTTTCCTGCTACAAAGGTAATTATGCCTAAGCATAAAAGTATGCCACCCACAGTAATCGCGATCGCTTTATTGCGATCGCGTGCAGCAGCTTCCAGGTTTTTAAATTGATAACGTTCTGCTATTTGCTCATACAGCGAAGAACTAATTAATCCTTCATCCCTCCATAGTTGTGCTTCTTTGCGTAATTTTTGCGGAAAATTATCTAAGATCATGACCTTCTCCGGTGCAGTGGGGTAGCTTGGCCATTGCGATCCCAATGGCGGTCATTATATTTTGAGTATGAAGCCAAAAGCCTTAATTACATTGTTCTTGTGTAACAGTTTTATTTAGACTCTGATACAACGTAGTTATACTAATTCGTAATTCCGAATTATGAAATTCAGAGATTATTTTTGTTTCCACATAATTTAAAGTTTGTATTATATCCACATGGAAAAACCTTCTAACTTATTACTTAAAATCTCACGGCGTTTGTTCACTAATCCAGATGATCAAGAAAAATTTATCGAGGCTTTAATCAATCCTCAGCCTTTTTCACCCAGTATTCTTTGGTGTCAAGAAAAGCCAGAAATTTTGCCTTTGACCGTGGAAACACCAACCTATTGGCAACCACAATTTATAGACCGCTTATATTTGGGAGAAAAACCCGGTCAGCATCCCTTGCATGAAAAAGGATATTTCTATTGTTTAGATTTTTCTTCAGTGTTTGCGGCTACTACTTTGTTAGCTATTCCTCAGTCAGTGCGTTTAGTTTTTGATATGTGTGCTGCACCAGGAGGTAAAAGTATCTTCGTTTGGAAAGCTTTACAACCAGATTTACTCATCAGTAATGAAGTAATTGGCAAACGTCTGGGAATGCTAATTTCTAATTTGAAGCGTTGCCAGATAAGCCCTAGTGCAGTGGTTAATAGAGATTCGAGTATATTTGCCAAAATGTTTCCCTGCTCTAGCAATCTAGTAATAGTAGATGCTCCTTGTACTGGACAATCTTTACTTGCTAAAGGTGAAAAAGCACCCGGATGTTTTCACCCAACAGCTATTAATAAGAGTGCAAATCGGCAAAAGCGAATTATAGCTAACTCTGCTAAAATTGTTTCACCACAAGGCTATCTCGCTTATATGACTTGCACATATTCACCCGAAGAAAATGAGCAAGTTTGTGAATGGTTTTTGGAACGTTTTCCCCAGTTTCAGGCGATGGGAATTAGTAATTTAGCTAAATATCAGTCACATTTAACTACAATGCCTTGTTATCGGATGTTTCCTCAAGATAGGTTAGGTGCTGGTGCGTTTACAGTCTTGTTTAAAAATACTAATGAAGATGAAGATGACCAAAAAAAAGTAGATTTAAATACAATATCTTCGCTGTATATCTACCAAAATCTAAAATAATCAAGTTAGTTACATTGGTAGCATATAGCAATCCTAAATCATCCGTGAACAATGAGATCCCCGACTTCTCTAAGAAGTTGAGGATCTGAATATTGTGATTTTTATAAATCAAATAGGGTTGCTAGATATTCTGGCATTAAGCCAGAATATCTGATGTTTTGAAGAGTGCCGCATTTGTCAATCAGTCATCAGGAATACACATTTTATATTTGTAAGATTACAAACCTAGCGATTCTCATACCCTGCAAGTTTGCAGATATTGCACACAGATGTCATTGATGTCAACTTAACGTGAAGGCCAGTAAGTGAAAAAGCTTTCTCTCGTTCCCAGATGGCTCTTGATGCCTATCGGGGGCTGCCGCCTCCAGAATTTGTGGCAGAGCTGCTTTTAATGCATTTGCAACCAGAGGTTAGAAACGAGAATTTTCTCTCGTGTTTTAGCTTAAGTTGACACTCATGCACAACTATGCATCCCTACTTTGAATAATTAACTATTATAGGTAAAAAAGCATTTTTTTAATCTTTTGATAACCTAAAATTAACCAAAATTTATCCGATATTATGTATCGACTTTCTGAAGTAAACATTGTACAAAAAAGCTAGACCGTACAGGATGCAAATTATATGAGTCGAAAAGTCAGCAAAGTATTTAACCAATCTGGGGTGATTCCTTATAGAGTGAACAACGGTAAAGTCGAAATCTTGCTAATTACTACCCGTAACTTTCAACACTGGGTGATTCCAAAAGGAGATATTCCTAATGGGATGAGTCCGCCTGATTCAGCAGCCAAAGAGGCGTGGGAAGAAGCAGGGGTGATTGGGCAGGTAGACGCTAATGAACTGGGCACTTACAAGTACCGCAAACGGGGCAAAAGTTACCAAGTCAAGATGTATTTGTTACCAGTAGACATGCTGAGTGAAGATTATCCAGAAGCAAGTCAAAGAAAACGGCAGTGGGTAGAAGTGACTAAAGCTATCAGGCGGGTTAAGTTTAATTCACTCAAACGAATCCTTAAAGGTTTTTTCGAGGTAAAATCTCAATTTTGTGCATTTCGATGTTAGTCATACCAATTCACAATTCGCAATTCGCAATTCGCAATTAAAAAACTTAGAGATGGCAATCCTTTCAGGGTTTACATCTGTTTCATAATTTTAGTGAATTGGTATCAGATATAGAAATACACATTATTGGAAAGCCCTCGGAGCAAAGTGAGGGCTTTTTTAAAAGTGGCTATACTTCAAACAAGTGCGATCGCGTACTACGGAGTCCTGTTTTCCTTTATGGCTCTTTCTGGTGCGCTTCCAATTGACCCCCTTTTTTTGAGTACCCGTCTTAATCTGTCAGGACTCAGTTGCACATTGCGCTCACGTTCTAATTTTTCAGTGAGTTGACGACTATTGTATGTACATGGTTCTTTTTTGAGGCATTCCTCTAAAAACACAATGTCAGTTTCAGTCCATTTTTGTTTTCCCCTCGACCAGGCAATTCCCAAAGCCCTTCCAGTCCACACTTGTGCCATTTATGTAAAACCCCTCTTACTGTTTGTGGAGTCCAATTAAAATGGGCAGCTATTTTTTCTACGTACCAGCCATGTGCATTTAATCTGATTACTTCTGCTCGGTCTTTGACTTTCTGTGTTATGTCCACAGTTCTAAGGTTTAACAAAGTTCGGTCTTGCTCACTTGAAAGAAATACCCTTAAACGAGCACCCATATTTCAGTTACCTCGGTAGATGCATTCTCCGTATTTACTTTTCTTTACATAATTGGGTTTTTTCGCACCTACTTACTTACCCAATAAAGATAATATCGTTCATTATCCACCCAGCCTCTCTGAAAATCCTTAATCGGAACAATCTTCAAATCATTGCGGTTGACATTCAGTTTTTTATTTAAAATTAACAAAATTTTCTTTTGCTCATCTTGATTTTTGAGTAGATAATTAATTTGGCTTAATATCTCAGGTTGTTCGATCTCTTGACGACCTTTTTTAAATAGAGTAAAGCTTCCCATGTTTTGAAGCTCAGGATAGTAAAACTTTCGATTTAGATAACCCGATAAAGCAGCCATATTCGCATCTCGGCTGGCAACAATAAACTCATTATCTAACCCAGATTTTTGAATATATTGAGATGTTTCTCGACTTGCAGAAAATGGTACAACTAAATCTCTTGAAAAACTATAAATACCTCCGAAAAATTGTGTATAAAGAATTAGCATCAAAGCGATATGATGCCATTTTTGAACAAATATAATTAAATTTGGACGAATAGAAAACTTGTTGAGTAAAACTGTAGATTCTTGATAATAAGTTTCCAGCCATAAAGCCGCTATCATAACTAAATAAAAATGTCCAAAATGCCGAGGCATACCTAGAAATCTCAAGTATGTAAAGGCAAATATTACACAAGTACCTATAATATAGAAAAAGAGAGTAACTGGCTTTTTAGATAATTTAATCAAGGTTAAAATTACGATCAATAGAGCAATTACTGCACAAACAATTAAATCCAGCCATCTTTTATGTGCAGGAATAATTAATAAATAACTACCAAATATTCTCCCTATACTTCTCAACAAATGACGGATATCTAATTGCATTAGCCAACCATTATTTAACCCACCATGAAGATAACTATCTGTTGGAGGAGTAATAATATAAATAGATAAAATGAAAGAAAATATGATAAGTAAAATACTTAAAAATAAGTCTGATTTTTGGCTTTGACTAAAATACTGCTGGCGATGTTCGCTATTAAAACAAAATTCAGCTAGCAAAGTCAATGATAAAGAAAGTGATACTAATAAACCATAAGCACTACTATTTGCTAATAAACCTAGTAAAATTGCCAAATAAGCATAAGTTATTTTTCTGGATGAAAAAATTGTACAGAATGCAAAAATGAACAACATACTAAAGGCATAATTTCGGGAAATTAAAAGATATTCATAAAAAGGAAAGAAACCAAAGGAAAACAGAAATTTTTGTTGATAATTAAAAGGGCTATATAGGCAAAAAAGAGCAACGGAAAAAACCGTAATTGCCAAATGAAAAATTTGTATAATAATAGGGTTATCCACTATTTTTATGAGAATTGCCAGAGAAAAATACCAGAGAACAGGATGACCTTCATAATGAATATTTGTAATTAAATCACCCAAAGATTCACTATCTCTGACAATTAGCCAGGGATTTAGTTCATCTCGCCACATCGAATGGTTGAGAATACCTATTAAACCAATAACCGAAAAACTAACGATAATAAACCAAGAAGAATGAAAAGGTATTCTCGAAGTATATTTGATGATTTTTTTGTTTACCATTGTTAATTCAAAATAAAATTTGTATCACAATTATATACACTTCTTGATCATTAAATTAAATAAGTTTGCAATCCTACTTAATTAATAGTTCCTTAGAGGATGTTTTAAAAGTTTTCTTGTCGGTATTAAAAGTTATAGATCCCTCTAAATCCACCGATAAATTGGGGGACTTTGATTCCGTTTCCCCCCTTTTTCAGGGCAGGGCTGTTTCATTTCCTAAAAAGCGTTAAAAATTAAGGGTTATGTTAATTGAGAGCGATCGCAGGGATGGCGGCGATCGCTTTGGGAGCATCTCAATGAGTGTAAAAACACGTTTGCCTTGGCGAATGGAATTCGCACGCCAGTTGCCCTAAGACCGCACTGGCTTGGTTATACGAGACTTTACCCACGGAGGTGGGTTTCAAATTCTTTGAGTTTGCGTAGGCGGACGAAAGTTTGTGTAGCCGCAATTTCTAATCGCCTAGTATATTTGCAAAGGTGAGATGCTCCCAATCGATTTTACTTTGGGTTGGCTAGTGGGATTACCCAGCTATGGTGGCGAGGTACTGGCTAAGAGCAAGCGAGGAGGGGACTATGATGTACCTAATGTGATTAAGAAACGCCATAACAGTAATACCAATTGCTTGACAAATCCCCCAGAAGTCCGTTTGAGCCTCTGGGCAAGAGAACCTGTCACACCTTGGCAAGTAGAGTTATTAGAAGAATTTATCAAGCCAGAGATCGGGCAACCATTCACTCTAATTTTTGAAATTGGTTAAGTGGAGGAAATTCAACGTTCCGAATCCACACGCTAAAGTTGCTAATTTGGCATAAATGAGGAGAGAATCTATCAGTCAAGTCAAACTAACTTTCCAAAACGCAATAGTGGATGTTACAGAATTAGTCAAAGTTTTAATTATTCTCCTAATCGTTGCTACAGGTGTAGCTTTGCTATCCCGGCGGTTGCGAATTCCTTATGTTGTGGGTTTAGTATTAGCAGGTTTGCCCATCACTGAGCTATTATCTCGTCCGATTGGTTTAAATCCAACCCTTGTTTTGAATCTTTTCCTGCCAATTTTACTTTTTGAAGCTGGTATTAATACAGATGTCAGCCGCCTACGTAGCACCTTTAAACCAATTGCCCTTCTAGCTGGGCCAGGGGCTGTGCTTTCCAGTGGTATTATTGCCGTCCTGTTGAAATTTGAACTGGGACTGAGTTGGATACCTGCCTTATTTGTAGGAGTAATGCTGGCAAATACTGATACAGTTTCAATGATTGCCATTTTTAAGGAAATACCGGTGCCCTCCCGGCTTTCCACCATCGTTGAAGGAGAAACCCTATTTAACGATGCTGCTGCCCTAGTTACGTTTAACCTGGTTTTGCAAGTATATTCGACAGGTTCACTCACCTTACTACAGGGAATCCAACAATTCCTATTTATCTCTATAGGAGGCTGCCTGGTGGGGTTAGTCTTAGGCTACTTGAGCATACCTGTATTCGCCCGTTTGGATGATCCCCTTAGTAGTCTATTACTGACGGTAGCAGTTGCATTAGGCACTTTCCAGGCTGGAGAATTTCTAGATGTATCAGGTGCTGTCGCCGTAGTTGTAGCTGGATTAATTTTTGGGAATTTAGGGCTTTCTGGCAATACTTCTGCTTCTAGTCGCATCACCTTGTTGAGTTTCTGGGAATATGCCAGTTTTACCGTCAACACCTTTATTTTTCTATTGATTGGTGTAGAAATAAACCTGGTAACGCTCTGGAGGACTTTACCTGCAATTCTACTTGCAGTTTTAGCTTATCAAGTCGGGCGAGTTCTTACGGTCTATCCACTCCTAGCAGTGGTTCGTTGGTTTGACCGCCCAATTCCACTGCGCTGGCAACATTTACTGTTTTTAGGCAACATCAAAGGTTCACTCTCAATGGCTCTGGCATTGAGCTTACCCACTACATTACCAGGGCGAGAAGTCTTGATAGCTATAGTCTTCGGCAGTGTGCTGGTGTCGTTAGTCGGACAGGGTTTAAGTTTGCCTTGGGTAGTAAAACGTTTAAAATTATCTAAATTTTCAGAGACTCAACAACAGGTTGAAGAATTGCAAGCCCATCTGATGACAGGTAAGGCCGCACAGGATGAATTAGATAGCTTGTTGAAATCAGGGGTGTTACCAAAAGCCGTTTATGAAGAGATGCGTTCAGCTTATCAGGTACGAATTGCCGGTGCAGAAAAGACACTGCGAGAACTTTTTAATCGTCGCCCTGATGAGTTGTCAGGCAAAAGTGGCAACAGCAGTAAACTTGATGCCATTCGTCGCCGTTTACTACTGGCAGAAAAAGGAGCGCTCAATGAGGCAATGCGGAAGCGAATTCTCTCAGAAGAAATTGTGCGTGAGCGGATACAAACTCTTGATGAGCAATTGCTGAAACTAGAAGATGATTAGACATCTAAAAAAAATCCTGGTTGATTATTTGGAACCACAAATCAATTATCGAGAGCATCTCAATTTTGCAAAAGTCAACAAAATAAAATGTAAAATCTGTGTAGTAAAGTGGCAAGGCTAAAATAATGCAATAAAAAAATTGGATTATATTTTTAAGCTTGAATTTTCCAGAGATTTTTAATACATCATTTTAGCCTTATGATGCTAGTACGGTGCGTTACAGCTTTGCCTAACACACCCTACTTTGTTTATTTTTTTAGTTTAACTACTTAGTTGTTTTGACTTTTGATGACTCTCCCAGGACTGATAAAAGAAATTCCTTGTTGAAAGTCAGTACCAATCATCACTGCTTCCACTATAGGTTCAGACATTTTTGTTTGGGCTACCCACTCGACAATAAAGTTTGCGCCTAAACCTCCAGTCGTGTCATTTCTATTTATAAAAAAATCTGTAGAAGCTAGTGCATCAAGTTGAATAGGGCGCTCCAAATACTGCTTAACTAATTTCCCATCTGAGTTATAGTAGCGCACAGAAGTAATGATCATCGGATTGGTCAAATCTGTATTCCGAATACTGAGCGTAACTGCTAACTCGAAAATCTCCTGGCGATTGTGATGATAGATATGAGAATAGACAGGAACATAAACAGTTTGACCGCTAGCTATCTTAAAATTTTTATCCAGCGTCACTATTTTTTGAGATGGAGTTGCTTGAGTGGCATCGGGTTGTGACTTGGGTGGAATATTTGTTGATTTACAAGATGCAAGAAAAATAATAGCGATCGCTAAATAAAGATGTGGATACGGCTTCATTAAAACTATTTACACCCATTTTTTATACATCTGTAGCTAACCCCATCTAATAAAGAGTTTAGATAGGGACTGCACTCAACATTTTTGGTCAATAAAATCAATGACTTGATGTAAAGATCCTGGTTTAGTCACAATCAGCACAGTTGAATAAGGTTCCAGTATTGTACTGCCGTTAGGAATCATTAAGTCTTGGTGGGGATGAGGTTGATAGCCAATAATTAGTGAACCTGTAGGGAATTGGGAATCCTGAGCAATTTCGGCAAGGCTACGACCAGCAACATAGCAATTGTTTGGAATGGAAAGTTTCAGAACCTCAATCTGTCCCTGGTCAAAATGCATCATTGATTCCACTTGTGGATACTCAATGGCATTTACCATTGTTGAAACCGCTAGCTCAACAGTACTAATAATATGGTTAGCTCCAGCTATCCGCAGCGGTTCGGCAAAATCGGGGTGGCGCATCCGACTCAAAATATGGGGGACACCGTAGTGTTTAGCAAGAGTTACCATTGCTAAGTTTAAGGCATCACTGCGGAGGACAGCTGCCAAAGAGCCGGCTTTGCGAATCCCAGCTTCCAGTAATACTTCTGTACTAACTGCACTGCCTTCAAAAGCCATTGCTCCTACTTGTTCACGGGCATAGCGACAAGCGGTAGGATCAATATCAATAACGGCAACAGTATGCCCCAGTTCTACCAGTTTCTGGGCTAAACTTAAGCCCACTAAGCCTGCTCCACCTATGAGTACGTACATGACTGTTTCTGATATTCTTTGAATTTTTACTTCACTTTACAGGTTAACAAAAGAGTCAAGATACAGATACATTGGTAAGGGCGTACAGATGTACACCCCTATAGGCTATTCAGAGGTTGTCAAGATTTTTGAAAATGGTATTTTAGCAGCAATATAGCGGTTATCGTTTGGATGCAATACACAATAAGGGCACAGCAATGCTGTGCACCTACGAATTGTCTGTATTCTATGCAATTGAGAACCTCTATAGAAATAACAAAATTATTCCAGCAGAGGTTTTTTCAATTGTAATTTTTAAACTGGTATTTTTCGAGTAACTCTTTAACTTGAGCAGCCACCAGAGGATGTGGATCTTTTTGTAACTGGGGTAAGATTTGCCGGAGAACACGATGTGAAACCAGATGCAAGTATGCGATCGCAGCTTCTCTGACAAAGCCAGTTGGATGACGCAAACTCATTAAAATCTCAGAACTTGTCAGTCGGATGCGAGTCACTTGAGCAAAATGGAAACAGCAAGCTAGACACCAGTCAGAAAGCAAGTTACCCAACATCAGCAATCTGTGGAGGCGATCGCTAACTACCATATTTTCATATTTTAATATCTTGGCTTCTACAAGATGTTGCAATTTTTCTGCCTGCGGTCGGTTATCCAAAGTATTCAGCAACAGAGACTTTGAAGACAGAGTTACGGTATGCTCTAAGATTTCTAAGCCCCGCGCTAAGTTTACCACTGAGAGCGATCGCAGATTAAATGCTGCTGCCTGCATCTTTTCTGGCGAGTAAAGCAGTCTCAGTAACAGTAGCAACCGCTCTTTGACATCCAATTCTAATTCTAGAAGGGCGCGTTGCAGTAATTCAGAGACAATCACAATCCTCTCACTTGATTGATAATTTTCTTTTTGATCTAATGTTTTAAAGTCTATGTAGGCGGCGTAAATCTCACCTAAAAACTTTAATTCTTGTTCTATCAAATTTTCTACCTGACTTTCATAAAACCGATCTACTAAACCTGTAATTCCTGGTTGTTTGTGTATTTTTAGTAAGCTGTGGAGAATATGATCCCTGGTAGTTCCCCAAGATGATTCCAAGTTTTTCCATAAAGTCTCCAATGCTTCCTGGGTGCCTATTTGAGCAATAGTCCGCCAAGCATACATCCGCACTATTTCTGGTTTGTAAATATTGATAGCCAACTGTAATAGCATTTCTAGAGCTTCATTCTCTAATCGGATTAGGGCTGATATTGCTGTACTACGAGTTGATTTGTAATAAAGTGCTGCAATCAGTGCCGAATAGTACTCTTCTAAATGCGTTGCAGCGATCATTTCCAATACGGCACAGCGCACTCGTAACGACTCATCTTGTAATAAATTCGGGATGTGAATCCGCAGCGCCTGCAAATAAACTGCTTCTCTGAGTGCTCTGACTCCATTTACCCGTTCCCATTCTTGCTTATGAGTTAACATCCGGCGCATGGCTTGGGTGGCTGCTACCTTTTGCATTGGCGTTCCTTGGCGTAAGACTAAAGCGGCGGCAGTGGCGCGGATGAGTGAGTTTTGGCGAGGGTTGAGGTATCCTTCTAGGAGGCTTAAATTGGGATTTGGTTCAGCCAGCCAAACATAGCGCAGCGCTAAGGCAAAAACTTCGGGGTTAGTATCTTGGGGTTGTTCTAACAAAGGACGAATGGCGGCTAGATAAGCGAGATTGGCACCTGCCATCAGCATCACTTCTAAACTTTGGCGCTGCAAATCTGGGGTTAACTTGACTAGTAGAGGTGCTAAAATTTCCGCAGATCCAAGGGAATCAATTTGGGCTAAAAGTTCAATGCAAGAGCGTTTATCAGCCTCACTGCCTTTTTCTACTAAAGCTTTGACTACCCCTTGCTTAAAAAATCGTAAGCCAACATTCGTTGCACTCAGGTGACCCCGTGCCACACTCAAGACTAACAGCTCAACATAGCGCGATCGCAATTCCCAAACTACTGTTAAACAGGTGCCAGCTATCAACATTGTTTCTGCTACCAACACCCATTTTTGCAGTGGTTCGGCTACAAACTGCCCACAAAACAATAGAGTTACAAAAATTAGCGCTCCTGTCAAACCTGTAGCGATCGCTTCAGCGGTTCCGCCAGATAAAGTCTGCATCCGGCTGCGAATTCCCTCTGGAATCGGTTGGTACAGGATGGGGCCGCTACTCATGACAAAGGTGTAGCGCAGAAGTTCATCACAGAATTTGACAACTATCAGACCCCAGAAAAAGCTTTGCGATTGTATGGCTGGAATTAAATGCAGGAATACCAGCACTCCTGGTAGGGAAAAGCCTACGGTGATTGGTAAAAGTGTGGCTGTGAAAAATACCCCCATCCGTTCGATGAGTCGGCTGGAAAAAAACCACTGCAACAACAACTCACACAGTCCCAATATCCCCCCAAAAAGACCCAAGAAGCTCGCAAGTTCTCGGTCGCTCAAATTGGATTGGAGTTCGCGCAGATACTGAAAATCTATTAACAACCCAATGACTTGCAACAGACCCACAAAAGCAAACAACTGCCAGACATAGCGCTTCAGCGGACTTTTGAGAAAACGCGCTCGTGAGGCTTGTTCTTCAGAAATTAGTCTTTGTGGGGTTTCAGGAAAAGCAGCTCGATAGTGATGAGTTAAATAGAATAAAATCCCCGATCCGAATAAAATCACTACACAGGCAATGAGGATGATCTTATTTAGCGTGGTGTATTGCACTAGCCAAGGCAAACTAAAACCACTAATTACATCTGCTACTAAAAGGCCACTACTCACCAGTGGGTAAGTCCGCTTAATCTCCCGAATGTTAAATAGTTGGTTGGCGACGATGGAGGTGTTGAGGTCATTGACCACATAAAGTGCATCTACCCACAGCCGCAGCAGAAATACCGAAATCACTGCCAGATAGGAAAAGTGCGCTCCCCAACGTAATACAACTAATAAAACTAATGGCATTAACATGCAAGGTGCGATCGCCACAATCACCCGGCGTAAGGGAAAAATCTTTTGCAGCCAAGAGTATAAAAAAACCAGTCCTGCACTCATCACGGCACTGGCAATATACATCCACGGCAGTAGGTTAGTCCCATATTCATCTAAAAACAGCGCCACTGTACTGTCCTCTGCCCACCGCAACCCTACAGATACAGTTGTATAAAAAACAAACATTATCTGAGTCCGTTCGCTCTCCTCTGGTCGGAGATTCACCCATTGTAGTAGTCGTGGTAAAGCAACTTTATTTGCAGCCAACCAGTGATTTTTCAGTTCCATGCAGTTTTATTTTCTGGTAGTATCACCGCGCAATGGGCGAGTAGAGAGCAGGGGAGGCAGGGGGCAGGGGAGCAGGGGAGCAGGGGAGGCAGGGGGAGCAGGGGAGGCAGGGGGAGATGAGGAAGCAGAGGGAGCAGGGGAAGAAATACTTCCTTGTCCCCCTTGTCCCCCTTGTCCCCCTCATCCCCCATCCCCTGGAAATAGCAAAAGTCCTGAGCAACTGAGTATTATGTTTCCCACTTAGGCTTCAGGACTATCGATTTTAGATAAATTTAAACGATCTCAGAGGTAGGGGCGGATGTTGCATCCAAACGAAAAATGAAAAAATCCCCTAGCTAAAAGTCAGGGGATTTTCCAACTTGGTCTATTAAACAGTTAGAGGATTATTTTTTGGGTGAGATGAGCATCATCATGTTTCGCCCTTCTTTTTTTGGCGCTTGCTGAAGCTCACCAAATGGCTCCAAATCCGTTGCCATTCGCTTGAGCAAATCTTCTGCTAGGTCGCTGTGTTGAATTTCTCGACCCCGGAACATCACAGTAGCTTTGACTTTATCACCATCTTTCAAAAAGCGCTCTGCTTGCTTAACACGCACGTTGTAGTCGTGTTCTTCTATTTTGTAGCGCATCTTAACTTCTTTGACATCAGCTGTGTGCTGCTTTTTCCGGGCTTCCCGCGCCTTTTTTTCCTGCTCAAACTTGTATTTCCCATAGTCCATAATCCGACAAACTGGCGGGTCAGCTTTGTCACTGAGTAGCACCAAATCTAGCTCTTTTTCTTCTGCTAGTTGTAGTGCTTCCTGTGGGGGCATAATTCCCAGTTGGGCACCGTCAGTGTCAATGACCCGAATTTTCGGGAAGCGAATTCGTTCATTAATTTGGGGCAGATCGCGAGTTCTTTTCTTCTCAATCACAGGCATTATGATTTGTAGGAGCTCTTAATGAAGGATTTGGTGTGGTCTAAATTGGTATGCCTCAAAGGCAAAATACTGAAATTGACTCAGAACTGAAAAAATAGTCTACACTTCTAGGGTAGCTAATCCATAAACTAGTTGCGTCGTTGTATTTGTCATTCTACTCACTCTGAGAGAATTTCTTTGCAATAGTTAATCTAAATTACACAACCTAGACTCATATTAAATATTATTACAATTATTTAGTAATACTTTTTGCGATGGCGTAACCGCCCACCGTAGGCGATCGCATTGAGCAGCATCATCTCTCCAGAACACCAAGTTCACAGATGCAGGACATCTAACAAAATTCATGTAACATATTATCTTACAGACAGTAAGCTTAGTACCGCAAGGCGAAAGTCACTCATTCAAAAGTCAAAAGTCAAAAGTATTATGGAATGGGCTTTTTAGGGATTTTAAATGGTTGCTCTATTTCCGCCGTGGCGTACTAGTAATATCTATAGTCAAAAACCGCTGATCAATTTACTTAGCCCAACACTACGGGCAAACTCAATCAGTATTAAGGCGGGATAGGTTGACTCAACGTCAAAACCTGTAGACAAATCTAGATTTAGATTAGCTTATGACTGATTTACCGCACCCACCTCAAGATAACCTTGTAAACAACGATATCTACGACGGGCTACGCAAAATCAACTCAAAGGGCATACCGAACGTGTCGCCAGCGCCAGTTTTAGCCCGGATGGCAAACGCATTCTCACCGCTTCAGCTGACAACACCGCGCGGGTGTGAGACATCTCCGGGAAGCAAATCGCCGAACTCAAAGGGCATACCAGCTATGTCAACAGCGCCAGTTTTAGCCCGGATGGCAAACGCATTCTCACCGCCAGTTATGACAACACCGCGCGGGTGTGGGATATCTCTGGTAAACAAATCACCGAACTCAAAGGGCATACCAGCTATGTCAACAGCGCCAGTTTTAGCTCGGATGGCAAACGCATTCTCACCGCCAGTGATGACAAGACCGCGCGGGTGTAGCGGGTTGACAATCTTGATGAACTGTTGTCTCGCGGTTGTCAATGGCTGAATGATTATCTTGTCATCAATCCTAAAGACTTGGAAACACTAGAGGTCTGCCAAAATAAATCTAACTTAATAGCAGCAGCACCGTTTTTAGTTCAAGAAGGTGAAAACGAAGCTAGAGAGGGCAATATTGACAATGCAGTTGCAACCTTTCACACAGCCTTCAAATGGAATCCCAGTTTAAAATTTAACCCCAAGGTAAAAGCTCAAGAGTTTGCTAACAAAGAAAAGGCGGAACGTTTGATTGGTGAAGGAGAGAGAATTGTGAAAGAGGGTAATGTCAAGGAAGCACTAGCAGATTACGCAGATGCCAAAAAGTTAGATCCAAAAGTTGAAATCTCTGCCAACTCTTGGAACTCACTTTGCCGATACGGTAGCTTACAAAAACAAGCCACTGATGTCATGTTTGCCTGTGACAAAGCCGTTGCCCTTGCTCCTGAAAACGAAAAGGGCAATAATCGTGACAGTCGTGGACTGGCGAAGGCGCTGACAGACAACACCCAAGGAGCGATTACTGACTTTGACGCATACATTGCCCAGGCTGAGGATTAAGATAGTAAAGCACAACGGCAGCGCTGGGTGAAAGATTTACGGGCGGGGAAGAATCCGTTTACAGATGCAGAGCTTGAGAAGTTACGGAAGTAGTTTTAACCTCTTTCCAAACCTCTCCCCTCTTAGTATGGTGTACGCACAAGTCTTCTAGAGTTGCACCATAGACTTTTGATCCCCCCAACCCCCTTAAAAAGGGGGGCAGAAACTTCTCAAAGTCCCCCTTTTTAAGGGGGATTTAGGAGGATCTACAACGATTTTGGTTTTGCACAGATATCTGTGTACACCGCAGCCTAAGAGAGGAGAGGCTTTGAATCTTACTCCCATTCCCTTGTAGGGAAGGGGCTGGGGGTTAGGTTTTGCTTGGTTTTTCCACATAAGGTAAAAAATCAAAGTTTTATAATAGAATTTCACGCTGATGAATTAGAGGGGACTGTGACCACTACACTACACTGGCAGGAACGGGTTGGTAATCAAAGGGATTGGGTTTGGCGCGGCTGGCAAACCCGCTACACTTACATTCGCCCTAGCCAAAATCACCACAAAACAACACCCCTGATATTGCTACATGGCTTTGGCGCTTCCATTGGTCATTGGCGACATAATTTAGAGGTGTTGGGTGAACATCACACAGTCTACGCCATCGATATGTTGGGTTTTGGCGCTTCTGAAAAAGCCGCTGCTAATTACAGCATCGAATTCTGGGTTGAGCAGGTTTACGATTTCTGGAAAACATTTATCCGTGAACCAGCAATATTAATAGGCAATTCCAACGGTTCACTGATTTCTATGGCCGCCGCCGCCACTCACCCCGACATGGTGCGGGGTATGGTGATGATGAGTTTACCCGACCCTTCACTAGAGCAAGAAGCAATCCCGCCTGTGCTGCAACCAGTCGTCAGAGCAATTAAAAATATTGTTGCTTCGCCGTTGATTCTTAAACCTGTGTTTAACTTCGTGCGCCGTCCTGGGGTGCTGCGTCGCTGGGTAGGTCTTGCCTACGCTAATCCAGAGGCGATTAACGATGAACTCATAGAAATTTTAGCAGAACCTCCCCAAGACCGTGGTTCTGCTAGGGCTTTTAGTGCTTTGTTCAAAGCTGCGATTGGGATTAACTTTAGTCCCAGTGTCAAGAAAGTATTACCAACCTTAACAATTCCAATGTTATTAATTTGGGGAGAAAAAGATCGGTTTGTTCCCCCAGCCTTAGCTAGCCAATTTGCCCAGTACAACAAGAAGTTGGAAGTGCTGAATTTGGAGAATGTAGGGCATTGTCCCCATGATGAATCTCCAAAACAAGTAAACCAAGCTATTTTAGATTGGATTGAGAGACGGGTTGGCGATCGCTAACCGTTGGTTATTCCCTGAATATTATGCAATGGGAGCGATCGCGTCAGCTAGTACCTTGACCACGATTGAATTTCTTAATTTTAATTCCTTAACACCTAGCCAATCGTCGCTTGGTTAGTGTCAACATCTGTAGCCCCATTCACCGAATTGGCTACAGAAATCATTTTGTTGAGAATTTCTTGACTGGGAACTATACCCTTCAATACTACAGTACTGCCTGTCTGAGCAACCCAAAGGGAATTAACATCCTCGAGTTGGGGGTCTTCATCAAATGCCAACGCTACCCGCTTTGCTAAACCACTTTGGTCATATTCTCCGTTTAATCCCACGCGTTCTGGTGGTGTGGATTGCGTAGAATTAGATGCAACGTTACTAGTCTCAGCTTCCGGTATTGCCTGTGCAGTTGGATTTACTTCTGCATTTTCAGGTTTTTCCATTCCAAATAATCTTTGTAACCAACCCATAAAAACTTTTCTCCGATTAGAGGCTTATCAAATCTGAGTATAAAGGCTTTACAAAAATACCGCATCTGCCAATAAAAAGATGTGCATTCAGTCAAATTCCTGCTTGCAGTATGATTTGTGCCCAATTTTTCTCTAGGAATGCAATGAGTGCAACTATTAAGTTTAAAATAGAAGGTCGCACTAACTTTTTTAGTGCGGTAGTCCGTCTAGCGTAGCCGTTAGCTAGTGTCTGCGTTACTCAATTCCTGCTCTAGCCTCTGTTGGCGAAGATGAAACATACCCTTTCAGTTCTGGTAGAAGATGAGGCGGGTGTTCTTTCCCGCATTTCTAGTTTATTTGCGCGTCGCGGCTTTAATATTGAAAGCCTTGCTGTTGGCCCTGCTGAACAAGGAGGAGTCTCTCGAATTACGATGGTTATACCTGGTGACGATCGCATTATCGAGCAACTCACCAAGCAACTGTACAAATTAGTCAACGTCCTTAAGGTACAGGACATTACCGAAACTCCTTGCGTAGAGCGGGAATTGATGCTTTTGAAGGTGAATGCTAGTAGCAGCAATCGCTCAGAAGTGATCGAACTGTCTCAAATTTTCCGGGCGCGAGTCGTGGACGTGGCGGAAGATTCTCTCACCTTAGAAGTTGTGGGAGATCCAGGTAAAATGGTAGCGATCATGCAGGTGTTGCAAAAATTTGGTTTGAGAGAAATCGCCCGCACTGGCAAAATTGCTCTGACTCGTGAGTCGGGTGTGAATACCGAGTTACTCAAGTCTTTGGAAGCAAAAGTTTAGTTGCGAACTTAGGTTGACCGAATCTGGGCTGACTTTTAGTTTAGCGATCGCCAATCATATTTGCAAAAATCTGCCCAGACAAGAACTGCTCAAATTGCAACATTCAAAGCTAATTATCCTGAACCTGACAAGTCTATTTGGGAGGCATTTCAAGAATATTTTTAGCGCCTTGTATGCTTCCTTTTTTGACTAAGATTGTATCTGATCAACGATAGTAGGAATTGAATGCGCTCCACAGACAATCTTTTCAACATCTCCCGAAATCGATAAATGATTTAACTGGCGATCCATTTTCCTCAGTCACTCTTTGCTGAAACTGAGGAAACGGCTGAGTGCACGAATAGCAGGATGGTAAAGAGGATTTAAAGCTTTTCCCCAAATTAAAAAAAATGCAAATTGTAAACGCAACAGTTTAAAACAAAGTTAGAGAAAGAGCAGGTTAGTTTATGCAAGCCAACGCATTCACAAGGCGGCCGCCGCATTCACAATGTAAGCCAACACATTCACAAGCCGGCCGATACATTCACAATGCAAGCCGATGCATTAACAAAGCGGCCGCTGCATTTACAATGCAAGCCGATGTATTAACAAGGCGGCCGCCGCATTTACAATGCAAGCCGATGCATTAACTTAACTTTGTAGTGCGATCGCCTAATTTTCTACCAACACCAACACTCTTCAACCGCTGGTGTGTAAAAAATAACAATACTATATATAGTTTAAGAATTTGGTATTATGTGTCATTCCGCAAAACCCTAAATGGTTGATTATTACTTTCCCATGTACGAATGTCCAAATAGAGTTGTGTCTGGCGAAAGTAGATTTCTTCGTAAGCAAGCCGCAAATTACGCTCAAGACTATTCGGTTCAACATCAGCAGCTTTATTAGAGCCAAGCACTTTGCGTAAGCCAATGGACAGAATTTCTACCAAATCATGACCACAGCAGATTTACCAAGGATCATGATTATTGCTTTTCTGAGTCTTGAGCTGTTCTCGCAAATCTTCGTCTTTCAAAGAGTAAGCTTGGGATTTATTCTTAACCTCTTGAATCAGCTTGATTTCATCAATTTGCAAAGTTTGCTCATCAAGGAACTTGCTAAATTTAATACCATCAAAGGTTAGGTTTAGTCCTTCACACTTAGAGATCCAAAGCAAATAACCTACCGATATTCCAAGTTCAAGTAATACTGATCTTACGTCTCGATTAAATTTGCCAATTTTCTCTTCAGAAGCAAACTCAGCAAGTACTTTGTTAAATGCTGGTGAGTTAATCAGCATAGTTTCAAGGTCATGGCTGTCGGTGCAGAGCAGATTATTACTGGTGTATAACAAAGTTTCAAGGCGATCAAAATCTGCATCGACAATCGCTAAAACTCCCTGAAAATTTGATTGTTCCAAAATTTTTAAAATGTCAATAGCACACTGCTTACTTGAGGGTTTTCCTGATGTTTCGACTAACTCACAAACTAATTTGTCAACAAATCGCTGATAGAAAGTTTTATCAGAACTTCCTTCCACTAATAAAAAAGTTCCAGTATATGTGCTTCTTCGTAATCGTATTTGGTTAGCAACACGGTCAACTGTCAGAAAATCTTTCACTTTTGTGGCCCTTTCAATTCAACCGTCAAATCCCAGCGATCTTGAATGATATCTGGTGAATGAGTAGCCATTAGTATATTTAAATCTGCAAGCTGTGTAATGTCTTGCAAGTCTTTTAAAAACTGAACCTGCCATCCTACATGAAGAGATAATTCCGGCTCATCAATTAAAACTAGAGAGTTAGGTTGAACTTTAAATAGTAGTTCATATAGAAGAACTAACTCATGTTGCTCACCAGATGATAAATCTGTCGGTGAAAGAGCTTTTGAATCAGATAAAGAGGAATTGTAAAGTGTAGTGAAAACGAATCCCTTGTCTTTACTAAAGTTTATCTCTTTATAAGAATAGGCAAACTTATTATTAATAATCTTCCTTAATAAATCAATTTTACTTGCAATTTCAGCAAAAACACTCAGCTTCTTTTCCACATCTTCAACATATACTGATAAAGCATTTTTAGTACTTTTATCTATATCTTGAGGCTGAATTTGAAATTCTGCATCTTCATCTTTATCCAAAAGACCTACTTCTATGAGACGAGAGCGAGTCGCTTCAAGTTCGTTTAATTGATGACGAAGTTGTTCATCTGTTAAATCTGTGGATGGCTGTTGCTTAACTACCCTAACTGGAAAAGTCCTGTCAAGAGATTGAGATGTTGTACCGTATTCCTTAAATTTATCTTGCATCAGTTTAGCAAGTTCATCAGAATAGGCAGATACAGTGGATAACATTGAAGGTGTTTCAGCAGACCGTTTGGAAGAACGGTTAGGAACAAAATTAAGCAACCGTTGTGATTCAATGAGGCGAATAGGAATATTGCTTTTCAATTTTTCTAGCCAATCAGGTTTTTTTTTTAACTTCAATTTTAAAGAAGATAAACCATCATAAACCTCTTCAGAGTCTTCTGAAGAAAGAGTTCTTTCAGTAAAATAATTCCTGAATAGTAGAGGATATATTTGTTCGCTTTCTCGTATCATATCATCTGAGCCATAACTAATAAAAACTTCTCTATCAGAACGAGTATTTAGTTGCTTTAAAGCAAAATAAAATGGTTGTGAATCATGTTTATAAAACTTGAAACCAATATTATTCGTTTCTGAGTCTTCTACATTCTCAGAATTTTTGATTATTTCAACAATAGTAGTATCATCAAATTCAACTCTAAAATTTCTAAACGGTATAGCTCTCAAGTCTGCGTATCGAGAGTTAAAAAAACTATTCAAAATTCTTAATATGGCTGTTTTTCCAAAACCATTTGGGCCATGAATAATGGTGATTCGTTCATTCATGTTCAATTGAATCACATGGTCAAAAATTCCAAATAAGCCACTGACAGAAATTTGCTTAATTCGCATAGTCATTTAGTCCTATAGGCATTGGCTTCATGATTTTGATTGTAACTTCTATCTTTCTCTAGAAAGCACAGGAAACCAGAGTTTGAATTTCCGAGTGCCCCAGTATACCTGGTTGTGTTAGTCAAGGTCAGAGAAGAAGCCATCGAAAATATTAAGGATGCGTAGAGGCTTGTCGCCAGACATCACAACTTGCCTTCAAGTTCGTGCAGAACTTGGTTTACAGTTAATGAATTCATTGCCGCTATCTAACCGCGTGGTAAGCTACTTCAGATAAATCAGCAAATTCAATCCTGGAATTGTGCGGGAAAGTGTCCACAAAACTAGCGTGATGTAAATTACACCCAAACTCCATTGATACCAAGCAAGTGCAGAGATGATACCTGGTAAGTGTTCGTCTCGCAGGCGAATGTCGTTAAATCCTAATTTAAGTAAGTTATTGAGGCTAAAATCATAGTAGTTGAGCCAGTTCCAACGGCGATCGCACAACAAAGGCATATATCGTTCCCGAAATGTCTCATTTCTTGGTATCACTGGTAAACGTCCAATCAACAATCGTAACTGACGAAATGTGCCGTCTTCTGTGAAGTAAGAAACGTCCATTAAATCGTGATAACGACCTTGTTGGTAAAGTCTAATTAATAAAGCCATTGGAACGGGGACAATAATAATTAAAAGACACCCCAATGTCAGCCAAGGTTGTTCAGCATTACCAAAGATAGCTAGTAAGCTCAAGAATTCTAAAATGCTAAAACTGACTAATATCGAAATGGTTTCGTAGGATGTAGGAATAATTGGTATGGGATGTAGCCGACGATAGCGATCCACTAGCCAAAATAGTAAGCCGAAATAAGCGATCGCAACTCCTCCCACGCCAAACACTAACCAAAAATTCGTACCATAGCCACTCAACAACAGCAATACACTTAATGCCAACCAACTCCAAGCTTGCAGTAACCAGTCACCGATGGAAAGGGATTCACCAACAATTAAGTGATTACTCAGTTGGGTATATTTTTCTAAATCGATGTCTGCTAAGGTGAGTAACTCAGTGCTGTTGCGAAATGATTTTAACAGACGGCGGTGGGCGATCGCTTCGGCTTGAGTTGTAGAAAAACCCAGGTTAATCAAACTTGCAACAGTTGCACTATTAATATTTATAGCTGTGAGACGACGCCCCAACTCTATTAATCGCAGTCGTTGTTTTGTGAATTCTAGTTCATTAGCATCAGCAACTTGCTGTTGCTGACGGAAATTTTGCCCCAAATTCCGCAAGATATTTTGATTACCTTGCAATGTTGGGATGCAGAACATCTTACCAATTTGACCAGGATTACCTAAAATTTTTGCTTGGTTGGAGTTAAAAGTTAAACCAGGTACGCTTAAACAAGCCTCTGTAGCAAATCTGGCATCACTAAAATCTGCTTGGTTGAGAATGCTTGCCCCTTGCAGATTTACAGATTGGTTAAACTCCGCTTCCCGGAAGCTCACAGCTTGCTCAAAAGTCGCTTCTGTTAAAAGGAGGAACTGATTAAAATTCGCTTTAGTAAATTGTGCTTGATTGGCAAAGCGCACATCAGAAAAATCAGCATTTCCTTGCCACTGCACACTACTAAATTTAGCCAACTGCTTAAAAGTTGCTTGGTTAAAGTTGACAGTCTTTTCAAATATGCTGCTTTGAAAATTAGCAGGTTCCTGAAATTTGGTTTTTTTAAAATTAGCTTTTTCAAAAAAAATACTGCCTTGAAAAATGCTTGCTTGCTGGAAGTTAGCACTGCTAAAGCTGACAGGACGACTGAATCTAGTTTCAGTCCAGTTAGTGGATTGAAGAAAAGTGGCGTTTTGGGTATCCACAGACTGAAGGAAAAATGTATTAGAGAACTTCACTTCGCCATTGAAGCGAGTTTGTATCAGTGTCAAGACACCACGAAAGACAGCGATTTCACTTGATGGAGTTGACTGAGTTGCCAAAAGCGATCGACAATCTTTGGAGTTGGGTAAAGGGATCGCGAGTGACTCCAGACAAACCAAGCGTAAACGTTCTAGTTCTTTTTGTTCGGTAGCTGTGAAAATGGGTGCCCAGACGCCTCTTGTAGAGAAGGGTTTGTCGCCAGACATCGCTTGAGCATATAAGGGTGTTCTTAAACCCAAATCGCTACCGACAAAATCCCCCAAAATCAGGGCATAGCTGAGGTCTAAACCCAGAGGTTTTGCACCTAGTTCTTTTCGTAGTAGTTGGTAAAAAGCATCACGAAAGCTAGCATTCTCTGCTCGTAAATCAATCACCATCTTCTGCAAATCTACAGTCAAATTTCCTTCGCGGAGTATCGGTGTGCGTAGTCGCGCTTGTAATAATTCTAGGGTTAAGGGTGTGCGCTCTGGTTGTGCCTGTGCTGCCAAAGTAGGTAGGGAGAGGAAGAGGAGAAGAATTGATAAAACGCAAAGGAACGCAAAGGAGCGCAAAGAGACCTTTCCTTGTACCTTTGCGTTTAACGTCTGCGTGCCTATGCGTTGAAAAAATAAATTATGCAAATTGTTCGATCATTCATCGCTAATCAGCAGAACAATTTTACCCGCCACAGACCCGCTTTCAATTAATTGGTGGGCTCTAGCTGCTTCTTTCAAGGGAAACTTGTGACTAACGTGGATTTTTAACTTGCCTTCATCGATCCAGGTGGCACATTGTTCGAGAATTTCTGCATGGTGTTGGAGGCTCTGCTCTAATCCTAGCAATGCTGGTGTTAGCATTAATTCTAAACCAATGCGGAGATTACGTAGTCTAGCAGTTTTCCAAACAGTATTGGCATCTGGTTCGAGAATTGTCACAATATCGCCATATACTCGCACTGCGGGGAAAGTTTTGTGAAAGGTTTCGCCGCCTACGGTATCAAAAGCTAAGTCTACGCCTTCACCACCAGTCCAATCTAATACTGCTTGCACAAAGTCTGTTTGTTTGTAAAAAATTACATGGTCTGCACCGAGTTGTTTGACAAAATTAGCCTTTTCCTCAGAACTGACTGTGGTAGAAACAGTAGCACCTTTGAGTTTCGCCAATTGAATTGCTACATGACCGACACCACCAGCACCCGCATGAATCAAAACCCGTTCCCCAGGTTCCAATCGTCCCCGTTCATATAAAGCTTCCCAGACGGTGATTAATACTAAAGGGGCTGCTGCTGCTTCGGCAAAGGAGATAGACGCGGGTTTACGTGCCACAAACCGCTCATCCACAACGGTATATTCAGCATAATTTCCTTGGTGTGCGCCCAACCCACCATAGCAAAAATATACTTCATCGCCTGGGCGAAAACGCTGAACACTAGCACCTACCACCTCGACTATACCTGCACCATCACATCCTAAAATTGTCGGCAGACGATCGGGGTAGAAAGTGCCTCGGCTACGAAGTTTAGTGTCAATAGGGTTAATGCCAGCCGCCACTAAACGTATTAATAGTTCAGTATTACCTACAGGAACAGTAGGGTTTGGCACTTCCTGTACTTGCAGAACTTCCGGACTGCCAGCTGCTGTCATCAAAATTGCTTTCACAACTCTTTCCTCCTGGCTTTAGATGCACGTTCATTTGCAACTTTAGCGCAAGAGGGTAGATACAGAGCTATGTCTGAAGGAAAACTGCGATGTCTCATAACAAAGCTGTTTTTAGTCAAGCAGAAATACTTACTCTAACTCTAGCTTTGGTCTATTTTGAAGGTGCGCGCCGCATATGGACTCCTAGCGACAAGGTGCGAAATACCTACGTATTTCTAACGCTCTTGTGAAAACGATTTTTAGATAAATGAGCGATCGCACTCAATAATTTCAGGTATTATTTATGTGGTTGTTCTCCTTGATTCCAAAGTTTCTGCCAGTTGTAATTCACACTTATTACTGCAAAATCTGGTGGTTGATAAAAGGGATTAACTACATAACGGATACCGCAGTTTGCCTCAGACCAATTTCCATATTGAGGTACTTCCACCAATGCCAAGATAAAGGCATCTGGCTTATTCAGCGCTGTGAAAATTTCGTTTTTCGTAACAGTTACTGTATCAGCACCTGAAATACGTCCCTTGACTTCAATAAACCTTAGCTTACCTGTGCTTAAAATATGTGATTCAATATCGTAACCACACTTTTCTGCACTCACGTCTTGCGGTTCAAATCCTAATGCTTTTTCAGCTGCTATTACCGCTTCCATAGCCAGTTTTTCGATTCGCTCCTTTTCTGTGGCAAAAGTGCTTGGAACAACTGGTTTATCGCCTTTCAAACGACGAATCAGACCAATCGGTACAATCAATGCACCACCAACAACCAGCGGCGGCTGCGGTAATAATTGACGCTCCTTTTCTAACTCTTCTAGCCGCTTTTGCCGCCGTGCCGTAATTTCCTCTACCTTGCGATGAGCATTATCATAGCTGAGTCTGGCATTCTGTTTTCCGGCTCGTTCTTTTTGTTGCCATTTTTCTGCTTGAGACTCCCAGTAATTGATTTCTTTAGTAAGCCGTTCTTCTACAGCTTTTATTGTCTTAGTGATCCGCTCTGTCCGGCGCTGCTGGACTTCCCGATAATGTTGGGGAACTAAATATTTGATTGCATACTCCTGCGCTTGTTCATCAATCCCTCTCTGTAAAATTGAAGATTGCTCGACTAATATCTGGGCTATTAGGGATTGCTCTGATTCATCTAATGGTCGGTAATCGAGATAGGGAGCGTAACCTGCATTGTGAACTTGCCCTTCTGAGTCAATCTCTACATATTGCATCTGCTTGGACACATCGCGGTAATTGCCATCTTTGTTAGTACGGGCATCTTGAATTGCGTGTTCCAAGTAGATTAGAATGCGGGCTTGCTCACCAAAGTCGTTCTCATTTACAAGAATGCTTCCTTGTTTTAACAAGGTACGGTGGCGTTCCAACAACAAGTCACGGATGGCATCTAACAGCGGATGACCCGGACAGATAAACTCGGCAGCAGGTTTATTCCGTAGGTGGATCAGCTCTTTCTTAAAACAAATGTCGCTATAGGTTTTAGATAATCTATTGCGGATATCAACTGGAGTAAAAGTGACTTCGTAACGTCCTGATTCTTTTTCTTTTATTCTGCCACCCAATTGCCCAAAGGTTTGTAAGAAGAATTCAGTTATAAAGTATGGTTGTAGTTTACGGGTTTCAATCCGCTCTATGTCCTCACGAATTTGACGTATTTTGGAAAGATCCATAGATTCATAGTTTAGTGACCGCTCATCTAATAATTTCCGAAGGCGCTCTATTTCAAGACCAGCCTCAGCTTGGGATAATCGCTCTTGCACATCTTGTCGGTTCCCATAGCGGATCGCATCAATTAACAGTTGCCGTAGTTCCTCACCATTGATAGCCTCTCCTAAGACATCAAATACCTTACCGCCCAGAGCTTCTCGCGCAGTTTCTAGTTTTTTCAGCAGCGTTTTGTAAACCTCTCCCTCTCGTGTATCCTCAGCTACTAAGTTCCATAGATGACAGACTTCTGTTTGTCCAATCCGGTGAATGCGGCCAAAGCGCTGTTCTAAACGATTGGGATTCCAAGGCAAATCATAGTTTACCATCAGATGACATGATTCCTGAAGGTTAATACCTTCACCAGCAGCATCGGTAGCCACTAAAACTAGCACATTAGGGTCATGATTAAACGCCGCCTGTGTTCGCTGACGTTCCTCTAGTTGCATACTACCGTGAATTGTCACTACAGCTTGACAACTTATCAATTTGCTCAACCGCTCTACCAGATAATCTAGAGTATCGCGGTGTTCTGTAAAGATAATAAGTTTGCACCGATTTCCCTGAGCATCAAACATCTCTGGGTCACTTTCAAATAGTCGTGAGAGTTCTTCCCATTTACGGTCTGGTTCACCTGAGTTTACCTGTTGCGCTAGCGTTTCTAATTGCCGCAGTCGCTCAATTTCTGCCTGTAGTTCTGCAATAGTTTGCGCTGTCGTAGCTTGATCTACAAACTTATTTTCCAACACTTCTAGCTCTTTACTTGTTAACTCCTCTATATCATCCTGATCAGTGTCAAGTGTTGCCTCGTTCTCTATTTGCTTGTCACGCAATTTTTCTTCTAACCGCTGCCGCCACCGTTGCAAAGACTGGTAAATTGCTTTTGGGGAAGATGCCAACCGTCGCTGCAAAATTGTGAGGGCAAAACCTATAGTCCTTCTGCGTCTAGACTCCAGTGCCTCTGCACGGTTGAATTCTTCCCGCACATACTCTGTAACTTGTTGGTAAAGACGGTTTTCTAAGTTTGAGAGAGTATAGTTGGGAGAGTAGGCTTTGCGTTCTGGAAGTAGCTTTGTACCGTCTAAATTTACCAAGTCTTCTTTGACCGCCCGCCGCATCATATCGGAAACATCGGTAGGATGAACGCCAGTACGAAACTTTCCTTCAAAGCGATCATGGTCGATTAAAGACATGAACAACTGAAAATCTGCTTCTTTGCCATTATGAGGTGTAGCAGTCATCAGTAAAAAATGTCGGGTATGATCAGACAACAGCCTTCCAAGGTTATAGCGTTGATTTGGCTTCACTTCACCCCCAGAGAATGAGGCGGACATTTTGTGAGCTTCATCACAGATGATTAAGTCCCAATCAATTTGCTTTAAATCTTCTTGGAGTTTTTTGTCCTGGGGTGATTTGTACCTTTTTAACTTGTCCACTCTAGCGATCAGTAAGGGCATTTTGTTAAAAACATTGCCAGTATTAGCTGCATTGATATGACTGTTTGTGAGAACTTCAAAATCTAGCTCAAATTTTTCTCTCATTTCTTGTTGCCACTGATCTACTAAATTACCTGGAACGACAATTAGGCAGCGTTGCAAATCGCCTCTGATAATTAGTTCTTTAATAAGCAATCCTGCCATAATAGTTTTGCCTGCGCCTGGGTCATCAGCCAGCAAAAAGCGTAAGGGCTGGCGGGGTAACATTTCTGCGTACACCGCTGTAATTTGGTGAGGGTAAGGCTCTACTCGTGAAGTGTGAATGGCGAGAAATGGATCAAATAAATGAGCTAGTTGGATACGGTAGGCTTCCGACACTAGGCGAAATAATCCACCATCTGCATCGAATCTCCAAAGAGATTTTTGGCTTATAATTTCCAAAGTTGGCTCATCCCAACGAAATAGCACGCGACTTCCTGTGCCACCACTGTCATCTCTATAAATGACGCTCACAGCATCTGATCCGTGCTGTTCGGCATCTACTAATGTGACAATACTGTTTGGCAAGATACCCTTGACCTTAACACTGCGCTTCAAATCCTCAAGTTGAGTCATGATTGAGATGCTTCCCTTTTAGGTAATATTGCTATTGTCAATCAAAGCTCTTTTAAGCAGTCGTTCACCTCGTTACTAATATGTAAAAGCGTAGATGTCGAATTTTTAATGTACTGGCTTAACTGAATAAGCGTCTGCAAATATTGAAAATAGAATATTGATTGTATGTTGGAGTTACACAAAGAGTGTAATTGCACCCTCATCCCTTATCTCACAGTGCAATGTATGAAGACTTGTTCCACTTTGATGTGCCGTGGAACCCGTCAAGGATGGAACAGCGTAACGGACATGAATTGTCAAGTGCCAGGAAGAATCTAAGACAGTGCAGTTGTCTCTTCCATTCATAGAGGAACAACGTCAATTGGATGCAGACCGTCGCCATTAGGAAAAACGCCTTCAAGCGATCACAGTTGAACTAATTTCAGAACCAGACCGCATTGAAGCTGCTTACAAAGTAAAAGCAGTGCGGGCCCTGCCAGTCGGCGTAATTTATTTATGGCCGATTTCCGGCTAGAGGGAGTGTAAACAATGGCAAACGATCCAGAAATCTGTTTACATAAAGAATGGTTGGGCTTTCTCCAGCCTGTGGGGTTGGTAGTGTCTCCCCCGGCATTAGTCAGCAGCCCAAGCTGTAGTTAACCGCAATGTGGTGGAACTGCAACAAATACTACAAGAAGTTACTCGTTACGAAGCTTTGCCTGAAGATATAGAAGGCGATGCTGAAGGCTGGCTACGCCTACGCTTTGGGATTACTGATTTTTCTGCTTTTACTATCAATGTTTTGGGTTGGCAGGCAGAAGATTTAGTTGCCAGTCCAGAGGAATTAGCGATCGCACTACCAGATTACAACGAAGTCTTGACACCCACTTATGCAGTACCCGACCCTAATGGCAGTTGGATGATGTTGGTACAGGTGTTGAGTCCTGGTACTGAACTCAACAATGCAGGCGCGGAGGATAGTAAATCTACTGGTTGGCACGCTAGCCCCCAGTCTAAGTTTGAGCGTCTTTTAAAAGAAACCAAAGTTTACACCGGGCTATTATGCAACGGTACAGAATTGCGTTTGGTTTATGCACCACTTGGTGAGTCATCGGGACATCTCACCTTTCCTGTACAGGCAATGTGTGAGGTATCTGAGCGGCTGATTTTGGGTGCAATGGAGATGTTGCTCTGTGTTGAGCGACTGTTTAATGTTCCGACCGATCGCCGTTTACCTGCAATCCTGGATAAAAAGCCGTAAATATCAAAACAATGTCTCTATCAAGCTAGCAGAGCACCTGAAGTCATTCGATTATTTGCCTGCTGAATGTGAGCAGATGCGGCTTTTTTGCGATCGCCTGAGTCGAGCGTATTCGAGTTCGCTGGAGGAGTCAGTGCAGAAGTTTTTGGAAATGCTAGGCAAGCTGAAGCGACCGTATTTAACTGCTGTGGAAGGAAAAGTGTTGAGTGTTTTGGAGTCGGAAATTAAAGTTCAGTTATCAATCTTTTCTCAAACTTATTTTTGATGGGAGCAAACAACAAGTAATTATTCTCAGAATGAGAATTGGTGTATAGTTTGAGTTATGCCAGATTATCCTCTCAAGAGTTGCTCTATGATTGCTCTACCTGGTATTACCATCCAAGACAAGATATATGAAAGTTCTAATTCTCTAGTTTATCGAGGCATCAGAGACGATGGAGTAGGGATCGTAGTAAAAATGCTCAAGCAAGATTATCCCTCACCTCAAGAATTAACCCGTTACAGACAGGAATATAAAATTACCCGTTCCCTCACAGTGGAAGGAGTGGTGAAGGCATACAGCCAGCAAGACTATCAACGCACTCTGGTAATTCTCTTAGAAGATTTTGGGGCAGAGTCCTTAGAGCAATGGATGCACAAGCGTCCAGATATTTTGTGCCCGATGCCTTTATCGATTTTTCTAGGTTTTGCGAGCACTATTTGCGAGATTCTAGGCAGAATCCATGCAGCCAATGTCATTCATAAAGATATCAACCCTGGAAACATAGTCCTCAATCTGGATACTGGCGTTGTCAAAATTATTGACTTTGGAATTGCCACCCAATTTAATCGCACGAATCCGACTTTCAAGAACCCTCATGTTTTAGAAGGAACCCTCGCCTACCTGTCTCCAGAGCAAACCGGACGGATGAACCGTTTGCTCGATTACCGGACTGATTTCTACTCGCTGGGCGTAATGTTCTACGAACTGCTCACCGGACAACTACCGTTTCCCACCACAGACGTGCTGGAGCTAGTCCATTGTCATATTGCTAAACATCCTATGCCGCCGCATGAACTGAATACTGCGATTCCTAGAGCTGTTTCAGAGATTATTCTCAAACTGATGGCGAAAAATGCGGAGGATCGTTATCAGAGTGCTTGGGGCATCAAAGCAGATTTAGAAGTCTGTGCTCAACAGTTAGAGACGATGAGTCGAATTGATTATATTCAACTGGGCCTGCAAGATGTTTGCGATCAGTTTTATATTCCTCAAAAGCTGTATGGACGAGAAGCAGAGGTTGCAGTATTGTTGGCGGCGTTTGAAAGAGTGGCAGGGAGAGAAGACGGCGACTGCCGAACTGCGTCTCCCGAAATGATGTTGATCTCTGGCTATGCAGGAATTGGAAAATCAGCACTCGTGCAGGAACTCTACAGACCAATCACAGCAAAGCACGGTTATTTTATCTCTGGTAGAGTTTGACCAATTTCAGCACAATATTCCCTACAGCGCCCTAGTGATTGCCCTGCGAAAATTGATGCACCAACTGCTGGCTGAACCAGACGAACAGTTGCAACTATGGCGATCGCGTCTGCTCACAGCATTGGGCAGCAACGGACAACTGATTATTGATACGATCCCGGAAGTAGAATTGCTGATTGGTCGGCAACAATCTGTACCAGAAGTTGGAGCAACTGAGGCTCAAAATCGGTTCAATTTCATTTTCCAGAAATTTATTAGGGTGTTTTGTTCAGAGTCACAGCCGCTAGTAATCTTCCTTGATGATTTGCAGTGGATCGACTCAGCCACGTTGAAGCTAATCGAGTTAATACTGCTAGATGAACAGACTCAACATCTATTTTTGATTGGGGCGTATCGAGATAATGAAGTGAATCCAGACCATCCGTTAGAATTAAAGCTCTTAGAACTGCAACAACAAGGGGCAGTGCTTCAGGAGATCGCCCTTAAACCTTTAACGCTGAAGCCGTTAAGTCAGTTGATTGCCGAGACGCTACATCACAACACTGATACTGTACGCCCCTTAGCGGAATTAGTGTTGCATAAAACAGAGGGCAATCCTTTCTTTGTGAGCGAGTTTCTGAAAAACCTCTATGCCGAAGATTGTTTGACTTTTGACCCTCCTCAATCCCCTGCCAGTTGCGACAACGGGGGAAACCCCACGCCAGTCGCCTCAACGGAGGGAACCTCCGCACGGCGCTGGCTTGGCAACGCACTAACTCCCCTTACTAAGGGGGGAAGTAAAGGGGGGTGGCAGTGGAACATGGCTCAGATTGAAGCCCAAGCGATTACTGATAATGTAATAGATCTGTTGTTGCTGAAGTTGAGGAAATTGCCAGCCCCAACCCAGCAGATGCTCCGTTTAGCCGCTTGTGTTGGGGCTGAGTTTGATTTAGAGACGTTGGCAACTGTCTGTGAGCAACCAGTTAAAACAGTTTTCTCAGCGTTACTGACAGCGATCCAAGATGGATTCATTCAACCGCTCTCTGAGTTAGACGAAAACTTGTTAATTCAAGAGTATAAGTTTTTACATGACCGAGTACAGCAAGCCGCCTATGCTTTGATTGATCAGTCGCAAAGACAAGTGGTTCATCTGCAAATTGGTCGCAATCTCCTCGAAAAGTCATTGCCAGAACAAATATCAGAACGGCTGTTTGAAATCGTGGATCATCTCAATCATGGAATTGAGCTAGTCACCGAGCAAGCAGAGCGAAATACGATCGCTAAATTGAATTTGCTGGCAAGTCAGAAAGCAAAGGCAGCGATCGCCTACAGTGCGGCAAAAAAATATTTAGCCACAGGCAGAGCATGGCTAACAGCGTCTAGCTGGCAAACCAACTATGATCTGACCTTAGAGGTATATCTAGAAACAACAGAAGCAGAGTACTTATGTGGTGATTTTGAGCAGGTGGAATACTGGAGTGCGATCATTCTGCTACACGCTAAAACAGTTCTTGATACTGTGAAAGTTTACGAAGTCAAAATTGAAACAGCTTTTGCACAGAATCAGCTACTAGAATCGATCAATACAGCATTGCAAGTGTTGCAGCAACTAGGGATCAGTTTTCCCGAAAAGCCAACTCAGTTAGATATTCAGCGTGAATTAGACATCATCATATCCCACTTTCAAGAAACGCTGATTGAGAACTTGAGTTATTTACCGAAAATGACTGATTCTAATCAATTGGCAGCAATGCGAATTTTGTCAAGGATCACGATTTCTGCCTATTTTGCTGCTCCTGATTTAGTGTCTCTACTTTTATTTAAACAGGTTAATCTGTCCATACAATATGGCAATGCATTTATATCTCCCTTTGTCTATAGCAGCTTTGGCGGATTAATCCTTTGTGGAATGGTGAGAAACATCGAGTCTGGTTACCAGTTTGGACAGTTGGCTCTCAAGCTGTTGTCAAAATTCTATACTCATGCACTTAAAGCACGGACATTGTTCATTATCAATTTCTTCATTAGACATTGGAAAGAACACGTTAGAGAAATAGCCGAGCCACTCTTGGAAGTCTATCGAAGTGGGTTGGAAACAGGAGATTTAGAGTTCGCTGCCTATGGTGCTTACGCTTACTGTCTCCAAGGCGTTATTGTCAGTAAGGAACTCGTAAAACTTGAACGTGAGATGAGGACATACACTGAAGCAATTCGTCGTCAAGTTCAACAGAAAACAGCACTCATTCATATTCAAATATTACAGCAAACGGTATTGAATTTGATGGGGCGTTCGGTTATGTCAACCCATCTTATTGGAGAAGCTTACAACGAGGAAAAACAGCCACAACATGAACTAAATAGAATTTCAATTTTTCTAGAATCTTTCAGCAAACTTGTCCTATGCTATTTATTTTCGGAGTATGCTCAGGCAGTAGAAAACTCAGCTAGGGCAGAAAGTCATTTAAGCCAAATAAGAGTGACCCCCACTGTTCCTGTGTACTGTCTCTATGACTCTCTAACAAGACTGGCAATATACGTTAGAAGTAGTACTCAAGAGCAGGAGGAAATTCTCAAGAAAGTTGCCCTTAGCCAAGAGAAGATGAAGCAATGGGCACAGTATGCGCCAATGAATTATCTGCATAAATATCATTTAATCGAAGCAGAAAAAGCGCGAGTTTTAGGTCAGTTGCTTGAGGCAGAAAAATTCTACGAACAAGCAATTCAAGGAGCTAGAGAAAACGAATATATTCAGGAAGAGGCATTAGCATATGAATTAGCTGCCAAGCATTATCTAGCGCGAGGTCTGGCAAAGTTTGCTCAACTCTACATGAAGGAAGCCCATTACTGTTATGAGCGGTGGGGAGCAACGGCAAAGGTTAAAGATTTAGAAACTCGCTATCCCCAGTTCTTTCCTCAGTCGCCTAGCATAGACTCTACACCAATCCGCACTACTGCTGGAATGACCTCTAATGCGCCGCAAGTTGCTTTTGATTTAGCGACGGTAATGAAAGCATCACAAGCGATTTCCAGTGAAATTGAACTGGAGCAATTGCTTCATTCTTTAATGCTGATCTTAATTGAGAATGCTGGGGCACAAATGGGATGCTTGCTTTTGGAAAATGCAGGCGAATGGAAAATTGAGGCTGCTTGTGAACTCAATGAGGGTGAGCAGGTTTGTCCTACACGAGTAATGCGATCAATTCCAATGTCTGATCGCTTACCCGAATCGATTATTCAATATGTGATTCGGACGCATGAATCAGTCATCTTAAATAATGCAGCTTGTGAAGGCACTTTTATTAATGAGCCATACATTCAACACTACCAAACTCAATCGATTTTTTGTCTACCGCTACTCAATCAAAGTAAGCTCGTTGGTGTGTTATATCTAGAAAATCAATTAGCAACTGGAGTATTTACACCAGATCGATCGCAACTTCTGAATCTACTCTCCACTCAAGCAGCGATCGCGATTGAAAATGCCAAGCTCTACTCAAACCTACAGAAGAGTGAAAGTAGAATGGCTCAATTTCTAGAAGCAGTTCCAGTAGCCATTGCAGTATTGGATGCAAGGGGTCACCCTTATTACGCCAATCAACGGAGAATTCAGCTAGTGGGCAAAGGTGTCGATCCTGCCATAACACCAGATCGGTATGCAGAGGTTTATCAGTTTTATCGGGTGGGAACAAATGAAAAATATCCAAGTGACCAACTGCCAATTGTCCGTGCATTAAGCGGTGAACGTACCACGGTTGATGACATGGAAATTCGCCGAAACGACATAACTATTCCAATTGAGGCATGGGGAACTCCAGTTTTTGACGAACAGGGTGACGTGGCTTATGCAATCGTAGCTTTTCAAGATATTACAGAGAGGAGACAAGCGGAGAAACTGTTAACTGAATACAACCTTACTCTGGAACTTCAGGTGGCAGAACGAACGGCAGCTTTACAGCAAAGCGAAGCAGAGCTGCGCGATGTCTTCGACGAGCTTCGCTTACGAGAACAGGAATTACGACTGATTGCCGACGCTCTACCAGTTCTGATCAGCTATGTAGATGGCAATCGGTGTTATCAATTCATCAACCGTGCCTATGAGGTTTGGTTTAACCGTAGCCGCAATGAAATTCTCGGCAACCCTGTTCGCCAACTTCTCGGTGAGGCGGTTTATCAACGGGTTGAGCCGTACATTAATCAGGTGTTTGAAGGGCAAACTATACCTTTAGAAGCAGAAATCCCTTTTCCGCTTGGTAAGCGGTGTATCAGCGCGACCTTGATCCCTGATTTCGATGACAATGCTCAAGTGAGAGGCTTCTACAGTCTGATCACAGACATTAGCGATCGCAAACGAGCTGAGCACGCTTCCATTCTGGAAGAACGCAACCGGATGGCGCGAGAAATTCATGATACACTGGCTCAATCCTTCACAGGTATTCTGCTTCAGGTTGGAGCAGCAACACAAGTGCTGGCGGATGACCCGGAAGCAACCCAAGTACATCTGGAAATGATTGAGGAACTAGCACGCGCTGGGCTGGCAGGGGCACGGCGATCCGTATCAGCACTCCGTCCGCGGCTACTAGAAGAAGGTAATTTAGAGAGTGCCCTGCATCGGATTGTGGCTCAAATGCGATCGACGACCGACACGGCTCTGATTTGCGAAACTCAGGGTACAGCCTATTCCTTACCAACCGAAGTGGAAAATAACTTACTCAGAATTGGGCAGGAAGCATTAACCAATGCGATTAAATACGCTTGTGCTGGCGAAATTCGGGTTGAGTTAGTGTACAACGAGACACAGTGTATCTTACAGATTAAAGACGATGGCAAAGGCTTTGGAGTGGGTAGCATTCCTTTGAGCGGTGGGTTTGGCTTATTAGGAATGAGCGAACGAGCAGAGCGTATTAGCGCACAACTAAGGATTCAAAGCCAACCAGGTCAAGGAACAGAAATTATTGTCACTATCAATCGAGAGTGAGAATTATAATGAGCCAATCCACTACAATTCGAGTGCTGATTGTTGACGACCATGCCATTGTCAGAAAGGGATTGGCAACCATCATTAACCGCGATCCAGAAATGACAGCGATCGCTGAAGCGGAAAATGGGCAACAAGCGATCGACGCGTTTCGAGAATACCAACCTGATGTCACACTAATGGATTTACGAATGCCCAAAATGGGAGGTGTTGAAGCCATTATGGCGATTTGTGCTGAATTTAAGCAGGCTCGAATCGCGGTACTCACAACCTACGATAGTGATGAAGACATCTATCGCGGTTTACACGCGGGTGCTCAAGGCTATCTGCTTAAGGATGCTAAACCTGGCGAGCTTTTGAATGCGATTCGCGCCATTCATAATGGTCAGAAATATATTCCGCCAGAAGTGGGCGCAAAATTATTGCAGCGAATGAGCAATCCAGAACTGAGTGAACGAGAGTTGGAAGTGCTACGTTTGATGGCACAAGGAATGGGTAATCAGGAAATTGGGACTGCTTTGAGTATTGGTGAAAGCACTGTCAAATCGCATGTGAATCGCATTTTGAGCAAACTGGGAGTGAGCGATCGCACACAAGCTGTGATTACTGCTGTTAAGCGTGGGATTGTCAGTTTGTAAGTGCAGGAAAAGGGCAGGGCCGTAACCTTTTTGTAAATCTTGTTAATGTATAATTTTTACACTAGCCAAACAAAAGGATTTCTGCAATGGCTGTTTTTGCAATTTTTACCTACGAAGTCAAGCCAGGGCGGATGAATGATTTCATGGCTAAACTGGGTGAAGCAGCCAGTCCCAAGTTCAACAGCGAGGTCATGCCTCAATCAGTGCGCCTCTTTCGTAATGCCGTTCCTGGCCCTGATACCAATTCGCTAATTCTCGTTATTGAGTATGAGGATATGGCCCTGTATGGCGCACGCACCGCATTTGAGAATCAAAACGCGGAATGGAAGCAATTATTCAGCAGTCAACCGGATTCGCCGGAAATCCTCCGCTCGGTGAAATTGCTTACGGAGTTTCAGCCGTAAGCAACCAACAACGACCCAATTGTTCATCAAACCTAACCCTCTTCTGTCACTTTCCGGAATAAGCAAGTAGTAAATAAGCTAAATCATCCAGAAGCATAACAGGGTTTAAATTGATTCATGGCAGCAAT
>NZ_JBALCN010000023.1:0-123299 GCF_036919615.1 Nostoc sp. | reverse complement strand
TTGTAACTCTACATCCATTGCCCTACTTACCTTTCAGGGTTTTTTCTGTTCATTCTTTTATTCAGAATACCCGGAAAGTGACAGAAGAGGGATAAATTGGGATATTTGCCATCTTCTTCCCAAACAACCCAGCTTTTACGGTGTTTGCGTTCAGTCCCCAGTACTACAAAAAAATCTGGCCCTCGGAAGTTTTCTGATTTGCACTGGCGTGTACTGTAATAAATGGTGAGATTACCCGATGCATAAAAGTCGTTGCGATTTTGCCACAACCACTCCAAGCATTGGATGAGCAGTGTCATTTGCAACCGATGCAAGTCAGTTTCCAAAGGCAGTTCGTCACTATACAAATCCCCTGGCGAAAATGTAACATCTTTTGGGGTTGTTAAATTTGGGGTGACAGACATGGCAGCAAGTGGTCTTAGTGCTATAAGTTTAGCCTAGCAGTTAGGACATATTATTGTTGAAAGGATGCAATCTTATCTTTAAATGCTAAAAAAGGCGTAGCTATGATGACGGTTAAAATTGTTTATTTTATTTATGTTTTTATCATCTTACAAATTTAATGATAACACACCAAGTTTCAATTTTAGATTTCCAATTTTAACTCAATTATGCCATAATCTTGATTGAATATACTTGGTATTTCCTCATGTATAGAAGGCATTAATTTTTCAGGTATAGGTAGGCATAGTTCTTCAAATAAAGCTAAGGTTATTTTATTAAATCTATGGATAGCTAGTAGTTTACTTTTTTCATTATTTCTATTTAAAACTAGCTTGATCATCTGAAGATTAGTTGCAACTTTTGACTCAGCATATAAGGCAATATTATTTGCTAAAATTTTAATAGGATAGCTATTGTTCATGCCAGGGTATCGCACAAATGTAATTGCTTACTAATATAGCTTTCAAAGTAAGTAGACGTGCAGTAGCTTGCCATTTACCTATCTCATGTTGAATCTATCTTTAAATATCCAACCCAACAACCATTAGCTCAGGCGGATGTTCAACATTAAACTGGTAATATATCTCTCGTCGCTCCTGTGGTGGAAAAGTTAACTGCCATTCTAAAATCCCCATTTCACCAAGTTGAATTTGTGGGTTACTACGGCTGAGGCGCACTTTAATTTGCTCGTAGCGGCTAACTGGCAATTGTTCAGTTAGTTTCAGATTTACTTCTTTGTCGAGTAAGTTAGTAATTATCAACCGATAACTATAAGTAATTCGGCGCTGGTTGCTAATTAATCTTTTGTCTACTAGACGTTCAACTAAGTCGCGCTCAATTTTTAAACCTTCATCAATCCCTAAGTTCAGTTTGAATTCTTGCCCTGGTGCAATATTCTCTAACTGAGTTGTCCCAATAAAAACGTTATCGCGGAAAATATTCGCTTTACCTGGTAACAAAGTCGCACCGTTGGGACTATTTTTCACATTAGCTTGTAGATAAGCAAAGCTTACCAAGCGCGGCATTGCTACATAATCGAAGCTACAAGGATAATCATCATTGAAAATTGTAGTTTTATGGGGTGCGCCATCACTGGGAATGTTACCACCACCATTCAATTTAAAAGTAACTACACTCCCTTCTTTGGATATTTCTGCTGTAACGATTTCTGCTGGGATAAGACTATCCTCTGCAACTTCATCTTGTTCTTGCCAATCTGCTCTGGCAGCAGAAGCAGGCGGATCTGCTATGCTAGGCAGCAGTGGTGGCTGGGCAGCAAATCGTCGTCGTGCAAATTGTGGACGTGGAGCATCAATATACCAGGGTTCAAGTTTGGGTGGGAGTGTACCTAATCCCGGTTTAGCGGTAGAAAGGGTGAGATTTGCACCAATCCAATCTTCGCCACTGCTTTGGGTGATTTCTGCAAGGTAGCTCAGATGCACAATATCGCTAGTAGTGCTAAAGCGCAAGTCATAAAGCGGAGTCCAACTAGCGCGATTCACTAAGTATGATAGCTCTAATTCAAATTCGCCTTCACCCGTAACTTCAACTGCCACAACTAAGCTAAAACTCTCTTTAGGATAGGGTGTTTGAATTTTTTGCAATGAGGTGTGGAGTGCTTGCAGTTGTTTGTCTAATTCCTGCTGTTGGGTTTTGCACTCTCCAGATGCGATCGCATACTCACTATATTGGCTTCCGATAAAGTTGAGGAAATCCAAAGTTTCACTGAGGCTGAGATTTTTCCGAGACAAACTTTGTGAAAAGGGTTCTTCTGTTTTTTCCCGTAAGCCGACGATAAAACTAGACTGCAATGCTAAAGCATCCACTTGGGCTTGCAGATGGCGTTTTTCTGCTTCTAGTTGCTGAATTTGCCTTGTCAAATGTGCTACTCGCTCCGCTACAGGTTCCGTAGTGTAGATGCGATCGCTACTCACTCCCACCAAGCGCACCCCTACTGTTCCTATACCCCTAACCCTCACAGATTCAGTTTCTAGAGTTACTGGCACTGGGGTAATTACTAATTCCTGTTCAATTCCTGTTAAATAAACTACACCTCGCCGTGTAACTAATGCTCTATCAGAATACACAGTAACAGCTACAATCTCGCTTTGTACTGTTTTGCGCCAAGACTGTATTTCCGGGTTAACCACTGCCAGTTTTCCCCCATTTTAAATGACTCTGCTGGTTAATTGTCAATGCTTCCCGGTCTAACCGTCAACCCCTTTAGGGAATTCAAAATTTAATTTTTTAATTTTGAATTGTATCTGAGTAATGCAAGCTGCATATCAGCTTAGAGACTTCCAAATAAAAAACATCCAACTACTTCTTGTGGTGTCAGCGTCTTGCCTGCTCTTAGCTAAAGGCGGGCAACATGCCCATCCGACAAGATTGGATAATTTATTTGTTGGAAATCCCTTCTTTTACCTGTGAATTGGTTCAAGCGTACCAGAGGCAATATTAGCCTTTTGCTCGGCAAAATTCTTTGCCGCAGCTAGTAGATATTCATAATAGGCACGAGCAACGATAGATAGCTGTTTGCCAGATGGGTAAACCATGTACCAATTTCGCTGAATCGGGAAGTGTTGTACATCTAAAATACTAAACTCTGAGGCGTCTGATAGTAAGGTATGACGAGATAAAACAGAAATTCCTAAACCACCTGCGATCGCTTGTTTAATTGCCTCATTACTTCCCAATTCTAGCTTGACTTTTACCACTATCCCTTGTTCTTCAAATAGCTTTTGGACGGCGCGACGAGTTCCTGAACCAGGTTCGCGCATTATAAAAGGTTCGTTAGACAGGCGTTGTATAGGAATGTTTTTTTCCTTAGATAACGGATGATTAGTCGGTGCAAAGACTATTAAAGGGTTTTCTAAAAATGGTTCACAAGTCACATCTATATTGTCTGGAATTTGACTCATAATATATAAGTCATCCAGATTATGACTCATCCGTTCCAAAATTTGTTCGTGATTCGTTACTTGCAGCGAGATATCAATCCCTGGATAAAGTTCGCAAAACGGCCCTAACAAACGTGGAATAAAGTATTTTGCTGTTGTAATCACTGCCAAGCGTAATTGTCCCTGTTTTAGCCCTTTTAAATCTGCCACCTTCATTTCATACTGGGCTATATTGTCAAAAATCTGCCGACAAGTGGCAAATAATTCCCGTCCTGCTTCCGTTAGATACAACCGCTTCCCCACTTGCTCAAATAATGGCAACCCTACCGATTTTGTGAGTTGCTTGATCTGCATAGAAACGGTAGGTTGGGTGAGAAACAATTCTTCAGCAGCACGAGTAAAGCTACTGTGACGTGCCGCCGCCTCGAACACTTTTAACTGATGCAGCGTCGCTTGGTTCAAGGGTGATTCTCCTGTATATAGCGATTTATAGATATAAAACTAGTATTGCTGAACACTGGCAAATGATATAGTGATGCTCACAGAAAGTTACGAGTTTTATTCATAGATAAAACTCTATTAATTATATTGAGATAACGGTATTTTCTTTATGGATTGAAGAAGCTATTATCAGAACAGCAAAAGCGTAAGATGCCTTCTATCTAAACGATGAGTGCTGAATGTAGATTTTTCATAATTGATCATTCATCATTCATCATTCCATAATTCTTCTGCAATTTTTGTAGGTAGCTTGGTTAAATCTGGTAATCTTAGTACCTCAATTTCGGCAACTTGTTCTTTAATATTCACTGGTAAGTTTAACGGTTGGTGTTTTTCTATCCAGCAGCTTGCTAATGGCAAGGTTTGCTCCATTTCGTCTAGAGGTCGGGGAATTACCATCACTGCATTCAATTCCCCAATGCGTTCTGCCTCAAACATTCCCGCTTCCACTGCTACCGCCACATTTGCTACAGAACCACGAATAATGGCTGTACACAAACCTGCACCAATTTTTTCATAGGCTGCTAAATGAACATCAGCAGCTTTGAGCATGGCATCACACGCTCCTACCATCGCTGGAAATCCTCGCGTTTCTACCAAACCAATTGCTTGGTTACTCAGACGGCTATAATTGCCCTCTTCCATCAATTTGGTGAAACGGGTTGTGATCGGAAGTACTATATCTAGGTTGGGATAAGGTCGGGGAATCACCAAACTAGAAACCAACTGACCAAACTGTTCAGCCGTTTGTACACCTGATTCTACCGCCAGACGCACGTCAGCAATTCCACCCCGGATGATCGCAGTACAATAACCGCCGCCAATTTTTTCATACCCAACTAGGTGAACTCCCGCTGACTTCAGCATCATATCCGCTGTACCAACTATTGCTGGAAAGCTGCGGGTAGAAACTAAACCCAAAGCAGTATCCTGGAAGGTGTCTTGAATACGCGCTCCCTCGCTGGAACTCATAGACCGTTGATTATATGTTTCCATTTTAATTATCCAAGATACGGAAAAAGCCGACAACTTACAATTAACACTTACTCGGACTAATCGTCAGAGTTTGGGTCGCTCAAGGATTGTCTATGAGGAAACAATGTAGTCAACAGTCTGTGTATGCTCCCTTGCCCATAAATTTGAGTCCCGAAACCGTTAGGGGATTCTGTGGTTAGCTGACTGGAGTCTGAATGATGTTCTGTAGACGCTTGGGCGGCTTCTTGCAAGGTGGAGTCAGCATCATTGGCAGGTTCCTCCACGGGAGGAGACTGACTTTCTGGAGTGGTGGGAGATTTAAAGTAAGAAATCGACTTGTTTTGTTTGAAATCCCCAACAGCCGAAACTGAGAAGTTAGTTGAGGAAATTACCTTTTCCTTAACTCCACCTGAGCCATTTTCCTCTTCCTTGTGCGGTGGTGCATTTGTAGAAGCTGGGTTATTTGTAGATGGTTCCAGTTGCTTTGCTTGGGCAATCTGCCGACTGGTGTCTCCTAAAATCGAGCCAGGTGGTACTACTTGTCCAGGTTCAACTGAATAGTTAAAAACTGTTGTTGCTGAACCAATGCAAGCATTTGCTCCAATTTTGCCCTTGCCAACCATCAAAAAACCGGCTCCCAGGTTTGCCCCTGTTTCTACCTCTAGGGTGCCTTCATGCACTTGGAGAATTGCTCCCATACCAATACAGACCCCTGGCCCAATGATGATCTTGCTGTTTACAGCTGCTTGGAGGATCACCCCAGGTGCAAGTACCGCGCTTGGATGAATAGTCACCTCACCACTAATGTAAGAATCAAAGTTATTGCTGAGGCGCAGTGGCGGCACAGACATGGAAATTTTAACCTCGGAAGCCGGAAGAAAATAGAGAGTTAGGAGTTAGGAGTAGAAACGCGGTTAATCGCGTCTGTACAGGAGTTAGGAGTTGGTTATAAAGTGAGGAGTTAGTTAAAAGTAAGGAGTTATAAATTTTAAGTTTAGAGTTGTGAATTAACAATTTTTTCAACTCTTAACTCTGTCAATTTTAGATTTTGAATTTTGGATTTTGGATTGAAGAAAAAATCTAAAATCTAAAATCCAAAATTGAATGACTCCTAACTCCTAACTCCTACCTGCTTATGGGCGTTGGATAATCGTTTCCAATACCCGGCGCTTGGCTTTGGGGTCAATCCCAATTAAGCGGACATATTCCCCTTGGTATTCGCCCAGCTGCCTTTCTACAGATGCGATCGCTTCTCTTTCTGAGGAGGCTTGAATTTGACCCGTACTAGTCCAGGAACCAGTCCGGAACCGCCGTTGGTCTACGTGTTCAATACTAATTTTAGAGCCGCTAGCCAATAATTGCCGGAGTTGGTCTACTACTTCACTACTCAAGCGGGTACTGGTAGCTGTTTCTTTTGCTGTAGCAGAAGAGGGTGCACTGCTAGTATATGATTTCTGACTGCCAGAGGAGGCTACTTGACCATTTGGACGTTGGATAATCGTCTCTAATACCCGGCGCTTGGCCTTGGGGTCAATCCCAATTAAGCGAACATATTCCCCTTGGTATTCGCCGAGGTGTCCTTCTACAGATGCGATCGCTTCTCTTTCTGAGGAGGCTTGAATTTGACCCGTACTAGTCCAGGAACCAGTCCGGAAGCGGCGCTCATCTACATGCTCAATACTAATTTTATACCCACTACTCAGTAATTGACGAAGTTGATCTACTACTTCAGTACTTAAGTGACTACTGGTAGCTGTTGCCGATTGTGCACTACTAGTAAATGATTTCTGGCTGCCAGAGGAGCTTACTTGACCATTTGGACGTTGGATAATGCTTTCTAATACCCGCCGTTTCGCTTTGGTATCAATGCCGATTAAACGCACATACTCGCCTTGATGGCTTGCTATACATTCTTCCAAGGCGGAGATGACTTGATTTGTGGAAGTTGCTTCTATTGGCTTGCAACTAGTCCAGGAACCAGTTCGGAAGCGGCGTTCATCTACGTGTTCCATGCCAATTTTGTAACCACCTGCCAAAAGTTGGCGGATTTGCTCTAAAGTTTCGCCATTGACTTTGCCAGTGCTAGAGCCGTTACCATTACCATTACTGCTGCTGTAACTGCTATTACCACGACTAGCAGGAGCCTTAAAACTGGTAGTTGGTTTAGCATCACCATCCGGGCGTTGGATGATGGTTTCTAGCACCCGCCGTCTACCTTTATCAATGCCAAACAGCCGGACATACTCGCCGCTATGGTTTGTTACACAGCTTTCTAATGCTGCGATCGCTTCACCGATGGATCTCGGTTCAATTGGTTGGCAACTAGTCCAAGAACCCGTGCGGAACCGTCTTTGGTCTACATGTTCCGTACCAATCTTATACCCTTGCTCCAATAGATAGCGCAACTGCTCTATTGTTTCTGCACCCAAGCTATTGCTCGACACTTCACTACTCCTTTCCAACTCTAAGACAGTAATACCATTACCTGTATAAGATTTAGCGTTCTCATTCCGAATGGGTGCTATACATTTGCTATCCGCAGCACAGAGATAACCAGATCGTAATGCCTGATTTATCCCAACCACATGATGAGCAAATTCCTTATCCTGATCTTGCACATCTGGCAAGCGGTCAGCTTGCTGCTGGCTAGTAATTATCGCTCCCGAAGGTACATATTTACCTGGGGGAATTTCTACGTCTTGAATTAAAGCGTGCAGCATGACGATGCAACCTGCACCCACCCTGGCATTAAATACCGTAGAGCGAAAGCCAATGAAGGAATTATCCCCGACATAAGCTGGTCCATGAATTAGAGCCATATGGGTAATGCAAGCATTTTCGCCAACCCACACCGAGTATTTATTTTGGTCATCGCCAATTACTCGACCTTGCTCCAACCCATGAATCACAACACCATCTTGAATATTAGTGTTTTCACCAACATAAAAAGGTGTGCCTTCATCTGCTCTAATCGTAGTCCCCGGAGCAACGATTACATTTGCACCTATTCGTACATCCCCAATCACATTGGAGAACGGATGTACAAAGGCAGTTTCATGGATTTGGGCTTCAGCTAAATTCCTCGACCACGGGGTTGGGGGTGCCGCCGTGTTGCGGACTGCCATCGCGAGATTCCTCCTGTATTAAGTTAGGAGTTATGAGTTATGAGTTAGGAGTTAGGAGTTATGAGTTATGAGTTTTTACTCCTCACTTTTCTAACTGTTTACTATCGATTTAAGTTAGGAATTATGAGTTTTCACTCTTAACTCCTCACTCTTAACTCCTCACTCTTCACTATTAACTCATAACTTCTCTAACTGTTGACTATCGATATTGATCTTTTTTGCTGTAAATGAGACGGTCTTCAACGTGAATGGTGTCTATGATCGCCACCACCACTGCATCTAATGGACGTTGCTCATTCCCTATAACTTGACGAGCAGCACTGCCATTACTGACAAGTACCCACTCATCTACTCCTGCTCCCACACTATCTGCTGCTACCTCGTATTGTGGGAGGATGTTTCCATCTTCATCCACTAATTGTAACAACAGTAGTTTGACACCTCTAAGACTTGGGTCTTTTTGGGTGCTAACTACTGTGCCGCGAACTTTAGCAACTTGCATTACAAATTACGGTCTTCTACCGAAAGGACGAATTGCATTCACATTTTCGCGGAACTGCTCTACGTCTTCGGTATAACGAATTGGCAGGACATATTCCAAGTTTTCGTGAGGACGAGCAATGATGTGAGTGGATAACACTTGTCCGCCGTTGACTCGCTTTACAGATTCAACACCTGCGGCCACGGAAGCTTGCACTTCCGACACGTCACCCCGGACAATCACTGTAACCCGACCACTACCGATTTTTTCATAGCCTACTAAAGTGACGCGGGCAGCTTTCACCATTGCATCAGCAGCTTCCACCACCGCTGGAAAGCCTAGCGTTTCAACCATTCCTACTGCAATTGACATTAGTTTTAATCCCTATTTAAAGTTTTTAGCCTTGGACAAAAGTGATGCTCAATTAGGCAAAGAGCGTTAATTACTTTGTTTAAACAGCTTTTAAGTGCGGAACTGTTCCACAGCTTCTGTGTAACGTATCGGCAAGACGTATTCTAGGTTTTCGTGGGGACGAGCAATGATGTGAGTGGATAACACTTCACCACCATTGACTCTTCTGGCAGCTTCAACCCCAGCTGCTACGGAAGCTTGGACTTCCGATACATCTCCCCTAACTATCACGGTGACGCGAGCGCTACCAATTTTCTCATATCCTACTAAAGTGACACGGGCGGCTTTCACCATCGCATCAGCAGCTTCCACGACTGCTGGAAAGCCTTTAGTTTCAATCATTCCAACTGCAATTGGCACCGCAGAACTCCTACAAAATTAATCCAATCTGTACTGTCGTTTGAAATTTTTGACGGGGAGAGCTTTATCTTAAGCTAAGAAAACACTTCCAAATTAAGCATAGGAAAGCTTGGCGTCCCTGGCAATATAAATTACTATAATAGTTTATGATAAGAAAGTTTTAAAAAACTTAACAAATATTTATCTGTGCTTCTGAGCAATTAAAGTTTACTGATTCCGAGAGCAGCCACTTATGCTTTATAATTTCTTTATCACATTTACAAAAGGAGATTCATAACCAAGGCTAGTTCCATCTGCCGAGGTGCAAGCAGCGGCTGTATCTCATGCTGTCTCTATCTTTCGTGAAATTTCGTTATCCGCACAAGGACTAGGTGAAAAATATATAAATTTCTCAAATATATCGTATAAAGTAGTTTGATCAAAGTAGAAATACAAATATAAAAAGGTCGGTGAGGTTAAGGTAAGTAAATGCTTTTGCGTATGTAAAGTTATATTTTATCGAAATTTAATTGGGTAAACTAAAGAAAAAATATTTCTGAGAATTTAGTTAAAACAAAAAATAAAAAACGTTGATGTTTTACAAAATTAATCTTTTTAAATAAACAATTGTCTGAAAATTTTTTAAAATAAAGGCGGAGTCGTCAAGGGAAATTTAAATGAATCAATTTCTATTTTCAACAAGTTGGTTTGTGCCTTTATATAGTTTATTGGGTGCAATTTTGACGTTGCCGTGGGGAATAGGAATAATTCGGCGAACAGGGCCAAGACCTGCGGCATACATCAACTTGTTAACGACAGTTTTGGCTTTTGCCCATAGCCTGTTTGTATTTAAAAATATTTGGGATAGAGAACCAGAAAACTTATTGGTCACTTGGTTCAAAGCTGCGGGTTTAGACTTATCTTTTAACTTGGAACTATCACCAATCAGCATTGGGACAACAGTTTTAATTACAGGGTTAAGCTTACTGGCACAAGTTTACGCTCTGGGTTACATGGAAAAAGACTGGTCGTTGGCGCGTTTTTTTGCGCTGCTGGGATTTTTTGAAGCAGCGCTGAGTGCTCTAGCAATCAGTGATTCTTTGTTTCTTAGCTATGCGCTTTTGGAACTCCTGACGCTTTCGACTTACTTGTTGGTGGGGTTCTGGTATGCTCAACCACTAGTAGTGACAGCAGCGCGAGATGCGTTTTGGACTAAACGGGTGGGAGACTTGTTGCTGCTGATGGCTGTGGTGACGCTTTCCACCTTAGCCGGCAGTTTGAACTTTTCGGATTTATATGAGTGGGCGCAAACAGCTAATTTAAGCCCAATGACATCAACATTGCTGGGGTTGGCGTTAATTGCTGGGCCTGCTGGCAAATGTGCCCAATTTCCACTGCACCTGTGGTTAGATGAGGCCATGGAAGGGCCTAATCCAGCCTCGGTAATGCGAAACTCACTAGTAGTAGCTGGTGGTGCTTATCTTTTGTATAAACTGCAACCATTGTTAGCACTGTCGCCAGTTGCCTTGAATACCTTGGTAGTGATGGGCACGGTGACAGCGATTGGGGCCACATTAGTATCCATAGCTCAAATTGACATTAAGCGATCGCTGTCTCATTCCACCAGTGCATACATGGGCTTAGTGTTTTTGGCGGTGGGGTTGCAGCAAGGGGGTGTAGCCTTGATGTTGCTGTTAACTCATGCGATCGCTAAAGCACTACTATTCATGAGTTCTGGTTCAGTAATCTTGACTACTCAAAGCCAAGATTTAACAGAAATGGGCGGTCTGTGGTCACGGATGCCAGCCACCACCACTGCCTTTGTTGTCGGTTCAGCGGGGATGGTAACACTGCTACCATTGGGAAGCTTCTGGGCAATGCTAGCATGGGCTGACGGCTTCGTGAATATTAGCCCTTGGGTGATTGGGGTTTTATTATTGGTCAATGGCTTGACAGCATTGAACTTGACCAGAGTATTTAGATTAGTCTTCTGGGGGAAACCGCAACAAAAGACCCGTCGCACGCCAGAAGTTGGTTGGCACATGGCCTTGCCAATGGTTATTCTCACAGTCTTGACTCTGCTTGTACCTCTGATGCTACAGCAATGGTACTTACTACCTAATTGGCAAAGTATTAATTGGTATGTGGCGTTCGCATTATTTGCTTCTACTGTGGTGGGAGTAGGTTTAGGGTGTACAGTTTATCTGCACAAAGCTTGGTCAAGATCCAGAATCTTGGCGTGGAGATTTCTGCAAGACTTGTTAGGTTATGATTTCTATATTGACCGAGTTTATCGTGTAACTGTGGTAAGTGCAGTAGAACTGCTATCTAAGATTTCTGCTTGGAGCGATCGCTACTTGGTTGACGGTTTAGTAAACTTGGTTGGGTTTGCGACAATTCTCGGCGGACAAACTTTAAAGTACAGTATTTCTGGGCAATCTCAGGGCTATATGTTGACCATCCTAGTAGTTGTCAGCGTCCTGGGTTTTTTCATCAGCTGGTCATCAGGTTTACTAGATAAATTGCCTTTTTAACTGAGTTAGAAGTCATTCAATTTTGGATTTTAGATTTTAGATTTTTTCTTCAATCCCTTCGGCTTGGTGCAGTCACTCATGGGGAGCCACTGCGGTGGACGGGTTCCCCGGCATAAAGCAAGTGGCGTGGAAACCCCCTACAGCCCTTCTCCTAAAGGAGACGCTCTTGCGTTCGGGCATCCTACGGCAGGCGCTAGCCTCTGGCAATGTGAGAAGACCGCACTGCTTCACCAAAATCCAAGTTGCGCTGTCAGCGCACCAAAGGTGCGACCAAAATCTAAAATTGACAGAGTTAGGAGTTAAAAGTTACTATTCTCGCCTGCTCCCCCTGCTCCCCCTGCTCCCTTTATCTGAATTTTATGCTTAGTGTTTTAATTCTAGTGCCGTTAATCGGCGCAGCTTTAATCGGTTTTTGGCCCTCTGGCATCAGTGGGAAATTCGCGCGTGGGCTGGCTTTGGTCTTTGCCAGTATCGCTTTCTTGTGGACAATCGTACTAGCAATTCAGTTCCATCCAGGGGAAATTACTCAACAGTTTGCCGAGTCTTTCCCTTGGGTAGATGTTTTAGGCTTGAACTATAACCTTGGGATAGATGGTTTATCTTTACCATTGCTGATTTTAAATGGATTGTTAACTTGCATTGCCATTTACAGCAGTGATGAATCCCTACAGCGTCCTAAATTTTATTACTCTTTAATACTATTATTAAGCGCTGGCGTGACTGGAGCCTTTCTAGCACAGGATTTACTGCTATTTTTCTTATTTTACGAATTGGAACTGATTCCGCTGTATCTGTTGATAGCTATTTGGGGTGGCGCCAAGCGGGGTTATGCTGCAACAAAATTTCTCATTTATACCGCCGTTTCTGGAATCTTGATTTTAGCAAGTTTCCTCGGCATGGTTTGGTTGAGTGGTTCCTCTAACTTTGCACTAGCAACCTTGAACGCTACAACTTTACCTTTAGCAACACAGCTTTTACTGCTAGCAGGAATTTTGGTAGGTTTTGGGATTAAAATTCCCTTGGTTCCCTTCCATACTTGGTTGCCAGATGCTCACGTTGAAGCTTCTACACCAATTTCAGTGCTGTTGGCTGGGGTGCTATTGAAGTTAGGAACTTACGGCTTACTGCGATTTGGCATGAACTTGTTACCAGAAGCTTGGAGTTATGTTGCTCCTTGGTTAGCAATTTGGGCAGTAGTAAGTGTACTCTATGGTTCATCCTGCGCGATCGCCCAAACTGATATGAAAAAAATGGTAGCATACAGTTCCATTGGACACATGGGCTATGTGCTTTTAGCAGCGGCGGCGGCTACACCCTTAAGCGTTTTGGGTGCTGTCATGCAAATGATTAGCCACGGCTTGATTTCAGCAATGCTGTTTTTGCTGGTAGGGGTTGTGTATAAAAAAGCCGGAAGCCGGGATTTAGAAGTCCTCCAAGGACTGCTGAACCCAGAACGGGGTATGCCTGTAATTGGTAGCTTGATTGTTGTGGGAGTCATGGCCAGCGCTGGTATACCAGGAATGGTCGGGTTTATTTCCGAATTCGTAGTTTATCGGGGGAGTTTTCCAGTTTTTCCAGTGCAAACCTTGCTATGCATGATTGGTACAGGCTTAACTGCGGTTTACTTCCTAATACTCCTCAACCGCGCTTTTTTTGGACGCCTGTCTGCACAAGTTACCAACTTGCCGCGGGTGTATTGGAGCGATCGCATCCCAGCTGCAATTTTAGCTGTGCTGATTGTGATTTTCGGCATTCAACCTAACTGGTTAGTGCGCTGGAGTGAACCAACAATTACAGCAATGGTAAATACCCAAAACGTAGTAGCAGCAGTGTCTTTGGATAAAGCAATCAGGTCTGAGGATTAGGGACTGGGGAAGAAGCTCTTGAGCAGGGAGCAACGGAGAAGAAAGAGTTTTCCTCTCTGCCCCCTGCCCCTCTGCCTCTTTTCAATGTCCAATCCCCAGTACCAAATCCCTAATTCCTATACTTTTTGGAGAGATGGTAATGGTAACTATTAAAAAGAAAGCTACTCACAATCCCTTAGCTGAGTATATTGAACGTCTGCAAAAAGGAGAGGCATTACTTCCCGATAGTCCAGAGAATGTATTGGAAGTTGTTGGTATTCTTAAAAGCTATGGCGTAGTTTTAGATGCCTATTCAAAAAATCTTAACTATATTGCTGAGCATCAGTTTTTAGTATTTTTCCCATTTTTTAAATACTTTAATGGAAAGATTTCTTTTCAGAAATTACTCCGTCACTGGTGGCATGACCGAATTAATTTTGAATATGCCGAGTATTGTATGAAAGCCATGATGTGGCACGGTGGCGGCGGACTAGATACGTATTTAGATACAAAAGAATTTAAAGAAAGAGCGCAAGCCGTTATCGCCGCAAAATTTAAAAATAATCCCTTAATTTTGGGTATTAACCAACTGTTTCCAGATTTCTTAACAGAACACTTGCGTGTCTCTACTTACTACACTGGTTTAGGTCAATTCTGGCGAGTAATGGCTGATATGTTCCTCAGCTTATCAGACCGCTACGACCAAGGCGAAATCAAATCGATTCCCCAAGTTGTAGACCATATAAAAGCAGCGTTAGTGGCAAATGCATCAAACCCAATTACCTACGCCGTCAAAATTCGGGATGAAGTCTATGAAATCATTCCTAAAAGCGTTGGTTTGACCTTCTTAGCAGATACAGCAATACCTTATGTAGAGGCAGTATTCTTCCGGGGAACTCCTTTCCACGGTACAGTTTCATACAACGCCCAAGGAGCTCAAATTCCCCCAGATCAAACTCGATTTGAATATGGCGCATTGTATGCCGATCCTTTGCCTATTGGCGGCGCTGGTATTCCTCCCACCTTGTTGATGCAGGATATGCGTCATTATCTTCCAGAATATTTGCACAAAATTTATCGTCACAGTCTTCGGGGTGAAGATGATTTGCGAGTCCAAATTTGCATGAGTTTCCAAAAATCAATGTTTTGCGTAACGACAGCAACGATTTTGGGACTGATGCCTTATCCTTTGGATACTAAAGATCCAAATGAGGAAAAAGGTAATCAAGTTTATTTAGAGAAGTGGATGAGTCGGTTACAAACTTCGCGGTTACTAGATGTGAATAAATAGTTGATTTTTGATCAATATTATACTTCTGGTTCGATACCCAGCGATCGCAATTGAGCAACTAGGCGCTCATTTCTTTGACGTTCTTGTTCAGCCCTTTCTTCACCAGTCAACAACAAATTACCTTGCGAATCCCACCAGCGTAGCCAAGGTAATTCCATATTTTGATATTCTCCCTGCCATAGATCTAACTCAACCCCTAAAGAATGTATAGGATAATGTCCACGTTCATTTGCTATTAATAACTGATATTGTCCACCAATTAATTCATAAACTTCCACACTAGCTTTATTCACTTCATAAATGCCATAGAAGGGAGGACGAATCACCTGCTCATAAATCCAAAATTCCCCCTTCCAAGGAGTTTTATCTCTTTCTTGACTACCATCGCCAGAAACAAATTCCAATACAATCAATGGAGCAATAAACTCTCGCCATAGTACATAAGACCTGCGCGTTTGCCCATTCAGAGTCGGTGGTACATTCCCTACATAAAACCAGTCGGGAGCTTCTGCACCTTTTTCTGGGGGGTCAGTGATGCGCCAGTAGATACCGCTATCTTGACCAATACAGTATTGCCCATCAGGATGACGTTTTTGCAATATCGGTTTAATAGAGTCTGTTAGGAGAATGCTTTGGGGATGTTCCTGAAAGTTTTTCACGAATGTACCGTCAGACTCTGGTAACTGCGTATGGTCTGGGAACGGTGTGAGGGCGGTGGATGGATCGGTTGCAGAGGTCATAAGACTACCTTTGCAGGAATAAGGGTTGTTTTTTAGTTTAGCAGTGGAAGGGGAGATGCCTGTGGTAGTCTACATTAAAGCTCTTTAAATATTCTCCACCCATAAAATATTACTGATATAAGCACTGGTTCTCAGTGCGTTGTAAAATTTTTCGTCTGCTGTTACCATTTGGCATTGTTGAGTAATAGCAAGGGCTAAGTATAAACTGTCATACACTGCACGATCTGTCTGAAAGGCAATATCTAAAGCAAGTGGCATTAACGGCTGAGATAAATACACCTCTACAGGAACTGCATTTAAATCTGTTAATGTTTGTCTTGCATTTTCAGCAGTGTCTTCACCGCGACGTACTCGTTTCCACAAGACATTTCCCACTTCTGGGAAGAAAAAATCTGGAACTAAGAAAGTATGATTACTTGCTACTAAACGCCTAGCTGCATCAGAGTAGACTTCAGGGATGAACCACTTTATAGCAATGCTAGCATCTAAAACATACTGACTCACCGTTCTCTGTCCTCGCGGATGAGTTCAGTACTATCACTGAAAATTTTTCCTATATATCTAACTTGAGCGCGTGCTACAGCTTCTCTAGTCCTTTCCATGTCGCCGCCAGTGTGGTACTGTGTCGCTTTTTCAGCCGCTTGTTGTAGGATCTGCTTTAGTTCTTCTTGCAATGATCTACCGTGTTGTTTGGCAAGAGTTTCTAGCTTTTCTAGAATAATGGGATCTAAATTTTCAACTAGGATTTGAGCCATAATTCTATGGTTGTTTTTTCGCTGCTTTTATTCGAGATTTGAAATTAGTTTAGCAAGTATAAACGCAAAGAGTCTTATCCTGAGACATAGCGCTGTTGATGTAAAGCTAGGCTCCAGTTCTTCAGGCTTTCTTATGTGAAAATTAATACAAATATTTTGAGAGTTGCAAAGATGGCTTGGGTAGCAGGTGATCAATTACAAGGTGGCAAATATACTATTGAAAGGGAATTGGGAAGAGGACGATTGGTTTGGGCTGAGGCTGTGGCTTGGACTGGGGCTTGGTCTTGGTCTTTGACTGTGGCTGAGGCTGTGGGTGTGACCGTGGTTGGGACTGTAGTTGTGACTCTGGTTGTCGCTGGGACTGTGGCTGGGGGTGTGTCTATGGCTGTGGTTGTGGCTGCGGGTATGGCTGGAGAGAATTTACGAAAATCTTTTAGCAAGATTCATACTTTTCTAATTTTAGCTAGCATTTCTAGTCTAGGCTTGGGTTTGGGATGGCTAGGACATAAGATTTTGAATACAGGTACATAGCTTACTCAAGCTCTAGAAGCTAACTGGCAAAAGATTTTGTAGCTGTTGATCGAGTGGAGAAGCGATGTCTAAGTACAAGCCGCTGCGCGTCTAGATACCTTTAACCTCATACCAAAATATTAAATTTCCGGCTCAATACCAAGCGCTGGTTTTAAGAGCGTTGTTATGAAAGATAAGCTAAATAAATAAACTGATATCTACATTAAAATAGTCTGCCAACGCTTCTGCTTGAGTTTTACTAATGGTGCGATCGCAAAGCGTCTCTAAAGGAGAATCGCCATTAACAATTTGCAAGGCAATTTCCAAGGAACCAATTAACTCAGCTAATGCTTCGCTTGTAGTATCGCGTGGGTCATTTTTCCATTTATCCTTATCATATTCAGCGTGAGTTAAGCGATCGCCCAAAAGAGAGCCAATATAATATTTATCGATTGGTTCACCACCTAACTAAGAATCTCCTGAGTTGAATTCGGGAGAGTGTTAAAAAAACCCAAATGTATTGTCTTTATCAAGTAACAACCTCTTGCTTAGGTTTCCGCACTGGACGCTTGCGTTCGCTGCGACGAACGCCCCCCGCCATTTTGTACTCATCGCTATTCTTGCCATACTTTGCAGCTACGCTGACTAACACATGTTCTGTTAGTTCCATCAGCGACTTTTCGGTTAATTCTAAAGCTCCCTGAGTTAGATCCACGGTGGAGAGGCTGGAGTTATAAGCTTCCAACTTGTCCTGTGTTTTTTTGATGGCGGCGGCAAAGGTGTCAATAGTGACTCCATTACATAAATCTAAGGTGGGACTAATCGATTTCAAAGCGGCAATCCGACGCTGTGCTCTATCAAGTACTTTAGACCCACGTTTTGGACGTGACATAAATAACTTTCCTTTTCTTAATCATGCACAAGGATAAAAACTGACTTCTATCCTTGTCTTTACACCATTATGATAAATAAAACCGGGGTGATTAACACCCGCAATATTCAGTATTATATAAAATATATAATACAAAAAATATTATATTTATTAAGTAAATTTATTTACAAACATTCAAATTCAGTAAACAACTGCCCGAATTCAATAAACGACTGCCCGAATTCAGTAAACAACTGCCCGAATTCAATAAACGATCGCCCGAATTCAGTAAACGACTGCCCGAATTCAATAAACGACTGCCCGAATTCAATAAACGATCGCCCGAATTCAGTAAACGACTGCCCAAATTCAATAAACGACTGCCCGAATTCAATATCATGCTTCTCGTTTGATTGCAATATCAAACTCCTATTTAATTTTTGCGAAGCTCGGTGCGCCTTTATCTCGCTTCGCTGATGAAGATTCCCTGCGATCGCTAAACAATAATCTCAAAGTACACGCAGTAAACTGGGAATGCTTTCGATCGCTGACAAATTCCGAATTTCTGCCAAAGCTTGCCGAAAGTTACCTTCTGGCACATCATGGGTAACAACCACAATCTCTGCTAGTTCCCCTTTAAAGCCAGTTTGGACAATTGACTCTAAGCTAACGCCATAGTTACCAAAGCAAGTCCCCAATTTACCGATAACTCCAGGTTGGTCATTCGTGAGGAAACGGGCGTAAAACCGAGTTATCAGTTCTGCCATCGGCGCAATTTGGCAGTATTCTTGATGCCCACAAGTTAATAATGGATTTGCAACTGCTGTATTGGTTTTGAGCACAGCAACTAAATTCAAAATATCTGATGTGACAGCACTGGCGGTTGCACCAGCACCAGCACCGGGGCCGAAAAACATTACCTGGCCGATAGGTTCTCCTTCGACAAGAATGGCATTGTAAACGCCGTTGATGCTAGCCAAAGGGTGGGCTTGGGGCACTAAGGTAGGATGAACTCTGATGGAGAGAGGAGATGATGGAGTATCACGTTTAGCGATCGCTAACAATTTAATCACAAATCCCAATTTTTCAGCATAGGCAATATCTGTCTTGCTGACTTGCCGAATCCCCTCAGTATAAACATCTTGCAAGTTGATGCGTCCACCAAAGCCTAATGATGCCAAAATGGCAATTTTATCTGCTGCGTCTAAGCCATCGATATCGGCTGTGGGGTCAGCCTCAGCATAACCCAAACGCTGGGCGTCAGCCAAAACATCGCTGAAGTTACTGCCTTCTGTTTGCATCCGCGTCAGGATGTAGTTAGTCGTACCGTTAACGATGCCTGTTACAGTATGAATGCGGTTAACACTTAAAGACTGCTTTAGGGGTTGAATCACAGGAATACCACCACCCACAGAGGCTTCTATCATCACGTATACGCCAGCTTGATTGGCAGTTGTGAAAATTTCTGCCCCAAAGCGGGCGATCGCTGCTTTATTGGCGGTGACTACGTGCTTACCATTACTCAAAGCTTTAAGGATTAGCGATCGCGCCGGTTCCAATCCACCGATCACCTCGACAACTATATCTACTGCCGGATCGTTGACAATAGCTTCTAAATCTGTCGTTAAGACTTCTGTAGACAATTCTACTGTACGGAGTTTATCTAGCGATCGGACTCCCACCCGGTATATTTCTATCTCTTGCAACAACGGGTGACGCCCAGCCCTATCTTGCAACAACTGCACTGTCCCCGTTCCCACGGTGCCTAATCCCAGTATTCCTAGTTTCACACCCACAAATTTTGCACCCAATTTATTTCTAAGTGCTGAGTGCTGAGTGCTGAGTGCTGAGTAGTTATCAGTACTTAGTACTTTACTCTTCAGAACTTAGAACTCTTTCCTCAGCTATTTATAATATTCATCACAAAACAATTGTAGGGTGAGCACTGCCCACCCTACTGATTCATAACTCAGAACTTGGAACTCAGCGAGAGTCACAGAGGCGGCTTGCGCCGCTCTGAACTTCGTAACTTAGTAGGTTTCTACGTGCCAGCGATGAGCTTTCTTGAGTTCCTTCTGGTAATCACTCCAGGTTACGCCTTCCTTAGCAGCAGCAGTAGTTAAGGCTGCATCAATACCTTCTTCCATACCCCGCAAACCGCAGATGTAGGTGTGGGTTTTTTCATTTTTAATCAACTGCCACAATTCATCAGCATGTTCCGCTACGCGGTCTTGGATGTACATTCTACCGCCTTGGGGATTTTTCTGTTCGCGGCTGATGGCACCAGTAAGGCGGAAGTTATCAGGATATTTTTGTTGAATTTCTTCCAGTTCTTCCTTATATAAGAAGTTTGGAGTTGTCGGCACACCAAATATTAGCCAAGAGAATCCTTTAAATTCGTATTCTGAGTTAGCTGCTCTTTCAGCATCTTTAAACTGACGCCAGAGGTAAGCCCGCATCGGGGCAATACCTGTTCCGGTTGCCAACATGATGACATTAGCATCAAGGTCATTGGGTAACAACATTTCCTTACCCACAGGCCCTGTAATTTTTACATCTGCCCCTGGTTCCAGGAAACACAGGTGTGTAGAGCAAACACCGTAGACTGTTTCACCAGTTTCCGGGTGCTTGTACTCCAACTGGCGGACGCACAGTGATACTGTCTTATCATCTACATCATCGCCATGACGAGTTGAGGCGATGGAATATAGTCTGAGTTTTTCCGGCTTCCCGTTCTTGTCTAATCCTGGCGGAATAATCCCAATACTTTGACCTTCTATATACTTCAAATCCCCGGCGGAAATGTCAAATTTAAGGTGTTGAACAATACCAATCCCACCTTCTTTGACTAGCGGTTCATTAGATATTACCTTACCAATAAACGGAGCATTGGGACGGTAAGTGTTGACAGGAACGTCACCTTGGTCTTTTTTGGCTTTCGCTTGAGTCATGGTGTTGCCTTTCTTGTCCTTGTTCTTGAGCTGTTCTTCAGCTGGTGGTTTAGTGAAGCCTTTGACTTCACTATTAGGATTCACAGGTGTGGCTTTACCATTTCCTTGACTGTTAGCAGTTTCCCCAGATGTAGCTAACTCGCTGACTTCAGTGTTAGTAGTTTCCCCAGATGTAGCTAACTCGCTGACAACGCTTGTAGCATTTCCAAGTGAGGCTTTACCATTAACTTGCTCTAGAGCAGTTACAGGCTGGATGCTAACAATTGTGCCGCCTAGACGAGTGATACGTCGCATTTCTTGATTCATGCGGTTGTAAGGCACTCTGATGAACACACTGCCACTTTTACGAATTGGGTAGTTAGTTTGATCAGTTTCTTCGCTCTGACGCAAACCCACTACTTCATAGAGGAAGACGCGGCTACCTAATTCTGTGTTGGCAGCACCCTCAACAGCACCTTGATTGTACATTCGTTCTACCACTCCGATATTTACTTAACCGTTTTTCAAAAAACTATTCCCATCCCATGCCAGCTTTAGTTTACCGGATTTTCGTTTCACAAAACTAGCCTTGAAGGAAAAACGGCATCATTAAATTAATGCCTTGCTAAGTACACTCACCAAAGACATGCAGGCATAGCAAAAAACACACCTGTTCACCTTCTAAGGTAAAGGAGAAGTCTTGTGGAGAATGTTAATAATGAGTCAATTTAATCTTTTTTTCGTTAACTACCACCCCCATTAGGGAGATAGCTTTTTACTTTACTACCCAACGAGCAATTTACAATGACAGATATTGTCCGAGGCCTGCTTTGATTGGTGAAAATTACCGCTCAGTTTACCTCCAGAAGTTGCCGTTGTGCTTGCTTACTCTAAGGGTTTAAACTGAAGAATGCCAAGGAGAGGAAGGTTTTCTTCCGATTGGTTTTACTTCTCCAAATCCACTACTCTCTGGGAATGTTGTTAGCTATATTCATAACCTGTCTATGGATAATTACATGACTAGGACAGACTCTAGCTACAAATAGAATGACAGAGAGAACCCTAATTTAATCAACTGTAATCAGTTTTACTTGATGTGAAAAATCTGTCAACCTTTATCAGTACTTTGCCATAACGCCGACACTTCTATTTGAGCATATCCATAAATTTACTGCCAATAATTTGACTAATGCAACTTGTTGACTCATTCGTTGGATAGATTTTTGCTTTGAATATCTTAAACATTGTCCAGCCGGAATTACAATTTAGGAACGTCAAAAAATTCGCTGCGATTATAAATTATAGCTTATAGACTTGATTATATAGAGTCACAAGTAACAAACTGACAAAGGCGTAACACTCATGGGCGGTGATGATCCCCATTTTTAAATTAACGACTAAATCAACAAAATGATTGATGAACCACGCTAATTCTTCTTGACAGCAATCTTGTATTGGGATACCCCCTTCTGTTAAAATCAAATATACCACTAGGATTAAATACTTACCGGCACCAACATTCAGGCTAGTCCGACGAGTAGCAACTTAATTATTTTGTTGCCAACCCGCTTGGTGTCTTATAGATGTGCTAGGTAGCAAGAACGCAGGATAAACCAAAGGGGTAAACTCCTGGCTTCAGAATCTGCTGTGTGAAAAATTATTGACACAACTTTAGTATTTTAGAGGAAATTTATGACAAGTAAGCCGGAACGCGTGGTACTGATTGGAGTAGCCGGAGACTCTGGGTGCGGGAAATCTACGTTTTTGCGTCGTTTGATAGATTTATTTGGTGAAGATTTAATGACAGTCATCTGCTTGGATGACTATCACTCCCTGGATCGCAAACAGCGTAAAGAAACGGGGATAACTGCATTAGACCCCAGGGCGAACAATTTTGACCTGATGTATGAGCAAATAAAAGCGCTCAAAAATGGTCAAGGGATTGATAAGCCGATTTACAATCATGAAACCGGCTTGCTTGATCCGCCAGAGCGGATCGAGCCGAATCGCATTATAGTTGTTGAAGGGCTGCATCCTTTATATGATGAGCGGGTGCGATCGCTAATCGACTTCAGTGTTTATTTTGACATTAGCGATGAAGTCAAAATTGCTTGGAAAATCCAGCGAGATATGGCTGAACGCGGTCATCGCTATGAAGATGTTTTAGCACAAATCAATTCCCGCAAACCTGACTTTGATAAATTTATCGAACCACAAAGAGAATTTGCTGATGTGGTTCTCCAGGTATTACCCACAAACTTGATCAAAAACGACACGGAGCGCAGAGTCTTAAGGGTACGTATGCTCCAACGGGAAGGTAAGGAAGGCTTTGAGCCAACCTATCTTTTTGATGAAGGGTCAACAATTAATTGGACTCCCTGTGGACGCAAGCTGACCTGTTCATATCCTGGTATGCAACTATACTACGGGTCAGATGTTTACTACGGTCGTTATGTCTCAGTATTAGAGGTGGATGGTCAATTTGACAACTTGGAAGAAGTAATTTATATCGAAACTCATCTCAGCAATACATCCACAAAATATCAGGGTGAATTAACCCACTTGTTACTCCAGCACCGCGAATATCCAGGTTCCAATAATGGTACTGGTTTCTTCCAAGTGCTTACAGGTTTGAAAATGCGTGCTGCCTATGAGCGGTTGACAGCTACGGAAGCAAAGTTAGCAGTTCAGGTTTAAAAGCAGCAGTGTTTGTGTCAAAGTTTGTGGGGGCGCTTCTGGGTGTCCCCCTTTTTTTGTGTTATTAAATACATTTTATCCAGAAAATAATTAGCATAAATTTATCTTCTTTACAGATACTTACCTTATAGCTAGTGGTTTTTATCAATATTAAGAAGATACTAACTACTGAAGTATAAATATTGTTATGATTTCATAAATTAGATAGTTGAACTAAATACCCATATTTAGTCAGCGAAAAAAACTCAATAAAGGAGGAATTTCCTTTGTCTCGTCGATATCTATTTACCTCCGAGTCAGTCACCGAAGGTCATCCAGATAAAATCTGCGATCAGATTTCTGATACCATTCTGGATGCCCTACTGACACAAGATCCCAGCAGCCGTGTTGCTGCTGAAGTAGTAGTTAATACTGGTTTGGTGCTAATCACTGGTGAAATAACCACCAAAGCCAATGTGAATTTCGTCAATCTTGCCCGCAAAAAAATTGCCGAAATTGGCTATACCAATGCCGATAATGGCTTTTCTGCTAACAGCACCAGCGTTCTGGTAGCTTTAGACGAACAATCACCTGACATTGCCCAAGGCGTTAACACCGCCCAAGAAACCCGCCAGGAAGATAGTGATGAACTATTCGACAAAATTGGCGCAGGCGATCAAGGTATAATGTTTGGCTTTGCCAGCAACGAAACACCAGAACTGATGCCTTTACCCATCAGTCTCGCCCATCGCATTGCTCGCCGACTGGCAGCAGTCCGCAAAACTGGTGAACTGCCATACCTGCGTCCTGACGGCAAAACCCAAGTAACTGTGGCTTACGAAAACGGACGCCCTGTAGGCATTGATACTATCCTGATTTCCACCCAGCATACAGCCACTATTGGGGAAATTACAGATGAGGCGGCGGTACAAGCCAAGATTAAACAAGACCTGTGGTCAGCAGTGGTCGAACCTGTTTTTGGCGACATTGACATTAAGCCTAATCAGGAAACACGTTTTTTAGTTAACCCCACTGGCAAATTTGTCGTTGGTGGCCCTCAGGGAGACTCTGGTTTGACAGGACGGAAAATAATAGTTGACACTTACGGTGGTTATTCACGGCATGGTGGCGGCGCTTTTTCCGGCAAAGATCCCACCAAGGTAGACCGCTCTGCTGCCTATGCGGCTCGCTATGTGGCGAAAAATATTGTCGCCGCTGGGTTAGCAGAAAAAGTTGAAATCCAGCTATCCTATGCTATCGGTGTAGCACGACCAACAAGCATTCTGGTGGATACCTTTGGCACTGGCAAAGTAGATGAAGAAACCTTACTGGAATTAATCAACCAGCACTTTGAACTGCGTCCAGCAGGGATTATCCATACCTTCAACTTACGCAACTTACCAAGTGAACGAGGCGGACGTTTTTATCAGGACGTCGCGGCTTACGGTCACTTTGGGCGGGCTGATTTAGACTTGCCTTGGGAACAGACCGATAAAGCCGAATTGTTGAAGCAAGCAGCAAACGAGTCAATTTCGGCAGTAGTTGCTCCGGCACTAACTTAGACTAATACGTTACTACAAAAACCTAACATGTTTATCTGAGGGTATAGGCAACTTAACAACTTGCTTATACCCTTATTTATCTTTCATTGAAACAAATGACTAATGACTAAATCCAAAAATAAGTCAGAATGAGAGTCAGGACAGTTAGCGGTAGACCAAAACGTAAATGTTCCCAGAATGACAACTGATAACCAAGTTTTATAACAGCCTCAGCAACAATTAAATTAGCAACTGAACCTAACAAAGTTAGATTACCTGCCAAGGTAGATCCTGCTGCTAATAGTAACCAGGTTTTTGTGTCTGGATGGGGAAGTAAATGTTGTAATAGCAATACTGCTGGAACATTGGAAACTAAATTTGAAAAGAGAGCAGTAACCCCTAATATGCTCAGGGGAGTATCAACTAAACCGCCAAATAAATTCAATACTCCTAATTTTTCCACTCCAGCGGTCACAATAAACAGTCCAGAAAACATCACCAGTAAATCCCAATCTACATTATTTAAAATTCGTTGCGGTTTAATTCGTCTAGTAATAAACAGTAAACTAGCGGCTACAAGTGTTGCTTGGGCTGGGGCTATCCCAATTAAGAATGCAATTAATAGTCCTCCGGTTATCAATAGGCTTTTAGTAAGTAACGGTTTAAATACGCGGTAACGCACGGGGGTTACGCTCGCACAAGACTTAGTAGAACGGACATCAGGATAAAGCCACCACAGTAATCCAACTTGTATGAATAAACTTACTAATGCTATGGGAGTCAATGCTTTAGCAAAATTGAGATAGCTGATACCAGAGAAGGAACCAATCAGGATATTTTGCGGATTGCCACTTAAGGTAGCCACTGAACCCAGATTAGTTGCTCCCGCCAAAGCAAGTAAGTAAGGAATAGGATTGAGGTTCAAAGCTTGGGTTAAGCCGAGAACCAAAGGAGTCAGAATCAGAGCGATGGTATCATTCAGAAAAAAAGCGGAGAGAATTCCACTGCCAAAAGTTAAAACAATCAGCAAACCCAAAGGGCTGCGGGTAAAGTGTGTAACTGTATTAAGCGTTAGTTGGAAAAAACCAGCATAAGCTAAGTTTGTGCTGATTACCATCATGCCAAACAGGAAAATCAGCGTTTTATAGTCTATGGCAAGCCATGCTTCTTTAAGGTCTAATACCCCTAATGCCATGAGCAAAGATGCCCCAACTAAAGCAATACTAGCTCGGTTCATCCGCAAACCAGGTAGATACCCTAAACTCAAGCCTATATAAGTCAGCCCAATGATCATGTATCTGAAAACAATCATAATTTCGCTAGATGCTTTTGATGTGATGCCTTTCTATTAACTCCTGTTTTTGTTTCAGTACACAGAACCAAAAAACTTCTCAAGCCACAACTGCGTAGGCATAGCCCGCCGCAGGCATCGCTGCTAGAATCAAAGAAACCAAGATTGTAACCAGCACTTTTAACCACAAACCCAAGCTTTCACATTGCTCAAAGCTACACCAAAGCCAATGACACAGATGCTCCCCAGTATACGGTTCACGGAATTTTCGCTATTTCCTTGACGACACGAGTTGGGTGAAGTGTTGCAGATTCAGAGGCGATTGTGACAAGCAATACTGGAGTAAAATAACAATAAGATTCCCAACTTATTAAAAAAGTCGGGAATCTAGCCTTTCTAGTCAATCTGAAGAAATCTTGTTTGAAACAATAACCACAAACAATACTCGACCGTACCAATTTTAGATTTTAAATTTTAGATTGAAGAACTAAAAATTATTTCGGTTCATGCCCCGACATTGCTTGGGCGGAACAATTCCATTATCCAAAATTTAAATCATCTTGCCGCGTATCCTTGTGGTCGGGGTCAATCCAAAATCCAAAATCGTTCGACTGAGCGTAGCCGTACTCCTTCTCTACGTTCGCGCAGCGTGTCGCAGACAGACGCTCCGCGAACGGAGAAGCAAGCTACGTGTAGCGTTCCGCAGGAAAGTCCAAAATCCAAAATTATTTGACTGATTCGTGACCACAATTAGCTAATCAGGTGTCCTTCTATTTCGTTACCTCTGCTCCTGCTTTGTTTGACTCATTAGATAGAGCAGATTCTGTCTTCTCTGATTGCGTCTCACTCGTTTGTTGCAATTGGTTGAGATGAATGTTGTTCACTTGAACAATAAAGTGTTCTAATGCCTGACTTGCCTTTTGTTGCTGTTGGGTTTCGTCAGACACATCATAGCAACGATAAGGTAGAGTCACTCCCAATATAAATTTCTCTTGTTCAGCTTCTAACAATTCAACGGCTGTGTTAGCAGCAAGCGAATTCTTCTGAAAAGGAAAAGAGGTAACTATACTGGCAACTATAGAAGCAATAGCTGGGCAGAGTACAGGGAGCCACTTGAGCCAAGCTTGTCCTGCTTCTAATTTGTCTACCAGAACTAAAATTGGCGTGACCCCTGATAAAATCACTGTTGCAATTTGCAAACCATAGTAAAGGTTCCTTGATACACCCCTAATTCTTTTATAATCGTCAATCAAGTCTTGGCTATATTGTAAAGCCTTCCCTCTTGTCAGAGTCAGCGTATCTTTATCCCAGGAATTAGGATTAGTCAATAGATAACTATAAAGTTCAGCTTTTTTGGTGAGTTCAGACTGATAAGTAGCCTTCTTATAGTTCTGAAATACTTGTCTATTGATCAGCAGTAAAAAAAATAAAAAAGTTAGAGATATCGCTCCAGAAATTACAAATATTTTATTCTCCAAAAGAAAAATAATAAAGAGTCCAGAAGAGACAAAAGCTGCAAGTAATAAATACTCAATTACTTTCAAGTTGAACAACTTTTTTTCATCTGAAGGGGAGGATAAATTTTCAACTCTATTAGAAATCTTACTTTGGTTTTTTTGCTCAAGATTAGTTAATTCAGAAGTAGTCATTGCTTCTTACTTAATTTGTTATCGGGTGAAATGTAGCAATAAAATGAATGGCAATAAGTAGAATTGTTTGAGGGAGTAGAAGTCAGGATAAGTTCGCCAGAGAGCAGCTTTATTATAAATAGCTAGCCTTCTAACTTTTGCTTAGACATCCCTTCTACTATTGCTCTTAGGTAGTTTCTCCCTTCCCAAAACCTTCTAGCATCTGCTATTAGCTCTCAGTTTGTGATTGACTAGTTGGCTTAGAATGCTTTACAAAAGCCAAAAATGTTTCTTTCGGTTGACGTAAAATTATTTAAGTCCAGTGAATCTCATCAATCTAACCATACATACATTTGATTGATAATGCAAGGCTTTCTTTCTAGTAATTTTACGTAGGTACAAAGAATAATTTTGACATAGATAGCGTGCTTGCTTCAAAAAAATATATAATCTGAACTTTGCAATACTTGAATTATTTTTTTGAATTTTAACTTTATTTGGGATGTTAAGCTGTCGCGCAGAGATTGGCGACAACTATTTCGAGAGAAAATTATATAAGAGTCTGTGATTTATCAAGATATCCTTCAAAAAGGAAGACAGCAGGAAGCGCTAGCACTGATAAGATGCGAACAATTGCAGAAATTAACGAGAAAATCAGCCGCCAACGTGCGGTAGTGTTGACAACTGAAGAATTAAAAGCACGAGTTGTTGAAATCGGTGTTACTAAAGCTGCTAAAGAAGTTGATGTAATTACCACTGGCACGTTTGAGCCGATGGAATCAAGTGGTGCAATTATTAATCTCGGACACACTGACCCCCCGATAAAAATTCGCCGTTGCTGGTTAGATGGCGTGCAAGCATACTCTGGTTTTGGGGCAGTAGATTTATATTTGGGTGCGAGTTGTGCTATGGAAGCGATGGACGGGGAGGAAGTCCGAGAACGTGGTGGTGGTCATGTAATCGAAGATTTGATCGCTGGTAAACCTATACATGTAAAAGCACAAGGACAAGTAACAGATTGTTACCCGAGAGCAAGTTTTGAAACTACAGTTACCAGTGAAACGATTAATCAGTTTTATTTATTTAATCCGCGCAATCTTTATCAAAATTTTATTGTTGGTGTAAATGGTGGCGATCGCCCCCTCTTCACCTATCTCGGCCCTTTACAACCGCGTCTGGGGAATGCAGTTTATTCTAACCCCGGTGCCATTTCCCCCTTACTCAACGACCCTGATTTGCAACTCGTTGGTATAGGTACAAGAATTTTTTTAGGCGGTGGTGTTGGCTATGTCGCCTGGGAAGGCACTCAGCACTTCCCCTTACAAAAGCGTTTAGCTAATCGTACACCGATTGGGCCTTCCGCCACTTTAGCTTTAATTGGTGATGCCAAGCAAATGGATGCTCATTGGGTGCGAGGTTGTTACTTCAAAAGTTATGGCCCCTCATTGATGTTAGGCGTTGGTGTACCACTCCCTGTATTAAATGAACAAGTAGTTGAACACTGTGCTGTGCAAGATCAAGACTTAGTAGCCCCAATAGTAGATTTTTCCATTCCCCGGCGTGTCCGTCCCACTTTTGGTTTGGTGAGTTACGCCCAGCTTAAATCTGGGCGGATCACCATTGAGGGCAAAGCAGTACGCTCTGCCCCCTTAGCGAGTTTGTTTTTTTCTAGGCAAGTCGCCTTAGAGTTGAAAAAGTGGATCGAAGCAGGTACGTTTACCCTCACAGAACCAGTTGCCCCAATTCCGATGGAGCGATCTTTTCTACCCCAAGACCGTCGGACGGATTTTTGATACTGGGGACTGGGGGTAAGAATTTTAGATTTTGGATTTTAGATTGAAATTTAATCTAAAAGACGCTTGCAGACTTGCTCTAAGCGAACACGAACAGCGTCTCTAAGAGTTGCCATGCCGTTGGCGCAGCCTCGGTAGAGTTGGCTTTACGCTGTGCTATCGTCAACCCAAAATCCAAAATTGAATTGCTCAATGCCCTACTCTTGAGTTGGTTTCGGTCGCTTGATGGGCTTAGGAGTGGGCATTTTTGGTATAGGTTTTGACACCACAGAGGGGTCGCCGCCTGCGCCTGTTTTCTTGATAGGACGTGGGGTTTCGCCACTGCGTCTGGGGGGGAATGGTTTTCTACCACTAGCACCACCAGAACCACCGGCACGAGGACCACCTTTGAATGGTGGTCTGCGTTTTTTGGGCAAGTCAGCGATCACCTCAGCTTTTTCTACTACCAAAACGTCAGCTTCCCGCTTGGCTTGGAAGTCCCAGAATTTTCCCACTGCTTTGGTGGTTAGTACACCCCTCAATTTCAACTTAAAATACTTGGGTTTGTCAGTTGATTTGCGTGGAGCCTGCCTAATCTTGACTACCAAGCTTTTAGCATCAAAAGATTGGTATACTACTTCACCACGAACAGAAAAACCACCATCTGCAACTTCTGATGAGGGGATCACCGCAGTTGTACTTAGTTCAGATTTCTCGGATAAGCCATCATCGGTCGTCTGTAACTCTTGCAACTCCAAATCTGACTCGTCCTCATCTGTTGAGTTTTTAGCCAGATTTTCTGGCTCCCAAACTCCGACGATTTGGATGTGCAAGGTATCATTTTCTTGTCTTGTGCGTGGATATACTACCCATAAATGTTCTTTTTCTAAGTCTAGATGATTCTTGACTAAGCTCATAATCCGGCCTAGGAGGACGGCATTGAGTTCTACACCATCTATGGTCAGCAGCGTACCTTGAGTAAATTGTTCGCTGCTAGCATGATAGCGACCCCGGACTAACCCGATCGCTCGGTACTGCATCGGTTCGCTGGGAGGCGGAATCGGTTGCTGTCGATTGACTAAGTTCCCATTTGAGTCAGTCTCACTGGGATTGACAGGCGAATTTTCAAGCTTAGAGGACTGGGCTGCTATATGAACATTAGCGGCTGCCTCTATGTTAGTTGGGCCCTGGTTAGAGGCAGAGGAATTGGAGGATTCAGGCAACGGCATCAGGTCGGAATTCATAAAAACTCCTTGCGGCGGAGACACATCCCATTGTGGGATTTTACAAAGGCAGCTGGAAAGAGCATTTGTGCGACTGATGAAAGTATATTAGCTTTTCACAAAGTCACACTAGGATACTCTAGACAATCCTAAAGGCGCTAAATTTAGTGTATAAACACTAAATGTGTAATTTAGCGCCTTTACACTAGTTTCGGAAGCATATCATAGCTACAATTTTGACGGCTCCTCCTAAAGTCATCACTTACTTTAGCAGTGTGGATAGTTAATTGTTATAAAATTCACAGGCAATTGGCGGTATTCCGCAAAGTTTTAGAAATTTTTAACTTTACGATTTGTGTAAATGATAATGTCATTAAAGTTCAGGAGAAAGACAAAACTGTGTCTCAACCGCGCAATCGCTGGATAGTTCAAGTCGTCTTGGCGCTGGCAATTCTTGCTTTTGTGGGTGTTTCGGTAATTCCCATAATTGGAGCATTTAATAATACGCCATCCTCAAACCAGACTACCGCTAGCAGCAGAGGCAGTTTGCCCTCCGCTGACCAAAAATCAAAACTGGAAGACGAAGTACGGGGTTATGAACTGGTTTTGCAAAGGGAACCAGAAAATCAGACTGCGCTTAAGGGCCTATTACAGGCGCGGCTACAATTACTGAGTCAAAAAGAAAAAAGTGAGATTAAACCAGCTGATATCCAAGTTGTGATTGAACCCTTAGAAAAGCTAGCCAAGCTGAATCCTGAACAGTCAGAATATTCAGTGCTACTAGCTCAAGCTAAACAGCAAATTGGCGATCGCGAAGGAGCCGCTCAAGCTTATCGTTCGATTTTGTCCACCAAACCAGGCGATTTGAAGGCTTTGCAAGGAATGGTGGCTCTGTTGATCAGTCAGCAACGCCCCGAAGCAGCCATTGGTTTGTTGCAAGAAACCCTCTCTAACGCAGCCCAAGCAAATACAATTCAGCCCGGAAGTGTAGATACAGTAGCCGTGCAGGTGCTGTTAGGTTCTGTTCACGCTTCCCAGAAACGCTACGCTCAAGCTAGCTCTGCATATGACCAAGCAATTAAGAAAGATCCCAAGGATTTTCGCCCTGTTGTGGCAAAAGCGATGCTCCTGAAACAACAGGGCAAAGACGCAGATGCAAAACCTTTGTTTGATAGTGCCGCAGCTTTAGCACCTGCTCAATACAAAGACGAAATTAACAAGGCAGCAACAGCTTCCCCCATTCCTAGTCCTGCCACATCTAAAGCGCCTTCATTGGAAAGTACGCCCAAGTAATGGGGAGTGGGGCATGGGGCATTGAAAAGAGTCAAAGGGGCGGGGTGCAGGGGGCAGAGGGGAAAACATCTTTCTTCTCCCCTGCACCCTGCCCCCCTGCTTCTTTAGTCCCTAATCCTCATCCCCTTACGCTCCCTCAATGGCAGCAACGATACCAAAGACCAAAAACAGGCATCCACCAATAAAGGTGAGTTGACGCTCAGAAATGCGTCCGGCAATCATTTTGCCGCCGATAACTGCGATCGCAGCACAAATGGCATGTCCTAAAATTGCACCTATTGTGACTCCAATTGGATTATTACCTGCTGCTAGAGCAATAGTGGCAATTTGCGTGCGATCGCCCCACTCTGCCATAAATGTCAACACAAAGGCTTCTATTATAATTCCCAAGGAAGTCTTTTGCTTTGGTAGCTGCAAATCTGCTTTTTTCACCGCAGCTTCGGCCTCTTGTACAACTTCTGTATCACAAGCAGCAGCGGACATCTTACTCGCGTCGTACAACAGCTTGATACCAAAGGCAATAAATAAAGCTATTTCGGCGTAATGAATATAAACTTTTGGCAACAAAGATACCGCTTGTCCAAATAGCACCGAAAGGATTGTCATCGCGGCTAAAGCAGATGTCACACCTATAAACACCAGCCGCCGCGAGTGGTGCATTGCCAAAATCACAGCAATAAAAAATGTTTTATCGCCTAGTTCCGAAACTGTTATTAGTAATAAACTTGCGGTAAAAGCTGTTAGCACTCTTTCAAGCTCCTGAAGAATCGTTTACCGATGTGAAGCTTGATGAGAACCAAAAGACCTCACCAAGTTTACACTTTTCGGTGTGAACTTAGTGAAGGTCTCGCTTTCAAATATTGATTACTTGCCATCTGAACCAGGCTCATCGCCAGTATGTTGATTCAGATGTACTGGCTTTTAGTTTTTTAGCCAGCTAGCTACTCCCCTTCTACGCGAATGTGATTGTACCTCTTTCTCCAGCTAAAAGTCAAGAGTCGAGAATGGAGAGAGAGTGAAGCGGCACTTTTCAAAACAGACATTGCACTCACACTACAACCGTGTAACCTGTTGGCTGTGTAGGGTAAAGCTACCAATAAAGCCAGAGGTGACATAATAATCACCTCAACTATTACTTACCCGCACATAATGACAATTCATTCAAAAAAGTGGATCGATGAATCGATATAATCATGCACAAGGCTAATACCAAATTCTTTTCCATCACGCAAGTCCAACTAACTTTGCACTTAATTCCCACATGCGATCGCCTTTTTCATGATCACGCGCTTGCGGAGAAACCTTTTGAACAAAGGACTTGCCATCTTCCTTCTGGCGATTTCCCCAACTCCAATAAGCACCAGATTGATTGTACTCAGGATCGGCAACCACCGCAGCAACCCGTTCTCCCGCCAACTCTTGAGACACGTATCCCCCAGTGATATACTTCTGGAATAATGGGAAGATTTTCTGAAACAGGGGATAGTGGTTTCTAAATAGCGGCGTTTCTGCAACACATCCCGGATAGAGAGAATTAAAGATGATACCGGTTGACTCGTGATAGCGCTGGTGCAGTTCCCGCATAGTCAGCACGTTGCAAACCTTGCTATCCTTGTAAGCTTTGACTGGTTCAAATTTCTTGCCGTCAATCATCGAAATTGGCTCTTTAAATCCTTCTGCAAAGCCTTGCAAATCTCCCAAGTCAGGACGTGGCGGAATTTTCCCACCCAGCTCGTCTGGATTGTGAGTGACAGTTCCTAAAATGACGAGCCTTGGCTCTGAAGATGACTTCTTCAGATCCTCTAGCATCAGGTTGGACAATAGGAAATGTCCGAGGTGATTTGTCGCAACGCTTAACTCGTATCCTTCTGGACTGCGTAACGGTTCCTTTATTAAGGGCATATAAATTGCGGCGTTGCACACCAAAGCATCTAGGGACTTTCCACTAGCTCGGAAGTTGTTCACAAACTGTCGAACGCTTTCCAAGGAGCCAAGGTCGATATGTATGCTGGTGTAACTGTTGTAGGGGATTTCTACAGCTTGGGCAGCTTTTTGTGCCTTCGCTAAATCCCGACAGGCGAGTACCACATACCATCCCCTTTCAGCAAGAGCTTTTGCAGCATACAAACCCACCCCCGAAGAGGCACCCGTAATTACAACCGTTGGCTTCTGATGTTGTTCCATTCTGTTCAGCCTTCATTGACTGTCTCTAGGATCTCACACCAGTGAGCCATCATTGTCACCAGCTTTTTGAATACTGTATTAGGCTGAACTAAGATGACAGAGTTACAAAACTTGATAACGTCATTAGATTTTACTGTTAGGCAATCATTCACTTCGATTGAGTTTCTCTCTTAAAAGAGCTTCTACCTCGCTCTCAGGATTGTCAAGATTGAAAGGATAAGGTTGTTGTGTAGCAGAGTCACAACGACTTATCAAAACTTGTAATGCAGCCCGAAAAGCTTCTTCTTGATTTCTATGTTCTGAAATATACCGTTTTAGTTCAGCATTGGTCATTTGGTTGAGATTCTGCATTATAGAACAAATTTCCAAGCTTTTAAGGCTGTAACCAATCCCGATCAGGCTTTGTGATTTGACGAGCATTGTTGTATGCCATGTCAAGTGTAAGACATGTTGAAGCTCGGTAAAAGGTTGAATGTCTCTCAACAACTAAAGCAAGGTCTGCTCGTTGAGGGTTTCCTATACACAGTGGTAGAAGTAATTGAATCTGCCCTTTGTAGTATTGGGGGATTGCTGTCTTGTAATTCCTGCAAACTCTTTCTTTCGCATTGTCTATCGCTCCCTTCAAGAAAGTTTGAAGAGCGTAGTTATCCATAGATTTGTATGGCTCTGGAAAACGTTCTTTGTTCTCTTCAATGATATGTTCTACATTTATTCTCAAATCTTTGCGAGTGTCAAAAACAAGTGAAGCTGGGTCATCAAAGTAGTGAGCTAAATCAGGAAGTTCTGGAAAGCTGTTTAACTCCCAGCGTCCTCGACGGAGCCAAGCCTTGAAGAACCAAAGTTGTACGTCTGTTTTGCGATTAACTTCAAACGAAGCATAAATTGCCTCTTGGCTAGGTGTGACAAGACCTGTATTAAAACAACTGTATTGACCATCCTCAGAAAGGGAAATTTTTCCTTCTTCAGCAACCTTGCAGTAGGTGTAACGAATGTAGTTGTAAAGAACTGGAAGAGAACGATCAATAACCGTATTTTGATAATTCCAGTCTTCCGATTCAGTCTCCTCCTTTGCTAATTTCTGAAGACTAGCATCCATATCTGGAATAAACGCAAATTCAAAAAAATCTTTAGGCCACATACTTTCAAGACTTAATTTAGGGCTTAACTTACTTGAGAGCTAATTAAAGGTGGGTGATACCCACCCTCCGCTCGTGAAATCTAATATCTCTACTTACTGCAAATATTCTCGTGTTAACTTGTGATTGCCAAAAATTTCCATGTCATATTCAATATTATCTAAAAGAATTGAAAAATTTGTTCTGTCATAGTCTCCCTCACAAAAAGTTTCGAGGCACAGATCATTGTCTTCATCAATATACGCCTTCATAAATACGAACTCCGAATTCAATTCGTTCATATATTCTAAAAGGTGTATTCTCTTAACATTTGACTCAAGAGAATAAAGAGTTCTAATTAATACCCCTCTACCTGAAATATATTTAACAATCAAATTTTGCTTTCTAGGATGACGACATAAAAGTAAATCATCCCCTTCTTCAACATGATATCCATTGAACTCCAAATGATTACGATATCTTGCTAAGGAATGGGCTACAGAATCACTAATACTCATTTCTGGCATGGCTTAAAACCTCACAATTTTTTTTAGAAGAGCAGGTAAACTAAACTTATTATTCCCACCCAACCTATAATTTGATCAGGACTAACACCAAAACTCATATTTTCCTTGTATCTTTATATCTTAGGGATTAAGAAAAACATTTTTTAACCCCCAAGACCCAATAACTAATACTTCCGCTCTTTTGGCTCAAACATGGTAATCGCTACGGGACGATATTGAATATCAATTCCTGCTGGTGAATAGTAAGCCATTGTGTGTTTCAGGAAGTTGGTATCATCTCGCTGCGAATAATCTTCGCGGAAATGAGCGCCACGACTTTCTTGACGATTCAGGGCTGATGCCAAAATAGTCTGTCCCACTACCATCAAACTTCGCAGTTCCAAGGCTTCTACGAGTTCGGTATTCCAGCAACTACCTTTGTCATCTAAATAAATTTGCGGAAATTGCTGTTGTATTTCTTCTAATTTGTGTAACCCTTCACTCATTAATGCCTCTGTACGAAAAACACCGCAGTACTCAGTCATACAATCCTGGAAGGCTTGACGGACATGGTTAATGCGGTACTGCCCTGGTTGTTCTAGCAAAGCTTGAATTTGTTGCTGGGCTTCCGTTACATAGCGTTGCTCATCTACAGAGGGCAACTTACGTTTTTGCACAAATTTTGCGATCGCAGCCCCAGTCCGTTTACCATAAACTACACATTCCAGCAAAGAATTACTCCCCAAGCGATTCGCACCATGTACGGAAACACAAGATGTTTCGCCAGCGGCAAAGAAAGCATCAACCAAACCATCGCCACTACTGCGGACTTGCCCATCAGTATTAACTGGGATACCACCCATACAATAGTGAATTGTCGGACGGACTGGCATCGGTTGAGTTACCGCGTCAACACCTACCAAACGGTGTGCTTCTTCCCAACAGAAGGGGACGCGACTCATAATTTTCTCTTTGCCCAGATGGCGTAGATCCAGATAGACAAAGGGGCCACCAGCACTACCATTGAGATGAATACCACGACTGGCGCGAATTTCGTAAGCGATCGCCCGTGAGGTAATATCACGAGGAGCTAGTTCCATGCGACTAGGTGCATAGTTCGCCATAAAGCGATCGCCTTGGGAGTTGATCAGATAAGCCCCTTCCCCCCGTACCGCTTCCGAAATCAGCACTCCTACTGGATATAAACCAGTGGGATGAAATTGGACAAATTCCATATCTTCGAGGGGCAAACCGGCGATCGCAGTCATTGCCAAACCATCACCAGAAGAAGCGTAATCGTTAGAGGTGGTGTTATAAACGCGACCATAGCCTCCTGTAGCAAACATCACCGCCTTGGCTCGCACCACCTCGATATGTCCATCCAAAAGATGGAACATTACCACACCCTTAGCCTCATTTTCTGACAAAATCAGACGCATCACATACCATTCTTCATAAACTTGCACCCCATAACGCCGCAAATTGTTAACCAATTCGTGCAAAATCGCGTGACCGGTCTTATCGGCGGCGTAGCAAGTACGGTTGTGGGAATGTCCACCAAAAGCCCGTTGAGCAATGCGTCCATCGGGTAAGCGAGAGAACAAAACGCCCATGTGTTCCAAGTCAATTACCACATCTGGTGCTTCTTGGGCGAGAATTGCCACAGCATCTTGGTCTGCCAAGTAATCAGAACCCTTGACAGTATCAAAAGCATGTGCTTCCCAACTATCTTCGGAATCAACATTTTTCAGCGATGCAGCCATACCACCTTGAGCCGCGACTGAGTGGGAACGAATTGGGTGGGTTTTGGCAACCACAGCAATATTTAGACTGGGGTCAATACGGGCAATTTCTACAGCAGCGCGACATCCTGCTAATCCACCCCCAACAATAATCACATCGTGTTCCAGCATAATTAGCCCTCTGATTGCAAACCACTGCTGTTCTATTGTAAAGAGGTGATTAATCAGGAATTGCGATCGCTTCTCTACAAAAAAATTCCCTGCCTATAGACAGGGATGCATTACAAATTTTGAAATTAGGAGTGAAAAGTTAAAAATGAAGAGTTATGGAACAGATGAAGTCACTCATAACTCTTAACTCATAACTCCTAACTCTTTAGCTAGTTGCTTGTACAGGTTGTTGCTGAGACACATTGCCTGGTATGGGTTCCATTTTGGTTCCAGGTCCTACAGGAGTGACTTCAATATGATTTAACAAGGTAGTGACAAACGCAAACAACAAGAAAGGTAGCGATAGCAGAACGACGAGACCCGCTGTTGCTAAAGCGTACACGGGTCGCTTGGCACCCATCAGCGCCAAGGCTGATGCCAAACTTAGGGTAATTGTAATCAACCAAACAATTATTTGACCGTAGATATCACCGAAAGTCAGGGTACAGACAAACCGATATTTTTGAATATTATTTCCGCTCATCACATTTGCCTCAAGTCTCTCCTAATAGGTTCTAGGTTAGAACCATGTTTGCCTTGTTGACAATTTCTAAATATTTTTGCAAGCTTTGTAATATCACTTTACAATGAACTTTTATTGTTACAAAGCGCAATTCCTAGTACAGCGTGGCGTAAATAAACCGACCATACCCTACGGGAAGCCCTTCTCCTGTAGTCGTCACAGCTTGGAATTCTCTCCCTTCTCTTGTACTATCGTGTACACACGAGTCCTAAAAACCTAGTAATGCAAGAGTGTGTTATGCCGTACGGCTAACGCGCCATCCTAGATTCAAGCCAATGTGCTGAACAGTTGGCACAAAGACTAAGTACAGTATTTCATTAATTCGTAGAGAATTAAATTTGGCAATATGTTGCAATGCCAATCTATCCCGATGCAATGCCCATTCATATCAATTCAATGTTAATGCGTCGACCACATTGTGAATGTGTCCCCTTACAATGCCAATGCATCTCAATTCAATGTTAATGCGTCGGCCACATTGTAAATGTATCTCCTTGCAATGCCAATGCATCCCAATTCAATGTTAATGTGTGTGGCCACATTGTGAATGTGTCCCCTTACAATGCTAATGCATCCCAATTCAATGTTAATGTTAATCTGTTTCCCTGCATTAAAAAAGCTACGCTTTTACGCAAAACTGGACTAAGAAAGCTCGATGTTGATATAGACTAAGTTTTTTAGTAAAATTTTTCGCAATCCTGATCACTTCTTTAACAAATAGACTCTTTGCTTAAAGCCAAGATAATTTTTGTCATTTGTGAAATTCCGGATATTTAGGATATAGGATTTATTTTTTTGCTAGTAAATATTAACTAGATAAATCCAGCAAAGTCAGGATGTAAAAATAGATTTTTTGGTGTTAAATTTTGAGTATTGCCCGAATTTGTTGACTTCAATCAACAAAACCCTTTATTTTTCGTGGCAATATTGTTTTAGGAGTGAATGTGAATACTATTTTTCTTCGTAAAGGTGTTTTTTGGTTGCCAATTATAGCTGCTCTTGCAGTCTTGAATAGCGGCTTATCTGCAAGTGCCGAGACAGTGGACAAGGTGAGCAGTCAGCCATTAACCGAGCCTTCCGCAACCGTAGCGTCTCCCAAAGAGTTTAGTACAGAACTAGACACTGCAAGCCAAAATCTCTCTACAGAAACAACTGAAACATTTACAGTAACAAATTTAACTAAGGCACAGCAGTTCCCCAACGCTGCGATACTGGAAAACCCCAGTGTAACACCTACACCCATTCCAGGCACAGTGGCAACCTCATCTGCGACGCTCACTTCTGAGTTTGTACAACCAATTTCTCAAACTACTGCTCAACCATCTGCTCCCAAAGTGGCGCAATCGGATATTGATTTAGGTAGAACTACCCGTGGTGGCAGCAGCTACATTGGCGTTGCTGCTAACATTGGTTTGAGTGGTGATGCTGACTCGTCTTTGAGCGACGGTAACTTCGCGGTAGTCAGTAAAATCGGACTGACAAATTCTATATCGGTGCGACCCTCAGCCGTATTTGGGGACAACACCACAATTCTACTTCCGATCACCTACGATTTTTCTTTCAAGTCAGCAGATGCTTTTAGCGAACCGTTAGCAATTGCACCTTACATCGGAGTGGGTGGAGCTTACAAAACTGGTGATGATTCGCAATTTGCCTTTTTGGTATCTGGTGGCATTGATGTGCCTCTAACTCGTCAATTCACAGCAACGGCTGCTGTGAATGCCGGATTTTTCGATAAAACTGATGTGGGCTTGTTGTTAGGAGTTGGTTACAACTTTACTGGCTTTTAAAAGTTAGGAGTTATCAGTTAGAAGTTAAGAGTTAGTAATGTTTCACTCATAACTCTTAACTGATAACTCCTAACTTTCTACTTGGGGGTAACTTTATCAATTACTTTGATTTTGCCATCGTCTCCGACTGTCCAAACATCGTATACACCGACGACATCGCCGTTAGCATCAACATCTACGTTGCCACTGGCTCCTTGATAGTTAATCTTTTTACCATCTTTAAGTAACTTCAGTCCCTCGCAGACATCGGTAACTTCTGTGCCCGGTCCATTAGCAACTTCACGGATTTTGCTGGCTATACCAACACCTGTATTTTCTTTAGCAGCTTGCGCTGCCAACGTCAATAAGGCAGTTGCATCCCAAGTTTGAGGAGCGTATTCCCCTGGTGCACTACCCTTTTTATCCTTCCACAGCTTGTTAAAAGCCTCTAGTGCTTTACCATCAGAACCAGGTACTGTACCGATCGCTCCAGTTAAAATATATTTACCATCATTACTTTTGCCAACTTGTTCGGGGAAAGTAGGTGATTTCACACCATCTGTAAGCAGAATCTGTACTCCCTTAGCCACACCTTGCTGATAGGCGGCTTTCAAGAACAGACTGCCAGTTTCAGCGTATAATACCGCCAGCACTGCATCTGGCTTACCAGCAAATGCAGCAGCTGCTTCTGTATCAAATGTCTGCGCTTTTGGATCGTAGCGAACAGGCTTATCTTTATTAACGATGGTTCCACCCAATTTTTCAAAAGTTTGCACAAATGCTTTTTCAAAGCCAACGCCATAGTCGTTATTAATCACGACTGTAGAAATTCGCTTGAAACCTTTTTTATTGGCAAGTTGAGCTAATGCCAGTGCTTGGTAAGTATCGGGGGGAGCAGTACGCGCCCAAAAGCCTTTAAAATCGCCTTTTTGGGCCTTTTCAGTAAAGACGGGACTGGTACTACCAGGGGAAACCAGCATGACTTTATTCGGTGTGGCAATAGAGACTGCTGCACTAGAAACACTACTGGCAAAGGAACCAACTACACCTGCCACCTTATCCAAAGTTGCCAGTTTGGTCATACCCGCAGCACCAGCTTTGGGGTCGGTTTGGTCGTCTACTTGCACCAAGGTCACTGGTTCGCCATTCACGCCACCACAAGCGTTGACTGTATCGACAAGTAAAGGGACAGAACCGCTCATCTGTTGTCCGATAGAAGCCAAGTCACCTGTTGTCGGTAGCAGGGAACCAATTTTTAGCCCTTTAGCATTGCTTGTGGTAGTTGAGTTTGCCACTGGGGTAGCAGTACTTCCATTGTTAGCTGTGCCATTGGGGGTATTGGTATCACCACAAGCCCCAACTAGGAACCCAATTGCTAGGGTAGCTATACTGAAGGTTAAGGCGGCGCTAATTTTTTTCATTAATCACTTTTACTCCTTAGATATTTAGGAGCCTAAAAATAAGATTCAAACTAGATTTGTAACTTAGCTGAATCTAAATCAAGACTCCAAAGGATAAATCATATCATCCATCTTTGGAAATAGAAGTATTAACCCTTAAATTAATATTCAATTTTGTACACAGAACATACTCCGTGTTTTAAAAACTGGAAAACGGAGAGGGAGGGATTCGAACCCTCGGTACGGAGTTGCCTGCCGTACAACAGATTAGCAATCTGCCGCTTTCGACCACTCAGCCACCTCTCCTGACTCACGAGTAATAATGTTAGCAGATTTGTTGGGGATGGTCAATAGACATCTCAGAAAATCAATTAAGACCCCTTTCCAAACCTCTCCTCGAAGCGGAGAGAGGCTTAATTTTCGTGATATTTTAGATGTAAATTTAAGGTAACTAAATCTTTTTCGGAGATGTCTAATAGTCATCTGTCATTGGTCATTAGTAACAACAACGACAAATGACTAATTGCTCAAAGGACTTGCGATCGCATCCAAGCCACGGGCAAAGTGCGTAACTTTTTCCACTGGGGAACGTAAGCCCGCCGACTGAATACATCATAATTGTTGCGTTCAATCACCTCCAAAATTTGACCGTACAGCATCGATGCTGCCCACACGGGCCAACGGGCATCTGGCGCTAAATAAGTAATTCCCTGGTCTGACGTGGTATAGAATTGGCGAGCCCGATCAATTTGAAAGCGCATCAATGCCCGCCAACGCTCATCTACTACACCTTTGAAGAAGTCTTGCTCGGTGTAGTTGAATTTTGCCAAGTCCTCAAGGGGGATGTAGATCCGCCCCCGTTTGGCATCTTCTCCCACATCCCGCAGGATGTTGGTGAGTTGATTGGCAATTCCTAAAGCGATCGCTTCTTCTGTGGGAATATATGGTTGTTTGTTCTGGCGCCACGGAGCTGTGTATATGGTGCTATCCACACCCATAACTGCTGTTGACATTAAGCCAACAGTGCCAGCAACGCGGTAACAGTAGAGGTATAACTCCTCAAAGGTTTCATAACGACTGCGATATAAGTCCATGCGCTGACCGGCAATCATATCCCGAAAGGGCTGAATGTCCATCGGAAAGCGTTGGAGGGTATCAACTAAAGCTACATCGTAATTTTCTAATGGGCGTCCCGCAAAAATCGATTCCAGCTGCTGTTCCCATAGGTCTAGGGTTTCTGGCGTGGTAATAGCAGATGCGGGTCCATCCACCAATTCATCTGTACGGCGACACCAAGCGTAAATTGACCAAATAGATTGACGTTTTACCGGACTCATTAGCAAAGTACCCAGATAAAAAGTCTTGGCATACTTTGCTGTGAGATGCCGGCAAAGTTTGTATGACTCGTCTACAGAGACCAGCGTTTTCATGCGCGGGGGGGAATCAGGCAGTTGCAGCATTCGTTGCGGGCGGTCGGGTGAGCGTTTGCAGGTTTGAGGAATTTGCTACCGGGAGAGCCTCAGAAATTGCCTGCGCTGTCAGCTTACCAGAAAGTACGGCACCTTCCATACTGCCTAAGTAGCGTTGCATGGTATAACTTCCGGCGAGATAGAAGTTGGCAATGGGCGTAACTTGTGCAGGACGGTACTGTTGACGACCAGGGGTCGCTTTGTAAACTGAACGCGGCGTTTTCACCACATGAGATTTCAGCAATGTTGCTGGATTGTCTCCCCCAAAGTGGTCGGGGAAGAGTTTTTCTAACTCGGCAATCGTTGCAGCCACAATTTCCTCATCGGATTTGGCAATCCAATCTTTTGCCGGAGCTAGAACTAATTCCAGCATCGAACGATCGGGGTTGGCGTATTCACGGCAGGTATTGCTCATATCAGCATAAACGCTTAGGAGGGGCGATCGCGAAAATAGCAAGTGATCAATTTCTGTAAGTTTCCGGTCAAACCACAGATGCAGGTTAATCACTGGTACTCCTTCCAAACCTTCTAGCTTCTTGAAAAACTCCATTTGCTTCCAAGGTTTAGGCAAAATCACCTTCAAAGGGTCAACTGAAATAGCAGATACATACATATCAGCCGTGAAAACTTCATCTTCGGCCCCATTTAACCCTCGAATCAAGTATGCTTTCACCGTGCCATCGGTGTTGAGCAAAATCTCTTTCAAGGGGGCATTCAACCGCACTTCCCCACCGCGTTCTGTGATGTAATCTACGATCGGGCTGCATAGCCGTTCTGTGGGAGAACCATCCAAAAATGCAATCTTGGAGCCATATCGTTCTTGCAGAAAACGATTCAGTGCAGTTAATAGGATCGTTGCCGAAACTTCATCAGGATTGATAAAGGTGAGCGCTTTACATGCGGCGATAAAAACGTCACTAGTTACCCGCTCGTCAACACCTTGCCTTTTCAACCACTCTAAGAAGCTGTACTTGTCCATGTCTTCAACATATTTCTGGCCCCGAACCACTGCTGGAAGTAGGCCAACTGCAAATCGAATCTTCTGCTCCCAAGTCAACATATCTTTGTTGCGAAGAATCGACGCAATTACGTTGAAGGGAGATGGAATATCTGGAACATCAAAACGTGATACTGTCCCAGGCATCTCCGGCTGATTAAAAATCAGCGTATGCTCTTTCCACTGGAGTCTGTCTTCAATGCCCAGCTCCTTGAGCAATTGAAGCATATTGGGGTATGCCCCAAAGAAGGCGTGTAAACCGGTTTCGTACCAGTCGCCGTCAGAATCTTTCCACGCCGCAACAAGACCACCCAGTACGTCCCGGCTTTCCAAGACAATGGGAGTGTGACCTGCGTCTGTGAGATATTTCGCGCAGGAAAGTCCTGCTAAACCAGCACCCGCGATCGCTACTCGCATTTAACCCTAATGCCCTTAAATATTTCTTAATGGTTTTGTCGTTCTCATTATACGTTGCAATCCGTTACATTTGGCAGTTATTGTGCGATCGCTTCCCCAAAAGACTTCTGTAAAAGGGAATTTTACCTGAGACACACCTACCAGAATAAATTGCCAATATCATTGTTGGCAATGGGTTTGCGACGTGCATTTCATCTAGATTTACCCCACTTGATGTCAAGAAACAAAAGTCATTCCTTTGAATGATAATAAGTAGTTACAAACTCTTATCTTAAAGTAGTTGATTTCTTTGGTAATCCGTGTATTTACTCTGAGGAAATGTCTGGGGCATTGGTAAAGCCTGCTAGTTGATTTCCAGGTTACTTTCCTTAGGCAAATATTTAATTAATGTAAATATAAAGACTAAATATATTTTAATTTAAGTAATTTTGCTGTTGCAGCAAGATTACAATTGTAGAAAAGGAAGAGGAACTGATTACCACACAAGTTACTAAATACATTTAAGTAGAGAAGCTGCTCGGAAATCGTGCTGCATCCCATAGTCAGTTCGGGCAAATTCTATTTGTAATATCAAACGGTCTTTATGAGTAGGAGTAATTCCTTTATGAAAACAAAGTGGATCTTCCGCAAATCCAAAACCAGCTTTGCCATAAATTTTTACTAAAGATTCAGAACCAAAATAATCGGTGATATCTTGCTCTGTCTCTCGTTTACGTAGCCAAAGATGTGATAGCTTTTTCTGATTGTGACTACCACGAACACAGACATAAGAACCGCTTTGATCATCTACATCAGTCAAATAAAAGAAAAACTTCAGAAAACGATAATCGTCTATATCGTAGTGAAATAATTGAGCAGCTTGACTTTTTTGACGATATATTGTGTAACCTGAAAAACTCCACCACATCAGATTTCCTTGATGTACTGCTTGAGTATCTAAATATTTAGCAGCTATTGCCAATAACTTTGGATCATTTTGAAGTTTTTTTATAGCAGGGCAGAGCAAAGACGTATTAAAATAACTACCAGTGAGAAAATGTTTTACTAACTTAGTTTGTGCTTGTTCCTTTTGATGATAAAAGAAACCCATATTTGTTTTTCTATTACCATAACAAACTGTTGAATGAGCAAATTCGACTATTTCTTTAACAACATCTTGGGGTAAATTAATTCCCAAATATAACCCTTCGGTTTTTAGGGTGTTAACAACGTCATCTACATTTACATCTGGAAAACAACAATTGCTTTCATTGAAAACTGGTGAATATAATTTAGCTGAACGTTTTAAGAAAAATATCATCATAGCTCGCCCAGTTTTAAATCGAGCAATTTTACGCATGAAAAGCCATCTCGGATTTTTAGTCAATCCTTTGTAATTTTCATAACAAATATTATAAAATTTTGAATAAATTCTATCTAGATAGTTATTGAATAAACTTATAGACATAAGTCTCCGGAGATTTAGATAGCAGGATGCGTTTACGGAGTGACTCCAAAGGAGTATCGCAAAAATGCTTTTGCGAAAAAACTAATCTATACTTGCGTAAGTAATACTGTGTAATATATATTTTAATTGTTAAAAACCAGTAACAATACTTACTGAGAGTATATTTACTGTTTCTTTTTACAAAGTTAGTATTTTTTAAAGAGTTAGTCAGAGGTTGAAGGGTATTGAGCATAGGGCATTGTTCAAGAAGCGGGACAAACAAAAAATTCTTCTCCTTTAGCACCTCTGCCCTCTGCCTCTTAAAAGTCCCACTCTCCATAAGGGTGTAGAATCAGGGTTTATGTCTTCTAGGTTGAACATCCCAGTAGTTTGCTACACAACCATAGGTAAAGGATTATGCCAGTATCGCAGGAGCTAAGGCGCTTTGGACATCACCTGATTCTAGGTATTTCCAGTAGTACATTAAGCGATGATGATAAACGTGCACTCAATGAATTGAGACCTATTGGGGTGATCTTTTTTGCTAAAAATTTTCTGGATGGCATCCCTTATGAGGTTTGGCTGGAGAGCTTCAAGGATTTGAACAGCCAGATACGAGAATATACTGAACGTGATTCAATGTTCATCACCCTAGATCATGAAGGAGGGCGTGTAATTCGTACACCACTGCCAATTACGCGCTTTCCTCATGCCTTGTTGCTGCGATCGCACGCCCGCGAAGTAGCAAAAGCCACAGCATTAGAACTCAAATCACTGGGAATAAATTTATCGTGGGCACCTGTAGCAGATGTTTTTTCCCATCCTAATAACCCTGTGATTGGGCCTCGCGCCTTTGGTAACACTCCCGAAACTGCTACTCAAGGTGCCTGTGACTACTACCTTGGGCTTCAAGAGTCAGGAATTTTGGGATGCGCCAAGCACTTCCCTGGACATGGAGACACCAGCAAGGACTCTCATATCGAGCTACCAATACTTAATCTGACTCTAAAAGACCTGCGACTTCGAGAACTTATACCCTTCAAAGCCCTAATCGAATTACAGATTCCTTTGATGATGACTGTCCATATCTTATTTCCCAAGATAGATGCTGATGTACCAGCAACGCTTTCTGAGGCTATCCTCAAAACCATACTTAGAGAGGAACTTGGCTTTAAGGGAGTGGTTGTATCTGACGACTTGGATATGAAAGCTATCTCAGATATGTTTACTAAGGCTGGTACTGTGGCGCGGTCATTTCATGCAGGCTGCGACTTGTTTATTGTCTCACGCAATATCAATTCATCATCTATTGAAAGAACCTATCAGATTGCTGAAGATTTCCTTGATTCCCTCAGTAAGGGCAGCTTAGACGAATCAGTAGTGGAAGCAGCCAGAGAAAGAATCGATCAACTACTGGCAGTAACACCGCAATATCCCGTCTATGCTTTGGATAAAGATATACTATTGCAACATGCACAACTAGCGATCGCTAGTTCCTATTCATGATGGGTGGTATAGGGGTCGAACCTATTTCTGCGGGTTAAAAGCCCGCTGCACAGCCGGTATGCCAACCACCCTGGTTAATTTAAATTAAGACTTACGCAAGAACTCTCTGAAACTCTTATTTCTCCGTGTCGCGCCAGTTGCTTCTCCCTTGGCGCTAGCCTCTCCCTTTGGGAGAAGGGGAGACGCTCTTGCTAGCTTGCTTAAGAGCAGGGGTACAAGTCTCTTAACCCAAGGGCACACTGGCTTCTCTGCGGACTTTGCGGTTCGATTTTCCGTTACCTGTGCGTAAGTCCTGTAAATAAAGAAATGAGCCGCTGCGATCGTATTACATTGCAAGCGTTGTAACACCAATATTAGATATAAATCCACCTGGGAGGTACTGCCCCTCCTCTCTCTGTGTTATCAGCACAGCACCTCGCTTCTCGGCTTCAGGTGGAAAAGAGGAAGATGGAGGAATCGTAGCTTGCTTCCTGTAGGGTACCCCTACAGTTGCCCATACTCTGGTTTTCAAGACCAGTTGCCATCCATTCAGCAGCATCTTCCATTCAGGGGTGCCTGACGGGACTTGAACCCGCTATGACTGGTTCCACAAACCAGCACCTCGACCACTTTGGCTTCAGACACCATCAGTGAAATCAATGGGAGTGGAATCAATGGGAATTGAACCCATAACCTCCTGCTTGCAAGGCAGGTGCTCTAGCCATTTGAGCTATGACCCCATCAAACAAGTAAAAAGTAAAAAGAAAAAAAATAATTAGATTTTGACTTTTACAGCAGAATTCAAGTATTTGAACCACATGGTAGGGGCGCAAGCCCTTGCGCCCCTACCATGTGGTCTATTTACCTGAAAATAGCTATAACTTTTAACTTTTGACTTGTTTAAGCGGGAGTGGTAGGACTTGAACCCACGCACTGAGTATGGCGTACTTAGATGCTACCGACTACATCACACCCGCAAGTTTCAGAGCGGACGGCGAGATTTGTAGCTTGCTTCCCGTTCGCGGAGCGTCCCGTTGGCGCAGCCTCTCGTAAAGAAGGGAAGGGTACTCGCACAAAGACGTTGGAAGCGTCTCATGCTGCCGTTACATCACACCTGCATTAGTCAAGCTGGTAACAGGAATTGAACCTGCAACCTACTGATTACAAGTCAGTTGCTCTGCCAATTGAGCTACACCAGCACTGTTTTTGGTGACGGGGGCAGGAATTGCACCTGCTGATGTGAGGCTTATGAGACCTCCAAGCCACTCTTGCTTCATCCCCGCAAAATCACCAATACCCCTGACTGGATTTGAACCAGCAACCTCTTCGTTCTAAGCGAAGCGCCTCTTCCGTTGGGCTACAAGGGCAAAGTCTGAGTGGCAGGGATTGAACCTGCGACCTGGAGTTCCCGAAACTCCTGCGCTACACCTAGATATTTTGGTGCTTTCGACAGGATTTGAACCTGCAAAATCTGGACTCTGATTCCAGCACTTATGCCCCGTTCCGTGAAAGCGGCATATCGGGATGGCAGGACTCGAACCTGCGACTCCATGCTCCCAAAGCATGGCTTCTCGCCACTGAATTACATCCCGTTGGTACTCCTGGTGGGAGTCGAACCCACAAACAAACAGATTTTAAGTCTGCCACCTCTTCCAATTGGGCTACAGGAGCAAGTTTTGGTACTCTTGGTGCGAATTGAACCCACAACATACCGTTTTTGAGACGGCAGCCTCTTCCAGTTAGGCTACAAGAGCAGAGTTTGGCAGCCCCACCAGGACTCGAACCTGGAATCTTCGCCTTCAAAGGGCGCTATGTTGCCAATTACACCACAGGGCTTTATTGCCAGGGCAGGGTTTGAACCTGCAACCTCATCGTTCAGAGCGATGCGACTTACCAATTCGTCCACCCGGCAATGAATGGCTGCCTCAGTAGGACTCGTAGACGCGAAGCGGCTTCCCGCAGGGTACCTACAACCGCGCGGTTAACAGCCGCTTGCTCTACCATTGAGCTATGAGGCAACGAAGCCCCCCAGGTCGGAATCGAACCGACGACCTCCTGTTTTTCAAACAGGCGCTAACTACCAACTGAGCTACCGGGGGATAAAAGAAGAGATGATGTAACGAGAGCGGAGGGAATCGAACCCTCAAGTCTTCAGTTTCGTAAACTGAGATGTTATCCAGTTACACCACACTCTCAAAACGGAGAGAGAGGGATTTGAACCCTCGGTACGGAGTCGCGTGCCGTACAACAGATTAGCAATCTGCCGCTTTCAGCCACTCAGCCACCTCTCCATAGTGGGTCGAGCAGGATTTGAACCTGCGTGCAAAAAAGAACAGTTTTACAGACTGTCGCCTTCAGCCAGACTCGGCCACCGACCCATAATCATTCCCTCGACGAGAATTGAACTCGCATCTGTGCTTTGAAAGAACACTGACTTAACCATTCGTCCACGAGGGCATAATTGACTGAATTTTAGATTTTAAATTTTAGATTTTGGATTAAAAAATTTAAAATCCAAAATTGTCTGACACAGGGACTAGGATTTGAACCTAGAACATCGGATTTGGAGTCACGAGGTGTTGCCGTTACACCATCCCTGCATTTGGTGGCAGCGACGGGATTTGCACCCGCATAAACCAGGGTATGAACCTGGGGCTTTGCTGGTTAAGCTACGCTGCGATCGCACCAGAGGCTGAGGTGAGATTTGAACTCACGATATCGGTTTTGCAGACCGACGCCTTCGCCCACTTGGCTACTCAGCCATTTGGGAGTCCGACGAGATTCGCACTCGCAATCTTCAGTTTGAGAAACTGATGGCTTAAACTATTCGCCTACAGGACTGCAACCAGGGTGACGGGATTTGTAGCTTGCTTCCCGAAGGGTACCCGCAACATTTCCGCAGACAACGGAACGCTCTAGCCAGTTGAGCTACACCCCGATTTTTTGGAATCTGTGCCTAAACTTTTAGGTTTTGAGGCACAGATTTTTGGTGAACTTGCCCATTTCTTATTTAGTTTTCAAGGTTCAGAAAAATTAGCTTTTACTGTTAGAAACTGTTAGGAAAACAACCGAAACTCTAGGTAGTAAGCCTGTTGTATATTCTGGATGTATTCAGTGGTTTGGATGAGTGCAAACTTAGAACTTTTTTCGTTTCTTGCCTTTACTTCTGATGGTTTGCAAGTAGGAGCAGCTTTGTTGACTGGGGACTCTGGTTTATTCCAACGCATGTCCTTTAGTTGTATGTAGAACATGACTTTGACTCTTGAGAAGCTTGTCCTTCCCTTCACTACATTTATACTACAAAATACTACAAAAAGTGTCAAGGGGTTTTAGAAAGTTTTTTTGAAATTGTCTAAAAAAGCTTCTGCACTTAGATTTGAACTTGCTAACCCCTCTTAAAAGTCAAACTACAGTTATGATTGGGTGAGTCTTTAAAAGCCTGACGTGACAGACAACTACCTCAAGCGACAAAAGATAATTAGTTTTGTCGCGATCGCCTCTACGATTACAGCTTGTAGTATGGCTCCAGGCACTTCCCCACAATTGGGGTTGAACAAGCCTTTAAGCAAAAGCCATACTGCACAAGTTCAAAATCATCCAGTAAAGGGCCAAATTAATGCCCAACTATCGCCATCAGCCAAAGTAGAAAACCCTACCTTTACAGTCCCAGCTAAATTTCAGGGAAAAACAGTTTATCAGGTGCATCCCAGGAACAACGAGAAGGTTATTGCTCTAAGCATTGATGATGGGCCCTGGCCAAAGACAACCTTACAAATGCTGGATATTCTGAAGCAAAATGATGTTAAAGCAACATTCTTTTGGGTAGGACAAGCCTTACAAACAAATCCCGACCTAGCCAAGCGCGAAGTAGCTGAAGGATACGCCATTGGTAACCATACTTGGCATCATTGGTATCGGCGAATGGATGAAGCCACAGCCAAAAGTGAAATTGATCGCACAGCTGACCTGATATACAAAACTACAGGAGTGAAAACTGCTCTGTTTCGTCCTCCTGGCGGCTTTTTAAACAACGGACTAGCCGCTTACGCTAAAAGCCAGAAAGATGCTGTAATTATGTGGTCGCTAACTTCAGCCGATACTGACCCTCACGCCAAACCACAAGCATTTGTAAATAATGTCTTGAAAGGCGCCAAACCAGGTTCTATTGTTTTGATGCATGATGGTGGTGGCGATCGCCGAAGAACTATAGAAGCTTTGCCACAAATCATCAGCGGACTCAAACAGCAAGGCTACCGATTTGTGACAATTCCCGAACTTCTAAAAATGGGGCAATAAAGGGTGAGAAATTCTCCTCACCCAATGATTTCCTTTATTCGCTCATCACAGAAGCACTGTTCTCTTGAGCTTCCTGCCAAAGTTTGTGCAAAAAGAACTCAGCGCGATCGCTCATAGTGGTGACAAACACACCTACGGCATCCTTTGAACTATCTGATAGCCAAGAACCTCGCAGGGTGACTTCCATATATTCGGTATCGCAGGTACAGAGGGCAATAATTCCTCTGTCATCTCTTTTTACCTCAGCCCTGAGTACTTCTACTCCTGACAAATCAATAGGAAGCAAAAAGGAAGCGGTATTGGGTTCAATGCATAAACTTTGCCCAACTCGCAGGGCTAAAATCACTCGCTGCGCTACCCATTCTTCTAGCGACAGAGTGAGACATTCTAAATCAAAACTGCTTTCAGTGTAAGTTAATTTCAGCATTCCTTATGCTCTCCTGTTATTCCAGGCTTGCTTGCATATCTATCCAAAACTGTTCAGCAAAAGAAATCGCGGGGTGCATTGGTGCTTTTGGTTTAGTACGCAGTTGCATACCAGCTTCAAACAAGGTGCGATCGCTTTTACGGGAGTTACATCTTTCACAAGCTGTGACTACGTTATCCCAAGTGTGAGAACCGCCTTTAGAACGCGGCATCACATGATCTAGCGTTAGATATTTGCTGCTGCCGCAATATTGGCAACTGTGATGGTCTCGTCGCAACACTTCCCGCCGATTCACTGGCGGAACTCTCCACATCCGCTCATTAGAAGTGATTGTCAAGCGAATGTGTTTTGGCACATCAATTACCAAACTGGGTGAGTGAACTCGCCATCCGCCTTCTGTGGTAAAACCCAGCGGTTGGGCTTTGTTGGTTACTAACAGCACAATCGCCCGCTTGATATTCACCCGACACAGTGGCAAGTAATTTTGAGAAAATACCACCACAGATTGCTCTAACACTTGCATTGCGTTCGCGCCGCGCATCGAAGATATCGTCACAGCTTAACTCCTTATAAAAAAACCCCCGCTTCAAGTTTTCGGTGAAGCGGGGGTTAGAATTGACCGGAAAATTTTCTGGTCTCATATCGGTACAGCATTTCTTTGTCTGTACCCCCCGCTTTCTTCATCTAGTTCTGGTTTTGCAATCAGTGCAATAATGCTGAGATGTCTAGAATCATAATTACCCTCTGTGATTTGCCCATGATTTCGGCTACCATCGCCCATAAATAAATACTCCACTTCCATAGCAGCTGATTCCCAACCAGCTCGGCAATTGGTAGCGCACAAAGAAGTAGAGATGGGGTAAATGGATTTCACAGAAAATTTCACCTATTGAACATTCCTTTAAACATACTACACTTGTATTACTATCCTGTCTATACCTTTAAGGAGAAAAAGTGATGCACACGATTGCTCGCACCCCAACCACCGATATGGAAGTTACCAGCATCCGCCTAGAGCGGGAACTCAAAGATAAACTCAAAGAAATAGCTGGGAATCAGGGATATCAAGCTCTGATCCGAGATATCCTTTGGAATTATGTCCAGCAAAAATCAGGTGAGTGGAAGCCTCGATTTTCGCGAACCGACATTCGAGCTAGCATCGCTGCCACAGCTCAGCAGGAAGAACGCTGTGTGTTGACAGGTCAACTAATTCAACCCCAACAACCAATGTTGTTAGGACTGACAAGGAATGGCGATATGGTTCCTCTGAGTGTTGAGAGTTTGGCTGGATAGTCTTATATTCAGACGAATGCGGCTCAGTTATTTTTACTAAGTAATTGGGCTGCATTCAAAATTTAAGTTTCCATAGGTTAGAATCTCAGTCTACAGCGATGATCACAAATGTCAGGGAAGCACTTTGTGTCTACATTCCACTTGGCTCTATAGAACATGAGAGTTTTCGGATCGGTTCTAAGTCAGATTTTTTTGAAATTCTGGCTTATTTAGATTTTATTGAGAGTCACACAGATAAAAGAGTAGCTTGGGAAGTGGAGAAAATTTTAAATAAATATTACGAAATTTTTTTGATTAATTCAGTATTTTTACTGTTAAAGTTAACGGATTCTGCTTAGATAACAGATAAATTACGGTTTATGTATACTTAAAGACAGGATATTCTCGGTCAAAGTTAGTCAATCATCTGAATATAAAGAAGATAAAACAGCCAAAAATCATCTGGATGGGGCATTTTAATATATCCTAAGTATCTGATCACCTATGTAGCAATTTACTTGATATAGCAGTAACTTGACCATCTGCCATAGAAAAGGGCTATAACAGGTGAGAGAAAGTGTTCATACAAGATTTGTCAACTATCAAGGTGTAGCAACACAACTAACGGTGAAGAATATGCCAAGAGGTTGGGTGCAAAAACAATGGGTTATTATCCGAGGGCAAGCCAGGAATGAAAAAGCCTTTATGGTCGCCGCCACAGTACGTAGATGACGTAGATCGACTACAACCTTACCAAGTCAAGCTGATGCAGCATCAGGAAGAACCTGCCCACCAGTTAGTACAAAAGATTAACCAAATCATTGCCAATAGCTCGGCGACGGCATTCATACTGCAAGATATTGCCCAATTGCTAGGAATTGTCTTTCAAGTAGATTGTTGCTGCTTGGTTTCAGTAACGGGTGAAACATCCGACGAAGCGACTGCTATTAATTGGTGTGCTGATGAGTATTTAGGGTTGCCACACCCAGAAGAGATGTTTTCAATGGAACAGTTGCTTATGCACTCGCCAGTGCTGCAATGTGCTGCTGAACCATTGACTATTGAAGACATTTCCCTGATTCACAACAGTCTGGTAATTGGTTGTCAATATTTGCCACTACCGTTAAAAGCAGTTTTGGCAATTCCTACCCGGCTTGGTGGCAATAATAATGGAGTGATTAGTCTGATTAAATTCCAACCCTATGATTGGAGTGAATCAGAAAAACAATTGCTCCAAGAAGTGGAGTCGGCTTGCGCGATCGCTTTTTCTCGCGTAGCACAAGCTCAACTAATTGCTCATCAAGAGCAGCACCTGCAAAAAAGCAATCAGTATCAAAACTTGATCAAGCAATTAACTATACTGAGTCGTAGCAACTTGGAGCTTAATCAAATGCTCCAGTTAGTTATCGCCTCGACTGCCGAATCTTTACAGGCAGATCGGGGTTTGCTTATACTACTGAAATATACAGATCCACTATTTAGGACTCAAGCTAAAAAACAAATTCCTAAAGCCAAAGCTACCGTGATCGGTAAATGGGCTAAGGAAACACAAAGTCTCCGCACTAGTAAACTAGACACCTTAGCTCAGTCTTTCTTGGTTTCAGAGTGTGGTTTGTGCCAGCGTGCCTTCATGGATTCTGGAAAAGCAGTAATCTTTGATGACTATACAGACCAAAATGATACCTCGACAGCTGCTCCATTATTTGCAGTCGAGGAATTGCCTGCGGTATTATTAGTGCCATTAGAGAGTCAAGGTAAAATCTTAGGATTTTTGGTGCTACAGCAAGCCGTTACTCGCAATTGGCAAGCAGAATTAAATCTTGTGGAAATGGTTTGTGCTCAAGTGAGTAACGCCATAATTCAGTCACAGACATTGCGCCAAGTCCAAACTTTGGTAGATGAACGGACGGCGAAACTTCAGAGTAGTCTGGAACTCCAGGCAAAATTGCATGAAAGAACCCGGCAATATGTTGAGCAACTGCGGAAACTTAACGAACTCAAAGATGAATTTTTGAGCAACATGAGCGATCGCTTGCGCTATCCCCTGACAAATATGCGGATGTCAATTCGGAACTTACGTTTGCCAGGAATAGCACCAGAGCGTCAGGTTAAATACCTGGATATCCTTGAAGAGGAATGTACAAAGGAAATCAACTTGATTGATGACTTGTTGACACTCCAGAAACTAGAGTCGCCTCACGAAGCTCCACAATTAAAAACTATAGATTTAAATACTAGAATCCAGGATATAGCAGCATCTTTTGAGAAAAAGCTCGCAGAAAAAGGATTAAAGATTTCTGTAGATTTACCACAGGAGTCGTTAAAACTGCAAACTGAACTGGAGAGTTTTGACCGCATTTTCCAAGAGTTGTTAACAAATGTCTATAAATACTCACAGCCTGATACCATCGTCCACTTGCAAGCTGCTCACCGAGTTAATCAACAAATTGATCAGGTTATCATGAAGGTGACGAATATAGGACGTGCCATCTCCGAAGAAGAAGCCACCTACATTTTTGACAAGTTCCGTCGTGGAAAAGGGCGCTGGACTCCAGGAACTGGCTTAGGACTTGCTTTAGTTAAGTCTTTAGTCCAGCATCTGAATGGGGCGATCGCTGTTGAAAGTGTCCAAATATCGGATTCTGAACAAAGCGAAATTTGCTTCACCCTGACTCTGCCCCAATTTTCTGACGAAGGCAAACCATAATTCGGAAAGTGACTAAAAAACAGAACACAACAGAGAACCCTGATTTCCAGTCTCCTAGCGATGACACCAACCTAGAAGAGGATTTACCTACTGACGCAGTTGCTTTGTCAGTTAAGGTAGAAGTTCAAATTGAAAAAATAGCAGAGCGACAGCGACAAATTAGTGCTAAAGTCCAAATTCCCCAACCAGTGGAACAAATCTGGAAGGTTCTGACAGATTATGAAGCCTTGCCTGACTTCATCCCCAACCTCGCCAAGAGTCGTTTAATTGAGCATCCCAATGGTGGTATTCGACTGGAGCAAGTAGGCTCCCAGCGCTTACTAAATTTCAACTTTTGGGCGCGGGTAGTTTTGGATCTGGAAGAGTACTTCCCTAAAGAAATTAATTTCCGGATGGTAGAGGGAGATTTTAAAGGCTTTTCTGGTAGCTGGTGCTTAGAGCCTTATTCCCTCGGTGAGGATATAGGAACAAATCTGTGCTATACAATTCAAGTTTGGCCTAAACTCACTATGCCAGTAGGAATCATTGAAAACCGCTTAAGTAAAGATTTGCAGTTAAATCTTCTGGCTATTCACCAACGTGTAGAAGAGTTAGCCAGCAAAAAACCTTGTGTCTAGTTAAATTATCATTCAGGAAAAATCCTGAATGATAGTTTTGCTTAGTAGATTTCGAGCAAAAAACACTTTTTTTTTTATTGCTTTTAAGTACCCCCAGGGGAATTCGAATCCCCGTTACCTCCGTGAAAGGGAGGTGTCCTAGGCCTCTAGACGATGGGGGCATCGGACTCAGACCTTTTATAAGGTAACGAATTTCCTTGCCGTTGTCAACAGCTTTTGCCAAAAAAAGTTTGTGACAGCTAAACTAGGTGGAGGCAAAAACTTGCAGAAGATACAAAGATATGGAGACACAAAAAGAATTCCGCAGACACTTCTGTGATCAGCGGCAGGATGCATCAGCGTCCAAGGCTCGGAATTTGGAGGATATACAGATTGCAAAAATGCTAAATTCAGGAAAGGACAAAGGGTATGATGTTGTACCCTGTAGAGTTAATGTCTACGATTTTTTACCAAAGATTTTGAAATAAATCGCTCAAAATCTACAACATGGAAGCATCTTTTGAAATTACCCTACAGATGGCGATCGCTGTCCTTGCAGGCATTAGCGCTCAGGTGCTGGCTGCATACTTTCGCATACCCAGTATCGTCTTGTTATTGCTGTTGGGTATCCTCTTTGGCTCTGATGGCATAGGGCTGTTGCATCCCTATTTGCTAGGTACTGGACTGGAAGTTATTGTCGCTCTAGCAACGGCAATAATTTTGTTTGAAGGCGGACTTAACTTGGATCTGCGAGAGTTAGGTAGAGTTTCAGTCAGCTTACAATTGCTCGTCACTCTCGGAACGCTGCTCACATTGCTTGGTGGGAGTATGGCTGCTCACTGGCTGGGTGAATTTCCCTGGAACATAGCTTTTCTCTATGCTTCCATAGTCGTGGTTACAGGCCCAACCGTCGTTGGCCCTTTGCTCAAACAAATCAATGTAGATCGGCAAGTGGCAACACTTTTGGAAGGAGAAGGGGTTTTAATTGACCCTGTAGGGGCTATCCTCGCCTTCGTTGTCCTCGATACCATTTTGAACGGCGATGCTGGCCCGATCAATGCAATTGTCGGTTTACTGATGCGCCTGGGCGTTGGTGCGGCGATTGGGGGTGCTGGCGGTTATTTGATGAGTTTGATTTTCAAACGCGCCAGTTTTCTGTCATTCGAGTTAAAAAACTTAGTGGTGTTGGCGATACTTTGGAGCCTGTTTACCTTATCGCAAATTATCCGCAGTGAATCGGGAGTAATGACAACAGTAGTTGCAGGAGCAGTATTTGCTAACTCCTCAGTCCCAGAAGAACGTCTGTTACGGAGCTTCAAGGGTCAGCTGACAATTCTCAGCGTCTCGGTGCTATTTATCTTATTAGCTGCTGACTTATCCATTGCTAGTGTGTTTGCTTTGGGTTGGGGTAGTTTATTCACTGTTTTGGTATTAATGTTTGTTGTTCGCCCGATTAATATCCTCTTGTGTACCTGGAACAGTGACCTAAACTGGCGACAGAAACTGTTTTTAAGCTGGGTTGCTCCTAGAGGAATTGTTGCCGCCTCCGTAGCTTCTTTTTTTGCAATTTCCCTAACCCAGCGCGGCATTAACGGCGGTGATTCCATCAAAGCTCTAGTCTTCCTGACAATTATCATGACTGTTGTCTGTCAAGGGCTAACAGCTGGCTGGATTGCTAAATGGCTGCAAATCACCTCCAAAGACATAACTGGGGCAGTGATTGTGGGTTGTAATCCCTTGAGTCTTTTGATTGCCCGGTTCTTTCAAGAACGGGGAGAAAACGTAGTCATGATTGATACTGACCCGCAATGTCTTGTCCAAGCTGAGGCACAAAATCTCCGCGTGATTGCTAGCAGTGCGCTGGATGCTGCTGTTTTGGAAGAGGCAGGACTTGCCTCTATGGGTACTTTTTTAGCTATGACAAGTAATGGTGAGGTTAATTTTGTTTTGGCTCAAAGGGCAGCTGAGGAGTTTAAGCCACCGCGTGTCTTAGCTGTTTTCCCGCGTGATCCACAAGCTAGTACCTCGGTTAGTAATAAAGTTAATCAAGCTTTTATTCCAGACTTAGCAATTAAAACTTGGAATGAATATCTGAATGATGGGCGAGTCAAGCTGGGAACAACCACGCTGAATGAGTCAGAATTTTCTACTCAATGCGATCACATCCAAGAAAAGATTCGGACTGGGGTGTTAATACCGCTATTAGTAGAACGAGAAGAACGCTTACAAGTAATGCCAGCTAACCAAGAGTGGGAAGTTGGCGATCAGATTATTTACCTGTTACATGACCCCAGACCTAGCCTTTTAAAACGCTTATCTGGTGCTACCCAATCCACTCCCCTTGCTCTAGAAAAGTTACCAGAGGTTGAAGACCTATCCCTGGCTCAATTATCTCAATTTTCCGCTAGTGAGGCTCCTGGGGGATGAGGGGATGGAGGGCAGAGGGGGCATCGGGGCATGGGAAGCAAGGGAAGAATTTCTAACTCTTGACTTTTTATTAGCTTTGGGAAGAAACAAATTCGCCTTCTGGTGGTTGTTGCAAATTAGCAATTTCTGGTCTTGGCGCTTCTTGATACATTTGCCATTCTTGCCAGAGTAAAGCAGATAGATGAACTATGGCAAGAATTAGCGTCGTCATCGAAATTAGATAACTGTGTATTGTGTAAAGGTGTTCGACAGTAACTGTATTAATCGCTCCACCCCCAGTCAAGATGTCGCGTAGTTGTCCACCAACGAAAGGAATAGCTTCGATAGTTCCCAACTCAATGTTAAAACGCCAGTATCCTTCTTGAGTCCAATCTAAGATCATCGCTGTCCAGTCCAGCCCGATCGCACTTAAGGTCAACAAAATCCCGCTAATCCAAGCAGCCAGCCAACTCTTGCGAAATTGCCGACTTAAAAACATCACCACAATTTGAATTAGAGCGATCGCAATTACTGCATTACCAGCAATATCATGCGCTCTCCGAAACAACCAGCCATATGGCAGTTGTGTATTAATCATCTTCAAGGAGTTATAAGCTCCACCTGCTGTCGGTTGATAGTAAAAAGACAGCAAAACTCCGGTAGACACATAAATTAAGCACAAAGTCACAATTACGACCGATAATATCGTCGCTACTCGTCGCAACATCCTATCGAACTGGGTGCTTTGCATGGCTCACCCCTCCTGTTCTTAGCTAGGTATTTATTCTTGTTACGATTGTAGCTAAGAAATATTAATAAATGTTGCATTTCTTAGAAAAAGATCAAGTTTTTTAAATTAAATATTGTACCCAAGCTTTTAAGGGTTCTGCTGAACCATACCAAATCCCAGGACTTCTCGGAGAATGCCTCACACCTTCAATCACCAGATTTTCTGCCCCTTCTAGGTGAGCAGCTTCGATAGGCGTGATTCCATCTCCCCAAGTGTTACCTTTGCCACAGGTTAATTGGTAACTACTGTAAGCTAACCAGCTACCAGGCCGCCTTTCTCCAAAGATAGTTTTGCCAGCCACACAAACGTAACGAACATTTTTGTAAAAAGCTCCTGGATAGTTATTGGTGACAAAATCTAAATTGGAGCGTGTCCAGCGTTCTTGGCTAATGTGGGGTGTACCCAAGGTGATGAAAGTAGCAACTAGAGGATGCGCTTCCCAAAGGGATGGTTTGACATTACCGCGTGCTAAATAGGGTTTTTCTCCCATGTAAATGCGGGATATCCAACCTCCGGCTGAGTGACCAATCAAGTTAATTTGAGTAGCATTATGTTGCTGCAATGTATGCTTGATCGTCAGATCGAGTTGTTGCAGAATCGGCGTTATTGGTCTTCCTCCAATAGTGGGTAGCCAGTCACGGCGTCGCAGTGGGACTGTAACTGTGGGAAAATCTAACTGTTGTAGGGCTTGTTCTAGTTGGCGGTAAGCGATCGCGCTTTCTAGATATCCAGGCAAAATAACTGTCGGTAAAGGCATTTTAAATTTTGGATGCAATTATTCAGGGCTTGAACTTTTTTGACGAAGAAGTAGTCATGATTCAGGAGCTAGAATTGCGAGCGCATGACAGACTCCTTCTAAAAAAACCCAAATAGCTTTGGTGGGGTTTAGGACTAGAATCTCAGTAAAATTGTACAATTTGCAACAGTTTTAGGGGCTGCTGATGTGGTAGTATTTTTACATAGGGACTTGTCTCGGACAAGCAGGTGTGCCATCTATTACAGAAGCGTAGTTGACTGAAAAACAGTAGAAAAAACAAGGCAACTTCAGCAGATGTTGTGATCAGCTCACACTTGTGTGTTCACTTAAGCTTTAATAAATATCCGAGATATTAATTTTAATTGTGTGCGTTATAACAATAAAAAATCAAAAGTAGTAATTTTTTAAAAATCCCTTTAGCAAGCTCAAATTGGAAGATATGACCCAGCGTCATTGATCAATTAAAAACTTGAATAAATGGCAATTTTGGCGTTTTGATTGCCAGCATAGGAAGTTATTATTTCCTTAGAGGGAAGCATCTGTTGCAAGATATTGCAACATAGTCAAAAAGAGAAAATCGCTAGTCAACTGCAACTGAGCCGAGTGAACGATAACAGTTATGTCTTACGTCTCCCTGTTGAAAAATATACCAGAAATCCTAAGCCAGCCAATTGGGATAGCAGCTATAGCCTCTCTTGGCATCCACGGTGCGATTGCCATGATTGTGCCATTGATGCCTATGGAGTCTAACAAGCCCAAAGAAACAGCATCATCCAAAACAGTCGGACTTTTGGAACTGAGCCAAGCCGATCAAAACCGTTTGCCGCAAAGCACATCCAAACTTGGTTTACAACAATTTCCGCCAGTAGCGCCACTTTCTGCTCCGAACTTTAGCGCCCAAACTACTATATTGCCGCCATTGGCGCCACCGGCATCCAGTCAGCTAGTACTGCCTCCACTACCCGCATCATCGAATAACTATCGAGTCTCTTCCTTGCCTACAAGGCAGTCTTTGCGGATGATTCCTAGTGAAAATTTGCGATTTGACGCCTCTAAATTTGACAGTTCTAAATTCAATACCAGCGCCAAATTCTCTCCATCAGTTCCATCAGTTCCTCGTTTGAATAATAGTAATACCAAATATAAGCCACCTAAGCCGCTGGCTGTAAATAGGTTGCCAGAATTGCAGTCGCAGCAAATACCTGATGATATTCTGCGGAATGCCCAATCTCCTAACCTATCTGACACTACCCCCATTGCAACAGCACAGGGAAATACAACTTCACAAATGATCCAATCGGGTAATGATGCGTTTAGAATTGCTCAAAACCCGCTGAGAAATTCTCTAAGACAAGCTCCAAGGGCTGGGGATAGCTTAACCCTAACTAGGGGAACCACGCTTAAGACACGCGATTTATCTGGAAAAGGAACTCAACTGGCGATAGCACAGCTAGACTCCTACGCAAACCTGAGAAAAGAAGTCCAGCAAGAATACCCCAACGCTGAACAAAAACCAGTCATTCGCCAAACATTACCTACAGATAAGCCGAATCTTGAAGGTGCTGTTTTGGGTGTATTAGTGGTCGATCCTGATGGTAAAGTCTTAGATATTAAGTTTCAAAACAAGTTAGTTTCCCCGGAATTGCTTGTTAAAGCAAGGGAATACTTCAATAAGCAATCCCCCAAGGGAGATAAACGGATAAGTTCCTATCCATTTAACCTAAGTTTCCAAAATAATACTAGCAACATCACTGGGACTACTCAATTATCTGTACCGGGAATCAATAACAATCAGCTTACCCGATCACCAACAGCTACTTTTAAACCATTACCTGATCTGCGAATCAGAAATAACCAGCCTGCATCCTTTCCGACAGGTACTTTTAAACCATTATTTTCGCCGGGAATCAATAGCAATCAACCTACGCCCTCACCAGCAGTTACTTCTAAACCATTATCTGAACTGCCAATCAAAAATAACCAGCTTACGCCTTCATCGGCATCTACTACTTCCGAACCGTTATTGCTACCAAAAGTCAATAGTAATCAGCCTACACTCTCTGCTGAATCGGATCAAAAATTAGTAGAACTGTTGCGCGAAGTAAAGGAAAACAGACAGAAGTCTAATCCAGAAAAATAATCACCAGCGGGTGATTCTGGATTAAGAACAAGCTAAAAGCCATAAATGATAAAAATTGTGAATTTATCATTCATCTTTAAAATATGGTTTTTAGCAGTTGACGAACTGGCGATCGTTAGTTCGTCATATATATAACTAACTTTGAAGTTTGTTAGAAGGTTATATCTAGGACTTACGCACTGTACAAACGAATCATCTTGTGTATCAACGCAAATACGTTATTTCAGGCTTTTATAAAGGCCGTTCGTTGGTTGCGATCGCTTGGTGAGGAATAGAAAAATCAGGCTAGAAGCACTGAAAATCATAACCGCTATTTTGACTTTTCTGTCAATGCGTAAGTCCTAATATCTATAAATACATTCAGGTATTTCTAACAAATAAATTCTCCAATGTTGTGGGGTAGGCGTCTCGCCTTTAATTACTGGCGGGCGAGACGCTCACCCCACAAGAACTAGACAGTATAGCTAGTTTACCAGCCTTGTTCTGCATTCTGAAAAACGTAAGCAGCTACCTCCAGAATTTCTTCAGGACTTAACTTGCTTTTAAAGGCAGGCATGGCATTTTTTCCATTTTGCACTTGATGGATAATCGCCTCGATTGAGTCGCTATTATAATTTTCTAGGTACTTTGACAATGCTTCCTTTTTCAAGGTTTTCTGGTTAACAAGGATGTTACCGCCACCTATATGGCAAGAAGCGCAGTTAGCATCGAAAATTTTAGCACCGTTAGATGTTTCGGCAGCTAGTGCTGGACTAATGAATGTCAATTTGAATTGGGCGATCGCTAACAACAGAATTAATAAAAGTATTCTCAAGAAATTTCCTCGCAACAAGCCTCCAGCAAGAGTATAAACGTGATTAATTCCTGATTAAGTCAAATTTGATCAAAATTGGCGGTAACGAGTTCACCCCTTCCATCGCCATAGGCTGTTTAGCGTCTTAGGGGAGGATAGGACTCGTTACCGCCATTTATGCATTTTGTGTATCACTCTAGGAGTGTGACGTGTTGCTATGAGCTAATTTCACTGAGAAATTACCTTGTATCAAAGGTTAGTGTTTCTAGCCTTGGACAGTGATTTTACCAACCATGCCAGCACCACGGTGAGGTTCACAGTAGAAGGTGTAGTCACCAGCAGGTGCGTCTGCTGCAAAGGTGGTTGTTTCCTTTTGACCAGGACTCATGAGCAACTTCTTATGAGACAGAGATTTTGCTAAATCAGCGCTCTTATCGGGGTTTTTGGCAGGATCAAATACAACATTATGGGGAGGAACTTTATTGTTCACCCATTCAATTGTGTCACCTGGTTTAATTGTCAACTTTTTCGGTTCAAATGCCAGCAGTCCTTTATCGCTACCCAATTTCACCTGGTAAGTTTCAGCCGAAGCGCTGGGAGTAAAAACAGCGAAGCTGCTAACAACTAAAAGGATTGTTAATACAGCTAAACCAAGGCGTCGCCAGCTTGCTGAAATCAATTTCATGGCTCTCTCCTAACAAAATAATTTTTTTCCTTTTCTCATTTTAAATAAAATCAACACCAAATATGACAATCTGTCATAGATACAATTTTTTTTTTAATAATTGGGAGGAATTTATTACAAAAAGCTGTGGAATCAGTAATAAATACTAGACTGCCATAGCCCAAAAAGCCTGTGAATAAAGGTAAACAGTAAAATAAGAGACTTTTATTTTTTCTTTAGGAATATCCTGGTTTTTTTTTTAATTTTTTGTCTCCCAATAGGAACATTTTATGCTGCTGTAAAAATGAAAGCAGCTAAACTTTGCTGAAAAGTTGGGATTGGGGACTAGAGACTGAATTCTTTCCAATCCCCAATCCCCAGCACCCAATACCCAATGACTCAGTACTAATTACAGGATTTAGTAATAGATTTTTCCGCCTCCCCACTTAGTGCCAACGATTTTGGGTTGTAAAAGAATATGACCGGCGATCGCCTCCAAGTTATCATCCGTCAGATTTCGCATTGCTGTGAAAATATCTGCGCTTTTGATACTAGGGTGTATTTCAGAAATCTCTTCTTCCCCGTCGTAAGTAGTAGGATTTTTCAGGTAATCCACCAAGCCTTCAACGTTGTTACGGTTGGGTGTTGCCAGTGCCAGGTCTTCTGGAGTGAGTCCCACGTTCTGGTTTGTCTTGGTAACTCCCCCAGCATGACATTGGGCACAAGCGTAATTAAATAAACGTTTGCCTTCTTTGACTTGTTTAAGGCTGAGTACGGTAACCTCACCCTGAGTATTTAATGGCACTGTTCGGGTAGCTTTGTCCAATTCCACTGCTGTCGCGCTACTGACAATCAACTGAAACGAGAGAAAAACAGTAACCACAACAACGCCAATTAGTCTTCTAAACATGTTTCCCCTTAAAAATTTATGACGCTCAACACAGCTAAGAAAGCGATTCTCAATCTCCAAGCTACTAATTGCTAATGACTCATTGTTTTTTGTCATTAGCTATCAGTGATTAGCCAAAGTCCGAGATAACCCTTCAGGTGATCTCGTGATCACCCACCAAGTTGCTAGTACCTTTTGGGCGTATTTCAGACGATATTTGGGAAATAATTGCCTTTGCATCTTCTAACGCCAAACGGGTCTTTTGGTGTTTGTAGGCGATTCCCAGTTGGTTGCACAGAGAAAACACTTTTTCTACAGGAATGCTGTAGTCGGCTGCTATCTCTGCGATTGATAGGTCTGCAAAACCCATAATGCTTGTTAACTGATAAATAGAGATTGAGTCGCTGTAATACCAATATCACGTTAGGAGTGCAATTTATCGCCCAAAATACGGTTTGGGGATCGGGAGGGGGAAAGAGGGCAGGGGGGGCAGGGGAGCAGGGGAGCAGGGGGGAAGAGTTTTCCAATGCTCCATGCCCAATGTCCTATGCCTATTAACCCTTTCCCCCGGTAAAAGTGACGCTTTGAATAAAGTAACGATTAAAAAAGGCGTAAATGCCTAAAGCCGGCAGGGTGAAGACCATAGAAGCCGCCATAATGTAGTTCCAATAGCTGATGTATTGACCTTTGAAGGTGTTCAGCCCTAAGGGGAGAGTAAACATTTCTGGGTCAAATAGGATAACTATAGGCAGTAAGAAATTATTCCAACTTCCCATGAACACAAAAACTGCCTGGGCTGCTAGTGCTGGTTTTGCCAAAGGTAAGACAATATGTCGAAAAATTCCAAAGGTATTTAAGCCATCGAGTTGAGCTGCTTCTTCTAGTTCTTTAGGAAAATTAACGAAAAACTGCCGCATCATGAAGATAAAAGTGGCATTAACCATGCTAGGCACAATCATGCCTTGGTAAGAATTCAGCCAGCCGATCGCTTTCAAAATCAAAAATGTCGGAATTAGGGTGATTTGCGCTGGTACTGCCAGTACTGCCAAGATTAGGAAGAACCAAAAGCGTTTGCCCACAAAACGCAGTCTTGCTAAAGCATAACCAGCCATTGAATTTAACAATAAATTTAAAAGCGTGACGCTGACGGCAATCACCACACTGTTGAACAACCAGTGCCAAAACAGCGGTTCTTGCAGAAAGATTTGCCTGTAGTTATCGAGAGTAAAATTCTTGGGGAGAAAGTTGGATTCACCACTGACAATCTCTGTTAGCGGTTTAAATGACGCTGAAAGTGCCCAGAGAAAGGGAATAAGGGTGACGATCGCATAGAGTGTCAGCAAGACGTACAACAAGACTTTCAGCCAGGATAAGCCAGAGATGTTAGTCAAATCCGTTCGCCTCCAAAAAGTCGCCGCTGAATCAAAGTGATGGCAATAATCACTGCCGCTAACAAAAATGCGATCGCAGCTGCATATCCCATTTGTAAATTCCGAAACACAGCTTGGTAAATTAGCAGCACCACAGTTAAAGTAGCGTTGTTTGGCCCGCCAGTACCCCCAGAAAAGATGTAAGACTGGTCAAAAAGTTGAAAAGTCCCAATCACCCCTACTGTTACCACAAAGAAGGTTACAGGCTTAAGCAAGGGAAGAGTAATGTAGGTAAATTGCTGCCACCAATTTGCGCCATCGAGTTGGGCCGCCTCATAAAGTGTTTGGGGTATATCCTGCAACGCCGCCAGATAAATCACCATGAAAAACGGCGCGGTTGACCAAATGTTCATGATCATAATTCCTTTGAGCGCAACTGCGGGATCACCCAACCAGTTATAAGTAGGTAGCCCCACAAAAGTGAGAAAATCGTTTAGTAGCCCATCAGTGTTATAAATCCACATAAAGATAAGCGTCAGCACTGCTGAAGAAGTGACTGTAGGCAAAAAGTAGAGGATACGCCACCAGTTTTTACCACGAATCCCAGAATTCAAAGTTACCGCCAGAATTAAAGCTAGGACTGTTTGAATTGGCACAACAATGGCTACATATTCTGCTGTGTTTCTCAAAGCAATCCAAACCCTTTCATCTTCAGCTAATCGCGTGAAGTTCCGAAAACCAATGAACTCGTACTCAATACCGCCGAGAAGTTGAACTTTTTGCAGGGAAAGAAAAATGGCGTAGAGAATGGGTAAGACTACAAAAGTTCCTAAGACTAGAATGGTGGGCATTATAAACATATACCCAGCCAAGTCTTCTGTGATGTTCCATCTAGGATTACTCCGCCGCCTGCTGATTTCAAACACTACTGAACCTCCACCTAATCTCGTACTAACCCGACTGTAGCGATGGGTTATACATGATTATTTATCGTACTCCGTGTTCAGAACTCGAAACTCTGTATTCAGAACTCGAAACTTTATGCTCACAACTCGAAACTTTGTGCTCAGAACTCGGAACTTCGTGCTCAGAACTTGAAACTCTGTGTTCAGAACTTAAAACTCCGTGTTCAGAACTCGAAACGCCAAGCTTTTTTCTCAGAACTTCGTGCTCAGAACTCGAAACTCCGTGTTCAGAACTTATAATTTCCATAATTCCAGAATAAGTGAAGAGTTAGCTTTAAGGAATATGAGACTTAACTTACAATCTCACCTTTACAGCGCTGTTTCGACACGATTTAAAAATTCGTTCAAGACTTGCAAGAATCGTTCCGTCTCTTCCAAATGAGGCATATGTGAACTGTTTTCAAACAGTACCCACTCAGAGCCAGAAATACCCTGGTGAACTGTTTTAACACAAGTAGGCGTAACCTCATCGTAGCGACCTGAAAGTAGCAGTGTCGGCACAATAATTTCACCTAGACGATCTTCAATATTCCAGTCGATGATTTTGCCTGCACCCCGAAACTCTGTACCAACTTTGCTGTAGGCTCTAGTTAAGCTACTCGGCCAAGGATCTACTCGGCAAAGAAAAGAATGATTAAAAGCTTCCATTGCCTGTTTATATTCGGGGTCTTGAGTTGTACCGTCAGCTTCATGCTTACGAATGACCTGTTGTACTTCAATTGGCAGCTCATTCATTAAGCTATAAGCTTCACTAACAAATTGTTGAATACTACAAGGTGTACTAGCTAAAACAAGACTGACTAACCCAGTCGGTTGGGAAAGAGCATGTTCTAGGGCCAAACAACCACCCCATGATTGTCCAAAAAGATGAACCTGTTCTAAATCCAATGCGCTGCGGACGGCAACGAGTTCTTCTTTGAACAAATCAATGGAATATAAGGTGGGGTCTGTGGGGCGATCGCTATTACCACACCCTAATTGATCGTAAAAAATAACTCGTCTTCCGGTTGCTGCGATGCCTGCGGCGGGCGAAGCCAACGCTTCTAATGGTTCTAAGTAGTCGTAGGGTACTCCTGGGCCTCCGTGAAGACACAGCAGCGGTAGCTTTTTAGAATCTTCTTGGTCTGGTTTAACGATGCGATACCATACCTGATGACCACGGAATGAAATAAAGTCTTCAATGGCAGAAGTTACAGTCATGGAGTTAGTGTTTTATTGCTCAAAGAAATATACTCAATTACGCGATCGCTTGAACCTCATTGAGTTTATAAATTGGGATGCCCAGCGATGCCTACAGACGTAGTAACGCTGAAAAAGTCTAGTGTCGTTCAGATTGTACTGATTGATGAAAATATTTGGATGGAAAGTGTCAATTTAGAATGGGGTCATCGAGATCCAGTAGATCGAGTTGTCGTTGCACTAGCCAGAAGTAATCAAGCTGCAATAATTACAGCAGATAAAGAGATAGCAAATTTCTACTCAGAAGTGATTTGGTGAAGGTAAGAAAGATTGCTTACTCCATAGCCTTAATTTGCTGATTAGCTTCATTCTGTGCCTTCAGCATCGCTTGATTTAATAGTTGTTGCCCAAGCAAGGCGCTGACAAACTGATTATCAAAGTTATTGACGATCGCCCCTGGATACTTACCTACCTGCCAAGGTGTAGCATAATCCACTCCCGCCACTAATGGCGAGCGCAATGGATCTTGGTCGTAGCCCAAATTCTTTGCGACTGATTTACGTGTTGGTAAAGCAAACCCTTTTCCTGTCCACTTCTGCATCCCTTCTTTACCCGTGAGATAACAAATCAACTCCCAAGCTTCGGCTTTGTGCTGTGCTTGCTTGTTCATCACGTAGGCAACCGTAAATACCATCGTGCCTTTTTTGTCATTAATAGTAGGCACTGGTGCGGTAGCAAACTCTAATTGGGGAAAGGTTTCAGTTAGATAGGGAATTGCCCAGTTACCTTCAATCACCATTGCTACTTTACTCTGACCAAACATTTCACTACCTGAGTTTGTCCCCACATCAGATTTTTGGGCAGAGGAGTGGTCTTTTTGATACTGGTCTACTACCAACTCTAAACCCTGCAAACCTGTTGCACTGGCAAAGGTAGCAGAACCATTTTGATCAACAAGTTGTCCACCAAAGGCTTTAATTTTATAAGCCTGACGCGCCAATTCGGGAATTTCTCCAAAGCCGTATTTGTTAATTTTGCCTGTCAATTGTTTCGAGTAATTACGTAATTCCTCCCAAGTAGCTGGCGGATTACTCAAGCTTGCGGCGGCAAATGCTTTTTTGTTATAAAAGAGGGCAAGGGTAGAATAGTCTTTAGGAAAACCGTAAATCTGGTTCTGGTATTTGAAGCTGTTGAGTAGGGTATCCTCAAAATCCGTTAGGTCAAATTCGGGAGTGATGTAAGCATCTAACGGTTCCAAAACATTCTGACTCATCAAGAAAGGAGCTTCCAGCGCATCCAGATAAAAAACATCAGGCGCAGCTTCCCCAACTAAACGAGTTTTGATTACATCCATGTATTGGTCGGAGATTACCTCATATTTCACCTTAATAGTTGGATGCCGTGCCTCAAAGTCTTGCAACACCTGCCTCAAAAGTTTTTGCTCAACAGGGGAACCTCCCCAACCACTAAGTTTAATAGTGACTGCGGTAGACGCTAAGGGTTTGCTTGGTAATTGTAGACTGTGACAAGCAATGATGGCGATCGCGATCGCCATTACCAGTCCTAAAAAATTAAACAATCTTTTCTTGATCACAGACAAATAACAGTCTCTCTCAACTCACTTATATCTTGTGTTATTAATGAGTGATATTTTACTTCTCTGAAATTTTTGTTAAAAATTGCAAGCTGAAATAACGAAAACTTATCAGGAATATTAATGAAAGCATACTGAGTTCCAGGGTAACCGGATTTATATCAGGATGTTTTACTCATTAAACATACATTATGGATTTTGTTCAGGTTGAAACAACTGCGCCACTGACTCTAGAAATTTCCCAGATTGCCTTACCACTAACAGCACTCTCTCCAACCTCTCGAATTCCCAAGGATACTATTCGCACAAGTCTAAGAGCCTCCACTACAGATTCTGTCTTAGCAGCGGTTTACTCCCTTGGAACTGGCGGGATTTTACTCAGCAATTTCTTGGTGGAATTGGGTGCTAGTCCAGTGGTATTTGGGATGCTTTCTTCTATCCCGATGTTGGTCAATCTGGTTCAGCCGTTGGGTGCTTACTTGTCTGAACGCAGCACCAGCCGCTTTCAATATTCTCTTCGGACACACGGAATTGGTCGTCTGCTATGGCTGGTTCTAGTAATCAGTATTGCAGGCGTAGGCTGGGGAGTGGTTAATACTCACCAATTAGTGATATTGACACTCTTGATTGTCCTATTTAGCAATCTTTTGGGAGGACTAGGAACAGCATCGTGGCTAAGTTGGGTAGCAATGATAGTTCCCCGACAATTGCGAGGCAGGTATTTTGGGACACGCAATAGTGCTGCTAGTCTAACTAATTTGGTTTGCGTACCAATGGCCGGTCTAGCTGTATCACATTGGTATGGGGGAACTCTCCAAGGCTATGGGGTGATTTTGCTGGTAGGCATCGTGTTTGGGATTATGGGATTAGGGTGTCAATATTTCCAAGTGGATATGAATCCGCGATGCCTACGGCAGCAAGCTACGCAAAATACTTATTATGGTAAGTTACCTCGAACAAGTGAGATTGAGCCAGAGGTTGCAAAATATGAATCTTCTGAAGTAGCTCAATCAATTCATCCACCACAAAACCAATTAGCTAACAGTCTTTGGAAAAACTCTAACTTTTTGAGATTTCTGCTGTATTTCAGCTTCTGGACACTTGCTGTGAGCCTCAGCGGTCCTTTTTTTAACCTCTACATGCTGGACACGCTGAATTTGGACGTGAGCTACGTGACTATCTACAACAGCCTTCAGGCGGGGGCGACTTTGCTAATGCTCATCCTGTGGGGCAAATTAGCAGACAAGATAGGTAATCGTCCTATTCTCATCTGTATTGGGATTTTGGTTGCAGCCACACCACTGCTGTGGCTGGGGATTGGTGTTAATCGCCTTGACATCTGGTTGTGGTTACCCCTGTTACATATCTTGAGTGGAGGGACTTGGGCGGCGATTGACTTATGCAGCAACAATATACAATTGGCGATCGCACCAAATAAAAATCAGTCTATCTATTTTGCGATCGCAGCTGCCGTTGCTGGAGCGAGTGGTGCTTTAGGCACAACTATAGGCAGCTTCATCGTCCAATTTGCTCAGTTTGGAGGCTTACTGGGGTTGTTCGCCCTCTCTAGTCTATTCCGACTAGCAGCGCTTGTTCCACTGTTTTTTGTCAAAGAGCCGGGAAGGTGAGGGAATCAAAACTGAGGAGTTAGGAGTCAGGAGTTATGAAGTTTTCACCGAAGAGGCTCTTGGATGGGGGCTCAAAGCTTGGGGAAATGACCCCTGACTCATGCTGTGAAGCTGCATCGGAACATGGGTCTGAGTCCCCCACTTCACGTTACCTGGTTTTGGTGACTGTGGGGTCGAATCCCCATTTTGTTCTGTCCCCCTTGCTTATTGCTCCCTGCTCCCTTGCCTCTTTTTCAATTTCTACTCCTCACTGGAGTTTTGGAGTCTCCGGCTTTGTTCCTCACTCATAACTTTTGTTTATTCTGCAGCGGTAGAAGTTAAGGACATTGTTTCCCACAACACCATATGAGGGGTTGTTAGTACAGGCTGGTGTAGGGCAATCAGCTGGGCTAGGGTGTTCTTTAATTGGGTACGGGGTACGATATCATCAACAAAACCGTGCTGGAGCAAATCTTCAGCAGTCTGAAAATCATCGGGAAGTTTTTCCCGCAGGGTTTGCTCAATCACTCGCCGACCGGCAAAACCAATAGTTGCCTTGGGTTCTGCCAAAATGAGATCGCCCAACATCGCAAAACTTGCGGTAACACCGCCCGTTGTGGGATTGGTCAAAACAGGAATATATAATAGTCGGGCGTCTTTATGGCGCTGTAGGGCTGCGGAGATTTTCGCCATCTGCATCAGGGAGAGCATTCCTTCTTGCATTCTCGCGCCACCGGAGGTGCAGACGATAACTACAGGATACCGCCGTTGAGTGGCTTGCTCAATCATCCGGGTGAGTCTTTCTCCCACGACCGAGCCCATACTACCACCCATGAAACGGAAGTCCATAACCCCAAGGGCAATAGGCAAGCCGTTGATTTGACCCAAACCAGTTTTAACTGCGTCTATTAAGCCAATTTTCTCCTGTAATTCCCGCAAGCGATCGCTGTAGAGTTTGCGATCGCGAAATTCCAGCGGATCGGTTGGACGCAAATGCTCGTCCAGCGGTTTCCAGGTATTGTTATCTATCAATTGACGGATGCGCTCATCGCTGTCTACCCGATTGTGATGACCACATTCGACACAAACCATCTGATTGGCTTTTAGGTCTTTTGTGTATGTCAATACACCACACTTAGAACATTTATTCCATAGACCATCGGCAATTTCACGCTCTTGGCGTTCGAGGCTGGTAGATCCTGATTTCCGTCGATTTGCAAACCAATCAAATAGAGACTTTAAACCGCGTGATTCTTCGTTGTTAGCCATTTTTTATTTTATTTTAAGTGGGTATAAGGTCGAAAACATGTCAAACCGTATTGGGTTATCCTTAGTTTTTTGTCATTTGTCTTTACTAATGACTGATGACTACATCGTCAAACTACACTTTTAAGCAATTCAAACCTTAATTTTCATCTTTGGTTGCCAGCTTAACGAAAATACTTATGCCAATACAAGTCTCTTGCTCTTTTTTCAGCAGACTTAATTCTATGGACGTACTGACTAAAGCCATGAGAATACCAACCTCCAAATAAGATGCTCTCCCCCTCCCACCTAAATCAATTATTCGTATTGCTAGGTGATGAGCAATCTGCATCTGTTGCACTAATTGTGCTTGCCAACGGTTAATCGTCGTTAAGAGGGTAATACAAGTCACAAGCTGAATATTATCAAAATATGAAGGGCAGATGGGGTAATGCTGGTTACAGTCAGAAATTATAAATATTTCTTATCAAAGGGCATGGGGCATTGGGTAATGGGAAGAGACAAGGAAGACGAGGGAGAGGGGGGAGACAAGGAAGAAACTTGTTCAATAATTCTCCCTTGTCCCCCTCAGCTCCCCCACTCCCCACTCCCCACTTCAGTTCAAGATGCTGGAAAAAATAACCGTAGGTAGCTAGACAAAATGGCTTCGCCGCAAAATAGAGTAATCACAGATCCCAAAGCTAGAAAAGGGCCAAAAGGCATCTTTTGTCCTAATCTTTGTCGGGATGTCTCTTGAGTGGCAGCTTCTCTACGTTCGCGCAGCGTGTCGCAGACAGACGCTTTGCGAATGCGTTTATGTATAATAACACCGCTACCAACTAATGCTCCCAGCGTACAAGCAATAAAACTAGCCAAGAGCAAATATTTCCACCCTAACCAGGCTCCCATCATGGCTGCTAACTTGGCATCACCTGCACCCATTGCAGCTTTACCAAAGGCAATTGAACCTAATATGGCGATCGCATCAAACAGCCATAAACCCAATACTGCGCCAACTATCGCCATCATCAGGTGATTTACCAATGCTACAGAGCTAGCTTCTGGTAAAAAACCAACCACCATTTGAAACAAAATCCCCACCACCAAACCCGACTGAGTAAGTGGATTGGGTAGGGTCATTGTATCTAGGTCGATAAGCGATAGCGCCAATAACCAACTACAAAAAGCCCAATAGCCTATTGTTAAAGTCGAAACCTGAAATACTAAAAAAACCAGTAAAAAAATTATGCCCGTTACCCCTTCTACCACAGGATAACGGACATAAATTTTGCTTTTGCAATATCGACACCGCCCTTTTAAGGAAATCCAGCCAAATACTGGTACATTGTCGTAAGCTTTTAGCTGGTTTAAGCATTTAGGACAACGAGAAGGCGGCCAAAGAATTGATAACCCAGCAGGTAGCCGATAAACAATAACATTGAGAAAACTACCAATAGATGCACCCAAAGCAAAAACCATTACACTCGCCAGGACGGCGAACAAAATGTCCATACATTTATTTGTCCTTTGTCATTTGTCCTGTGTCATTTGTCGTTTATCTTTTGTCGTTTGTCGAGATGTCCTTTGTCGAGAACTAATGATTAATGACTAATGACCAATGACCAATGACTAATGACTAATGACTAATGACTAATGACTAATGACTAATGACTAATGACTAATGACTAATGACTAATACATGTGCGATTCAATTTGACTCAAGGGCACAAAACATTCTTGAGGTAAGAGAACTGGTTGGTTAGTAAAAATAACCTTACCTCGATGAGTCATGCGATTAATTGCTACACCGGAAGGTTGCCCAGCTATTTCGGGATGTACTTCACAGTGAGTGTAGTATATCTGCCCAGCAGCTCTGATTACGGCGGGATCAATCAAAGGCGGCTGGTTTTTTGGGGCGGTAAAATTTGCTTGTCCTTGTCGTAATGCGTACACTATCGACTGTTATTTGATTGCTAGATTTCTCTATAGTCTACCCGAAACTTATAGCAAAGGTTGCCAAATTGCCCAAGTTGCACTTTAAATATTCGTAATTCGTAATGACGCTCTCTACCAGACCAAGGCATAGCTTGCTTTTTTGCAGGAGTATGAATATTTGCTCTCAGCGAACGCGAACAGCGTCTCCCTTTGGGAGAAGAGAAGGCTTTAGGCTACGCTAACTACGCTAACGCAATTCGTAATTCTGTAACAGAAAGGGGATTTAGCGCCAAATCGGAGCATCGGAAACCTTCGTAGACGCTTTGCAGTCAGAGGATCGCAGTCTTTTAGCAACGCGAAGGAGCGTCTTCTAGAGTTGGGGAGACACCAAGGGCGAACGAGTATCAGCCACGAACCCGATAGTGTAGCCTCAACTCTTGGAGAGGCTGCGCCAACGAGTCTTGTTTACAACACGCTGTTCGCGTTTAAGCATTAGGGATTGCCAGGGTCTCAAACCTTAATACTTAATTGCGATGAAATTATTTTGTTTCAAGAGCTAAAATCAGTGCATCACCCATAGCGCGGCAACCCAGGAGATTTTTTCCTGGAGAGATTATATCCCCTGTGCGATCGCCTTGTTCTAAAACTTGCAATACGGCTTGTTCAATGTGATCTGCTGCTTTTGGCTGGTCTAAACCGTAGCGTAACATCATCGCCGCACTCAAAACCTGTGCTAAAGGATTAGCCTTATCAAGTCCGGCAATATCTGGGGCGGAACCATGAACTGGTTCAAACACACCAGGCCCTGAAGCGCCCAAACTAGCCGAGGGTAACATCCCAATGCTACCCGTGAGCATGGCAGCAGCATCAGAGAGAATATCACCAAACAAATTGCCTGTGACGATGGTATCGAACTGCTTGGGAGACCGTAGCAACTGCATAGCAGCATTATCTACATATAGATGAGAGAGTTCGATATCTGGATATTCTGTACTAAGTTGGGTAATGCGATCGCGCCACAACTGAGATACTTCTAATACGTTCGCCTTATCCACCGAACAAAGTTTTCCGCCACGTTTTCTAGCCGCCTCAAAGGCCACCCGCCCAATGCGTTCAATTTCAGATTCAGTGTAAACCATTGTATTTACACCGCGTTTCTCACCAGTTTCCGTGGCAAAAATCCCCTTGGGTTTACCGAAGTAAATTCCACCAGTGAGTTCACGCACCACCATAATATCCACACCTTCCACAACTTCGCGTTTTAAAGTTGAGGCGTCAATTAGTTGAGGCAAAATTTTCGCTGGGCGTAAATTGGCAAATAGTCCCAAACCCGCACGTAGCCCCAATAAACCTGCTTCTGGGCGTAAATTAGATGGCAAAGAATCCCACTTATAACCACCAATCGCAGCGAGTAACACAGCATCACTGTTACGACAAGTCTCTAGAGTGGCAGATGGTAGGGGTTCCCCTGTAGCATCAATTGCTGCACCACCAATCAGGGCTTCTTGGAATTCAAATTTCAGATCAAATTGCTTTCCTACGACTTTCAGCACATCTACCGCCACTGCCATAATTTCAGGGCCAATGCCATCGCCGGGGAGTAGAGTAATGCGGTAGTTCTGGGTCATAGCTAATTTTACTGGGTAAATGCTTGCAGATTAAATATCATACCTAGCAAAATGTACCGATGGAGTTTTTAATTTATTTGGGTGCGGCTCTTTTGCTCCAAAGAAAAACGTGCTGCCCTATACTTTCAGAGGTATTCGCCCCCAATGCCCAAAACGAGGAAAGGAAAACCAGGAAAAATAGAGGAAGACTCATCAACATACAGCAGATTTCAAGTTGAGTGTTGTACACAAGCGAAGTCTCAAAGCCAGATATAAAGCCTGTTTTACTTCTGTTAGCGCAGCGGTGCGTAGCCCATTCTGACAACTGACGCCTTTATTCTGCTGTATCTGTTCCTAGATTCACTTTCCAAATACGTCCTAGAGTTGAGCAAAGCTTCTTCAAAGGTGTAGCTGTCGGTTGTTTGACAGGTAGTAGATTACTTCGATACCGATGGCTACTCCTACCATAAACACTAAAACCCAGACGGTTTGTGGATCTGTTTGCAAAGCAAACCAAATTAACATTCCTAGTGCTACCAAACATATTCCAACACCTAGAAGGGAAATCCACTGCTTACTTTTCGTATAACGATGCATACGAGCATTAGCTAAATTAACCGCAGCAAATATCAGAAGAAACCCAGCACTACCCATCGTTGAAATCCGACTTATATCAAATAAATTGGCGATTATTAGAGTAATACCACTAGTAATAAATAAGCCAATTGAAGATTGGTCACGGCCATTTATTTCGCTACTAGAGTCAAACCCCCTAGATTTAGCAATAATAGAGCTAAAACGAGCTGAGCCGTAGAGTGTTGCGTTACTAGCTGAGAGAGTTGATAAAAGAGCCGCAATAGTCATCAAAACAGCTCCGAATTGCCCCATAATTGGTTTGGCAACCTCAGCCAAAGTATAGTCTTTTGCTGCCAAAATCTGTTCTATTGGTTCTGCTCCCAATGTGACGAGTGCTATTAAAACGTAAAGCAAAATAACGAACCCGATTACAGAGTAATAAACTCGTGGCAAAGTATGCTTGGGATTGACAAGATCCTCTGCTGTATTGGCAATTAGCTCAAAGCCTTCATAAGACAAGAAAATCACCATTGCTCCTGCGAAAATTGACTGTAGCGACGACACTGAGGCTGGTGCTAGACGGGAAATGTCGATATGACTGCTCCCCATAATAATGAACAGTATTAAAATCCCCAGTTTGAAGCTGACAATCCAGATTTGAGATTTACCAATATGATTGGCAGTCAGTAGATTTAGTCCAGTTGTCCCTAAAATTGCCAAGCTAATCAGTAAGTGCTTCCAAAAAGGTTGAGTAGACTCTGTGAATAAACTAATTCCATAACTACCAAAAGCCTGCAAGTAAAAGGAAAGCATGACTACATAGCTAAACCATAGTAGAAGATTCAGTGTCCCACTAAACAGCCCTAGACCAAAAGCCTGGTTTAAGAAGGTTACTGTCCCGCCTCGACATGGATGAGCTACTGAAAGTTTTGCATAAGCATAAGTAGTTATCAAAGCTATTGTCCCTGCGATCGCAAATGCTAGTGGTGCGCCTGCATCAGTTATTTGAATCACAACTCCCAGCGCTGGAAAAAGTCCACCAACAATGCCTCCCACACCCAATGCCCACACAGACCAAAAACCTATTTTTTTGCTTGACACCTGTAACCTCTTTAAGAATAGATAGTCTTATAGTCGTTGACCAGCACGCAGATAATCAAGCTGAACAATCTTATTAGACTATTTTCTCTCCATACACGCTACTACTGTGTACAGCGACTTGAGCCATTCTCGCGCAAGAAGGGTATGCAATACGCGTCTCGTAGAAAAGGTGGTTCGATAATTTTCATAGCTCAAATAGGATTGCTATAGTGGCTCAACTCCATCATGATGTGAAGCATAACGAAGCGATGCCTGCGGTTCTTGCTAGCCTATGCACTTTTAAAAAGGAAAATTAGCCAAATTTCTAATGTCCTCTATCATCAGGTTTGCAATGTTATCTTTATTACCTACCCAATAAAAATTGTTGGCAAAACTTAGTCCCCATTGCCTAACATCTTCAATAGCATAAGCAATAGTTTGCCCGATAACAGGCATTTTCATAATCGATTCAAAATCCATACATTTTTTATCTGATTAACTGGAAAGACCTAGAAATTTCTAGCTTTAGTATTCCCAGTAACAAAACTTAATTATTGAGATTATTTAAAAATTTCATGAAGATGGTGGTCAAAAATGCTCATTACTCAAAGCTACTTTATATAAACTCAGTTTCAATTTCTGAAACAAGCATGACAGAAGTTGTAGAAAAAGGTTAGGTTAAGTGTTAATCACAAGCCGCACCCCAGCAGCGATGGTAAAAGAATTAGCAATTTGCACCCGTGGACTAACTAAGCAATTTGACCGACACGTTGCTGTCAATGACGTTGATTTAGACATCCAGGCTGGTGAAGTATATGGACTGATTGGGCCGAATGGCGCGGGTAAAACAACTCTCATCCGGATGTTGGCAACTGCTGAGGAACCAACTACAGGTGAGATTTATATTAATGGCGATCGCCTACTCCGTGACAAGAGTAATCCCAAACTTAAGCGTCGTCTAGGCTACTTACCTGATGACTACCCGCTATATGAGGATCTGACTGTCTGGGACTACCTAGATTATTTTGCGCGTCTGTATCGTTTGCGAGAACCACGCCGCACTCAACGCCTGCATGAAGTTTTAGAACTAATCCAACTTGGTAATAAACGCCACAGTCAGATTTCTACTCTGTCGCGGGGGATGAAACAGCGCTTAAGTTTAGCACGAACCATTATCCACGAACCGATTTTACTACTACTGGATGAGCCTGTTTCTGGGCTTGATCCCATTGCGAGGATGCAGTTTCGTGAAATCATTAAGGCTTTGCCAGAAGCTGGGATGACTGTAATTATTTCTTCCCATGTTCTCAGTGATTTAGCGGAACTGTGTACTTCTGTGGGAATTATGGAACTTGGCTTTTTGGTAGAAAGTACTTCTTTACAGCAACTTTATCAACGTCTTTCCCACCAGCAAATTGTCTTATCAACTTTGGGAGACTTAGAGACACTTTTGAGCGAACTAAAACATCATCCTTTAGTAGAAGAGTGGGAGGTAATACTAGGAAAAAACAGCGTGCGGGTAAATTTTTCGGGCAAAGAGGAAGATAGTGCTGAGTTATTGCGATCGCTCATCAAAACAGGCATTCCTCTGACTGATTTTCACTGTATGCAAGAAGACTTAGAAAGTATTTTCCTAAAATTAGGTCACAAACAAGCATCTTGATACGTCAATAAATATCACTCCCCATTTTTGGAGATTTTTTTGCTATGATGCCCAATTTGATAGACAAAATCGGCGATTGGAATCCGCAACTATTGCGGGAACTCAAAGGACGCCTGAAGTTTTTTAATGTAGCGATCGCAGTTGCAACATCTCTACTACTGCAACTGGTAGTTTTTTTATATCAATTACGGGAGTTTCCTGATGATAAATATTCGCTAAATAGCACATACTGTAGTTTGCCTCAAACATATGAACAGCCAGAAAACCCGGTTTTGCAAGAATTAAATCAATCTAAAACTGCTGATTTGAATGATTTAATATCAAATAATATTTGTCCCCAAAACGAAATTGATTGGCAGTTGTGGTGGCGAGATCATTGGGAATATATATTTCTAACATTTAGTGTAATTTTTGTATTTACACTATTAGTTGCAGGAACTTATTTACTAATTAACGATTTAGCTAAAGAAGAAACTCGCGGTACACTGAATTTCATCCGTCTCAGCCCCCAATCAGAAACAAGTATATTGACTGGCAAGTTGCTAGGAGTTCCAAGTTTAATTTATTTGATCATCTTAGTAGCAGTTCCTTTACATTTGTGGGCTGGTCATTCTGCCAATATTGCATTTAGTTACATTTTGAGTTACTACGCTATTCTTGCTGCCAGTTGTATTTTTTTCTACAGTGCTGCACTACTATTTGGCTTAGTTAGTCGTTGGTTTAGCGGTTTTCAGCCTTGGTTAGGTAGTGGTGCCGTTTTCCTTTTTTTGTTCACAACGATGGTGCTGGGATCGTCTTATAACAACAGTTTAAATAATTCAACTGCTTGGTTTAGACTTTTTAGTGTTTGGGATACAACAAATTATTTATTTCCTAATTTGTTCCATCTATCCAATGGTTCTCCCATGAAAAACTGGCAGTTTTTCTATTTACCCTTAGGGACAAGTTTAGTTAATGTTGTTGGCTTCCATTTATTAAACTTTGGATTGTGCAGTTACGGTATTCTGCAAGTTCTTAAACGTTGCTTCCGTAATCCTCAAGCCTCAATAATCACCAAAAAGCAAAGTTATTTGCTAGTAGCTTTTTGCCAGTTGATGATCTGGGGATTTGCTCTACAAAATGGTAAAAATAATGATACGTGGGATCAACAGGTTGGGGAAAACTTCGTTTTGCTGGCACTGTACAACTTGGTGTTGATTTTAAGTTTAATTGCGGTTCTTTCCCCTCACCGTCAAGATGTACAAGATTGGGCAAGATATCGACATCAGGGAGTTTCTAGTCACAAGAGTATTAGGCAGGATCTAATGTGGGCTGAAAAAAGCCCTGCACTCGTGGCGATCGCAATTAATTTAACAATTGTTACTATTCCCTGGTTAATTTGGCTTTCACTTACATCTATTGTTGACGCAAACGATGGCCGAACTTGGATCGTTAACGAGATTGACAGGTTTAAAGTACTTTTAACTATAGCTTTGTCTATCAGCTTAATGATGATTTACGCTACCATCGCTCAATTGATACTTTTGCTGAAAACTCCTAAGCGTTCTTTCTGGGCAATTGGAACTTTAGGTGCAGCCGTGTTCCTACCACCGATGATTCTAGAATTTATCGGTATCTCGTCGTGGAAACATTCTACTGTCTGGATGTTTACAACTTTTCCTTGGGCGGCTGTAGAACACGCTGGAACGACAACAGTTTTTATGGCACTGTTAGCTGATTTGAGTGTTCTAGCGTTGTTAAACTTCCAGCTGACAAGGCAGGTGAAATTAGCAGGCGAATCTGCTACGAAAGCATTATTAGCAGGACGTTAGGTAAGTAGTTATTGATACACGTTAGATGTTAGATCCCTGACTTCTCAAAGAAGTCGGGGATCTTGTTTTTCTACGAATGATTTAGGACTGCTATATTATCTATTATTTGCCTACATCGGCTGTAAATACGGTTTGGATAAGACTTGATCACCCCTAATCCTCCTTAAAAAGGGCGGAAATAAGCGGTCTTTTGCCCACCTTAGAAAGGAGGGTTGGGGGGATCTTCGAGGGATTAATATGCCTAACTGAACTATATTGCATCGGCTGTTAAATTTTTAATCGGCACAAATATCACAATAATCTAAGAATTATGCTAAATCTCTCTACTCAAGACTTACGCTACACAGCTATTCAGTTTTTAGAACAAAGTCCCCCACAGCGTCTACAAATTCTCAAGCAACTGGGCATAGCTCGTTATGAGTTTTTAACCAAAATACGACTAAATGAAGCAAATATAATTTGTATTATGCGGTTTTTGAAATATCCAAGTCAGCTAAAATTTCCTAATCTTATAGGAGCAGATTTATCTGGTTTAATTTTAGATGGTGTAAACTTTATCCGAGGAAATTTATCAGGAGCAAATCTACAAGATAGTAGTTTAGTGAATGCAGACCTCTTATTTGTAAATTTTACGAAAGCCGATTTGAGAAATGCAGATTTACGAGGTGCAACTCTTAATGAGACTATTTGGTTAGAGACTTTAGTAGATAAGTGTCAGCTTGGCGTAGGAACTGGTTTAAATCATCTGCAACGTCAAGATTTACAACTACGCGGAGCTAGATTTAATTCTTGAGAAGATGGTAATTAAAATACACAAAATTATAAGATTATTAAATTGAGATTCACCTGGATAAGTTAATGAGTATTAAGTTGCCCCAAAAATTGATGCTGCTGGGTTCAGGAGAACTAGGCAAAGAATTTGCGATCGCTGCTCAACGTCTTGGTAATTATGTGATTGCTGTTGACCGTTATGCTAATGCTCCAGCTATGCAAGTTGCTGATGCTTCTGAAGTTATTTCTATGCTTAGTGCGGATGATTTAGAAGCTGTAGTGAAAAAATATCAGCCAGATATTATTATACCAGAAATTGAAGCAATCAGAACAGAAAAACTTCTAGAATTTGAACAGCGAGGGATTACAGTTATACCAACTGCGGCTGCTACTAACTATACAATGAATCGCGACAGAATTCGGGAACTGGCACATCAAAAATTAGGCATCAGAACAGCTAAATATGGCTATGCAATAACTCTAGAAGAATTGATTACAGTTTCTGATGAAATTGGATTTGCTAATGTTGTTAAACCTGTAATGTCATCCTCTGGTAAAGGTCAGTCTGTGGTGCAGGATAAGAGTGAGGTTGAGAAAGCTTGGAATTATGCGATCGCTAATTCTAGAGGAGACAGTCAAAAGGTGATCGTTGAAGAATTTATTAACTTTGAAATTGAGATAACTTTACTGACAATTAAACAGTGGAATGCACCGACAATTTTCTGTTCTCCTATTGGTCATCGCCAAGAACGAGGAGATTATCAAGAATCGTGGCAACCCGCACTAATTTCGGAAGACAAGATATTAAAAGCCCAAGAAATAGCCATAAAAGTCACTGATGCTTTAGGAGGAGCCGGAATTTTTGGCGTTGAATTTTTCATTACCAAAGATGAAGTGATTTTTTCCGAACTTTCTCCCAGACCCCATGATACGGGAATGGTGACATTAATCTCACAAAATCTCAATGAATTTGAACTACATTTAAGAGCTATTTTAGACTTGCCAATTCCTCATATAGAACAGCTAGGAGCATCAGCTAGTGCGGTAATTTTAGCTTCCAAAAAATCTGATTCTATTGCTTTTGGTGGTGTAGCCCATGCTTTGTCAGAAAAAGATGTAGATATTAAATTATTTGGTAAACCTAATGCTCATCTATATCGGCGAATGGGAGTAGCTTTAGCGAAGGGTGCTAATGTCCAAGAGGCTAGAGAAAAAGCTACTAGAGCAGCAAGTAAAATCACAATTATCTAATCCAAGTAGGTAGGTTGAATTAAATATAAAACCACTGTAGCTGTAGGGTATATTATCGCTGAGAGGACGGCATCATTTCAGGCTTTCGGTGTGTTACGGAAGCCCTAACACACCGAAAGCCTGTATCAATTACTTAACGTTAAGAAGTATGCATTCAATCGGCGGTAAGCGTAGCCATGCCGTCAGGCTTATCGCCCAGTTCACAGGTTGCAAAATTTTTCTCCCACCAGTCCAACATTGCTTGTTACCTTTAGCACCCGATTTTCATTACTCTATTGTATATGCGGGGCTGTTCCCTAAATCCTTTATGAGTCTGCTTTTTCAGATTTAACGGGAAAAGTCAGTTTGCCAACTCGTTCATACTGCATAATTCCAGAACCATTTGTCACCAAATCACGCCGCATAGTCAGGTTTTCCTGAAGGGTGACTTTACCAGCATCTAAATCCTGAAAAAAGGCAATGAGAATTGGCAGTTTGATTGTACTAGCAGCGGGGAAAACGCGATCGCCTCCAACATCTAGATAATCCCCAGTATCTAAATCTAGGAAAAACATTCCTGTTTTCAGAAAACTATAGCGACTCATCAAGGCTTTAAGCATTAGCGATCGCAGTAGCTTTGACAATGGAGCCAAACAGCAACCAACTTAAGAAGCTGGGTAGAAGCCAGCTAAATTTTAAAATGTTTTCTTTGTGTGTGAAGAGCATCGGTGATCGCTTTGTGTGTGACGAAGATTCTTGAAAAATAAAAACCGCTCATCATTAAAGCACAATTATGAAAATTTTTGTAAATTATACGTTTACACGAAAAAGCATCTGTTATAATTTTTCAATTTAACTAGTATGTAAGGATTCTGTGATCCTCTACAGTTAGTGAGTAGTATCTCTAAAAATTCCAGCTTATTGGGAAAAAAGATTTGATTCAGACGCAGTTAACTTTTTAATTATTTCCATACTGGATGATCTAATGATGGTAAACAAGTATTAACTATATCTGGACACAGCTAAATATGTCTATGAGAGTTTCCCATATCCAGAAATTCAGTTTATGGAAATTTTGGATAGTAGCCTGTACTATCAGTTTCACGATCAGCGGTTGTACGCCTCAAAAAAGAGCAATGCTCCGAGTAACTGCCGAGAATTTTCGCGATCGCGCGGCTGATGCTATTACATCGGTGAAGAAAATCTATCAACTTGATGATCTACCTAGAGATGATAATTTAGTTATTGAAAGATTATTAAATGATACCAGTATTCAATTTGGAATTCCTAGAGAAGTAAATAGAATTATTACAGGAGAAAGTCAGCAAAATATCCAGCCATCAGATGTTGATCAAGTACTCGATGATTTGAAAGCAGAATATGACACAGCTGCAGAGATATTTAACAAGCTTGAAACAATTGATTATGAAAGTGCAAGGATAGTTGCTAAAACTGCCCAGCCAGCACGATGTTTAACAGTAAAGATGCTGCTTTTAGCCAAAAGAATTCAGGAAAGACCACCAAGACCAAGCGATCCACAACGGGTACTCATTAGCTTTGAACTAAAGCGTCTTGGTGAACAGTATAGAAATTTAAGTATATCCTCACAACCAGAAGCAGAAGAAATTAAGCGTCAAGTTGCTAAACAGATAGATGAGTGGCGAAAAGTTAATTTGTTTGAACAAAAAAGTTTGAATGAATCTATCTTTAAACTTTTGGTTGCGGCTGATACTGGAAGAAAACTATCAGAACTTATTGATGATTACCCTAATCTTAACTTTGAAGTTCTTGCTGCTAGAGTTACTCAGATTGTTGGAGTAGCTACCAGTTTTAGTGGTAATGACTACAGTTCGACACTTACAAAGATTAATACTCTGGAAAAAGAAGTTAATGAAGATAAAGTATTGAAAGAATTTCTGAAAGATATTTCTTTCAGAAACAGACAGATGCAACCACAAACATCTCAATTATGCCAATAATTTTTAGGTGCAACTAGTCATGAAAAATGTTCGCAATTTAACTGAATATATAAGTTATGGCAAACGATAACATTTTAGATACTTTTGCAAAAATAATTTCTCAGTTTCAAGCAATCCCTAGCAATCAAATCAATTTAGAACAACTCAATAACACAGAAGAAAAATTATTTGATATTCGCTCTCAGCTTCAATTTGAACTTTTAAACGTGCAAAATCAGAGAAACTGGAAGCAAATAAATAAGTTGGAGTTAGCACTTAGCGAATGCAAACTTACTCTCGATAGTGTAAGAGCAGCGATTATAAATGTTAGTATCATCGGAATAAATCAAGAAAATCTAGCACAGATGCAGAAAATCTTACAAGAAATCGACGCTGCACGTAAAACTCAGGTAAATATAGATTTTGCTATCCACTTACTAGGCTTTTTGCGTAAGCTATTCCTATAATCACCGAATTTTAGATTTTAAATTGGGGATTTTGGATAATGAAATTGAAAATTCAAAATTACCTCGTTTACCTTGTTAAGAGTCTCTGACTGGGAATGCATATTTTAGGGCTGCCGCCTCTCTGACTCGCCGCAGAGCCACTTTAAAACGTCGTTTCTAGCCCCTCCGGCTGGAAACGACGTTAGGACTTACGCAAAAAACCTCTCAAACTCTTATTCCTCCGTGTCGCGCCAGTTGCTTCAAGTCGGGGAACCCGCCCAACGCACTGGCTTCTCTGCGTCCTCTGTGGTTCGATTTTCCGTTACCTGTGCGTAAGTCCTGGACGTTTTAAAGCAATACTGCTCGGTTAAGAACATTTGTGTTACCCAACAAACCCTGGAAAATGTTGGGTTTTGTTCCTCAAACGCCACTTGCTACCCTGCAGGAACGCTAAGAGCGAACAAGTCAGGAAACCGTAAGGGCGCAGTGGCTCCCCAACCTACACATTTATTATTTTTTAGGCAAAACCTACGCAATATTGGGTTTTAAGAGCTTTGGGCTTAAGTTGACACTAGTGAAATAGACCGAGTGCTGCATTCATATTTTCAGTTAGTCGATTTACAATTTTCATCGCTGTCCATCCCCACTGCACTAAGAGTTAAGTGTGGGGACTTCTGCGATACACATTAAAGTCCTAAATCTACAGCAATGCGGTGAGCGCAAGCAAACCCAGAAAAAGCTACCGCATTCAACCCTTGACCCGGAAAGGTACTATCCCCTACACAATAAAGTCCTGGAATAGCTGTGCGATTAAAGGGCATGTTCAATAACCCCCACAACTTGCGCCGGGGAATTGGCCCATATGTGCCATCCTCACGACCCAAAAAGCGGCGATGGGTGCGGGGTGTGCCTACCTCCAAATAATCCAATCCAGCATCTAAGCCGGGAAAAATCTTCTCTAGGCGGTCAATAATTCGCCAAGCCGCCTCTTCTTTCTTCGCTTCGTACTCACTCACAGAAAGTTCTTGCCAATCATCAATCCAGTCAGGTGTGAAGGCATGAATGATATGATATCCACTTGGTGCTAAATCTGAGTCAAGCAATGTGGGAATCGAAACAAAAACTGTGCCTTCTGTTGCTGTCATCTTTTCCCAATCTTCTAGCAAAATATGGTGACACTCTGTCCCCGCAGGTAAAACTGACTCCTTTACCCCCATGTGCAAACTCAAGAAGCTTGGAGATTTTTGATAATTTTGTTGCCACTTTTTCTCATTATCTGGCATTTCTTCTGCTGGTAATAATTGTTCAAATGTATTCCAGCGTGTAGCATTAGAAACTATGCGTTTACCCCGATATACTTTACCATTAGCCAGTTGCACACCTACCGCTTTTCCCTGTTCTGTGAGAATTTTCGTGACTCTAGCTTGGTACTGAATCTTACCTCCAGCCTTCTCTAGACCTTCCACCAGTTTTTGAGCAATTTGTCCCACTCCGCCTTTAGGATAGTTAACTCCGCCATAATGCCTGTCAGAAAAGACCATCCCAGCATTAATCATTGGTGTCATGTCCGATGGAACCACTGACCAGCAATAACATTCCATATCGATGAATTTCAATAATTGGGGATCTTTGATGTAGCGTCTGGCAAAATCTCCAGCATTTTGAGGCAGATACTTAACTAAACCGAGACACGCCAAAGGATATTGGAAAAATACTCGTAGTAAATACCGAGGTTCTTCTAGCGACAGCAAATCCATGCTGTTGAGGCACTTGAATACTTTTTGGCATTCGTCATAAAAGCGACGAATCCCCTGTTCTTCATGGCGAAAATGAGCAGTAAGATTTTGCAAAAATTTTTCATAAACCCGGTCAACCTTCAGGTCTAAACCTTGGGGTAGATGATAGTGAATCTGCACTGGATCTGCGATCGCTTCTTGGCTGACATTTACAGCTGATAATGCACGGGTGAGTAAGTTAGTAGTACCGTTCTGTCCCAGCCCAAAAATCATTGATGCCCCAACATCGAATCGATAGCCTTGGCGTTCAAAATAACCAGCGCTACCACCTGGAATCAAATAACGTTCCAGTACCAGCACTTTCGCTCCCTTTGCCGCTAATTGGGTCGCTGTTACTAACCCACCAATCCCAGACCCAATCACGATCGCATCGATATCTTGCATTTTTCTCTTTTGTCATTAGTCCTTTGTTTATTTTCCAATGCCCAATCACAAAAAAGAGGGACGAGCCTGCTACTGCTGGCTAATCCCGCTGCCGATCCTTAAAAGAGAGGAGAACACTGTAGAACAATATAGCCTTGACTGAGAATAAATGTCAACTACTAATGAAAAACTTTATCAATAAAATTAAGAGTGTTAATTTTAGCTGTCAGCCGGATGCAGGAAAGAGTATTATGGTGTTTCAGTTCTTATACAATAAAAAGGCGCCTATTTCTGGCTATGACGCTACAATTGCGCGTTTATGTTCCACCGCATCCTCTGATCAAACACTGGCTGGCAGTCGCCCGTGATGCAGGTACACCTTCAGTATTATTTCGCAGTGCGATGACTGAGTTGGGAAGATGGCTGACTTATGAAGCTGCGCGAGACTGGTTGCCGACCCAAGAAACATCGGTGCAGAGTCCCTTGGATATCTGTCCAGCAACGGTGATTGATCCACAGGTGCCTATGGCAGTAGTTCCGATTCTGCGGGCTGGACTAGGATTACTTGAGGGAGCGCAGACTTTATTACCTTTAGCATCAATTTACCACCTTGGCTTGGCGCGAGATGAAGAGACACTGCAACCTCATTGTTATCTGAACAAGTTACCAGAAAAATTTGACCCTCAAACACGAGTGTTAATTACCGATCCAATGTTGGCAACAGGAGGGTCGATCATGACGGCAATGGCAGAATTGACACAACGGGGTGCTGATCCAACCCTGACACGGATTGTGTGTGTGGTCGCGGCTGCACCAGCTTTGCAAAAACTGAGTGAAGCTTATCCAGGTTTAATAATTTACACCGCTACTATTGACGAAAAACTGAACAATAAGGGGTATATTGTACCAGGATTGGGAGATGCAGGCGATCGCATTTTTGGGACTTAAGCTAGTATGCAGCTAGGGCAGGAAAATAGCATAACTACTGTAAAAGTTGCAAGGTTTGTTGAAGGCGGTAAAGATATGAGTCAGCGAGATGGTTTTGCCAGTGGTTTTGTCGCAGGGGCGTTTGTCGGTGGCGTATTTGGTGGTGTTATCGGGGCACTGATTGCTTCTCGACGCGACCCCCAATTGTTAGTAGAGGAGGAGACAGAACTGACAGATAGCCAAGCCGAAGCTAAAAAAATAGCAGCAAAGCGACGTCAGATGAAAGCCTCAGAAAATGAGAACATCGGTATAGAAACGGCTAGGCGATCGCTAGAAGATAAAATTGCCCAGCTAAATGCCACAATTGATGAAGTGCGAAAGCAACTGGGTAATGTGAATGGCGGTTCACCCCAAGCAACCAATGACCGCTCCCTCACTAAAGACTCCTGAGGTTTGTTCAGGTGTGGTGAAAATGTCAAGTGTGGTAAGTGCTAAATCCGCAGACACTATGACATAGACTAAATTAAAATCAAAGATAAGACCGCTTTTAACACTTAGCAGGAAACAAAACTATCCATGAATCCTCTGGATTTACTGATTACAACACTAGCTACCTTCATTACCTTTTATAGCTATTTGCTAATTATTAGGGTTTTGCTGACCTGGTTTCCAACAATCGACTGGTATAACCAGCCATTTGCTGCTTTGGGCCAGATAACCGACCCTTATCTGAATCTGTTCCGCTCAATTATTCCCCCATTGGGCGGTATGGATTTTTCTCCAATCTTAGCTTTCTTAGCGCTCAACTTAGCTGGCGACTTACTGAGAACCTTAGCTCATCTGCCATTCGTACAGGGATTTTAATTAGTAACCCAATAAAAACTTTTGTAGAGACGCTAATCGTGAAAGCGTCTCTACAATTTTTATCGGCAGTAGTTTATTAGCGTTCCCACACATCAGGTATAGTCAATAGTTCTATCTATTAATACGTATTTAAGCGCAATAAATAGTTTTTTGTACTGAATATAGTTTTTAGCAATCGCTCTTTGTTTGGTTTGCTCCCACGCTTTGCTAACACTCACACCAATGCACTGGCTCCAAAATCTCAAATCCAAAATTGCTATTACCTACGCACTTGACCGCTAAATCCAGCTGCTTTAAACTGCTTCAGCTTCAACGGAGTAGGCTGATTCGCAGGTACGGAAATTCTCAATTCAAAATCGCTAATGCCTGGTGGTATCTCGGTAATAGAACCTAAGCGAGTGCGGTTTTGCATCACCGAGTCATTATTAGCATCATAGATGCGTCCAAAAATATCTGCGTCGTAGACTGTTTTATTAGTGCCATTTTCTGCTTTGCCAATGACAATAAAACAATTGGCAGCCGCGCTACCACTACTGATAACAGCCCCTTGTGCGAGTTCTGATGGACAATCTTTATAGGAAACATCAAATAGTTTAATCTGTGTTAGGGCTACAGCTGGCGGAATAATCACCCACGAGAGAAAGGTGATGAGACAGGAAATAAAAACGACCGTGAGTGGGCGCAACCGCATAAAAGACCCCGTGATTTAATTCAATAATTATTTAACTTATAATCTCAGCTTACAACATACCCCTACTCCCTATTCTCTACTTCTCTGATTGATTCGCAACTGCAAATACCTGCTCCACGATCAATTTCCAATCGGGTACTACATCTGATGCAATCCGAACCGTACCTTTCCACACCGTATCCTCATACTGTCCCTCCATCCACTTGCAAACGGTGATTTGTTTTAACTCCGGATCAACAATCCAGTATTCGGTAATGCCTCTAGCTGCGTATTTCGTGCGTTTGTAACGGTAATCGCGGCTGCGGTTCTCAGTTCCGGGACTGACGATTTCAACCACTAATACTGGTGGGGGCATATCGCGGGTAATCAGATTGCGGGGACTCCCAATCAAAGCCGCTTTCGACTCTTCTGTATGCACCACCAGATCCGGTAGCCGACAGGTTGCTCGCCGCCCACTAACTTCAACTTCAATGTCCTTGTAAGCCAGCAAGGTGATCGGAAAATGCTTTGCCAACTCAAACAGCAGCAATTTGGCAATATCACAGTTTTCCTGGCTTTCACTTGGCATTTCTACTAGCTCCCCATCCATTAATTCATAGCGGCTATCAGTGCGATCGTCATAAGCCAGAAATTCTTCAAAAGTCAGGAGTTTTGTGGGATGCTGAGTTTGAGTCATGGCAATTTCTCTAACTAGATGATAAGTAGGTCAATACTAGAAAATATCAAACCGATACCAAGAACTCAGGAGACAAGAGAGATTAAAGTTTTTCTGCTGACTTGTGACTTCCCTGAATATTACAGCTATTTTCAGGTAAATAGACCATGCACTAGGGGCGCAAGGCCTTGTACCTTTATGACAGATGTGGTTCAAATAGATGAAAACTGCTGTAAACATCTTATGTTTAATTATGTCCATATTTAACTACAGGGTAATTGGAAACTTTAATTTAACTTTTGTAATAATTAGGAAAATAAACCCTCAATTGCTATTAACTTATGACTCCAGATGAGATTGAAGTAGCTATGCTTGCAGCCTTTAATGATTGTGATGTAGCAAGCTGTCCTCTCACTGACACGCAGAAACAGATATTACTGCAAGTCGTCGAGCAAATTCAGGGAAATTCTACTTCTGGAGCGTCAGGTATTGCTAATCCCTTAGACGAACTTACCCCAGAGGAGTTAGAAGTATTTTTAGAGTTTGTTAAGGATGAAGAACAACGCAACCGGACTTGGAAAGTGCAATTACTTAACGACTGGCTGCTGGGAAATGACTCTGGAACAGTACAATTTATTCGGCAACGCTATGGTTTACAGTGGCTGAATCGTGTTGAGTCATATCATTTTGATAAGTATTCTTATTTTGAGGATGCACTAAAGCTGAGAGTAGGCGATCGCATTGAAGTTTCCAATGCACTATGGGAATGGGTGCAAGAGGATGGGCCTTGTAAGCGTGAATGGTTTCCTTGTATGGTGATCAAAGTCGAGGAAATTAGCGATGTCTACGACGGGCTACGCCTACGCGATTATTCCTCTACTAATTGCGTCGTCCGCTTCTTTAACGGCGCTGAGTATGAAATTCAAGGAATGTACGAATGGAATCGCTACAATTGGCGCTGGCCTCAGAAGTAGTGCTGTACATAGGTAGCGGGGCGTTTAGCCCGTGCTGAGTTTTTAATCCTCGTGAATGAGTCTTTGATACTGATTAATGAGGCTCAGAACTCCATTCATCCACCTTTGATACTGATTAATGAGGCTCAGAACTCCATTCATCCACCTTTTATACTCATTCATCCACCTTTTATACTCGTTCATCCACCTTTGAACTCCGTTGATGAGTCTTTGATACTCGTGAATGAGTTTTTATGCTCTAACTGCTGCTGTATGTTGATGAAATTATTGCTTGAACAACGCCCAAGCCAAAAACCTTTCGGTATGATACAACGCTAATTGATTGCTCACACCATTAAAAACGGCATCAAAAGCGTGTTCTGCCCAAGGAATTTCTAGAAAAACCGCAGTATTACCAGAGTCATGTAAATGTTCATACATCTGTCTACCAAATCGTGCTTCTACCAAATGGTCACGACTGCCGTAAATTAATAAAGTTGGTGGTAAAGGGTGTGTTAGATAATTTATCGGTGAAGCAATTTGATACTGATTAGGCAATTCTTCTAAAGAACCACCGAGAAATGCTTTTAAAACAGCGCGAGTATTGATGGGATCGGGATTCGGTGGTGTTTTGTATCCTTCAGTTAAGTTAACAGGCCCGTAATAGTTCACCACAGCCCGAATGGGTGGTGCATCTGGTTGATAAGCCGCTAGCATTGCTAGATGTGCTCCCGCAGAACGCCCTAAAAGTACCATACGTTCTGGATCGGCTTCATATTCTGCTGCATGTTTGCGAATAAAATTTAGGGCTGTACGCACATCATCTAACTGAGATGGAAACCGATATTTAGGTGCGTGTCGATAGTCGATCGCAAATACTGTATATCCCTGATGAGCGATATATTGATTAAACTCAGAATTGGCATGAGGATTGCCATATTGCCAAGCTCCACCATAAATTACTACTACTGCCGGATATTTCCCTACCTCTGAAGGTTGGTAAACTTCCATTTTTAAAGGCACTCCCGCAGGAGAAGCAAAGAGAATATCTTTTTGATGACGCGTTTTGCCTAATGGAATACCCCGGAAAAAATTAACTAAGTTAAAGGGATAGGTTTGCATCTTAGCCCTTACTTGGACTGGAATTTGCTCTAGATAATTTGCTCCTAACCCTTGTTTCATCGCTTTAGCCATCTGTATTTGAGTTAGTGGGATATTCACTAGCACCCACCCACAAATTAGCAATCCTATTAAACTGAAAATACAAGCTAAACGCTGTAGTTTACGGCGACGGATGTAGAACAAAGAAAGCAATAAAGAGAGCAAATTTAATAATAATAACCAAGGACTGACTTCTGGCGCTCCCACTGCTAGCGTGAGTAAAAACATATTTGGAGCCGGAAGAAAAATCCAAGAACTAAGAAATAGACTTGCAAAACTTAGTAATAATGCAAGCCATGATAAAAATGTTTTGGGTTGAGAAAACATAGACAAAATAAATGACATCAATGATGTGTTCTGTAAAGACGCTACATGGGTCAAAACAGACTCTGATCACGCCAGTTTTGCCGATTGGATTTGCTGAGCGCTCAGTTTATTGCCACACAGCTTTATCATGGTGGTGCAATCGCAGTACCATGATAAAGCCTGATTAGTATTCCATTAGATTGTTGTCGTAATGTAACATAATTAATGACTAAATGATAATGTGCAGAGTAATATTGCAAAGTAGCTATTTATCCTAAATCGCAAGTAAAGAATTATGGCAAGAATGATTCCTGAAAAGTTATCATCAACAACAAAGAGCAATGCTGAAAAGAAACTCTTTGAAATTTTTGCAAAAGACCTGGGTGATGATTATATTGTTTTTCATGGAGCATGGTGGCAGCACATCAAATATGTCGTCCAAGATAGAGAAGCTGACTTCATAATTATTCATCCTGATAGAGGAATACTCATAGTAGAAGCTAAAGGAGGAGAGATAAGATATGATTCTTTTGATAAGGCTTGGTATCAAAACCAAATTAGGATGAAAATATCTCCCTTTGAGCAAGCTAGACAAATTAGGTATAAGTTTTTGGATTTTCTTAGTAAACATAGCGAATTTTCAGTGCAAGATTTTTGTATTGGACAATGTGTTGCTTTTCCTGATGTCGATGAGGTTATAAATGGACTACCTTCTGAAGCACCACAAAAAATATTACTCTTACGTCCTCAAATAAAAAATGTTAATAGCTGGGTTTCTTGCGTTTTAAGCTTTTAGATACAAAGTCTTCCACATATCGATGATCTTTGAAAAGCAGATAGTAAGCATATATACAATTCAATTGCAATGCCATACAAGTGATTTTCATTAACTTAGTTATATGTTCAATAATTCTATCTCTGAGATTTTTTCTTGCCGATATTCTTTCTATATAGGTTAATGCTCCCTTTCGTGGCTTAACTAAATGATGAATGATTCTAGTCTTGATAAATGTATTGATAAGCTCATCATCAAATACAGCGAAAAGATATTTTAGGCTAATCCTTTGGACATCATCACTATAATCTTGAGATAAAAACTTTACAAATAACCAAGAGTATAATTTTCCATGTTTTGGATACATTTTAGACAATTGATAAACCCATTCTATATGATCACTAAATATTTGAGTTTCTAGCTCTATACCTAATGGGATTTCATTCAAAAACTTACCAAATTGTTTTGCTTTATCCTCATTATTAATATCTTCTATTTTTAAAAATCCTGTTTGATGTTCTGAATAATAGGATTCTTTATGCATACTTACTTTATTTGAATCAATTTCTTTTATTATATCTGCCTTATCTAGCTTTTTTTCTTGCTTGGTTTCATTATATTCCTCTTCTTGAAATGGCATTGCAGAAACTCCACTTTCCTTTGACTCTTCAATAAAATTAATTATTTCTTCTTCAGCTTCTATAATCTTGGTTTTTGAAGCGTTCAAATTTACCCCTATCTTTAAAAGAAATTCTTGTAATATTATTGAGGCTTTAACCGCATCACTTTTACTGTTTGTAAAAATACGGAAATCATCTACATATCTTCCAAAGTTTATACCCAAGTTAAATAATGCTTCATCAGCTTCCTTCAGAAATATATTGGCTATAAATCCCTCTGCTTCATTTCCTATCGGTATACCTTGACTATTATGTGTTTCACTTAGTTTACCATCCACAATTGAGTAGTAACAGATTTTGAACTTCAAGGTTTTACCAAAAAGAATTAAGAAATGTGTATCTTTTCCTATATTGATTTGTCTTGAAATTGCTAAAAGCAAGTATTCGTGGGATATAGAATCATAAAAAGATGATATATCGGTTTTCAGCATACAACTGCTGTTCTCAACTTGTGCTAATTGCCAAGCTATAAATTCTTTAACACCTTCATAGTAATACCTATATAAATATCCCTTGGATTTTTTCTTTTTTTCACTATTTCTCTCAAGACGATATGAGAAACAATTTTGAACAAACGTAAAATCTAATAATTCAGCTAATACAGATACAAAAATAAATTTAATTACTAAGTCTTTAAATGGAGTGTAGATCATTCTCCTGAAGAACATATCTGATTTTGGTAAATAGTAAGAGAATGCAGTTTCTGCATCATATAAATTTGGATTTTCAAGAGATGATTCAATTTCTTTAAACAACTTCTCTTTATTTTGCCTATAGTAATCTATCTCAATAAAGTTACAGTAAGAATCATGAGTTATTCTGTATGATATGGCATATACATAAGCTTTTTCAAAAACTTCTCTCTTCCTTATCTGCTCAATCAAAAAATCTTTATTCATTAGATTGTCTATATTAAAAGTGCTTTTGTTGGCTTTGAATAAGTCTAATCTAACATCTGTCGTTCTGCCCCGCTACGCATCCTCCAACGATCATTCACCAAAGTGCAGGTTGTGAAATTTGAGCGTTTTTAGACTGGTGCGGCATGAATAATGCCCACTCAAAATTAACGCCTAGTTGGCAAAAATTAATGGAGTAAACTCGATGTGCGATCGCGCATCGAGTTTACCCTGTCTGCGATGCCGCGCGATCAAATTGTTTCTCTATCAACCCAAACTCAGGTGATTTAGTAAAGCTTGGCGCATCACTTCAACAGGTATAGTTTCCTGCTGCAACCAAATTTTTAAGGCTGCTACCCCTTGTTGAACTAACATTTCTAATCCATCGATCACAATTGCGCCTTGTTTTTCAGCTTGCTCTAAAAATTGCGTCGGTTTCGGAATATATATTAAATCGTAAGCGATCGCACCCGTTGGCAAATTCGCTATTTCCCCTGCACTCAAAGGCGACTCATCAACCTTGGGATACATACCTATGGGGGTTGTGTTTACTAAAAGGTTTGCTTGAGAAATTAGCTTGGGCAATTCTTCCCACTGATGAACTTGTAAATTTTCACTTATGGGTGAATTACTCCAACTTTTGCCAAATTCTTGCAATCTCTGCACATTCCGCCCAACAACGTGAATTTTGGCAAAACCTAGCTGGTGACAACCTGCTACAACTGCCCTGGCTGCGCCACCATTGCCTAAAATTACCGCTACCTTCTGACTCCAATCCTGCTTATACGTTGTCTGCAAAGGAGCGATAAATCCTTCTATATCTGTATTTGTCCCCACCCATTGATTATTTTGGCGACTAACAGTATTCACTGCGCCGATAGTTTGAGCGAGGGGTGTAATTTCTGAGAGTAGGGGTATGATTGCCTGTTTATGAGGGATTGTCACATTAAAGCCGACAACACCAATAGCGGCGAAACCTGCGATCGCTATCTCTAGATTCTCTGGTGCTATGGGAAAGGGAAGATAAACGTAATCTAATCCTAAATGAGCGATGTCTTCTCTGCGAGACGCTACGCGAACGACGAGCTGCGCTAACGCTGCATTATGCATCACTGGCGATCGCGAATGTTCCACCGGATGTCCAATTACCCCTAGCAGTCTAGTTTTGCCTGTAATTAATTTGTCATTTGTCATTTGTCATTGGGCATTGGTTATTTCTCCCTCATCTCCCCTTGCTTCCCCTGCTTCCCCTACTCTCTCACACCTCCAATTAGCCTACAATTATTAAAAGCTACTTAACATTTCTTTTGATTATGCAGGCAACTACAGCCCCCTCAACAACCCCAACTCCTGGTAAATATTGGCAGTGGCGAGGGCACAACATTTACTATGTGTGTGCGGGAGAAAAACAATCGCAACGTCCGCCTTTGCTGTTGGTACATGGATTTGGTGCTTCCACAGACCACTGGCGCAAGAATATCACAGGATTGTGTCAAGATTTTGAAGTATTTGCGATCGACCTTTTGGGATTTGGGCGATCGGCAAAACCGAAATTGCAGTACAGCGGCGACTTGTGGCGCGATCAACTCCATGATTTTATCAGGGAAGTAATTGGTCAAAAAGCAATATTAGCGGGTAACTCTCTCGGTGGCTATGCTGGCTTGTGTGTTGCAGCACAGCGTCCCGACAGTGCTGCTGGTTTAGTGTTACTCAATAGTGCTGGCCCTTTTAGCGAAAGCCAGCCTACATCTGAGCCTGAAGCTTTACAATCAGAAATTCAGTTACCTAAACAATCCCCTACTTTGCAAAAACTTCTCGGTGACGGTACTAAGTGGATTTTTCAACAACCTTTAGCCCAATCTCTGTTATTTCAATACGTGCGACAACGTTGGGTAATTCGACAAACCCTAGAAAAAGTTTATCTTGACAAAAGTGCGATTACAGACCAATTAGTAGAAGAAATTTCTCGTCCTGCTTACGATCCTGGTGCAATGGAAGTATTTGTGTCAGTCTTTAGTACTCCTCAAGGGGAAAAAGTTGACGTGCTACTAAAGCAATTAACTTGTCCTCTGTTGATGTTGTGGGGAGAGGCTGATCCTTGGATGAATGCTAGAGAACGTTCCCAAAAATTTCGTCAATATTATCCTGAACTTACAGAATATTTCTTAACAGCAGGTCATTGTCCCCATGATGAAGTACCCGATAGAGTAAACCAACTTTTAAGCGATTGGGTTTTGTCTATTAAGTAGCTGGGCAAAATTAAATATAAAATGTCATTGTGTTGGCGTAAGCCTTCCCGTAGGGTACGTAACGCAGTGGAGTGTTCGCGTAGCGTCTGGTAGAGTTGCAATCTCAGTCTTTGCGATCGCAACTTTACTAGACTAAAGCCATGCCGTTGGCGAACGCGAACAGCGTGTCGCAAGACTTGCCTCTCGAACGCAAATTAGCGTCTCCCCTTCTCCCAAAGCTACAGTGTACACACAAGTCGGAAAAACTTCATCCACCAAAGATTTGCGGTTCAGCAGCGCTCTTGGTAGGGTTTCCTGGAGCAGGCGACTGCTGTTAGCGCAGCGTTAGCGACACAGGAGCACTCCGATAGGAGAAGGGTGCGTTACGCTGGCGTGACAAAGCTAAATTGTTGCAATCATGGCGATGCCTGCGGTTCTTGCTAGCCAACTCATTTGTTATTTTGGCGAACTCATTTGTTATTTCGGCGAACTCATTTGTTATTTTGGCGAACTCATTTGTTATTTTGGCGAACTCATTTGTTATTTCGGCGAACTCATTTGTTATTTTGGCGTCTCCATAACGAACCCTACGAAACAACTAGAAGAGTTGAAACCTATGCTGGTCATACTTGTGTGTACACTGTAGCTTCTCCCAAAAAGAGAGGCTAGTGCCTACCATAGGATGCCCGAACGCAAGAGCGTCTCCTTTAGGAGAAGGGCTGTAGGGAGAAGAGAAGGCTTCACGCTGCGCTATCCGCTCAGACTTTCTAAGATGAATTTTGAATTGTTATAACAATCCCTCCAATTCGGCGAATTTACGCAAACGTGGTAAACACTGGCGCTGATAAAAACTGCTTAATGTCGGAATTGACAGCCCAAATTCCTCAGATAATTCTCTCCAGCTAACTTCTGGGGGTAGGCGTTTGAGAATTAAAACCTGACAATTTACATCTGGACGCCCTTTAATGCAAGTACCGCGCAGTTCTCCTTCAGAATCTGTCTTAGCCCATGTCTCTAAGTCTTCCAGAATGGGAGGTGCTTGGGGGGTAGCTGGGAGGTTATCTACAGGATCAATGATTTCACTTATTCCACCCGATCTAGATTGACGAACCCGAGGAGGGACTGTTGTAGCTTGTTCGCGGTTGTGGTTAATGTAAAAATCTTGTAGTCTCCGGTTTAGGTAAGCATTCAGCCAGGTGATGACACTGCCATAGGTGGGGTCATAGATTTTACCTGTCAAACCCTCACAAACATTGCGGCAGAAATACAACCAAGTTTGTTGTAGTGCATCTTGATAGTAGGGAGTATTTTCCCTCCAAAGTCTACTTGCTGTCAAGCGAATAATTTGCGTGAGCAGCTTCTGACGCTGAGGGCTTCCAGATGGGTGTCCACAGGCTTCGGTAACTAAGCGGCGTAGCTGTTCATCGAATTGAACCATGACAATCTTGGGGCAGAAAGCAAGAATATCTTAGTATTGCGTATAACAACACCTTAAAAAATCCTTTTGGTCAAGATGCTGTATCTTTTTTCAAAGGAATTGGGCAATTCAATTTTGGATTTTGGATTTTGGATTGACGATAGCGCAGTGTTAGTAAGTCAGACGCTCTCTACAAGACGCGCAAGGGACGCGGACTCATTAACGCTTTGCTATCGAGCGTATGATTGGATTAAATTTCAATCCAAAAATCTCAAATCTAAAATTTCTACTCCCTAGTACAGCGGGCGCAAAAATAAACATACTATTTCAAATGGTGCAAAAGCCCGGAATACAATACTTTTGACTTTTGACTTCCGCCTTGCAGTACTACTCCCCAATTCCCTCAATTTAATCCCAGCCAGGACAGGAAATTTTCCCACAAAGAATATCTCAGATTACCTAGACTCAGCTTCATTTTGTTACGAATGTCTTGAATATTCCAGTTGGTTAATTTAGCCAGAGTTTGCGCTTCTTGTTCAAAACGCTTAGGCAAAGACCGCTTATATTCTCTACCCGCCTCACACTTGAGTTCCCCTTGGAACGGATGTTGCAAAACATAACGCCCTTGGAAAGATTCACTGTTGGCAGTTTGTTGGAACATCAGGTCTTCAGGGAATTTGTCGCGGGTGTAGCGGACATGCAACCGGGAGATGAAGACATTACTTGTAGGAGAGGGACGACGAAAGCTGGGGGATACTACATTACTTGGAGAATTATCATCTAGCCAAAATACGCCTGCTTGCTTCAGTTCCTCTGGGGTCAGGGGATCAGCAGAACAAGGATCGCAACTACCCATGTCCCAAGCGTATTCCAAAAAACCAACTTTCCTGTCTTCTTTGGTATAGGCAGTTTGAAACATGGATTTGTAGAATTCACCAAATTCATCTTTGACAAACAAGGGAATGTTTGCGTCGGAGGGAATTTTCACCGTCCGGTAGTTAGTGATTTCTGCCTGTCCTTGGGGCGAGAGGATGTAGACAATCAAATCCTGCTCTGTCGTCGCATTGATCATGCCCAAACGAATTGGCAGCATGAATTTAGGTGATTGGTAGGAAATTTGTAGCGGACGGAGGAACTGATAGCCAGATTTCTCGAATTTATCCAAGTTGACTTTGGCAACAAAGAATTTCATTGAAGAGCGGATGTAGGGCTGAAGTAACTGTTTTGCTCCTCTAGGGATTTTGTAGCCATTGCGTTTGAGCCAAGTTTCTAGTCCACCAGATTCTTTAGCACTGAGGATCACAATGTCGTATTCGCCGACGTTAAAACGTGCTTCGACTGTCACACCTAAACTGCGATCGCTCGTCTTTTCAGCTTCTTGATTGACTGCACGTCCTCTAGGTGCCGCAGCAGGTAGATTTACCGAATCAGTAACAGCACAAGGATCTGAGTCAAAATATTCTACCAATCGCGGCGCACTAAAAGCATCTAGGCGCTCAATAATTTTAGGTTCAGTCACGTGAACTTGTTCTTTTTGCAGCACCGTTGGTACAGGTATTACTATTGCAAAATCTTTGACCTCACCTTGGAAGTCGTTTGCCATCGTCAGGACAGTGCCATCGCCATCCCGCGCTATCACCACCTGAGAAGCTTTGTTATACAGTTTTGTATCAGCCTTGGCTACATAAAATCCACAAAATGCCCAAGCTGCGGGTGCAAAGCATAAAATAGCTACAATTGTCAATAATAATGGCGTCAAAAGTCGAAAAAACTTCATTTTATACCTCTACTTTTTAGTGCTGAGTTATTTAATTTTGGATTTTAGATTTTAGATTTTAGATTTTTTCTTTAATCCCTTCGGCTTGGTGCAGTCACTCATGGGGGAAACCCCCTGTTTCCGTACTGCTTCACCAAAATCCAAGTTGCGCTGTCAGCGCACCAAAGGTGCGACTCAAAATCTAAAATTGGTAGAGTTAGGAGTTAGGAGTTCTCCCTCATCTCCCTCTTGCCAAGCAAACCTTGGAGCTAACCAGAGAACATCTAGTAGAATGGTCAACGGCGCAAGGGCAAACAGCGCCCAGAAAACTGCGGTGGAAACAAAAAAATAATTCCGCAGAATAAAAGTTAATCCGGCGATGCACATTGCCCAAACTACACGCCCAATTCGGGAATTGGGGATCGATCGCGGATCTGTAATCATAAATAGGGCGAACAGCAGTAAAGACCCGCTCATTAATCGGTGCCAGTAAACATCCCAAGTCCAACCCAGCCATAGATTGCGAATCGCTTCCAGCAAGGAGTAGGCACCCAAAAAAGCTGCTGTGGTGTCCCAGCGACCAATGTGCTGCAAAATCATGCCGCCACTTCCGGCAAATAATAGTGCATACCACCACTCTTCACCCCATTGTCCCGGCGAAACCCAAGCATCGGGGGTCAGAATCAAGGCAGATATGATGCCAAAATTAGCGGGATTAAAGAAATGCTTATCGCCGACTTGGAAGATAAATTTGCTGGTGATCGCAATTGCTGCGGCTATTGCCATTGTCGTCCAGTGATCAGCCCGCAAAAGCAGGGACAGTCCTAAAGATGTAATTAAAGCACTCCGAAGATTCGTCATTTGTTCTTTGCCAGTAACTAATGACAATATCCATTGGGTTACAAGACTTGTGGCGATCGCTACTGCAATCAACTCTGGTCGCAGCGTCCAATCTCGTGTACCGATTCCCACGACTAGGAACAAGCCCAGAAATAGAATTTGATAATCTCGTATATCTTTGAGCAACATTACCCTTTCATTCAGGGATTCCCCGTAGATTTGTCACCAATCTAGACGAGTGTTAGCTCAAATAATGTTACTGTTACAGATTTTGTTACAAAATAGAGCAGTAAATCTAAAAACCCCTGAGGATATAGTCAGAGATAGAAATATATTGAGGGTATGGGAGTAGAACAAAAAGAGGCTTAATGTTAGCTTTGTTTTTGCCAGAATAAAAAGTGAGCAACAAATTCAACATGTATCTCGTGGCGATCGTCTTTACCTCAACGTTGCACTAAGTTTCGAGTTCTGAGGTGGAAGTGTCGAGTTTCAAGGTCAAAGCGAGTATATTTATACTTTAAGCAAACATGCTTCATTGCCAGAAGCCTCACCCTACAGCCCGTCGCAGACATCGCAGTTTCCTAAGCAACACCTACAAAAAGTTGTCAGCAGCAGATAAACGCAAATGCAACTAGCTCCCCTGTTCCCAATTTTATATCGCATTCTCCAGCCGAGTTTTTCCAACTGCCTTTGGACTGGAAATCCTGATTCTAAAGCGATCGCCCTGACTTTTGATGATGGGCCCCATCCTCAATACACACCTGAAGTCTTGGCAGTATTAGAGCGTTACAACATTATTGCCAGTTTTTTTTGGTTGGGTGTTTGCGTCAACCGTTCACCAGCCATTGCTAAAGCCGTGAGCGATCGCGGACACTGGATCGGATTGCATGGCTACGATCATCGCTCTTTTCCGATGCTTTCCCCAAATGACCTGAAGGACAGTTTAGAAAAAACCCAAGCTGCCATCTATAATGCCTGCAATCTGCAACCTGAACAAGTGCGCGATGTCCGTCCCCCCAACGGTTTATTTATACCTGCTACTTTAAAATTGTTATTTCAGTGGAATTACCGCCCAGTTATGTGGAGCGTTGTACCAGAAGACTGGGTGCAACCAGGTGTCACCACCGTGGTAGAGCGAATTATGCAGCAGGTCAAAAATGGTTCGCTGATAGTCTTGCATGATGGTGCTTGCGGTGGAGAAGATGTTGCTGCCACAATTCAAATTCTCATTCCGCAACTGCTACAACAAGGCTATGAGTTTGTGACTGTTGATACTCTGTGGCAGCAAGCTAAGGCTAACCATACGAAAGTAATAGTATCCTGATTTTTGATTTATGCTACTCAATACAATAGCTAATAAAATTTCGCGGCAAATGTTTATCTGCGATTACGACATTGTAATGGGTAGCGTTTACCCCGCCATGTCGTCCAACCATCTGCGATTTTAGTACGAGTGTTGTATTTGAGATACCAGTTATCTTGTTCTGCACCTAAATAACGAATACCTAAATCCTGTTTTTGTCTGCTGGAAAAACGTTTTCCTAGAGGAACCCACGCACTACCATTATCACTAAACCGCCCGACGAGACGGACACCAGAAGTAGTAGAGCAAACATCACCACTACAACTAGTTTGTGGGTCATCGACTACTTTCCACTGCATTTGGGCTGGTCTACCGTCAATATTACAATCCCAGAGACCAAAGAACCACTCACCAGCAATCTGACTGGCGTTAGCATGACTAGATGCCAACACCAAACCTGCGGGAACAATCGCCAAGCCCAAAAGCCATTTTGTGATATTTTTCATGATGCTTTACCAATACCTTAAGCTAATCTATACTTTCTATTCACTTATATGTATCAGTATTGCTGTTTATGCAGCTAATTAAAGATATCAGCCTTTGGTGGCTGATATCCCCGTTGCTTATGCTAGTTCCGAGAGTTGATGTGCGGCTAGAAAAGCTTCGACTTCAGCAGCAGTAGGTTGGGAAGCGATCGCACCTGGTTTAATCGTAGTCAGCGCTCCAACAGCACTGGCATAAGTGGCGATGCGTTTTGCTGTTTCTGCATCTCGCAAGCTGTGGATGCCGTGCTGACTCAATTGGTGGATGAATCCTGCCAAAAAGCTATCTCCTGCACCAGTTGTGTCAACTACGGGGATCGAAAACGAAGGTAATTTGCCTTCGTTCTCACCCAGACAGTAGGTGCAACCGTTTTCCCCATCTGTTACTAGTACTCCCTCAATTGAAGCCAGACGGTAAGTGATGGCTCCGGGATCTGTGGTTTCAAATAGCCATTCAGCTTCTTCTTTGGAGAGTTTGAGGAAATCGACTCGCTTAAATAATTCTGGAATTTTTTGATGAGCGATGTTTGGCTCGTCCCAAAATACAGGACGCCAGTTGACATCCAGCACAATCTTCAGGTCGTAATGTTCTGCTAACTCTAAGGCGCGGTAAATTGCCTGTTCACTTTCAGGATAGGCTAATTCCAAAGTACCCAAAACCAGAAAATCTGCCTCTTGAAACAGCGAATTTGGCAATTGTTTAGCTTGCAGGCGAGTATCGGCAAATTCTGCGGTATCATACTGACCAAATCCTGCGAAGGTGCGATCGCCAGCCAGATCCCGTGTAACATAAACTTGCCGTGTTGGTGCTGTGGGATGGCGTTGTACCCCAGTCGTCTCTACACCTACATCTTGTAATAGCTTGACCAGTGCATTCCCTACTTCATCTTCGCCAACCGCTCCGATAAAGCCGGCTGATGTCCCCAGCTTGACTAAAGCACAGGCTACATTAGCTGGTGCCCCTCCTGGGTAGGGAGTCCAAGATTTCACTTCTTCCAGCTTTAGCTCCAATTGATCGGCTAAACAATCAAACAAAATTTCACCAAGGCACAAAACACGGGGATTGCTCATCTCATTTTCAATTTTAGATTTCGATTTGGGATTAGGAATTTACAGTATAAAATCTACAATAATTTTTACTAATCTGTCGCCAGTCCTTCATAGAATTAAATAGCAATTTTAACTACTCCTATAACATGTATATGCTTCTAATACTCTCCAACTTTATCTCAGTAAATAAACTGGATTTTTTCAGTATAAAAGCCTTATTTTATACTATAAAAATTTATAGGTTATATTTCTGCCAACTTTAAATCCAAAGAAAATATTGACAATAGTATTACTGCTAACACTTGAAACCCCTACCAACAAAAGAATCCTCTAGAATTAGAAAGAGCGATTAAGTAGATATACCAAACGAGGATAGAAATAGTCATGGCTGGTGGCAAGTCTGAGACCCCCGTTAGTCTGTCAGACAGAGAACTGCAAATTATCGACTTAGTGGCCACTGGCTTAACTAACCAAGAGATTGCAGGAAAACTGGAGATTAGCAAGCGTACAGTTGATAACCATATCAGTAATATTCTCACTAAGACTGAGACAGAAAATCGAGTAGCTCTTGTCCGCTGGGCTTTACAGTGGGGCAAAGTCTGTTTGAATGATGTCAATTGCTGTCTTCTGCCTAACCAGATCGAATAAACAATTTACTAGTAGCAACGTAATTGCTCTGGTCTGGTATAGTCTACAAGCCAATTTTGAGGTTTACTGATTCTTCCTCTCCTCACGCCTAAGTTTTCAGTGTGAACACTCTACCAAAAGTTCCGAGTCCTTCACTCAGCCGGAGTTTATGTTAGTGGAGCCAGCTGACCCTCGGACTCGGAAACTATAACTTATATCAGAATTCCTTTCCAAATTCAGCACAACAAATGTAGAACTTACGCATCAGCAACGAAAAATTAAGGGTTTGGACAGGGCATTAGGGACTGGGGATTTTTAAGAAGCAGGGGGGCAGGGGGCAGGAGGCAGGGAGCAGAGGAGAATAATTAATAACCAGTGCCCAATCCCCAATGCCCAAACTCAATAATCATCCACAAAAATTTGCAACAATTCAGTGGTGCAAGCGTTACATTTGAAAGAAATCTATGTTGCTCCATCGGCTTGGAGAGCAGTGTTCCAATGAATACTTCTACTTATTTTCAGGGTGGCTCGTCTCCCTTTGAATTTTTTAACTTTGATTTTACGAGACTTGTATCTGAGAAAGTTCCGACCCCAGAATACCGACCCTTAGACTTTCCGCAACCTACACAAGATGCCGACTTACTCAGGCAGCTATCGTTTATTCCAGGGTTGAAAGAAATTTTGATGCTGCGGCAGGTTCACGCCTTAGAACACGCTACTGTTTGGGTTCTTAGCGAATCAAAAAGTGCTTATCCTGCCAAAGGAAAACCCACTAACGTTCAACTAGATAATGAACTATTAGGCGGTTTGTCTACTGAGCAGGGATTCTACCTCTATGGTGAGGTGAATATTAGTGATTTGCGGCGTGCAGTCACACTTGCTCGACATCGCCTCACAAGTGGAGAATGGGATTTGGCTGTACATCCCCGTTGCGGCACAAATTTATCAGTAACGATGCTTTTAACAGCTGGACTAGCTATAGGTGTGCATCTGTTGCTACCATTTCGGCCAATTGAGCAACTTATAGGTTTGGGGTTAGCAGCGACGACAGCCGCTGAACTCTCACCTGATTTAGGTTCTATGGCACAGCGTTACCTAACAACTGCCATTCCTTTTAATCTAGCAATTGAAAATATTACCCGTACACATGACGTTTGGGGAAAGCAGGAGCATTTTGTAAAGGTGAACTGGCGAGAATAAAAAGTAAAAAGTAAAGGAACTCATCATGCATTTTGAAACCAGTATCACCCTTAAGGAAGTGTTTCGTAACCAGCACCGACCAGGCTTTCCCGAACCGTTCCATAAAGTTGTGTTCAAGGTAGAATCTGATGGAATAGATTCCTTAGAGATTGGGCTATGGGTACATCCCTCTTATCTAGACAACGAGCTCATCAAGGTTGGACGTTCGTTTCTTGCTGGACACCTCGCGGATATGACAACGGTTGCGTCGGAAAGTGCATACACGCCATCTGAGGTTGATGCTCTCTGGCAAACGGTGAAGCCAGTCTAAGTGATTTTTGTTTCCTCATTCCTGGTGCATTAAATGTAGGTTGGGAAGAGCGAAGCAAAACTTAACAATCACAGGAATGTTAGGTTTCATATTTCAACCCAATCTACAAAATTTATTGCACTAATTTAGAGTAGACAAGCTACTACAAATTTAAGATTTACTTTATAAATCAGTTCTTAGAGAATTGTGTAATGAGAAAGCTTTACTTTTTACTCCCCGGTACAGATGGCAAATTTGCTTGTGGTGGTCTTTGGGCTGAGTTAAAAGCACTTAATCTAGTTCAGCAGTTCTGTAGTGCTGATGTTGTAACTTACCGTCAACGGGAAAAAGGTAAGCTTTTTATTGATGATTTGCTAAAAGAGAAAAATTTAAGTGATGTAATTTTTGTCATCAGTTGGGGATTTGATGTAGCTCAACTCGTGGCTAAACTTAAGCAATACAATGTCGTTTACCATGCCCATAGTGCAGGTTATCCATTTAGGCTAAGAGCGAGTATTCCGATTATCACTGTTAGCCGCTATACAATGGGATATTGGGGAGAAAAATCACCCAATTCTCTAATTTATTATTTGCCCAATCAAATTTCTGATGAGTTTCAAAATTTAGGTCTGGAACGAGATATTGATGTTTTAGTTCAGGCTCGGAAATCTTCTGAGTATTTAATTAAAGAATTAATTCCAGCCTTGCAAAAACGTTGTAAAGTATTGGTTGTTGATTCCTATGTAGAGGATTTACCTGGACTATTCAACCGAGCTAAGGTTTACCTCTATGATTCGGCTGAGTACTGGGCACAACAGGGTGTTAGTGAAGGATTTGGTCTGCAACCAATGGAAGCTATTGCCTGTGGTTGTCAAGTATTTTCTAGTGTCAATGGTGGACTGGCAGATTATTTAGATCCGGGATTTAATTGCTATAAAATTGCTGGATATTCCCAAGAATATGATGTCCAACGGATTATGAAGGTACTTAATTCTTCAGTAGCAGTTAGCTTGTCAGAAGAGTTTTTGGTTGAGCATCGGACTGAAAATATTGTTAAGCGTTTTCAAGTTATTCTGGATGAGTTAAATGATTTTTTTGACCACAAAATTCAGCAGCCGTCTAATATTAAGAGTTTGACGAGAACACGTGTAGTAAAGTTATTTGCACAGAGGATATACGGTAAGCTGAGGAAGAAATATTTTAAGATTTAATTAATTTTACATTGCGTAACATAGTTTGATTTATTCTTGCTTACTTAAACGAACCGCTCCAGACGCTGAGAATACAGAGAGAAGAGAGGAAATTGAATGAGTCGGCGGTTATTAGTTACTGGGGGTGCGGGGTTTATTGGGGCGAATTTTGTGCATCACTGGTGTCAGGTTTATCCAGATGATCGAGTGGTGGTGTTGGATGCTCTTACCTATGCGGGGAATCGTCTGAATTTGGCGCTGGTTGAGGGAAGAGAGAATTTTCGGTTTGTGCAGGGGGATATTTGCGATCGCACCATTGTAAATGAGTTAATATCAACAGAAAATATTGATACCATCGCCCATTTTGCTGCTGAATCTCATGTTGATCGTTCGATTCTTGGGCCAGCTGCTTTTGTGCAAACTAATGTGGTGGGAACTTTCACCTTACTAGAAGCTTTTCGCCAACATTGGGAGGCAAAAGCACAACCATCTGATTATCGTTTTCTACACGTTTCTACTGATGAAGTCTACGGTAGTTTGAGCACAGATGATGCAGCTTTTTGTGAAACTACACCCTACGCTCCCAATAGTCCCTATTCAGCCTCGAAAGCTGGTAGTGATCATTTAGTCCGTGCTTATTATCATACTTATAAACTTCCAAGCATTATTACAAATTGCTCTAATAATTATGGCCCTTATCAGTTCCCCGAAAAGCTAATTCCCCTGATGTGTATCAACACTTTGATAGGGAAACCATTACCTGTTTATGGCGATGGTAAAAATGTGCGGGATTGGCTTTATGTGGGCGATCATTGTCGTGCTTTGGATATGGTAATTAATCATGGTCAACCAGGGGAAACATACAATGTTGGTGGTAACAATGAGGTGGAAAATATTAACCTCGTGCAACTTTTGTGTCAGATGATGGATGAATTAGCGCCTGATTTACCAGTACGTCCGGCAAAGCAGTTGATTACTTTTGTCAAGGATAGACAGGGACATGATCGAAGATATGCAATTAATGCAAACAAAATTAAAACTCAGCTTGGTTGGACGCCTTCAGTAACGATTGCTGAGGGTTTACGTTTAACTGTTGAATGGTATCTCAATCATCGTGATTGGTGGGAACCTCTGCTGTCTGCGGAATATCAAGTCTACTATCGCAAAAATTATCTGTAGAATAACTTAAAAGGGGACTAACTCTAACGAGTAACGGTCTAAAATTTTTAAGAGGAACTAATTTGTCATGCCCATGTTGCTGTCTCCCCTGCCGACGAAAGTTAGTGGTAGTCTTCGATATCGATTATTATGAGATAGTTTCCCTCTTCATCACCATCCACTGTCACAATTATGCAACCCATAAGCAAGCTTGACGCTGTTTTGGATTGCTACCGTTGATGTTTCCTTGTGGAAAATTAGTTTCGTCGGCTCCAATGGGTTTTTTCCCAATCTTCCTGGGTTATTTCCTCTAAACAAGCTGGGTGCAACTGTTTTAGCCCTTTGAATATTACCAAATTTTGGTTCCCCTGACTTACTATCTCTGCTTTTACCCCTCTGAGCTCTTACATTTCAGTTGTGATAAAAAATAACACAAATATTCTATTCCTAAAACTGGCAGTAGTGACAGGCTAGTTAAAACTACAAATACAAGTGGCGACCACTTCAGACAGTAAACAATATTTTGAAAGTAGTAATAACAAAAGAAGGAATGGACTAGCCAAAGAGGAAATGAATATTTACCTAGATATGAAAATACTTGAGACAGATTCAATATGGTTATTGCCCGAACAGAAGCATATATAAAAAAAGGTATGATCAAAAATTCATAATTATCTTTAACAAAAGGATGTATTATAAAACACAATAATATAATTAAGACAGTAATAAATGAGTTATATTTATCAATTTTTTCAATGAGTCTACCTGCAAAAAAATTTGTTTTTGCACATAACATACCCAATGCAAATAATATTTGCCAAAAAGATAAGTTTAAAGAAAGATAATGATCAATATACCCATCTATTTGTAAATGTAAACAAAAAACCAAGAAGCTTATAGATAATATCAAGATAGGATTTTTTTCTATAAGCCTGAGATAGATGGGAGATATAATAAGTATTGCTATAAACAAACGAACAAACCACCACTCTGCATTATATCTTGAGCTAAAACCTAAAAAACCTTTTAATAAGATATGTGGCTCTGCAATGTATCGGATTTCTTGTGAATTCCATAATGTGACATTTTTAAAGAACAGTATCCCTATTGGTACAAAAATCAGAAAATATAGCCAATAAGTCAGATAGAAGTCCTTGATTTTCCTCAAGGCATAAGTTATTGGTGATGTCTTAGCTCGAAGATAACCCAAAAACATCCCATACCCAGATAAAAATAAGAACATCGCAACACATATACTACCAAAATCGCCTAGTGCAACTTCTGCATCGAAGAATGGGATAATTTGAAAGTAATTATTGCCATTAATCAGACGATTTTTGAAGCTGAATAAATGATGAGTAAACATCAAACAAATTGCTACACCTTTGGCAATATTTGTCTTTTCTTGTGTAAATTTCATGAAACTTTTCCTTAATTTGCCTAAATAAATACTTACTGTAACTATTTAGGGGATGGTAAAACAGGCACATGATCGAAGATATGCAATTAATGCGAACAAGATTAAAACTCAGCTTGGTTGGACACCTTCAGTAACGATTGCTGAGGGTTTACGTTTAACTGTTGAATGGTATCTCAATCATCGTGATTGGTGGGAAACTCTGTTATCTGCGGAATATCAAGTCTATTATCGCAAAAATTATCTGTAGAATAATCCAAAATTGGGCTAACTCTAACGAGTAACGTTCTCAAATTTTTATGGGGAAGTAATTTATCATAATGTAAGTGACCAAGAATTATGTCTGGATGTCTATTTTAATTTTGAGCAAATTCTTCAATCGCTTTTTGATAAAAAGCTTTTTTACTACTGATTGATTAACAGGCATTATGGATGGAGTTTGTGCGATCGCAGAACTTTTTGGTCTACTAAAAATGTTGAATTAAAATTTTTATGCCAAAATTTTAATTCAACATTTGAGACAGTGCTGCTTGTTTTTTTCAAAGCTAGTGCCTTACACAGTCGTATTCGATATTGGGCATGATGACCTCTTAACTACTGGGGATAACGTAACCTGCAATATTTTCAAACACATACCCATTCTTACCACCACCTAGCTCACTAAAATCAGTAGTGTAGAAGTGGTCTTGACTTGCGGAACTGTAATATCGATATACAGGAAGAGTATTTGTAATAGGTCTAGGATAAACATAACCTGCAATACCTTCAAACACATACCCATTCTTACCACCACCCAGCTCACTAAAATTAGTAGTGTAAAAGTGGTCTGTAGCTGCGGAGCTGTAATATCGATATAGAGGAACAGTTCCAGCGTATTGTATTTTAGAAATATAGGCGGTAATTCCTTCTAAAATATATCCGCTATTACCATTTCCTAGTTCAGCAAAATTAACCGTATAAAAATGGTCAACAATTGATGGATTATAGTAACGGTAGAGTGGGTATGCCGTAACTGCTACACCATTGATTCTTTGAGTAATAAAAGGAACCTGAGCAAGTAGTATATTTTCTGAGCTACTTTTGCCTTTGCTAATAGTTAACTGATTGCTGTTCTGGAGTTTAGAAGAATTTGATGTCGCTAAAGCTAGATGGTTACTGGTTAAGTAGTTAACTGTACTAATACTTGCAATGCCAACAGCTAAACCACCAAAAGTTTTTAAGACTTTACTCCAAGAGCAATTACTAAACATTGAGTTTCTCCTTAGCTTGATATTAAACGGATGTATTTTATCATGCTAATTTTAGTAAAACAAGAGAGCAAGAGCAAAAGACTGTAATGCTTATCAAATCAAGTTTTTTGGGAAGCCACTAGATGAACTTGATACTTTGCTTCAAGGTTTGTCCAGAACTCTGGAGAAGTACCCAAGGCTTGGGAGAGTTCGATAGCTGTTTCAGGTGTAATTTGCTTGCTTCCCTGAATAATTTCATTGATGGTTTGAACTGGATGCCCCATAATTTCTGCTAAATCTTTCTGTGTCCAGCCACGGGCCTTTATTTCTCGACTTAAAATTTTTCCTGGTGTTGGTATTCTTGCTAGTACTAGCTTCTGGCTCATATTGCTGTCTCCTCCACTGACACTTTTTGCAACCCCCTTCGTGTCGTCATACTTATTTGATCTGCTACCTATATAATTCCTTGTACACTGAGAAAAACGCGCAAGGATGCCAACAATGCGCCAGAATCGTTGTTTTCTGAATATTTCTGAAAAATCTCGGTCAAATAATCGTCGATTTCTTCCGGGTGCTTACGGAAGTACTCTTCTTCAAATTCATCGAGTGTTCTAAATTTTCTCACGGCTTAGGTACTCTCTTTTCAAAAAATTATCAGGCTCTCACAGTTTCTGTAGATAATGACTATCCTTAAATAATAAGGAAATCAGATCAGCGTAAACTGCCAGCAGGTGTCAGATGCTGCAACCAGAACAGATATTACAAGATCGTTATCAAATCCAACGCCAACTCGGCAACAATGGAATTCGTCAAACTTGGCAAGCATTGGATTTACAAGCCTCTAATGGCGAAAATTCGACCGTTGTGGTCAAACTTTTGGCCTTTGGCGGTACTGTACAGTGGGATGACCTGAAACTTTTTGAGAGGGAAGCACAAATTCTTAAACAGCTAAATCATCCCCGCATCCCTCGATATATAGATTATTTTTGTATCGACGATCGCACACTCTGGTTTGGCTTAATCCAAGAATATATTCCTGGTGAGTCGCTTAAGGAAAAACTTGCTGTTGGCAAAAGGTTTACTGAAAAGCGAGCTAGGAAAATTGCTGTTGAGGTTTTAAATATTCTCACGTATCTACATGAATTGAATCCAGGGGTGTTACATAGAGATATTAAACCGAGTAATTTAATCTGGGGCGAAGATAATCGGATTTATTTAGTTGATTTTGGTGCAGTTCAGGATAAAGCGGCAAGAGAGGGCGTTACTTTTACCGTTGTAGGTACTTATGGTTATGCCCCAATGGAACAATTTGGTGGTCAAGCGGTTGCGGCTTCAGACCTTTATGCACTGGGAGCGACTTTAATTCATTTGTTAACTGGGACTTCTCCTTCTGATTTACCTCAGCAGAATTTGCGACTGCAATTTACAGACCGAGTTAATCTCAGTCCTAGTTTTGTCAGTTGGCTACAAAAGTTGATAGAACCCGCTCCCGAACAAAGATTTACTAGTGCCAGCCAAGCGCTAAATGCTCTCAAATCTGGTCTGGCTGTAAAATCTGTAAACAGGAATCAGCTTTTACCGCTAAAAGAAATAATTAACAATTCTGGATGCGGGATAAATAATCAGGATGAAACAGTTCCAGAGGAAATTCTCGGTTGGAATTGGGGCGCATTTCTGATGCCTTGGTTGTGGATGTGGCCGAATCAAGTGTGGTATGGTCTATTCTGTTTTGTACCCCACGGTTGGTGGTTAATGGCGATCGCTCTTGGTGCTAAAGGCAATGAATGGGCTTGGAAAAGTAGGCCGTGGCGCAGTATTGAACAATTCAAAGCCCATCAAAGAGGCTGGGCGATCGCTGGTATTTTAATTGGAGCGCCGATTAGTATTATGTTGTGGCTTCGAGCGATCGCTTTGCTCAAAGCTGCACTTTAAGGAGTTAGGAATTAGGAGTTAGGAGTGAAGAATTATCTCCCTTGTCCCCCTGCTCCTCTATTCCCCCTTACCCGCTCACTTGGGATTCAACTACACCCACGGGACAAGAAACATTTGTCCCTCCTAAACCACAATACCCATTGGGATTTTTAGCTAGGTATTGCTGATGGTAGGCTTCTGCGTAATAGAATTCAGGAGCATCCAAGATTTCTGTAGTAATCTTGCCATAACCTGCACCGTTGAGAGCTTGCTGATAAGCTTCCCGCGATGCTTCTGCTTGCTGCTTCTGACTTTCGGAATATACATAAATTCCCGAACGATACTGAGTGCCAGCATCATTACCTTGGCGCATCCCTTGGGTAGGATTGTGGCTTTCCCAAAACACTTTTAGCAGTTCGGAATAACTAATCACTTTGGGATCAAACACAACTAACACCACTTCATTATGACCAGTTCGCCCACTACATACCTCTTCATAGGTGGGGTTGGGTGTTAACCCAGCGGCATAACCCACTGTGGTGGTGTAAACTCCTTTAAGTTGCCAGAATTTGCGTTCTGCACCCCAAAAACAGCCCAAGCCAAAAACTGCCTTCTCTAATCCTTCGGGATAAGGAGGTTTCAGGGGATTCTTGTTCACATAATGAGCAGCGGGTACTGACATAGACTGTGCCCTTCCTGACAAAGCTTCCTCAGCCGTGGGCATATTTTGCTTTTTGCCAAATCCGAATAGTGCCATTGATTTTGACTCTGATATATATCTTTACCTTATTTACTATTCTAAAGATTCTCGCGATCGCTTGGGGTTTTCTAGAGAATCCTCACTGGATTGTGTTGACCCTTACAGATGCGTCTGGGTGTTTGTTTCACTAGTTAATGCTATATCAAGGGAAACTTGGCGTCAGAAGATACTCATGGATAAAATACCCAAAATTGATCGTCAAAGGGAGCATCAAGCGAACGAACGGACTTTTCTAGCTTGGCTACGCACTTCTATTGCATTGATTGGCTTTGGTTTTGCGATTGCGCGATTTGGTATATTTCTGCGCCAGCTTAATATTGCTCTTACTCAACAAGAACCTCCGGTAAATCCATTATCCAACTCAGAAAATTTGGGTCTGGCTTTGGTAATTTTTGGAATTTTGATTATTGCGTTAGCCGCGTGGCGATACAATCAAGTTTTCTGGCAAATTGAACTAGGGGATTATAAACCAAATAGGTTAATGGTTTGGATAATGACTGGAGTAGTAATTATTTTGGGCTTTCTCAGTATTCCTTTGCTCTTAAGGCGTGATCAAGTCCCTTCTCATTCTCCTGTTCCAACTCAACCACAGTCCCGAAAGTTGCAAAGATCAACCCCAAACCTCAATGTTAAAAAGGGGACAATTACTACTTTATACAAACAAATATTCTACAAGATCCCCGACTTCTTAAAGTCGGGGATCTGAGCCTTACTTAGCATTAGTATCAGAAATAACCGTTACACAGGCATTCACTAAAGGTAACAGTGGCCCTAATTGTTCTTGTCCATTTACAGCTAAATCACTGTGACACAAATAAACTCTCTCGGATACACGAGACAGTAAATCTGCTAAAATCCTTCGCAGTCGTTGTTCTTCTGCCAATTTCTCATCTTCTGCTGTCCAAGGTTCGCCTAACCTATCTCGGAGAAAAAACGGCGCACCGAACAAAGTCGCCGCCCCACCTTTTGCCCACAGGGGTGAACCAGCATCTAGCCAAAAATGCCAGCGGTGCGATCGCCTACTAGACCGGTATTGAAATATAGTTGCTAATGTGACAGCCTTTCTCGCTCCACCAATGGGGCGCACAGGGTAAGGGTTGGCGGTAATAGTACCACGTCGTAATAGTTGAATGAATTCAATAATAGTTATGTGAGGCGTTGTCTCAACTGGGGCAATTTGTCGTAATCTGGTATCAATTTCCCAGTAGTGTTGGGCAGTTTCTAATAATTCCCGCAGTGCTGCTAGTTGTTCGTAGGGGAGATTGCTACCATTCCACAAGAAGCGCTGAATTGCTCTGTCTAAAAGGGAAATGGGGCTGGGAATTAAACGCAGTTCTTGTTGCGATCGCTGCTCTTCTAACCACTGTAATATCTCACTATAGGCTGTAGTAGCTGCATAGCCGATTCTATCCCAGCGCTCGAAGGCTGATACTGGTAGCAAGTTGGGGCGATCGGGATGGGGTACAAAGCAATAATCTGCAAGCAAACCAGCACGTACAGGGTCAATATCGGTAGAGACACGATTCATCGCGTCTGTAGAGTTTTCTGGTGCTTGTTGTTTCCTACTCAGAACAACTAGCATTTCTGCCACAGCATCGCGATCTACGAGGCGTCCCAAGCCGGGATAAACTAGTGCCAGCATGGTGAGTAATGCGCGAATGACGGGTGAACTAACTAAGGGACGTTGGTCATTCAGCGATTCTACCTGGATGTTTTGCTTGACGAGGATTTCTACTAGAGTATAACGAGCGATCGCATCTAAACCTGGTGCAATAATCGCCACTTGTTCTGGTTGCACTTGCCGTGATTGGATGGCATTAGCAATAACTTCTGCTGTTTGCCGCAATAATTGGGCGCGGGAGGTGGTTTGAATTGAATGCACAATCTCAGGTAAGCTCAACAGTACCATCGGCTCTGTGACTAATTCCACCATTTGTTTAGTGAGTTGCTCACCAAGCGACTCAGGAGGCGGCCCAGTTAAAATTTCTACCCGACAACGCTCTGCTAGCCCTTCTAGGTAGTTGGGATCTGCTCCCAATCCCAATCGCACTGCACCATCGGGATTGTAGCTAAACGCCCCGACTGCACCTTGATCTAACAGCAACTCAAACAAAAGACGCGCTACGCTAGGATAATCATCTACATCATCCGCCAGTACCGCCTGATAGCGTTTAGCTAAGTGCTGCTGGTAATTGCGATCGCTTAACAAATGTTGACTATAAAGTTCAGTAATAATTCCATAAGTCAGTAACCCCCTTTCTAAACACCAGTTATGCCAATCTAGGAGCAAAGAGGCTAGAAATTCCGGTTCTAAATTTGTAGTATTTTCCTCCAGACCCCTTGTCAAAATCTGGGCAATATCTTCGCAATGTGTACCACTGTAAGCTGCTAATTGCAATAAGTCTAAGATGCGACGCACCAGGCGAGACTCATTCACTCCCGCAAGCCGTAAAATTTCTTCGTCTAATTGGGGACGCCAGAGTTTGGTTGCCAACTCTTGCTCCGTTTCTGGTCGCAATCTTACCGGAAACTGTGCCTTCAGATTCAACGAGTTAATTAGCAACGGCCAAAATAAAATAACTTCATCCTGAAAAAACCCCAGTGGCGTCTTGGCACGAACCGGATATTTTCCTAATGTAGATGTAACAATTATATCTCCCAATTCTCGACGATTATCATCATTGGCAGCTAAGACTAAAACTCCTGGCTCTGTTTGTTTAAGATCTAAAAATTCGGGTATGCGTTCGCCTTTTTTACGTCCTGGTTTTTTAGTATAAAATGATTCAGTATGCTGCTTCTCAGGTTGTACCCAACTACAAAATTGCTCTACCAAGCGAGCTGTCTTACCACTGCGGCTATTGCCAACAATCCAAACCGAATGAGAAACCACAAACTTTCTCCTTGTAGATTTGCTAGTATACCTCGTGCGTTAACTTAAGGTTAATAATCACCAAATAATGCTGGATGATTGTCTGCAATGAAAAACTCAGTTTTTAGCCAAAAAATCTATTCTTTCTTACTTGCTGCTTATCGACGGTACTTACAGACTCCTGAACGTTCTTTACATGAGGCTTACGATGCAGCATTAAAGATTCAGGAAATAGAAAATAAGCATTTCAATGGTAATAAAATAGACAGTGACTCAGCCATGTACAGTAACAGCGTCATGGATTATTTTGAGTCAGACCTAAAAAAGCTATTAAAAATTGCCAGGATGCGGCTGACAGAGTTTAAAGCAAGCCGTTGGTTTCTAAATGAAGAGAATCAAAAAGCTGCTCAGAAAGCAGGTATAGAGCATCCCAGTCCTTCTTTGGTTTTGGAAAAGCTAAACTTCATCGATCAAGTTATATCCAAATACACAACAAGTTCTGCTCAGATAACTTCCAAAGCTCTAGTAGTCAAACCTTCAAATCTACCAGTTAACTCTGTGATATCTGACAACAAGTCGCTGCTTGTCAATACTCCAACATTACCACCCAAAATACAAGCTCAAGACTGGGATAAAAGACCAAAACCAAAGGGTAAAACTGATACAACGGGCGTTTTGCCCCGCTCTATTTTAAGTACTATCACTCGTCTGCAAGTTGAATTAGACCCTAATTCTGAACAAGAGGTAATTCAAAATTTTCGTCAGGGTCAAAGAAGAACAATAATATCTATCAGGTTTATTTTACTATTAATTATCGTACCACTTTTGACACATCAGATAGCAAAAACTTTCGTAGTAGGGCCAATTATTGAGCGGTCAAGAGACACTGAGCAAATGCAAATATTCCTCAATTCAGAAATGGAAGAGGAAGCCCTGGAAGAATTACAAAGATTTGAAGAAAAGGTCAAGTTTGAAAATCTCATTAGAAATGCCCCTCCACTGTTACCTGAGCAGATAGAAATAGAACTAAAAAAGAGGGCTGTTGAGCTTTCTGAAGAATTTCGTCACGAAAGCTCTAATGCGATCAAAAATGTTTTTGCAGATATTTTTTCAGTTGCTGCTTTTATCTGGCTTTTACTCGTCAGCAAGTCTTCTATTGCTGTGATCAAAGATTTCTTTGATCATATTGTCTATGGACTTAGTGATAGTGCTAAGGCATTTATCATCATTTTGTTTACCGATATATTTGTAGGTTTCCACTCTCCTCATGGCTGGGAAGTACTCCTAGAAGGTGTATCACGTCATTGGGGATTACCAGCAAATCGAGATTTTATCTTCTTATTTATTGCCACATTTCCAGTGATTTTAGATACCATTTTCAAATATTGGATCTTCCGATATTTGAACCGGATATCTCCTTCTGCGGTTGCTACCTACCGTAATATGAATGAATAAGGTATTTGGTCTTGGCATTAGTAAGTCAGTGGGTGGGAGGTGCTCTCCGTTATCGCAACTGGTGTCAAGGCTATATCTACTGAGTACGAACTTTCACAACCCATCAACACTAATGACATAAACCATTATTTGCTGGAGTATGGGAAGGCAAAAATTTTTAATTTTGATGAAAAATACACTTGCTGGGTTAGGAAAATTTAACAAAATTATTGTTATCAGCTTACCTGTGGTTTTTTCGATTTTGCTGGTGTGGATGCAATCTTTGGTGCATCGAGAACTCAGTCCGCCAGAATGTCGCCTGAAAAAGTGGGATATACCAGTTTCCTTGACTGCTAAAAATCAAGATGCATTTACACAAAAGCAAAAAGCATCATTGATCAAGAAGTTACCAATTACTTGTTGTCAAGCTGATAGCTCTTGTTTGGATGAAGTACTTTATGAACAAATAGCAGACAAAAAGGCACTGATGAGTGCGATCGCTCACAGTCTCCAATACCTGCAAACAGCTAACGCTGTGGCTGCTTATCAAAACTATCAGGTGGCTGACATTAAACGTGATGCCGCTTTCGGCGGCTTGCCCCTGCGGACTCGCGTATTCAAAAGCTTGAAAAGATTCCGCGAACTTCTATTAAAAACTAATTCTGCAACAGAATTACATCAAGCCATCGAGCGGGAATTTGTTCTTTACCAGTCAGTCGGTAAAGACACCAAAGGTTCCGTTTTATTTACCGCCTATTATGAACCGCTTTACGCAGCCAGTCGCGTCCCTACAGCAGAATATCGTTATCCTGTTTATCGATTACCTCCTGATTTAAACTCCTGGTCTAAACCTCATCCTACACGCCTGGAGTTAGAAGGAGTAGATGGTTTACAAGCTGCAAAAGGGAAATTGCGAGGATTAGAGTTATTTTGGTTTCGCGATCGCCTCGAACCATATCTAGCTCAAATTGAAGGTTCAGCAAGACTTCAGCTTCCCGAAGGAATTCAAACAACAATCGGCTATGCTGGTAATAACGCTTATAACTACAAAAGCATTGGGCGAGAATTAGCAAATGATGGCAAATTACCGCTACAAGGTATGACTATGCCAATTATTCTCGACTATTTCCAAAAGCATCCCCAAGAATTAAATATTTATATTCCGCGCGATCGCAGTTTTGTTTTTTTTCAAGAAAATCACGGTGAGCCAGCCCAAGGTTCTATCAACGTCCCACTAACAGCAGAGCGTTCTATCGCTACAGATAAATCCCTCATGCCTCCTGGTGCTTTAGCGTTGATTCACACTTCTATTCCCTTTGTTAATCCTACTGGAAAAATGGAGGAGCGCATCGTTAGTCGGTATGTTCTTGACCAAGATACCGGAGGTGCAATTAAAGGCGCAGGTAGGGTAGATTATTTTTTAGGTACTGGGAAATTAGCAGGCGATCGCGCAGGTATTACAGCCAGCAATGGGCAATTATTTTATCTATTACTCAAGTAGGAGCGCATACCTGTGCGCCCCTACGAATTGTCAGTATTTCACGCAATTGAAAACTGCTACAAGTATGCCAGCCGACTCAATATAACTGCTTTAAAATGGAGCTAATCTACTAGTACAGCGGGCGCGTAAATAAACAACCCCTGACGCTCGAGGACTCGCTCTAAGCGCAGCCATGCCGCAGGCTTTACGCTGCGCTAACGGGTTCGGCAGTTCCTCATCGGGGGAACCCCCTACAGCCCTTCTCTACGAAACGCTCCGCGAACGGGCATCCTACGGCAGGCGCTAGCCTCTCCCTTTGGGAGAAGACCGGACTGCCTCACCATTCAAAATGGCGCAAGAGCAAGGAATATAATTCTTTTGAATGAGTGAATGAGTGACTTTTAACTTCCGCCTTGCGGTACTAAGCCTCTAAATCCATTTCAGTATCGTCATCGTCATGATCATAAGGGATATCGTCAAGGTCGATCATTTCTGAAATTTCTTCTACTTCATTTAGATACTCAGATTCTTGATGTTCACGCTCTATTAGACGACCAGTTGACTTTAACCATTCCAAGAGAATAAACTCATTACTTGTACGAATTACAGGCGCTCGTTGGTTACGAGGTTCTTCACGCAAAGGACTTATAGGCATAAAAAAAACTCACTTTGAATTACGGGTAACTGACAAAAACAGGAAAGTTCTACACTAAGCTTAAAAGTCTTGTATAACAAGTCTTTTGTCAACAGATAAATGAACCATTGAATTTTTTATTCTCTTGTCCGTCTAGTTACTTACCATTAAAATGTCTTCGCGTCAGTCCTAATAATAAATCTTCACACGGACGCGATTTCACAAGGCACTTGGTAGCTTGGCGAGAGTTTCATACATATCAGAGGGTAATGCAGATAATCTGTTCGCTACAGCGACTGCATCAGCTAAGTTGCTAAATTGACACCGGACTATATCTTGTCCATTTCCTGAAGGGAATCGCTTCCTCGCTTTGTTAGATACAGCACAAATAATCGCTAAAGCTTTGGCGAACCCATCCTTTGTCAAAATTGTTTCTTGAGCAAACCCTTCAACAGGGATAAGGCAAACCTCAAACCGATAGCCAGGTCTGGGAGAAACAGCTATGTCGATATAGGGTTTATCTTCTTTCCTGATTCGGCGTAAATATTGGGCTGTCGAATTAGTATCATGCAGATCAGTTCCAAGGGCGTAAGTAAAGAAACAATCTTCTGTGAGGGATTCAGGACGGGTAATTATATCCGTTGGCATAAATTCAAGTATTATCCGTATGTTGTCTGGGTGTGTGACAAACTTTACTGTCCATTCTTCTTAGCACATTTCTTGACAGTAAGATGTATAAGTTTCACGCGAGGTATTGCAATACAGTTCGGCTCACTAAAAATTTCAAGTTTTGGAATGCTGAAGACTCTCATCTCTAAAGGTCTTCGCTGTATTAACTTTGACACTATAACCCATCCCTTGGATATCTCTCAACGCCTGAATAGCAGTTAATTCTTCGGCGTCAGTTTCCATTTCTACAACGGCAAATCCCCTATTTTCACCACTTTTCTAGTTGGTAGACACCAAAACTCTTTTAACATAATCTCTACTTTGAGAAGACTTATTCTAGGTGATCATCTTCAACCTGATTGGGTCTTATTAGGTAGATTAGCAATATAAACTGACATCAAACACCTCCAGAATCAAAGGATGTAGAGATTTAGATTCGGAGAGGCAGTCTATATAGTCAGTTACATGACCGAAAATATTTCTCAATCACCTAATCATAACATAGTTGACGGTTAAACTTTTCTCAACTATTTTAGTTGCTATTAATACAAAGTACTATGGGTAAATACTTAAATTGTCAACACCTGCGATCGCTTCACTTCGGACAATATTGGAACGCCTAAAAGCGATCGCAATCACAAACTCTCTGATATTTATTTATACCCATTTATTACCTTATATTTTCTAAAAATTAAGAGCATCTTTACGAGTTATTGACATAAATAATCGCCTAAATAAATTCCCAGGATTGTAAATATAATCCTGGGGCATCATCTTCATATCCTGTCTAAGATATTTATAAATTTAAAGCAGACAAGGGCGGTTAAAACCAAAAACGGTATTCACGCAATTATGGATTCAAGGCATCATTCACGTAAGTATTGACAACACCTTTAGACAAAGTTTTAATCGCAGCTGGAAGAGGAGTATAGCCACGAGCTGTAGCTATATTGTCCACGCCGATAGTTCCTAAAGCCCAGCCAATAAATCCTTTAATCCCATTTGCTACCTTAATATCTGCGTATTTATCATCAAATAGCATGTAATACCAATTCAATGTGAAGCTGCATAGAATAGAGCTTCCAGGATAAAGTTATAAGAAGAGACAGAAATTACCTGCTCAAATGTAAGTTGGTC
>NZ_JBALCN010000022.1:0-8725 GCF_036919615.1 Nostoc sp. | reverse complement strand
TAACGCTACGTAAATACACTATCTCAAAAGTATCCTAGCGTTATCATTTCATTTGGTTAGCCACCTTTAGATTTACTTTATAAATAGCCTCTTAGTTCAAGATTGGATGATTGATTTTTTGATAGTCCCTTAACAATTTTATTCGTAAGGAATATCATGCATGACCAAAGTATTCATTCTCGATGCCAACCAACAATCGTTATATCCAGTACGCATCAGCCATGCTAGGCTACTATTGTCACAAGGTAAAGCTACCGTATTCCAGCGATATCCATTCACGATCATTCTTAAGGAGTCTCTTTCTCGTCTAAAACTTGAGCAACTTGGCTTCAAGATTCACCCTGGCATTAAAATAATTCGTAATTCGTAATTCGTAATTGAATTCTTAACTAACGCTGTGTGCAACTTTACTCTCAAACTTAACCCCCAACCTCTTTCCTACAAAAGTTAGGGAGGAAGAATCAAAGCCTCTCCCCAAAACGGAGAGAGAAATGGAAGCGGGGTTTTAAGAAGAAGTTGCACATCGCTTTTAACTACGAATTACAAATTACGAATTAGTAATTAGTTAATTTTAGTCGCTTCCTAAACCGAGGAATACTATAGATGATAAACCACACCATCTTGGAACCATTACCAGAAGACCAATGGTTTATTGAGAGCCAGGAACTACGATCCTTTGTAGCAACAGTGCGTGAAATTAGCGCTAGCACTGCTGACGATCGCACCCAAACTCTCGCCAGACTAGAACCCTATTTTCAAGAGCTGCTCGCCCAACAGGAATGGCTCCCGGAAAAGTTTGCCCAAATCAATCCTGAAAGCAAAATGGGCGGCGGTATTGGTCAGTGGCTGCTTTATCGCGCCAAAAACCGTTCCCTCTCAGTCTTCAGTTTAGTGATTCCCCCAGGTTCCACGACTCCCATCCACGACCATTTAGCCTGGGGATTGATTGGTTTATACAAAGGTAATCAAGAAGAAACAGTCTATCGCCGTGTAGATAACGGCGACACCGAAGGACACGCACAATTACAAGTAACTGAAGTGCGTAGGCTTTGCCCGCCGCAGGCATCGCTTCAACCAGGGGATATCTACCGCCTGTTACCCCCAGATGGTGATATCCACGCCGTCAAAACCACATCCCAGAGCGCATCTGTATCGATCCATCTCCTGGGTAATGATACTGGCTGCGTCTTGCGTCACCAGTTCATAAGAGAATCTCACAGCGTCAAATCTTTTCGCTCTGGATATTCCAACGCTCCCTGTCAAGAAGAAGAGGAAAAAGAACATGCCCAAGTCTGATAGACTACAACCCCCAGTATTCGAGCGAGTTGAAGACGAACGCCTGCACCGTAAACAACGCCTTGCTGCTGCCTTTCGCCTGTTTGGTAAATTTGGGTTCAGTGAGGGAATCGCAGGCCATATTACGGCTCGTGATCCGGAGTTTACAGACCATTTCTGGGTCAATCCATTCGGAACATACTTCGGTCATATCCGAGTTTCTGACCTGATCTTGGTTAATAGAGAAGGTGAGGTGGTTAAAGGCGATGCTCAGGTGAATCGAGCTGCTTTTGCCATCCATTCTCAGCTTCATGAAGCTCGTCCTGATGTGATTGCGGCGGCTCACGCCCATTCACTTTATGGTAAAGCCTGGTCTAGTTTAGGTCGTCTCCTTGACCCCTTGACACAAGATTCCTGTGCTTTTTACGAAGACCATGCGCTATTTGACGATTTCACAGGTGTTGTTTTAGAAATTTCTGAAGGTCAGCGACTGGCGCAAACTTTGGGGCCAAAGAAAGCCATAATCCTCCGTAACCATAGTATTTTAACTGTGGGACATACAGTAGATGAAGCTGCCTTTTGGTACATTAGCTTAGAGCGATCGTGCCAAGCCCAACTGCTAGCAGAAGCTGCGGGTAGACCCACTACTATCAAACACGAAACAGCCCGCTTAACGCAAACTCAAGTAGGGTCACATATAAGTGGGTGGTTCAGCTTCCAGCCACTTTATGACAGGATTATCCGTGAAGAACCTGATTTGCTGAATTAGTACTGTGTTTTTTGACACTGACATAAGAGGCAGGTAAGTATCAATTTACTCTACTTCCCTGCCTCTTATGTCAATTTAACCTAAATTTATCTATATACTCCGGTAAACCTATAAGTTTATAGTATAAATACAGTTCAGAGAAGTTATTTTGATGATTCACCTAATCTTTCGCCGAATTACCAAGTGGATATCGTTGATAAAAATCAGGAATATCCCATTTAACAACCAACATAAATTATTCTTTTCTTCTCCTTTGCCAATTGCAGGGGCTTTTGTTGCAGGTCTTTGTCTGAGCGTGCTATTTGCCGCCTGCTCATCGACACCTACTGTTAATTCCCCTAATCCCAGTGCCACATCTGTTAGCAATTCGGCTTCCAGTAAAGCAACAGTGGTAAGATTTGGCTATCAAAAATCGACTATTTTAATTAGAACTAAAGGTGTTTTAGAAAAGCGTTTGGCACCAGAAGGGATTACTGTAAAGTGGACTGAATTTCAAGCGGGTCCCCAACTCCTAGAAGCCATGAATGTAGGTAGTATTGACATCGGTCCTGTAGGAGAATCACCGCCAATATTTGCCCAAGCAGCTGGAGCATCACTAACTTACGTTGTTGGTACTGCGGCTACTCCAGCTAGTTCAGCAATTCTTGTTCCTCAAAATTCACAAATTCAAAAGCTTACTGACCTCAAAGGTAAAAAAGTTGCCTTTCAAAAAGGCTCTAGCGCTCACTTATTGTTAGTCCAAGCTTTAGAAAAAGCGGGATTGAAATATACTGACATTGAACCTAAATATTTAGCACCATCTGATGCCCGCGCTGCATTTGTCAAGGGCAGTGTAGATGCCTGGGTAATTTGGGACCCCTTCTATGCAGTGGCTCAAGAAGCAACTAAAGCCAGAGTCCTGATTGATGGCACAGGAATTAATAAACAGGGAGGATATTATTTGATGACTCGCAAATTTGTCACTGAAAATCCGCAAACTGTCAAGGCAATAGTGGAGGAAATTCAAAATCTAGAAGAATGGTCTAAACAGAATCGAGAAGAAGTAGCAAAAACTCTAGCACCTGTGTTGGGAATTGATGTAGAAACGATGAAAAAAGCAACTAACAGACGCACTTTTGGTGTTGTCCCAATTGACGACAATCTAATAAATCTCCAACAAGGTGTTGCGGATACATATTATAAATTGAAGTTAATTCCCAAAGAGGTAAATGTCAAGGATGCAATGTTGACAAAAGAAGAATATGCTGCCTTTTCACCAAAAACTTAAACTAGTACAATGAGTAGGCTATAGGGGCACAAATATGTATGCCCCTATAAATGCCTAGTTCCTAGTCTACGACTAGGAATGCCCTCTGTGAGGCTCTGTCTGGTATTAAAGCGGCAGCAGCCCAATAAAGAGCATTTCCTTCTTAGACCTGGAAACAAGATTTAAAATCTTAAATTGATACTAAAGTCTTTTATTCAACTGACAATTTTTGAAATGTAAATCTTGGAATTGATTATGACTAATCCTACAGAACTACTGCGATCGCGCTATGGTGAAATCCCCTTCAATCCCGAAATTGAATGGAATGATTCCCTGACAGCACTACTATCTCACCGTTCAATCCGATCTTATCTATCTTCTCCTCTACCGCCAGGAACTCTGGAGTTACTAATTGCAGCCGCCCAATCTGCATCTACTTCCTCTAATTTGCAAACCTGGAGTGTGGTTGCAATCGAAGATCAACAGCGCAAAGAGGAGTTATCCAAGCTAGCAGGAAACCAAGCACATATTAAGCAGGTGCCTTTATTCTTGGTTTGGTTAGCAGATTTGGCGCGTTTAAGTTACGTTGCTGACAGTCGCGGCATCTCTCATGATGCGCTGGAATACTTGGAAATGTTTGTGATGGCAACAATCGATGCAACTTTGGCGGCGCAAAACGCAGCAGTTGCAGCTGAGTCGCTCGGTTTGGGAACAGTATATATCGGTGGAATCCGCAACCGCCCGCAAGAGGTAGCAAAGATATTGAATTTGCCCGACTCTGTGTATGCTGTGTTTGGGCTGTGTGTCGGCTATGCGAATCCTGAGGTAGAAGCAGCGATTAAGCCAAGGTTGCCACAATCAGCGATACTGCACCGTGAAACTTATAAATTGGCAGATCAGGAAGAAGCGATCGCTCACTATAATGATATTATCAAAGACTTCTACACTGAACAAAAGATGAATGTCCCTGGTGATTGGTCAGAACACTCAGCCCAGCGGATCGCAACTGTCGAGTCATTGAAAGGACGCGATCGCTTACGTGAAGTTCTCAATCACCTCGGTTTCAAGTTACTGTAAACAACAAGAATCAAGATTATGGATTTGCAACTCCGTGGCAAAATCGCCTTAGTGACTGCTGCTAGTAAAGGTTTGGGCAAAGCTACAGCGAGGCAATTTGCCCGTGAGAATGCAAAAATTGCCATCTGCGCCCGCAGTGAGTTAATTGACAAAACTGCTGCGGAGATTGAAAGCAAAACAGGTACAGAAGTGCTATCTCTGCGTGCAGACGTTACCAGCCAGCCCCTTTGGGGAAGTTAAAAGTCAAAAGTCACTCATCCAAAAGTCAAGAAGATATTGAGCAAACGCAAGGTGCTGTAAGTGTACTGCACGACACAGTAAACGGTGTCAGGAGCAAGGGGAACTCGTCAGAAAGTTAGAGCAAGGTGTGGCGATAGCACTACAAAAAGCTAATATTAGCAAGGATTTTTAAACCGCAGCTTGATTAACCCTAAAAAGAGTAAGCGTAAATAACTGGGGATTCATCTTAATTGCTACCGCTATTATTTTGTCCTACTTAACTTGCTGCTGATACCAATTTTGTATAAAGATACCCCAAACTATATTAAAACTTAAGTACAAGAAACTCGGATTTTCTGTGTTAATTTTTAATGATTTTTAGTAGTATAATCTGCAAATTGAGCAGATTTGATTATAAAGTTTTAACTGATGTATTTTTGGTTTATCTGAAAACATTGTATTCTGATTATTCATTTCATCAAAACCGTAGCAATGAAAAATTTGTTTCCACTCCTATTAAGTGCTATTCTCTTGAGTAGCACGGTGGCTTGTAACAAAACTAGTAACCAGCCTAACAGTACTCCTACTAATAATAACAAAACTGCAATAACTGATAGTACATCTAGTCCATCTAACAATCAACTATCTGTAGCAGTTGGAACAAGTTTTGATACTGTTCTTCAACAAGATATATCTACAGCGAAAAATCAAAATAATGACCGCTTTCTCTTAAAAACTAATAATTTATCTCAAGGAGGAGATAAAGTTTTTAAAGATGGTCAAATTCAAGGACATCTGGAAGATGTAGTCAAAGCTACCAAAGGCAAAAAAGCGAGTTTACATTTGGTTTTTGATGATATTTCGCTAAAAAATGGAGCATCTTATCCCATTAATGCTACTTTAACAAACACTCAGGTAGAAACAAAAACCAAAGGTAAGTTCATTCAAAATGCAGGCATTATTTTAGGCGGTGCAGTTGCCGGACATTTTCTTGGTGATCAAGCTAAATTCAAGCATGGTGGACTCGCAGGTGGTACAGCCGCAACTGCTTTCGTTTTGTCTAGCCCTGGTGGAGAAGTTGCTCTCAAAAAAGGTACAAAGATTAAACTTAAACTTAATTCTGCTATTGGTACTACTCAATAAACTATGTATCCTGGTTCTGAGCAGATTGAAGCGTTGGGCGAGAAATTAATTACTGGAATTTCACGCCGGAGCTATTGCTATTTTACTCCACTGTTTACAAATCAAAGTACACTGTGATTCTCTGGCTTATGCATCTGGGGCAGCGCAGATAAATGTCATAGAGCGAGCGCAATTCTCTATCTGGAGGTTGCAAGGATATGGGGCAAATGGAATCCTACTGGTTGGAGGCTCTTGACTGTATCGGGTTTGACAACAAGGAACCGCACTTTATTGAACAGGTGATGAGCAGTTGCTTTTGTATCTGCTTTTTTACAGCAGTTTCATGTATTTGAACCACATCTGTCGTAGGGGCACAGCATTGCTGTGCCCTTACTGCATGGTCTATTTACCTGAAAATAGCTGTAAGCTGAAACTGGATTATTAACTGCCCGCCATTCGGGTGTGATTGCTTTCGGCACTGCACTATGAGCGTACAATGAGAATGCTAAAGCAATCACTTTTCTTCACAGTTTAATTTGCACTCGCTTTTGTTTTAATTAATACATACCTGTTTGAAAACCTGTAAAATATTAAGTATCAAAGTTTTGTTAAATTTGAGAAAATCAGGAGAAATCTATCAAAGGTAATATTTCGAGATGGACTCCGTAATTCTACCTTCTATTATGCCTGACGATAGAAGACTTGAGGGTAAGGCTAAAGCTAGTTTTTATATATAATTAACAAATAAATTGGAAAAATTAGCTGGAAATGAATATACAACTTCAACAGTTATTAATACAAGCAATGGCAACATCTCTTGATGAGCCATTAATTGATTGGCAATCAGAAAATCTTCTAAAGATATTAGTATTTGTTTTCATATTTGGTATAGCAACTGCAATAAATATTATTAGCAGTAAAATGGAACATGCAATTATTTTTGCTTTTGTATGCACTGTCATTTCTGCGGCTTTTCTGATAATTAAATAATCACAACTGTCAATCAAACTTCAAGTGGAATGAAGCGAATAAAAGCTGATTTATTTTGAAACTGTGGAAAGCTTTGCAACCATGTGAGCACGAGATGAAACTTCAAGCTTGCGAAACATCCTTTTTAAAGCTTGCTTGACAGAGTTTTCAGTAATCCAAAGTTCAGCACTAATTTCTGCATTGGTTCGTCCTTGAGCCACTAAGGAAGCAATTTGCACTTCACGAGCTGTTAAACGCTCTGTCTGTAATAGTAGGTGTTGCGTAGGCGTAGCCCGCCTTGCCACCCAAGTAGAAATGTGCATACAAAGTGCACTCAAGTCTGTGAGATTTTGTGAATCAAATGGAGGCGTTCCTTGCTGACGGGTAAAACCTACCATGCCCACTAATTCACCATTACTGACAATTGGCCCTGCCATGACGTGCCAGTGGTCGGTACGAGGACAAATCAACTTCCACGTCTTAGGTTCTACTATCAAAGCTTCATGAACAGGGGCATGGTGTTCTAGCAAGTAGCGTGCAACTGGATTGTGTTGGGGTGATAATGCCATTTGCAGTGCTTTTTGGATTTTGCTGTCAATTAAAGAAATTTGAGCAAAGAAAAACAGCCCACCTCGTGTAGCTGAAAAATACTCACTCATTTCTGCGGATATGTGCGATCGCAAAGTCTGTTCATCTTTAGCTTGAGCAATTGCATGAAATAGAGTTTGTAAGGCAATCATGATTAGTAAAGTGTACCCGTTCGAGGTCTAGGCGCAGTATAGTAACTAGACCTATCTTAGCTTTAGTCACATCAAGTCAAATCCTTTGTTTGCTTTTTTTAGATTACTTTATCATGACTGTAAATTCTGATATTGATGACACACAGATATCTGGGTGCTGGATTCAAATCAGTTTTTTTATCGCAACAGTGTTTTTCAATCTCTGTTTAGCAACCCAAGTATTCAGTTTACAAATTAGTTAATAATGCTTATGAATTACATGATGGCGATCGCATTTGGTTGCCAGAGATAGGTTTAGCGATTGGCATGGAACGAGGAACTTATCTAGGCATTAAGCGCGAGTGGTTGTATTGTTATGACGAGCAAGGTGAACGGTTTTTAACACCTGAAGAACAGGTGAAACTAGCTCAATAAGCAGCACAGCAAGCTAAACAACGTGTCCAATTGCTAGCGGAACGGTTGCGATCGCTCGGCATAGATCCTGATTCTCTCACCTGACTTTCCCTAAAAGAACTCCAACATATAAATCATCTAATCTTGTGAGGTGGGCAACATGAGCGCCCAGTTTCCATGACGGGCGAGACGCCCATCCTACAAAAAATATTAGGATATTTTATTACTTAAAAATCCCTAAAAACTTGTCCACAAATATCAAAGACTCGTTAACGGAGTTCAAAGGTGGATTAATCCAGTTCAAATACTCGTTAACGGAGTTCAAAGGTGGATTAATCCAGTTCAAATACTCGTTAACGGAGTTCAAAGGTGGATGAATCCAGTTCAAATACTCGTTAACGGAGTTCAAAGGTGGATGAATCCAGTTCAAATACTCGTTAACGGAGTTCAAAGGTGGATAAATCCAGTTCAAATACTCGTTAACGGAGTTCAGAGGTGGATGAATCTAGTTCAAAGACTCATTCACAAGTATCAAAGACTCATTACAGCAATTTTCATTTATTTATAAAACACTCTCGCGTTCTTCTCTGCGCCTCTGCGTAAGACAAAAAATCTTTCCATGCTGTAATTACGAATTACGAATTACCCTATCAAGACTTGCACTCACACTTTCAGCATCCGGTGACTGCAATCGCTGCAAAATCTCTAAAGCTGGTTGCAAATAGGATATCGCTTTAGTGTATTCACCCTGTTGTTCTGCTAAATGTCCTAACCACCACAGAGTCATTGCTTTGCCTTGGACATTACCAATGCGTTCAGTTATTTCCAAAGACTGATTGAAAAGTGCGATCGCTTAATCCACTTCCCCTTTGTCGGCGTAGAGCATTCCCAGATAGTCCAACATCACCGCTTTGT
>NZ_JBALCN010000021.1:0-22389 GCF_036919615.1 Nostoc sp. | reverse complement strand
TGAATACCCCATTTTCACTCCTTACCTGTTTGAATTCACCTGTTCGTGTCGATTCTACTTGTTCGCCTAAAAGATATCAAATGGGTTCTATAAAACTGGCGGATGAATAATCTGAAATAGCAAGGCTCATTAATGGAGTTCAGAAGCTCATTAATGAAGCTCAAAGACTCATTAATGGAGTTCAGAGGCTCATTAATGGAGTTCAGAGGCTTATTAATGGAGTTCAAAGACTTATTAATGGAGTTCAGAGGCTCATTAATGGAGTTCAGAGGCTTATTAATGAAGCTCAAAGGCTCATTAATGGAGCTAAAAGGCTCATTAATGGAGTTTAGAGGCTCATTAATGAAGCTCAAAGACTTATTAATGGAGCTAAAAGGCTCATTAAGTAGATAAACAAAAAAATTTACAGTCATTGCGATCGCACCCTTCGCAGAGCATATCGTAGAGAAGTAGTTCTAGGCGTTGCGATCGCTTTATTTCGCTTTGCTGCATTGGCAATGACATTGTGTAATTAATTATGTTGCCTACTTATTAGACTATGATTTGAATCCCAGGCGGGTAATGCAGCCGGTGCAGATTACCTAAATTACTGAAACCAACGGGAGACAAAAGCAACCATTCTCCTGAATCAAGGCTGACGATTCCGCCGCAAGTCTTCCAGATTTTCACGAAAGGTTATTGTATTGGGATGATTTGCCCCCAACAGTTTTTCAGCAATTTCTAAAGCTTCAATATATAAAGGTTCGGCATCACTGTACCTTCCCTGTGATTTGTAGAGGAGTGCCAAATTGTTCAGGCTAGTAGCCACATCAGGGTGTTCATCCCCCAGCAGGCGTTTTGTCATCGCCAAAGCTTCGATTAACAAAGGTTCGGCATCGCTGTACCTTCCCTGTGAATTGTAAAGGAGTGCCAAATTGTTCAGGCTAGTAGCCACATCAGGGTGTTCATCCCCCAGCAGGCGTTTTCTCATCGCCAAAGCTTCGATTAACAAAGGTTCGGCATCGCTGTACCTTCCCTGTGAATCGTAGAGGAGTGCCAAATTGTTCAGGCTAGTTGCCACATCAGGGTGTTCATCCCCCAGCAGGCGTTTTGTCATCGCCAAAGCTTCGATTAACAAAGGTTCGGCATCGCTGTACCTTCCCTGTGATTTGTAGAGGAGTGCCAAATTGTTCAGGCTAGTTGCCACATCAGGGTGTTCATCCCCCAGCAGGCGTTTTGTCATCGCCAAAGCTTGGATATACAAAGGTTCGGCATCGCTGTACCTTCCCTGTGAATCGTAGAGGAGTGCCAAATTGTTCAGGCTAGTTGCCACATCAGGGTGTTCATCCCCCAGCAGGCGTTTTGTCATCGCCAAAGCTTCGATTAACAAAGGTTCGGCATCGCTGTACCTTCCCTGTGATTTGTAGAGGAGTGCCAAATTGTTCAGGCTAGTTGCCACATCAGGGTGTTCATCCCCAAAACGTTTTCTAGCAGCTGATAAACATTGCTCATGCCACGGTAAAGCTTGCACGTAAGCCCCTTGACCTTCGTAAAATCTACTCAAGCCTACAAAAGGCCAAATTAAATCATCATCGCTTAACCAAGCTTGGTAAACTGTGGCAGCTTCCGCAAGGTGAGGGATGACAAGAGTTGCTTGACCAATTTCTATCAATGTGGGTGTCTGAGGAATATCTTTTGCTACGGCTACCATTGCTTGACAATAGCCACGCTTGAGTTCATCTGCTTCAGCCAAATCTTCTAACTTCTGCTGCAATAATTCCCGAATGCGATCATGAACTTGGTAGGTGTCCTCTGCCAATTCTTGCAGCAAATAACGCTCAACTAAAACAGCGCAGTTATCTTTAAAGTCAAATTCCAAATGGCTAGCACTTGCTGCTGATTCTACCAAAGACCAAGGGATAGGAGCCAAAGCAAACAAACTCAACAGACAAGCCAATTTTTGCGCTTCTGGTTCCAAGCTTTGCCAATTCAACTCAAAAGCTGCTGCTACACCAGACTCGCCTGCTGATGCTTGCTTTTGTAGTTGTGCGAGAATGTCTGCTAGCATCATACTCCTCCTGGTTTACGGTATATAGCCGCTATTTGGTAAAGTCCAATGGGTATATAATCCACATATTCACAAAGTATTTTTGCTTTATCTGGCTCCTGCTTAACTAAATCTTCTCCCAATAGCTTTGCTAATAATTCTAAAGCTGCATCTGGTGACAATTTACCTAACGGCAGTGAGGTATATATTAACCCTGTGTTTAGACGAGTGGTAATTAACACCTTAAACCGAGAACCTTTTGGTGGTAGGTATGGTTGAATTTGTTTCCAGTCTTTAACATCATCAAATATTAATAAAACTTTGCCTGCTTGCCAGTTCTTCCAGCAATATAAAACTTTACCTGTCGTATCTAATTGCTCAGGAGGATTGAAGTTAGATAAACAAAACATTGCAAAGTTGATTAACTGGGTTCCTAAATCACTCCCTTGGGCATTTAACCAACAACACCCACCAGAATAATCTTCCAAGTATTGCCATGAGTATTGAATAGCTAACTCTGTTTTACCCACGCCACCTTGCCCAATCACATCGCTAATTGCCACAATATCATTTGCTTGCAATAGCTGACACAATTGTTCTATTTGCTCATCCCTCCCAACAAACTTAAGAGCTTGACTCTGTGGGATATTATGCGGGATATCAAACGGGTTGAAATGAAATGTTTCGATATTTCCATCCCAACTGCGGGAATAAAAATAAGTTGGCAGTTGTTTTTTATCTAAATCGTTAAATTGCTGCTGAACTGCCTCAGTAACTTCCCTCATATTCGGGGGAAAACTCCCATTAGCTGCTGCAAAAGCCTCCCGCACTGCTTGAGAAAAATATCCTGTTTTATTTTCAGAATTTACCTTAGCTTTCTCTCCTTCCCGCGTAGCCAGTAACACAAATTGTTGACTATCTGGCTTTGGCTGTCCACTCAAAAAAGTTTTGCCACCTAAGTTAGTTGGTCTTCCCTTCGACTCTAAAACATAATTGGCACAGGCATCAATAATACAAATATGATTCCGAATCTGAAATTTATCGGAACCCAACAAAACTAATAAAGAATTCAAATCTAAATTCTGCCAATTCTGTTTATTTGCATCAGCACAAAGCAACCGCCGCTCTCGTTCTGAGGTAATCAAACCATGTCCCGCCCAAAAAATGTAGAGTAAATCCCCCGACTTTGGGGATAAAAAGTTAGTCACAATCTCGAAGATATTTTGCTCTATTGCTAACTCTACAGTTAATCCACATTCCCCAATTACGTCTGATACAACAAAATATCACCAGGAACGGGAGAATATTTATCAGTTACTTCCAAGCGATTTCCTTTGACATAATTTGTTCCTATTGGTAGCGCAAGTTCAACAAGTGGCTTTAACAACCAACCAATTAATCCTAATTCTGCCTCTCCTAAAGCTAGAGTGAGCAATTCCCCAATTTGATCTCGCAATTTTGCATCGGTAAGTACCGGGGGAAATTTTTCTTGCTCCTCACAAATCAACATTGCTTGAGCCAAAATTGCCCTAGCAATTGGTGCATAATATTCACTTAAATCAGATTCAGTAACTGTAAGCAATGCCTGATGATATGGTTCACTGCGGATAACAGTCTCTCGCGCTTCCTCAAATACCTCTGCAATTCCCGCCTCTTGTAACTTAGCTTGCAGTTCCAATCCAGGAGTGAAACTCGCTACATGAGATTGTAAAATATCTCCTGGTTGTTCCCCAAAGGGATTTTCTTCTTCAATCGGTTTCAAAGACAACAGGCGTAACTCAAACAAGGGATCGCGGTATAATTGCCCCCACAGTATAATATCTGCGTCTTCTTCTGCTTGAGATAAAGCCAGTGTCGCATCTTCCAAGGGTACTGATGCCCGATGATCATTGAACTTTGCACCTAATTCACCCCAAAGGCAGCGAGAAACTTTGATATCAGGACGTTGGGCGTGAATCTTTTGCTCAATTATCTCAAAGGTTTCGTTGTATTCTCGTTCCCTAATGCCTGTGCCATGTACAAATATTACGGTGGTCATTGTGATATGGGTGGCTAGCGATGCCTGGGTTGGGCTATGCCTACGCAAAGCTTTCCTCTGTATTATTCCTTACTACTTTCTCTAACACAAGTTGATTTCATTCACTTGATTTATTAAAAACTTCTAAAATCTGTCGGCAAATCTGTTTGAGCTTATCTCCAATTTCATCCGAAGGCGAAGATGCGCCGACAATACTCCAGTTTTCTACCGTAGAAAGTCGCCACGCTTCGCCACGATGATCAAATCCAGCTATCTCCACACCGATCGCACGGCGCGAATTATTGATGGGATCTTGATAAAATCGGATTTGAATTAAAATACTACGACTTCGCCAAGATTTGCTGATACCAGGAAAGTGAAAGCCAATATCTATAGAGTCTGGATCGACTAATTCCCTAGTTTCTGGGTCATTTTTCCAGGGTTTGAGATCAGATTTGGCATCAGGAAACTCGAATTTGAACAAATTAACTACCGTAGCAATTTTGCTGGCGAGTTCAAGGTTAGTTGCTTGTTCAGATGCATTCACTAAAAATACTCCTATATTGTGTCAGCGTCTGGGGGAATTTGAAGACAGTAAAACCGCCAGAAGGCTTATCATATTGGTGTTTCAGCTTATCAAGACCTTTGAAATTTAGCAACTTTAAATCATCCTTCCCTAACAATCCTGGTTACTAATTAGATGCCAAAAATCGCTTCTTGTTGGAACTGGCTAACACCTATTAAGTAATTATACTTAAAAATTCCTTAAAAGCAGATGAAACTCTGCCCTTTGTAAAAAATATCAAAATTTTCTGCAAAATCCTTGGCTGACAAGAATCTCCAGTCAGTTCTACTTCAGAAAACTGAAGGCAATGAATCTTTCGGCGAACTTTTGTGGTGATTGGGAGAAACTGGGCTTCAAAGCTGTGTGCTGCTTACCAGCCGGGAAAACCTGCCGAAATCGCTGCCACCGAAGGTAATGGTTTCCCAGTTCGGACTCTGGCTTTATCAAGATTAGAAGTCACAGCAGTACCCGTATTAATCTGTCGGGACTCAGTTGCACGTTAGGTTCTGTTTTTAACCTTTCTGCTAATTGACTTTTCGCGTCTTACCATCCGTAACTGCGATTTGCGATCGCCAAAGCAAGAAAAATGCATCGGCTTGCATTGTTAATGCATCAGTTGCCTTGTTAATGGACTGGCTTGCATTGTTAAGGGACTTCCAAAGAATAAAATCACCAACCAAATATAATAATTATAATCATTGTTAAGGGAAGAAGAAGCCGCCGACGTCGGCGGCTTCTTCTTCCCTTTTTTGTAGTACATTAATTGAGGTTGACATTTTGGGTCTTTGAAGTGTCAATAGAATTAACTAATCCAGTCATAAAATTGTTCAAGGAAACAGCAAGCCAACTCAGCCATTCCTCTTACACAATTAATAGCACTTGATGAGAAGTTATTGAGAGTCACAAACTTGAAGTTATGATTGCAGTTTTGATGCAGCAACCGTTTGAGCTACGTTCCCTTGTGACATTGGTCAGTGTAGATGTGTGGGGCGGTTTTGCCAAAGTCATTTTTGAAGAGGTCACTGGATGACAAAAATAGATTTGATTTTTTATAGTGGTGGTGGTGGACACCGCAGCACTGCAAATGCTTTGTCCCAAGTCATCAACAAGCAACAGCCGAACTGGCAACCTAAGCTAGTCAATATTGAAGAAATTGAAAATATAGAGCATGCGGATATGTTCTACAGAATGACTGGTAAGAATGGAAATGATATCTACAACCTGGTACTAAAAAAAGGCTGGACATTCCTCATTCCATTATTTCCATTACTTCGGACTTTGGCAAAGGCAAACATTCGTCAAAATTCTTCTGAGCTGATAGCTCTGCTTGAAAGTCACTGGCGGAAGAATCAGCCGGATTTAGTAGTATCCTGCATTCCATTTTATAACCGAGTACTTAGGGAAAGCTTACAAAAAGCAATACCCACAACACCCTTCGTCACTATTCTTACAGATTTTGCGGATTCTCCTCCTCATTTCTGGATAGAACCAGAGGAGCAATTCTTAATCTGTCCTACTGAACAGGCAGTCGAACAAGCACGCGCGTTGGGGCATCAGGAAAAGCGAATCTTCCGCACATCAGGATTGGTCATTAATCCCCGGTTCTACAATCCCATTACTGTTGATCGCCGAAGCGAAAGACAACGCTTGGATCTAGATCCAGATTTGCCCACTGGATTGGTTCTGTTTGGCGGTTATGGCTCTAAGGTTATACTCGAAATTGCCCAACGTCTCGAATGTTTTCAAGACAAGCTCCAACTCATTTTTCTTTGCGGGCGAAATGAAGAGTTAGCTTCAGCACTCCGTCAAAGTCAAGGTTTTCAAAAGCGGTTTGTCACTACCTTTACTGAAGACATTCCTTATTACATGCATCTTGCCGATTTTTTTATTGGTAAGCCAGGACCTGGTAGCCTCAGCGAGGCTACGGCGATGAAGTTACCTGTGATTACAGAACGCAATTCTTTCACTATGAGTCAGGAAAGACTCTCTTGTGAATGGATTACGGATAAAGAACTCGGGATTGTAATTTCTAATTTTCACAATATCGAGCGGGCTGTCGAAAAGCTAATTCAACCAGAAAACTATTCTCACTACCGGGCTAATCTCAACACCCTTAATAACCAGGCTGTATTTGAAACAGTTGATATTTTGGAAAAAATTTTGAAAGCTCCTATTTAAGTAAGGATTCAGGTTAAGGGACTTCCAAGCAATAAAATCACCAGGTACAAGAATGATAATCATTGTGAGGGTGGGGAAGTAGAAACAGCGACGGCTGCTTCTACTTCTTCCTTTTTGTAGTAAATTTAATTGTCACTTTAATTTTTGGGTGGAGAGGAGTGTTGATAGAATTAACCGATTCAGCCAAAAAATTGTTTAAAGAAACAGTAAGCCAACTCAAAGGTGCAGCAAGGCGGCGCTTTCAAGCACAAGTTGATGATTATCATTATTGTTTGAATATCGTCTTATGATTTTTATTGAGTAATTTATTGCTTGGAAGTCCCTAATGCTTCGGTCGCCTTGTTAATGCATCCCGACGCAATGCCAATGCATTCCAAAGGAATGTTATATGCGTTCTCCTGCATTAAAAACGCTACGTTTTTACACAAAACTGTACTAAGCGACACCTTTGGTTCAGGAAGTTTCAGAAGGCTTTGGGTATGGCTTGGTCACTGGAATCATCGGGCGATAAACATAAAAGTAAGGTAATTGCAGGTAGCGACTTATGTCATAAAGCCTTGTGGCAATGGGTTTTACTATAATTGAACCCAAACAATTACGCCTTAGCGATCGCATAGTACACGTTGGGCGAACCACTAAATACTGAGAAAACTGCCGGCCGCCCGGTTAAGTTGGTGAGGATGAAAGTTGCAGCCAGGCAGCGCGGTTTGGTTAAAAGTTGACTAGAGTGAACGATAAATTGCGCTAGCGATCTAAAATGACACTGGTAATCGGTAAACAAAAAGTAATTAAGTTCAGTGTATGGCGCGTCAACGCTCGATTTTTTCATTTGTTCTAGTATTATTGGCCACATTCCTCATTAGTTGTGGCGGTTCTGGTGTCGCGGTGGCACCTCCAACTTACACAGCAACGCAACTTGAAAGAATTCAGGCATACGTTCCTGAAATTCAGGCTGTGCGCGATCGCTCACAAGAGTTGAAAACCCTGATCCAAAGAGGTGATTGGATCAACGTGCGTAACTTTATACATGGCCCAGTAACAGAAGCAAGGCTGAACCTGACTTATGTCACTCCCAATCTTCTACCCAAAGACCAACCCCCAGCACGTCAAATAACGCGAGATTTGTTTAACGACCTGGTTAAACTTGATAAAGCTACTAGTGCTGGCAATGCTGAAATTGCCTTGAGTAACTCCCAAGCTGCTTTTGCAGACATTGACAAATTCCTCGATCTGCTTCCTAAAACAGAAAAGAGTTAGGAATTAGGAGTTAAGAGTAGAGACGCGACGCCAGTCGCTACAACGGGGGGAACCCCCCTTCGGATTCACCAGTCGCCTACGGCGGGAAACCCGCCTACAGCGCTGGATTCACCGCAACGCGCTGGCTCATTAATCGCGTCTGTACAAGAGTTAGGAGTTAAGAGTTAGGAATTTTAAATTTTTAACTCCTGACTTCTAACTCATAACTTCTCACTTCTAACTCTAAGCACAAGTCATGAATGTAGTTATTATCGGTTGTGGTGTAGTTGGGGCTGCGATCGCCTATGAACTGAGTCAAGTAAAAGGGCTGAAAATTACAGTTTGCGATCGGCAACCACCAGCACAAGCTTCTACGGGCGCTGCACTTGGCGTTTTGATGGGCGTAATCAGCCAAAAAATCAAGGGTAAGGCTTGGCAGATGCGGCAAACTAGCATCCAACGCTATGAAACCTTAATTCCTGAACTAGAAGCTTTAACAGGTCGCAAAATCCCTTTTAATCGCCAGGGAATTCTCAGTCTGGGTTTGGAAGAGGAGAATTTAGCAGCATGGGAAAAACTTGTAGAAATTCGCCACTCTCAAGGCTGGCATTTAGAAATTTGGGATACGGCTAAACTTCAGAATATGTGTCCTCAAGTTGATGTCTACGACGGGCTGCGCCTACACAAAAAAATTACTGGCGCTGTGTATTCTCCTCAAGACCGTCAAATTGATCCAACTGCCCTCACGTTAGCTTTAGTTGAGGCTGCCCAGCAAAACGGTGTAACTTTCAAATTTGGTGTGGCTGTTTTGGATACTCAAACTTCAGCACCTGAGTCTTCCCCACAATTTTGCAATCAACTTGAGACTACAGAAGGAAAAATAGCCGCTGATTGGTTTGTAGTCGCAGCTGGGCTAGGTTCAACACCACTGACAGCAAAATTAAATCAACTGATTGATATCCGTCCTGTACTAGGGCAAGCGTTGCAATTACGTGTAGGACATCCATTAGGCAATCCAGACTTCCAACCGGCAATTACAGGTAATGATGTCCATATTGTTCCTGTGGGCGGGGGAGATTATTGGGTGGGTGCGACAGTGGAATTTCCCAGCAATGGAAATGAGTCCAGTCCGTTGCGGGGGTTCCCCCCGTTAAAGGAACTGGCGAACCCGGAGGGTGAGATACCGCCAAATCAAGAACTGCTGGAATCTCTTAGAGAACAAGCGATCGCCTTTTGCCCAGAGTTAGCCACAGCAACTATTCTCCGCACTTGGTTGGGGTTACGTCCCCGTCCTGAAGGACGCCCAGCCCCAGTTATTGGTAAGTTGCCAGGGTTTAGTAATGTCCTCCTAGCTACCGGACACTATCGCAACGGCGTTTTACTAGCACCCGCCACAGCTTATGCAATTCGTGAGATGATTATTCCTCAGGGAGTGGGGAGATGAGGGAGGCAGGGGAGACAGGGGAAGCAGGGGGAGAAAGAATAACTAATGCCCAATCCCTTTTATAAAAAACATCTTTGCGCTTTTGCGTGAGGCTTTTACATTCAAAATCCATAGGGAAATAGCGTGTCAATAACAGAACATAAAATCAATGTAGATTCACTGGAATGGTTTTATCGCGAATCTTCACCAATCGGTAGAACTGACTTAGCGCCTGTGTTGTTGCTACACGGCTTAGTTTCACAAAGTTATAGTTGGCGTAATATTATACCTGCTTTGGCGAATCAGGGTACAAGAGCGATCGCCCCAGATTGGATTGGTTACGGCAATTCTTTAAAACCAGAAAAACGAGATTTTGCTTATACTCCTGATGCTTTTATTACAGCTTTAGAGGGATTTGTCAAAGCGCTAGAACTTGAATATTTTTCTTTAGTTGTACAAGGCTTTTTAGGTTCTGTAGGACTACAATATGCTTTGCGTCACCCAGAACAAATTGCCAATTTAGCTATTCTAAATACACCAATTTCAACCGCTGCTAAATTACCCTGGAAAATTAAACAAATGGGTTTACCTTTGGCAGGTGAAGTCATGACCCAAGACCCCCTATTAGTTGACCGGACGCTAGAAGGTGGTAGCCGTTATCGCATCGGAGATAAGGATTTAGATATTTATCGCAAACCATTTTTGAAAGCTTCTGCATCTGGTCGAAGTCTCTTATCAAGTATTCGCAATTTACAACTTGATTCAGCAATGACAGAAATCGAATCTGGCTTTAAAGAATGGCAACAGCCAATTCTGGTTCAATGGGGGATGATTGACCCTTGGTTATCTGTAGACATTGCCCAAAATTTTACAGATTCTGCACCAAATGCTGAATTAATAAAACTTAATAACGTCGGACATTATCCTCAAGAACACTACCACGAAGCGATTTTGGAAGACCTATTACCTTTTGTGCGTCGGAAAGATACTCATTAACAATATACCTTTGGCAAAAATCGATATTATAAAAATGAAACCAAGATTACTACAGATAAATATCTATGGTAAAAAATAAATTTGGGATTTTTGCTAGATTCATAAATGTTATCCCAATACGGTTCGGTTAAGGCAAGAGACGCGATAAATCGCCGTCTCTACAAAGGACTGATTATTGTAAAGACGGCAATTTATCGCGTCTTTGCGAACTAGGGTGTGTTGTTATCCCCGCCGGCATTTGTGAACTTTTTATTATTATTAAAAATGGCTCACAATCACAAGTAAAGGAGATTGGAATTAATGGCTTATTCATGGTTTAAAGCATTTCATATTGTCGGATTTGTAGTTTGGTTCGCTGGTTTGTTCTACCTGGTACGTCTTTTTATATATCATGTTGAAGCGAACCTTGAACCTGAACCAGCACGAACGATACTGAAAAATCAGTATCAAATTATGGAAAAGCGTCTTTACTATATCATCACTAACCCAGGAATGTTCCTGACGATCGCAATGGCCATCGGTTTACTAACTACTGAACCGGACGTTTTAAAAGAGGGCTGGTTGCATATCAAACTGTTGTTTGTTGCCATTTTAATTGGCTATCATCATTACTGCGCTCGGCTGATGAAGAAATTAGCAGTAGATGAATGTGGCTGGAATAGTCAGCAATTACGTGCTTTAAATGAAGCACCGACAGTTATGTTAGTAGCGATCGTCCTGCTGGCTGTGTTTAAGAATAATCTACCTACGGATATCACTGTCTGGGGCATTTTTGCCATGATTATATTGATGGCAGTCACTATTCAACTTTACGCCAAAAAACGCAGGCAAGATAAAGAGAAGCTGACGGCACAGATAGGGCAACCACAAGAACAAGGTTAGACAAAGTTGCAGTCTCTACACAAAGTAGGGATGCATATTTGTGCGTCCCTACCAAACGTTGCATCACAATAGCAACTACTACCAATTACCTATTAAGCTAATCCACATCTAGTTTTCCAATTGGACGTTCTCTGGGTATAAGTTTCAGCCTCTAAATTGTGCAAATTAAATGTGGAATAGCTTACCTCATCCTGGAAACTTTTTGAGTAGATCATCCCCAGGAATTACGGTAGTGTAGAAAGCATATTTGTGATTAGCAAGATAACGGCGGTCTTGTTTAACAATCGCCATAAACTCTCTATGTCCCTCACGAGTCCGTCCTACTAAACAACCCGCACTAGCAAGACGAATATCATTCCTGGGGAAATCAAAGCCGTAGTGTTGATTCACAGAAAAATCATCACCTGTATCAAGTTTGTCGCCAGTCCGTTTAAAATCTTGGTTGAAATCTCTACAAACAGTTATATCTCCAACTTGCACTAATGCTTCGTGAGGCTCTGCTGTGCCGTGGATGCCAACAGCCCAAGCTTTGTATTGTCCAAACTGAATCCTAGCTGCTCCTTTAGGATTCATCGGATGATAAGTATAGTAATTCCCTGGTTCTGTAGTAGCTTCCCAGTGATCTACGATTTTGGGAACACCATTTACTACTTCAATGACAATCCGCCGATCATTAAATTGATTGGGTGTATCACTGTTGAGAGTCCAGTCTGCATCTATACCCTCTACATAAACAATGTTGTATTCTTTTGGATTGGTAAATACCTGATAACTTTTAGATTGCAAGTATTTCACAATTCTGCTGGCAATATCATTACCAAGTTTTAAGGGGGGTTTAGGAAGATCGTCTATTTTGGTTTCAATCAGTTTCTTGGCTGTGATTGCTCCTAAAAAGTCATTCTCTCCAGTCTTTGCTAATTCTTGAAATTTTTTGAGAGATATTACAGAAACAGGGCCAAATTTCCCATCGGCTGGAGGTTCCAGCAAATCTAAGCCGATTAATAGTATCTGAATCTGACGAGACAATTCTTCATCTTGTGCGATCGCATCAAATGACCATTTCTTCTCTTTTCCCAAGAAATCTTGTAGTTTCATTATGCACCTGCTTTCATTTACTCACTTCTAAGTATAAACATCATTTTCAAGATTGATGTTGTTTGAAACTATACTCTTGTCTGAAATATGATGTCACAATTTTTACTATTAATTTATGATTCAGCACACAAAAATTCACAGAGATTATACTGAACAAAAAACTATTTATTGGCAATATATATTAAATTTTTTCCGTAATATGGTTCAAGTTCAGAGGTTGAATGGTGAACGATTTCGTAGGGGCGTAGGAGTCTGCGATGATGTCTAAGGGCGGGCTACGCTAACGCACATTGCCTGAATGCAATCCTTAATACAGGCTAGATTATTAATTAGCTCAATTTCTCTGCTGCGCGTCCAAGCAGCAACTCGTCGTCAGGCATCGCCTCTGTAAAACCCGAAATGACTAACGAAGAACTGCTGGAAATTATTGAACAAGCTGTCAGAGACAAGGTGACAAAATTAGACCTTTCTGGCGAAGGCTTAACAACGCTGCCACCGGAAATTGGCCAACTCACCAACCTGCGATCGCTCCACCTTGAAAACAATCAACTGAGCAGGTTGTCACCAGAAATAGTCCAACTCACCAACCTGCAAACACTCCACCTTGAAAACAATCAACTGAGCAGGTTGCCACCAGAAATAGTCCAACTCACCAACTTGCGATCACTCCACCTTGAAAACAATCAACTGAGCAGGTTGTCACCAGAAATAGTCCAACTCACCAACCTGCAAACACTCCACCTCGAAAACAATCAACTGAGCAGTTTGCCCCCAGAAATAGTCCAACTCACCAACTTGCGATCGCTCCACCTTGAAAACAATCGACTGAGCAGTCTGCTAGCAGAAATTGTCCAACTCACCAACCTGCAAACCCTCAATCTCCGCAGGAATCAACTGAGCAGTCTGCCACCGGAAATAGTCCAACTCGCCAACCTGAGATCGCTCAACCTCAGCAGGAATCAACTGAGCAGTCTGCCATCTAAAATAGTCCAACTTACCAACCTGCAAACGCTCAACCTCAGCAGGAATCAACTGAGCAGTTTACCATCTGAAATAGTCCAACTTACCAATCTGCGATCGCTATACGTCTGGGGTAATCAACTGAGTAGTCTGCCACCGGAATTTGTTCAACTCACAAACCTGCAAACGCTCTACCTCTGGAGTAATCAACTGAGCAGTCTGCCATCAGAAATAGTCCAACTCACTAACCTGCGATCGCTCAACCTCAGCGACAATCAACTTAGCAGTCTGCCACCAGAATTTGTCCAACTCACCAACCTGGAAACCCTCAACCTCAGCAGTAATCAACTGAGCAGTTTGCCAGGGGAAATAGTCCAACTTACCAACCTGCGATCGCTCAACCTCAGCGACAATCAACTGAGCAGTCTACCACCGGAAATTAGGCAATTAACAAACTTGAAAAAACTGGATCTGCGTGGAAATCCAATCCCCATTCCACCAGAGATTTTGGGATCGAAGAGTTTATTTGAACAACCTGGTGATGTGAATGAAATTCTGGATTTCTATTTCCGGGGGCAAGATCCAACTGAAACTGAACCCTTCTACGAAGCAAAATTCTTGATTGTTGGCGAAGGGGGAGCAGGTAAAACCTCTTTAGCCAAGAAAATCAGCAATGAAACCTACGAACTCCAGCCAAAAGAAAAATCAACCGAAGGCATTGAAGTCATCCAGTGGCACTTCACACTGCCCAATGGCAAAGATTTTCGCGTCAACGTCTGGGACTTTGGTGGTCAATCAATCTACCACCAAACCCATCAGTTTTTCCTTAGCAAGCGTTCTCTCTATGCCTTAGTTGCCGATACTCGCAAAGAAAACACTGATTTTTACTGGTGGCTGAAGGTTGTCGAACTCTTGAGTGATAAAAGCCCAGTTTTCATCATCAAAAACGAAAAACAAGACCGTCAGTGCGAAATCGATGGGGGGCAGTTACGAGGAGAATTTGACAACCTCAAGGAAATTCTGGCAACCAATTTAGCTGATAATCGCGGTTTAGTAGAGATTAAAAAGGCTATTGAGTTATACATCAGCAATCTTGACCACGTTGGTACACCTCTACCAAAACTTTGGGTAAGAGTCAGAGCAGCCTTAGAGAACTATTCGAGAAATTACATCAGCGTTGAAGAATACTTTACTCTTTGTCGAATCAATAATTTAACTGATCGTAAAGACATGCTGCACTTGAGCAGCTATTTACACGACCTCGGCGTTTGTCTTCACTTTCAAGAAGATTCTACACTCAAACACTACGTCATCCTCAAACCAGAATGGGGAACTATTGCCGTTTACAAAGTTTTGGACAATCAAACTGTCAAGCAAAATCTCGGTTGTTTTACCAAAGACGACCTCAAAGATATTTGGCAAGAGGATGAATATGCTGATATGGGAGATGAACTCCTGCAATTAATGATGCGGTTCAAGCTTTGCTACGAAATTCCCGGTCGTCGTGACATTTATATTGCCCCACAATTGCTTTCCATTGAAAAAGCTGATTATACCTGGGATGACACAAACAACCTCATCCTCCGCTACATTTATACATTCATGCCTAAAGGCATCCTCACCCGGTTTATCGTCGAAACGCATCCTTGGATTGAACAGCAAAAACTCGTTTGGAAAAATAGTGTTGTTCTGAACAAAGACCAAACTTGTGCTGAAATCATTGAAAACTCCAATCAACGCGAAATTAAAATCCGTGTAGCCGGAAACCGCAAAAAAGAATTGATGGCAGTCATCACCCATGAACTTGAAAAAATCCACAACTCTTACGAACGTTTGCAATATCAAACTTTAGTTCCTTGTAACTGCGAAACTTGCAAAAATCTCCCTACACCTTATTCCTATTCTCTTGACAAACTCAACAAACGTTTGAGCGCTGGTCGTTACCAAATTGAGTGCGAAAATAGCTATGAAATGGTGGATATCCGTAGGTTAATTGATGATGTCATGTTGCAACCCGATAGACCAGATAAGCAACTCAACCCCCAGGTTGCACAGTTGCAAAATGAACTGGAACAAAAAAGAGATGAATCATTGACACATCGACTACGAGATAGCAATCAAGAAGAAAAACCTATCATGAATAGTCAATCTGCAATGGAGTTCGAGAAGGAAATTTTCATCTCTTATGCTTGGGGTGGAGAAAGTGAGCAATTTGTCAATCAACTGGATGAGACTTTGCAGGCAAAAGGAATCAAAATCATCAGGGACAAACGCGATTTGGGCTACAAAGGATTAATTAAAGCCTTCATGGAACGGATTGGACGCGGTAAATGTGCGATCGCAGTTATTAGTGACAAGTATTTAAAATCTTCCAATTGCATGTTTGAGCTAGTGCAAATTGCTAAAAATGGTGAATTTTATAATCGAATTTTCCCGATTGTGTTAGCAGATGCCCAAATTTATAAACCTGTTGCAAGACTTAAATATATTAAGCATTGGGAAGACGAAATTAAAGAATTAGACGAAGGGATGAGAGAAGTTGGTGCAGCTAATTTGCAGGGATTTCGTGAAGAAATTGACCAATACACTGAGATTCGCAACACGATCGCCGAACTAACCAACTTGCTAAAAGATATGAACACGCTCACCCCTGATATTCACAGCGAATCAGACTTTGAGTCATTGCTGAATGCGATCGCACAGCGTTTAGATGAGTAAAAATAACCTATTGATTAAGCTCAGAGGTTGAGCAATGTCTCCGACAAGCTAGACTTACGCCCTTTTAACTAGACAATTTATCTTCTAAAGTGCAAGTTTGAAGTTCAAAAGTAGAATGATGAGGGTTAAAGGCGCAACTTTGAGGATTAAAGGTGCAACTGCGAGGATAAAAGGTGCAACTGCGAGGATTAAAGGCTCAACTTCGAGGGTTAAAGGTGCAGCTTTGAGGGTTAAAGGGGCAATTTCGAGGGTTAAAGGTGCAACTTCGAGGGTTAAAGGCGCAACTTCGAGGGTTAAAGGTGCAACTTCGAGGGTTGAAGGTGAAGCGATCGCCCTTTTAACTCGACAATTGGTGTTAAAAGGTGCAATCTTCGAGTTCAGAAGTTAAACAGTGAAGGCGAGATTTTGATCCCCCCTAACCCCCCTTAAAAAGGGGGGAACTAGAATCGAGTGCCCCCTTTTAAAGGGGGTTGGGGGATCTAAAAGAACGGGAAATTGAATGTTTGAGCTTAAGTTGACACCAATGAACAATGTTGTGCCCCTACCTGCATACCTCATTTACCTGAAAAACGCTGTATGTCAGCGTGGCGTAATGACCGACCATACTCTAAAGCTTCCAAAAATACTGGTTCATCAGAGATTGAGCCAATAACCTTTTCCAGCCAATTACTAGAGGTAGGCGCATTAATGACTCGATGTTTGATATCTGCAACTGTTTGTTCAAGAGTCGCTAAACGTTGTTCAAAATTTGCTTCATCTAACATAATTTTCTTTGATAATTTAGTTTCAATGGTAATGCTTATCCGCGCCTGGACAACGCGGATGAGCATTTTGTCCATCACAACAAACTAAGGTTAGGTGTAGCTATGCTTTTAGTGTGGTAAGCGTTTTTGACACCAACCCAGTTACTAGCAATTGGCATTCCCCAACCAGTTCCAAAGGCGCGATCGGTGATTTTTAAGCCGGGGGGTGCTTGTCGCCGTTTAAATTCAGCTCGCGCCACCATTTGAATTACTCTGTCTACAATTACCGGCTCGTGACCGGCTGTAACAATTTGCGCTGCTGATTGGTGATTATGAATTAGACGTTGCAAAATATCGTCCAAAATTTCGTAAGGCGGTAGAGAGTCTTGATCAACTTGACCTGGTTTGAGTTCGGCGCTGGGTGGTTTAGTCAAGACGTTTTGCGGAATGATTTCGCGTAGGCGTAGCCCGTCGTAGACATCACGATTTAACCATTGGCAAAGTGAATACACACGGGTTTTAGGAACATCTGCAATTACTGCTAACCCGCCATTCATATCGCCGTAGAGGGTACAGTAACCAACCGCCATTTCTGACTTATTACCCGTAGATAGGAGAAGATAGCCAAATTTATTAGCGATCGCCATTAATAAATTACCGCGAATCCGAGATTGGATATTCTCTTCTGCCAGTCCAAACTCAGTACCTGCAAACAAATCGCCTAATGTTTGATCAAAGCCTTGCATTAACTCCCTAATCGGTAAAAGATTAGTCTTAATCCCCAAATTTTCGGCTAATGCCACAGCATCACTAATGGAATGCTCCGAACTATAAGGGGAAGGCATGAGAACACCAAGGACATTTTCTTTACCAAGTGCAGCAGTTGCGATCGCAGCTACTATTGCAGAATCAATCCCGCCACTTAGACCCAATACTACTTTAGAAAAGCGACACTTGCGAGCATAATCTCGAACTCCTAAAACCAAAGCTTGCCAAATTTCTTCATCTTCCGATTCATACGCAGGTGCTAGAGAACCCAGCTGTAAATCCCGTTGCGCCTCATCAAATTCGACTACTACTAAATCGGTGTCAAAACCACGGGCGCGACAGATAATTTCACCTTGACGATTCAAGGCAAAACTACGCCCATCAAAAATTAGGTCATCATTTCCGCCAACCTGATTAGCATAAATAATCGGTTGTTGAAAACGGACTGCACTATGCCTGAGCATTGTTTCGCGAAACTGCTGCTTGCCGACAGTGTAGGGGGAAGCAGACAAATTTACAATCAAATCTACACCCAAAATTGCTAAGTCAGCAATCGGATTTACTGCATAACTCCGTTTCCCCCAAAATTCTTCATCGTTCCATAAATCTTCGCAAATAGTTACGCCAATATGGATATTATCTAGAGTGAAATAATTAGCTTGCAAGCCTGGTTCAAAATAACGACGTTCGTCAAATACATCGTAAGTAGGCAAAAGTCGTTTGTGAAAAAGTTGTTTGACCTTGCCATTCTCTAACAAAGCCATACTGTTAAATAATGTTTTACCGCCAGTAATAGACGCTTTCAGGTTCTGTTCAACAGTTCCTACCAACACAGCTAAATTTGGTGGTAAATCCTGGGCCAAGTTTTGTAAAGTGATGCCCATCGCTTCCACAAAACTAGGATTTAGTAATAAATCCCTTGGTGGATAGCCACACAAAGAAAGTTCTGGTGTCAACAACAAACGCGCACCGCTAGATGCAGCTCGTTGTGCCGCCTCTAGGATTGTCTGGGCATTTAAAAGCAAATCACCAATTGTCGGATTAATTTGAGCGATCGCAATTTTCATTTTGTTTGTTATTAGTCATTGGTCATTGGTCATTTGTCAAGAGTCATTGGTCATTGGTAAAGGCTCAAAATAAGTGACTCTGAACTTGAGACTTTTAATTCTGGACTTTGGGTAGAGATTGGTTAAATAAACACCAAAGCTTTATCTTTTAAGGGAGCAAAAGCTTCAGCATCAAACTTATACAAACTAGCTGGACGACCAGCACCCCGTGATACCTTAATTCCGGTATCGCATAAAAAACCTAATTTGAGTAGACGCGCCCGAAAATTAGAATAATCGGAAAAGTTGTCACCTAAAACTGTGGCGTATAACTGATATAAATCATTTAAGGTGAACATTTCTGGCAAGACTTCAAAAGCCACCGGACTATACTCTAGTTTATTTCGCAACCGCCTGTGCCCATAGGCGAGAATTTGATTATGGTCAAAAGCTAATTGCGGCACTTGTTTTACCGGATACCAAGCTATGCCAGTCATGCGATCGGCAATTAATTTGGCTTCCTCAAATCGCACTAGCGCAAAGTAACTAACTGATAGATAACGCACACCATAACTATTGGTTGCTTCTCGTGGATCGCGATTCGGTCCTCCAAAGGTATACAGTTGTTCTAAATAGAGATTGTTGACCTTAATTTTCTCCGCCATAATGCGATAGGCGGCATCTTCTAAAGACTCTCCTGGACGCACCAAAGTACCGGGAAGACTCCAATGATTTAAAAATGGTTCTTGCTGTCGCATTACTAGTAAAACTAACAGCCGATTTTGTGCAGTATCTACAGAAAAAATTACATTATCAACACCAACCTTGAAATCAGCCAAAGGTTGTTGGTTTAATGGAGTTGGAATCTTTTTTTGGGAACGTCCTGGCATTCGTACAAATGCTCTCGATTAATATAGGCAACTACAGGGGCTGTAAGGGCTTGAGAATCTCCATATTCGCGGTACGCTGTTGAGGAAACATCTAGACCGGTCAGACTAGCGATCGCAATCTTCCCTCCCAGCTTTTGCACTACCTCTGAACTAGACTCATCTATTGCATATCCCGGTCGTGGCACGATCAGTAGTTGCACTTCCTGTAACAAATCTTCAACGCGATACCAATGTGGTAGCTGACTCAGTAAATCTGAACCAATTACCAACGTCAATTCAGCGTCCTCACCCCAAGTAACTTTCGCTTTTTCTACTGTTTCCAGTGTTCTGAAGCTACTCAATTCTTGTTCCAAAGCAATATTGTGCCGTGGCACACCTATATCCGTAATCAACAGTTGCAGCATTGCCGCCCGATGCTCTAAGGGTGTTTGATGGAACTTAAAAGGATTATCCGCTGCCCAAACTGCCACCCAATCATAACGCTCAGATAACCAACTTAGAATTTCTTGATGTCCAGCAGTTGGTGGATCGGCACTAGTACCAAACAAAGCAATTCTCATCATCTTACTTTGCGTCCTTTTCTACAAGACGCTGCGCGTAGCTTGCTTCTTTGTAGGAGTATGCGGTTCGTTTCTTAGTTTCCTCAGTCAACTCTTGCAGTGCGGTAGAAATCTCCACCTGCACCGCCACAGGATGATCTAAATGCCGTGTTTGTTGTGGCAAACTGGCAACTGAGGCGGCAGTACGCTGACGAATTGTTGCCAACGACTCCAACGGCTGCACCCGTTCACCTTCTTGCACTACCAACTGCAACAAAGGTTCTTCGTCCAGAGGACTTTCACCTACTAGTCCCAACCTATCTCCTTTTACCTTACCTCCCGTAAACGAGCGAAAAATCTGCTTGCGTCCTGGATAAGTAATCTTACCACTCGACTGCTTCATCACTGGGATACCATCAATGTCTACAAGTTTATAAACTCCATTTACGGGAGAACCTGTAACTAATCGTGTTCCCAGTCCGTAACCATCAATTTGGGCCCCAGCGGCTTTTAACCTGGCAATTTCCCACTCATCCAAGTCGCCACTGGCAAAAATTGGCACACCGGGAAGAAGCGATCGCACCTGTTTTGACAAGGTAACTAAATCTCCTGAGTCCAGTCTCACTCCTGTTAATTGCATTTCCCCGGAATTTACTTTTTGGGCCAAGCGCTGGGCAGCAGCAACGGTATCGTAAGTATCAATCAACAATGGCGCACCCGGAAAATATCGATGAAATGCACTAAAAGCTTGTTCTTCAGTGCCTTCTATTGCTGACAACGCCATCACCAGGGCGTGTGCCATCGTACCACTTGGCTTTTGTCCCAGTTGTAGCGCTGCTAACACATTAGAAGTGGAATCTAACCCACCTGCCAAGGCCGCCCGTGCCGCCCACAAAGACCCTTGCGGACTAAATGCTCGTCTTGTGCCAAATTCTAAAAGTGTTGCTGACTCCCCCGCGACATCCCGCACCCGTGCTGCCTTTGTGGCAATCAAAGTCTGGTAATTAATCGTATTCAAAAGGTAAGTTTCTACTAGTTGTGCTTGCCAAAGGGGTGCTTCCACCCGCAGTAGTGGTTGATTGGCAAACACAGCCGTCCCTTCTGGTACTGCCCAAACATCACCCGTAAACTTTCCCTCAGCTAAAAGTGACCAAAAGCGATCGCTAGCGTCAGCAAAAATTCCTGTTGCCTGTAATGCCGCAATTTGCGAGGGACTAAAGCGGATTTTGGCTAAATATTCCAATGCCTGTGTCAGCCCCATTGCAATTAAATAACCAAAACCCTCTGGCAAACGTCTTACAGACAATTCAAAGCTTGCCCGTCGTTGTTCTATACCTTCGCCTGTGTAACAAGCTGCCATTGTCAACTGATAAAGATCGGTCAGCAAGCTGTAGTCATCTCCAGAGAGGTTTAGTTCCTGGTTTTGCTGGCTTTGCTGTTTATGTACATAGTCCAAATCTGGCAAAAAAATTGTCATGCAAGAGCTTCCTTACAAGATGCTTCTATTATTTATGGTAATATTTACCATAAATAATGTCAACTCCCGGCGAATATATTTCAGAGATGCTGCAAAACCGGAGATTTATAGGCAAATTAATACTAACTTTATGAATAATTTTATATTTTTTAATAGTAATAGCTAGCAATAATGTTAATTAGACAGGCAGCTAATCAAATAAAATAATATCCTGGGAAAGCTAGTTTTTTGCCAGCCTCTTTCCTAGACTGGGGTTGGAGAAATAACTATGTTACGATTAGGATTAGTGAGAAAAGTTTGACTTTTTGATAAACTAAAGTATTGCGAAGTTATCTGAATAAACATTGCATATATTCTCAATATATTGAGAATTAGAGCCAGTCAACAATATCAGCATTAGAGTATAGGTATCAAAATTAAAACGACTCGAAAAAAGGAGTCAAATATTATGGCTATTTCCCAAATCATTGCGAATATAACCCGGTATATTTCTGAAGCTGCAATGCGGATTTTTGGCCTTAATGATGATGCTTATCCTTCTATTGGCGTACAACCTTTTACAGGTGAGCCTTACGATAAGCGGACGGATGATACTTAGTAGATGTTGAATATATAGTGCTTCTGTGTTGAGTCGAATAGAGACCTAACCCCCAACCCCTTCCCTACGAGGGAAGGGGAGCAAAAATCAAAGCCTCTGACCAAAAAATAATTTGGATACAAGCCCCTAAATTTATTGGTAGTGGTAAATATGTAGTGATAATAAAATTAGGCGCTATAACAAGAATTATAATGATGAATAAAATACCAAATAGCACCAATATGATTATCTA
>NZ_JBALCN010000020.1:0-69925 GCF_036919615.1 Nostoc sp. | reverse complement strand
CGACCAACTTACATTTGAGCAGGTAATTTCTGTCTCTTCTTATAACTTTATCCTGGAAGCTCTATTCTATGCAGCTTCACATTGAATTGGTATTAAAGCTTTTCATTTGTATCAAAAAATACAAAACTAGATGCGCTTACCTGGGATATTATCTTGCCAGAGTAATAAAAAAACGCTACTTAGCTCTCAATAATTTGACTGTTAAAAAAATTTAACAATCAATCAATGAATTTCATGAAATACTACGTAAGACAGATAAATTCAAATTGATGAAGTACACAACCTAAGTCTCAAAGGCTGTTTTACTTCCCAATTCTGAATTCTGCTGTATCTCAACAATCTAGGAATGAGGTTAGGCAAGATTTATCAAGAAAGAATTCAGGAGTCAGTCGCCAAAATTATCTAATTGAATTTTGTGCGACTGACGGATGAATAAACGGGTTTAAGACCCACACCAAATCATAGATTTGGTGGAAAACAATTAGTGGCGGGTCTGAATCCCCGACTAATTGATTCTGAATTCTGAATTCTTCTTCAGCCAAATACCTCTGCATTAACTCAATTTAGATCAAGGAGAAAAATCATGTCAAACAATCAAAACATCTTACAAGACTTTGGTTTGGTCGAAGAACTTGACGAACAAGCTGGTGAAACAATTACTGGTGGATACGAGGTGTTTACGATTAGAAACAAAACGAAATACAATGTCTCCTACCTGATCGATGGTACAAAAGCACCAGGGTATGCTGCAAAACCTTATTCTGGTTCAGCTGTATGGACTGCCTACAGTGGAGGAATAGTTAAATTTGACGCTGACGGTAGAAACAACTATGTGCAGAACAAATCATACAATTTGTCCAATGGGGGAATATATGAGTTTCAATACAACAACTACACTCGTGGCAATCCATACGATATAGACCTCTATAAAGTTGGGTAAATTTGAAGCAGATTTACTGTTTTGAATCTCTCAAACATACTGCAAATGGGTTATAAGACAAGCACAATGACTTTTTAGCGCGTCACTCAAGCTGTCAAAAGTCTGATCTGACAAGCCAAATGCTCAATTAAGTCGGGTCAAATGACCCGACTTTATTTTCTGCCTAATAATTGCACTTTAAAATGAAATACCAGATTGTTCTTCAACACAATGAAGAAGACTGTGGTGCTGCTTGCATTGCCACAATTGCCAAACATTACGGACGCACCTTTACCCTCAACCGCGTCCGGGAAGCGGTAAGTACCGGTTCGCGAGGCACGTCCTTATTGGGCTTGAAGCGGGGAGCGGAAACACTGGGATTTAATGCCCGCCAAGTCAAAGCTACTTCCCAACTCATCGACCAATTGCACCAAATATGCTTACCAGCGATCATTCACTGGAAAGGCAACCACTGGGTAGTGTTATACGGTCAAAAAGGCAAAAAATACGTAATTGCCGACCCTGGTATTAGCATCCGCTATCTCAGTCGTGAAGAATTAATGGCGGGTTGGGGTAATGGTGTGATGTTACTTCTGGCTCCTGATGATAGTCGCTTTTATCACCAAGAGTCTGATAAAATCGGTGGTATTGGGCGTTATATCCAAAGGATTTACCCCTATCGTTTTATTATTGCCCAAGCGATCGCTATCAACATCGCCATTGGAATCCTTTCTTTGGCCACTCCGTTTATGATGCAGCTGCTGACGGATGATGTGTTAGTGCGAGGAGATACCCAACTGCTAACGACTGTAGCAATTGGGGTGATAACCATGAACCTGATTAGAAGTGTGATTGGCTTAGTGCAATCTCATCTAATTGGTCACTTTGGTCAAAGATTACAATTAGGGCTAATTCTGGAATATGGACGCAAACTCCTACATTTGCCTCTCTCCTACTTTGAAGCCCGACGCAGTGGGGAAGTTGTAAGCCGGATTTCTGATGTTCATGCCATCAATAATCTGGTTTCTCAAATTGTCCTCGGTTTACCCAGCCAATTTTTTATTGCTGTAGTTTCCTTAGCTTTGATGCTGTTCTACAGTTGGGAACTGACTTTAGTTTCCATCGCCGCTTTTATCGTGATTACGGCTGTTAGTCTGCTGTTTTTACCAGCTATCCGCCGGAAAACCCGCAATATGATTGTTTCGGGTACAGAAAACCAAGGCTTTCTCGTAGAAACCTTTCGTGGTGTGCAAGTGTTAAAAACTACCCAAGCCACACCCCAAGCTTGGGAAGAGTACCAAGGGAATTACGGGCGGCTTGCTAACTTGGGTTGGAGTACGATGAAATTAGAACTTTACAGCAGCACCCTCGTCGGTGTTCTTTCTACTTTCATTAATATTGGCATCCTCTGGATAGGTAGCAGCTTAGTAATTAATCAGACTCTAAGTATTGGACAATTGATTGCGTATAATGGCATGAGTGGTAACTTTCTGGGCTTTTTGAGTTCTGCCATTGGCTTAGTTGATGAATTTATTACGGCTCAAATAGTCATTCAACGCTTAACGGAAGTCATTGATTCTACTCCAGAAGATGAAAATGATTTTAAAAAGCCTTGGGCAGAAATTCCTGGGGATGCAGATATTACCTGTAGTCAACTCAACTTCCACCACGCAGGTAGAGTTGATCTGTTGTCAGATTTTTCCCTAACTATTCCCGGCGGTCAAGTAATTGCTTTAATTGGTAAATCTGGGTGCGGGAAGAGTAGCCTCGCTAAATTAATTACTGGTTTATACAAAATCCAGTCGGGTAATATTCGCTATGGTCTTTACAACCAGCAAGACTTGTCTTTAGAATGTCTGCGACAACAGGTGGTGTTAATTCCTCAAGAACCACATTTTTGGAGTCGTTCAATTATCGATAATTTCCATTTCAGCTATCCTGACATTAGTTTTGAAAAGATTGTCGAAGCTTGTCAGATTGCTGGTGCAGATGAGTTTATCAGCAAATTACCCGATAAATATCAAACTGTTTTAGGAGAATTTGGTGCGAATCTTTCTGGGGGACAGCGACAAAGGTTAGCCATCGCTAGGGCAATAGTTACTCAACCCCCGATTCTGATTTTAGACGAGTCTACAAGTGCCCTCGACTCGGTAAGCGAAGCACAAATACTAGATCAATTGCTTTACCATCGCCAGGGTAAGACCACTATTATGATTAGTCATCGGCCAAAAGTCATCCAGCGAGCAGATTGGATTGTACTACTAGAACTTGGACGCTTACAAATACAAGGTACACCAGAAGAGTTGCGTCAAATCAAAGGCGACCATTTAAATTTCCTAGATGATATTGTGACATCAAAAAATGATTTAGCGATCGCAGCTTCTGCCTCTTACCTTAACGGCAAGCCTGGTGCGATTAATTAAATCATATTTTTCTTTAATACTGGACTAAAGTATGGTTAGCAAAACAGATTTTGTACCCCCAATTCAAACAAGCGAATTTTTACCACCACTTGGTCGTTGGACTACCTTTGGCGGCATGATTATCCTTGGCATTCTCAGTTTAGCAATTCCAGTCGCAGCGATCGCTAAATATAAAGTCACAGTTCAAGGACAGGCGGTTGTTCGTCCAATCGGTGAATTGCGGGTTGTGCAAGCCACAACCGAAGGTCAAGTAATGCAGATTTATGTCAAACAAAATCAAGTTGTTAAAAAGGGAGATGCTATTGCGCTCATTGACGATTCCCGTCTGCAAACTAAAAAAAGTCAACTGCAAACTAATATCCAACAAGCTAAATTACAACTGGTGCAAACCTATGCCCAGATTCAAGCCTTCAACAGCCAGATTCGTGCCGAAACCGACCGCGTTCACCGGATTATTACAGGTGCCCAAGCCGAATTGAGCGGCCGCTACCGAGAATATCAAGACAAAAAAATTACTACTGTTTCCGAGTTGCAAGAAGCTGATGCCAATATCAGAATTTCTCAAAGAGAATTACAGGTAGGTAAAGAACAGTTAAAAACAGCACAAGCCAATCTCTATGCATCCGAAGCTGCTTTGGGTGCAGCCACATCAAAGGAAAGCCGTTATAAGACTGTAGCCGCAGTCGGTGCCCTATCTAAAGACCAGTTTGAAGAAGCACAACTGCTTATGAAACAGCAACAACAATCAGTGGAAGCGCAAAGAGGCGTCGTTGAGGCGCAAAAACAAACAATTGAACGGTTAGAAGAAGCACTATCTGCTACTGTAGCAAGACGAGAACGCGCCCAAACTGCCCTCAACCCCAGTAATTCTGGAGTTGCTATTGCTACTGAGCGCATCGCCCAAGAAAAAGCCGCAGGAGAAAGCAACAAAGCAACTTTAGAAAAGGATCGCCAAGCCCTAGTTAAACAAAAAATTGAACTTGAAAAACAGCTAGAACGGGATACCAGCGAACTTAAACAGATAGAAATAGACTTAAGTCAAACCACCATCAAAGCCACTGCTGATGGGATTATTTCTCAACTTAATCTGCGAAACTCCGGTCAAAGCCTGCGTGCTGGCGAGGAAGTGGTGCAAATTGTTCCTAGCGATGTAGCTCAGGTTATAAAAGCAGCAGTGGCATCTGAAGATAAGAACAAGTTAAAAATTGGTCAAAAAGTCCAAATGCGGGTTAGTGCTTGTCCTTACCCAGATTATGGTACGCTCAAGGGTAAAGTCCAGGCGATTTCTCCAGATGCAATTACTCCCCAAAAAAATAGTAGCAATGCATCTACTGACACGCCTGTTAATCGGCAGGCACCAACGGTTGGTAGTTACTACGAAGTGAGCATTGAACCGGAAAATCTGATTTTAGGTAAAGGTAAAAATCAGTGTCACATTCAATTAGGAATGCAGGGTAGGGTTGATATCATTTCCCGCGAAGAGACTGTACTGCAATTCTTCCTCAGGAAGGCGCGGCTAATTGCAGATTTGTAAAACACCACGGACAATCTGATTTAGGACTTACGCATTGACCGGAAATACCTGAATACCAAAGATAGATGATTTGAAAAATTACATCTGTCGTAGGGGCACAGCAATGCTCATTGGTGTCAACTTAAGCTATAAATCGCTTATCTGTTGGCTTCCACGTCCGCCCAGAAATGAATTTCAGGGCTAATAGCTCAAGTCTACTCAAGTAGACTAAAGATTTTTCAGATTTATTTAGTCATCTAAAGATGACTTGAGCTATTAGCAAGGAACTGAAGTTCCTTATGGGACATAAGTTTTACGTTAAGTTGACACCAATCAGCAATGCTGTGCCCGTAGGGCGTGGTCTATTTACCTGAAAATAGCTGGAAGTTGTTTGCTAAAGGTCGCGTTTATACGGTAATTTCGCTCGATTTTGTGCCATTTTTGGACTTGAACTTCTTGTTTTTGACTCTGATTTGTAGGAAATCATTTTTATCTTTGTAAAAGTAACAGATTTAAACTAGAGTTGGCTATATTTATAGAGAACCGTGAAATTGGCCAATCACATGATCTTGACTTATTTGATTTTCATCATTAAGATACAGATGAATAAAATCAAGTGTGTCAATATCATTAGTTCCTGTGCGAAAAGTCTGGACAATCTTGACGATCGCATTATTGAATACTCTTACTTTTTGTAATAAAAGGCTATTTTCCCAAAAGTAACTCTTGGTTGTATTGGTTCCTAAATCCATTGCTGGATCAACAACCAATTCTTCAACCTCAAGTTTTTCTAGCACGTGGCTGGCTTTTTGACCGAAAACATCATCAAAAGTCCTGAGTAAATCAAAAGATTTATGAACAAAGCCGCCTTGTTGGCTCAATTTGATCAGTTTACCTGGACATATTTCATCACCTGTAAAAAATTCTGGGCTAGTTTCAATTATAGGACTTACCCACTGGACAAATTAATCTTTGAATATTTTTTTAGGAGAGTAAAAAAAGAGCACTACTTCAGATATTAATGATTTAACTGTTAATTTCATATTTTTTTATAATTTCTCAATTAATTTCATGTAATACTATTAATTACAGTAAATTTCAACTTGATGAAGTACACAACCTAAGTCTCAAAGGCTGTTTTACTTCCCAATTCTGAATTCTGCTGTATCTCAACAATCTAGAAATGAGGTTAGGCAAGATTTATCAAGAAAGAATTCAGGAGTCAGTCGCCAGAATTATCCAATTTAATTGTGTGCGACTGACGGATGAATAAACGGGTTTAAGACCCACACCAAATCTCTGATTTGGTGGAAAACAATTAGTGGCGGGTCTGAATCCCCGACTAATTGATTCTGAATTCTGAATTCTTCTTCAGCCAAATACCTCTGCATTAACTCAATTTAGATCAAGGAGAAAAATCATGTCAAACAATCAAAACATCTTACAAGACTTTGGTTTGGTCGAAGAACTTGACGAACAAGCTGGTGAAACAATTACTGGTGGATACGAGGTGTTTACGATTAGAAACAAAACGAAATACAATGTCTCCTACCTGATCGATGGTACAAAAGCACCAGGGTATGCTGCAAAACCTTATTCTGGTTCAGCTGTATGGACTGCCTACAGTGGAGGAATAGTTAAATTTGACGCTGACGGTAGAAACAACTATGTGCAGAACAAATCATACAATTTGTCCAATGGGGGAATATATGAGTTTCAATACAACAACTACACTCGTGGCAATCCATACGATATAGACCTCTATAAAGTTGGGTAAATTTGAAGCAGATTTACTGTTTTGAATCTCTCAAACATACTGCAAATGGGTTATAAGACAAGCACAATGACTTTTTAGCGCGTCACTCAAGCTGTCAAAAGTCTGATCTGACAAGCCAAATGCTCAATAAAGTCGGGTCAAATGACCCGACTTTATTGATTATCATATCCAGTAACTCCACAATCCATTTTCCAGTTTTTGTTAGTAATAACAGGTCTAAAATTGGTGAGAATATAAAAATCATTCAGGTCGTTTGGACTTATTTGGTTTTCATTATTGAGATACTTTTCTGAAGATATAGCAGTCCTAAATCATTTATGAGAAAACACCATACTCATGAAGTTTGGGAAAGTCAAAAATTTGACAATGGATCGATAGCTCAAATAATGCCTTGACTACGGTAAAAGAATGACAGAAAAAATAAAACTCTCTAATTAACCGTTTTGCTTGCAGCCAAATATCTTCTACAGGATTCTGTTGTGGTGCATTTGGGGCAAATCTCAAACAGGTGAGCAGCCATTGTTCTTTCTCAAGTTCACGATTTAATGAATCTAGGTAATCTTGAATTTCTTGTGAACGGTGGTAACTAGCACCATCCCAAATTATTAAAAGTTTGGCTCCCGGACGCTGTTGGCGGAGATATTTGAGGAAATTAATTGTGTTTTTCGAGTCACCTTTTTGTCCTGTATAAGTGATAAATTCCTTGGTTTTATAATTTAATGCACCGAAGTATGTTTGTCTATAACGAGCATTTACCACAGGTATTGATATTCGTTCGCTAGTTTTCCCCCAAACATATCCAAAGATGTCTCCCCATAGTAAATGACATTCATCAACCATAAACACAACTAGCTCTCCTGACTGTATTTTGGCTCGTCGTGTCTCCAACAACTCACAAATCTCTTTTTTTTTGATGCTACTAATTCTGGGTTATGTTTTGGATTATTTGCTTGAGTTTTTTTCCAACTAATGCTAGCGACATCAAATAAATCGTAGTAACTTTGTTTCGAGGAGAATATCACTCCATATTTTGCGGCAATCTGATATTCTAATTCATTTAAAGTCCATTTATCTTGGGAACGCAACCATTCAATTACCTCGCCACGTTGAATATCATCTAGAAGTCCAACACTTCCTTTATGCGCCAGTTTTAAACCCTCAACTCCAATTTTAAAAAATGCTTTTTTATACGTACTGATGAAACCAGATGAAACTCCTAATACTGGGATTATTTCCTGATGTTTGTATCCACATAACAGCATTTTTACTGCTGTAGCACGCTTGATTTCACGCGGCTCTTTACTATTTTTGATAAAATCTTCTAATAATTGCATCCACATCACCACATTTATACCTTGGTTCTAAAAGTTACTTTTAGCCCGTCTCAGTATTTTCTCATGAATGATTCCGGATTGCTATAGTTTTCCACCAGTTTTCAAACTAGTAATGTAGCTAATTTTTTGAGCAAATTCTTGGAGGTTGGCATTAAATACTAGTACAGCAGAGCGTAAATAAACCAACTATACCCTCCGGGAAGCCGCTCTGCATCTACAAAATAGCGCAATAGCAAGAAATATAATTCTTTTGAATGAGTGACTTCCGCCTTGCAGTACTAGGTTCTTTGGCTTAACTTTCCTGTAATAGCTACTGCAAGAGTGTAAAAAGCTATTTTTAGCTTCATAATTTGGCTGTATTATTAATTTCCTCTTGAAAAAAACTTAATTTTTTAGATTACAGCAAATTGATATAATTTTATACTGGATCGACCCAGATATTGTGCATCAAAAAGACTTCAGCTAGGTAATGTTCTGCGATTTGGACTGACACCACAACCAAGAATAGGGTGAGGAAGATTTGCACAAAGCCTTGGAGTATAATTGGCAAGGATAGCATAAAGCGATCGCCATAAGCCTATCGATAAACTCACCTATTTAGGTTTGTAATCAGGGCAATTGAGTGCTTGTTTACTTAGAGCAGTGGAAGGGTGTAGTGCACACTTTAGATAATGATTGTTATTAAAAAATCGGCAGTTTTTACAAGGATGTTGCTGTAAGTATTTGATGCTTACTATTTCATCTTTATCTTGTGCCGCATTTTCTGGGGGATCTTCTACTGCTTTGCAGACGCATAAAACAATATAAACGACAATTCCAAAAACAATCATGAAGCAAAGGTGAGCCAAAAACACTGCTACAAATGGAATATCTTCGTCATGTAGTTTTGTGTCATTATGTATTACTTTAATTGGTTTAGCTTCAATAAAGCTGGACTGATTAACACTTGTTTGGGAGAAGAAATAAAGTCTCACAAGCTCCGAAGTATGCATCTTTAAAGCCTTAAATACTATTTGCTTGGATTAAAACACTAAATAAGCTCGGCTTGAAAGCTATTTTTTTTGTAAACACAAAATCTTTTTTTCACTTTAATAATATTGTGCAATATTTTACAGAAAATTGAATTTATCTTTGATATATTTTAAAACTAGATGATATATATCAGAACAAATAAAAGGTATGTTTATTGAGTAGTTAAAACTGTATATATTTAGAGATATATTTTGTATAAGTCTAAAACTATTTGTCAAAGTCAATTTTTTTAACGTACATGCCTAGTCAATACGGTTCAGATAAGATCCCCCCGCCTGTGGCGACCCCCTTAAAAAGTGGGTAATTAGAAAAAAAGCCTCCCTTAAAAAGGGGGGTTGGGGGGATATTCAAGGAATAAACACGTTAACCAAACCGTATTGCTTGCCTAGTACAGCACGGCGTAAATAAGCAGACCATTGAAAAGCCCTAAAGAGTTTATTCCATAATACTTTTGACCCTTCTCTTCTTAGGCTGCGCCTTAAGCGAAGCTATGCCGCAGGCTTTACGACTGCGCTCAGAGTCAAGGCTGAGCGAAGCCGAAGCCTTGACTTTTGAATGAGTGACTTTTGACTTGCGCCTTGCGGTACTAGTGCCTTGTTGCAGCTACCGCAGAGGAGAGAGAAGGAAAAAATGCTTAACCCAAGCGTATTAATATATAGCCCTTATTAATCATTCGTAAACAACAATATCCCCGACTTCTTAAATAAGTCGGAGACATAAATAGGACTTACGCACGAGTTATGGAATAACGTAGACGCGGAGCGGCTTGCCGCAGGCTACCGCAGAGGCGCAGAGGACACGGAGAAATAAGAGTTTGAGAGATATTTTGCGTAAGTACTAATAAAGTTTAAAATTAAATCCGATAGGAAATAGCTCTTTTAGCTACTTCCCATGCCTTTATCCCTTGATTTTATCCAGAGCTAAATTCAACTTCAAAACATTAACTCCAGGCTCGCCAAAGATGCCGAGAAAACGACCATCAGTATTTTGAGAAATCAAAGTTTCCAGTTGGTTCGGCTGAAATCCTCGCACCTTGGCTACTCGTGCAATTTGTGCTACGGCGGCTTCGGGGGTAATGTGGGGGTCAAGGCTGGAACCAGAGGTGTAGACTAAATCGCCAGTCGGCTGTACACCTGCTGTTTTCAGACGATTGAAGTCACCTTCAACCTTTTTGCTGGGGTCTGAGTCATCTTTACCTTTGATGCGTTCTAGTAGTGCGGGATTACTGGGAGCCAAGTTACTAGCACCAGAAACCCCAGTTTTCAAAACTCCCGCATCGTCCTTTTTGGGATCGGCTGTACTGTAGCTCGTGGTACTGGGACGACTGTTAAAATAGCGATCGCTACTAAAAGGCTGACCAATCAAAGCAGAACCTATAACTTGACCAGTGCTATTTTTCAGGAGATTACCGTTTGCTTGAAAGGGAAACACAATCTGCCCAATGGCAATCATCGCAAAAGGATAAATAATCGCTCCAATCACCCAAAGTACCAAGGTAGAACGAACAGCTCTGCTAACTTCACGTGCAAAACTCATTAGAATTTCTCCGGTACAAACATGACAAAAAATAGATAGATGGAAAGCCCTAGCGTCACCAGTCCTAACAGCCCCAATCCCCAAGATTGACTGCGGGAAAGTTGTTCACCAGTAGCTGCATAGACTACAGGTGCAACCACTAGGTTGAAACACATCGCCAAGAACAAATACAGTGGCAGTTTTTGTCTACGCCATTGACACCAGATTTCAGTTATTTCTTCTAATATTTGGGATGCAGCGATGCCTGCGGCGAGCTTTCCTGCGGAACGCTGCGCGAACGCTAACGTGTGTCGGATATGAACGGGTTTCATAGTAAATTAAGACAAAGGTAAGATAATATCTATCAGTTTGATGGCAATGAAGGGAGCAATGATGCCACCAAAGCCAAAGATGAAGATGTTGCGGCGTAAGAGTTGATCTGCTGTTAAAGGTAAGAATTTCACCCCTTTGAGTGCTAGTGGAATTAATGCTGGAATAATCAAGGCATTGTAAATCAGCGCCGAGATGATCGCAGATTGGGCACTCTTTAATCCCATAATATTAAGTGCGCCGATTCCAGCAGCTGCAAAGATAGTCGGAATAATCGCAAAATACTTGGCAATATCGTTAGCGATTGAGAATGTTGTCAATGCTCCACGAGTAATCAGCAACTGTTTACCTATGGTTACTAAGTCAATCAACTTTGTAGGGTCAGAGTCTAAGTCCACCATGTTAGCAGCTTCTTTGGCAGCTTGCGTCCCAGAGTTCATCGCCACACCCACGTTTGCTTGAGCCAGAGCAGGTGCATCGTTAGTGCCATCCCCGGTCATTGCCACCAGTTTACCCTGAGATTGTTCAGAGCGAATCACCTCAATTTTGTCTTCTGGAGTCGCTTCAGCAATAAAATCATCAACCCCAGCCTCTTCGGCAATTACCGAAGCGGTAATTCGATTGTCACCTGTGAGCATGATAGTCTTAACACCCATCCGGCGGAGTTGGTCAAACCGTTCCTGCAAACCAGGTTTCACAATATCTTTGAGGTAGATGACTCCATAAATCTTGTCATCTTGGCAGACAGCTAACGGCGTACCGCCTAACCGCGAAACTCGCTCATAAGCTGCGTCTACATCATCAGGAACGTAGCCGCCACGGGAACGGACAAATCCCTTAATGGCCTCTACTGCCCCTTTGCGAATTTGTTTGCCATCGGGTAGATTCGTGCCACTCATCCGGGTTTTTGCGGAAAAGTCTACACCCTCGGCTTTGTCAATGTTAAAGTCTACCGCAGCCTGGGACTTTTCTGCTAAAACTACAATTGACTTGCCTTCTGGCGTTTCGTCAAACAAGCTAGCAGCTAGAGAGACTTGCGCCACATCTTTTATTGAGTGATTATTCAGAGGAATAAACTCATCAGCCATCCGGTTTCCCAAGGTAATAGTGCCTGTCTTATCCAGCACCAGGGTGTTGATGTCACCACAGGCTTCTACTGCTCGACCAGAGGTCGCAATGACGTTAAACTGGGCAACCCTGTCCATCCCTGCGATGCCGATTGCACTGAGTAAACCACCGATAGTTGTAGGAATTAAAGCTACCAGTAGCGAGATGAGAATAGCAACGCTAGCACCCGCACGCAAACTGTTTCCCGCCTCAACGCCAAACGCCGTACTGATAAAGCTGGCGATGTAGCCTACAAATGGGGGCATAGTTGCCACTACAATCAGGAATACTTGTGTTAATACTGCCAACAATACCGTCAAAGCAATCTCGTTGGGAGTCTTGCTGCGTTCTGCCCCTTCTACAAGGGAAATCATGCGATCAATAAAGCCTTGACCAGGATCAGCACTAATCCGAATTGTCAATTCGTCTGAGAGGAGGCGTGTACCGCCTGTCACCGAACTGGCAATATCCGTACCTGGTTGCTTCAGAACAGGGGCAGATTCTCCAGTAATGGCAGACTCATCAACTGAGCCAATGCCTTTAATTACATCCCCATCGGCGGGAATCATATTATTTGCAACCACTTTTACTAAATCGCCCCGTCGCAGTTCCGTAGAATTAACTTTTTCTATCGAACCATCAGGAAGGATTTTGTTAGCGATCGTATCCGATCGCGTCGATCGCAGTGAATCAGCCTGGGCTTTACCGCGTCCTTCAGCTACGGCTTCGGCAAAGTTGGCAAAAACGAGCGTGAAAAAGAGAATGAAGGTAATCAACCCGTTTAACAGGCGTTGTTGGTTGACATCTGCCTGGACTGTGCCAAACAGATTTGGGTTAAGGGTAACAAGGAAGGTGACAATTGTCCCTACCCAAACAACAAACATAACTGGGTTTTTGACAGTAATTCGAGGATCGAGCTTGACAAATGACTCACGAATTGCTCTCTGGTAAAGTCCCCGCATATCTGTTTTGGGGGTGTGCTTGCGCGAGTCACGAGTTCCAGATGGAATATGGGGCGAAAGAGAATCAGTAGTAGTTGGCATAGATTAAATTTTGGAAATGGGGCATGGGGCATTGAGCATGAGTATCAAAGGTGGATGAATGAGTATCAAAGGTGAATGAATGAGTATCAAAGATGGATGAACGAGTATCAAAGGTGGATGAATCCAGTTCTAACTCCCCCCTGCTTCTCCTGCTCCCTTACTCCCCCTTGTCTTCCTTGTCCCCCTTGTCCCCTCACTCCCCCTAGCCCATGCCTTTAGCGATAAAAAAAGCTTCACCGATGGGCCCCAATGCCAGCACTGGGAAGAATGTCAGTGCGCCCAAGATTAAAATTACGCCTGCGGTGACACCTGTAAATAGTCCGGTATCAGTTCGCAATGTACCAGTTGTGTAGGGAACAGCTTGCTTGCGGGACATGCTATCTGCCAAGAACAGCAAACCCAAAATTGGAATATAGCGTCCAGCTAGTAAACTGAAGCAGGTACTTAGATTCCACCACAAGGCAGTTGCAGTGGTTTTTGCACCCGTAGCGATCGCAAAAGGTGAAGGTTGTGAATCGCCTAAGCCTTCAAATCCAGAACCGTTGTTAGCAGCAGCAGAGGCATATTCATAGATTACTTGAGCAAAGCCGTGGAAACCGGGATTGCTAATTCCTGATAATTGGTCAGGAAATGCCAAGGCGATACCTGTGGGAATCATAATTGCAATCGGGTGAACTAGCAGAATCAGGAAACTAGCAAGTACAACCTCGCGCTTCTCAATTTTGCGTCCGAGAAATTCTGGTGTGCGTCCCACCATCAACCCTGTAGCGAACACAGCCAGAATCAAATAAGCAAACAGGTAAGCGGTTCCTGTACCCTGTCCACCCCAGATAATTTGCAGGAACATATTGGAAAGGGTAATAAAACCGCCGTTGGGCATGAAGGAGTCGTGCAAACTGTTGACTGCACCGCACATGGTGCCAGTTGTACTTACTGCAAATAGCACAGATTGCGCCCAACCAAACCGGACTTCTTTACCCTCTAGATTCGGTTGCTGATTACCTAGCAGTGTATTCACAGCCGGATTGCCGTTGTATTCACCAATGGCGGTGACGATGATAAATACTATATAGAGAATCCCAACCATGCCATAGACTAACCAGGCTTGCTTAGTGTTGTTCGCAAACAAACCATAGGTGTAGATTAGGGACGTAGGAATTGAAAGCATGGCCACAATCTGAATCAAGTTTGAAAATCCGCTGGGGTTTTCAAAAGGGTGTGCCGAGTTGATGGCAAAAAAGCCGCCGCCGTTTTCCCCTAATTGCTTAATAATTTCAAAATGGGCAACAGGGCCACGAGCGATCGCCTGACTAATATTCGGATCTTCCAAGGTAGGGAATACAACTGCACCCGCCAGGGTTTCTGGAACGCCAGCTGCCATCAAGGCGATCGCGCCCACAATACAAATAGGCAGTAAAATTCGGGTAATCGAGCGAATTAGGTCTACATAAAAGTTGCCCAACGATCTACCCGTCAATCCCCGAATAAAAGCAATTCCTACTGCCAAACCAGTCGCAGCAGAGGTGAACATGTGATAACCAAGTCCCCACATTTGGCTGGCATAACTCATGTAGGTTTCACCAGAATAGTGCTGCTGGTTGGTATTAGTAATAAAGGAAATGGTAGTATGCAGCGTTGTGTCCCAAGTTGGGGCATTTATCCCTGTGGGGTTGAGGGGTAACCATCCTTGATTCATGATGATCAAGAAAATCAGCAACCCCATTGCTACATTGCTATACAGGATTGCCCGCCCATACTGCCAGCCCGTCATGTTTTCTTTGGTTTTAACGCCAACCAAGGAATAAAGTACTCCTTCAACTGGATTCAAAATTGGGTCGAGAAAAGTACTTTGCTCTAGGTAGACACGCGCCATATAGCGCCCAAAAAAGGGAGTAAGCGCTACTACAATTAGTAGCGTTAATACAATTTGAATCCATCCTTCTAGCATTGGATTAATCGAACTCCGACATGAATAATTTTCAGATTAATATTAGATATTTTCTTGCCATGAATCAGAAAACATAACGAAGTCTATTGGCATTATTGTTAACTAACCTATAACTATGTGCTTCTTCAATCAATCATGGAGCTTTTTATTAAAGAACACAAGGTATAAATTAATATTTAAACTAGCCTATACAAGGAATATATTTGTCTATATATACAAGTCTTCCAGGCATTTATATCAATATATATAGGACTCATATTTGATTTATGAAAAAATTTAAGTATCTATAGCTCACCAAAACCCTTATGTGGTAGGCATTGCCAGTTATAAGTATATTTCAATATTCAAGTATGAATCCTATATCTGCAAGTATAGAAGGATAGCTAAATGCTAAACAAACAGCTATTTTGTGCTGGGAGCATCTCACTTTGGCTTGTGAACCATAGACTGAAGCTACTGGCTCACAAGCCAAGCTTGCGAAGGCAGTTGTAATACGTCTGTGAGAGGTTAAAATAAAGCGCCTTTTGTCAATCAGTTAAAATACTCAAAATATTCTTAATAATGTGGAGATGGTGAATGTCGTTCACCTCCTCCACTCTTTTTTTAACTATCATTATCGCCAAAGATTTTGACAACTCAAATAGGGCATGAAAAAGCAGGCGATCGCACAGAATAACTTTATAAAAAAGTGAGTTTAATTCTCAGGTAAATAGGACTTACGCAAAATATCTCTCGAACTCTGATTTCTCCGTGTCCCCTGCGCCTCTGCGGTAGCCTGCGGCAAGCCGCTCCGCGTCTACGTTACTCCGTAACTAGTGCGTAAGTCCTGGTAAATTCAAGTAGCAAACGAGGTCACGTCACTTCTCTACGAGACCAAGGCGTAGCTTGCTTAAGAGAAGGGGTACGCTCTGAATTCAAAATTCCAAATTAACAAGCCCCTAAATTTATTTAGGGGCTTGTTAATTTTCCGTTTCAGTCAGGAGTCTAATTCATAATTCATAACTGATTTTGGCGACAAATTCCAAATGCTGAAGTGTAAGCGTGTAAGAAGGTTCTGCCACCAACAGGGCCGATTTCACCGCCACAGAAAAAGCCGCCCACAGGAATATCGTTAAGGTAGCGCCGAAATAGTTCAGAATCGAAATTGGGTTTACCATACAGTCCTTCACCTCGCCCCAGACAGGAAAACATCAAGGCAGCTACGGCAGAGGGTTCAGATTCTCGTTGGTGTTGATAACTTTGGAGGAGTAATTCTAGGTCTTCAGCAGAGGCTTGGGCATCGCGTAGGTGGAATTGCAGCCTTTGACCAGGACGGACGCGATCGCCAATTGCGATCGCCCCAGCTGTTGGATCGACCCCAAGAATACCACGAATTAAAAAGTCTCCTTGCTGCAAAGCCATCTTAAATTCATCCATTGCCACACCAACAAACAGAGAGTGCTGTGCTAAAGTCCGTTCTTGTTCGCTGAGACTGGCAATCAAATCTCGCAACACCATCAGAGGTACTTTCTCATCTAACTCCAAAATAATATTGCGATCGGCTTTTGTGACTTGCAATGGTTTGCCAATCGGTCGGCATCCTTGGGCTACAATCGTCTCCAAAACAATATTACCAGTCAAAGCTATACCAACAGTGCCCTCACGATACAGGCTTTGGTGTTCCTCACTGCTAGCATCGTTACAAAATAGGGCAACACGACCACCCATACCCCCACCACTAGCCTGTCCCCCCACTATCACCGATCCTGGGTAAGCAAAATCCAACCCCTGCAACAAATCGTTGATTCCAGAGGCGAAAGAACTAGACAGCAAGATGAACTGGGGTGTCGGTGATGCTGGCACACCGATCAAATCAACCCAAGCATCTGGTGAACTGTCTAAGTCAGGTAATTCTTCAGCAACAATATGAAAAACTTGAACCTTCACTCCTGGAAGGTGTGCTAAAGTCAAGCTAATAGCTGGTTCTGTTTCCAGTTCTTGGGTATCTCCGCTAACTGTTGTCCCAATCACACCTCCACCACTACAGCCAATTAGCACTGGCACAGAAAGTTTCTCAGCTAACAAGGGTAACAGTCGGGAATACTCACTCGTAAAAGCAGACGAAATGAATACCAGTCCTAGATCCGCAGGTGCTGTTAACGATGAGACAGCTCGTTCCACCACATCTGTAACAGCGGCTTCCAAAGAATGACGGGTTGACAGGGCGTTTGCCCACTGCATTTGGTCTGCCATGAGTTTTGAGCTTCTTTCTCTTTTTAGGCTAGTAGGTTTTGATTTTTTATTTTGGGAAGAATTGCATCCTACAAGAATTGACGCCAGCCCTTCGTCTACTTCATCCCAAGAAGCTGGGGTTGTCATTCCCTAATATATTGCATCTAAATATATTGTATGATTATTTATCTATGCTACTGATTCCACAAAATCTTAAAAAATAAAGGTAAATGCATTACAGATGCGCTAGTTTGCTGTATTGGTTAGAAATCAATAGGCAAAAACCCTAACTTATGATCAGCTAAATGGTTAGAATGGTTAATAATCAAGCCAAAAACTGCCATATCTGAACTTTTTCTATACTAGTATTAACAACACACAACGAGATTAAAGCAATGACCAACATCCAAGAAACAGTAAAGAGCGACATCCAAGAACAAATCCAACAAGAAGTGGAACAAGCGCGTACTGTCTGTGATCTAAGTGGTAGCAACTCACCAGAGTGTGCTGCTGCTTGGGATGCAGTAGAAGAATTGCAAGCCGAAGCTTCCCACAAGCGCCAAAGCAAGCCAAAAAACTCTCTAGAACAGTATTGTGATGACAACCCAGATGCAATTGAATGCCGGGTTTACGATGATTAGAAATTAAGGCAAGTGAATTTTCTGTTCGGTGGGTCAGCAAGCAACCAGGATTGACCAAAAAAGACGCAAAGAGTGGGGGACGCGGCGAGTTGCCACGTCCCCTGCTTGCAAGCGTTTAGTTTAAAGCGCCCGACTTTAGTCGTCGTGTAGACAAAAAAATAAATTCCTTATTTGGGCTATTGGTGACAATTTAAAACAAAATTATTTTTGTCAACAATAATTAAGCTATAAATAAACTGAATATTGAGTATTACATTTAGCTTCATACCCTGGTTTGAGGACAAGGGTAAACGATGCTTTTAAAATATGACGTGAGCGCTAGCTTAAAAATTGTGTTTCAACCTCGATTTCGGACAAGCTTTTAAGCACTATTGCTTATTTAAAAATAGCTCATAACCTTAAGTTGTCACCAATGGACAGAGGTTCTTAACGAGGTTTGAAAAGGTTTTGGCTTAAGTTGCACACCAGTGTGCATGTAGACGCCTCTACAAACAATGTTTATAGTAAATTTTGTGAAATCCTATGAGTTGGAGAGCCACTCAATACGGTTCGGTTAAGATCCCCCGCCTGCCTTTACCCACTTAAAAAGGGGGTAAAGGAAGAAAAGAGCAAGTGGCGTGGGTTGGGGGGAGCTTCACAGGGTAAACAAGCTAACGAACCTGGAGATCCACTTGCTTACAGAAAGAAGTTAGAGCGCAGTCTTGAGGCTAACTACTGAGCTTTGTGCTTTGATTAAACTATTATCAAGAAGAATTCATGCTGAATTCAGGAGTCAAAATTCAGCATGAATTGGAGTCCGATTGACTCCTGAATAAAAAGGTTTAAGACCCCTGCCTTATTAAGCGGTCTACAATCAGGTAGTGGTATAAAATACCACTAGATTAATTCTGACTCTTGACTTCTGAATTCTTTTTTATCTATTGTTTGAGAAAAACTATGGACTATAATACTTGGTTTCGCCCTTTTGTCTGGATTGATTACCGACTGGCAGTATTATTCCTGGTAATTATTCCGCTAATTCTTTTGATTTGGGCATTTGTGCAAAAAGCAGAAAGCATACAACGCTTATTGAGTATATACTGGCGAGTATCAAGCCTAGTAGCAATCACGATTTACTTAATGATTGCCCAGTATCCAGTTAGCTTTATCTCTGGGTTGACGGCTCGGATTTTGATCCCGATTTCGCTGTGGTTCTGGGTGGATCTCAACGATGAAATTGAGTATCAAACCAGTGGCTCTTTGAAATTTATTTTTACCTCTTGGCGCTGGGCTACAACTGTTTATTGTATTTTGGGTACACTAGCTTTTATCCCTTTTTTGGGTTGTGCTTTTTCTGGCAATATGCTGAAGACTCCCAATTGTCGCGTCTGGTTCGAGGCTCCCTTGCTATTCAAAGAATATTTCCATGCTAATAGCAAGGCTGAGTTCTTAGGTTTTCTTGGCATAATTAGTTTAGTCATTTATGTGCTTTACTTAAGCTATTTTGTTCTGATTAAGCTGGGCAAGCAGGGACGCTCGGCAACACCACAGTAATGATCGCTGCGCCACCGTACCCCTACTCTTAAAAAAATGAATTCCATTGGCAAGCGACTGGAACAATACACTGCTAAACGCCCTCAAGAAGTCTTACTTGTAACGCTGGAAATTGCTGATGAGCAAGATACAATTGCTGTTTTCAAAGGCTTTTCCAGTTCTTTGATGCGTCCAACAGCATTTGATGCAGATGTACCAGTTCTACCAGATGGGGCAAACATCCTCAATATTGACCGAGTAGCTAGTCCTTACAATCCTGAAGCACCCCGTTATATTCAACAAGGACTCTCTTGGGAAGCTATGCAAGCTCTATTATCAGAAGTGGGAGTCTAACTATTTAATTAGGCAGTTATGTGGAACTAGCAAAATAGGGAGCAGGTGGTGTAATTAACTAAAATGCCTACTGCTGCTCAAGTAGCAAGTTTGTATTGTATTAGCTATCAGCTGACGTATATCATGCTTCAGCCCATATATCTCATTTGCATTGATAATTGGACTCGTAATGTATACATCCTTGCTGGGTATGACGAAGAGATTGAATTCCAAATTTTACCCAACAGAGAGTTGTCTGATGAGCCGAATTAATTACGATTCAATGTCTGATGTTGAATTGAAACAGTATTTTCTCAAACATCGCGGTGATCAAGCTGCTTTTCAAGCATACTTGGACAGGATTAATCAGCGCCCGCGTAGGATTGTTGCAAGCCCCGACGATCCCGATTTTGATGAGAAGGTTCAAGCAGCGATTCGCCAAAAGCTAGAAGCAGCAAGAGGCAGTAATCAGCAGGCTAACACTGCGTTAAAGCCGACTGACCAAGAGTGATCTTTGAGAGCCAAAGGTTATCTGCGGCGGCTCAACTGTGCCATTGTGCAGCTTCGTCTTTTGGTGATAGCGTAGTTAAGAATCTGTCTTTTCGTGTTCAAAGTTAAAGTAGTTTGAGATTTTTGATCGAGCGATGTCTACGATGGGCTGTGAGGCTCGTTCGCGTAGCGTGTCGCAGACAAGACTCGCTAACGCCTCGCTATCGGTAACGCACTGGGAGCATTATTATTCGGGATATAATGCCGAATTGGGCAGTTATGAGGAAAATTTCGGGATAATGTCTGAAAAGAGGTGTTATCAAGAAATATTCAGTATAAATACCCTGTGTGGGGTAGTTATTTGGAAAATTTCGGTATATTTAGCTGTATTAGAGTGTTATATACAAAAATCTGTATAATTACTCAATATAGGGTAGTTATATAAAAAGTTTCCGTATAATCAATAGTTAGATGCATTACGCATACCTTACAATCGGGAGCTTCTAAAAAATAATTTTGTAGACTAAAATGATGGCAACGTCAGGTGTCGGCGAATCGGTAGGAGCTAATGAGTACAAGTAAACGCATAGAACTTAAATACGAATTACTCATTGAGCAGTGGAATTTGTTAAGCGAAAAGCTTAGCCGATTGAGAAGCGTTTACGTAATTGAAACTGATATTGCTAGAAAATTCCAATCAGAAAAACAAATTGAATCAGTTGTAGTCGAACTAAACACAATAGAACAAGAACTAGATTATCTAGAAAGAGAACTCCGTCTCAAAAGTACAAAAGAAGAGAAAGGCAATCAACAAATTGATGATGAACAGGTAATTAGAGAACCAAAATCTCAGCGAGAAACTCCAGTCACTATCTTCTGCTCTTACTCAAGAATAGATTTAAATTACTATGCACAGTTAAAAACGCATATGTCTATTCTTAAAAGACAAGGAATTATTGATGCTTGGTATGAGCGAGATATAGATGCTGGTAATGATTGGAGGGAAAATATTTCCGAACAATTAAAGCAGTCTCAAATCTTATTACTTTTTGTTAGCTCAGATTATTTAGCTTCAGATTATTCTTATACAAGAGAGATGGAATATGCTTTGCAAAGACATAGAGCTAAAGAAGCAATAGTAGTTCCAATAATAGTAAGGCCTGTAGATTGGTCTGATGCACCCTTCAGCAGTTTACAAGTACTTCCGCGTGATGGCAGACCTATTTCTCGGTGGGAAAACCGTGATGAGGCATTTATTGAAATCGCACAGGGTATCCGACTAATAGCAGAGCAATCAAAAACAGCGCGAGAAGTACAAACGCCTAATACTCACGACTTTAATTTAGCACCTGAAAAAAAGTATCTACTTTATGAGGTTTTCAAGGAATCGGGTGTACCTAAAATCACGTTTGTAGAACCTGCGAATTTTTACCGATTAAAAATGGCTTTAGCTCACCCAGGGAGAGGTGTAGTTATCGAAGGGCCATCTGGTATCGGAAAAACAACAGCATTAAAAGAGGCACTTTTTCAGCTAGAAATAGTTGGTGATGATAGTAAGGTTACAATTTTGAGTGCTCGTTTCCCAGAGCATGTAGAAAGACTAAGAAATATAGATGTATGGCAAGAAGGAATTATAGCCATAGATGATTTTCATTTTCTTGATCGAAATCTTGGGAATCATTTAGTGAATCGCCTCAAATACTTTGCAGATCAAGAGTCTTCTCAAAAAATTGTTATTGTTGGAATTCCACATACAAGGACACAACTCATTGATGTTGGCTATGACGTAGCCACAAGAATTGAAGTAGTATCAATGGGCAAAACTTCAGATATTCTCGTAGAGCAGATGATTGAAAAAGGTGAATTAGCTCTAAATATTCGTTTTTCAAGAAAGGCTGAGCTTGTTAATGTCGCTAATGGAAGCTTAAATATTGCACAAATGCTTTGTGCAAAGCTGGCTGCCCGTGAGGGTGTTACACAAACTGAAGAAAGACTTAAGACAATTCATGACTATTTAGAAGAAGAGATAGAAGAAACTAAAAAAGTAATGGATTTGAAATATGGAAATTTCATACGCTTCTTCTCTCTTTTAAACGGGCGTAAAAATCATAATTTTCTCAATATTTTACTAGAGCTTGCAAGATGCGAAGAAGGTTATTTACCTCTTGTTCATACCAAAAAGACTCATCCTCACCTGCTATCAGGAATCGAGGAGTTTTTAACGCAGAACTATATAGATAAATTGGAAAAAGAATATCCTCAATACAAGCAGTTCATTTTTTATGATAAATATGCACTGGCTCTAGTGATAGATGATCCTCAACTTATATTTTATTTACGACAATCTTCTCCTAGTTATTTACGCAAAGCAATTGGTATGAGTGAATCTAGCACACGCAATAAAGTTTTCATAAGCTATAACCATTCAGATAGTGAATGGCTAAAAAAACTACAGATTTATCTTAAGCCATTAGAAAAAAAAGGTTTGGTTGATCGTTGGGACGATAGTAGAATCAAAACGGGCATGAAATGGAGGGATGAAATAAAGAAGGCTCTAGATTCAGCAAAAATAGCTATCTTACTCGTCAGCTCAAACTTTCTAGCTTCTGATTTTATTTCAGAGAATGAGTTGCCACAACTTCTGAAAGCTGCTGAAGATGAAGGTGCTCTTATTTTTTCTATCATCCTTGATCCTTGTAAAACTGCTTTCTCATTATCTGAACTAGAGCAATTTCAGACGCTTAATCCACCTAGTAAACCTATAAGTGGAATGGAACAACATGAGCAAGGAGAAATGTTTGATAAGTTGTTGACGGATATTGTAGGCACTCTAAATTTTAAGTCTTAAAAGAGTATCTAAAGGCTATAGGATGCATCTAACAACCCCAATGCAGCCGGACAGACGAAAGCCGTTTGTGCTGTTGCCGAAGTTATCTACTGCCGCTGAATGGGAACGTTACCCTGAAGGAAGCAAGCAGCTACAGTTGGGATCTAAATTGCTGTCTGAAACTGTCTTCTCTACGAGACGCTACACGAACAACTTTGAATAATTATTTTGACTTCTGAATTGAAAAAATGTCCCGTTCTGGATACACACTCCCGGTATTTGCGTGCGCTGCTGCTGTTGCAGCTTTACATTGGTTGCACGATCGCCAACCATTAACCATAGCGTCCATATATCTAATTGAACCCAGCCAAATCGCCGAAATCCCCATTGAACAGGTAGCAGGATTATCTGAGAATACAGCTTTAGCGATCGCTCGTAGTGACCCTGGTGATAATCTTGACCTGACTAAAGATACACCGATTTGGGCACTGGTGGAGTGGAGGGAAGAGGGGGAAGCAGTAATTATAAAAGGCGGGGAAGGAATTGGCAGACAGATGAATGCTGATGATAAGCCGGCTATTTATGCCTATGCTCAAAGGCTCTTAAAAGAAAACTTACAACGGATGCTAGCACCGGGGGAAAAAATCACGGTGACGATTATTTTACCCCAAGGGCGATCACTAGCTGTTAGAACTTCAAATTCTGCTTTTGGTGTGGTTGAAGGACTTTCCCTTTTAGGCACAACCGGCATTTCTCAACCCTTAAGTACACCAGATCAGCTTGCAATTTTTCGGGCGGAATTACAAAATAAAGCCAGTCGTTTTGAGAGTTTAGTATTCTGTATCGGCGAGAATGGCCTAGATTTGGCGCCCAAACTAGGGATTAATCCTGAGCAATTGGTCAAGACTGCTAACTGGCTCGGCCCAATGTTAGTAGAAGCTGATGTATTGGGTGTGAAAGAAATCTTATTATTTGGCTATCACGGTAAGCTGATGAAACTGGCTGGGGGGATTTTTCACACCCATCACAATTTGGCTGATGGACGTCGAGAAATTTTGGCAGCGCACTGTGCGATCGCAGGTTTAAAATTACCAGATATCCAAGCTGTGTTTAACAGTGCGACTGCAGAAGCAGCACTAAAATACCTGAGATTGCTAGATGCTTCCACAGGCAGTGATTGGGTAAATCAAGTTTACACTGCGATCGCCGAAACCATCGATGTTCGTTCCCAAGAATACATTCAAAGCCATAGCGAAAGGCGCACAGGAGTAACAGTCTGTGGCTCTATCCTCTTTGATCGCGATCGCAAAATTATCGTGAAGAGTAAAACTGCTGGTCTGTTAATCGGAAAATTATGTTAATTTATTATGAATAATCGTAAACAATCCAAATAAATAATCTCTTAAGTAACCACTTTCGGGTAAGTTTATCGTTCTAATACCATCTCTGACTCCGGGACTAGACAAATGCACATAAAGTTGCGTTTGTAAAGGCTCTCTATACCATTATCAGCCTGCCCAGGCTGAATAATAGCATCACCATAGACCACAAAGCATCTATTTATCCTTAACAGATATAACTTTCCCGTCATGAATACAGCGGTGACTCTACCAACAGAACTAGCGCCCCAAAGATTGGAAAATTTTGGGCGGCTTGATCGTCAATTGATTGTAATTCTGGACTTCGGCTCTCAATATTCTGAGCTGATTGCCCGTCGCATCCGCGAGACTCAAGTATACTCGGAAGTTTTGTCCTATCGCACGACTTCTGCACATCTGCGCCAACTCAATCCTAAGGGAATCATCCTCTCCGGTGGCCCGAGTTCGGTTTATGGTGATAACGCTCCCCATTGTGACTCAGAAATCTGGAATTTGGGAATACCCATCTTGGGTGTTTGCTATGGGATGCAGCTGATGGTGAACCAACTCGGTGGGGAAGTGGCAAAGGCCGATCGAGGTGAATACGGCAAAGCCTCATTATATATTGATGATCCCACAGATTTGCTCACTAATGTCGAAGATGGGACTACCATGTGGATGAGTCATGGAGACTCAGTTACCCAAATGCCATCAGGGTTTGAATTGCTGGCACATACAGAAAATACCCCCTGTGCGGCGATTGCCGACCACGAAAGGAAACTTTACGGCGTTCAGTTTCATCCAGAGGTGGTGCATTCTGTTGGCGGTATAGCATTAATCCGTAATTTTGTCTATCATATCTGCGATTGCGAACCTACTTGGACAACAGCGGCTTTTGTCGAAGACGCAATTCGAGAAATTCGCGCCAGAGTTGGTGAAAAGCGGGTGCTGTTGGCGCTGTCTGGGGGAGTGGATTCTTCTACCCTGGCCTTCTTACTGTATAAAGCGATTGGTGAACAACTGACTTGTGTGTTTATCGATCAAGGCTTTATGCGAAAGTATGAGCCAGAGCGATTGGTAAAGCTATTCCAAGAGCAGTTTCACATTCCTGTAGAGTATGTTAATGCTCGCGATCGCTTTTTAGCTAAGGTTGCCAATATCACAGATCCTGAAGAAAAACGCCGCCGCATCGGACACGAATTTATCAGTGTATTTGAGGAAACATCCAAGCGCCTCGGTCACTTTGACTATCTGGCTCAAGGGACTCTTTATCCAGATGTGATCGAATCTGCTGACACCAACGTTGATCCCCAAACTGGTGAGCGGGTAGCGGTAAAAATTAAGAGTCATCACAATGTTGGCGGTTTGCCCAAAGACCTAAGATTTAAATTGGTGGAACCACTGCGGAAACTATTTAAAGATGAAGTCCGCAAAGTTGGGCGTTCCATTGGTTTACCAGAAGAAATTGTCCAACGGCAACCTTTTCCTGGGCCTGGTTTGGCAATTCGCATTCTGGGGGAAGTCACATCTGAGCGGTTAAACATTTTGCGCGATGCCGATTTGATTGTCCGGCAAGAAATTAATCAACGCGGCATGTATCATGATTTCTGGCAAGCATTTGCTGTATTGCTGCCAATTCGTAGTGTTGGCGTTATGGGGGATCAACGTACTTACGCTTACCCGATTGTTTTGCGGATTGTGACCAGTGAAGATGGCATGACTGCTGATTGGGCCAGAGTCCCTTACGATGTACTGGAAGTGATTTCTACTCGGATTGTGAATGAGGTGAAAGGGGTGAATCGGGTAGTTTATGACATCACCTCTAAGCCGCCTGGAACCATTGAATGGGAGTAATCAAGTTTGAGTTGACTTAACTAAAAGTTAATCACCAAATTTACGATGTTTAAATTTGGGATTTTGAATTGAAAGATTCAAAATCCCAAATTTAAACAGGTCTGTTCGCGTACTGTCCGCACCAGGAGTGAGCGACGCTCAACTTTTCCTTACTTGTACAGGACTTACGCACGGATCATGGAAGAACGAACCACTCCAGACACAGAGAAGCCAGTGGGTTGGGCGGGTTAAGAGACTTGTTCGCGCAGCGTCTCCGATAGGAGAAGCAACTGGCGCGACACGGAGGAATAAGAGTTTGAGAGGTTTTTTGCGTAAGTCCTATTGTATTAGATTATCATTATCAATAATGTGGAAAAAATTCAATTTGGGGTGGCGATCGCTAACTTTTAGTCTAAACTCCAGTTATAAAGCAGTCAGTAATTAGGGACTTCCAGTTAAAAAAATATCCCATCTCCGTGGGATCTTGGACAAAATCCTCTACAAATTTACAAAGAATTTTGGATAATTTATTTTTTGTCAGTCCCTTAGCAAGATTATTCTTGAACTCCAACTATTCGTTAAAGTTATTTTTTTAAATATAAAGGAATTTAAACAATAAGATAATTTTATCCAGTCAATAATTATAAATGCCAGCGAATAATTAACCATCAATTAGATGGTGGCTAGACAAATTGAGCTATTGTCTAGGAAAATAGGCGCGATCGCAGTAAAATTACCAATGGTGTGGTCACTGAGAAAAAAACAAGCAGCTCATTAAAAATAACTTTCATTTGATCAACGTTAATGAAGATGTCATGGAACCTCCTCTCCCCCTTGCTAGCTTAAACATCCTCGTAGTTGATGATGATGACGATAGCCGCTTTTACATTACTACCGTGTTGGAAGCTGATGGAGCCACCGTCATGGCAGTTGCATCGGCAGCGGTAGCATTGAAAGTACTACCAGAGTTGCAACCAGATGTCTTGATTTGTGATATTGCTATGCCTGGTGAAGATGGCTACACTCTCATCCGCAAAATCCGGGCGTTGAAGCCTGATATTTGGGGAAAACTTCCCGCTATCGCCTTAACTGCCTATGGCGATAGTGAGTATCGTAGCCGTGCCCTGGAAGCAGGCTTTCAGACTCACGTGGCTAAACCAGTTGATCCAGGAGAACTAGTTGTGATCGTCGCAAATTTGGTTGCTTCTTATAAGAGTTAACACAAAGATGCATTCATTTGTCGGTCGTTATTTGTTATTTACCTGATTTTTTCTCATGTTCCTCATGATATTTTTAAAACAAAGAAATCAAGGTGCTACAACATCATTTTGGTGAGGTGTTGGTTTTTGAAAAAAATGTTGGTAATAATAAGTTTTTAAGGGGAAAACTGTTTCATCCTCTAAAAGACGCTGCTTTACATTTGAACAAGGCGTGATTTGGAATTGCTGAGACTACTTAGCTCCGGTTTCAAAGCTAATTTGCTCAGACTTATATGCTGGTGGCTCGACGTGAATTAAAATCCTCACTGGACGGAACCGCTCTTCTAATCGGCTTTCTACTTCTTCGGTGATATGGTGGGCGGTTTCTACGTCTGGTGCATCTACTATTAAATGCATTTCAATAAACACCTGACGACCAAGAACGCCGCGAGAAGCGATCGCATGACAGTTAATTACACCTGGAATAGAAGTAGTGATCGCATGTATTGCTTCTGGTGCGATCGCCATTTGATCCACAAGTGAAGGCAAATTCTCTTTTAAAACTGACCAGCCACTCCAAAATACCAACAAAGCGACAGGAAAAGCTAACGCCAAATCCATCCATTGATAACCTAGCCAAACTCCTATCAAACCGCCAATTACAGAGATTGTCACCCAAATATCGCTCATGGTATGTGTCGCGTCAGCTATGAGGATTGAGCTACCTACCCGCCTACCCACACTGCGTTCGTAAAACGCCACAAAAATATTCACACCCAGCACAATTAGTAATAACCACAACTCAGGTGGTGATATTCTCACAGGTTCACCACCACCTTTGAGAATTCGTTCGATTGCTCCTTGCAGAATTTCAAAACAGGCTATTCCTAAAAATGAAGCAATTCCTAGAGCTCCTACGGCTTCAAATTTGTGGTGTCCGTAGGGATGTTCGCGATCAGGTTGTGGAGAAGAAAATTTACTTGCAATTAATCCTAAAACATTGTTAGCGCTATCTGTCACACTATGCAAGGCATCAGCTAGCAAACTCAAAGAACCTGTCCAGTAGCCCACAAGTGCTTTCAATCCCATTACAAACAGGTTGAGCAGTAGGGTAATAATTAAAACCTTTCGCACTTCGGCGCGATTATCGTAAGTCATAAATAATTTATCACATCAAGTTCTATGACTTCTAATGTAGAACTCAAAATACAAATAAATACAAATAAAGTGTATCAAAGTCTTACGCAGTAAGAATTAAGTCTCTCTATAGTCTCTATGTTTTATCCCAATTTGTTGAGATTCTTTTTAACTAACAACAGCTACAAGCTGGATAGACATTAGTAATGGCTTTACAGAGCACAGCGTATTTTTAGCATTAATTACAGAAATATTTTAATTAATTTTGTTATTCATACATCCACTTAGGTCATACCGAATTGTATTGAAAAAGAGGCAAGTGAGCAGAGAGCAATAAGCAAGAGGGACAGAACAAAATTGGGATTAGACCCCATATCTCCAACAAGTTAACCCGGAATCTGAGTCAGAATTGGCAAGGTAATCACAAATTCTGTTCCTTCACCTGGAGTAGAATTCACATCCAAAGTTCCACCATGTTTTTTTACAATAGACTGAGCGATCGCTAGTCCTAAACCCGTACCTATGCCAACACCTTTGGTAGTAAAAAGATGGTCAAATACTTTTTGTTTTACTGATTCACTCATGCCTTTACCATTATCAGCAATCTTCACCTCAATCTGTTTCTCTTTCAATGAGGTGGTAATTGTAATTCGGTTGGGATTAACTTCAATTTCTTTAAAACTCCGACCTGTATTTGATTCATCCAATGCATCAATGGCATTCGCTAAGATGTTCATAAATACCTGATTTAATTGCCCTGGAAAGCATTCAATTTTTGGTAAATTGCCGTACTCATAGTTTACTTCAATGGCTGGACGTTCTTCGTTAGCTTTCAGGCGATGTTTGAGAATTAAAATCGTACTGTCAATACCTTCATGGATATTAAACAGCACTTTGTAGGCTTGGTCTGCACGAGAGAAAGTGCGGAGACTGGTACTGATATTTTTGAGCCTGTCACACGCCATAGTCATCGAATCCATCATTTTAGGCAAATCTTCTAAGCTATATTCCAAGTCGATTTCTTCAGCATGGGTGAGAATTTCATCTCCGGGAGTAGGAAAGCTTTGTTCATATAATTTCAAGTGTTCGATAATATCTGCAAAGGTAGGTTTAGCTTGTTTGAGACTCGCAGCAATAAAACCCAAAGGATTATTCATTTCGTGAGCCACCCCTGCGACTAAGTTACCCAATGCAGACATCTTTTCACTTTGGACGATTTGTAATTGAGCCTGCTGGAGTTCTTGTAAAGCTGCTTGTAGTTGTTGAGCATGTTCTAAGGAACGCTGATAAAGTCGGGCATTTTCTATGGAAATTGCCGCTTGAGCGCAAAGTAAGTTAAGCAGTTCGACGCGCTCATGGGTAAAGGTTCCAGTCGCCAGATTGTTTTCTAGGTATAACACACCCAGCAACTTTCCTTGATGTAAAATCGGACTGCACAGAATACTTTTGGGCTGCTGTTGCTGGATATAGGGGTCATGAATTAATTGCGGATGTACTATGGCATCAATAATCACGGCAGGTTGTAAGCTGCGTTTGACAGTATTAATTAAGCCAACTGGCAGATGCGTTGACTCTTCAATTGGCTGTGAGTTGAGCAACATTGAGGAAAAATTGACTTTAGTATTTCCCTTGCTCTCTATAGCGGTAGCACTACTAGTAAGTTCTGCTGATGCCTGAATCAGTAAATTACTTGACTCCACAAGCATTAACACGCACTTATCTGCTCCGGCATTTTCAATCACGATATGCAGCAATGATGAAAGCAGTTTTTCAAATTCGATTTCGCCTGAGATGGTTTGGGAAGCTTTGAGAATGGTAGCTAAATCTAAAGCCAAAGAGATACTGTTACTACCGGAAGTATGATAAGTGCTAGCGGTCTCCAAGGTGAAGACAGTTTCGTTAGTTGAGAGAGGAAAATGGGTTTGCTCTAAGATGGGGGCGAGTAATTGGGGATAACGTTTTTCCAGATCGGCAACTTTGGCTTTGGCTCCCCAGCGTGCGTAGCAGTAGTAAGCTTCTTGCATATATGCTTGAGCCACTTTTTTTTTGCCCCAATCAAGGTAAAATTTAGCTGCTAGTTCGTTAGCTAGAGCTTCTTGTTGAATACATTCGTTTTCTTTAGCTCCAGCGATCGCGCGATCGTATAAGTCAAGTGCCTCAAATCGCTGACCTAAAACCCAATGACGCTCTGCCTCTACTAAATCAAATTGATGCTGAAAATTCATCGGTGCAACTATGGCTCGAACTTTTAGATGTTTCTGATTTTCGTCAACCTTCAAGAGCAATTTTGCTTGTTCAGAGGGTTCAACTTGAGAATAGATAGATAGACGAGCCAAAGAATCGTAGTAACAGAAAACAGACACAGATAGCATTCCTGCACCACCTTTAAGGTAGCGCTCTCCTTTGTCTCCATTGCTAACTGCCACTAGAGGATCATCAAACAAGTAGCTAATAATTAACTTAATTAGGTAAAATTCATGGAGTGTAAACTGATCATTCTCTTTGAGTAGAGCAGGTACAAGTTTTTCATCATTCCAGGATTCATCAATTAATAAATTTGAATTTTGACTAGATTCAGTTATGACTTCAATCGTTTGTCGAAGAATACTAAATCGAATCGAAAAAGATTCGCTACTTGCAAAATTAGACTCAGAGACTTTGATTTCTTCTAGCAAACTATCTAAATCTTCTGCACTCATCAAATAGGTATAAAGAAGTCGAAAAAATGTTGATACAATTATATGTACAAAATCTCCCACTTCTAGTCCAAAAATATAAGATTTTTTTAATAGATCGATGGCATCTTGGACAGGTAGTTTGTTAAATTGATTAAATGCAGCTACTTTGAAAATAGTCATGCTTTGAACAGATTTTGCTTCAAATTTGTCTACAACTTTTAAAGCCAACTGCCCAAATTCATAGCCTTTTTCTAGTTTATTTAATACTGCATTTAAAACAATGGCAAAATCAGCATATCCTGGTGCTGAGAGTGGTGCATTGCCATATTTAAGCGATAAATTAACTTGTTCACAGGCAATAATCGGAAATAGGTGGGGAGCAGCCTGATGCACAGAAGGAGTGAGGCTGATCATAATTTTCAGGGCAACTAAAGCTTGAGGATCAGTCATTAAAGGTAGATCAATTAAGCTTTCAATCTGACGCTCTCCCAATATTGACAACGTGTTTTCTATAGCTTGACCAATGTCTGAAGAGGTAACAGATTCAGATAAGGGTATTCCAAGCTGTTGGAGAGTTTGACACCCAATTTCAATTGCTTTAAGCAGCTGCCCTTGTACCTGATAAGACTGGAGCTTAATTTCATAAACCTTCACTTTATCTAATAGAGTTGTCGCTTGTTGGAGCACAACTTTAATCAGCGATTCCATCTGCTCAAATTCATTACTGAGAAAGGCAACTTCGGCAGCAGCTTGATATAAATTTCGTATTAAAGTATTAGCATTTTCCCAGCCATCACTAATTACTAACTGAATGCCCTGATTGAAATATTGTAGAGCTGCACCATAAGCGATCGCTTCTTTAGCTTTGCAACCTGCATTGAGATTTAGTTGAGCTAATTGTTGACGTTTACTTGGCTGGGTAATGAGTGGAATTCCACAATTTAAATGACCGACAATCTCAAAAAGCTGCTCTGCTTGCTGGGCTGATGACGTATTTTGTAAAAGTAATTGCCCGATTTGGAGATGGATCAACTGTTTCTGTTCTTCTGGAATCATAGAAGAGGCAGCTTGTTGGATACGATCATGCAAAAATTTGTATATAGCTACTTTTTCTCCTACGCTCCGATCAGCCGTTTGCGCTTCTATATTCTTTGTTATCTGGTCGCTGTTTTCTAATGACAAATCCTGATAAAACTTATAAGCTTCACTAGTAGGTAAAATTAATCCTGATTGTAAAGCTTTCCATAAAATAGCTGCCGTTTCTATTTCAGATTGTTCTGAAACTATTGCCAAAGTTGCTAAATCAAATTGATTTCCAATACAAGCAGCTAACTGTAAGACTTGTTGAGTGGATTCAGGGAGTCTGCGTAATTGACCTACCATAAATTCTACAACATCATCTGTAACTGCTTGCTGATTTATTTGTGTAATATCACATTCCCAACAACCAGAATCAAAGTCAAATTTAATGAATTTCTCTTGATGCAATACTTTGAGAAACTGTGTTGTAAAAAACGGATTACCTTGAGTTTTTTGATAGATCAATTGAGAAAGAGGCGATGCTAAATTTTCTATACATTTTAGTGTGTCAGCAACTAACTGATTCAATTGCTCTTGACTCAGAGGTGTTAAACTGATTGTATTAATTGTTACTTGCATTTTTTGAATCTCGCTCAAAGTCAACATTAATGGATGTGCTGGATTGACTTCGTTATCACGATATGCACCAACTAACAAAAGATAACCTGTATCAGCTATCAATAGCTGGATTAAGTTTAGGGATGCCGAATCTGCCCATTGCAAATCATCTAAAAACATCACTAATGGATGTTCAGCACTAGTAAAGACTTGAGTAAACTTTTGGAATAATAAATTAAATCTATTTTGTGCCGCAGTTCCTGATAATTCTAGAGCAGGTGGTTGTTCACCAATAATTCTTGATAACTCAGGGATAACTTCAATAATTATCTGTCCATTTTCCCCAATAGCTGCTAATATTTGACTTTTCCATTGCTGAATTTGAGCATCGTTTAGAGTTAACAATTGCCAGATTAAATCTCGAAATGCTTGTACAAATGCACTTAAGGGAATATTACGTTGAAATTGGTCATATTTCCCTTTGATAAAATAACCGCGTTGACGAACAATGGGTTTATGAACTTCGTTAATAATCGCCGTTTTCCCAATCCCCGAAAAGCCAGCTACCAGCATTATTTCTGTCGTACCTTTGCTGACTCGCTCAAATGCTTGCAGGAGGGTTCCTACTTCTGTTTCTCGTCCATAGAGTTGATCAGGGATAATAAAGCGATCGCACACATCTCGTTGAGCAATTGGGAAACTCTTAATTTTACCTGTTGACTGAAGTTGAGTTAAACAATTTTCTAAATCAAATTTAATTCCTAATGCACTTTGATAGCGCTCTTCGGCATTTTTAGCCATCAATTTGATCACGATGTCACAGAGAACTTGGGGAATCTCTTTTCTGTTCCCTATTAAGAGTTGTCTATTATTTAAAAGTGGTGCTTGTTTAGCAATATGACAATGCACTAACTCCATCACATCGTTTGATTTAAAGGGTAACTCTCCTGTAAGTAATTCATAGAAAGTGATACCTAAAGAATAAAAATCAGTCCGGTAATCAATCCCTCGATTCATTCTTCCTGTTTGTTCTGGAGAAATATAAGCGAGTGTCCCTTCTAACACATTAAGACTGATCAGCGTTTGAGTTGATCGTGGTAATAGAGATGCAATACTAAAGTCAATTAATTTAACTTGTTTGGTTTCTGGATTAATTAAAATATTCGCGGGTTTAATATCTTTATGAATAATCTGAGCGCGGTACAGTATATCTAAGCTATTGCACAGGGCGATCGCTATTTGTAAAAATTCCGTGAGATTTCGTAGACTTTTCCCTGTTCCCCATTCTTTAAGAGAAATTCCCCCAAAGTCTTCCATCACTAACGCATAACCATTTTGGTATGTTATCAAACTGTAGCTTTGGATGATTAGAGGTGAGTTGAGATTTTTGGTAATGGTGTATTGATTGCGAAACGACAAGAGTTCACAGAAGCGAGGATAAGCATTTTTCAGTAGTTTAATCACCACAGGTTTGTGATCAGTCTCTCGATACCCGCGATAAACTAGAGTCCTCGAACCATTGTAGATTTCTTCTGTTGCGTAGTATCCGGGAATACTGACAAGAGTGTTGACCATGCTGCTAAATTCTGGTGATTTTCAATTTATTGTTCCCAAATCAGTAAGGCCAGTTTGATGTCAGATAGTAAACATCAATAATTTACAGGCTGAGAAAGCCATCGCTACAACGGAAGTTCTTCCCAAGGGGAGCAACGCCAAATAGTGAGGTGCTAAAATCTGGGTAATGACTCAGGCTTTTTCTGTTGCCAGAGATGCAGTCCTGGCTGTTGATACCGCTTGGGCAAATCTAGAATTTATACTCAAAGATGCAGAATCGCAAATTCTCTTAGGGCAAAACTTAGCTGAATCACTCAATCAAGCTTATTGTAGTGAATTGGTGCAAGCTCGTAAGGTGATTGCTTCAGTGCAAGGAAGGATTGAGCAAGATCCTTTATGAGTGATCGCAGAGATAAATGGACAAATCAAACCACTGCTGGCACAAGTAAAATTAGTATTAGAGCAAGCCCAAAAACGACAGGCTCAGTTACAAGAGAAACTAGCGATCGCTCGGCTCCTGGGACTCAAGAACTCAAAGCCACTTCCGTGGCCATTGAAGCACTGACATTAGAAGGTAGCGATCGCTATCGCCTGACTAAACAAGTATTAGAAACTGCTCTCAATTTACTAACCTCACGTCAACTACAAGCTGCTGCTGATTTAACAATTTTGGGACGGCCATTAGAAGAAGTACATCTGAGAAAGGGATTGGAAAAAGCCTTACGAGACATGGCACACCTAGCAACTGGAGACGAAAAAATATCTTTAGTCAATCAAGCAAATCGGGTACGTCCCAGAACCCTAATTTAAACTTAGTCAGGGGGAAATTATGCAGTGTATGAATTGCGGTGCATCCATCTTAGTTGGTGACAAATTTGTGAACAATGCGGTGCAGGAATTACAAGTAAACCACCAACCGTCGTCAATCGATGTGAAAAATGCGGTGCAGGAATTGATCCTGAAGGCTACTGTTCCCAATGTGGATTTCGCCAAGAACAAGGGCAGCGAAATTGGCTAGAAGTAATAATTAATTCACAGCTAGCAGGAATTAGCGATCGCGGACTCAAACATCACCGCAATGAAGATTTCCTCGCCTTACAACAACTGCATGGCACTCAGTCAAATATTCTCATAGTTTGTGATGGGGTTTCTAGTTCCCAAAAACCTGATTTGGCGGCTAAAGTTGCTGCTGAAAGCACCTGCTTGGCTCTAGCGGCGGCTGGGGAAAGAGGGGAAAATCCCGACTCAGCAATTAAATCAGCTTTTGCTACTGCCTTAGCAAATGTATGTAATATTACTTTTTTGTCTAGTGTAAATTCGGAGCCACCATCAACGACGATTGTTGTTGCTGTTGTTCAAGAAGGTATCGCTACTATTGGCTGGTTGGGAGACAGCCGTGCTTACTGGATTTCTGCTTACAGTTGTCAACAATTGACTCAGGATGATTCCTGGTTAACCGAAGTAGTCGCAGCCGGGAAAATGACCGAAGCAGCAGCCAAAAAATCTCGCAAAGCTCATGCAATTACGCGCTGGCTAGGAGCAGATGCCGTTGAAGATGCCGTTCCCTCAATTGTGAACTTTACTATTCCTAGTTCAGGATATCTGATTTTGTGTAGTGATGGGCTGTGGAATTATACCTTGGATGCTTCGCATTTGGCTAACCTAATGCAGCGATCGCCTGATACAGATGCTATCACCATATCTCGCACCCTTGTAGAGTTTGCCCGTAATAGTGGTGGGCATGATAACATCACCATTGCTGTTCTGTGCTTATAAATTAAATAAATTCTCATAAGTACTTAAACAGAATTAATTACACACCTTGTTTCCTGTTCCCTCTGTTTCAAATTAACAAAACATTATGTCTAATCAATTTAAAGCAGAAGTTTTTCAAAACCAGTATTTACACCAAGGTGCCAGAGAAGTTGATGCCATTATGACTATTACCGTCGAAAAAGGTGATAGTGCGATCGCCACTGCAAACAATAGCAGACTTTTTGGGATCATCTGCGATACATCCGGTTCAATGGGAGGTGACAAAATACATGCTGTCAAAGATGCAATGACCAAAATTGTGAATTTGCTACCAGAAGATGCCCATTTCTTCATCGTCATCGGTGCTGGTAGAGCTACTGTAGTTTTTCCTGTTTCTCCAGCCACGACAGAAAAAAGCAGTCAGCGATCGCCCTGGCTTTATTAACTTATACGACAGGAACGTTGCAGGCTGCTGCGGAAAATCTCAGGACGGCTAAAGAAGATGCGTTCAATTGTATGCACGTTCTGCGACAAGCTCGTGCTGCTGCCTACACTGCTAATACTGCCGAAAGCCGCTATTTGCTTGACCCAGTTTTTGCTCCCAACTACGAACAGGTTTTTTTCAGTAATATAGCTCAAATTGCCCAAATTCCTCATGGACAAACTGTTGAGACTATAGCATCTGCCTATAATTTTCAGGGTAAAAAGGTAGATGGTTTTAAAGGTTACATAGCTGACGAACTAAATAATATCACTTTCGCGGGTGAAAAAGAAGCTGCCCTCGCCAGTCTGATTACTTTGGGTAAATACCTTGCCATTGACCAACAAATTCGCCAGTTAGAGCGCAGTAGCAAGCATCAAGAAGCGATCGCTCTCTGCTTAGGAAACAAGTTTGGACAGTCCAACTGGCTGTTTGAGGAGTTCAAAACAGCTAATCAAAAGACATTTGACATCAACCAAGCAGCCTTTGACAAGGCAATTGGGCAAGGTTTCAGCAATGTGGATGGTTTTGAGATCAAAACGGGGATTGCAGTTGGGATGATTGCGCTTTTGAGTTTCTTAGGATTATTGCCTTGTCTCAAAGAATACTCAAATTGAGGGATAATTGACGTCGAACTACCCTACTTGCCCGCTATCAGAGATATCTCCGAAAACAATCAAAGTCCTTGTGTAGCTAGGCTCTAAGACATAAATGCAATAATTTTAAATTAGCTAGTACGCCACAGCGTAAATAGAGCAACCATTTAAAATGTCAATAGGTTTTGAGACGCGCTAACCCTGGATGTCAACGCCATTGAAAGAGTTTTTCCACCCGGAACGCAGATTTTTACACAGCTATAGACTCAATGCCGATTTTATCCTCATTTATTAGGAGCGCCCCACTTAAATGTTACCGCAGCTTTTTCAGGTATACTATATGTAAATGACTGTGAACCCCATTTAATTTTAACTGACTTCCGAATGGATGTTCTATTGGACAATACAACTACTTTAGAGCCATCAGGATTTTTGTATACTACGTCTTCAATATCCTCTGTGAATGAATTCGACTCTATTGTGTATGCTCCTGGGTCAACAAACTTGCTTGTATGACCCATTGAATAATATGATGTATTTTTTGTTACACTGTCTATCGAGTCTGACCTAATTGTTAGGAAACCACGGTTTGAATTAGATGTATCTACTCCTGCAAGCTTTGGAGCTGCGTTCTGGTCAAGAGCTATATTCCAGAATACTACAGACTTAGACCAGTTTCTGGGTGAACGGATAGTGTGATACATCTGGTCTGCAAACTGGGCAGAATCGTCACCTAGCCATGTACCGCTACCTGCCTCTGTCAGCCATACATCCTTAGCTGGGTATCTATTGTGTACTTCAGTCATTTTTTGGTGTACACAAGAAATACCCGTACAGTAAGGATGCCATCCTGAACCTGCACAGTAGTTATATGCACCAGATGCTAACACATTAGCAGCAAAATCTATACCTCCATCATCAAAATTGTGGTCAAAGCAGATAATTTTTGTGGTTATACCGTTTTGTTGAAATTTAGGGCCAATGTAGTCTTTAATAAACCCTATTTGATCCTGTATAGACATTTTCATTCCAGGATATGTATCAGGCGCATACTGAGGTTCATTCTGAATTGTTACCGCATCTATAGGGGTTCCTTTAGCTTCACATTCCTTAACGTATTTGACCAAATAATCAGCATATACGCTGTAGCATTCAGGACGCAGGTATCCGCCGTTCCCATAAAGTCCCTTGTTAGAGCGCATCCATGCTGGTGGACTCCACGGGGTAGCAAATATCTTTGTGCGACCAGGATTTACTTTATATGCCATATCGAGCATAGGACGGATGTAAGCGTCTTCCCTCCAAAGAGAAAAGTTGCTTAAAGACCAGTCATCAGTGTTATTGGTAGTATCATCAAATGTCCACGCTTCCCAGCTAAAATCAGATGCTCCTATAGGTTGGCGAAGCAAGCTTATATTTATTCCTAATGGTCCGAATAAATCCTGCATGACTTCAGCCCTTTTCTGGTCTGTAAGCTTATTCTTTAGTAGCCAACATGACGCATCGGTCAGTGAGCCACCAAATCCGTCTATCTGCTGATACTGTGTACCTTCATTAACAATTATTGTATAGTCATTAATATCGCTGTCAGCCGCAAAATAATTATCTGCCTGCCTTACCAGCATAGTGCTTGTGCCAGGTACAGATAACCATACCTCTACACTTTCCCCAGATGATTTAATGTTGAAGCTCATAAGTCTGCTTGTAGAATAACTTTCAAAAATCTTAGTTTTATAGTGCGGATGTATACCCTTTCGATTTGAGCAGGGCTATCTTAGGCTGCCAGTACGTGGAAATGTAGGCATCCCACTGCGCCTATTTTTGGTCATTGGCGATGGCATGGGATTGAAACTTGGACGCCCCAAGTGCCTGCGCGTTGACAAAGCCTCTCGTAGAGAAGCGTCTACATCTTTTTCTTTTGGTGGGCTTTAAACACACGAATGTCGGATTTTTGGAAAATTTACCTTTTGCCCTCTGCTTTCTCCTTTGGAGACACTACCTTGAACGTACTTTTGCCTTTTTTTTGTAATGGCTCTAAAGCTAACTTTCTATAGCACCACCACCAGCATTTCTCGCTGCAACTACCGTCCTTGTAACCGGAGTTGAGGATGGCGTGTTGGCAGTGATGTGCTGGTTGGTGACTTTGCCAGGTTAGGATTATTGGTCGCTACTGAGCATAAATCGGTGTTGGATAAGGGTCAGGGCAGACTGGTGTTTGAGTAATCCAGCTATCGTTACCGCCACCATCAGTGATCACAAAGTCTGTTCGGCAGTTAAGAATACCGCCGTGTCCCAGACCTGTCGCCGTTGTATTGCTGATTGTTACCGCACCCGCACAACGGATTTCCATCGCGTAAGTACCAGCGCCGATAATCTGGTTGCGGTTGAAGGTTACATTAATAACGCTGCTACCAATGAAATGAATGGCTTCATAGTTACTGTCGATGATCTGGTTATCTTCGACACGGATATCGCCCGTCATGTTTGCATCAAGCGCAAAGAACCACAGCGCACCCGTGCCGAAGTTCCAGCCGTTGTAGTAATCCTGTGAACCGGCGCGGACAATTACGTTGCGGGCAATTACTGTTGTACCGCTGATCGGGCGACTTCCGGGGAAGCGGTTGCCGACGTGGATACCACCCCCTTCAGCCTGCTGGTCAGCAACGTAGTTATCGGTTACGACGTTGGATTCACCCCCATAGATGGCGATCGCGTTTGCTAGTACTGGCATTTCAACGCGGTTGAACGAGAAGGTGTTAAAACCGCCACCTTGATCATTCCACATCGCGATCGCGTCATCACCTGTGTTGCGAAAAAACGACTGTGTAACAGTGGAATTGGTGACCTGCTTGTGGAAATTGATCCCGTCTGCGTTCTGGTTGCGGATACGGACATTACTGATCATCAGATGGTCAAATGGGCCATCCAGCCACATACCACACTTGGTATGCTCGATCCATAGGTTCGTAAACGTTGAGTTTGAGTATGCGCCGCCGATACCGTTGAGCTGGTCATTATCGACGCGTTGGGTAACCTCGCCCCAGATTGCAAAATCCGAGAAGTGGACATTCTGTGCAGATGTGCCTGTATTCCAGGGTCCCATGAGTCCGGCGTTGTTTCCAGTCTGCGCCACAAAGTGAATCTTGGAATACCAGATACCCGCACCCTTGAGCGTTACGTTGTCGCCTACCACAAGCCAAGTGCTAACTTTGTACTCGCCCGGTGGAATCCATAATCCCCTGTGCTGACTTGATGATGCATTAAGCGCATTTTGGAAAGCAGTCGTGGAATCCTGTACACCAGATGGATCTGCACCAAAATCAGTAGTTAGCGATAGATACCCATCTGGCATCGCAGAAGCAGGTGCTACTTGCTCAAAGTTGATCAGGTCGATGGTATACCAGGGTGCAGTACTCGACTCGACCTGAAGACGTACCTTATCGCCCGCAGACATCTGTGGTGTTAGTCGATTCACCTCATCATAAAAGTGATGCGGTCTGATATCACCGGGATTATTATTAAATGGATAGGTGCCGTAAATCCAGCTGTATTTCGATGTAAAGATCAGGTCGGGCTGTTTTGCGCCGTTGATATACAGACCAATGGGTGCTGTTAACCCTGTACCATCCGCTGAGTCAGGAATGGCGTAACGGACGACGATTGAGTTTGCATCGCGCGGTACGGTGAACTCGACATATTGCCCTACGGCATCAAGTGTCACAGCACGACGTTCAATCGCTTCATTCGCCAGCCCTGGATAGGTACGGTTATTGCGTGCATCAATTACCGTGCCATTATGGTCAGCATTTTCAGCTTGAATTTCATCATAGGGCATAGTGGAGGGACCTGCAGCGGCTTGAGTGGTGTAAGGACGATCGAGTTGATAAGTCATAAATGGCATCTTGATTATTGAGTGAGTTTGTCGAAGTATGTGGGATGGAATGTCTACAGTCCTTTGAACCGGGCATCTGTTATCCGTTGGGGGCTAGTGTTGCCTGGGATAATATAGTCTGCACCGACTCGTGCTTTGTAGATAGAGTAAACCTGGTGGACGATGGAGCCTATGGTGTAGGTGCTGTCGCCACGATCTCCACCAAAAATGGCCCAGTCAGTCTCTTTATCAATGTTGAAGTAACAAAGCATCTTGATTTGGGGTTTGACCGAGAGGTAGTCGAACATCTCTACAATCCACTGACCCTTTGCGCCAACATTGTTGTTGCCATAGTTATCACTAGTTGTGCCCCACTCTGGAATAGCTATCGGCTTGCTATAGCCCGAGACGCGGTTAATCATATCGTCTAGCAGTGCGACGGGAGGCGTCCAGTTTGACCAAGACGGACCAGTCCCCCAGTTGTAAGCGTCAATGCCGACCCAATCAACGTAGGTATCGCCTGGCCAGTAAGACTCAGCCTTGTGGAGTGGGTTACCTACGTCGGTGTTCATGGGTGTCCATAGCCACTGCAAATGATTACTGTCGATGCCTTTATTTTTGAAGACTGTCCAAACATGCTGCCACATATTGATATAATCATTGGGCGTATTTTGGGAGTTTTTATAGCTGGCAGACCAGGGGTACCAGTCGCCGTTCATCTCATGGGCAAACCGCAGGTAGACGCGGCGGTCATCAGTATCGCCGTATACGCCGCCAGAACCTGCCAGGAAACTCTTCATAGTGTCAGCCCAGTCGTTCAAATAGCTATCGTAGCTGCCATTGGCGATTAGTGCATCGATATTCGCTGGTGCATAGCGATTTTTGTCGTCAGTGAAGACCTCCCATGTCACCACAGGTACACTCCCACTATCCCATATCTGTTTCATCGTAGTGAAAGTGTGCTCCTTGTTGTTCGGGTCCCAACTTGTAAACATGACCTGCACGGCGTGCTTTTTACCCAACCAGGATTCTATGTCGTTGATATTGGCTACGCCAGGGAAGCAACCCAAGAGCATATTGTTGTGCAGGCGGGTGCCCTGGTTGATTTCAAAGCCGCTCACTGAGGGCTGATCTGCAGCGCCTGGTGTGAAGTCCACTACAATCTGCCCCCTGGTATCTGAGGTGATCACAAATTCTTCAGCGATCGCCTTATTGATGCCACCAGCTTGGGAGAAAATGTCATAATCCCATAGAACTTGCGTGTCGTTAATCACAACGTTAAATTTGCGCTTCCCAACCGAATTCCAGAAGTGTTCGTTAAAGTGGAGCTTGACATTATAGATGGCGTTCGGGGTCAGGTTCGTAAAGCTGTAAGTGAATGTGCCATAGCGTTCGGTCTGATAAACTTCCTGGTTTGCCGGGTAATAGACGCCCTTACCATCGATGGGAGCGTTGCTCAACGCGCTTTCACCGCCGCTGTAGTAGGCATCTGCACCATAGACTCCGATCGCTTCTCCACCAGCATTGATGCAAATTGAGGTCACCATAAAATTCTCCTGAGAAACTAACTATTAGACTTTTGGTTATGTTCCAAAAACCAGTAAAATAGCACTAGATAATCACTATCTGCCTTGCACAGGTGTTTTGCTGTTGTGAGTTTGCTGTGCCTGCATCTGAGTCTAAGCTTCGTGCCATGAGCCGCTTGGTTTTTCCTGGTAGATTTCCTTTTTCAAAGCGTACTATTCTACACTCTCCTCTCTCAAATTTTAGATGCGCTTACCCTGCTGAGAAACGCTATATCAATCCCAACTTATAATCACCTTCAATTTTTCAGGATTTGGATGTGCAATTAAAGAACTTTGCTCGCACACATCATCAACTGGGAATCCATAAGCTTTATTATCAATACTATGAAGATGCCAGAATTGAGCATAGTAATTAGCAGGACTATTTTTATAGAACTCTTCTGGGTTACAATTATTTGCCGGATTCTCTAATATGTGCCTGTTAAACATAGCGCTAATTTGAGCTTGAATTAGCCGTTGAATCGCCTCACCTGTCGTAAATACTCCATTACATCTAAAAATATCGGAAGATGTAGGATATTCTATTGTATATTTTGCATTAGAAGAATCAGTTTTGGTAAAAGTAAAAACATTATTTTCTACTTTTCCTATAAACGTTCCCTGCGGAATTCTAACCTGAAGTTGATTTAATGTGTAATATTGCCACATATTGCGAATATAATCATCGAAGTATGTTGCGTAATTGCCACCATAAACAAAACCTCCTCTAAATGGCGATATTATTCTGTATGGCTCCTGAACCAAAGATTGAAATTCAACTGGCACAGTTTTAACGTATTCACTGAATAAAGCACTCCTTGATTCAGTTATGCCAGCTTTTTTTGAGCCATCAGATGCTATTAATTCAATAACCATTGGAAACCCAAATTGGTCTACTTGAGTGGTATTGCCGTAGAAGAAGCCTCTATTATCAATGGTAAACTCTACCCAATCATAGTAAACGTCTGCATTGGGGTCAGATGGATAAGCTGGATCTGGCCAAACAATATCTTGCCCATTATTGATAACTCTGAGATACACTGGTGAACCCAAACTAATATAGGCTCTACCCCAATACATAGGTGGAACTTCTATCTCAGAAATCTCATTGAGAGTATATAAATAATGACACCAGTTTTGCCCATTTTTAGTTAGATGACCTGATGCATCATTATCGCTCTCATTACATGGAATTAAGTTGCCGCTTTTATCGACGTGACAAAATTGTCCTGATGTATTTTTACCAGTAATTACAAAGTATATCTTGTCTGAGGAATATTTTTGATTTGTATTGTTGACAAATGAAAACTTCATGATCTGTTTTTAAAGATTAAGTTTGGTGGAATGTATCGATTAAAAAGTAAGCTGTTGGGATTACATTTTCTGGTGTGACTATTACTACTGTAATTGGGTTATAGTAAGTTTTAATTACTCCTACTAAATCGGATATTTTTATCGAAATCTAGCGTCAAGTAATGCTTAAATTCATCGTCTTCTAGAAAGAAATAACCTTTGCTTTCTTTTCCTGGTAATTTTTTTCAAATATCGTTCAAATAGTTTACCCTTTAGTTGTAGTTGTTGTAGTCATAGCATCTGAACCAAAATGTTTCTTAATGTACTGCTCAATGTCTTTAAGTAGGTTGTCTGTTTCTTCAAAGATAGGAGATATCTCAAATTCGTTTACCGAAATTAAGCAATCTTTGTAAGAGTTAACCGCGTGGTAAACAGCTCTAGCAGCATTGTTGCTACCACTATAGTCAGGAACAACAACAATGTTGTTTGATTCAAGTTTTGAGTAAACACAGCCCTGAGACTTAACATCCTCAAAGAATTTTTTAGCCGCTTCTTCAGAACTAAAAGATAACGATATCCTCTGAAATGATGCTATGAGAGCCGAACTTTTGAATGTGCTAAGGGACATTAGAACCATAGCAATTATAGGATTGCCATTTGCTACATGGATTATCATTTGAAATTCCTCCTACTCTAATATCAGGTTCGGTTAAACACTTATAATATCTGTAGGTTGGGAAGCCACTGCGCCCTTGCGGTTTCTCGACTTGTTCGCGCAGCGTCTCTCTTAGGAGAAGCAAGTGGCGTTTCAGTCACAAAACCCAACATTTACTTGTTGTTAATGTTGGATTTCACTCGCGTTCAACACAACCTACATTGAGAGATTAGTAATCACCCGAACTTGATATAAGAATAGATAACGTGTCTCCTGCCCGAACAATGGATGAATTACCAAGTGTACAAGACATAAATGAACTTTAAAGAATGAAATTCCAATATTGCCATGACAATCAAAATTACAGGCCGAATACTTTATATCGTGTCTGATTAAAGCATTTATCATAAAAACCGCAGAGGTGCAAAGGAGAGGGTTTTTCAGATTTGTATGACTAATTAACCAGACTTGATATTACAAAGGTGTACCAAAATCCTGAGTCCAGTAGTGTTTGAACTGAGCCGCATCACTGAAGGCATACCCAATGCCAATTTCGCGATAATTGGGATTGAGAATATTTTGGCGATGTCCGTCATTGGGAGGTGTTTCATTCATCCAACTTGACGTTGCATCTTCAGGCGTGGATTGTCCTGCTGCAACGTTTTCTCCTGCAAACGAGAAACGATAACCCGCTTTTTGCATACGATCAAAGGGGGATGAACCATCTGAACCGTTGTGTGCCATGAAGTTGTGATCTGCCATATCTTGGCTGTGTCCCTGGGCTGCAACTGTCAACTGAGAGTTGAGCGAAAGTGGGGCTAAACCTGCTGCACCCCGTTGTTGGTTGACTAGTTCCAGCATCCTGCCAACAACATTCAAGGAAGGGGTACCATTTTCGACCACAATCGAGGAGGTAATATCGTTGAAGTCGTCACCGACATAAGGCGTATCAGCCGTAAAAGTCTTGCTTCGCCCACCAAATTTAATGTCATTGTAGAGAGTAACTCTCATCCCATTAGGAACTCGCAATGAACTGATAGTATCGTTATGAATCTGACCCCAGTCATATTTGCCTACATTTAAAGTTTGAGCAAATCCCTGATATTGAGAGTCATCATAAATAGTAACCTGATTGCTAGAACTCATAACCTGAATCTCCTTCTTTGTAATTTGTGTAGTGTTTAAGACAATTGAATGCGAGTAAGTCAAAGAGAACAACATCTTCTTAATTCCCCAAAGCTGTAACCCCACACCCTTTCATCCAGGAATACCAGGGATTTACGCTTTACAAGCGTGCCATTTGATTCCTATACTTTAGATACATTTGCCTTGGTTCAGATTCTTCTTAAATCGTTTTGACTCGACTCAACATTTCAGTTGTGGGTAGTTTGCCCTGCATAACGAAAAGCAGGGCAAGGTAGGCTTGTATCGTGATTGGGGTGGATAAAGGCTCCAAATCGGTTAACTCACGATACTCATTCGATGATGATCGAGGAAGTCTGATCGTTGAAATCATCACCTACATAAGGTGTATCAGCCGTAAACGTTTTGCTTTGCCCACTAAAGTGAACATCGCTATAGAAGGTAACTTTCATGTTTGCAGGAACCTTCAGCGAACTGATAGTATCGTTGTGAATTTGACCCCAGTCATATCTGCCTGGGTCTAACGCTTGAGCAAATCCCTGAAATTCAGAGTCATCATAAACAATAACCTGATTGCTGGGACGGGACTTGGGATAAATCTGAGCGATGAAATTATAATCCGATGGATCAATATCCGTACCCCCTGTAATTGGGTTGCCGTCTTTGGTAATCGAACCGGGGAGCTGGTAACACATGATTGAGTTGGGATCAGCATGGGGAGTGCCCAACAGTGATGATTCTTCGATCGGTGTTAAAACCTGTTGGCGAACCTGGTCTGGTGACCACCCCTGGTTTTGTGCAAAGAAGGCAATTGCTTTGTCCGGATCAATATGATCTACTAATTCTCTCCGCATATGCTCATGTGGAAAGCCCAGTGTGTGTCCAGTTTCATGCCGCACTACTCGGTGAAACTCTGAGTCGGGCGTATCCATACTGAACGAGTCAAGATTCATCGTAGGTTGGTTGGCAGGAATAGAAAGAATATCTGTTCCTAGGTATGACCAATATCCGTTTCTTGGTGTTCGGGCAATCCGCACTTGTGGGTCTGTGCCCGTTTCCACAAACTGGACATTCGCCGTCGCACTCCAAGCATTCATATGCGATAGGATGCGTGCTCTCAAATCAGCGGGAGCATCATCTAGAAAGCCTACGGTCAAATGCACTCCACCCGCTCCCCAGTATTTTGTGGTTAAGACTGCAACATGCTCTGGTTCTGGAATGAACCCTGGCATCACTTGTAACAAGCGTTCGATCGGTGGATGATTGACTGGGTTGATCTTGACTGCAATTTGAGCAGCAGATATCCATTGGTCGCGAGGTAGCCTTTTTGGTAAACAAACTATCTGGTTGCACATGGTTATAACTCCTATAAGAGAGATGTTTAACTACTTAGCAGGAAAGATTTTCGCCAGGTGATACCCCCAACTTCTGGCAAAAATCCTGATAAAAATTGATTCGATTTTGGGCTTCTTGTCTGCCTTGTGGGGACGCATTCGGTCCACATTCGATGCCACCATTAATGATGGAGATTGTCTTGCCAAAACCGGAGTTGCGGATAGCGTCGTGGCACGATGTCATCCAGAACCACAGGGCGGTCATAAAGGAAATAGCGCTATCTGTTGAGACCAAATCAGGGTTATTAAGCAGATCAATACCGAGAGCCGCCCCACATGTGGCATAGTTGTAGTTCCACGACAACTGGATCGGTCCACGACCGTGATAGGTTTTACCCGGCACACACGGATAGTTTGTGGGATCGCAGTAACTACCCCATACTGCTGTGTTCAGTTCATCAATGTATTGTAGAAACCCCGTCTCTTGGGCAACATTTGCCAGGAACGCAGCCGCCTCACGTCTGCGTTGTTCGTCTGATCCTTCATTGCAGAAGCTTGGGTATTTCTGCGTAGCGTTCACCAGACCGTCGTAGGAGTAAAAACCGTTTCGGTTTGGGAATAGAGCCTCGAAAGTTTGGCGTGATACAATACCTGTGAAACCATTGCCTGTTGGGTTTGGGGGAGGAGGAGTAGACCCGTTAGGAATGCAGATTTCCTGACCTATCTGTAAATTCGAGGCATCTGCGTCTGTGAAGGGAGTGCCATCAGGTTTTTTGAATTCATGCCAACGGTTACCATCACCTAATTGTTGTTGGGCAATAATAAAAAGCGTGTCTCCAGACTTAACACTGTATGAATTACCGATTGTACAAGACATAAATCAACTCCAAAAAATGAAATTACAAAATTGCTGTGACAGACTGTACACCTAGATTGATTGCTTCTTCAACAGTATCAACAAAGATGTCTATCTTTTTACCTATAATTGCCGTACCTATATCTACGGCGGCAGCAGGAATTTGCCTGCCATCCCAAAGCACTAAGGTAAAATTTGTTAACAAGGGAATCACATTTGGGTCTACTGCACACTGTAAACGTCCAACGCTTTGACCTTGGCATTTTGACTGCAATTGACCTGCAAGTGCTGCTTGCAATGTTACTCCATGCACGCCAGACGCAGGCAGATGGCAATTCGTTTCCTCCATGCTGTAAAATCTGGCTTCTAGATTTATTTGGTTACCGGAGGGAGGAGGTAAAGGAGTAGACCCAGGAATGCAAATTTCCTGACCCACTTGCAAATTAGAAGCATCTTGATCTGTAAATGGGGTAGCATCTGGTTTGAGAATCTCACGCCAGCGCTCACCATCACCTAATTGTTGTTTGGCAATGATAAAAAGCGTGTCTCCCGACTTAATAATGTATGAATTTCCACTTGTACAAGACATAAATGAACTCCAAACAAATCCTTCCAAGTATTAATCGCTATATCTACCTTTTTGGATGATTAACATAACTTTGCCTACGGGGGAACGAAGTTGTGCGATCGCTCTGCCATTCCTTAATATAGTGAGGCCATGTTGGCTTTGCCGTTCACTAAGTTTAGTGTGATGGAAAGCTATGAAGAAGGTGTAAATTTGAATTTACTTATGATCACCTCTACTTCTTGTAAGTCAGTTGGTGGCCGACCTTCAAATAACCAAAGGTTGATATGAATTGGTAGGGGCTGCTGGGGAATATATTGAGAATTTTTCTCTGGTTTGTAAGACCAATCAGCTATCTTGTTCTGCTGGTCGTTTCCGTGACCATAAAGACTTTGAAAATATACCTCCTTGCTAGTCCAGACAAATCGGTGAGTTGTGTATGTTCCATTTAGAGAAAAGTTGAAGGTATGACTATCTTGATGGAGTCCAGAAACAGCAGGAAAAACAGTGAAATTCCCGTTTGGATATTTAGAATTTCCCCATCTTGCTATTTCAATATCTATTTCATTGGTTCCGTCTGGGCCAATCGATGACGTAGGATAATTGAATAATCCTAAGACGATATTTGGGTCAAATAGGTCTATGCGATTAATCACGTAGAACTCATACTCTCCAAATCCCATACTTGTTGAATAGAGTTCGGCACAGTACCAGATTCCATTTTGTTGAGTAATTTTCAGGTGTAAATAACCATCTTGATCAACCCAGACATTATCACTGCTCCAGTTGTTTGGACCTGGGCCTTCATGATCGGAGGAGCGTACTTCCCATACATAGCCAGAAAAATTGATAGTTTTTTTCTCACCCATTTTTTTCTCTCAATTTTGATAACGGTTTTCAGTTGCTAGACATGCTTCTTTGTATAACCACCAGAGTCATTGAGATACCAAAGACCGTAGTGTCCCTCAGCACCATTCTGTCCTTGCCAAGGAGGATCTTGTGCGTTCTGATTGCTTTTCCAAGGTTCGTCAATTGCCTCAAACAAGTAAGTAATTACGCCTTCCTGTGATGCCCACTTATCGATCGCCTCAAAGTATGCTTGGAGGTTATTCACGTTGTTATCCGTGTTGTTGAAGCTAACTCCCTGTGAAGGCCACCCAGTCTCGCCAATCATCACCTCACATTGTGAGTTGATTCCAGCAACTGCTGATTTGATCGTATTGAAAGCTTGGCTTACCCCATTCACACCGTCTTGGGGAGTGGGTGTGTTTGAACCAGGATAAAGATTGCATTGAATAAAATCACAGTTTTGGATCAGTGTCTTAAGCTCGTTGTAAAATGGGCTACTTGGATTAGTAATATTTCCGAAGGTATTCGAGCGGACACCAACTTTGAGATTGAGGCTATGAGAATTTTGCTTATTAGCTACAATCATTGCGTTGACTGCATTAGTTGTTTGTGCGTCAACGACATATTCATTAGTAAAAACCAATGAAGTTACCGTGTTAGGAAACACAGCGTTTGCTGCCCTAGCTGCTGAAAACGCCGCTTCAATTTCTGCCTGTTGCAGTGCTGCATCCGACTGCTGATAAATACCCTGAGCTACCTCAATAGCAACTCGATCGCGAAGCTTATTTAACTCGGCAGCAGCTCCTGCAACACGACAGTTAGAATCAACCTGATTCCAAGGCGTTGTTGGTGAGTAGTACCCGGCATACCCCATACTGTAGGTACTGATTTTGGTAAACTCAGATGCAATGACCTCTAACATATTCACAATATCTTGCTGGCTGTAAGAGTTCCACTGCGGGGTTGTAGCGTTTGGAGGTGTTCCTGTCCAGTGACGGACATAAGGTTGAAAAGTGACACCGAAAAATTGAGACATAATAATACCTTCAATTAAAAAAATTGAGTGGAGTCTTGCATGGGGAGCAAAGTTCGGATCAACTTGTGCTTATCTTCGTGTTACTTGGATTTCGATTAGTGCATTGTTGGTATTGCTGCTCACCCGTTGCTGCTATATACTTTTCATCGCGCACGTTAGAGCTAATACCAATTCTGTATGAAGATGTACAAAATGATCCGCCTGAAATCCTTGCTAGATAAAGGGACTATTCTATGTAGGCTCAGATAGAATTGGTATAAGGCGTTGATTAATTAGATAAACTGCTGAATCAGTAAAAGAAGCACCGCCTCGTTCAAATTGTTGATCGGTTGATGATTTTCTTTTTATCCAGTTGAACAGAACCTAATCCCTAACGATGCCTTTGCGGAAGTTATTCCACTGAGCACTATCTCGTGGTAGAGTTTGGATTTCGTTTCGCCTGTCTATTATTTGCTGAACTACTTGAGCATCAAGTGTATAATCTAAATGATCTGTGACAGTATATGTACTATTTATCACATCTGTCAGATTAGTGTTAGCAGCCGCAGAGAGGTAGGCTGCTACGTAACTCGATCTCAAAATACTGGGATTAGAACCTCCACTTTCAGAAAGTGTATCCCAAGAAGTCCATCCGTCATTAGCAACGTACTTTAGCAGTTGTCTGTACAGATTCCAGTCATATTTGCTTTGCAAATCTAAAAACATCTTAGTTAGAGTATCAGATCGCTCCCTGTCAGCTTGTGCTCCATCTGTGTAACCCAAAGCTTCAAGGGTTTTAATTTTGACCATAAAGGGAAAAGGTGAACGATGATTTGCCCACCAATCGACAGGCCAGCCGCTTAAGATTAAACCTGTAAAGAGATTTACTGTTTCGTGAGTAATGAGTTCGTGGCTCCAATAAGTATTACCTGTAAACTGATTTATCCACGTATCCCAACTAATACCAATTCCTGGACCCTTTTGAATTTCAGAAATATTTCCAGCCGCAAAACCACCGCCTGTTTGTTCATTAACTAACAAGTAGAATCGCTTATCAGGTGTCCCTTGAATTGGATCAATTCCTAAAAATTATTTCAGTTTTTCGTACACTTGATCTGGAAAACTTAACTGAGCTTGGAAAGCTTGGGAATTTGCGTTCCACCGCTCCTCAGTTGCATACCAACTCCAATATTGTGAACTATACACCTGGGTGTATTGCGATTGAGATGTTGAAGAAATCATAAGTACCATTTCAACTTGAATTTGGTTAGGCTCGGTTTCGATAGCGTCGTCATTGGTATCGTAAATTAAATGCTATAGATTGCCATCTTTGTAAATGAGAACTTAGGGTTCAAAAAGTGGTTGCTGACAATTACCGAGTGACAAAGTTTGACATATCGCTTGTGCAATCATTTGAGCGTTTGGGCTGGTATCGCTTGGTGTTCCATTTGGCTGCTTTTGTAAACTCCATAGCATCATCCCAGCCGCGTTCGAGTCAATAACTGCTTGTGCCAGGTTACTAACTTCCGGTATGGTATAAACGTGTCCGCCCCATGCTTCTGGTGGCACTTCAACGCCCATGACAATTTTCTCTTTGAAATAGTTCTGATAAGCAGCTAGGGCGACTTGTGGGTTGTATTCAGGACTTGCATCATAGGACATGACATTCAGTTGATCAATGTAGCTAGCTTCAGGCGATCGCAACAAATTGAGCAATAAACCTGTTAACGCGGCTTTAGGTGTGGCATCTACCCATTGCCCTTCACCATAAGCACCAACACTCCAAGCTGCAACAGTAACTAAGTATGGTCTGGGTAGTGCTTGGCGAATTTCATTGACAATGCGACGATATTCAGCATCAGTAGTACAGGTAACTTGACCGTTTGAGGATGAACACTGACCGTTATTGAAAGGCTCGTAGTCAATATCTACACCGTCAAATCCAAAATCTTTTACCACATCTGCGATCGCCTTAGTATTCAGAGCCGCAAAATTCTGATAAGTAGCTCCGCCTAGTGCCACCAACACTTTTGTCCCAGGATTTTTGCTTTTGAGATAGGCGATCGCATCTTTTACCACTGCTCCATCTGCACTAAAATCAAGCCCTGTGCCCGCCAGTTTATTGTTACCGTTGTAAGCAGCATCTGGTCTGATAAAAGACACAATCACCATATTCACATAGGGCGCTATATTAGCCAGTTGCAGTTTTTTGGGATCGTCGCTCCACTTTTCAGACCAACTCTGGAAATAGGCAACAAGAGTTTTGTTGTTATCAGCCATTAGTTTCTTCTCTTAATAAGGTTTTTCACTGTACTTTGGGTGTTGTTTGAAGGTGCAAAACAGCAATTACAAGATTGCTATTCGCTATATGGATTACATTTGTTTGAAATTCCTTCTACTCTAAGAAGTGATGTTGTGTGAACGAAAAACTCTCAGACCGATTGAATCAAGCGATTAGTTTGTTTTTTACGTGAAGATTCTTATACTTCGGATAAGGAAATATGCGTCTCGTAATTTGGGATTATTTTTTGTGTCCCAAAGGTAGCCACCGCATTTTTCTAATCCTCCAGGGAAAACATTGCCCGCCCAGTCTCCGCATAAGGTCGTATTGATGACCATCTCCATGTCTTTGAAATATCCGGGACACGGATTGAAGCTGACGTAAGGGTTTCCCCATGTATTTGGGTCAGGTGAATCTCCAAGGACATTCGCAGGGATGTCAGCACGCTTCCAAAACCAAATTTTGATTGTCTGGTCGTAGAGCCACTCGCAAGCGTATGCTCCGCCGCCGTTCTCGTTGAATCCGTGGCCGAAAGAGTTTTCGGGTCCCATGATGCCACATCCCGTGAAAGCGTTGTTGGCGTTGCAGTCAGGATTCAAAATATTTGGGATGTTTTGGACACATCCGTTTCTGGTGTGCAATGTTGACTGGTTGCTGTTGTTCGCAGAGGGTGTCGAGTTGACTCCTTCGATGATGTCGATTTCTCCGTTCTCAGGCCATGTAGATCCAGTTCCAACCAGCCATATTGCTGGCCATACCGCCATTCCTTCAGGTATGTGGTCTAAATCGATAATGAACAGCCCTCCATTATACTTTTTATCTGTGTAAATACGGATTGCCTTTCTTTGGCGTTTCTCTTCAGGGTTGTAGCCCTCCGATTCAACGTCGATTTTAATTTTGTTTCCATCGACAATGTTGATGAGCTCGTCCCACTTCCCGTATTTTACATAGCCGTGGGTTGGGTCGTCCTGGTCGAAAAAACTCCATTTATCACCTTTTTCATTTCTGTTGATGAACTGATTTCCAATCCAACTATCTTTAAGAGTATATGCCATAGCTAATAATGCCTCCTTTGAAAAATTTGGTTGGGGTGGCTAGATTCCCGAATTCTCTAAGAAGTCGGGAATCTTAACTCCCTAGCAAGAAAGGTTCTCGCCTGGGGTAACACCTAATATCTCAGTAAACTGCTGGTAGAGTTGTATTCTATGTTGAGCCTGTGGAGTCTGCTGCCCTTTACCACATTCGATGCCGCCGTTGATGATGTTGATGGTCATTCCGAAACCAGACGTGTTGATGGCATTGTGGCACGATGCTTTGGGTGGTTGGGGAGTCATCCAGAACTACTTTTGCAATATACCAATAATGTTTCATTTCCGGTCATATAAGCACGCTGGCAAAGATTACTAAAGCGACCGTCCGCGCGAGCTTCCGAAGCTGATACAGCAAAAAAACAGAAGCTCATTAATATTGTTATTAGACTCAGGACTATACGTTTAGATTGTTTAATTAAATTAGAACTTACGCATTGACAAAACTTTACGTATGTAGTGTGTGCCCTTATAAACATAAATCACTTGAAATTGCTAAGTTTTGAACCAAGAAAACATAATTTGATTTTTACTTTTTATCTAGGTATAAGCAAAATCAAATCATATCCTTAACCAAACAGAAAATGGATATCTTAATCCCAACTAATAGTTACCTTCAATTCTCGAGGATTTGGATGTTCAATTAAAGTACTTTGCTCGCACACATCATCAAATGGGAATCCATAAGCTTTATTATCTATGCTATGAAGATGCCAGAATTGAGCATAGTAATTAGCAGGAGCATTTTTATAGTACTCTGTTGGTTGACAATTATTTGCCGGATTCTCTAATATGTGCCTGTTAAACATGGCACTAATTTGAGCTTGAATTGCCTTTTGAATCCCATCACCTGTCGCAAATACTCCACTACATTCAAAAACTTCCCAAGATTTAGGATAGTTTATTGTATATTTTGTATCAGGAGAATCAGCTTTGGTAAAAGTCAAGATATTATTTTCTACTTTTCCTGTAAATGTTCCCTGTGGGATTGTAAGTTGAAGTTGATTTGACGTGTAATATTGCCAGATATCACGAATATAATCATCGAAATATATTGCGTAATTACCACCATTAGCAAAACCACCTTTAAATGGGCATACTATTCTATAGGGTGCCTGAAGCAAAGATTGAAACTCGACTGGCACAGTTTGATATTTACTGAATAAATCACTCCTTGATTCAGTTATGCCAAGTTTTTTTGAAAATCCATCAGATGCTGTTAATTCAATAACAATTGGAAATCCAAATTGGTCTACTTGAGTAGTATTGCCGTAAAAGCCTGTATTATTAATGGTAAACTCTAACCAATCAAAGTAAACGTCTATATTGGGGTCAGATGGATTAGCTGTATTAGGCCCAACAAACCCAAATCCGTTATTGACAACTTTGAAATACATCGGTGAACCCAGACTAATATAGGCTCTCCCCGAATCAATAAGCGGAACTTCTATCTCAGAAATCTCATTAAGAGTATATGAATAATTACACCAGTTTTGCCCATTTTTAGTTAGATGACCTGGCGCATCATTATCGCTATCATTACATGGAATTAAGTTGCCGTTTTTATCGACATGACAAAATTTACCTGATGTATTTATCCCAACAATTACAAAGTAAATTTGTTCGGAGGGATATTTACCTTTTGTATTATTGCTAAATGAAAACTTCATGATGTTCTTCCTTGAAACTTCAGTTTTGGTAAATGTATAGAATAGAAAATAATCAGTCAAAGAATTGCTTGATCTGGCATCTATCTAAATTAAGGTACAACCATTTCATAAGCAATTAACAAGACAAAACAAATGGACATTATCAGCAACTATATGTAAACTATTCGTTAATGATTCTCCTTCTGGATTGCAAGTGGCAGACTAACCTAGTAAGTTGCTCAGTTAATAGCTTTATATTAAACATTCACCCTTGCTGAAAACATCTGAAGAACGTCTTGTCTTTTGGCTCAACCAAAGTCCTAACTCAACTACGACTTTCGTTGAGATATGGCAACGATCTCAACGAAAGGGGCATGGCAATTTGAGGCTATTGACAGTATTTTTGAAGAAAATCTTTGTGTGGCGTGCATCTATGCTATCTTTTCTTAAATTCCAGCCAAATCCATTTCGCTTTTTGGTGTATACCGAATGGGTGATGCTTGCAAGCTGCGGTTCCTTAGCCGTATTGGAAGCGATCGCCGGGCGGCGGTTGCCTCTCCAGCATATTTCTGTTTTGCTGTTGCTTTGTGTCATGGGGTGGGTGCTGCCAATGGGCAAATTACTCGTCAAAATCCTCTACACATTTGCCGAAATTGGCTTAATTTTCTACGGAACGGCGCTGGGATATCTCCATATTTTGCCGACGCTGTACGTAATTGTGTTTATTCGCACTTGCTTCATGTTCGGTATGATCGGACGTTGGGTAATTGGCGGAATGTTGCTTGTGCTGTTTTTGGAGCATCAGACCATCTACGTACAGAATATGAAAGTATTCGCGCCCGGACTGGAGGAGCAGTTTTGGATGCACCTAGTTGCCAAAACGCTAATGTTTGGGTTGGGGCTGTTTCTGGTGCTAATGCTAGTCAATACACTGCTGTCTGAACGTCAGGCACAGGAGGATCTGGCGACAGCGCATCAGCAGCTTACCCTGTATGCCTACCAGGCAGAAGAGTTGGCAGCTGCCCAAGAGCGCAATCGGATTGCCCGTGATATTCATGATTCTTTGGGGCACGCGCTGACGGCGCTGAATGTGCAGCTACAAACGGCAGTGTTGCTCTGGCAACAGGAGCCAGTCCGGGCAGAACCTTTTTTGCAGCAAGCCCGACGGTTGGGCATGACTGCCATGCAAGAGGTGCGAAAATCGGTGCAGGCATTGCGTGAAGATAATCAAGCAGAGCAGTCTTTGACTGAGACGATCACTGCTGTGGTTGATGATTTTCGTCAAGGAAGTGGCATTGAAACGCAAGTGCGGATAATAGGGCAGACAGCAGCAATGGTTAATCCGCCGATGTCCGCGGCGATCGTGAATGCATTATACCGAATTGTTCAGGAGGCGCTAACCAATATTTCCAAGTACGCTCAGGCAACAGCGGTGACCATAGAAATTGAGACAACGTCCAAAATCGTGCGGCTGAGTGTGGTAGATAATGGACGTGGGTTTGATCGGGGTAGCTCCATTGGCAGAGGATTTGGACTGCAAGGGATGCAGGAGCGAATCGCTGCATTGGGGGGCACGTTAACCCTGGAGACAGAACCAGGAAGAGGCTGTCGAATTGGGGTGGAAGTACCTTTGACAATTACTCAACTAGAAGTGTCGTCTAGCTAGTACAGCACGGCGGAAGTAAGCAGACTATTAAATACCGAGACCTCGCTTTTATATGTCTAGGACTTGAGAGGGCGACAAGCAAGGTGAAAACAAGCCAGGGAAAGGGTTTGACGCATTAGACTCATTGAACAAATGCAGGAAAAAAAGGGGCTTATTGACAATGAACCTAATTCCCCGTCCATGCCTCCCGAATTATTATCTCCATTTTGATAATTTGGGGGTGTAGACGGAGGATGAATCCTATACTGAGCTTGCATTTGAGCCGCATAAGTTGCATAACGTTTTTGCTCCGACTGCCATTTTTGTTCCTTCTCTTCCCGTTGCCTTTAGCGATACTCCAATAGCTGCTAGGCAAACGTGGCATTTTCAGTATTCAAGCGGTAATACCGAACCCGCAAACCATCCTCGTTTTTCGAGTCCTTGTCGCAACTCCAGAAGCGTGCAGATGGCGAGGCTCACGCGTTCTGTTGTATCCAGTTCCACAACCACAGAGGGCTGGCTTCGTCAAATAGGAGTAGTTAATTTTGCGTATCTTTACTTACTGTTTATTGGGTCAACGGTGAGTATACAGATTTATTTTACTGATTTACCTAGTAGATTTATATATAATAAATATTTAGATTTAAATATATATACTGAGAAATATTCACCAAAATATATCTAACTTTTACAGTTTTAAGTGTATTTTTTGATACAAAAACATCTAAAGTTGCTTAAGATGTATTTACAGTCAATCAATACAAATACATGAAAAAATTTTGGGGTGCTTTAATGGTTTCTAGTCTGGTAGGACTGGGAGCGTTCTTTACCGTCAACAAAGCTCAAGCGGCATCGTTGACAATCGACCCGACATACACCTTTTTGAGAACCGAGGCTGACGCAACTTATTATAATAATATAAATACTGTTGCTGGTAACACTAAAGCCATATCCTTAGCAGATTTGGGTTTGCGAGGTGGCGACTTGATCAGTCTGAATGTTTCTAGTACATTTAACACGAGTGTTTGGAATCCAAGTCAAAGGAGCGACATGATCGGGGTGTTCAGTACTTCAGATCAGCTTCTTGATACATCTTCTGAAAAACGTGTGGTTGATGCTGTAGCCCTAAATAAGCAAGACACCAATCAATATGGCTACACTCAGAACACCTGGACTTCTCGGACTTTGTTTGATTCTACCGCTTCCCCAGGCTCTAGTTTTGACAGTGCCAAAAATGCTTATATGTGCAGTGGTGCAAGCCTGGGTGACCCTACCAGAACCTGCGGTCAACAAACATTATTTGATGGTGTCTTTGGTATCTTCGGTGAGATGGCACTTAAGATTCCTACCACAGCGAGGTTTTTGTTCCTGGCTGTAAACGATAATTTCTATAGTGACAATACTGGAAAGATGTTGCTAGATATTGACAAAACAGGAACTGTGGGTAATCAGGTTTCAGTCCCAGAATCTAATACTGTTCTTGGTGTGCTGGCAACGATCGCACTAGCATTGAAAATGAAACGTAAACACAGAGCAACAAACTCTGACTCCCCACTGATATAAGCAGATTCTGGGCGATCGCTCTTAAGTGCGAGTTAACAAGTTTTGCTTTGAGCGTGGATATTTCCAATTTTGATGGAACAACTACAGACAACACACAACGCCTGATAATTCACGCCGTCAGGACACCAGTTAGTCCTTGGCGCAACTTTAATCATTGATTTGATAAGGGCAAGCAAACGGTAAAACAAGTTCTGCCTGGCTGCGACTCAAATGAGAGCGTACCGTGATGGCGATTTTCTACAATCCGGCGAACGGTTTCTAAACCGAGTCCTGAACCATGCCCCACTGATTTGGTGGTGAAGAAAGGTTCAAAAATGCGGGTTTTAATTTCAGGTAGAATTCCACTGCCAGAATCGATGATGTCAATATGGGCAAAGCGATCGCAATGCTGTGTTGTAATTTCCAGGAGTCCCTTACCATCCATTGCATCAATGGCGTTATCAATTAAGTTTGTCCACACCTGATTCAGTTCACTGCCATAGGCAAGAGTTTTAGGAAGATGTTGATCGTAATTGCGTTGTACTTGAATGCCGCACTTGAGTTTATGAGCAAACAATCGCAATGTATCTTCTAAACCTTGATGCACATTCACTTCTTGCTGAACGCCTTGATCGAGGTAAGCATAGGACTTCATTGCTTGCACAAGTTCGGAAATCCTCTCGGCTCCTCGCAAACCATGTTTAATCATTGACATGACTTCAAACGAGAGCGATAACCAGTGCAATCCGATTTCTCGCAATTCAGTCTCGTCATTGCGCCAACGTTCCATTAGATCATCTAGGGTTTCGACCTCAACACCACCTTCTGCTAAAGGTTCTGCTAATTTCCATGCCTGCTTCACACCATAATCTTCTAACCATTCCAGCAACACGGTTTCGCGATCGCTTAGTGTCACCGGATCTACACGATTATTCAAAATCGCATCATGGCCCTCTTCACGCACTCTCAACCAGTTTTGAGTATGCGCTTGGTCAACATTGCGTTGCCCATAAACTAAGTTCATTCGTTGTAGCTCCAGAATCGCGGGTGGCATTGACTCTAAAGTCCGAACCAGGGCTGCGGCTGGGTTGTTGAGTTCATGAGCCAAACCTGCGGCAAGTGTCCCTAAAGCTGCCATCTTTTCCCGTCCCCGAATAAAGGACTCTAGTCCCCGAAGACGACGTTCCATAATCCGAAAAACCATCCGCTCAAAATCACGACATTCATGCAGCAATCTACGGAAGTCTTCTGCCTTAACTTCATAGAGGTTACAATCTGTTAATGCCCGCATTGTCACAGGTACAGGTTCGTCTGTGAGGACTGGAATTTCACCAAAAAAGGATGGGGCTTGATGTTGACCGATGGGAATTTCAACTCCTTGACTGCGGCGGGTGAGATTAATTTTACCTTTGACTAAGATAAATAAGCCATGTCCCGGATCTCCCTCATGTGCCAACACTTCTCCGGCATGGAGTTCAACTGTGCCAGCGCGATCGCAAACCCACTCCAATTGCTCTTTAGGAAGCTGTTGAAACGGGTCTAAGTTGATCAATTCTTCAATACACAACATCAATCAACCTCCTTAGTTTTTCTAGATCCAGTTAAACATTGCTCAGATAGCGGTGAACGAATTGAATGGCGATCGAACCTTCACCCACGCCGGATGCCACCCGCTTAATTGACCCGTAGCGCACATCTCCGGCTGCAAAGATACCAGGAACACTGGCTTCTAGCAAAAAAGGTGAGCGTTCTAAACGCCAACCCAAAGGAGATTTGCCATTATCCATCAAGTCGGGGCCTGTGATGATAAACCCCTGAGCATCGCGTCGAATAACACCATCGAGCCAATCAGTTTTAGGGCTAGCACCGATGAAGATAAAAAGCGATCGCGCTGGCATGGTTTGGGTTTGTCCAGTCTTGGCATGAGCAATCACAATTGCTTCTAGATGTTCATCTCCCTTCACTTCCATGACGCTGCAACCTGTGCAAACTTGGATATTTGCAGTAGCTGCAATCTGGTCAATCAAATATTGAGACATACTTGATGAAAGCGACTCACCCCGCACCAACATGATCACTTTACTGGCATACTTAGAAAAGTGCATTGCTGCCTGTCCGGCAGAATTTGCCGCGCCTACTAGGTAAACCTCTTCATTGCTACAGGCGATCGCCTCAGTCATGGCAGCACCGTAATAAATTCCTGCTCCTGTGAGCTTCTTGGCTCCTGGGACATTTAGCCAACGGTAGGAAACGCCGGTTGCAACTAAAAGTGCATGGCAACTAATCTCGCTGCCATCTGCCAATTGCAAAACCCGATAAGGATCTTGCAGCCTAACTCCAGTTACTACTTGAGGAGTGAGAATCTCTACCCCAAATCGTCGCGCCTGAGTGACTCCCCGCCTTGCCAAATCGCTACCACTCAAGCCAACAGGAAACCCCAGATAGTTCTCAATGCGCGAACTCGTGCCTGCTTGACCGCCTGGTGCCTCACGTTCAATTAAGACTGTACTCAATCCCTCAGAAGCGCCATAGACAGCGGCTGCTAGTCCGGCAGGGCCACCACCCACGATCGCCAAGTCATAAAAGGGGCGTTCTGCCTGGGTTTGTAGTCCAATTTTAGCGGCAATCTCTAAATTAGATGGTTGGATTAATCGGGAACCATCGGGAAACAGCACCAAGGGCAATTGCTGTCTGCCATCAGCTTCTGCGTATTCTACTAATTTTACTGCATCTGGCTCCAGTTCAATATCTAACCACTTGTAGGGAATCTGGTTACGCGCCAGGAAGTCTTTCGCCTGATGGGACAAAGGCGACCAGCGATTACCAATTACTCGAATCCCTTCAAAGGGTGGGCGAAATCTAGCTAGCCAGTCATCTAGCAAATCATCCAAAACCGGGTATAGCCGTTCTTCTGGTGGATTCCAGGGCTTAAGTAAGTAATAATCAAGTCTGGCACTATTAATTGACTTAATAGCAGCATCCGTATCTGCATAGGCCGTCAGTAAAGCACGTTTCGCATCAGGAAAAATGCCTTTTGCCTGTTCAAGGAACTCCACACCTCCCATTTGGGGCATTCTTTGATCCACCAAAAATAGAGCAACTGCTTCATTCCGTAATTTGAGTTGCTGCACCACGTCCAGAGCGGCAATACCGGAATCTGCCCGGACAATGCGGAAGCGATCGCCATACTGATGCCGCAAGTCTCGTGACACCGCTTGCAACACTTCTGGATCATCATCGACGGTTAAAATTGCAGGTTTTGCCATAACTACTGTTACTCAATAATTGCAGTACTTAGCCGTTATCTTCAAAATCTGTCGTGAAAATATCTACTGTTTAGTCAGTCGTTTTAAACGAAAGTATGCCTCTTCTGGTGTTAAAGGTTCGGATTGACTTTCATTAGGTATATAAAATACCCAGGTATCGCGAAAGTAATGCACCACAAAGCTTGGAATCAAACCCAAGGTTAATGCTTGCTTTGCGAGTTTTTCTGCTTGTTCCTCTAAACTCAGTTGGTCATGAAATGGGTGTTCAGCCATACTTTTTCATCTCCTTGCACTTTATTTAACCCTGAAAGAAGGTTCAACACCAGCATTGTCCAAATCACCTAAAGGTGATTCACCATGTTCAAGAATGAGCTTGAGAATATTTTGGTAGTAGACCTAAATAATTTCAAATATGCTTTGTAGAGAATCATAAAACTATTTTGGTCATTCCATCTAACCAAGTTTTAGGAGGTATTCTGATTCGCACCGACGAACTCGGATCACAAGGAAAAAAGGTGGCTACTCACTGTTTGCCCCTGATGTTACTTGCACTCCAAAAACACTGCTGAATGTCGCTAATTCTTGTTTTCCCACGAATACTGGAACGAACAAAGGGATAGATTAGACCTCTTGCAAAAGTCCCTAACACCCCACCCCCATTGGTCTCAATTTAAGCCCAAACACTCAATTTCCTGTTCTTTTAGATCCCCCAACCCCTCCTCGCTCTACGGGAGGGGAGACAAAGCCAGGACTTACGCACGGGTCATGGAAGAACGTAGAGGCATACTCCTACGGAGAAGCAAGCTACGCAAAGCGTCTGTCTGCGACACGCTGCGCGAACGTAGAGAAGCGGCTTGCCACAGGCTACCACTCCAGACACAGAGAAGCCAGTGCGCCCTTCTCCCTTGGCGTTAGCCTCTCCCTTTGGGAGAAGGGGAGACGCCAAGGGCGATAGCGCAGCGGTAGCGAGCCTGCGAGCGTCTGCGATTAAGAGATTTGTACCCCTCCGGGGAAGCAAGCTACGCTCTTAGCGTTCCCGCTATGAGAGCAACTGGCGCGACACGGAGGAATAAGAGTTTGAGAGGTTTTTTGCGTAAGTCCTAAAAGCGTAGCTTTGGCGGGGGTGGGGTTCTTATTTTTGATTTATGCAAAAGGTCTATTTAGCTGCACCTAATCTAGGTGCCGTCTTTTTGGAGAGTCAGTGAGCGGCAAAAAACTTTTACAACCAAACTGTCAAAAAGCTTCTACTACAAAGTAAGACCTTGTATTAAACCTGATGAACTAATTTCCAACTCACCATCATCAAGATGGCATAAATGATAAACCGTAGTGGGCGTTGTGGAGCTACTTGGCAGATTTTAGCACCTAGTAACACCCCTGGCACAGAGCCTAGCCAGATAGGCAGTACCAAATTCCAATCAACTGTTCCCAGGCTGAGGTGACCGAGGGCTGTAAACAGCAGTAAAATTGCTGCGTGTGAAATATCTGTACCCACTAACTTCCGTGCATCAAGGCGGAAAAACCCAATCAGCACCAGGGCAAACATTGAACCTGATGAGACGCTAGTTAGACCAACCAAACAGCCTAAAATTGCTCCCAAAGTGATTGTCGCAAAGCGACCAAAGTTAGTTTCTAAGTCTAACTTTGGCAGTTCGGGTAAATTAAATTTGGGGAAAAAAGTCAATAACAACAATTGCACTAGTGCTAAAACTGTGACTAGCAAAATCATCCCGCCAAGCAAACGGAGCAAGATGTTATCCAGGTTATACTCACCTGTACGTTTAATGAAGTGCAAAATCCCCACCCCGAACAGTGAGCCTGGAACACTTCCAAATGCCAGCCATTTGACAACTTTTGTATCAAGGGTTTTCTGTTCCCAATGCTTGACACTACCAACAATCTTCATCAATGTGGCAGCCACAACATCAGAACTCACAGCAATGGAAGGCGGAACCTGAAAAACAAAAATCAACATTGGGGTGATGAGAGAGGCTCCGCCAATTCCCGTCAAACCAACGATGATGCCAACAAAAAAGCTTAAGAACGGTAGTAATAAATAGTGCATACTGTTCGGGGGTTTCAACAATCAGTTATCAGCTATCAGTTATCAAAGTCCTGTTGAGTCTCCCACTTCTATAAGTGAGCAGTGTAGGTTAGGTTTAAATTCTCAAACGAAGCCTTGATAACTGTTCACTGACTTAACTACGAGCAGCTAAAACTGAAAGTCAGCTAAAGCTTCACTGCTAGAGAGCAGCAATTGTGCCAAACTATAGCCCAGTTGCAGACAGAGCTAATGATGGCAAGTTATTGTGTTGCTCAAGGCATGAGTGATACAAAGGTTATCCAGCTAAAAGTTAGGGCAGAGGATTTCTGGAAAACTTAAAACCTGTGTGGAAGTTTTTGTCAGCATGGCAACTGGCATTTAGCTGAAACAGACTTTGATAACTGCTTATGGATCAGTTGCTCTGCTAAACTCAACTTCTAACTGACTTTTCTGCGGTTTTACATGTAAAAGCCCCTAAGGCGATGCACTTACCGTATTTTACTTGTAAGGATGATCAAACGTCCAGCGTATTCGCGTTGTATATCGCTAAATTAGCTGGAGAATACACCGCAGTCACATTTAATCTCAAATATTTCTTTAGTTTCCCTGTGTGTTGTATGTGCAACTTTACACACAGGGAAACCAAGATGTAGCTTAATATCTCGCTCAGTGAGAATTTGCTGAGTTTGATGCCGCACTGATGAATGGTAATTGGGCATTAGTTCCGTGTAACGCTGGAATAAATGAATTTCCAGATTTTGAGTTGGTTGTTAAGTTTGACGTAAAATCTGATGTAAATGAGATTGCATCGACAGCGCTAATTCTACACCGCCAGCATCATCGCCTGCGATCGCAATGCTAATTGGTTTTTGAGGATTTTATACCTACAGCTAACTGCAATACTGGTTTAACTGCGATCGCATATTCTGCTGCACCTGATACAGACACTCTGGCCGGAGTGCTGCCAATATCAATAGACAGCACATCAAAATCTACCACAAGTCCGTTAGCACAGAGAACTTAGTTATTTTCCAGGTCTAGGGCACTTACTTTGTCAATATACAACTGTGCTTAAGCAAAGTTTGCTCAAGCTCGCAAGTCAATATGACATTCATCGTGGCTGTAAAATCCGGCAATATGTCCTGGTAACATTCCAGAGTAGGCTGTCTTTTTGGCTGCGGTAATCAACATTAAACGGACTCTGGGTAACGGCTTCATCTCAAACATTTTCAGGACAATTGCATGACTGTGACAGCCACCAATCAGCACTAGCTCTTTAACTATCGGGTGTAAGTTTTGCTGCATTGAAGTACTTAAGAGCAATCCTATTTGAGTTGTAAGATTTTTCGTGTTAGCCTAACAGCGATCGTAGTAGAGGACTGTCTGTGAAGTTCTGATACCTGCCTTGAAAAGTTTTGATTTGAGGGAACCCTCCGCTCCAACGCCAGAAGATTCTGACGCAAGGCGACAGGAATGTACTGGCTCAACTTTTCACTGCGACGGACTGCGCCTAACCAACGCCGGAAATCTTTGCTCAGACTTTTCTGTTTGTCATTAGTGGTTTTTCACAAATGATTTATGACTGTTCTTTCACTGATTAGGCATCAATAAAAATTATCAGGATCAGGGCTAGTTGATAGTGAAGAATGAAAAGTAGTGAGTAGAACTAATAATTGAGGATAGCAGGCAGCATATATGTTAATGTCTACTTACTCAACAGTTATGTTTTCTATTTTGTTGGTTGCATTAGCATATTCAAATATTGACCATGCATGAAACAATAGCATCCGTGGCTAAATTGTTAAAAACTACTGTGATTGCTTGGGTATGTTGACAATAATTATTAATGCTTTTCATGCTATGAAAAATATTTCACCGACAAATAACCATCAATTATCAAAAATATATCTTAGGATAGATGCTTTTCAGGAAAGAGTTAACCAAACTCAGTATCAGTCGCCAAAACAACGTTTAAGAATAGCAATTGAACAACTAGGGAATAAGACAATAGAAACCAATCTAGCTGTAATTAATGATTTAGAGCAAATTGCCCATAATTATCCACAGTATCACTGGATAATCATGGACATGCTTACTATTTTTGTCCGAGAAAATGCTCTTTACATGCCCCAAGAGGAAATAACAAGCAACTTCAGGGCAAAAATTCGTGCAGATATTCAAGCAGCCCTTACCGTTATTGCTAGAAGAGATGTAAATAAAGACCCAGAAAATGAGCAACTTGATTTGAGTCACACGGACATGAGGGGGGCAAACCTAAATGGGGCGAACCTAAAACAAACAAATCTCTATCAAGCCAATCTTGCTGGGGCTAACCTCAGAGAAGCTAATCTAGCGGGGGCAATTCTCAGTGCAGCTAACCTAGAAGGAGCTAACTTATATCTAGCTAACCTAGAAGGGACAATTCTCAGTGCAGCCAACCTAGAAAGAGCTAACCTCTCTGGAGCTAACCTGCATCGTGCAACTTTATATCTAGCTGCGTTGCATGGGGCAGTTCTCAATGATGCCACACTCGATGGGGCAAATCTCAGGCAAGCCAAATTCTCTGAGTGAAACACTAGTACCGCAAGGCGGAAGTCACTCATTCACTCATTCACTCATTCAAAAGAAATACAGTGTAAACGTTTCGTTGATTTGAAACGGGTTGTTTACAGCAGATTGCAACTTCTCTTCTTAGGCTACGCCAAGGTGAGGTACAGATTATTGTAGGGGCACAACATGTTGTACCTCTACCTGTGTACTTCATTTACCTACAATACGCTGTATTTCCGCCGCGCTGTACTAGTATTGCAAGGGGTAAATCTACTTCCTATCTCAATTCACAAGACTTGGGGCAAAATCCCCTTGTTAAAGGTAGGCAAACTTCTGGCATAGTTTACTAGTATGACTTCTCTACAAGAAGCCAGAATTCGTAATTCCTGTACCGCAAGTGTTTCATTGTTTTGGAATGAGTGATTTATTTCTGTCGTAATCTACAAGTATATTCGATATCATTCCTTAGTTCAATGAGTGTCTTGGCATCTATTATAATTTTCTGCTAAATGCTATACTATTTTTCCCCAACATCTAAGTAATAATTCTAGGTTGTAAGGAAAATCTTTACCATGTCTTCTAAAAAGACAGACGCTCTATTGAATTGGTTGATAACTATAACAGCTATATTTGGCTTCTCATTGACTGTAATTTTTTTCGCCTTGTCCAGTGTTAAAGAATTGTCAATTCCGGAAAAAATTCAGTATAGAAACCAAGCATTAACAACTACTGCCATAGTTTTCCTCGCATCGGCAGCAATGTTTAATACTTATTATGCAGCCAGGCGTGCCCAAGCGATGCAGAAAAACGCGATCGCAGCTGAGAAAAACGTCGAAATTGGCATTCAAAATGCAAAACTCAATCAAGACAGATTGATTGCAGAGCGTTTTATGGGGGCAATTGCCCAGCTTGGTCATGAAAAGGTTGAAACCCGGACAGGCGCAATTTATGCATTAGAAAGAGTTGCTCAGGATTTTTCTAAAGAACACTGGACAATTATGGAAATTCTCACTGCCTTTGTGCGAGAGAATGCACCAAAAGAGCAGCTAAAAGCAGAGCAACAAAAGGCAGAATATCAAGAAGCAGGTTACTCAAGTCGGCACAGAGGTGGGCCGCGTCTGACACAGCAGTTAGAGCAAAACCTCCATGAAGAATTGCCAAAAATACGTACCGATATTCAAGCAGCCCTAACTGTCATCGGCAGGCGTAATATACTCGAAGACCCAAAAGAGCAGAAACTTGATTTACGTAATACCGACATTAGAGGGGCAGACCTGCTCAGAGCTAACCTGCAACAAGTAGACCTCCGTGGGGCTGACCTGAGTGGGGCTGACTTGCGTGAAGCAGACTTGAGTGAGGCTGACCTCAGCGGCGCTAAACTCGTTAGGTCTATTCTTTATGAAACAAAATTGCTAAAAGCCAGCTTATGTGGAGCTAACCTCTGTTGGGCTAATCTCAACCGTGCCAACCTCTCTGGGGCAAATATGCGGTCAAGCAACCTCACTGGAGCAAGTCTGCGTGTAGCTAATCTGCAAGGAGCAAACCTCTATAAAGCTAACTTGCAACAAGCGACCTTGAAAGTCGCCAACCTCTCTGGGGCAAAGCTGTTTTTAGCTAACTTGCAAGGAGCAAAACTGGGGAAAGCCAACCTGCACATGACAGGTTTGATTGGAGCCAACCTCTCAGGGGCTAACTTAAATGGGGCCAACCTTTCAGGGGCTAACTTGAATGCAGCCAAACTCCACCAAGCAGAAGTCTATTTTGCTAACCTCTCAGAAGCCAGCTTAACGGAAGCTGACCTACATCAAGCAAACCTGATTGGAGCAAACCTTTATAGGGCAACCTTTTATCAAGCTAACCTGACTCAGGCAAACCTGATGGGAGCTAACTTCTCAGAAGCTAACCTCAGTGATGTCAAACTGGAAGGGACAATTTTAACAGGAGCTAAAAACTTAGAATTACAGCAGATTAGAAACGCACTTGGCGATCGCACCACTCGCCTACCTGATTATATCGAAGCACCGACACATTGGCGGCAGTCTGGTTAAGTTACCGCAGCATCATTAGTTATTTGGGCGCATTCTACCGTTTTCATTTAATGCTATAGTTTCCACTAAAAGTCTCTGTAAAATTTTTAAAATATTTTATAATTCTTAAAAACAGATAAAACTCAACTTGCCTTTACTGGAATTTGAATTACAAACTGCGTTCCCTCTCCCCAAGTTGAATAGCATTCCAATGTTCCGCCATGTTTGCTCGTGATGATTTGATAACTAATAGATAATCCAAGTCCCGTACCTTTACCGACAGGTTTTGTCGTGTAGAACGGATCCAAGATGCGTTTTATGACAGATTCAGGCATTCCGGAGGCGTTGTCTGCAATTATAATTTTTACCTGATTTTGAGTGTTGATATCAGTTGAAATTGTGATTTGGCTGACGTTCTCTAACATCTGTTGATAGCTGCGATCGCGATTATGTTCCTCTAACGCATCAATAGCATTTGTGACAATATTCATAAACACTTGATTGAGTTGACCTGCATAACATTCCACTAACGGCAGATCACCATAGTGTTTAACAAGATGAATTTCTGGGTGTTCTGGTCTGTCATTGAGACGATGTTGGAGAATCATCAGCGTACTATCAATCCCAGCATGAAGGTTAACAGGCTTTAGTTCTGCTTCATCCATACGAGAAAATGTGCGGAGCGATTGAACAATATCACTAATTCGTGTTGTTCCCACTTTCATAGAAGCAAGCGTTTTAGGCAAATCTTCTGCTAAAAATTCCAAATCAATCTCCTCAATCACTTCCTGAATTCCCTGACTTGTTTGAGGATGCTCCTGTTCATACATCTTGATCAAAGCTAGTAGAGCAGTTACATACTGATCTAGATAAGTCACATTCGCATGAATGAAATTGACTGGATTATTAATTTCATGAGCGACTCCCGCTACCAACTGTCCTAAGCTCGACATCTTTTCTGTCTGTACTAATTGGGACTGAGTTTTTAAGAGAGTCTCTAGCGCCTCTTGCAATTCTTGAGTTCGTTCTTCAACTCGATGTTCCAGCGTATTATAAGCTTCCTGGATCGGTTGAGCGATCGCCCGACTCAGCAGCCATGCCAGTGTCAGTGATGCGCCCAATCCCACTAAAATGCTGATCATAGCCGCAAATTGGTTTTGCTTTGCTGCCTTATTGCCAGATTCCTGAATTTGAATCGCAAAATCTTGATTATTTTTGAGCAGATTTTGTAATGAAGTATTAGCTTTTTGATAGAGTAATTCTCTGGTTGGTCTATTGGACTGCAATTGAGTGTAGAGACCTAAAGCAGACTCAACGCGCTTTACTTGAGGGAAATTCTGTTGTCCCCGATGCCCTAGTTTTGCTTGGATTAACTCAGGTTGAGAAATATTAAGCTCATACAACTTTCGCTCTAATACCAATTTTATATGAAGCTGCATATAATGGAGAAAAGAAACTCGATAAATTAAAATAGCCATGAGCCGCCCTTTTAAGATTGAAATCG
>NZ_JBALCN010000019.1:0-36613 GCF_036919615.1 Nostoc sp. | reverse complement strand
CCAGAAATGAGTGAAGCTGCTATATATGCTGTTATGACTCGTATTATGTTACGTCGTCTAGTCGTCTAAAGATTTACTTTATAAATGGTCTCTAAGGATGATATTAAAGCAGAGCAGGTGTATAGTGCGATCGCTCAGTCTGTCAAAGCACCAATAACAGAACAGCGTATTTGGAAGTTACAGTGGCGTGACAACGAAACTGATATGGAATGTGAGGTAGGGAAACCTTTACCACCTTCTTACCAAACTGGGAAAGAGCTAGTTATGGCAATCTTTGACTGTGAAAACCTTTATAAGATTTGTACTCTTACTCATGGAGGAGTAAAGGGAGAGCCTATTTTGGCTGGAAAAAACTCTCAATCCTCAGCAACATATTTTTCAGATAATACAAACAATTGACTCTACATTTGAAGGTGCGATCGCCTGTTTAATAGAAGTGAATGCGTAGGCGTAGCCCGTCGTAGATATCGCCCTGGTAACATAGTAGATAAAATCAGCCCATCCGAACTCTCAAGGTATGACTAACATTCAGATTTCCTTGCCTGAGTCGATGAAAGTCTTTGTCGAAGAACAAGTAGCTAAGGGCGGTTATAGTTCAGCCAGTGAATATCTTTAAGAGCTAATCTTTTAATACCAACAGCGCAAAGGTCAAGAAAAAAAACGCGCTCAGTTGATGGCGAAGCTTCAGACACAAGGTCAACTGAATAATGAGGAGTTTGAACTAATTGCAGATAAGTTAGCTGACGAGTTTGCAGCATACTTTGGGTCAACTTTTCCTGTGCTGTCAGATTATGCTATGACTCGTGAGAGTATTTATGAGGATCATCCTTTGTAATTGTTATTTTTCAATATGCGATCGCTTGTTTGCTTGAAGTAAATCCGAGTAATCATAAGCTGTTGGACAAAAACCAAAGCATATATTGGGCGCTCGTGTCGCCCACCCCACAAGAAATGTACAATTTCAGATTATGCAAACTAGATGTGGTTTAGCATATTAAGAACTTTACTTAAGTTTAAGTCTACTTACACTTTGTAAAGTTGTGATTTTAGGCTAATTCTCTGTCTTAAAATCGGTTTTTGTCTAACATAGCTGATAATTCTGCGTGATCTATTTTTAAAATTTAGGTTCTAATAAACTAGGAAACTCTAACTCAGCGCTTCCCCGTCCTAACTGCACTACCTCAGATGGTAGGTGTCGCTCCAACCAATCTTCCAAATCAGCCATTACCTCAGGGTAATTGAGGTCACTCTGAATTTCGTGATAGGTTCCCGGATACTCGATTCTCAGCTTATCTGTGCAGTTTACCCGTTGGTAAAAGATGTCGCTTCCCCCTGGCAAAGCAACTCGGTCTGCACCACCGTGGAGAATCAATAATGGTAATTGCCAATCACCTGCGTGAACATTAATCCAATCAACTGTTGCAAAGAATTCTGTAGCTAGACGGGCAGTAGCACGGGTATGTCGCAGCGTATCCTGAGCATAGGCGGCTAAAATCTGCTGATCTCGTGAAGCAGTGCTGATGTCAATGCCTGTATTCAGGGTGAAACGCGGCCACACCCGTGAGAGCATTTTTCCTAAAAGTACGCGAATAGGTGAAATTCCAACTTTCCCCAAGGTTGGCGCTAGAGCGATCGCACCCTGCAATACTGATGCTTGTTGGGGATAGCGCAGAATGTAATCTAAGACAATCACTGCGCCTAAACTATGACCCAAGAGAAAAACTGGGCATCCAGGATTCTGGGTTTGAATTAACTGTAAAAAGGCTCCCAGGTCTTCGCAAAATTCACTCCAAGCGTTGATATAGCCTCGCTGACCTAGTGAACGTCCATGACCGCGCAAGTCTAAGCCGTAGACACCATATTGTTTGGGTATCAAATGTTGAACCAGATTACTGTAGCGATCGCTGTGTCCTCCAAGTCCATGCACAATAGCTAATATTGCCCGTACTTTAACCTCCGAATGCCAGCTTTGATAATACAGGTCAAGTCCTCCAATACCCTGAAATCTGCCTTCTCTACGAGACACTACGCGATCGCTATGGTCAATCATAAGGTTAATTTTTTATATATTTTCTTAGCAAGCTACTAATAATGTCAATATATATTGTAGTAAAAATAGCTTGTAGCTATGGAGTAATTACAGTGAATTGAGTTATCTTCACGTATTTAAAGTATCCAGAACTTACGCGCAGGTAATGTAAAATCGAACCGCAGAGTCCGCAGAGAAGCCAGTGTGTTGGGCGGGTTAAGAGACTTGTACTCCTATGGAGAAGCAAGCTACGCGCAGTGTCTCCCCTTCTCCCAAAGGGAGAGGCTAGCGCCTGCCGTAGGATGCCCAAAGGGCTGTAGGGAAAAGCAACTGGCGCGACACGGAGAAATAAGAGTTTTAGAGAGTTCTTGCGTAATATCATGTCCGGTAAATCACTTACGATTAAGCTCCGATGTTAATCCATCACTGAAAACCAGTTAACCCTTGAATTAAATATTGCTGTTGAAGCAGAGTTTTGCATCTGTGAAATAAAACTTCCTCCAAATCATTGAGGGTTTCAAACGATTGATTGGCAATCGGTTCGTCTACCATTGTCCACAATCTTTCCGCAGGTTGTAATTCGGGGGAATGAGAGGGTAAAAATGTTAAATGTAACCCTTCAGGAATTTTCAAATCATGGCTAATATGCCACCCGGCTCGGTCAACAGCTAGAATAATCTATTTTTTAGTACCTACTTCAAATTCACGAGCAAAGTCTGCTAAAACCTGACTAAAAAGTTCGGTATTGACGTATGGCAAAATCCACGCCTTTTGTTTCTCCACTTTTGGGATGTACAAATGCATATAACCATAACCATTTAAATCTCCAGTTGACATGTTTATAAAATTGCTCTAGTTCAGAGCTATTTTAATGCTCGGCTATACTGATTCGTTTTGGCATAAGTCATATTTTTATTTCCTAACTTTATCGTAAGCGATTATCCGGACATGATATCACTCCTCATTCCTCACTTTTTTTAGTACGGCGGATAAGCAAAATCGTCTTCATCAGCATAAACATAAGAGTTGGAAACTTCTGCCATTGCCAATTTAGGCATTTCTGATTTTACAGGTTCCTTCCCAAAATCTTTGTATTCTTCAAAAGTCTTGCAAATCATTGCAGACTCAAGAGAATCGGAAGCAATTAAATATTGTGTTAAAGTCCCTACTGTCGGATGTTTGTAGTCTACAGTTGAAGCTACCAGAACTGTATTTGGTTCAATACCTCTTTCTTCACACTCAATTATCGGGCAAAAAATCCCGTGAGCGTGGAACAAAGGGCCTTTTGGTGTCAAAGGTTGTTTGCGGTAAACAGCATAAGCTTTTTCTAGTTCAGCAACGAATCCACTAACTACTTTGCCTTGTTGATATTCGCAGTAGGTTTTGCTGAAACTCGCTCCGGCAGCACCATTAAGAGTTAGTTGTAGTGGTGATTCATGTAAAAACTTTTTATTCTCACCCACTATAAAAATTAAATAGCGAGTAAAGGTTTTAAATTTAAGTTTGTCTGCTAAAAAAGCATCATAATTATCTTTGAGCGTACCCAATTTTAGACCACTTTCCCGGTCTTTGACAGACAATGGCCCCCGACGCACTAAAACCAAGTGTGGAGTAGTGGTAATAAAAACTGTTTCGACTCCAGAGCTAAATTCATGCTCCACTTGCTGCCAACTATCATCTGGCACAAAGCCGACAGCATGGGCATTATCTAGCTTAATCGCCAAACCGTGGGATTGCATACCATCTGTGCCATAGCGAGGATTAATCATCTGACACCAAGGGATGACTTGAGAAGGCGGTGCATTGAATTTATCGTCTTCAAAGTCGAAATTAGCAGATGCTTTCATCGTTTTAGGCTATCAAAGTGTTTTATTGAACAAGTTTATCGGCAGGGCGCTGATTTTGGGAAGCCAGAAGCAGAGCGTTGGTACGAGCGTCACCCCTCCCTTGCGCGTCGCCCTCAAAACAAGGGCGAACCTGGTGTTAAACTGGCGTAGTAAGCTGTTCCACAAAAACCAAAGCATAATTAGGGCGCTCATGTTGCCCACCCTACAAGAGTTATATAAATTTTAGGTATGCAAAGTAGATGTGGTTTAGCTTAGTTTTTCCAGATTAAAGCAGAATCAATCTATGTTGCAATCCCTGTTTCGTTTTGTAACAACAAATCCTCATCGAAACAGTGTTAGGCACTCAACACTTATTGCTCAGTATTCTTTCGGTGAACTCAAAGCAGCGAGAGTCTTTAAATCAGGCACTTCTAAATCAGGTTGACTAACTGCTGGTAGAGTAGCACCAACCCCTTCTTGCTTTGCTCGACGGTTTACCCAGACTGTTGATAGTCCCAAAGATTTGGCTGTAACAATATCGTGATATACACTAGCAGCAACGTGTAATATCTGCTCTAGCGGCAAATTAATTCTTTCAATAGCCAGTCTGAAGTTGTTTAAGGAAGGTTTATAGCTTTTTGCCTGTTCTGCTGTAATTATCTGGTCAAATTCCACCTCCAAATGCTTTGCTGATAAAGCAAAGAGATTATCATCGACATTTGAGATAATTACCAGATTAAATTTTGAAGTGAAAGCTCTAAGTGCCTCAACTGTATCGGGGAAAGGCAGCCAATGCTGAATCGAATCAGCAAGTGAATTTAGTTCATCAGCAGTTGGCTCAAAGCTAAATCGTTCACCAAATTTCTGGACTACTCTCTTCAAAACTTCCCGATATTTGATATAGTCTCCATTTTCAAGTTCTGCTTCAAATTCAGCAAAAAGTTCTAGAATTTGATCGTCATCCAAATTAGTGTTGTGTGCCAGCAGAAGTGGCTTTAGTGCCCCTAAGATGCCGTTTTCCCAATCAATCAAGGTTCCGTAACAATCAAAAGTTAGGGCTTTATACTGATTAAAGTCAATCACTTTTTATACTCCATAGCTTGATTAATAGTGTTCAGTTTCCACAAACCAAAAGACGGGTGAACCCATCTGCGTTGGCGCAGCCCACCGCAGGCATTGCCAGATTTGCCGCTCTCAAAGTCTCTGAACATTTCTTCTATATCAAAGCAGAGTTTAAGTAGGTAGACAATAAAATACCAAACTGTGTGAAGATAAGCAAGTAGATTGGCACAAAAAAACTAAACTATGTTAATAAAGATGAAGTAGGTTAAAAGCCTCTTGCCTCTTGCCTCCAGCATAGCTACTTGCTGCTTTATTGAAACAACAAATATTTACGCTGACCTACTTTGGGTATGGGATAATGTTATCCCACAGAGGAAATTATTTCTAAGTATAGTTTGTATGCATGTTAAATTTAAGGATACACAAGCGAATACCACTGAACAATTAAACTCAAGTAAACAGCCATCTCATAGCAAGCCATCCGTAACTTTTTCGGTAGCGTATATATTTAGCCTATCAATCAATGAATAAAACTGCTGCACTTAAATTTTCCCGTTTGACAACCTCCAGTAAAAAAAGGGCACTTAAACGAATCACTATAAATCTACCATCAGATGAAGCTCAGAACCTTGAAAAGTATTGTGAACAGACAGGCAGATCAGCAATAAATGTGATTCGAAAACTTATTCAAGCATTGCCTTGACCTGACTTTTCACACCAAGTCTGAAAAGCCCCAGCAAAGAAGATTCATAGCTAAAGTAGAAGGTGTTGCAGATTTAGACAAAGGTTTTTAACTTTACGAGCGGTAATCATAGATTAGACCCTTACCACTGGATATTTACTATTTTAATATTGTTGTTTGTTGGGAAAATATTAAAAAACAAGGTTATAGATTATTCATCTCACGGAAGTGACGACAGAATAAGGATAGTCGCCGAACCCTAGAAATAGTCTCTCACTCCTCATTGTGCCACTTAATAATAGTTATCACGTCATTTTGTTTACGGCGTGCTATGCACGCCGTAAACTCAATTTTTACGTCCCTCTCAATCTTCACTAAAAATTACTACTCGTTAATTTAACACCTACAATTAAACCAAATTCTAATGCTTTTATCTTGAGAATGAACCAAGGTGAAATGGTTCGCAAATCTACTTTGATTTTGTCAGTGGCAAGGCTCGAATCAGTTCTCGAATCACATCTGTTGCTGGTCTGCCTGTCTGTTGACAATACTTTTCAAGGTTCTTGGCTTCATTTAATGCCAAATTTATAGTAATTCGTTTGACCGCCCATTTTTTGTTCATGCTGAAACAGATAAATCGTGTAATCATAGCTTCAAACCCTGATTTTACCTTCCAACTTGAAAGTAACCTAAATTTGGGCTATGCCAAGATACCTTTTCAATAAAACACGTTGTAAATAAATATTGCAGGTGTGCTTTAGTGATTTACTAACTTGTCCATAAATGATATATAAACAATCAAGATTTGGTACTTTAAAATCCAATACGCTTGGGTTAGTGATAATCGGACTCGGAAGCTCCCCTTAAAAGTGAGCTTAATTCCCTGCTTTTTAAGGAGGGTTAGGGAGGATAAAGCCTTAATCCAAGCGTATTGTTCTAAAATCAACTTTTCACCCCTTTGAGCTTAATTAGGCAAAAGCCTCACACCTAATCGAAGGGAGGTATAGGAGCTTCACTAATATTAAACACTAAGTTGAAATTTATAAGTTGAGACGGGGACATGGGGAAATATTCATTCTTTGCGTCACTGTGTCTTCCTCTGATTGCGTCGCTCTTTACCCATAATTTGTTGATTGATTGCCGACTATTATGGTATCTATTTAATTCTAGATCCTCCAAATTTTGCCACTTCTCAATTTAATTGTAAACCTGCTTTCTTCACATCGATAACTCAGATTATATTGGCAGAATACCTATTTATATCGTTCTGATTAGATTCATAATCGAAGCTTAATTACAATAAATTTAGAATTAATAATGTTGAAGGAAGTCTTAACCTAAATTTGTACTAACTTTAACTCAACCTTTGCTTAGTCTGTATGCCTTAGTAAGAAAATTGTGTAGTAACTAGGGCAAAATACGGTATTTGCATCGGTTTTTAGATGTATTACTACCATTAACCCAGAGCTAGAAGTCAAATTGGAGGTTTTTACGAGTTGCTGTTGACTGCATTAAGGATCGGAGATTCATGAAACTGCAACTAATCCAATTACATATGCTCTGAGCCAAATTAACTGGAGCGTAGACCAATAAGACGCACAGGTACTGCTTGCATAGCGGAAAACCAAGTGTCTACGCCAACAGCATGATATTTACATATTTTGTGTGGAGTTTTCTTAACTTACTTGAGGAGTACAAATGCTTGAGGCTATCGCTGTTGCTTGGTTATTACTGTTTTTTGGTGATTTTCTATCTACATTCTTTTACCATGTACCCGAGCACGTTTTTGGTAGCCTTCATTTAAGAACCCACCACTCCTGGAAGAAGGACTTCCGCCACTACGCTATTTTGACTTTTAATCCCCAGGTTCTTTTAGATGGTATCTTGGGAGCTTTGCCTTATGTACTCATAGCAGTAGTCCTGTGGTCTTTCTCTCCCATCGGCGTGATCTCTGGATTACTGCTTGGTCAGTTTCATGTATGGTGGAGACACATAAGTGTACTAGGTTGGCAAACCTCAAAACCTGTAAATATTTTATGCCAAATTCTATTTATTACTACTCCTGAGAGACACTGGTTACACCATCACAAAACTAATTTGGGTTTCGGTGATATTTTCACCTTCTTTGAACAACCTGCACAAATGTGGTTACGTTGGCTACGGCTACTCAGACTTCGTTTTCGCTACTCTCGAATCTAACTGAAGCTACTGCTAATTAAATACTTTTTAAAATTACCAAAATCAACTGCAATCGCAGTTGATTTTGGTACATTATTGTATGTTTCACCAGAGAGGGAATTATTCCAGTCTCAGAAATGCGCTCATTTACATACTCAAAAAAGTTTTACACTAAGCTTGTCGTACCACTTCCCTGCGGGACGCTACGCGAACGTGGAGCAAGCTAGCAAGAGCGTCTGTCTGCGACACGCTGCGCGAACGTAGAGAAGTGCTGATTCCCAATTTATGAGTAGTAGCAACAAGAGATATAAATTTACCATAGATTTCAATCTATACCTTTCTCTAATTATGAAAGCTTTACTTATAGTTTTTCTAGAACTAATCAAAAAGTAAGTGAGTTACACGGACGGAAGGACGCCTCTGGTAAGGAGTTTAAAGGTATTTGCTACTGCTCAACTTCGCTGTTATATCGCCAATCTTTTTGGGAAAACTATTCTTAATTAGTAAATTATTATATTCCTAGATTTTTATGAAAATTCTTCTCTTTTGCAAAGATGCTGGGCGTAGCTTGCTTATCCGAAGAGGTGCGGATAAGCAAGCTAATGCAACCGTTCAGATTCTTGGCTATCTGATCACCAAAGAGATTTATTTAGAGGGTTGCACCTTAGTCTATCGGGCAGTTCGCTATGTTGACCAATTCGCCGTTACCATCAAACAGTCTAGGGAAGCATTTATAAGCAATTTCGTCGAAATCCTCAACCTACTGTGCGCTCAAGCCGCGTCTTTAGAAAATGCAGGATTTTATCAACAGGCGCGATCGCAACTGGTACAAAATGAGAAAATGTCTGTCTTGGGAAACTTAGCGGCAGAGGCGGCAGATAAAATTAATAACCTGGTTGGCTTGAATAAGAGACAAGAGAGCAGGGAACAGGGAGCAAGGGGGACAGTTCAGGTGTGGATTCGACCCCACCTGTTGCGCCAGCTTCCCGCTCTTTACAAAAACCACTTACTAGAAGTGGGGGACTCAGACCTATGTTCCACAACGTTTGTCGGCAGGAGTCTCAAATCATTTCCCCCTGCCTCTTCGTTGAATGCAGTGAATTTGCAACCTGCTGCTTATGAGGTGTTTCATGTCCGCAGTTAGCCTCAGAAAGATGCTCAACAAAAAAGAGTTGCCATCTTTGCTTCAGAACTTAGTCTACCAGCTCAAAATCGCAATTGATGTTGAACTGGTAGACGGCACGAAACTAATTAGCATTGGGGAGCAAACTGCAAAAAAGCGATATCCAATCGAGGTGTCAGGAGAAATCATCGGTTGGGTTGTTGGGGAAGAACAGGCAACTGTACTTGCGACTTTACTCTCGTTTCTAGCAAAACAGGAAGCTGAAAAGAAAGAACTCGCCAAAGAATTGCTAGAGCGATACCAGGAAATTGATTTGTTTGAGGATATCTCGACTCAACTCACAACAAGTTTGGATACGCGACAGATTGCCCAACTCGTGCTTCAGGAATTGAGTCAATTGATTGAATCATCTGCGGGGATGATTCTGCTCCTGAATTCAGATGCAACTGCATTTGAAATCATTGCCGAATTTGGAGTGTTTTTTGACCACAGTCAGCCGGAACCGGGTAAGGGAATTATTGGCAACATTGTGCAATCCAACCGAGCAGAACTCGTCAATGATGTGCAAGCCGATCCTCGATTAGAGGGGCAAAAAAACGTTAGCGCCCTGATTTGTGTACCGTTGCGAGCCAAGGAGCGGGTACTGGGAGCGATCGCCATTGGAACACCCAAAACTGACTCTTACAAGGCTGAACACCTGAAGCTTGTGAGTATCTTTGCCTCCCAAACAGCGATCGCCATTGACAAAGCTGTGCTTTACGAGCAGAGCACTCAAGCAGCCGTCCAGGCAAAAGCCCAGACACAGAGACTTCAGCAAGCTCTCCATGAATTGCAATTGGCTCAAACTCAGTTGATCCAAAGCGAAAAAATGTCCAGTCTAGGGCAACTCATTGCCGGAGTTGCCCACGAAATCAACAACCCAGTTAACTTTATTTGCGGCAATTTAAAGTATGTTACCGAATACGGCCAAGACTTATTGCACCTGTTGGAAAAGTATCAGAAATTTCTACCTGTTGCTCCTCCAGAACTGGAATCAGAGTTAGACAATATAGACCTGGAATTTATCATGCAGGATCTCCCCAAACTGCTGAATTCAATGAAGGTGGGCACAGGTCGCATTGTGGAAATTGTCCAATCTCTGAAAAACTTCTCCCGCCATGACGAAGCCGAAATGAAAGCCGTCAACATCCACGATGGCATCGACGGAACGCTAATGATTCTTCATCATCGCTTAAAAGCAGATGTTCATCGTCCGGCAATTGAAATCGTTAAAAACTATGCAAAACTTCCCCTGATTGAATGCTATCCCGGACAGTTGAATCAGGTGTTTATGAACGTCTTGGCAAATGCCATTGATGCTCTAGAGGAGGGAATGGGCAATGAAGAAATATCCCCGGCTATTGCCCAAATCACCATTCGTACTGAAGTCCTCGACAACCAGTGGGTGGTGATTCGCATTGCCGACAACGGCCCAGGCATGAAGGAGGAGGTAATCCGCCGCATTTACGATCCCTTCTTCACCACGAAAGATGTTGGTAAGGGAACCGGGTTAGGCATGGCAATCAGTTACCAAATTGTTGTAGACAAACATGGGGGAATGCTCAAGTGTCGTTCTCAACCGGGTGAAGGGACAGAATTCTGGATTCAGATTCCGGTAAATTGTGCATTGGTAGACGCTGCTGAAAAACAGAATAGCACCTCTGCCTTGCCAACTTTCACAACGGAATCATCCCCCACTCCCGATGCTGACGGCTTCATTGCATCAACCGCTTCAATGCTCAAACCGACGGATTTGCTGATCTGCCACACTCAATTGATCCAGCGACTTTCACAGCACAGTCCAGATGTAGAAGCTGCATCACCTGATCAAATTTACCAGATGTTCCAACGCCACCCAATTTCGTTAAAGCTTTACGCCACTTTGTTGTCTTGGTTCTGTTGTTCTAACCCTACCCAAATACCCCACTAAAGAAACCTCAACTATGTTTAATCAACTTGATGAATATAACAGTCAGCTATTTGAACAATGTCCTGTTGGGCTAGTACTATACCGAACAGATGGGACACTAATTAACATTAACCCCGCCTATGCTGCCATTTTGGGGCGTACTGTTCCAGAAACCCTGAATCTCACGTACTGGCAAATTACTCCGGAAAACTATGCCGCCGAGCAAGCCCAGCTAGAGAACCTAGAACGAACTGGTCGCTACGGGCCCGATGAGAAGGAGTTCATCCACAAAGACGGGCATCTAGTTCCAGTCAGGGTTTCTGGACTAATGATTCACAAGGATGGAGAGCGCCTGATCTGGTCAAGTGTGGAAGACATTAGCGACCTCAGGCGGGCCCAGCAGGAACGTCAACACTCCGAAAAAATCTTGAAACGGAGCGAAGCCCGATACCGCTCTCTGGTCAAAACTAACACGCAAATTATCTGGGTCAGCACACCAGAAGGAATTTGCTTTGAATTGACAGACTGGATCGCCTACACAGGTCAAAGTCTAGCTGAAGCGGAGAATGGGGGCTGGATTGATGCTGTTCATCCCGACGATCGCCCCTACACCAGAGAAGCCTGGGGTGTTGCCATAGCAAACCTGAGCATGTATCAAATTGAATACCGAATTCGGGGCCAGGATGGCAATTATCGCTACTTTTGGGTCTGGGGTGCCCCCGTGATCGAAGATGATGGTAGCGTTCGGGAGTGGATTGGCACTTGTACCGATATTCACGATCGCAAGCTGGCAGAAGCCGAAAGTCAGCGGCTTAAAGAACGATATCGCTCGTTAGTAACTGCTACTTCACAGATCGTCTGGGCAGCTACTTCAGAAGGACTAGGAATAAGCAGTGAAATGCTCACTTGGATAGCCTATACCGGGCAGAGCGAAGCTGAAGTTGAGGGTTGGGGCTGGATTGATCCAATTCACCCCGATGACCGTGCCCGCTCCACAGAAGTTTGGAATGCTGCTGTGGCGAACCGAGGTATTTACCAAACCGAATATCGGCTACGTGGCAAGGATGGCACATACCGTTACTTCTCTGTCTGTGGTACCCCTGTTTTAGAAGAAGATGGCAGCATTCGGGAATGGATTGGCACTTGTACTGATATTCATGATCGCAAGCACGCAGAAGCTGAAAATCAACGTTTATTGGATATGTTGAATCATTCCAGCGATGCGATCATCGTCCGCGACATGAGCGAGAAAATCTTGTACTGGAATCAAGGTGCCGAAACTCTCTACGGCTGGACGCGTGAAGAAGTGAAAGGCCAATACATTCACGCATTTATTAAAAAAACCTTTCCAAAACCAAAACAAGAAATTATCGCAGATTTATTAGAGGAAGGCAGTTGGGAAGGAGAAGTACAACATCTCACCCATGATGGCAGCCTGATTACTGTCGAGAGCCGATGGACGTTGCAACGGGACATCGACCGTCAGCCCTGCGCGGTGCTGGAAATTAATACCGACATCACTGCCCGCAAACAAGCAGAAATCGCTTTGCGGCAACTGAATCAAGAACTTGAAGCCAGAGTTGTAGAGCGGACAGCTGCTCTGCAAAATACCCTAGCAGAAGCGCAGGGATTAAATGCCATTTTAGATAACTTAGCAGATGGTCTGTTGGTGGCAGACACCGCAGGACAAATCACCCACTTCAATCCTGCCTTTTTAGGCATGTACGGATTGACAGCTACCGCCCTCAACGTTCACTACCGAAAACTACCTCTGTCTGATTTAGCAGACCTGGTAGCACGAACTCAGTCCCATCCCAAACAGGTGTTCTCTGCCGAAGTTGCACTGACGAAGGAACGCATTGGTCAGGCTGTAGCGACCGCCATTTTCAAAAAGACGACAGACCAAGAACCTGCTGCCTGCTTCGGTTCGGCGCTGCTGATTCGGGATGTGACGGCAGAAAAGGAGATTGACAAGATGAAGACCGACTTCATCTCAACAGTTTCCCACGAGCTACGGACGCCGCTGACTTCTGTTCTCGGTTTTGCATCGATCATTAAAGAAAAGCTAGAAACTGATGTGTTCCCAATAATTTCTACCGAAGACCGCAAGCTTCAGAAAACCATCAAGCGGGTGGGTGACAATCTCAACATTATTGTGTCGGAAGCAGAACGGCTCACGTCTTTGATTAACGATGTCCTGGACATCGCCAAGATGGAAGCAGGGAAAGTGGAATGGCAGATGCAGCCCATTGATCCCAGCGAATTACTCGATTGGGCAAGCAATTCCACCGCCGGGTTGTTTGAAACCAATGGCTTGCAGTTGGTCTGCGAGATTGAACCTGGACTGCCTCAGATCGTAGGCGATCGCAACCGTCTGCTGCAAGTTTTAATCAACCTGATTTCCAATGCCGTTAAGTTTAGCGAATCTGGTTGTGTCACCTGCCGCGTCAAACAAGGAAACGATGGTGTTTGCATCAGTGTCATTGACACAGGCATTGGTATTGCACCTGAAGACCAGCCAAAAGTATTTGAGAAATTCCGCCAAGTAGGCGACACCCTCACCGACAAACCCAAAGGTACAGGGTTAGGACTGCCCATCTGTAAACAAATCGTCGATCATCATGGTGGTAGAATCTGGGTTGAGAGTGAACCAGGTAACGGCAGCATATTCTCGTTCATCATTCCTACCTACACCTGCGATCAAGAAAGTACTACTAATCTAAATCTGGATACGCTAGTCAAACAACTTAAAGAACACGTCATCACCAGAGACACTGTACTGAACCAAAACCGTAAAACCATCTTGGTTGTAGATGATGATGCCAACATTAGAGAACTACTCCGTCAACAACTGGAAAACGAAGGTTACAACGTTCGGGAAGGGAAAGACGGTATGGATGCAATTCATCAGATCAAAATAGCCCATCCCGATCTGATTCTCTTGGACGTGATGATGCCCCAAATCAATGGCTTCGATGTGGCAGCCGTTCTCAAAAATGATCCCCAGACCGCAGACATTCCGATCATTATTCTGTCAATTATTGAAAACAAGGAACGGGGCTACCATATTGGCATTGATCGCTATCTCACCAAGCCTATTGACACAGAGAAACTCCTCAATGAAATTGGCTCACTGCTTTACCAGGGCACTTCTAGTAAAAAGGTATTGGTTGTAGATAAAAATGCATCAGCCTTAAAAACCCTATCAGATGTACTACAAACTCAGGGATACAGCGTGATTGAAGCCTCGAATCCCCAAGAATGCATCCATAAAGCCTTGTCAGCCAAACCTGACATGATCATCATCGATTCTATGTTTTCTCAAGAAGCCGATTTAGTGAAAACCCTACGGTTTGAGAAGGAGTTGGAAAATGTATTTTTTATTATGCTGTCCGAATAGTAATCGCTGCTATTAGCGACTACTTAGTGGAAAAAGTTAGTTTAACTCTAATATCTAATCCCTAATTCCCAATTCTCAATTCCCAATCCCCAATCCCTATGACCCAGAAAATTCTGATTGTTGACGATGAACCCAATATCTTGATTTTGATGGAACAAGCCCTAGAAGCATTAGAAGATAAGGGGGTTGAACTTATAACTGCTAGAAATGGAGAAGAAGCTCTCGAAACTATTAAAACTGAAAAACCGAACCTGGTTTTTCTCGATGTGATGATGCCTAAAATGAATGGTCTAGAAGTCTGCCACATTGTTAAACACGACTTGCAAATGACTGACATCTACATTGTGATCTTGACAGCTAAGGGACAGGAATTTGATAAACAAAAAGGAATTGAGGTTGGTGCAAATTTATATCTAACTAAACCATTCCGCCCCAAAGAAGTACTTGAAAAATCAATACAGGTGTTGGGTTTTTGAGGAAAGTGCTGAATGCTTTTCACTGCGATCGCATCTGGCAGACTAGAAGCGATCGCTCACCCGCAATGAATGAAAGAAACAATCTTGAAGAGCGCCATTAACAGATACATTTATAAATATCCTGACAGTTAAAATAGAACCCTCAATAGTGTGAGTGAGCCTGATTAGAAAAATAAAAGGAGAAAATTATGGTTGCGACCCAATCTCAACAAAGCTCAAATACTAACCAATTGCTGCGCGATCGCGTTGTTTTGATCACAGGTGCAAGTCGTGGCATTGGTGCAGCAACCGCCAAACTGCTAGGACAACATGGTGCTGCGGTTGGCGTAAATTACTATGGTAGTGAAACAGCGGCTGTGGAAGTTGTTGAATCGATTACATCCGCTGGCGGTCGGGCAGTGGCAGTCAAAGCTGATGTGCGCGACCCACAAGAAGTAGATGCAATGGTGCAGCAGGTTGCAGATACCTTAGGTATCATTGATACGCTGGTAATTAATGCCAACGCGAATTTCCCAATGGCTCCCTTCGTAGATTACCGCTGGGAAGACTTTGAAGCAAAATTGCTGGGAGAACTGAAAGGGGCGTTTTTCCCCTGCAAAGCGGTTGTTCCCTCAATGATCAAACACAAGCGAGGTATTATCATTGCTGTCAGCAGTGGCTTATCTCGCTATCCAGGAGAAGGCTTTATCGCTCATAGTACCGCCAAATCTGGATTAGATGCCTTCATCAAAAGTTTAGCATTGGAACTCGGTCCTCACGGCATTCGTGCTAATGTCGTTTCACCTGGATTAACCCTGACTGATGCCACAGCCCAATTACCTCAAGAATATAAAGACGCTTCGGTTCAAATGGTGCCATTAAAGCGAAATGGGCTGCCAGAGGATGTTGCCGGAGCCATTCTACTGTTAGCATCTGACGAAGCAAAATTTATTACTGGGGCATATTTACCCGTGAGTGGCGGTGTGCAAATGCTTTGATCGGTGACAGGAAGCGATGATCAGATGAGGTGAGAGGATAAGGTAGATAGCAAGCGTTTCTCACCCTCTGATCATCCTTACCTTTCCAAGACTGTTTTTTATACAACTCCAAAATTTCTAATTCTGGTGAGAGGGGAAAGCCAAATTTTTCATGATAATGAGGAAACTCAAGTAAGAATAAGCATAAAGGTTTATTTTGATAAAAAGCTTGTAGCCACCCTTTCTCCCACCCCACTCTTCAGTACCTGCTCCCTGCTTGTTCAATCAGAAGGTAATTCTGGGAAAGCTTAACTTGTAAGAGCGAGAGCTTTTGCCAGAAGGAACTAGAATTAGGAAACACCTAGCTGGGTTCTTCTGACTTTTGAAATTAGGAGTGCATGTGTGCCAAAATCCCCTAAATATTTGCTGATTGGATCAACCGAGACTTACAGCGGTAAATCTGCAACTGTTCTGGGTTTGTCTTATCAGCTACAGCAAAAAGGATTGGATATTACCTACGGTAAACCGCTCGGTACGTGCTTGAATTTGTCTAGTGGAACCGTAATTGAGGAAGATGTCCAGTTCATCGCTCTTAGCCTCAACTTGCCGGAAAACCGTGTTGCACCTACAATGCTGGCTTTGGATGAACTAAATGTGCAAAAGCGCTTGCGGGGGGAAGACAAAACTGATTATCAACAGTCCCTAATACAGCAATATTTGCAAATGTCCCAAGGAGATTTGGTGTTACTGGAGGGGCCTGGTGATTTGTCCGAAGGCAATTTGTTTGACTTGTCTTTGCTGCAAATGGCTGAAGTATTGGATGCTGCTGTGCTGTTAGTAACCCGCTATAAATCGTTGCTTTCAATTGAGGCGCTATTGGCTGCGAAACAGCGTATGGGCGATCGCTTGATTGGAGTTGTGATTAATGATATCCCACTCACCCAACTAGAAGCGGTTGACACTCTCTTGCGCCCATTTTTGGAACAGCAGGGGATTCCGGTGCTAGCAATGCTGCCAAACAACGATTTGCTCCGCAGTGTCAGTGTTGGCGAACTAGTCAAGCAGTTAAAGGCTGATGTTCTCTGTCGCAACGATCGCCTAGATTTGTTGGTGGAAAGTCTGGCAATTGGAGCGATGAATGTCAACTCTGCTGTCAAGTATTTCCGCAAACGCCGGAATATGGCAGTGGTAACAGGAGGCGATCGTGTGGAAATTCAGCAAGCTGCTTTGGAAACTTCTACCCAATGTTTAATTCTCACCGGGCAACTACCACCCCCGCCATTCATTCTCAGTCGTGCTGAAGAACTAGAAATCCCGATTTTATCTGTTGACTTAGACACCCTCACCACTGTAGAAATTGTTGACCGCACTTTCGGGCAAGTCCGCCTCCACGAGCCGATTAAGGTTCAGTGCATTCGCCAGTTAATGTCTGAGCATTTTGATATTGACCGCCTGTTATCTAAACTGGGTTTAACTCCCGCGGCAGCATTGTCTTAGGCTGATCAACTCAAACAATTCAACAGGATCAATGCTCAGTCATCAGTTAGAGGGCTGTGTTATTGGCGAAGGCACAGCTGGCTCGCTGTCACCTCCCAGGCGACGGCGTGCTGTCTCCCTCCGCCCCATAGGTGGGACGTGCTTAGTTGCAGCAGCTAATCCAAACACAGGCATATTCCCGTAAACCGCCTCATATCTTCCCGGTTCGATTAAATAAGTTTCGTGCCAAATGCCGACATTGCCATCAGCACCAATGGCTTGATTAAACCTTTGCCAAGCTTTTAGATGTGCATCAGCTGGATTTCTGGCAAAACGCTCTAAATCTTCAAACGATCGCCAATACTGAATCAGTCCCACCCCTCGCCAGTAAACAAAAGTTTCTCCCCCTAAAAACCCTTTTTCGGGATTATGGTAAAGGCTTCGTAGCATGGGCGACATCGCTGTTGCAGTCGGAATCCATTTGGAGAAAGCGAGTAATTTATTAATTCGCATCCCAATCAAAAACACAACAAAGGGTTCATTAATCTCGGCTGTAAATCTTCCTGGTATTACTTGAGGCATTTATTACTACTCAATGTTGTTTCAGTTTAATATGCAACTAATTGCATATTAATATTTTTATGCAATTAGTTGCATATGTCAAGTAGTGAATTAAAAATTATGGCATTAGCGCACGCAATATTAGCTGCTCTGGTTGACGCGCCTTGTAGTGGGTATGATTTAGCAAAACGATTCGATGGCTCTGTAGGCTTTTTCTGGTCAGCAAGTCACCAGCAGATTTATCGGGAGTTGTCGAAGCTAGAAGATCAAGGATGGATCAGTTCCGAGTCGATTGTCCAAGCAGGACGTCCAGATAAAAAGCTCTACAGGGTTACAGATTTGGGAGAACAGCAGATCAAAGAGTGGATTGTTCAACCTTGTGAACCCACACCGATTAAAGATGATTTGCTTGTTAAAATTTTTGCTGGCCATATTGCTTCTAACCAGATGATCTTGGCAGAGCTAGAGCGTCACCAAAAAGCCCACTTAAAAAAATTATCTACGTACAAGGATTTAGAACAAGAATGCTTTCAGAATCCGCAAGAACTCCCAGAATCAGCAAAATTTCAGTATTTGACTCTCCTAAATGGCATTACTTATGAAACACATTGGCTGGCTTGGTGTGACCAAGTAATCCAAACAATCGAAAAATTGTAGCAAAGTCTAACTCAGGTTTGCCTCGTACCTACACGCTGTTTGGTAAAATATCTGGGTCGTTTAATCGGATTATGTCCATCTTTGAGCCAATCAACAGACCTTATTAACCTCGATACATTAGCGCAGGAACTGGCAACAATCCAGCAAACGGGTTCTAAAAGAATTGCCTTGCTGGGTTCTCGTCACGTCCCAATTACGCATCAGAATCTTATTGAAATGATGACATATGCCCTAGTTTTATCGGGTAATCGCATCATTACTTCTGGTGCTACAGGTACAAATTCAGCTGCCATCAAGGGAGCAACACGGGCTGATCCGAATTTGTTAACAGTGATTCTACCCCAAAGCCTGGAACGCCAGCCTTTAGAATCGCGCCAGCAACTAGAACAGGTAATGCATCTAGTGGAAAATTCCAGTAATGATAATCTGTCCCTTGCCGAAGCTAGTTACCTATGCAACAAGGAAATTGTCTCTCGTTGCCAGCAACTGATCTGCTTTGCATTTCATGACAGTGGCACTCTGTTGCAAACTTGTCAAGATGCAGAAGAACAAAGAAAAGTAGTGACCCTCTTCTACTTTGATTAGTCATTTGTCATTTGTCTTTTGTCATTTGTTCTTTATATTTGACTAATGACTGATGACTGATGACTGATGACTGATGACTAATAACCAATGACTAATAAGTAATGATAATTTTTTGTACTCGATCGCTGCTGCTGCCGTTCTGATTTACCTACCATTTTTGGTGGTAGCTTATGCCAGTATGCGGATTGGGTATGAAATGTTTTCTACTCCTTGTGCTATGTTTGATAAATTCCCACCATACGCCCAACGAGCTACTTGGGCGCATCAGAACACCTTTGAAGCGTTTATGTTGTTTGCGGCAGCTGCATTGATGGCATACGTAACTTGTGTAAATTCTTCTACAGCACAAGTGGCTGCGATCGCCTTTGTGGTGGCGCGTTTGCTATACTCAATTTTTTATATTTTGAATATACCCTTTTGCGTTAGCATAGCTCCTCTGAAAGAGGCTCACTGATGTTTGGCATTGGCTCCGTTGGCTCTGCCACTCTCATCTTCTTGAGCATCATCCAAGTTACTAATTAAGTGGGTAGTTGAGACTGGGAAGTGGGAAAAAGTTTTCCCAATACCCAATCCAAAATCCAAAATCTAAAATCCAAAATGTTTTATGGCTTCTACTTTTTCCTTTGACATTGTGAGCGACTTTGATCGACAAGAATTGGTTAACGCTGTCGATCAAGTTATCCGAGACATCAAAGGTCGTTACGACCTCAAAGACACTCAAACTACTGTCGAGTTAGTCGAAGAAAGCATTAACGTTAGTACTGATAGCGAGTTTACCTTAGATTCTGTACACACCATCCTGCGAGAAAAAGCCGCCAAGCGTAACCTCTCCCAAAAAATCTTTGATTTTGGCAAGGTTGAATCAGCTAGTGGTAATCGCGTCCGTCAAGAAATTAAACTCAAAAAAGGCATCAGTCAAGAAATCGCCAAACAAATTTCCAAATTGATTCGCGACGAATTCAAAAAGGTACAAGCTTCAATCCAAGGGGATGTTGTGCGGGTTTCTGCCAAATCTAAAGATGACCTACAAGTAGTCATGCAGCGGCTGAAACAAGAAGACTACCCGTTGGCTTTGCAATTTACAAATTATCGTTAAAAGATTTACATGGTGGGCAGTGCCCACCCAAAATAAGTTTTGTGAATATTTTTTGTTTGGATATAATGCACGATAGTTAACTTAACGCTAAAAGGGCGGTTAGAAACCGCGTCTACACGAGGCTTTACCCGCCCGCGTAGGTTAAATTCTCTTAGGCTACCCTGCGGGAAGCCGCTTTGTGTCTATGTTTGTGTAGCTGCGAATTCCATTCGCCGAGGCTTAAGTTGACTACAATCAAGCCCCTTTGCCAATACTTTTTTGAAATGCTGGACGCTCAGATAACTCCTTCATATAGTTCAACACCGCTGGGTAGGAGCTGAGGTCTAGCTTCAGCATGATGGGAATGTAATTCAGAACAGACCCTACTGCCACATCAGCAACAGTAAACTCATTACCCAGCAAAAAAGGTTGTTTACTAAAAATTTCATTTAATGGAGTCAACAAGCGGGGTATTTCCCGCTCCCGACTTGCTTCTACAAAAATTCCTGGACCAAGGGTAGCATTGGCAAACAACACCCATTGGGAAAATACAGCACGTTCTTGAAGTGAAAGTGAAATTTTAGCATATTTATCAGCAAGATACAGCAAAATTGCCCCAGATTCCCAAAGTTGAAAATCCTCATCAACAATTGCTGGAACTTTACCAACTGGGTTAATTGCTAAATATGCAGGCTGGAGATGTTCACCCGCCTGCATATCGAGCTTGACAAATTCGTAGGGAACTCCTAGTTCCTCTAAATACCAGTGAACAATTGACGCTCGACTCCGAGCACCGCCGTAAAGTTTGAGCATAATTACTTAAAGAACTTTGTGAGTGTGAGAATGCTGTTTAATATTGTCTTCTTTAGTGACAACTCTAGCGGCATTTAATACTCGCTTGCGCTCAATGGAATACTTAAATTCAGTGTAGTTTGTACCTAAGGGAATCAAGGATTTTGCAGATTCACGACGCTTGTAGGTACGAGCTGCTGCAAATGCCCGTGGCAGAAATTCCTCTCCAAACTGAGCGGACTCTGGGAAGCCATCTGGCAACAGTTGTGAATCGCCATCCAGCACAGATCCCAAAGTTGTTGCATGAGCCAGCTTATAGGAGGTAGGGATGCCCTTTAAAAGCGCTTCCAAAGCCGCAGAGGGAATCGGTTCTATTACTTCGATTTGATAAACTTCTCCATCTTCTTTGACGAAGCAAGTTGCCAAGCCGATAACAATGTAATCATCGGTTGTTAAATCAGGGGCATTGGGATAGGAAATTGCGGTTGTCATCGGAAAATTTCTCAAAACTTAAAAATTAAATCCAGAGACTGAGCATCGGGACATGGGGCACTTGTACCGAGCGTACCCCTACGGGGAAGCAAGCTACGCGCAGCGTCTCGTAGAGAAGTCGAGGTAAGCCGTAAAGCCTGCGGCATAGCTACGCTTAGGGCGCAGCCTCTCTAAGAGAAGTATTGGGCATGGGGCATGGGGCATTGTTATTCTTCCCCCGCTCCCTGCTCCCTGCTCTCTTGCTTCTTCCGAGTCCCCGTGTCTTCTTTCCAATCTCTAATCAACGGCTTGTTGGCATTCTACCAATTTGTCGCTCTTACTACTTGACTAGTCTTTGAAATTGACAGCTGCTATTTCTGGAATTCACCTTGGGGATGAAGTATTCATGATTAGGTTTGAGGAGCAATTGTTTATTTAGGGCATAGATTTGTCTTATGCGACTAGGTTAAGTTCTCTCTTGAGATAGCTTTAATGTAACCCTAAATACTTTACAAATAGACATAGTGGTAAAACTACCAGCAGGCAAAAACTAGAATTTGATTCCACAAAGCACGGTTATAATCTAAGTAAAGATGAATATTCACTCATTTTTAGCTGACGGTGACCAGCAAAGTGACCAATATAAATTTGTTCTAAATATTACACATAAAGCCCAAAAACATCGGAAAAATGACAGTGGCGGATCTGCTTTCGGGGACAGCTACTTACGCTCTTGTGCTTTGAGGTCGGCTCAACAAGGAGAATATACTGAGGCGATCGCAACCTTAACCCAACTAATTTCCCGCCATCCGCACAATGCTGTTGATTACAACAACCGAGGGCTAATTTATTTCCAAAGTGGTGAAAGGCAAAAAGCGCTTGACAACTATAACACCGCCCTCAAACTTAATCCTTATTTAGCTAGTGCTTATAATAATCGGGCAAATTACTACGCTGCTTGTGGAGAATTAGCAGCAGCACTTGCCGACTACGATCAAGCGATTGATTTGAATCCTCGCCATGTCCGGGCATGGATTAACCGAGGCATTACCTGGCGTGACTTGGGGCAATATGAGGAGGCAATTGAGAATTTTGAGGTAGCACTGCTTTTCGGTCAACTAGAAGGTCATATCTGGGCTGAACGCGGTAGGACTTACCATCTTTGGGGCGACTGGAATTGTGCGATCGCTGATTATCGTCGTGCCCTCACTCAACTGCCCTCTATCGACAATAGTAAGGATATTACTGGTTGTCGCTTGCGTTTACAACTCGAAAATTGGCTAAACGAGTTGCTATCTAAATCAGCGTCCTAATTGGTAGATTAGTTATTCTGGAGGATTCAAAATTCAAAATAATTGATTAAATTTTGAATTGGAGTTTAGTGACACTGTATCGCTAATGACTAATAGATGATAACTATATAGCTATGCAAAAATTAGCTATTAACCATTATTTATTAGCAATAATATAAATTAACACCCGGTTTATCCGTAGCCTGAATCACAAGAAACCTGAATAATCCCAAATTCGCGATTTGTCTTAGGGTGATGACTCAGTTTGTTCATCTTCGCGACGATCTTGATTCATCAACACGACCCGACGCTGGCTGGGATCAAATCGGTATCCTTGTTCTTGCATAATAGTTTTAGTTTGCTGAGGATCGAAGTTACGGCCAAATTCCGCCTGCAAAAGATTGACATGTCCTTCCATCAGCTTGACTTCAGTACTAATTTCTCGCAACTTTTGTTGCTGTAACCAATGATAAGGCAAAAGTTGTGCTAAAGCAGATGCTGCAACGGCTGTAATGGCTAAATTAACTGCTATTTTGGCTGTGCTTTCCAGTGCCATCACCTGGTAAGAACGTTGACGAAGATGCCGCTTTGGTCGAGGAGTGACCCGGCGTTTTTGTATAGGTTGTAACGGTGGTTTGGAGGGTTGAATCGCGTTCATGATGCTAAAAAATAACCTCGCTTAGTGAAGGGAAGCACTGTAAAAGCCCTCTGGCGCTAATTACTGCTTGATTTAGCTGTCATATTACTTCATTTTTTTGAAATAGCTACAAGTGTTGCACCAGTTAAAAAATAACCTGGCTTACGTAAGTGCAAGATTTCTAGCTACCGATGGCATAAAGCCATAAGCGTCTGGAAATTGTACCCCGTACTGCCAGGATTATTAGCTTTTTAACTGTGTCACACGTAGCGTTATTTGTAAAGTTCTGTGGCTAATCGCCAAGCTAGAACTCCTGGGATCAACGCCACAACTAGAGCGATGTAGACTTGAGTATCTGAGATGGAAGATATCTGAGCAATGTACAGAGTATCTAAGATAGGCATGGCTGAAAACCTCCTAACCTGAATAGATTTTGAACAGTTCGTTTACTACTTTTCCTTGTTTTGCCAAGATTGGGGAATATCTTGTTACAAGATGCAACAAAAGCAGTTATTGGTCAGTAGTAGTTAGTGATTCGACCTGAGAAAAATTTATAAAAATATGAATTTGTATTTGGGTATCGACTTCGGCACATCTGGCGCCCGCGGTGTGGTGATTGACGAGGAAGCTTCTTCTATCCAGGCACAGGTGCGATATCCCTTCCAGGATTCACCAGCCCATGTTATGCCAATAATTTGGCAAGAGGCTTTGTTTGTGCTGGTGGAACAAATACCTGACCAATTGCGGCGAGAAATTAAAGCGATCGCAATTAATGGTACTTCTTCCACCGTCTTACTGGTCGATGCTGGCGGTAATCCAACAGATGCACCATTGCTGTACAACGATGCGCGGGGATCATTGGTACTAGAGCATTTGAGGAGCATAGCACCCCCCAATCATACCGTGTTGAGTGCCACCTCTAGCCTAGCCAAACTTTTGTGGATGAGGCAATTACCCTCTTTTAGTGAAGCTAGATATTTCCTGCATCAAGCAGATTGGCTGGGGTTTCTCCTACATGGACAGTTGGGGATTAGCGATTACCACAATGCTTTAAAGCTGGGTTATGACGTAGAAAAGTTGAAATACCCAGAATGGCTAGAAAAGCTGCAAATACCGATACAGCTACCTAAAGTTTTAACTCCTGGGACTCCAATTGCAAAATTGCGTCCTGAAATTGCCGATAAGTTCGGTTTCCGCCGTGATTGTTTGGTATGTGCTGGTACAACTGATAGTATTGCCGCTTTTCTCGCCAGTGGGGCAAAATTACCTGGTGAAGCCGTGACTTCCCTTGGTTCAACCTTGGTACTAAAGTTATTAAGTCGTACCCGTGTAGAGGATGCGCGATATGGGCTTTACAGCCATCGTCTGGGGGATTTGTGGCTGACTGGTGGTGCTTCTAATACTGGGGGTGCAGTACTTAAGGAATTTTTCACAAACGCTGAGTTAGAAAGCCTTAGCCGGGAGATTGATGCATCAATTGCCAGCGAGTTAGATTATTATCCGTTGTTGAAGGTAGGCGATCGCTTTCCGATTAATGATCCCAATCTACCCCCACGTTTGTCACCACGCCCAAATAACCCAGTAGAATTTCTGCATGGGTTGTTAGAAAGTATTGCCCGCATAGAAGCACGAGGGTATGAATTATTACAAAAAATGGGCGCAGACAAGTTGACCCGTGTTTATACTGCTGGCGGTGGCGCAGCGAATGACACTTGGACTACGATTAGGACGCGTTATTTGCAAGTTCCTGTAGTAGCGTCAGTGTACACGGAAGCTGCTTACGGGACGGCGCTATTGGCGATGGGGGAAGGAAGAAGGAGTGAACAAGAGTAATTGTGTAACTATCTTTTCGTAGATATCTTGTAAATCAGTATCTATCCCAGTGACAATCGACATATCTAGGCCGATACTGGGATGATTAGATACCGGACTATAGGATTCCAGGTTCATGATCTGGGCAGCTATTCGGGGATGGATGCTTCGCCACAAGCGAATGTCATCTATCCCCTTTACTAATTATCGGTGTGAGTTCTAAGGGAATATGGTTGGGTTAAGGCTAAAACAAACTCTTTATTTTTTTAACGAACCGCAGAGGCGCAGAGGGCACAGATAGAAGAAATGCTTAACTCAAGTGTATTGAGTTCTAAGGGGATTAGGAGAAAAGAAAAAGGTTTTTTAAGAAGGTTTGACCTGCGCGATCGAGATTATCATCTAGGGAAAAGGTGAGGCTGCGGACTCGGATTTGATCACTTGTAATATCTAGTGGCTGTGTCAAGTCTTTGGGGTATATCAAAAAGGCTTGCTTGCATTTTGTTGTGTTGGAGTAGCTGATCATTTGATAAATATCTGTATTTCCTCGCTGTTCTGAGGCTTTATACTTTGTATCCAAAACTGCTATTGTTTTGCCAGTAGCAGCATCACACAGTAATATATCTATACTGAAGTGCCGATTCTGACTAATTTCTATTTGATGTTGCTGTTTGAAAAAATAGCCTTGCGGCGTATTTTTCTTAAGCCATTCTGCAACAAACATCTCATATAAATGTGCCATATCGACAAGGAAGGGTAAGATTTTGTAATTTCCCCTTTCATGACTGGGACTACTATTTTCTAAAAAGAATCGACATAAATTATGTAATAGTTCATAGTCTGGATTGAGGCGATTATAGTATCTTGCGATACAATCTTCTGCACTACAAGGTTGCAGCGTTACTAATCCTTGTAGAGCATGATAAGCTTTTCGTACTGTTGATGATACTCTTTCTGAACATAAACTGCCACGACCAATTATATAAAGTGTCCATGCCAGAATTTGATTTTCTTTAATATCAGCCGTATGTTCTTTGTAATCGCATTTAAGTTTAACATTCCACGGCTTTTGAATTATCTGTCGCACATCTAGTCTTCCCCGCACATAAGAAAGCTGCTGTGTTTTAGGCAAGTAAGTACGATATAATCCTTTGCGGCATCGCTCTAAAACTTTATCGGCTAAGATATGAGCCAGATTATTGTAAAAATCCTCTAGAGATTCACAATCCATCAGCCCTTGGAGAAAGCGAAAACTTTTCAAATTGTAGGTATATTCCAGCATTCCAAAGAGGTTTTGGATAGGCACTTTCGGATTTATTTTTAGATGAAATTCAGGAGTTACAGGAATGTAACCTACCCATCCTTTAGCTTTCAGTTTCCAATATTCTCTCGTTTTATAGGTAGGAAATTCTATATCTACTTGTGTTTTGTATTTTTCATATAACTCGACTCCAGTTGAATAAGGTATTTTATCAAGCGAAAATAATTTATTTTCGTATTCTGTAATTTCAAGAATTATTGGTTGTACTGGGTTTATATCCATAGTTTATTTTGAATTTTATCCCAGCGAAACTCATCTACTTTTTTTAGCTGGTTAAAAAAGTACTCTTCTAAATATGGCTCAATTTCCATGCGCCATATATCTTCTATATCTTCACGTAGGTTGTCTGTTAAAAAGAATGAAATACCAATTTCGTAGTTTTTATCTGCGATCGCCTGATTTAATTGCTGTAAAATCTTAATTAATCCCTCTACTGCAAAACCTGTTTTCAGGTGATACCGTCGCAGCACATCATAGTTTGGGCGAATTTCAATAAATGCAAAGCGGCGACGTAGCGCATGGTCTATATTGGCAATAGACTTATCTGCTGTATTCATGGTGCCAATAATGCGGACATTTTTCGGGATGCGAAACATATTACCGCCAGCTAATAGAATTTCTCTATCTCGGTACTCAAGTAAGTACATTAATTCACCAAAAACTTGTGCGAGATTAGCACGGTTTATTTCATCGATAATTAAAACACAAGTTCCTTGATGATACTCTGCTTCTTTGCAGAATTTTAGAAAACTGCCTGGAAGCATAGGGTATGTTAGTTGTCCATCTTGGCTTTGAGGACGTATACCTTGAATGAAATCCTCATAAGAGTATGTGGGGTGAAATTGTACCAGTTCTGAGAAACCGTCACCACCACCTATTAAATGTTTTGCAAGGTGTTCAGCAATAAAAGTTTTTCCTGTTCCAGGCGAACCGTTTAAAATTACTTGTTTTTTGCGATTAATTGTACGTATCCACCGTTCTAAATCTGTTTCATAAAACCCAATTATTTCTGAACATTGCTTCAGAGAAAAGTTAGGCTTTATTTGATAAAAGGAAAAAAAAGCCACGAATTTATTAGTAGCATCTATAACTTCTTGAGATTGCTGATAATCTTTATTATTTGTGTATTTCATCCCTTGCATATCTACCTTATCTTCGTTATAAAAAATTTTATAATTGCAGTTTCATCTCTAATAAATTCATTAATTTGATTATAAAGTTCCTGTATTTCGCTTAAATTGATAATCTTATCCAAAAATATACTCTCACTAATTAGTTCAGCTTCTATTCTCTGCAACTCATATATATCTTTATCTACTTGGAACTGCTGATGGTTAATTTCCCTAACAGATTTAAATAGCATTGAGTCACTGTCTAGGCTATCCATCAGTACTTGTATTACTTGCTGTAAAGCATTATCGACAAAGTACACAAGTAGATTATTTGGTTCGGATTTCGGTAGTATAGGGCAGCGTAAAGCATTCACACAGTCGATTATGTATTCATAGTACTCATGAGTTATGTGAATACCTTTAAGCCACTCTCTGCTGTAATTATTAATATAGTATTCCCAATAATAATCATTAAAAAATTCTAGGTAAAAACTTACAATAGCAAAAAATCTTATAACTACTAGCAAAAGCTCACGTTTATTAGAATAATTTGCAAGTCCGGTGTAGACTATTATTTCCCATGCTTGCCAAATCAGTTCTAAAGCTTCCCATTCCTGCTTTGATCCTCCAGTCGCGATTCGGGAAGCGTAAGCTACATCACCCCAAGTAAGAATATTTTTTTGATTCATATCACAAATGATCTAAATAGCCAAATTTATTACTTTATAAAATTTAATACTTATTTATTAAGTATTAAGGCGATCGCAACAAACTTTCACTGGGGATATTAAGCGATCACAGTGATGGTAAAAGAACGCCAAATTGTGGGTTGAAAGTAACCGGATGCTGCGGCGCTACAGTGTAGAAGCTAATGACAGCAAGCGTAACACGGAGACAAAAAAGTGCAAATCACCAAGCGTAATGTTGAGTTAAGAGTAGATGGCAGTTTGATGCGTGTTTATGTTGCGGCTCCCAAAGCAGCAGGAAAATACCCTGGTATTGTCTTCTACAGTGATATTTATCAGTTAGGTGATCCAATGATTCGTCTAGCTAACTACTTAGCAGGATACGGCTATGTAGTAGCAGCGCCAGAAATTTTTCACCGAATTGAGCCAGTTGGTTTAGTAATTGAGCCAGACGATCTTGGACGGATGCGGGGTAATGACGATGCGCGTCGAACCTCAGTAGCTGATTATGATGCCGATTGCCTTGCTGTAATTGAATTTCTGAAAGGAGAGAGTGCAGTTTCTCCAAATCAAATAGGCACTCTCGGCTTTTGTATTGGTGGACATTTAGCTTTCCGCGCCGCATTTCAAAGCGAAATTCGGGCTTGTGTCTGCTGTTACCCTACTGGTATTCCCAGTGGTAAACTGGGTAAAGAGGTAGCCGATACAATCCAGCGGGTAAGTGAAATCAAAGGCGAGATGCTAATGGTGTTCGGTACTCTTGACCCTCATATACCAGAGAGCGATCGTCAAACTATAATCAGAGCAATTGAGAATGTTAACATACCTCATCAAGTCTTCTTGTATGAAGCAGAACATACATTCATGCGCGACGACGGTTATCGTTATGATTCTAGTGCTACCACCGCTGCTTGGTCTGAAATAGTAACTTTTTTGGGGCGCATATTTGCAGACTGAAAACTCCGATTATTGCTTTCTTCACTTAACAGTTAGTAGCCGGTTAATTTTGAGTTGTCTGCAACGCCAACAAACCAGCACCGTAAGCAGGTTCATACCTTGGAAAAATCACGTTTACTTCAGGAAACTTCTTAATAAGAGACGCTGCAAATCTCTTATGGAAGTTGGATCTACCCCGCCACACACTTCCCGTAGTGACTACTTCTAAAACGTCTCTGGGAATAAAAATTGCATCAATTACTATAGATGTAGCTTTTACTAACTCTTTTACAGCATCGTCAATTATACTATTCGCTACTTTGTCACCTGAAGCTGCTGCCAAATCTACAATTGGTGCTAAAGCCGCTATCTTTTTAACTCCCCATCCTCGCCGATATATTACTTCTATTAAATCTTCTATAGTTTCCAAATTAAGATGCTGTTTAAAACCCTCTACCAAACTTGTTGAGATATCCCGTCCATCATAAGATTTTAATGCTGCATTCATCCCAGCGATCGCAATTTTATAGGCGCTACCTTCATCTCCTAAAATATACCCCCAGCCACCAACTCGCTTGCTATGTCCCTGATGATTTTGCCCGAAAACTATCGAACCAGTACCTACTGCAACCACAATTCCTACAGGCTGACCAATTCCACCAACTAAAGCAATTAAAGCATCATTACAAATTACAAGATTCGCTGGCTGTAATGCCCAATTAATAGGCAAGAATTTGTTATTCTGTAACTCTTTAACTAAACCTTTTACTACTTCGATATCTGCTGCACGACCTACACCTGCTAAACCCAGGCATATCGCTGCAATATTCACGGTATTTGTAATTATTGCTGTTTCAACAGCATTATAAATTGCTGATTGAATAGATTGGAGAGTGGCTTCAATACCTATACTCTGATAATTAGATGGGCCTGCTTCACCACGACCTAGTACTTGATGTAAATCATCCATCAAGACACAAACAGTCTTGCTACCGCCGCCATCTATTCCTAAAACGTAACTCATGATCTGTAATAATATTAATTATTCTGACGCTTTGGTTCTTCTTTTAAAGGTATAAAAAACAGAGCAATCATCCCAGGAATGGTCAGCAAACAAACTAAGATAAAAAATAATGGATAACCAAATGCTTTTTGCAGATAACCGCTAATTAAACCTGGTAGCATCATGCCTAAAGCCATAATGCCAGTAGATATAGCAAAATGAGAAGTTTTATATTCACCTTGGCAAATATACATTAAGTAAACACTAAAAGCTGTAAATCCAAAACCATATCCAAATTGCTCCAAAGAAACCAAGGGATACACTAATGTTAGCGAAGGTTTTGTGTAAGCCATATATACATAAAAAACATCAGGTAAATTCAAAGCTAAAGCCATAGGGAATAGACATTTTTTTAATCCATATTTAGAAATTAGCAAACCTCCTAAAATTCCTCCAAAAATCAGGGAAATTACCCCAAATGTCCCGTAGACTAATCCAACATCTGATGTTGATAGCCCTAAGCCCCCTACTTGTGGTTTGTCCAATAAAAATAAAGAAGCTATCTTGACAAGCATTGCTTCACCAAATCTGTAGAGTAAGATAAATGCTAAAATAGCTATAATCTTCTCTTGAGCAAAATATGAGCTAATGATTGACCAAAAGGGTATATTTTCCCTAGCTTGTATTTGTCGTTGGTTATCTGACTCAGGTAAGGGTAAAAATAGGCGATGGGAAATAAACACGATTGCTAAAATAAAAGCTGAGAAGCCAATAGCTATAGTCCAGCTTAAAGGAATGTTGTTGAGAGATACTTCAAGCTGACCTGCTAAAACTACTAATATCCCAGAGCCAAAGATTACAGCAAGTCTATAAAACAGTGAGCGAATGCCGACAAAGAAGGCTTGTTGTTCAGGAGATAAAGCTAGCAGATAGAAACCATCTGTGGCAATGTCATAAGTTGCAGAAATAAAGGCTCCTATTGTTAATGTTGCGAGGGAGGTGAAAAAGAAATTTGGCAGTTGTAAGGAGAAGGCTATCAAACCCAAGCAGCAGAACATGGCAAATTGGGTGTAAAGTATCCATTTACGTTTGGTAGAGTAAATATCGACAATTGGGCCCCAAAACATTTTGATGACCCAAGGTAGATAGAGAAAACTTGTCCATAATGCGATTTGAGTATTATCTATTCCGAGTTTTTTGTAAAAGATCACGGAAACTGTGTTGATGATGACGTAGGGTATGCCGGAGGTAAAATATAGGGTGGGGATGAATGTCCAAGGGGAGGTTGTTTGATTTTTCATGGGTTTGGGTTAACGAACCGCAGAGGCGCAGAGGACGCAGAGAGATTAAGAGAGGATGATGCGTTTGATGCCGTCTTTGAGGAGGGGGACGTTAAAGTTGATGAGGAGGGCTAGGGGGTAATTAGTCATTTTAAGGTAGGAGAGGACTTGAGCTTCGTGGATTGGGGCTAAATTTTGGACAGCTTTTAATTTCACAATTAGACAATTGGCAACCAGAAAATCTAATCTACCCTTACCAACTTCATGTCCTTTGTAATTTACTGTTACTGACTTCTCAACCACATGAGGTATCCCGCACCTGAAAAATTCTATAATTAGCGCCTCCTTATAGACCTCCTCCAAAAACCCTGGCCCCAACACCCGATGCACCTCAATCGCCGCCCCAATTACCTTACCTGTAAGCTGATTCATCTCCTCTCCTAACTCTCTTCCCTCCGCGTTCTCTGCGCCTCTGCGGTTCGTTTCTATATAAACCCTCTCCAACCCTATGGCAAAATTTATTAGAGTCCTTCCATACCTAGTTTTCCCCGCATGACCGCAACCATTCCCAATCTCCCCAGTCTCTACGACCCCTTTTCCACCGAAGCCAAGTGGCAAAAATTCTGGGAAGACAACCAAGTTTACAAAGCTGACCCCAACAAAGGCGGCGAACCCTACTGCATCGTCATCCCGCCGCCTAATGTCACCGGCAGTTTGCACATGGGTCACGCTTTTGAAAGTGCGTTGATTGATACCCTCGTGCGCTACCACCGGATGCAAGGGCGCAATACCCTGTGGCTCCCCGGAACTGACCACGCCAGCATTGCTGTGCATAGTATGCTGGAAAAGCAACTCAAGACAGAGGGAAAAACTCGCTACGAGTTGGGGCGCGAGAAATTCTTAGAACGCGCTTGGCAATGGAAGGCGGAGTCTGAGGGAACGATTCTGAATCAGCTGCGACGCTTGGGTGTCTCGGTGGACTGGTCACGGGAAAGGTTTACCCTGGATGAGGGTTTATCTAAAGCTGTTGTCGAGGCGTTTACTCGCCTCTACGAGGAAGGCTTAATTTATCGTGGTGAATATTTAGTTAACTGGTGTCCAGCTTCTCAGTCGGCTGTGTCTGACGTGGAAGTGGAAAATCAAGAGGTTAATGGAAATCTTTGGCACTTCCGTTATCCCCTCACTGATGGTTCTGGTTATGTGGAAGTGGCGACAACTAGACCAGAAACGATGCTGGGCGATACGGCAGTAGCGGTTAATCCCAATGACGATCGCTACAAACATCTCATTGGCAAAACTGTAACTCTGCCAATTCTACAACGAGAAATTCCGATCATTGGCGATGAATATGTTGACCCTACTTTCGGCACGGGTTGCGTAAAGATAACTCCCGCCCATGACCCGAACGATTTTGACATGGGTAAGCGTCACAATCTGCCGTTAATCAACATTATGAATAAAGACGGCACTCTCAACGCCAATGTCGGGGAGTTTCAAGGACAAGACCGCTTTGTTGCTAGAAAAAATGTGGTTTCTCGCCTAGAAGCAGATGGCTTTTTGGTGAAGATAGAAGATTATAAGCATACCGTTCCCTACAGCGATCGCGGTAAAGTACCTATTGAACCCCTCCTCTCAACTCAGTGGTTTGTCAAAATTCGCCCCCTCGCTGACAACACTCTCGAATTCCTCGACCAGCAAACTTCTCCAGAGTTTGTCCCCCAACGCTGGACTAAGGTCTATCGTGATTGGCTAGTAAAACTCACCGATTGGTGTATCTCTCGCCAATTATGGTGGGGACACCAGATTCCTGCTTGGTACGCTGTCAGTGAAACGGATGGGCAAATTACCGATAACACGCCGTTTGTGGTGGCGAAATCGGAAACTGAAGCTTGGGAGAAAGGTAAGGCACAATTTGGCGAAAATGTCAAGCTAGAACAAGACCCAGATGTGCTAGATACTTGGTTTTCTTCTGGACTCTGGCCATTTTCGACTTTAGGCTGGCCGGAACAAACTCAAGATTTAGCGACTTACTACCCGACTACTACTTTGGTGACAGGCTTTGATATCATCTTTTTCTGGGTTGCCAGAATGACCATGCTGGCTGGGCATTTTACCGGACAAATGCCTTTCCAAACAGTTTACATCCACGGCTTGGTGTTGGATGAAAAAGGTCAAAAGATGTCAAAGAGCAAAGGTAATGGTATTGACCCGTTGTTATTAATTCACAAATATGGTACTGATGCCCTGCGCTACACCCTAATTAGGGAAGTGGCTGGTGCCGGTCAAGATATCCGGTTGGAGTACGATCGCAAAAAGGATGAATCAGCATCGGTGGAAGCATCCCGCAACTTTGCCAACAAGTTGTGGAATGCTGCCCGGTTTGTGATGATGAATTTGGATGGACAGACACCGCAACAATTGGGCAACCCAGTTGCGACCGAATTGAGCGATCGCTGGATTCTTTCGCGGTATCATCAAGTTGTCAAACAAACTACCAATTTCATCGACAACTACGGTTTAGGGGAAGCAGCTAAGGGACTGTACGAGTTTATTTGGGGCGATTTCTGCGATCAGTATATTGAACTGGTGAAATCCAGATTGCAAGCAGATGCCGATCCCGCATCGCGGCGAGTAGCACAACAAACTCTCGCCTACGTCCTGGAAGGGATTATGAAACTGCTTCATCCCTTGATGCCTCATATTACCGAGGAAATTTGGCAAACCCTCACCCAACAACCAGCAGATTCCCGGCAAACTTTACCATTACAAATCTATCCCCAGGTGGATGCAAACCTGATTAATCCAGCTTTAGAAGAACAATTTGAATTGCTGATTGCGACTATCCGCACAATTCGGAATTTGCGTGCTGAAGCGGATATTAAGCCAGGGGTAAAAGTGACAGCGAATTTGCAAACTGAAAGTCAGAAGGAGCGGGAAATTCTTACTGCTGGACAGTCTTATATTAAAGATTTGGCTAAGGTTGAGACTTTAAGCATTACTGACAAGCAAGAAAACCAAACTGTTGCTGCTAAAAAACCTCAGAAAGGTTTGAAGACAATTGGCTTAGTTATTTTAGCGATTTTCTTAGGTAGATTAGGTTTAGCTGTGGGGAATACCATTGATGACACTCCCATCATCGGTACTTTCTTTGAACTAGTTGGTTTTGGTTACACAGCTTGGTTTGTTAGCCAAAATTTACTGACTGCTCAAGCGAGACTTAGGTTATGGAGACAATTTTTCCCGCAGAGAGAATTAGAACAACCACAAGAAACAGAAAATGCGATCGCTGGTGTGATTGGTACAATACAAGTGCTAATTCCCCTCAGCGGCGTAGTGGATATTGAAGCTGTGCGTGCCAAGCTAGAGAAAAGCCTCAGTAAAGCAGAAGCAGAAGTTCAGTCTCTGAGCGCCAGATTAAACAATCCTAGTTTTGTGGATAGAGCTAGAGCAGACGTGGTACAGGGAGCGCGGGAGGCTTTAGCAGAAGCACAGAAGCAAACTGAAATTTTGCGCGATCGCCTGCGTGGCTTAGGATAACTGTAATGGGTAATGGGAATGTCAATAATTTCCAATTATCCATTACCAATTAATAAGATCCAAATATCAATTCTGGTACTTATTTTTTATTAAATTTTGTTTGAATTTTGAGAGAAGTCGGAGCGGAAAATGCGGTCTTCTCCCAAAGGGAGAGGTTAGCGCCTTCTCTACGAGAGGCTACGCCAACGCAAAGCGTCTCGTAGAGAAGGGGTCTCCCCAAGATGGAGCAACTTTCCCAGAGAGCAGCGGCTTCCGGCGTTGGCGCAGCCCGCCGCAGGCATCTGTATAGTCGACGCTGCGCGAACAGTGATTTTGAATTGGAGCGAAGCGACCCTCATGCTATATCTAGCCCAGGTGCGTAAAAACGATTTTTTAGACCAGCACCAGTTACGCTTATTAGCGCGTCAAGAAGCTGATAACTTGTGGGCGATAATTCCAGAAGAGGCTTTTATTCTGTTGGGAAAGGGAAAGATCATGAGTGAGAACTTGCTTGTTTTAGTAGAACTTTCTCCTACAGGCGACATTGAAAGACTAGAAGAGGCCACCAACTGGGTACTCCATCTAGTACAAAACTACCTTACCATCGGCATTACCCCAGAATTTTTGCAGCAGGAAGCTGAACGAGCAGAACATTGGCGACAATCCCTGACGTTGCAAAATCAAGACTTAGCGCGACGTTCTTTAGAATTGGAAGCTCGTCGTGAACAAATTCAAGCCTTAGAAGAAAGCCTCAAACGTGAGAAAAATGGTTATCCCCAAGAGGAAGAGGAAAGTTAAAAGTTTGCAATTGTATTGCCGCAATATTTGAGGCAGTAAAGGTTCGAGGATTATCCACTTTTCGTCTGTGAGGCTGCTAAAGTATGGCATAGCTGCTGGATACGACTTTTGCAGTAACTTTACTTTCACTCAGTAAAAGGTGTCAGATGGGTTTTATAATCTAATTAACATTTTAATGACTACTATATAACCCTCTTAATAAAAGGAGAAAAGTCAATGCCTTTTGATTTTAATGGTGATGGTAGAGATGACTTCATTCGCCAAGAAAAAGGTGCATATGCTATTGACAATATACTCACTGCTCAAGTCTATCTCTCTAATAGAGATGGCACCTTTATCAGCCAACTTTTGACTGATTCCACAATCCAGGACGGTGATTTTACTAATCTGATTGTCGCCGACTATAACGGCGATGGCAAAGATGACTTTATTCACCAAGTAAAATTTATAGACAATATCTTCAACAATCTCTTCGGTACGATCCTCCCTGCTCAAGTCTATCTCTCTAATGGAGATGGCACTTTTAGCAGCCAACTTTTGACTGATTCCACAATCGATAGCGGTGATTTAACTAATCTGATTGTGGGAGACTATAACGGCGATGGCAAAGATGACTTTATTCGCCAAGAAAAAGGTGCATATGCTGTTGATGATCTCCTGACTGCTCAAGTCTATCTCTCTAATGGAGACGGTACTTTTAGCAGCCAACTTTTGACTGATTTCACAATCGATAGCGGTGATTTAACTAATCTGATTGTGGGAGATTATAACGGCGATGGCAAAGATGACTTTATTCGCCAAGAAAAAGGTGCATATGCTGTTGATGATCTCCGTAAGGATTCAGGTAGCAGAGTCTTGACAAAGGTGACACTTGAGGAGGAGTATCACTTCTATGAACCAAAACCTGCCTCAAGAAGTAGACAGAG
>NZ_JBALCN010000018.1:0-32274 GCF_036919615.1 Nostoc sp. | reverse complement strand
CTCTGTCTACTTCTTGAGGCAGGTTTTGGTTCATAGAAGTGATACTCCTCCTCAAGTGTCACCTTTGTCAAGACTCTGCTACCTGAATCCTTACGTTTGTTTTTCTGATGGGAGCGCAAGTTACAAAGATTTAATATAGAGTGACATCAGCGATACAAGAACAGCCTCATAATCCTTACATGAAAAGGATTACATAAGTTTAGAACCGTAGATCCTGTGACTCTCAAGCAGTGAAGAACTAGATTTCATTCATTACTTCCAGGCGTTAGCTGGCTCAATCTTCGCTACAACGCGAAGAGTCAATAAAAAATAAATCCCAGCCACCCAACGAGTAGATGACTGGTTAAATTGCCTTTACTTGAAGCTAGTAAATAGCTTCGATGATAAAGTTATAAAATCTCAAAATAGATTAGGAAAAATAGCAATGACAGATCCAAAGCCTATTCGCACAGTTCGTCGGGGAAGAATATTCCCTAATATTCAGTGGTCAGAAAAAAAATCTCAATGGAAAGCTCAACAAGAGGCTTTTTACCAACGCAGTAAAGTTATTTTTGACCGAGTTAAACCAGAGTTAATCAAAACTCAGTATAACTGGTACATGGCTGTTGAGCCTGAGAGTGGAGATTATTTCATTGATACAGATGAATTAGCTGCTATAAATAAATCTCGCCAGCACCACCCGAATGCTCCGGTGTTTATATTTCGGATTAATCAAACAGGAATAGCTGGCACAATATGATTCAAGACAGCTTTGGTGATGAATAGCAGCTATTTTTTGAAAGATATTTTAGAGTCATTGGAAGGAATAATTAAATTTTAATTAGCTAGAGAAAAAGCTTCTGCAACCGCTTTTGGTAAATCAATCAATACGAAATAATTGCTAGGATATAAATAGTCTTTACCTGATTCATCAATAACTCTAATCATTCGGTGCTTAACAGCATCAGAATCAGGAACAGTCTGGTAAATTTTCCGAATTTCTAAAGAAGCAGGATAATCTTTGTTGCTAATGCAAACAACATATTGAGTTTCTGTGTTCGCTGACTGCATAACAACTCCTATAGAAAGCGTTTTATTTTGATTTCTTTCTTACCAATTCCGTGGGCTTCATACCAGTGTAACTCAGTTTCATAAATGCTTCCGTCATCTAAGCTAATGGTTGCAAAGCCTTTAAGTTTCCGCCACCGTCCTGAACCATAAGTTTTACGCAAGCGTTCGAGTTCACGAATGGAGTTACCAACAGCAATTATTTCAATATTGGTGATGTCTCCGATAATTTCAAAATTCAAGTAAGCATTACTCCTAGTAAATATTGCAACAAAGAACTTTTAACCACAACCCACCGCCAATCTTCGATTAACCAACTCAGCCGCTAAATGTATTGCTGCTTTCATACTCGTAGCATCAGCAATTCCCTTACCCGCAATATCAAACGCTGTTCCATGATCGGGTGAAGTGCGAACGAAAGGAAGACCAATAGAAGTATTAACTGCCCGATCAAACGCCATCAGCTTCACAGGAATTAAGCCTTGGTCGTGGTAAAGTGCCAAGTAGGCATCAGCAGGATTTTGTACTAAAGAATTTCCATACCAAGCTTGACCAGGTTTAACCCACATCGTATCTGGCGGTATCGGGCCATCTAGCTGTATTTGTGGTCTATTTTGCCGCTCTTGCTCTAACCAGGGAATTAGCCAATCTTGTTCTTCACGACCAAGTTGTCCCTGTTCGCCACTGTGGGGATTTAACCCGGCGATCGCAATTCTCCCATTTTCTATCCCAAAATCTTTCTCCAAACACTCCACCAGCAAATCCAGTTTTTGTGTCAACAACTGCGGTGTCAATATATCGGCTACTTGACGTAGGGGAATATGTGTGGTGACTAGTATTGCGCGGAGTATCCAATTAGTATGGGGCGATCGCGCCACAAATAACATCCCAAAACGGTCTACACCCGATTTTTGTGCCAAAAGTTCCGTTTGCCCTGGATAATTATACCCTGCGGCTTTCCAAGCAGATTTAGCGATCGGCCCGGTGACAATACCATCAAATTTACCAGCGAGTGTTTGAGCGATCGCATATTCCATATAGGCAAAACTAGCCGCACCACTGGCTGCATTACCTATTCCAGTGATAATTTCACCTTTAATTTCCCCATCCAACTGCACATTGCTGATTGACAACTCGTCTGGATTTGACAAAGGTGCTAAATTTTCAGTTAAATTCAGTTTGCGATAAGTCTGTGCCAGTAAATCCCAGTTACCCACCACTGTAACGTCATATTTTTGACTAATTTCCGGATCTGCTAAAGCTTTCAAAATCACCTCCGGCCCAATCCCCGCCGGATCTCCCAGCGTCAGCGCCAAACGCGGACGATTATCTTTGCAAAAATTTACTAAATTACTTTGATTATTTTGATACATAAAATCTCTTCATAATTATTATCATCAATTTTCCCTAATTTCCCCAGATCCCGTTCTCCCAACAGTAAGGATTGCCCCCTAAACCAGTAGGGATTACCTGCTAAACTAGTTTAAAATTATTTACACAGGTCTAATCCTACAGCAACCATTGAAAAGCTTCTGGTAGACCTAGTTTACACACCACTTTGTATAAGGAGAATCACACCAATGGGCGGTGAAATTTTGAATGCAGCTCTATTGTCTTTCGGTTTAATCTTCGTGGGCTGGGGCTTAGGCGCATTGTTACTGAAAATTCAAGGCGGAGAAGAATAATTGAGTGCTGAGTTAGGAGTTAAAAGTTAGGAGTTAGGAGTTAAGAGTTATTATTCTCCCCAATCTCCATTCCCCAATCCGCACTCTCCGTTTCTTTGTGATCAAAAAGTTCTGAACGCCCCAAGCAAGCGCTTATACTTTTCGCTAACTGGGAAAAAAGCTTGTCCGGTTACCGGACAGCCATTTTCTCATAAGTCTATCCAGATAAATTGATTTTCTGAGAAAAGATGTAAACTTTTGTTTGCATAGGTTATTCTGATAACATTCTTTTCATAAAACATTAAAATTTATTACAACCCTCATGACATTATTAATCGTCGGTGCCACTGGCACCTTAGGAAGACAAGTGGCTCGTCGTGCAATCGATGAGGGATATAAAGTGCGTTGTCTTGTTCGGAGCAGTAAAAAAGCAGCTTTTCTCAAAGAATGGGGTGCAGAACTCGTACCGGGAAATTTGCGTTCTCCCGAAAGCCTAGCGGAAGCATTGTCAGGCATAACCCAAGTTATTGATGCGTCAACATCTCGCCCAACAGATTCACTGAGTATCAAACAAGTGGACTGGGACGGCAAAGTAGCATTGATTCAAGCAGCAAAAGCAGCAGGTGTAGAGCGTTTTATCTTCTTTTCGATTTTAGATGCTGATAAATACCCACAAGTGCCGCTAATGGAAATAAAGCGGTGTACAGAACTCTTCTTGGCTGAGTCTGGCTTGAATTACACCATCTTGCGGCTAGCTGGGTTTATGCAAGGGTTAATCAGTCAGTACGGGATTCCCATTTTGGAAGCGCAGCCAGTTTGGGTGACTGGTAATTCTTCTCCCATCGCCTATATGGACACTCAAGACATTGCTAAATTTGCTATCCGAGCATTGAGTGTACCAGAAACGGAAAACCAAGCTTTTCCTGTAGTCGGTACTCGTGCATGGAGTGCAGAGGAAATCATCAACCTGTGCGAACGCTTATCTGGAAAAGACGCCAGGGTAACGCGGATGCCAATAAACTTGCTGCGTGCTGTGCGGGGCTTAATGCGGTTCTTTCAGTGGGGATGGAACGTAGCAGACAGGCTGGCATTTACAGAAGTATTGGCTAGTGGTAAACAGTTAAATGCTTCAATGGATGAAGTATACACAGTCTTTGGCTTAGATCAGCAGCAAACCACAACCCTAGAAAGCTATCTACAAGAGTACTTCAGCCGAATTATGAAGAAGCTCAAGGAGTTAGACTACGAGAAAAATAAAACCAAAAAGCAGAAACCTAAAAAAACTCCTTTTAAACAGTCTTCAAAAGTCAATAGTCAATAGTCATTACAAAACAGAACATTAGTCATTAAACTCTAGACTCTAGATATTTGACTCTAGATTAATGACTACATGGTCAAAAATGTGTAAGGATTACATAATACAGAGCATCGCCTAAACTTGGATATTTGAGTGTGCCGAAAGCAGGCATTATCTACAATGACGTTAAACCGATAGCGGGTCGTGTCGCTATCGAGTTGAAAGACAAGCTAACCGCTGCCGGTTGGAATGTATGTATCACATCGAGTATCGGTGGCATACTGGGCTACTCTAACCCGGATAGTCCTGTATGCCACACCCCCATTGACGGTCTGACGCCCCCTGGTTTTGACTCAGATATGGAGTTTGCAGTGGTGTTAGGGGGAGACGGCACTGTTTTAGCAGCGTCTCGTCAGGTAGCGCCCTGTGGTATCCCACTGCTAACAGTGAATACCGGCCATATGGGATTTTTGACGGAAGCCTTCCTAAATCAATTGCCCCAAGCACTAGAACAGTTGATGGCGGGTGAGTATGAAATTGAAGAACGAGCCATGCTCACCGTTAAAGTGTTTCGGGGAGACTCAGTCCTATGGGAAGCCCTCTGCTTGAATGAAATGGTGCTGCATCGGGAACCTTTGACCTCTATGTGCCATTTTGAAATTGCCATAGGGCGTCATGCGCCAGTAGATATTGCAGCGGATGGTGTGATTGTTTCTACACCTACAGGTTCTACAGCTTACTCATTAAGTGCTGGTGGCCCAGTGGTGACTCCTGGCGTACCTGCTTTACAGCTAGTACCCATTTGTCCCCATTCCCTAGCTTCTAGAGCATTGGTATTTCCAGATACTGAATCGGTCAACATCTATCCAGTCAACATTCCTCGGCTGGTAATGGTGGTAGATGGCAATGGTGGGTGCTATATCCTACCAGAAGATCGAGTATATATGGAGCGATCGCAATATAGTGCCAGATTTATTCGCCTGCAACCGCCTGAGTTTTTCCGAATTTTGCGAGAAAAATTAGGTTGGGGTTTGCCACATATCGCCAAACCAACTTCTGTAGAATTGCCGTAGTCAGGAGTTAGGAGTAGAGACGCGATTAATCGCGTCTGTACAGGAGTTAGGAATCATTAGTCTTTTCTCTTCCCCTACCCCTGCTCTTCTTCCCAATCTGGTGATTTCTTTCCAGAATTACTGGTGTAGGGATGGTATTTGGAGTTAGTTATTAAGATTGCATTGGAGAATTCGATGGCTGACACCTGAACGTGCTAAAACATCCTTAGCAGCGTGTCAAATCAGGATTGCTCCATCACTAAAAACTCGTAATTGCACTTTTAACTGATGTAAAGATTTTCTCTGGAATATCTTTACAATCCCAAATCCAATATCCCAAATTGTTATGACAGTTGCTCAAAGTCCCTGTGTTTTGGTGATTGAAACCGATGATAGCCTAGCAAATCAGCTTTCTTGCGATTTGCAAGAAGCTGGCTACGAATCAATTTTGGCTCATGATGCGACAAGTGGTTTACAACACTGTCGCGATCGCCAGCCTGCTTTAATTGTTTTAGACCGGATGCTAGCTGGAGAATCAGGACTCTCATTGTGCAAAAATCTGAGAAGCACTGGTATGCGATCGCCTGTATTGATTTTAATGGCAAGGGATACAGTCGATGATCGTGTAGCTTGTCTAGAAGCTGGAGCGGATGATTACATCCTCAAGCCTTACCGCTCAGAAGACTTTTTGAAGTTGATTCGCCTCTACTTAAAACCCGATGTGGATACCACGGAGCAGTTGCGCTTTGGGGATTTAATTTTAGACATAGCAACTCGCCGTGCCATACACAACGGACGGGCAATTGACTTGACAATGAAGGAATTTGAACTATTAAAATTCTTAATGGAACATCCTCGTGAGGTGTTAACCCGCGAACAAATTCTGGAAAATGTTTGGGGTTACGACTTTCTGGGTGAGTCTAATGTAATTGAAGTGTACATCCGCTACTTGCGCCTAAAAATTGAAGATGAAGGTCAAAAGCGCCTCATTCAAACAGTGCGAGGCGTAGGGTACGTTTTAAGAGAATCCTAGTACACTGTGGTGTCAGTTTGCCTACCGTTAACAAGGGGATTTTGCACCAAATCTTGTTAATTGAGCTTAAAAACGGCTGTGGATCACAGGACGAATAAAAGCCGTAGGTTTTCTAGCTTAAATTCTGTAAAATTGAAATCTAAATTACAAAATCAAAAATAATTATGACTCGTCGGCTAAGTTTGCTCTCGATATTGCTGAGTATTTTCCTGATGGGTTGTTCTGTACCAACAACAGCTAAACCTCTAAGTCCCACGTCTAATTCTCAAACTCCAGCACCAGAGAGTTTAGGTCAAACACTACCAATTTCTGCAAAAGCCATTGTTCCTAATGGCACAACGATTAAATTAGAGGTAGCGCAAACACCACAACAACAACAGAAGGGGTTGATGTATCGACCAGCTTTGCCAGATGACCGAGGGATGCTGTTTGGCTTCCCTTCAGCACAACCAGTCAGTTTCTGGATGAAGAATGTACCTGTAGCCTTGGATATGGTATTTCTACATAAGGGTGTAGTTAAATATATTCAGGCTGCTGCACCTCCTTGTGCAAGTGAGCCTTGTCTTACCTATGGCCCCAATACACCAATTGATAAGGTTATTGAACTTCGCTCTGGAAGAGCTGCCGAATTGAAGTTGAAAGTGGGCGATATTGTCAAAATTGAGTTTTGAGACTTCGGTGCTTTGCGGGAATAAAGATTTGGGTGGTTACTCTGTTGAAAACATACACTGCCGAAATTTATGTTTTTTTTGTAAAAAATGTGACTTGATGTGGTACAAAGGTCACTTGTAACGCTACTATTTAAAAACTGTGGTAGTAATCTAAAATTCTACTGTCTCCAACCTGAAATCGCAGTCTTAAGGTTTGGTTGCAAAAATATTCCCTTGGGCGCAAGTGTAAATAGTCGCCAATAAGAGAGTATAGGCTATGGAATCTTTATTACTACATGTGTAATTAAATAAAGCACAAAAGTAAACAAGATGAAGACAATTTAACTAAGTAAAAATACTGCTTGAGAATCGAGCAGATGATTTCTACGGAAATTTCTATTTCTCAAACCCTTTATGAGAAGCCTCTCTTGAAGGCAGATTAAAAAAACTGTGCTGGGGTGTATAACCGATAACGGCGCAGTGAAAGATAAAATACTAGCTACTAGCTACCGAGCAATGGTGAACTGATATATGACAATACATTCTGCACAAGGAGGTGAGATACAAATGTCACCATCAAAATATTCTCGGCTGATTCATTTTTTGCAAGAAGATTTGGCAATTTCCACAGCATCACTGGCGGTGGCGCTTCGGCATCGGGAGCAAGATCCGGGTCCTTTGGCAATGATTCTTTGGCAGTATGGGTTGATTACTCTAGAGCAGTTAGAACAAATTTATGATTGGCTGGAGACGGCATAGGTCATACCAATTTTGGATTTTAGATTTTGGATTTTGGATTTTGGATTAAAAGTCTCTATTAAAAGGCTGTTACTAGAATCTCAAATAATAGTATTTATACCAATTTGGTATCATATTAAGTAGCCAAAGTTAGTTTTGTTTGGTATCAAAAACCCTGTACGACTGTCTGCGGACAAATATACTAATGTAGGGCAACTTGGTTGATTTAGAAGAATTGAGCCATGTCACATCAACTCTACGTTGTGCAAAGGTTGAATATATAGGTCTATTGATTTTGGCGGTTTCTACTCATTTATATACAAATCAAAAGAGCGAGTTAAATTATCAACTCGCTCTTTTGATTTAATGCTCGTTACTCAGGACTGACTAAACACTCTAACTGCTGCTGCTACACCAGATCCAGGGGTGAAGTCTTCGTAGCCAAGTTCTGAGAGTGTAACTTCTAAAGAAGCTATACAGCTGAGGATATCGCGATCGCTCACAAAACCCAAGTGACCAATGCGGAAAATTTTGTTACTCAAATGGTCTTGACCGCCTGCTAGGGCAATATCAAAGCGCTTTTTCATCAATGAGCGAATTTTATCCGGTTCAATTCCCTGCGGTGCTACAGCCGTAATCGCCGGACTAGCGCAACTATCTGCTGCAAGCAGGGGTAAATTTAACCCTTGAATGGCGGCGCGGGTAGCATTCTTAAGCCGTTCGTGTCGAGCAAATATTGACTCCAAGCCCTCCTCTTTCATGATTCGCAACGTAGTGTGTAACGCTACAATCAAGTTCACAGGCGGAGTAAATGGAGTTGTATTTTTGGCTGTGGCTTTGCGATATTTGCCTAAGTCCAAATAATATTTCGGTAGCTTCGCAGTTTTGTAAGCTTCCCAAGCCTTGGGGCTAACAGAGACAAAACCCAATCCCGGCGGAATCATGTAACCTTTTTGGGAACCAGAGGCGACTATATCCAAACCCCAAGCATCCACGGGTAGATTGAACGCACCCAAGCTAGTCACGGCATCAACGATAATTAAAGCTTCACCGTGTTCTTTGACGTAGCGGTTGATGGTTTCTAGATCATTCAACACACCCGTCGAGGTTTCGCTGTGGGTAATGATCACGGCTTTAATTTGCTTTTGGGTATCTGCTTGGAGTTTTTCGGCAAATACCTTTGGCTCTAAAGGTTTTCCCCATTCCACCTTAACTTCTTCTACATTTAAACCGTAGGCTTGACCAATTTCTACCCAGCGTTCGCCAAATTTACCATTAGAACCAACCAAAATGCGATCGCCTGGAGAGAGAAAATTAATTATTCCGGCTTCTACAGCACCCGTACCACTGACATTTAGCGTCAGCACATCACTTTGAGTTTGGTGCAGCCACTTGAGATTTTCTGTCATCTCTGCCAATATGTTGCTAAATTCACTGGTGCGGTGCCCAATCGGATGCTTGGCTAATGCCAGTAAGGCAGCTTCTGGCACTGGGGTTGGGCCTGGAATCATCAGCATCAGCTTATCGTTCATGTGTCTACCCTAAAAGTCAATTATAAAAGTCAAAATTGTGGGAAGTTGGTTAAGTCTGGTAGCAAATTCTAGATATTCATTTACAAATTACACTCAGTTTGTCACCAGTCTTGTTGTATATTTTCCGAATCCATAGAAAAAATAGAGTGGGAGTTAATCATCGGTCAGCTTGACCTTTGCAATTTATATCAGACTCCAACTCAGATGAAACCTCTGTTCCAGGCAATCTTACCACATACCTAGACACTAGGTTAAAGCGTCTGCTTGTAGGGGAGTAAGTAGGGAGGCACAATTAAATATAAGATAGAAACCTTACTCTCAATCCCTCTCCTTATCAAGAAGAGGGAGGCCGGAGGCAGGGTGAGGTTTTATATTTAATTTGACCCACTCACTTAACTATTTTAGCCAAGCGTGAAACGTCTATCTAGAGCTTTTACAATTTTAGGCACAGGTATGAGAAATTCTTAAATCTTACCCATAATCCGCCTCTGTTGTTTTTATAGAAGCACGCAAAATTGTTTTGAATATCATGAGAATCGTCGGTGAAAAAGCTATGTTTTGCTTCAACGAAGGAAGTAACCTCCTACACTATGCGGAAGACTTGGGTGTTACCGTTTGCTAAGAGATAGAAGATACCCAACCCAAACTTTTCAATCTGCTTGGGTCGAAGATTTGTTCTTGGGTTGCCATTCTCTAAAAAATACCTCCATCTATAGAGGAGGTGATGATTTATTTGAGTCCAAATCGCTTTGATGCTAATATCCAAGCCTTCTCTGATTTACTCTATAACGATTCATTTGCCGCAGAAGTTGAGATATTTTTGCTACTAATTCCTGCACATTGTGAAACTGCACTCAGTGGTAAGCGATGCCTACGTCTACGCTAATGAACTATAAGTTTTTATACTATACCTACAAAATTGCTACAATTGTGTTTAGTCTTCTTAGTTACCATTCATGGTGAGTCGTTTTTAACTAGTGTTCAGTTCATAAACTGTCACTCACCAGATCCCCGGTATTATTGCAAAAGAGATATTCTTAGTTAGTGCAAGGAGTGATACCATTTCACCACATGTTTGTCACAAGTTATCCCCGTAATCCTCCCTCCTAAGGGAGTGTTGCAGATTTCAAATGTTGCATCAAACTAGTGAGTTGGTATAAGCTTTTACGGGAAAGCGCTTGAGTGAGCAAAACTCTCAAGCGCTTTTTCGTGTATAAATAAAAGAGTCCAACTCTCTGGACGATCATATAGATGTTATTAAAGACACATATACCAGAAAAGGAAACTACTGTTACAATACTTATTGCAACACATGCTTGATAGCTTTAGCATCTGTGCCATTGATTAGGCTACCTGATTACGCTCAATTGCCAATTCTATATATAGGTATTTCATAAAGACAAAATTGCAGGTAGGCTCCTAATAGTTACAATAGAAGTCAATTAAAATGCATCTTATCAGTCGCAAAATTATGCGAGAATTTTGCGAAGCGCACGCAGATGCTTGTGATTCACTTTACGATTGGTACAGAGTGGCAAGCAAAGCAGAATAGAAAAATCTGGTTGAAGTTCAGGCTATTTATCTAAAAGCAGAAGCGGTTGGCAACTTTACTGTGTTTAATATCAAAGGAAACAACTACCGCTTGATTGTGGATATTCTTTACGAAACTCAAAGAATTTAGATCAAATATGTTTTAACTCACGCAGAATATGATAAGGATAAATGAGCCGTACTTTTAATCCTGAATCTTATGGTAAACTGCTAGCAGAGTATCAACCAAAAACGATTACCACTGGAGAAGAGAACGAGCGGGCGATCGCTTTGGTTCAAGACTTAGAACATCGTTCCCATCTAATACCAGAAGAAGAAATGCTTTTGGAATTACTGATAACGTTAATTGAGAAGTTTGAAGAAACTCATTATCCAATTTCTCAAGGTACACCGCATTCGATGTTAATGCATCTTATGGAAGCAGGCGATATTACTCCAGAAGCATTAGTTAATGTAATCGGTTCTAAGGAAGTTATTTTGGAAATTGTCAATGGCGATCGCAGCATTAATAAAGCTCAAGCAGAAGCGCTTGCAGACTATTTTCATCTGGATGCAAGTTTATTTCCCTTTTAGCACTAATAGCAGGGTAAAAGAATTGTACTCCTTTGGTTAACCCGCTCTTGAGCAACTGGTGTAGGCTATAGGGAATAGACGTTGCAGGTTTTCAGTGCATCAGTGCGTCAGTCCTGACCGTGTTCTCTTCCCTCTACTCTTAGCTAACGACAAAATTCACCAACTTTCCAGGCACCACAATTACCTTTTTAATCTCTTTACCTTCGATGTAACGTTGGGCAATTTCTGATTCACGGGCGTATTTCTCCAGCGCTACTTTATCTGCTTGTGCTGGTACTTGAATCGCACCGCGAGTTTTACCCATAATTTGAATTACTAAGGTGATTTCATCAGCTACCAAAGCAGCAGGATCAAATAATGGCCAAGTTTGAGTGTGAACTGAATCACTTTCACCCAATAAATGCCATAATTCATCAGTAATGTGTGGTGCAAAGGGTGCTAGTAACACCACCAAAGTCCGAATACCTTCTGCATAAATTGGTGAATTTTTGCCGTCGGCATCAGTTAGAGCGTTACTCAATTTCATCAATTCGGAAATAGCTGTGTTGAATTGATATTCGTCTTCCACGTCTTCCGTCACCGCTTGAATAGCCGTGTGAATCGCCCGCCGCAACTCCTTTTCTGCCTTAGTTAAATCAGATTGGGCTTTTTTACGGGATACCCCAGCCACAACATAATCCGTTACCAAACGCCAAACCCGATTTAAAAAGCGGAATTGTCCTTCCACATCGGCTTCATCCCATTCCAAGTCTTTTTCTGGCGGCGCTTTGAACAAAATAAACATCCGCGCTGTGTCTACACCGTATTTGGCAATTACATCTTCTGGCGCGACACCGTTACCCTTTGATTTAGACATGGTGGCGTAGAGACGTTGTAATGGTTCGCCTGTCTGAGGGTCACGAGGATCGGCTGAATTTACTAGATTAGAAGGAATCCATTTATCTTTGCCGCCCTTGTTGGGATTTAGGTAAGTTAAACCCTGTACCATACCTTGAGTTAACAGGCGTTGGAAGGGTTCATCAAAGTTCAATAACCCTCTGTCTCGCAACACTTTAGTAAAGAATCGCGAATATAACAAATGTAAAATCGCGTGTTCAATCCCACCTACGTACTGATCAACTGGCATCCAGTCGTTAATTTTACTTGAATCAAAAACCTGTTGTTCATTCTTAGCATCAGGGAAGCGCAAGAAATACCACGAGGAATCAATAAAAGTATCCATCGTGTCAGTTTCCCGCTTTGCCGGAGTGCCACAAGTAGGGCAAGGGACATTTACCCAACTTTCCAGCTGAGTCAAAGGTGAACCGCCACGTCCAGTAAATTCTACCTCTTCCGGCAACTGTACTGGCAAATCTTTATCAGGAACTGGCACTATCCCACAGTTGGGACAGTGAATTACAGGTATCGGTGCGCCCCAGTAACGCTGCCGCGAAATCAACCAATCCCGCAAGCGATATTGTACCCGCACTTTACCAAAACCCTGTTGTTCGGCGTATTCAATTATTGCTTGTTTACCATCTGTAGAAGTCATACCAGTAAAAGGCCCAGAATTAATTAAAATTCCTGGTTCAGTGTATGCCTGGTTATATTCGATTTGGATCAGTTGTCTGACTTCATCTATCTCTAATGTTGGACTTAAGTCAAAACCTGCAACATCATCTGGGGAAGCGATGACAAAATCAACTGGCAAATCATAATTTTTGGCAAACTTAAAATCCCGGACATCGTGTGCTGGTACACCCATCACTGCCCCAGTACCATACTCATACAGTACATAGTCAGCAATCCAAATAGGGACTTCTTCCCCTGTAAATGGGTTGATTGCCACCCCACCTGTAGGGATACCCCGCTTAGGTTTGTCTTCAGCGGTACGTTCCAACTCACTTTGATTGGAAACCTCTTTAATAAAGGCTTCTACCGCTACTTGTTGTTCTTTTGTGGTGACGAGCTTTGTTAAGGGATGTTCTGGTGCTAACACCAGGTAGCTGACACCATAAACGGTATCAGGGCGTGTGGTGTAGACGCCGATTTTTTCATCTATCCCAATAATCGGAAATTCTAAGTAAGCGCCTGTGGATTTACCAATCCAGTTTGCCTGCATCAACTTGACGCGTTCCGGCCAACCTGTCAATTTATGCAAGTCATTGAGCAATTCTTCAGCGTAGTCGGTAATCTTAAAAAACCACTGCCGCAATAATTTACGCTCAACTATTGCCCCACTGCGCCAAGAACGTCCTTCGTTATCAACTTGCTCATTTGCCAGTACAGTTTGGTCAATGGGGTCCCAGTTGACAGCTGCTTCTTTTTGGTAAGCTAACCCCGCTTCCAAAAACTGTAAGAAAATCCATTGCGTCCACTTGTAATAATCAGGGGAACAGGTAGCAAGTTCACATTCCCAATCGATGGATAAACCAAGACGCTGCAATTGCTGCCGCATCTGGGCAATATTTTGATAAGTCCACTTTGCTGGAGGTACACCACGATCAATGGCGGCGTTTTCTGCTGGCAAGCCAAAGGCATCCCAACCCATTGGGTGTATTACCCGATAACCTTGCATTCGCTTGAGGCGGGCAATCACGTCCGTAATCGTATAATTACGGACGTGACCCATGTGTAGGCTGCCCGATGGATAAGGGAACATGGATAAAGCGTAAAATTTTGGCTTGTTGCTAGCTGTAGGTGTCTTATCTAAGCCAAGTTCTACCCATGTTTTTTGCCATTTTTCCTCAATTGCTGCTGGGTTATATCGGGAATCCACCAAAAATTCTCCTACTGGGTCTGTAATCCTATTCGCCTCCATATTTGGAGGTCAACCTGTCAAGTTAACCTATATTGTAGGTCAACTACTCAGATTTATCTAATTGAGCATCAGTCTGATTATGCTCAAACTGTTAGCCTTTCAGGTATAGCAAGAGTTATTTGATGAAGGTTTAGATGGTTGAATCAAATATAAAATTTTCTGATTTAGTGCAAGTTTTTGTCTACGGTACACTCAAACCAGGTGAAGCTAACTATAAAAGATACTGTGCTGGCAAGGTAGTAAATGTCAAAAGAGCTTTTGTACAAGGTAAATTGTTTGCTCTGCCTGTGGGATATCCAGCAATGACGCTAGGGGATAGTCAAGTTTACGGATATTTACTCTCTTTTCCCAACTCAAAGATTTTAAATCAGCTAGATGTGCTGGAAGATTATCAGCCCAATAGACAAATGCCAGAAAACCTCTATAATCGACAAATTATCGAGGTTTATGAGCCACAGTTGCTCTCTCTGGGTTGGGCTTGGGTTTATTTAATGACTCTAGATCAAGTTGAGCAATTAGGGGGCCTGCTCCAAGCTGGCGGCTGGTGGAGTGGCTGTGGTTTAACCGCAAAGTATAGTTATGAACTGTGAACTTTGCAACTAATTGATGTCCTGTTTAGAGTCGTGCTGTTGCGGCTGTACCTGATAGATTGAATTTTCTGGAGAGGCTACTGCTGCTTTCGGAATTTCAATTACCGGGTTATTTAGTCCCACCATCAGCGGGGAAGGTGGAACCATAGACGCTGAAGACGTTTGTATTGGTTCTATTTGTGGTCGTTGTGCTAGTTGCGATGTCCTCGAACCACCAGGTACTAAGCCAGATACTGCACCGATCACACAAGCAGCAACGGCTGTACCTCCCACCATCCAGTTTAAACGGGAACGGCGGCGCAAACGTGTCAATACTTGCTGAACTGTTGCTTCTGGTGACTGTTGGGCTGTTGGGACTGGGAGAGTCCGCAAGCCTTGGCGCAGCTTTAACAGTCGGGCATACAAGCATTGAACTGAGGCATCATTTGCCAGCCATTCTTCTACTTGCCTGCGTTCAGTGGATGTGACTTCACCATCGAGGTAAGCACTCAATAACTCGAAGCGATCGCGCTTCACCATATCCATGAGACCCGTTGATTCATTGGTATACTTGGCCATTCCATCTGGCAAATCTTGAGGAAGTTGCAAAGGAGAACGGTCGAAAAACTGAGAATCAGTACTCATCTTAACATTATTATCAATTCATACACGGGTAAACTTGGCGGGAATTTTGGGAAAATTAGCCAATTTTCCTCCTAAAGGCAGAAGCAATCTACGTCTTTGGTGCAATTCTTCATCAATGCTTAAATTCTGCCCAATGGCAGAGGCAAGATACTGTAAATTAGGAGTCTAAATAATTCTGCAAGTGAGCTTGCAGCCTCGATCTGGCTCTGGCTATTCTTGACTTCACAGTTCCTAAGGAAACTCCAGTGATTTCGGCAATTTCTTCGTATGCCATGCCTTCGATTTCTCTGAGGACAATGGTAGTACGAAAGACTTCTGGTAAATCCGCGATCGCCTCCCGCAGTTGCTCGTAAAATTCTCTAGTTGTCAGCTCTTCCTCAGGACCAGGGGTATCGCCGGCGATTTCCCAATCCATCTCGCCGTCCTCTAACGAACGGGGCGCATCCAGTGACAAAGGACTCATAACCCGCTTGCGTTTCCGCAACTCGTCATAAAACAAGTTGGTGGCAATGCGGCTTAACCAGCCCCGAAATTTAGCAGGCTCTTGTAATCGGTTAATATTCCGATATACTCGAATCCAAACTTCTTGAGCCAAATCGGCTCTGTCAGCCCAATCTGGAGCTAAGTGGTATAGAACCCGATCAACTTGACTTTGATAGCGGCGTAATAGTTCTGCAAACGCAACACGATCTGGTCGCAGTCCCGCTTGGCAGCGCAAAATTAAATCGTGGTTAGGGAGTTTGTCAACTTGCACTGATGCTTCTGGATACTTTGCATCAACCGTTGACCAGGATACAGTAATCGACTGACTCATAGATCGTACTGGCTCTAAATCATCCCTATCTATTAGACCTGCTAATGGGACAGAAGTTCCATGCTAAGGTGACGGATTTATGACTGGAACACTGAGGCAGACAATTTTGGATACATTTATAGCAATAAGAGAGCTACTTTTTCTTTATACTGCTGGCATAGTTGCCCTTACACCCATCAACCAATAAAGGCGCAGCAACATGCACATTTTGGGAATTTTAGCAATTGGGTATATACGCTTGATTAAAATAATTAAATCTGGTTATAGAGGATAAAGATAAAAATTTTGTAATTTTCACTTCTTGATACCTTTAAAATTCAAGCAATAATTTCTGGAAGTTGGATTGCTGTGGTTACTATAATGGTGATTTATTTTTTTGATTTTGTTACCAGCATAGTTGCTGATTGTTCTGGCTGTGACCCGTAGATAGCACCAGAGTTATGTTGCTCTGGTACACGAACTTGAAAAAAGAAATTGAGGGAAAATGTAATTGTGACTGCTAGCAATAATTTTTCAAACATGGTTTTTCTTCCACCTACACCATTAATGATTGATTGCTACATTTCAAAAGTTCCACCAGAAAGTCCAAGTATTGGCTTACAACCCCTAGAACTTTGGAGGAATGAGGTTGGTCACTTGGAGTTTTGCTGCTGCGACAATTCGCATAGTCTTAGTTTGCCCAGAGGTGTTGGCAGATTTATAACGGAAATGATAAGTATTGATAAATTTTTGATAATCGGATGATGAACGCATCCAATTGTTCGGCTGGATATGTCAGGGATAAACAATAGGCGATGGCAATGGTAAGAAACGAATCTCTAGGACGTATGGTAATGTTGCTCTGTTTTGGCACAGCATTTTTATCTTTAGCTGTCCATTGGCGCATTACTACGGCCCAACGGCAATCTGAGAAGTCTGCATCTACTTTGATGCGGCGAGATGCTACCCTAACCAATCCTAAGGGAAGCCGCCCAGAGGCAGTCTATAAGAATCTTTCCCAAGTGAGTTTAGGGGAAATTGCCCTGGGTGCATCTGTGCCCCCTGATGAAGTCACCCAAGGCTCAACTGCCCAAAGGGCGTTTACACCAAAGTCCTCCGCTATTGGGTCTAGTACTAAGTCGAAAATAATTAAGAATAATGTAGCGAAAGCAACTTCTGGGCGCACAATTGCTCGCAGGACGCCTACACTCAGGTCTTCTGGTATTAAGCCTCAAACTAAGTCGAAAATAATTAAGAATAATGTAGCGAAAGCAACTGATGGTCACACAATTGTCCGAAGTGCTTCTCCACTCAAGTCTTCTACTATTAAGTCTCAAACTCAGCCCCAAATCATTAAGAATAATGTAGCGAAAGCAACCGACCTCCCAACTAAGACGCAGCTGGTAGCGCAAGCAGAAACACAAAATCCAGTTGCGGATAGTTGGCCAAAAACTCTCTGGTCTCAGGCTTCAGCCCAACAAATACCATCTAATAGGCTAATAGATGCCAAGAGGCAAGTAGTGGTTGATTTAAGCGATCGCCGCACTTATGTATACGCAGGAGACGAGGTGATAGCCAGCTACCCAATCGCTGTCGGTAAGAAAGGTTGGGAAACGCCCACAGGTACTTTTCAGGTGATCCACATGCGACACTATCCAATCTGGCGTCACCCAATTACAGGCAAAGTATTTCAGGCTGGTACAGATAGTCCTTTGGGAGACAGATGGATTGGTTTTTGGTCAGATGGACGGAATGAAATTGGCTTTCATGGCACGCCAGATATTGACCTGGTAGGAACGGCTGTATCCCACGGCTGCTTAAGAATGCGTAATTCTGATGTCCGATTGTTGTATGAGCAAGTGAGTTTAGGGACAACAGTGGTAGTACGTAATTAATTATAAAGTCATTAGTCGTTTGTCCTTTGTCTAAAACAAATGACTAATAACTCTTAAAATTATAATTTTTGCTCAAAGTTAGGTGCGTATGCTTGGAGTAAAGCACTAACTTGGCGTACAACCTCATTGCCAGTGTTTTTGCCCAAGGCTTGCCGTTCTGGGAAGAAATTGGGTCGATCCAGGTAACGGTTAATTGCCTCACTTACTTGCTGAGAAATTAATTCTTGCAATTGTGCCTGAGCCGTTTGGCGCTGGAAGTGAGCACCTTCTTCTGTAGTAGCATACAGAGGTGGTAGCCGATTGAGAGCGTAAGCAGCAATATCCCCGACATCTAGAGAACTTTCGCTGGTGGCTTCAATTTCTGCGACTCGAGCGATCGCTTCCGTCAGTACCAATTCTTCCATGACGTTAATGAATTGTTTCCGAGGTACCGCCACTACCTCACCAGTCAATAGCGCACCCATCAGCCGATCCAGCGCCATATACTCTTCAATTGAGAGTTCCGAGGCGTTGTCACAGATTCTACCGACTTCTGCTTCCATTGCTGGTGTCAAATAACCATCCTGGAGAGCTTGTTCTACAATTTTTTCGATACTCATAACGCTGATCATCATTTATGTTAGCCAAGCAAGGTAGGGACGGTATCAATCCAATTTATTTTGCCTAATTCTCGGCAAAAAATACACAAATTATGTACAGACGCGATCAATTCCGCCTCTACTAGTTAACGACCTTAGTCTTCCACTACTTCACCAGTCAATAGTGCTCCCATCAGCCGATCTAGTGCCATATACTCTTCAATTGAGAGTTTCGAGGCATTGTCACAGATTCTACCGACTTCTGCTTCCATTGCTGGTGTCAAATAACCATCCTGGAGAGCTTGTTCTACAATTTTTTCGATACTCATAACGCTGATCATCATTTATGTTAGCTAAGTAAGGTAGGGACGGTATTAATCCAATTTATTTTGCCTAATTCTCAACAAATTCTCAGCAAAAAAAACAAAAATTATGCACAGACGCGATCAACTCCGCCTCTACTAATTAACGACCTTAGTTCGCCAAGGTGTTGGATCAACAGATTGTCCGTTAACATACAGACCCCAGTGTAAATGTGGCCCCGTGGCAGCACCTGTTGAACCTACTGCACCAATTAGTTGACCAGCTTTCACAAAGTCACCTTCTTTAACGTTAATCCGACTCAGGTGCATGAAAATACTAGTTACACCTTGACCGTGGTCAATGCCAACTACGTTACCGTGTACCCGAAATCCTTGGGATACCCTACCTACCAAAGCAACTCGCCCAGCGGCTGGGGCAATTACCGGTGAACCGGCAGCACCAGCGTAGTCAAGGCCACGATGATAGTAGTCTTTTGCAAATGTACCATTATAGTAGCGTCGTACACCATAGTTTGTACTCATCCGCCCGGCATTTGGCTTCAGGAATACTCCATTCCAATACTTTTGTGGTGTTTGTAACGCCTTAAAAGCTGCCACACGCTTAAGTTCATACTCTGTGGCATCCACTCCGGCTTTGCCAGGTGGCAAAGTAATGCGTTGTACGGGGAACTTGCGATTAAGCACATTCACAGCTAAGTTTTGTACTTGACCCTCTCCCGTAACCCGAAGTGTTCTAGTACCAGCTTTTTCTAGTGGAGTTGTCGGAACAAAAGCCCGATACTGATTGGGCGCAACTTCAAACGCTGGGTATGTATTTTTACCACTAGCTACTGTTAGATTTGTACGATTCTCTGGATTATCTAAATTAATCTGCACCGATAGTGTATCCCCTAATTTAGGATTAGTTGGAGTCACCTTTACTTGTAAAGCATCTACAGGCAATGCCAAAGTCAGAGGGAGAACAGCAAATATTCCCTTTAACACATTTATTGCATGGTAATTGGCTGTCAAACTTTTGACATCAAAACCGAGCAACTTTTTGTTTGAACTCCTAGCGCTATTCTCAATAATCATATAGCTACAAAAAATCCCTTGCTTATGTTAGAAAATAGACTAGCTTATTTCTACTAGTGTTTCCTGTTTGAAGCTGATGTAGTTGAAAACTATAAAATGTTGGGAAATCCTCCAGGTACTTATGGATTGCAAAGGCGAATGATTTTAACTTTAAAAAGTAAAAATATAAAAGTAAAAAGAGTACTACACATGAATGAATTTAGGGGATTTAAAAAGTTCGCATGAAGAAGTAAAAAGTAAAAAGATAATTAGCATACTTCTCTTCTTAGGCTGCACCATATAGCGTAGCTATGCCGCAGGCTTTACGGCTACGCTCAGTATCAATAAATAAATTTAATTGCTCAACTTCATTTTTATTTTTCTTTGTTTTACCTTTTAACTTTTTACACCTCGGCTACGCTCGGTGTAAAGAGAGAGCGTAGTCGTTCGCGTTAGCGTCTCCGTTGGCGCAGCCTCTCATCAAGAAGGAGAAGGGTTACTTTTGCCTTGTTCGGTAATTTTAGTGAATTGGTCTTAACTCTAATAATTAAGGTGTATGACATTGACAATGAGCATAAAATTTAACTAGATTGATAGCAAAAACACCTCGTGGCTTGCCATAGGTGTCACTTGTTAGGCAACAAAGGAAACTCGTTGTAGTTACAGCTATTACATAATAATACTTGAAGGAAATCTTGGAATTAACTGGACACTTATTCAACTGGACACTAATATTACACGGTTAAGTTGAAATTGCTATAGGGAAATCACCCAAACCAGGTAAGTAAATCGGCGACGGTAAATCAAATTATATTAAATAATCTAAATATCTTCAAATCTGCTCGTAGTGTTCGCAGAGCGTTTCGTAGAGAGGGCTGGAGCCGCTTACTACAAACCTTTTAGTGCCAGAACAGGGGGTTTCCACGCCACTTGACGGCAGTTGCTTCTCCTAAGGGAGAGGCGCTTGGGACAAGTCGGGAAACCGCTTGGGCGTATTGCCTCATTTATGCCCCTTAACTCATCCACCCTTACGGGTTCGCCAGTCACCTGTGGAGGGAAACCCTCCCGCAGTGCTGGACTCACCGCAGTGGCTCCCCATGAGCGACTAACTTTCCAGTTGGGTAGCTGTTTTAGCGCCAAAAACCATAAATTTAATCCACAAATTTAGTCTTGCGACGCCACACTTAAGATTTACTTTATAAATCAACTCTGAATAATGGAATTAGTTGAACAACTTTAGACTGATAGTATTACTTTTGACTTGAGTTTGCCATCTTCCATGTGAACGATGCGATCGGCAATGTCTAGGATGCGGTTGTCATGAGTAACCATCAAGATGGTACAGCCTTGTTCTTTTGCCAGTTTTTGCATGAGATTGACTACATCTCGTCCTGATTGACTGTCAAGAGCGGCGGTGGGTTCATCTGCTAGGATTATTTGAGGATGACTGACTAAAGCACGAGCGATCGCTACTCTTTGTTTTTGTCCCCCAGACAGTTTATCAGGATAGTAATGCAAATGATTTCCTAATCCTACCTGCTCTAACATCTGGGCTGACCTCGCTTGCATCTTTTTTAACCCAAGATGTTTGTGCAATTCCAAAGCCATTTTGACGTTTTGGAGTGCCGTTAAACTACCATGCAAGTTATGTGCTTGGAAAATATAACCGTTATGGCGTCGCGCCTGTACTAGTTCTTGGGCACTAGCACCATAAAGTTCTCGTCCCAACACCTGCAAACTACCAGATTGGGCAGAACGCAACCCACCTACTAAGGTCAGCAAGCTAGTTTTTCCAGAACCAGAGGGCCCGGTCATGATAATAATTTCACCGGCGTTAATCTCTAAGTTGATATTACATAAAACTTGCTTGCGGAGTGAGCCGTGACCAAAATGGTGGTCGAGATTCTGGATGGAGATGACAGGAAGCATAACAATTTTGGATTTTGGATTTTAGATTGGGAATTGTTAATTATCCCAATGCCCTATGCCCATTTTTAACAGGACTTACGTAAAAATTGCCAACTTGCTTAATTTCTCGTAGACACATAGTGGCTTGCCGCAGGCCACCGCCAACGCGCAGGGTCTCGTAGAGAAGAGCGCCGAGAATTCATAAAGTGTGCGTAAGTCCTATTTAAAACATATCAGCGGGGTCGGTGGCTTGGAGTTTGCGGGTGGCGATCGCACCAGAAATTGCACACATAATGATAGTCAGTACTAATACCTGCAATGCCCGAATCACAGTCATGTACATGGGCAAATTTGTGGCAGTGCGAGTCAGTTGGTAAAGTGCTAAGGACACTCCCAATCCGGGAAAGAAGCCCAGTACTGCCAATATCAACGATTCTTCAAGCACCACACCTAGCAGGTAGTAATTGCGATATCCCATTGCTTTGAAGGTGGCATATTCCCGAACGTGGGCATTAACATCGGTGGAAAGGACTTGATAGACGATTATCACGCCCACCACAAACCCCATTGATACACCCAGGCTAAAAATAAACCCAATTGGGGAATTTGTTCTCCAGAAGTTATTTTCAAATTCAATAAATTCAGCGTGGGTTAATACTCTGACATCATCTCCCAGGTAGGCTTTGAGCATTGCTGCTACTTTTTTCGGGTCATAGCCTGGTTTAAGAAGAATCAAACCTAGACTGACACTGCTGGACTGTCGCCCAGAAAATAGCCGCAAAAAGTTTTGATCGCTGGTAATCAGGTTGCCATCAGAGCCAAAGGAAGCCCCGACTTGGAATAAGCCAGTAATGGTAATTGTGCGCCGTTCTATTTCGGTGGTTAAGGTTTTACCTTGGTCAATTTGGGCGATCGCTTTTTGATAATCTCCTCTTGCACCACGGTCGAACAAGACGGTATCCGGTAGCTTAATTGCCTGCAATTGCTGGTTAACATCTGGTAAGTCAAAAGCTGGCTGATCTGGGTTGAACCCGATAACTAACACCCCTGTCTCACGGTGTGTTTGGGGATTTTTCCAGCTTGTATTGTTGAAATACATTGGTTCTGCCGACTTCACCCCTGGTATATCCATTGCTTGGTAAAGTCGCCGACGAGAAAATGTAGACAAGCTTGGCAAGTTACGGGCTTGGGGACTGGTTAAAACAATATCTGCTTGCAAGCTGTGATGTAGTCTGGTATTACTGTCATACAGTGCAGTCTGAAAGCCTAGCTGCATGAACATGAGAAGATCCGCAAAAACAATGCCTGATAATGCCACCAAGAGACGGCTTTTTTCATGATTCAGTTGCAGCCATCCTATAGGTGTTCGTCGTCGCAGTTGTTTGATTAATCCCATCATAAGAAGTGGGGGGCAGGGGGGAGTTAGAACTAGATTCATCCACCTCAAAGACTCATTCATTCACCTTTAGGACTTACGCACACTCTACGAATTCTCGGCACTCTTCTCTACGAGACGCTGCGCGTTGGCGGAGCCTCTCCAAGAGTTGGCGTCTTGGCGGTAGCCTGCGGCAAGCCACTACGTGTCTACGATAAATTAAGCGAAGTTAGCAATTTTTGCGTAAGTCCTGACCTTATCTCTCCATTCCTAATGCCTTTTTCATAGTTCAATTACTGCCTTAACTTGCATATTGGTTAAGGTGGCAGCTTTTCGGCTGGAGGCTTCATCTAGTTGGATATGGACTTCCACTACTCTGTTGTCGATATTGCTGACAGGATCTGTGTTAATGACATTCTGCCGTCGCACTTGCAAGCCTTTGCGATCTACGATTCCCTGCAACTCAATCGGCAGGTAATCACCAAATACTCGCACTTGTTGCCCTGAATGCACTTTGCTGATATCGCTTTCGTAGACTTCGGCTATGACATACATCTGGTTGGTTTGTCCGATATCAGCAATGCCATCATTTGATACTACTTCGCCAGGATGGGTATGGATCTCGAATATCTGTCCATTTTGAGGCGATCGCACCTCAGCCTGATTAAGATTGACTTTTGCCAGATTCATGGCTGCTACGGCACGATTGACTTCTGCTTGGACAACTTCTACATCCACTCCTCGCACTTCGGAGATTTCATTGAGTGTGGCTGTGGCTTCTTTGACCTGTTGCTGGCTAGATGATTGGGTACGATTTAATTGTGCCTGTGTTTCTTGCAGGCTTTTTTGGGCGGTTTCCAAGTTTAAACGCTTACTATCCCGTTGGGAGGTGGAAATTGCGCCCTGTTGAGATAGTTGCTGATAGCGTTCGTCTTCTGCTTGGGCGTTACGCACTTCGGCTTGGAACCGCTCAATTGTCGCAGTTTGGGCATTAATATCACCAAGGTGTTCTGCTTTTAGGCGGGCGATCGCGGCTTTTTGGGCGGCAATTTCACCGGGTTTGGCACCTGCTTGGATGCGGTTTAGGTTTGCCTGGGCTACTTTCACTTGTTCCTGCGCCTCTTTGAATGCTGCTTGCAAGCGATCGCGGCTGTTCAAAATCGCAATCACCTGTCCTGCTTTTACCCTATCCCCCTCCTTCACTAACAACTTTTCTACCCGATTTCCTTCGGCAGACACCGCAGCAGAGAGTTTAATTACTTTTCCCTGTGGTTCAATCCGCCCTAAAGCTGTTACCGTTTTTAACTGTGGCAATTGTGTTGCTGGCACTTGTACCTCTGAATTTGCATAATTTTGCCAGCGTTTTACTATATAAAAACTTATTCCGCCAACCAATAAAGATGCAATTATACCTGTAGCAACGGATGGACGCAGAATAGACTTAGGGAACGTTCTGTACCCTAGCTTTGAGTTTCGCACCATAGATTACCTCTTAACTAGTGGCGCAGAAAAAACTAAATAGATTAAATTTTTCTCTTTACCTCTTTGCTAATTTTTACTTCTTTTGTTAGTTATTGTTGATTTATCGATTCAGTGTTCATAAAAAGATGGAGCTTGTTGAGAATTTACTAACCTACTGCAATTTAGCCAGATAGGATAACAACAAGTCACTCTCCAGTATTAACGGGACTTATGTTCCTGACGAACTACTTTTGTTTTTTTTAAAGGACTCAGGTATAGTAAACTTTTTCAGAATTTCGGGTTGTAACAGTGCCAACAATCAACAGACAAATTCAGCCGTAAGGAAATATTTTTTGTGATGAAAACCAAATAAATTTCAATTACTAAAAAATCTCTTGAAGTTTGATGTTTATCTAATTTTTAGTGATATATTTCACTCCTGAAAGTTCTTTGACTGAATTGTATTTTAAATTGACCAACCCATTTGCTACCAATCAATTCAATGTGCGAAATTATAGCAAACACCTAAATGGATTCGACTAAATTAGAAATCACCATCAGCAATTCCTCTGGTGCTACAGGTTTAACGATGTGTTGTTGAAACCCTGCTTTTAGTGCTTGCTGCTGATTGATTTCGCCTGCATAAGCAGTCAGAGCGATCGCGGGAATCTGTTTTCCCCCTACTTCTGCTTCCAGTGTCCGCACCTGTTGCATCAGCATATAGCCGTTCATCTCTGGCATCCCAATATCGCTGAGTAAGATATCTGGCTTTGACTGTGTTAGCGCTTTTAATGCTTCATCTCCTGATGCTACTGCGGTGACGATCGCTCCAAACTCCTCAAGCACAAAGCTGAAAAAGTCGCGGGTATCAGCATTGTCATCCACAATCAGCACTTGTATCCCCATAAGGAGAGAGGAAACAGGAACGGCAGTTGAGGAATCGATATTCGTGTCATCCTTGATTGTTGTAGCTTCCTTGATCAGCGGGAACCTAACCGTGAAGATCGCTCCTTTGTCCTCGCCAAGACTTTCGGCCGAAACCGTTCCTCCGTGCATCTCAATTAAGTTACGGGCGATCGCTAGACCTAACCCTAGCCCACCAAACTTTCTAGTTGTGGTACTATCACCCTGACGGAAATAATCAAACACATGAGGTAGGAAGTCAGGGTTAATCCCCTTACCTGTGTCACTCACGGTAATCTGCGCTTGAGCGTCGATGCACTCCAATCGCACATTTACTTTTCCTTCAGGTGCTGTAAACTTGACAGCATTTGATAACAGGTTCCAGAGAACTTGCTGTAAACGAGCTGAATCACCCAGAACTTTCCCCATTGGTTCAAGCATCGTTTGCATTTGAATGGTTTTAGCCTCTGCTGCCAAACGCACTGTGTCCATTGCAGCTTCAATGGTGGATGCCAGATCGACTGGCATCATGTTGAGGTTGAGTTTGCCTTGGAGGATGCGAGAAACATCCAGCAAGTCTTCAATTAGTTGAGCTTGTAATTTGGCATTGCGTTCAATAGTTGAGAGTGCTTTTTGGAGCGCTACCTCATCAAATTTACGGCTCTGCAACAGTTTTGCCCAACCGAGAATCGGATTCAGTGGCGATCGCAATTCATGGGAAAGTACTGCGAGAAACTCATCTTTTATCCGGTTAGTAGCCTCTGCTTCTGCACGGGCTACTTGCTCAAGTTGCAAAAGGCGATCGCGTTCTGATTCAGTACGTTTGCGATCGGTGATGTCAGTTAGCATAGCGATCGCCCCCAAGAACTCATTTTGTTCACCAAAAATGGCTCTAGCAGAAATCAGTGTCCAGATGTACGAACCATCCTTGCAGCGCAATCGACCTTCTTTAAGATCACTCCCTTCTCGCTTCAGCCATTCCAGTTTCTTTTGGGTTACTATACCATCACCCTGATCCATAAAATCAAATATGGAACGACCGAGCATTTCTTCTGCCGTATAGCCTAACATCTCGGAGAGCCGCTGATTCACAAACTCTGTTCGTGATTGAGAGTCAATCATCCAGATTCCCTCATAAGAGGTATCAACAATTCGGCGATACCTGGCTTCACTCTTCTGTAAAGACTCCTCTGCTCGCTTGCGCTCACGGCGCTCTTTAGCTTCCCGCAATGCCCGTTGCACCGAGGGAACTAACCGCCCTAGTCTTTGCTTTAATACATAATCGGTTGCACCGTTCTTCAAGGCTTCGATCGCCAATTCTTCACCCAACGCGGCAGAAACAAAGATAAAAGGGACTTCTGGAGTGCGATTTCGGGCAATTTCCAGAGCAGAAATTCCATCAAAAGATGGCAGGGCATAATCGGAAAGAATTAAATCGAAAGTCTCTGATTCCACAGCAGCTAGGAAATCAGGGCCGGTTTCAACTCGGATCAGTTCGCAATTAATTCCCCCTTCAGTTAGCATCGCTTGGGCTAGCTCTGCATCTAACACACTATCTTCCAAAAGCAGGAAACGCAGGACATTCATCTGTTGCTCTCCTGTTGACGAAGAGGTGCCGGAGGTAGAGCACCAACGGGAGGCTGATTGATCACTGCCCAAAACAGTCCCACACCCTTAATAGAATCGACAAAATCATGGTAATCTACTGGCTTGACAACATAGGCATTCACCCCTAATTCGTAGCATCGAACTAGGTCTGGCTCCTCACGGGAAGAGGTGAGTACGACGACTGGAATCACTCGCATAACTGGGTCAGATTTTAGTTGTGCCAGTACTTCTAGTCCATCGATTTTAGGTAATTTCAAATCGAGCAGCACTACAACAGGATAGCCTTCCATTCGCAACCGAAACAACCCCCGGCGATAAAGATAATCCAGTGCTTCTTCTCCATCACGTACCACCACCACTTCGTTGGCAAGATGGTTTTCTGACAAAGCAGCTAGGATTAACTCTGCATCGTTAGCACTGTCTTCAATTAGCAGAATTCGCTTGAGTTCTTTCATTCACTCTCCTTTCTCAACAACTTAGGCAGCGAGAAATAAAAAGTGGCTCCACTGTTAACTACAGCCTCTGCCCAGACTCGACCGTTATGTCGATGAATAATGCGTTGCACGTTTGCCAATCCAACACCTGTTCCTTCAAATTGTCGGTCGCTATGCAGGCGTTGAAATACTCCGAATAGCTTGTGAACATATTGCATATTAAAGCCTACGCCGTTATCTTGGACAAAAAAGATAACTTCGTTTTCATTGTCACTACTTCCAACAGTAATTTCTGCTGGGTTTCGAGTTTGGGTATATTTTACGGCATTGCCCATCAGATTGCGAAGCACCAGCCGCAGCATAGAGGGATCGCCTTGCACTTCTGGCAGTGACTCAATGTGCCAATGGGTTATGTGTCCTTGGGTTTCTGTGATCAAATCGCGTTTTACCTCTTGTACCAATTCTTCCATATTTAGGTTGATGTAGCGCATTTCAGTGCGCCCCATGCGAGAAAATGTGAGCAACTCATCGATCAATATTCCTGCCTGTTTTGCAGTTTGGGCGATGATCCCCAAATAACGCTGACTGATTTCATCTAAGCTTGTTGAGCTATGCCGCTTCTGAAGCAATTCTATAAATCCGGCGATGTGGCGAAGCGGTGCTCGCAAGTCGTGAGAGACTGAATAGGAGAAGGATTCCAGTTCCTTGTTGGCGGTTTGGAGTTGGACAGTGCGCTCTTGAATCCGTTGCTCCAGCATTTCGTTCAGTTGTAGCAGGGCGGCTTCGGCAACTTTGCGATCGTGAATGTCGCTGGCGATGCCCACCCACTTGATAATCTCTCCGGCTGCATCTCGAAATGGTAAACCCCGCACAATATGCCAACGATCGCTACCATCAGAAACTCGACGGAAGCGAATTTCTACTTCGTAGGTTGTCGCGTTAGCAACAGCCTGCATCGAAGTTCTCAAGACGCGATCGCGGTCATCGGGATGAATGGCATAAATCCAGCCATAGCCAGAGGTTTGCTCCATTGTCAGTCCGGTGTAGTCTAACCAGTATTGATTGCAATAGGTAATACCACCATCGCGATCGCCCATCCAAATAGCCTGTGGTGATACTTCCGTTAAAATTCGGTATCGCTCCTCACTATCACGTAGCGCAACTTGTGCCAAGTTGCGATCGTGGATATCAACACAGGAGCCGATATAGCCGAGAAACTCTCCTGTTGGTGCCAAGCGTGGCACACCAGTATCTAAAACCCAACGGTATTCGCCATCAAAGCGTTTGAGGCGATATTCCATTGTAAATTTTTGTCGGGCATCAAAGGCATTAACGTATGTATCTAAGCAACGTTGAAAATCATCGGGATGAACACCTTCAGCCCACCCATTGCCCATCTCTTGCTCTAGAGTCCGCCCGCTAAAATCTAGCCAGGGTTTATTAAAGTAGTTACAAAGTTTGTCAGTACCGGACATCCACACCAGTACAGGAGTGGTGTCTGCCATCTGGCGAAAGCGGGCTTCACTTTCACGCAACGCTGCTTCTGCCTGATTGCGATCGCGTAGCGCAGCTTGCTGTTCGCGTAGCGCAGTTTGCTGTTCACTGATGTCAGTGATCAACGCTGCATACCCTTCCACAGTTCCCTGTTTATTAACCTGGGAAACGTAAATAGCATTAATGTAGCGTGTTCCACCATCTTTATAAGGAATTTGACTTTCAAAAGTGACCTGCTCTCCTGCCAGTACTTGTTCCACATAGGGACGAATTACTTCATAGGCGGATTCACCCATAATTTCCCAAAGATGCTTTCCATAGATTTCTGCCGCTGGATGCCCAAACCACTCTTCATAGGCTCGGTTGTTGAAGCGATAGCGTTGTTCTGAATCTACAAAGGAAATCAAAACTGGCAGCGTATCTGTAATCAGGTGAAGTTGTGTTTCTCGTTGCCGCAGTGCTTCTTCATTAGACTCTGTTAAGCGACCAAACCTTGCCTCGGTTTCCTGGAGGGACTTCAGGCTCGCTTCAGCTTTTTGTTGGGCTGTGCGGCGTGATTCGTTGAGCCAGCTGATTAACCCTGCTGTCAGTATGAACACCACCAACGGTACTAATCCGTTCAGATTTGTAATGTTCTGCGGCTCGAGCGGTTTGAAAAAGAAGTAATTAATTACCAAAGTAGACAAAACAGTTGCAAATAACCCTGGCCCTAAGCCACCGTACCAGGCACTCACCATCACCGCAGCAAAAAACAGCGCGGCAGGTGTGGCGGTAAGATATGGATTGAGCAGCAGGGTTCCCCCCAATGCTAAGGCAACAGATAACAAAGCAATGCCATAGTCCAGCAGTTGCTCCCAGAGCAGTGTGTTCTGATCGCTACCGCCAGTAAAGATGTTTTGGGGTTCAGATGCCCTCACTTTATGACTCATAACCCTACTCTGCTTCGGCAAAATACTGACTCAGCAGTCTTTTACCGGTCTCACCCAGCTTCCGTAACATTTCTTGTATTAGTTTGAGCGCTAACCGTGAAGGCACTGTATGCCTATTTTCCCAACGATTTACTGTTTTGAAGGAAATTCCTAACCTAGTAGCAAACTGTTTCTGAGAAAGATTGAGTTGCTGCCGAAGCTCCCGAATTAAATCTAAAATTTCCAGCGGCTTTGTTACAGACATCTCTGTATTTTATCCCCATAGGATAATTAGCATAGGACAGGTGTCTTATGCTAATTATCCTACTTAGGGAATATTTTCTCTGTTTTTGTCTCTAACTGAACCGTATTAGTTCAAAGGCTCGACGTTGAGGTTCAAAGGGTGAAACTTAAGCTTTCCAATGTTCGGGTGGTTGAAGATTTTCCGGTAAGATTGTTGTGCGATCGCCTTTAGCCAATTCAAGCTGGTATGATTCTAGGTTTTCGGCTCCCCTGAGGAAGGCCTCTTGCAAATTGGCTTTCCAGAGGACTGCCCCTTGCAGATTAGCTTTGCTGAGGTCTGCCCCTTGCAAACTGGCTTCGATGAGGAATCCCCCTTGCAAACTGGCTTCGATGAGGTTTGCCCCTTGCAGATTGGCTTTGCTGAGGTTTGCCCTTTGCAGATTGGCTTTGCTGAGGTATGCCTCTTGCAGATTGGCTTTCATGAGGAATGCCCCTTGCAGATTGGCTTCGATGAGGTTTGCCCCTTGCAGATTGGCTTTGCTGAGGTCTGCTCCCCTGATATTGATATTACTTAAATTCAATCTTTGATTTTCCAGGTCATTCTCAGACTTGCGCCGTCCAATTACGGTAAGGGCTGCTTGAATATCCGTCTGAAGGTTTGATTCTTGCTCTATCTCCTTTAGTTTTTGATAACTCCAAGTATTGACTATTATTAATGAGTCTGTATTTCTTGTATTGTTGTCGGACAAATCCTTAAAAGATGCATTCTCTCGCACAAAAGCCGTAAGGACTTCCATAATTGTCCAGTGATAATCTTTGGAATCCTTGGCGATTCGTTCTAAAGTATAAATTGCCCCTAATCGCGTTTCAATCTTTTCATTTCCAAGCTGTTCAATCGCCTTCGCAAAGCGCTCTGAGATTTGCTTGTCTTGTACTGCTTCTGCATTTTTTAAAGCAGCTTCAGCACTTTTATTTGCGGCCTCAGCACTTTTATCCATAGCTTCCGCACGCTTGGCTCCGTAGAATGCATTGATGATTACAGCAATTCCAGCAAAAATCGTTCCAGTAGTTGTTAAAGCTTTAATTCCATAATCTAATCTTTGCTCTATTGATAACCCTTCAGCATTCACAAAGGTTAAAAAAACAGCAATTAAAAAAAGAATAAATATAAATGATAGAACTATTAGCTGATTTCTCAGCGTGTCTGTGTTGTTGTCAGACATATAGCAATCCTATACGACTTATTTTTTTACGAACCGCAAAGGACGCAAAAAACGCAAAGTAAAGAATAAGAGAGAGGGGTTCATGAATAAATTAGGAGTACTAAAATAATTGTTACGGTGACTTTTAGTAAAAACTATAGCATTAAGTGAAAACGATAGAATGTGTCCAAATAACTAATGATGCTGCGATAACTTAACCAGACTGGCGCCAATGTGTCGGTGCTTCGATATAATTAGGTAGACGAGTGGTGCGATCAACTCTGATTTTTATTTTATTATAGAATAAAAACATTAAAGTATTATCTAAAATTGTGGGTTGAATAAATAGTTAGCCTGCTAGATGTTTGGGGAATCCTAAAGAACAGCGAATGCTATATTTGGCATCGTGAACTCTGGGTAAAGGTGCTATGTTCTCCAAACTAAATTTGCAGGTAAAACTTTTTGGTTCTTTTGGAGTGATTACTGCAATCATTCTGATAGTGGGTACAGGTTCCTATAGCAGTATTTCAAAGCTATCAAGCTATATCGACGAGCTGGCTAACAACGATTTACCCAGTATGGATGGCTTGTGGAAAATCAGCGACGGACAGGTTCAAATTGAGTCGTCCGAACGGCTATTGCTGAATCAGACTTTGACAAAGCAACAGCGGCAGTTGACTTTGGTGCGTATTGACAAAGCCTGGAAACAAATTGATCAGGGCTGGGAGCAAGCGTTGAATACGCAGCAAGCGTTGAATACGCCGCTTAACAACCCAGCAGAGCAACAGTTATCAGAACAATTTATCCAAAATTGGAAAGTCTGGAAGCAAGCCCACCAGGAATTTATGAGTTTATACCAATTCAATGTGAAGCTGCATAGAATAGAGCTTCCAGGATAAAGTTATAAGAAGAGACAGAAATTACCTGCTCAAATGTAAGTTGGTC
>NZ_JBALCN010000017.1:0-26522 GCF_036919615.1 Nostoc sp. | reverse complement strand
GCTCGTGCCAATGCCAAGCTCAAGCTTTGTTTTATCAGACTGATGCTTAAAAGACTAGCTGCCAGCTAAAAAAGATATCAAATGGGTTCTATAAGGAAGTTCTGGAAATATTCAAAAATCTGCCATTTGCCTATAGTATATTTGTTACTCTAAATCGGTGTAGGTAGTTTACCTTACTAGCAAGGACAAACATTGCACATTGTGTATTAATAATGCACAATAACTGAACACAGATATTTTGACATCCGCTTTCAGGGATAATTCTTGTTATACAGCAGCCTACACGGAGAACTTAATATGACATCTCCAGAAACGGTTATATGGCTACAAGAACGGACAACTTTAGGAATTCTCTCACCTGAAGTGTTGAATGCGATCGCTCAAGTAATTGAAGAACAAGTTGTGCCACCCGAAACTGACTTAGTTAGCGAAGGCACTCCTCCAGAAGCCCTTTATATTCTTGTAGAAGGTCAACTCGAAAGCAATAGCACCAATGAAACCAACCCAGCCTTAGCTTGTGGATTCCTCTCCGGTGCAGTGATTGAACTTCAAGAATTGCTGTTGGATGAATTAACTCCATTCACAATTACTACGGTAACCGAATGTCACTTGTGGGTTGTGCCTGTTGCTAAATTTCGTGAATTAGTCAGTCAATACCCCGAAATTGCTCTGGCTTTTTCCCGCCAATTGGTTCAAGAGTTAGCTCAGGTGACATCTGCACTTGGCTACGAACAAGAACGTTCTCTCGCCTTGCGACCATATTTAGTCACCAAAGCGCAACGCGGAATTATCGGTACAAGTCGCTATGCAGTGCGTCTGCGGGAGCAAATTCGAGAAGCGGCTGCTGACCGCAAATCAGTGGATATTTTCGGAGAACCAGGGTTAGAAAAAGATAATATAGCAGCCTTAATCCACTTTGGTTCTCCAAAACGGCGAGAACCAATTATTAAAGTAAATTGTGGTATTCTCCAAACGAGTGGTGCAGATTTATTCGGTCGTGCTGGCGGCAAAGCAGGACTTTTGGAATGGTTGGGGGAAGGAACTCTAGTTCTCAACAACATCCAAGAATTGCCCGAAGAATTATTACCTCCCGTGACGCGGTTGCTCAAAACTGGCACATATACGCCCGTGGCTCGTTCTGGAGAACCAGCACCTGAACCTCGCCCTAATAGAGCCAGAATTCTGATTGTTTCAGAAAAAACTCAGCCGACCATTGAACGTTCTGTTGGTCACATTATTAAAGTACCGCCGCTACGGGTGCGGAAAACCGATATTCAAGCACAGGTTGAATATTATACTAGTCTCTACATTCGAGCTAGAGGTGTTCCAAAACCACATATCACCCCAGAAGCTCTGCGTCGCCTCCAGTCCTATGATTTTCCTGGCAACCTCATGGAATTGAAAAATCTGGTTGAAAGGGCGATCGTGCAAGCCGAAGGTGCCAATGAATTAACAGAAGAAATTTTCTGGCCAGCCGAAACAAAGAAAAAACGATTTCGGGTAAATCTGTTAAATGCCTATCCCCGTTTGCGGCGGTTTTTACGTAGTCCCTGGTGGCCCGATCGCATTAACTATGGTTTTACTGCAACGGCTTTTGCAATTATTGTTGCAGTGTTATTTATTGGCCCTCAAACCCGCGATCGCAATTTTGTATTAAATTTCTTTTGGGCTTGGTGGTGGCCTTTCTTCTTATTTCTCTTTCCCTTTTTGGGTCGGATCTGGTGTTCTGTTTGTCCCTTCATGATTTACGGGGAAATTACCCAAAAGTTATCTCTCTGGCTGTGGCCTCGAAAACTCAAGCGCTGGCCGAGAGAAGAAGCTGAAAAATGGGGCGGATGGTTTATGTTTGGTTTGTTCTCCCTAATTTTCTTATGGGAAGAACTCTGGCATTTAGAAAATACCGCCTACCTCAGCGCTTGTTTGCTGCTGTTAATTACCGCAGGGGCGATGATTTTCTCTGCCCTTTTTGAGCGGCGATTTTGGTGTCGTTATCTCTGCCCTATCGGCGGGATGAATGGTTTATTTGCCAAACTCTCAATGACGGAACTTCGGGCACAGCAAGGGATATGTTCTGCCAGTTGCACCACTTATCAGTGCTATAAAGGTGGGCCGCAAAAGGGGGAAGGGCTGGAAACGAATGGATGTCCTTTATACTCGCACCCAGCCCAGTTAGAAGATAACAGAGATTGCGTCCTGTGCATGACTTGCCTAAAAGCCTGTCCCCATCGTTCTGTTGAGTTTAACTTGCGTCCCCCTGGTATCGAACTGTGGACAACTCATGTACCCCGCACCTATGAAGTAGCATTATTGTTTTTGTTGTTGGGTGGGATATATCTGCATCACTTGCCAGAATTGCAATCTTGGTTGGGGTTACAATTGGATTTAACTCAGTTTTGGCAGCACTTCGGATTATCGCTGCTAGTGTTAATTATCCCAGCGATTTTTACTTTCGCCGCCTACAAACTGATACAAGTGTCTTACTGGTTAGCTAACTATATCGAAGCGGCAAAATCTAAAATCCAAAATCCAAAATCCAAAATCCAAAATTGGATGAAGCCTCGATCATTTGTAGAACTTGCCTATGGCTATCTACCATTAGTTTTGGGGGGAAATTTGGCTCACTATCTACGTTTGGGCTTAGGAGAAGGCGGGCGGATTTTACCAGTGACCTTTGCTACTCTTGGTTTGAGTGGTGAACAATTGCCAATATTGGTTGCTCACCCGGCTGTAATTGCCTTTTTGCAAGGTGCAACGATAATTTTCTCAGTGTTGATGACTATATTATTAACGCAAAAGATTGCCAAGCAACCAGTGCGATCGCTCCTTTGGCAACACCTAGCAGCGATCGGGTTGGGAGCTAGTATATGGGCGATTATCGTGTTTTGAGTAGCGTCGCTCGTTATCTCGTTTCCAGGTCTAAGAAGAAAATGCACCATAAAAGTGGCAGAGCCGCTTTTGTGGGATGGCAGCGTCTCTGACTAGGAACGAGGAATATATTCCACCAGGCGGTTTCTAATCGCCTGGACTAAGTGCAAAATGTGAGTTAAAAACATTCTTCCCTACGAAGGTGATAGAAAATACTCATATGATTTTTCGCTCATAGTGTAAGGATTACAGATAATGCAAGTTCTAAAAAGATCCATCAAACCACAAACCTATATATCGTTCCTCCACATTTACCAAACTACTTGGGGGACTGCTGGTGATATTTGTTTAATCCGTGAATCTGTAGCTAATGAAAGTACAGCGAAGTTTGTCGGGCACAAAATCGAGCTAGTAGTGCCAAAAGGGTTGGAGCGCGATCGCATCGCCAACTGTCCGATCATCAAAGTTGCAGGTAATGTCGGCGACGGACATCCTAAAGAGCATCCATTGGAATGGGAGGCTTATGAAGGTGTAAATTCAGAAATAGCTGAAGCGGCTCTCAAACCTTGGGGCTTCAAGTTAATTGAACTATAATGTGGCAAACTGACAAGCTCAACTCGCTTTTGTTCTTCTGAAGCTATTTTTTCCCCTAGCGCCATCAAACATTGGCTCAAATGGAAAAAATTCATCTAATAGACATAGGAGTGAAATTAATTATGCGTTGCCCGAAATCCTTGGTAGGCATAATTCATAAATTGTATCTACGTCATTTTCACTCCTACGTCTAATGTCCTAAACCAGGTTTCTAAATCCGCGTTCGGCTTTGCCGTTCCCCCTTGGGGAATCGCCTGAAAATCCAACAATGCCTCACCGAGATTTTCTAATTGTTCTAAAGAGAGAGTTTGAATACGGTCTAGCACTTCTTGGGGTAATTCTCCCACCCGTCGAGTAAGCTGACGGAGAATGAGCGCTCGTTCTCGTTATTCTCCTCGTTGTTCCCCTTCTGCAAGAATTTCTTGATAAATCACTGACTCGCGCATCATATCCTCCCGAAATAATTGTCGAATCAAATCTTGATTGTATTTTAACCCCGCTAAGATTTGGGTGTAAGCAGAAATTTCTGGTCGTTGTCTTGGCTTAAGTTGACTAACTTTTCCCACAACTTGTTGCAACAAAGCTTGAGGTTGCGTGGTTGCAGTCAGTGGTGCTAATGGTAACAAAGCTGGGTCATTGAGGAATGCTTCCGGATTTTCTTCCCACATGGAAATTACGCGATATTCGTGATGAGTAGTTTCGACTGTAAAGGCAGTTTCAATTACTGTTTCTGATGCAGGGGGAAGTAATAAGACGACAACTTGCGTTATTGGTAGACGATACAAACGATACAAGCGTACCCAATAATCTAGCATCCGCAAGGGTAGGGGTGGCATAGATTCTAGTTTGGTTTGAAATTCCAGATGGAGAATGCGTCCTTGTAATTGTAAGAATGTTACATAATCAGCGCGAATCGGTTCGATACTCAATTCGGTTTTGAGGACTTTGACAGAAGTTTGCGGTGAGTCCAGCGCTGCGGGAGGGTTTCCCTCCGCAGGCGACTGGCGAACCCGAAGGGTGTACCCAAAACCCAACTGGCAAAGGTAGCAGGATGTTTTTCGGACAGGAGTTTGCAGAGATTATCAAAGGACATTAACGATCGCCAACAATTGAACCAGGTATTGTTATTATCTCGTGCAGTGGTTTGAGTAGGCGATGTCTACGACGGGCTATGACGCTCGAAGACTCGCTAACGCTTCGCTATCGGCGTCGCACCATCACTCAAGCAAGCTCAGTACTATACTCTGAGCGTATCTTTTTAAATTCCTGTAGTATTTACATTAATATTCCATTTCTAGCTAGGTTGAGTTATCAGACGGGAAAAAGATAACTGTAGCGGTTCCTGATTTACTAGTAAAAACCTAACTCCCTTCTCTTTCCCTGCAAAGGAAAGGGCAGAAACAGACTTTATTACTAAAGAAATTACGAATTATACAAATGTATTTGCACATAATTAAAAAGCGATCGTCGCCCCTTTTCCTTTTTCCCTTTATCGTGCTGTTGACTCTTCTCCTCACCTTGCCTTGGGTAAGCGCGAAAGAACCGCCGAAGTCCAAGCCGGAAGCATGGCAAATTAACGGTATCGTTGCTGCCCTTGATGATGGACATAATGAAGTAAAGGGGTCTGCATTCAACAAATTAGTTAAATATGATCTGAAAGATTTAAAATCTCTGGGGAAGAAACCGGAAGATATTGCTCAAAAAGCTGCCAAAATTCTCAAGGATAAAAGCGTTGACTCAAGTGTTCGTGAGGGTGCAGCATCGGCATTGGGAAATTTGGGGGAGGCTGCCAAACCCTACGTCAAAGACATCCTCGACTTCCTCAAGGATAAAACCGTTGACTCAAATGTTCGTTACGGTGCAGCATCGGCATTGGGAAATCTGGGGGAGGCTGCCAAACCCTACGTCAAAGACATCCTCGACTTCCTCAAGGATAAAACCGTTGCCTCAAATGTTCGTTACGGTGCAGCATCGGCATTGGGAAACCTGGGAGAGGCAGCCAAACCCTACGTCAAACACATCGCTGACATCCTCAAGGATAAAACCGTTGAGGGCTATGTTCGTGCTGGTGCAGCATCGGCATTGGGAAATTTGGGAGAGGCTGCCAAACCCTACGTCAAAGACATCCTCGACTTCCTCAAGGATAAAACCGTTGACTCAACTGTTTATTTTTTTGCAGCATCGGCATTGGAAAATCTGGGGGAGGCTGCCAAACCCTACGTTAAACACATCGCTGACATCCTCAAGGATAAAACCGTTGAGGGCTATGTTCGTGCTGGTGCAGCATCGGCATTAGGAAATCTGGGGGAGGCTGCCAAACCCTACGTCAAAGACATCCTCGACATCCTCAAGGATAAAACTGTTGAGGACTATCTTCGTTCCAGTGCAGCAGAGGCATTGGGAAAGATAGAACAACTCAACCTGAATAATATTGTTGTAATTCTGGATAGCATCTATTACGCAGGTCAATCAGAATTCGACCAGTGGCGATTTTTGACATATTTTTTGGGTGGCGGTACTAATGAAGTCAAAACACTGCTCACATGGCTGGGTTTTCCTAAGACTAAAACAATTCCTGTTTCATTAAGCCACGATCGTGGTGATAAAACTCTCAAAATCTTTGCCCAAGTTTGGGAACCTAGCCAAGGTTTAGCACGATTACGGGAAGACTTAGCAAAGCAAATTGCTGTAGTTGCCAGAAAAGTCCATTGGGAACCGCAAGATATTGTTATTTTAAAAACTCACTACAAAAACCTCAAAGATGCCGGATTCAATGAAGCTGATTCGCTGCAATCAGTAATAGTTAACCTCAAGGGTTGGCAGTGGTTTTTTAACGCCAGAACTATTATTTTGATTCACGCTGCCTTTTGGCTTGCCCTCATCTTTGCTTATCCCAAATTTCCCCAAGTTCAAGCCATCTTTTTCTGGAATCCTTGGGTAAGGCGCATCTTAGGCGTGGGCTACGTCGGCTTTCTCCTCGCCTGGATTCCCTTTTTCCGCCGCAAATTATTTGAACCCTTCAAGCCTTCCCTACTAGCTGATGCCGGGTTAGATAATTTTAACCCCCAAACATACTTTCTAGAATCTAAGGTGAAAGTTCCGAGTGCAGAAGAACCCCAAGCAATTACCCAGGTGCTACCCAGCATTGCAGGGCAAATTGTCCTAGAAGGTGATTCTGGTTTGGGTAAGTCAATGTTTCTCCGCCATTTGGTGAAAACCTCACCGCGCATTGTGGTTTATTTACCCGCCCGCAAGTGTGACAAGGGGGTAATTGAAGCAATTCAAGCCAAGCTGCACGGGCAAGCACAAGATGCTGATTTTCTCAAGAATTTAATTTACAGTGGTGCATTAGATATCTGCATTGACGGACTCAACGAAGTCACAGCCGACACCAGGGCAAAAATCTCCCAGTTTGTCGAAAACTACTTCCGGGGTAACATCATCATGACTACCCAACCCCTAGAGTGGACACCACCCTCAACAGCCAAGATATATAAATTACAGTCCCTTGAGCAAGCTCAAATTCAGCAATTTTTGATTTCCCGTCAGCCACGACTGCCCAAAGATGCCAAAGTTCAGGGTAATAATTACGAGCAAGCCTGCACTAGCTATCTAGCAACAGCCCTCAGCAAGCAGCAATCACCAGAGGAATTAGCTCCTAACCAAAGGGTTTTCTCTAACCCAATGGATTTAACTGTTGTGGCGTTAATGATTTCCCAAGGTGAATACCCTGATTTGTTTCACCTGCAACAACAGCAATATAATTTGATGGCAGCCGAATACCTGCAAGAGTGGAACCAGGAATTTCCCTTAAAAAAATTCTCCGATGCAGTCTATCAAATGCGGCTAAACGATGAGCAGGCGCTACCTGGAGATGAATTTTACCAGGTAGTACAGTCTTTAGAAGATGAGAAATATAAAATGGTTGTCAGCCGTCAGTGGAAAAACGAAGAAGGTGCAGCCAAGAGAGAATGGTATTTCCGCCACGACAAGATTATGGAATTCTTTTTAGTGCAGAACTTTCTCGGCGAGAAGGATGAAGCGAAAAATCGGCTGATTGATCACATGGGCGACTCCCATTTTCGTGGTGTATACTTTTTGCTAGTAAATTTACTGCCTTTAGATGCTGCCAAAGAACTGAAAGAAAAATTAGTTCAATACGCTGCTGATACCAAAGACCATACTGTGAGTGATACCTTCGTGCAACTGTTGCGCCCCAGGTCGTGATATTAATTTGTAATTAATAAAGAGACTTCTAGGCTGAAGGCAAATTCTTGATTTAATTAAACGTGAGTTCGGCGAACCTCTCCCTATCTTGAACTAAAGTTCAAGTCTGTCCCTCTGCAAATCGGAGAGGGACAGTTTTGCACAGTAAAACCTTCTTAGAGGTCTTTTGATTCATGTAACCCGTCGAACTCACGTTGATTTAACTACAATGAGTCTTTGAACTCCGTCAACGAGTCTTTGATACTCGTGAATGAGTCTTTGAACTCCATTAATGAGTCTTTGAACTCCATTAATGAGTCCTTAAACTCCATTAATGAGTCTTTAAACTCCATTAATGAGTCTTTGAACTCCGTTAATGAGCCTTTGAACTCCATTAATGAGTCTTTGAACTCCATTAATGAGTCTTTGAACTCCATTAATGAGCCTTTGAACTCCATTAATGAGTCTTTGAACTCCATTAATGAGTCTTTGAACTCCGTTAATGAGCCTTTGATATTAAATACGTTACGTAAGCGTACTCTTTGGGAAGCAAGCTACGTATAGCGTCTCGTAGAGAAGCTCTTCGTAGACATCGCACCTTTGCCAAAACCTACCAGCTAGCCTTAGTACCCTACGAAACAAAACGCACACCAATTGTGATTAGTGTGCGTCTGCGGTTAGATTTTAGAAATTCTCGAACTTAGCGATCGCATCCTTCATTTTGTCTACCACCTCATCTACGGGTATGACTCCCAATTCCCCAGAGGCGCGGGTACGGATACTCAAGGTGTTAGTTTCCACTTCTTTAGCTCCCACCACTGCCATCACGGGTATTTTTTCTTTCTCTGCATTGCGAATCTGTTTACCCAAGCGATCGCCACTGGTATCAACTTCTGCACGGATGCCCAATGCTCTCATTTTCGCCACTACATCTTTAGCAAAGTCTAGCTGTATATCACCCACTGGCAGTAATCTAGCTTGCACTGGCGCTAACCACAAAGGGAAATCGCCTGCATATTCTTCAATTAAGATCCCAATCAACCTTTCCAGTGAACCAAAAGGCGCACGGTGAATCATCACTGGGCGTTTGCGAACACCATCTTCAGCAACGTACTCTAAATCAAACCGTTCTGGCAAAATGTAATCTACCTGTACAGTTCCTAATTGCCACTCCCGATCTAGGGCATCACTAAAGATAAAGTCAAGTTTGGGGCCATAAAATGCCGCTTCCCCAACTCCCTCAAAGTGTTCCATCCCCAAGGTTTCAACTGCACGGCGAATTGCACTTTCGGCTTTGTCCCAAACTTCATCATCACCGATGTACTTATCACTAGCTGGATCGCGGAAACTGAGTCTAGCTTTAAAGTTCTTCAGTTGCAGACTATTGAACACCGACAAAATCAAATCTACCACACTGAGGAATTCGCTATCTAGCTGTTCTGGGGTGACAAACAAGTGAGAATCATCCACAGTAAAACCACGCACCCGTGTTAAACCGCCCAATTCCCCTGATTGTTCGTAGCGATAAACAGTACCAAATTCTGCGAATCGCAAAGGTAGTTCCCGATAGGAGCGTAACTCACTCTTATATAATTGGATGTGAAAAGGGCAATTCATCGGCTTCAGGACAAAGCCCTGTTCATTGGCAGCGGACTCCTGATCATCCGCCATTAAGGGGAACATATCTTCTTTATATTTCTGCCAATGTCCAGAGGTTTTAAATAAATCTACTCTGGCAATATGAGGTGTTACTACAGGTAAATAACCCCGTTTTATCTGTTCTTGCTTGAGGAAGTCTTCTAAAGTACTCCGTAACAGAGTGCCTTTGGGTGTCCACAAAGGTAAACCTGGCCCCACTTGGTCAGAAAATATAAATAATCCTAGTTCCTTGCCCAGTTTCCGGTGATCTCGCCGCAGCGCTTCTTCTTTCCGTCGCTTATACTCAGCGAGTTGTTCTGGGCTTTCCCAAGCAGTGGCATAGATGCGTTGTAGCTGGGCTTTAGTTTCATCCCCACGCCAATAAGCACCAGCAACGCTTTCTAATTCAATTGCCTTCGGGTTTAATTCACTAGTATTTTCCATATGAGGCCCCGCACACAAATCCCACCATTCATTCCCCAGATGGTAAATCGTGATTGGTTCCTCTTTTATATCTCCCAGGATTTCTAACTTGTAAGGTTCTTTAATTTCCTGAATCCGACGTTCGGCTTCTTCGCGGCTGACTTCTTCCCGAATTACTGGTAACTTGCGATTGATAATCTTCACCATCTCTTTCTTGATGGCTTTGAGATCATTTTCGCTAAATGGTTCTGGATTGTCGAAGTCATAGTAAAAACCGTTTTCAATCCAAGGGCCGATTGTAACTTGTGCCTTGGGAAACAGCTTTTGTACTGCCATTGCCATTACATGGGAAGCAGTGTGGCGAATCTTTTGTAAGTTCTCCGATTCGCTGGTACGCGGTAAATAAATTTTTTCAACTTGTTCTAACTGTTCTGACTGATTCGATGATTTTAGCGACATTGGCTGCTGAACCATTGGCGAAGTGATTACAAAAGGTGATTTATTTGAATCTGTAGGCTTATTCAACTATAACGACTTTGATTTTTGCCAGTTCGGCTTTATCAAGAAAGAATAAAGGCGTCAGTCGTCAGAATTCAGAATGAGTTGGAGTCTGATGGTTACTGAGCTTGCAATGCTCTGAGCTTGTCTAAGGGTCGAAGGAGCGAAATACTGGCGATCAATAAAGGGATTTAAGCCTCTTGCTAAATATGCAGATTTAGTGGTGCTTCTAGGTAATGGATTTAAATTCCCTACTATATTGATTCTGACGCCTTGGCGGAGCTTTTCTTGCTTTGCTCCTGAATTCTTCTTCAATTGGGGATAAAGATAAATTTTTGATTTGTTACCTAAGTCTCAAATTCAGGATTCCAGGCGATCGCTAAATTATCTGATGAATTGCAACTCAGTGTCATACATACCTCTAGATCCCTTTCCAATGGCACTGTACAAACCTGGGATCAAGACTATATAATAAATTATGTGTTCTTTGTTACATATTTCTACATCTTCGGAATTATGAGAGAAATCAAAAAAATCTTAAGAAATGTAAATAATGTTAATATTAGTAAGCAAGTTTGAAATATGCTTATCATTTATGCAAGACTCAAATTTACCAGGGACTGAGTTGCTGAAAACGGTTTTAGAACCCCTGCTGGAAGATTTTCAGCATTGGTTTACGCGATCGCGCCATTTACTCGAAACTGAGCAACTATCATTTATGAGTCACCAAGAGCAATCTGACTTGCTCTTGCGGGTTAAGCAAGCGCAGGATGAACTAAATACGGCGAAGATGCTGTTTAATGCAACTGATAAACAAGTCGGGATTGATATGGCAACATTAATGCCTTGGCATGAATTAGTCACAGAATGCTGGAATGTTGCAATGCGCTTTCGTCAAGGGCGTGAAGTCTAAGCAGCAACTGGGAGTATCTGCTAAATTTCGGCACACTACTTAGCGATGTCTAACGACAAGGACTGAGATCATTCGTTAAAGAGATAGTAGAAAATTCTTAACAAGTTCTTAACATTATTTGGATTAACAAAATAATGTATCCTATGCTACCGTAAGTGGAATAACGGTTGACAAATAGCTTCATATGAATGTAATCGCACAAAAAGTGCGTCAAATACTCGTCTTAACTGTGAGTCACAGTGTCGGCGAAGCAAAGCGTTAAAAAATAAAGTTTAAAAAATTGCTGCCCTGGAGGAAAATCTAATGTTACACCTGCTTTACATTCTTGCTTTTACAATCCTTGCATTTATAGCTGTTGGCAACTTAATTCGTAACCTGATCATGTTCAGTTTTGATCGGGATCGAACTTACCCAACGAATTCCTCGCCAATGAATAATCAAGGCAGCTATGGTTATTATTCGTCAAAAAAACAGTTTGTACCCCATCCAGAGTTATTAGATAGCGCGGGCAACTTAATTAAAGAGCCACTTTTGGTAATGCGTTCTATTAACGTTGAAGATGCGCGTCAACATCTCGATGCACTTTACGAAGCATCTCCAGGACATAAAAGAGAAAACTCTGAAGAAGCGTAAAAAAAGTAGAGACGCGATTAATCGCGTCTGTACAGGAGTTTGGGTGTAAATTGTTGTTTTTACATCCTTAAGTCTTCTCCTAGCAGAATTTTATTACCATCCTTTGAATTTTGAGGCGATCGCGTCGGTAGGCTGGTAAGTTAACATTGTGTTGTCTGCTTGACACAGTTTTAAGTTGCGATGAGTGATAAAGAAGCCGTTATTGAGTTGGTTAAAACATTTACCCCAGGATGTAACCCTACGAGAAATTACTCAGAAAATTGAGTTTATTGTCGCGATCAGGGAAGGGTTTGACCAAATTGACCAAGGGCAAGGTATTTCGGTTGAGTAGATAATCGATGCATGGACTAGCAAGTAATTCTCTCGCCAAAAGCACTTGGAGATTTAGAAACTATCATCCGATACATCGCTCAGGACAATCCTGAAGCAACCAGGAAAATTGTTCAGCGGTTATTAGAAAAAACGAAAGAACTAAGCCAATTTCCATTTTAGAGGCAAAAGGTTTTTGAATTTGATGAACCTAACATTCGCCAGTTAATCTAAAGCCGTATCGCATTAATTATCGGATTGAGGAAGGCAAGAAACAGGTAAGTATTGCAAGGTTATGGTACGCATCAAGATTCAAGCCCTGAATTGTAATTGTAAGCTTTTACAAAAAATCGTATTTACAACGTAAATACATCTTGCCTAAACTATGAGGTATGGATGTGTTTTTCGTGCTTAATGGTGTCACCTTCGTTTGGAACGAAGAGAAAGCTCGGATTAATCCCAGCAATCATGACGGTATAACATTTCAGCAAGCCGTAGAAGCTTTCTTCGATCCGTTTCTAATGGTGGTTGCAGCCGTAATGATGAGTAGCGGGATGCTGTGATTGGCTTAGACAGACGATGGAATCTTTTGTACGTCGTCTACATTGAGCGTGAAAACGACATAATTCGGATCATCTCGGCTCGGAAAGCGACGCGCAAGGAACGTGAATACTATGAAAGCTGAAGTTTTAAAAAAGCGACTCGATAAAAGTCGTCCAATGACGACAATCACAATTCGCATTCCCGAAGATGTGATTGAGGATTTGAAGCGAGTAGCACCATTGTTAGGGTTTTCTGGTTACCAGCCATTAGTTCGTGCTTACATCGGCCAAGGACTTAGAGCAGATATTGAGCGACTTGAAGGTGATACTGTTTCTACATTGATTGCGAGCTTGAAACGGCATGGTGTGAGTGATGAGATAATTCGTGAAGCACTCAGCGAAGCTAGTGGGCGAGACAGCAACAGTTAGTAACAGCAGTAAGAGAAAAGTTAAATTCAGCTGAGTAGTGGGAGTTATCTAGTTGTGTTCGAGGTTACTAGCATAGAATAACTTGTGATCTATTATTTAGAAGTGCATTGACCAGATTTGAGTTCATAGTAGATGGACCACCAGTATCACAACAAGCTCGTAAACGTGGTAAGGGTAATCGGCTTCAAGATTGGAAAAAGACAGTGCGACAAGAGGCTGAAAAATACTGGTCTTCGGAACAAAAAACAGCTACTGGGTTTGTTATGCTCCAGATAACCTATTTCTATGATTCTGTTGAAATAGATATAGACAATATAGTAAAGCCTATTCAAGATGCAATTATTGGATTAGCCTACGTCGATGATGAGCAAGTAAGCGACCTCCTAGTTAGAAAGAGGAATTTGTCAGGTAACTTTAGAATAGAAGACATGACCTCGACATTGGCGGAAGGCTTTGCTCGTGGCAATGAGTTCTTACATATTGTCGTAATTGATGCTCCTAACCAGGAGGTAGGTACTTGATGGCAACTTCAACCGCAAACTTAGAAAGAGAGCGATTACTGAAACTAGCAGAGGAGTATCGTAAAAAGGGTTACGAAGTTTTTTTTCATCCAAACATAGAAGACTTGCCTGAATTTCTTAATAACTATCGCCCCGACATGATAGTACGTAAAGGAGAAGAAAATGTAGTTATTGAAGTCAAGTCACGCTCCTCACTTAACTCTTCTTCTAATCAATACTTAGGTAATTTAGCTCAAGCGGTAGAAAGACATCCTGGTTGGAGATTTGAATTAGTAATGACCAATCCAGAGGATACAACGTATTCTCCCAAAGCAGAGGGTTCTCTTCAAGAACATGAAATAGAATCACAGTTGCAAGTAGCAAGGCAACTTACAACGCAACATCCAGAATTAGCTCTCCTATCTTCCTGGTCTTTGGTAGAAGCAACTTTGAGACTTCTTGCCCAAAAGGAAGAGCTAAGTTTAGAAAGATTTGATCCACGCTACTTAATAAAGCAATTAGCAACTGAAGGTGTAATTTCAAAATCTGAGTATCAGTTACTAATGAATTTACTCCCATTACGTAATTCTATTGCTCATGGCTTCAAAACTACACAAATTACGCAAAATTCTGTATATGAATTAATCGAGCTTACAGAGCAGCTCTTGAGAACTCTACACACTGGTGATGAAGCAGACTAACATGCTTGTTGGTTGGAGTGGATGGTAGAACAAGCCCTGGTACTGAATTTCAGGTCATGCTTAGAGCGATGTCTACGACGGGCTACTCGGCGTCGCACTAAGCATAAAATAGGGAGTGGTGAATTCCCCTACTCCCTACTCTTTTTCTATGCTTCAATAACTACTCGCAAATTACCCCGTTTTTTCGCAACGCGACAAGCAGTCGTAGTACCAGAACGCTCGAATTCTAAATCGAGGATGGTGGGGCCGACTCGCAAATTATGGAAAGACAAGCGATTAATCGATTCTGGTAAAGCGGGGTCGATTATTCGCAAGCAGTTATTTTGAGCATCAGGCACCAAGTTAACCATCATTTGCAGTAGTTGGAAGATACTACCAGTAGCCCAAGCTTGGGGAGTACAGGCAACTGGATACTGCACAGGGGCATTATCACCATTCCGTTCGTAGCCGCAGAAAAGTTCTGGAGGACGTTGGTAAGGCTGCCGACTAGTCATATCAAATAAACCTTGGAAAAGTTCCAGGGCTTGATCGATGAGACCGAGCGATCGCAATCCCATTGCAATCAGAGCGTTATCATGAGGCCAAACCGAACCAATGTGATAGCCCATCGGATTATAAGCGGGTGACAAGCTACTCAGGGTACGAATGCCCCAACCATTAAACATATCTGGTGCCCGCAACCGTTCTGCTACATTATAGGCTTTTTCGGGTGTGAAGAGGCCCAAATGTAGACAATGACCAGGATTTGAGGTAATACTATCTACTGGCTTGCCATCTCCATCCAAAGCCAAAGCGCAGAAACCCTGGTCTTCCACCCAAAAATCTCGATTAAAACGAACCTTAAGACTTCTGGCCTCTTCTTGCCAACGATCTGCCAAATCAAGGCGCTTTTTCATCCTAGCTATTTCTGCTAGGCGCATTTTTGCAGCATAGACGTAAGCTTGCACCTCACACAGAGCAATTGGGCCGTTGGCTAATTCTCCCTTGTGGTCTACGATACAGTCGCCAGAGTCTTTCCAACCTTGGTTAACAAGACCGCGTTTGGATTTACGGAAATAACTGAGGTAACTGGTTTGTTTGGTATTGTGATCGATCCACTCCATTGCTGCTATAGCATTCGGCCAAAGTTGCTCTAGAAGTTCTTGATCGTGAGTCCAAGCATAATGTTCGGCATAGAGCATCAGCCACAGGGGAGTGGCATCAACTGTACCGTAGTAAGGTGTATGGGGAATTTCTTGACAACGAGCCATTTCTCCCAAACGTAACTCGTGCAAAATCTTACCCGGTTCTTCTTCGCGCCATTCGTCGTCGATTTTACCTTGGTATGTCGCAAGTAGTATCAGGGTTTCCTTGGCGATTTGCGGGTTTAACATCACGGTTTGAGAAGCTGTAATCAGCGAATCTCGCCCAAACAGTGTCGAAAACCACGGCACTCCGGCAGAAACAGTCTTATGCTTACCAAAAGATTGGCGCAACAAATACATATCTTGTTCAGCCCGCTCAATCACTCGATTGAAGGTGTTCTTATCTGAGCTAATGCGTGTAATTTGCTGTACCCAATTTTGCTCTTCCATCAACTCAGCAGCTTTCGCCTGTCCCAAGGTGAAGGCGGCACTCACGGTTGAACTGGACTGGTTGTTTCTCAACATATTCACTCGGTAGCCCAGCTTTTGAGTTTCGTGAGAAGCCAACTCTAGCTGCCAAACAGCAGTGTAACCCTTGAAATAGTCTGGTTGCCGATGTTGGAATAGAAGACGGGATTCCATCACGGAGCCATCCAGACCTTGATAGGCAAGTGTCAAGGATTCTTCCCTAGAGGCGGATGGCTCTTTGGGTACAGGCGCAACGCCATCGATGAGAGAAAATGTTCCTTCCTCAGCCGTCAGTTCCGCTAGCCGTAAAAGCCGACCTCGTTTTTCTCTGTCATAGCCCCGGACTTCAAATAAATCAACAAAATCCGCATCAAAGCTAATGCTTAGTTCAAAATTGACAGTTGTTGTGCTGTAGTTAGATATCTCTATTTCTTCAAATAATGCCCCATTCAGCACTATTTCTCGACGAATTCCCACAGTTTCCGCTCTTAGGCGTTCATCAATTTTGGGGTTGGTACACAAAACTGAGAGTGAAAACCCTTTCTCGGCAGTACTACTCAGGAGTACAGGCGATCGCCCTTCAATTTGCAACTCCAAGCGATTGAGAAATCGCGTATCACAACAAAACAGTCCCATGCTGGGATTGCCATCGTTGAGGGAACAGCCAGAAATGTTCCCGATAGTATCTGTCACAAAAAATAAATCATCATCTTTAACCGTTAGTGTCGGTTGTGGCCTTTGACTCACAACACAAGGCCACTCCGGGATCGGTAATTGTTCGGCAGGAATAAAAGTTTTTCCATCCAGAAAAATTTTTTCCGGGGTTATTAGCGTATCCGGTGTCATTAGCCAAAGTTCCGTGTACAGGTCTATATTTCTGTGGTCTTCCGAATAGAGGTCGCTGACCCTCACAACTTCCGGAAAAAAGATGCTCTCTAAAACTCGTTTGAGCCATTCGAGCCAAAATAATCCTTACATACTACTGACAAATTAGCAGCGCTCAAATCCATATAAGCAAATCTTGAAAAATTTAAATTTATATTTTATAAGTTTAAAGTCTAGGCTGAAAACTGAGGATTTTGAGATAATTCATTAGTCATTGAACTTTCTCAAGAGATAAGCATATAGTATACTCAACAAAAATGCGAAATTCACAGTTTTTGTTGGGTAGAGAGAGCATTTGTTCCCTACTATTATACGATTTCGTCTTAAATATCTTTGGTATTAGATTAGACAAATTTATGATAATTAATTAATTGATTAAATTTGATCACTAATTCTGCATGGATTAAATTATGTGAATGTAGCAGTAATGATTTTTGGGTAAGAAAATTTATTTAGTGGACATAAATTAACGTCGGCAAAGTAGCGATGTCTACGGCGGACTGTGACGCTGGTGACGCTTTCTAGGAGACGTGCAAGGGATGCAGACTCGCTCTAAGCGAAGCCATGCCGAAGGCTTTACGCAACTCTACCAGACGCGTAAGGGACGCGATCGCCGTCGGGTGGACTATCAATCAATGATCAGTGGTTATTGGTGAATATAACAGTTTAAACAATACAATAATTAGTGTTTTAGTACTTAGTGCGGAAAGATTGTACCTGTGCAAGCAAAAGCATAAGTCGGTTGAGAATGTATATTGGGCGTAGTAGGTTGTCAATCAACAAATCAAGTTGTATGCACTCCTCCTAGTTGGTAACAAAGTGTTGCGCCTGCTTTGGCGAAAAGTGCTTTTTAGGGTTCTTTACATATTGCAACTGTCTATTTAACTTGAGAGTCCCTTGGAATTTGTACAATGCAGCTGTGACGTGGATCTTGTCGAGGTTGAGCGTTTAACAATAATTCATGAGCATTTCGACTTCTGTGCTGAGTGATCTGCTAAAGTCCCTACCCTACTTGCGGCCCCAGTTATATTTTAAGGCTTCACTAACGGCGCTCTCCCACGCGATGGAAGATCAAGTTTTGGCTGCGACTTTAGCTCAACCCCTTGTAATTGCTAGTTTCCAGCGAGAGCGATTCTACCGCCAAGAAGCTCATCGCTACCAGCGACTTGCCTTGCGAAGTAATCAAATATACGTATTATCTGCTCCAGAAACAGATTTTACCAACAGTTCAGAACACTACGAAAAAGTGGCTTTTGACCCAAAGGATGGCTTAAGTCAAGAGTGGCATTTGGTAGTGATTGCTGACAATTATGCTACTTGTCTGGTTTGCCGGGAAAATCTTGGTTCTATTGCTAAAAATAAGCAACTACCAGAACTAAGCCCTAGTCTGGATATAGACACAGCACGAAGATTTGAGGGAATTTGGACATCGGAAAGGGGAGTTAGCCTCAAAGCAGCCGAATTGCTGTTAGACAGGATTTCGGTTTACAGACCAGAACTGGCAAGTAAAATTGAGGAGGCCCGTCAGAGGTTTGGCATCGGGGAGCCGCGAAACCACTCTGGAGCAGAACAGGTCAACGAATATGCTTGTGACATCGATACAGATCCCTTTGTACAGCGCTTACTAACTTATTTGCAAGCTAGTCAGTACAAATTGCATAAAGCCTACCGTTCGATTGCTGCCCAAGCACGTAAAGAACGATTAGTCAACTCGATTAGCACTGCGATTCGGCGATCGCTCAATCCTCACGAAGTTCTCCAGGTGGCGGCACAAGAATTGGGACAACACCTAGAAGCTTGTCGCTGTTTAATTTACCGCGCTCAAGCCACAGATAGCCAAGCCATAATTGAACATGAGTTTTTGACTCCCGGTGTTTTATCTGTTCGTGGGCAAACCTGGGAATTAGAGGAAAATTCTCTATTTCGGGACATAGTGGACCAAGGCGAAGGGGTTTGTGTTAGTGATACGCTGACTGACCCTTGCGTTACCAATTCGCCAGGACTTTCATTGATCGCCAAAAAGTTTGCCATTCGTTCTTGGCTGATGGAACCAGTTTTCTATCAGGGGCGATTATTGGGCATTGTGGAGTTACATTATTGCCGGATGCCACCGCACGAGTGCCAACCTGGGGAATTGGATTTGGTAAAAGCGATCGCTACCCAAGTGGGAGCTGCTCTTATCCAAGCGGAAGCTTACGCCAACCTAGAAGAACTTAACCAGCAGCTAGAAGCCCTAGACCGCACCCGCAGCAACCTCATAGCCATCACCGGACATGAACTGCGTACCCCCCTATCCACAATTCAAGTGTGCCTAGAAAGTCTCGCTAGTGAGCCGGATATGCCCTTGGAGTTGCAGCAGATCATGCTTAATACTGCTCTTTCCGACTCGGAGCGGATGCGAAAACTGGTACAAGATTTCCTCACACTTTCCAACTTGGAAAGCGGTCGGGTGGAATGGCATCCAGAATCCCTTACCTTACAAGAGTGTGTGGATTTAGCACTCAGCCAAAATCGCACGCATTCCTCAACGGAAAAGCCGCCCAAAGTTAAGACTCAAATTGCCCAAAACCTACCTTTAGTAAGAGCTGACGGTGATTGGCTGGTAGAGGTACTAGCAAAACTTATGGACAATGCTTGTAAATTTACGCCACCTGAAGGAGAAATCACCATTAAAGCGATTCACAACAACCGTCAAATGGTCGAGGTGACAGTAGCTGACACTGGACGCGGCATTGAACCGAATCGTTTAGAAGTAGTTTTTGACCGCTTCTATCAAGAAGAAGGAGCGCTACGCCGCACCACTGGCGGGACTGGACTTGGTTTAGCAATTTGCCGTCAAATTGTTAATGGCTGGGGTGGGGAAATTTGGGCAGAGTCAACTGGCAAAGACCAGGGTAGTCAGTTTCACTTCACTATACCGATTGTTCAGAGTAGCCAAGAGGAAAAGCGGACAAAAGTCAAGAGTAAATAGGTATTGGGGATTAGGGATTGGGCATTAGTTTTTAACAAATGACAAAGGACAAAGGACAAATGACTAAAAACTGTTACAGTCTATGACGCGATCGCAATATGATCCTGGTTGCGGTGTTAGGATTCCCTAAAAACGTTGAGAGAATACTTTATGGCAGAAACACTCTCTGGACAAACCCCGCTATTCGGTGGCAGCACCGGTGGCTTGCTCAGAAAAGCAGAAGTGGAAGAAAAGTACGCTATCACTTGGACTAGCCCGAAAGAGCAAGTATTTGAATTGCCTACAGGTGGTGCTGCTACTATGCGGAAAGGTGAAAACCTGCTGTATATAGCTCGTAAAGAATATGGCATCGCTTTGGGCGGTCAGAAACTCCGGAAACTCAAAATTACAGATTACAAAATTTACCGGATTTTACCCAATGGAGAAACTACTTTAATTCACCCAGCTGATGGTGTCTTCCCCGAAAAGGTGACTGAAGGTCGTGAAAAAGTGCGTTATGTCCCACGCCGGATTGGGGAAAACCCCAGTCCAGCAGAACTCAAGTTCAGTTCTAAAGCTACCCATGACGTATAGGGACTAGGGACTGGGGACTGGGAACTGGGAAGTGGGAACTGGGAACTGGGTATTAAGAAATCCTTCTGATACTCAATCCCTAATCCCCAATCCCCAATCCCCAATCCCTAATCCCCAACCCCTAATCCCTAAGTAATTTATGGTATTCCCCGATTTCTTTGAATTTTCTCAGCTAGCTCTACAAGGTAACTTCGTCCCGGTATATCAAGAATGGGTAGCAGACTTAGATACGCCCGTATCTGCTTGGTATAAAGTCTGTTCAGGTCAACCCTATAGCTTTTTGTTGGAATCGATAGAAGGCGGGGAAAAGCTGGGACGCTATAGTTTAGTGGGCTGTGATCCGCTTTGGGTTTTGGAAGCAAGGGGCGATCGCACGACCCAGTTAAACCGCGATGGTTCGCAGGTCGTTTTTGCAGGCGACCCTTTTACAGCTTTAGCCGAATGTTTAGCACCTTTTCAACCAGTCAAGCTACCACAGCTACCGCCAGGAATTGGCGGTTTGTTTGGGTTTTGGGGCTATGAATTGATTCGCTGGATTGAGCCGCGTGTGCCAATTTATCCACCAGATGAGCGAAATATCCCTGATGGGTTGTGGATGCAGGTAGACCACCTATTAATTTTTGACCAGGTGAAACGGAAAATTTGGGCGATCGCTTATGCTGATTTACGTGATCCTAATGTAGATTTCAAAGCAGCCTATCAACAAGCGGGCGATCACGTCACCCAAATGCTCGAAAAGCTATCTCTACCACTATCACCGCAAAAAACCAGATTGGAATGGAAACCGCCTGAAAGTCGCGTATCTGGAGGAGCAGAGGAATACACCAGCAACTTCACCCGCCCTGATTTTTGTGCCAGCGTCCAAAAAGCAAAAGCTCATATCAAAGCAGGGGATATTTTTCAAGTAGTTATTTCCCAGCGACTATCAACAACATACACAGGCGACCCTTTTGCCCTTTACCGTTCTCTACGCCAGATTAATCCTTCGCCTTATATGGCTTACTTTAACTTCCAAGATTGGCAAATTATCGGTTCCAGTCCGGAAGTAATGGTGAAAGCGGAAACAGATCCAGATGGTGGAGTGATAGCAACGGTACGGCCGATTGCCGGGACACGTCCACGGGGTAAAACCACTCAGGAAGATGCAGCCTTCGCCCAGGATTTACTCCAAGATCCGAAAGAAATTGCCGAACACGTGATGCTTGTGGATTTAGGACGGAATGATTTGGGGCGTGTATGTCAAAGTGGTAGCGTCAAAGTTGATGAATTAATGGTAGTTGAACGCTACTCCCATGTGATGCACATTGTCAGTAATGTTGTGGGTAAGTTAGCACTTGGTAAAACAGCATGGGATTTACTGAAAGCTTGCTTCCCAGCAGGTACAGTAAGCGGCGCACCCAAGATTAGGGCGATGGAGATTATCCACGAGTTAGAGTCTAGTCGTCGGGGTGTTTATTCCGGTGTGTATGGATATTACGATTTTGAAGGACAATTAAATACTGCGATCGCAATTCGCACAATGGTAGTGCATGATCAGACAGTGAGCGTACAAGCAGGCGCAGGTTTGGTAGCTGATTCTGAGCCAGAGAAAGAATACGAAGAGACGCTGAATAAAGCTAGAGGTCTATTAGAGGCGATTCGTTGTTTGCGTTGAACTGGAGATTAGTACACTGTGGCGTCAGTTTGCCTACCTTTAACTAGTTGCTCAAGCTCGAATAATACTAGGATAATACTAGGATAATACTAGGATAAATGATCGCTATTTCAAAAATTAAGCGAGCTAATAAGGGTTAGCCCGCAAGAATATAGAATAATCCCATAGATAGGTGTGCTGAAGTGCATATTATTAGTTTGCTAGATAGTCAGACCGCAGCAATGTTCTGATTTCAAGGGAGTGAACTATGAACATCTTTCTGACAGGGGCAACAGGGTATATTGGTTCAATTGTTGCACAACTACTCAAAAAGACTGGTCACAACATTTTTGGTTTGACTAGAAGTGAAGCATCTGCACAAAAGCTCAAAGCGCTTGAGATGGAGCCAGTTTTAGGAACTTTACAAGACAGAGAAAAACTGAAGATAGCCGCATGCTCTTGTGATGGAGTCATTCATACCGCATTTATTCATGACTATAGTGATTTCGCTAGTGCAGTAAAAACAGAACGTGATGTCATTGCTGCATTTTCAGAGGCTTTGGCAGGTTCAGGCAAGCCATTCATTGCCACATCAGGAACTGGTTTGCTTGGTGATACAGGCGATCGCGTAATTGATGACTCAGAAAATTTTGAGTTTCAAGGAGAGTTAGCAGGAAGAGCCGCAGCCGAGCAGGATATTCTTCGTGCAGCACAGCAAAATATCCGCAGTGTTGTGTTACGTCTTCCGATTTTTGTTTACGGAGGTGGTGGGAGTCAATTCATCCCTTTTCTCGTGGACGATGTCAAGCAAACAGGCGTAGCTCGGTATGTTGAACCTGGTGACTATAAATACTCCGTTGTCCATGTAGATGATGCCGCCGAACTTTATATTCACGCATTGCATAATGGCAAGGCAGGTTCGATCTATCATGCAGTATCAGAGTCAGGAATTACTAATAAAGCTATCACCGAAGCAGTTGCACGAATGCTTGGATGTAAAGTTACCGGAATGTCAAAGGAAGAAGCTGTTCAAGTTTGGGGGATAGCGCTAACTACTTTCTTCGCAATAAATAACCAAGTTTCGTCTTCAAAAACCGATCAGGAGCTTGGCTGGAAACCATCTGCACAAACCACCATCCTAGAAGATATAGAGCATGGTTCCTACAAAGCGGTCTAATTGGGCTTAAGCCCCAAGTCTTGTTAATTGAGATAGTAGCTAGATTTATGCCGTGCTGTACTAGGGACCGGAGAGAAAAGAGAGATAAGGAGAAGATTCAACAATTCAAAATTCAAAATTCAAAATTAACTCCTAACTTTTAATTCAGAATTCAGCACTCACCACTCTTTAAAGGCAGGTCTAATATCGTTATCAATGCCTGTATAGTTACTTTCGCCTATAATTTATTGCACATTGATTTTTATTAGTTAATTGTAAAACCGGGCTTGATAAAAGTGCAGTAACAGTTCGATTTGTTGTAGGAGAATCCAGACCAGACTTTAAAAGTTGATATATTAATTATACTTCTATTTTGAATCACATAAGTTCTACTTTGAACTGCAAGAATGTTTGGAAACTATTTGTGCTACTTCTAAGCCCACGTATCCACAATACCGTGACAAATTGGGAAGCTTTTTGTCATCTTTTACTTTCTGTTTTTGTTATCTGTAAATGAATATTAACTGTTGTAACTATTTTTTGTAAATACTTGACATACTAAAAAAAGTAGTAAAAACCGTACCAAGCAAGTAGGGTATTTTGGATTTGTGCGAGAAGTAGGCGATGTTTACACCCACGGAATAGGTTCGGTTAAAGATTGTTTATGAAAATTTGATACATCTAGAGACGTGCGTAGGCGTTGCCCGCACTTCTCTACGTTCGCGCAGCGTGTCGCAGACAGACGCTGCGCGTAGCTTGCTTCTCCGTAGGAGTACGACAAGCTCAGTGACCATCGTAGATATCGCTTTTGGAAGTGAATACGCACAAAGGCATCAATTGCGTTTAATCTAACTACAGGAAAACTTATCATACATATAAACAAAAGTTATTAATAAATAACTGAGAAAGTATTGCTTATTTATAACAGACTTGTTATGTTTCTTCACATAATAATACAAAGCGACATGAATGCGTTAAACCACTGTTAATCAAGGTTTTTTAAATAACTATGCAGTTGAGCCTGCGATATGCTTTGCCGAGTATCCAAACTCAACAGCAACAGAATCGCTATGCCTTTGGTAGAGGGATGTCTACGGACGGGGTACGCCTACGTAAAGACTGCTTGTCTTCTCGTTACTGCTGAGTGCCTTTGTTAACAGATAAACGCATTTCCCTTCCGTCTTTGCACATTTGATTTTCACATTCGATAGAACTGTAATTTTCTTTTTGGAATTTCTGCTATGTCTTTTACCATCCAGTCGGCTCAAAGTATTTTTACCGGCACCCTAGTTGCTGACGTTGTTCCAACTATTATCGAATCATTCTCTAAGCTCAATGCTGATTCAGGTCAACAAATTACAATCCTACCAATACCGTAATTAACATGGGATTTGACCCGAACGCTCCTGGTAGTTACAAAAAAGTCTCAGAGCCTGTGGCTCCTCCTACTGCACAAGCATTTCGGACTAAGGTAACCATTGAGGGCGTCAACAATCCTACGGTGCTGGGCTATATCAACAACATGAATGCCAATGACTTTGATGCATCTGTTGCTTTGTTTACCTCTGAAGGTGCCTTGCAACCTCCCTTTGAAAGACCGATTGTTGGTCAAGAGGCAATCCATTATATGCGTGAAGAATGCCAGAGTCTGAAGATGATACCAGAGCGCGGTGTATCTGAGCCAGTGGAAGATGGCTACACTTAAGTTAAAGTCACAGGCAAAGTCCAAACCCCTTGGTTCGGTGCCAGCGTGGGGATGAATATTGCATGGCGGTTTTTGCTAGACCCCCCAAGGCAAAATTTTCTTTGTAGCGATTGACTTGCTCGCATCTCCTAAAGAGCTGCTCAACCTAGTACGTAAATAGAGGGCTAGATTAGTTGCTGCTTAAGCGTGGATAAGTGAAGGAGCGTAGGCGTAGCCCGTCGTAGACATCGCCACTTCACCACGCTTAAGCAAAAGAAACTTCTCACGATAACGGCTTGTTTGACAGCTTCGTCCTGCGATTGTTGTTGAAAGCAATTGATTCCATGGCTACCTATGCACCGGGGTAGGAATACGTTCACGCACATTTGTTCTGATGGGGTTTATTTATTTGTTGGGAATCTTAGTTTTACCGTACTGCGGTATCATGCAGTTTCTCTCAACGGGGCTAATTATCACCGTTAGTTTACTGTTACTAGCAAAATTACAGTGAGATATGCAATCTTCAAGTGATTACAACCAATTAACACCACGACAAAAGCAGTTTAAGCAAGCACAGTCCCAACAACGTCAAATGAGCAGCTAAAGAAAGTTATAAAGAATTAAAATCTTACTTTAGACAGACTTGTGTAACCAATATAGCTCTCTCTGTTGACTAGGTAGTATTTCTATCTTAGAGGGAGGGTTTTTCACCCAGCTGTTAGCTATTCTAGTCAATGAAAACAAACAACACTGTATGGGTGTTATGCCGCTGTGACCCATTATCAGACATCGAAGGAGAGCGATCGCAGATGTTTGAACAGTGTAAATGAAATAAATTAAAGGCCTTGACGGTGTGGAGTTTTTGTCGCTTCCTCCACTTTATTATCACCAAGGGAAGGTGAAATTCTTCATCAGAGCGGTCTGAGGTGGTAAACGTCTTGTGTCCTTTACATTACAACTTAATTATGATATTCCAATCTCCTTAATTCATTTTGAACTGAGGATATTTAACTATCACCTCTAGTGCAACTATCTGTTAATTGGCGTTTGTGTGTCAAAATATTCACGCCAACGACTAATTTTACCGTCCCTAAAATCTACGACAATTACGTCATCAGCTTTGTTACGATGACCTGTCGCCTTTTCCGTATCTTCGTAGTACCATTCTACTGCTGCCTGATCTGCTCCAACAATAATCCGCTGGATATCTATTTTGACATCTGAATACTGTTGTTTAAAATGGGTAACTTCTTCTCGAATTCTTTCTTGCCCCCGCCAGCATCGACCAGGCACGATTAGTTCCCCATCAACCGTAAATAATTGTGCAAGAGCATCGACATCTTGAGCAACCCATGCGTCTTTAGCTTTTTCTATTAATATCTGGATATCTTCTTGGTTCATAGACTGACTGGCAAATAAAGATGTGCTAAAAGTTAAGCTAACAAATATAGTTCCTAACACTAGCGATCGAGACAACCAAAGCATCTAGATTTTTTTACCCTCTAAAGTATTAAGCTATAGAGCATTTGTAACATTTAACCATAATTTGTTTCCATTGCGATCGCTCTTGCAAAAAACCAGGTTTTGATTGGATGCACAATCTCTGTAGCGTTGATGTTAATTCTACAGCCAAAACTGGTGATCGCAATTCAGCGAATTTGAGACAATACCTTGTAAGCGTCTATAGAACCCATTTGATATCTTTTAGGCGAACAAGTAGAATCGACACGAACAGGTGAATTCAAACAGGTAAGGAGTGAAAATGGGGTATTCAAGC
>NZ_JBALCN010000016.1:0-89178 GCF_036919615.1 Nostoc sp. | reverse complement strand
GTGATTTAAGGAGATTTGAACTGCGCGATCGCATCTTTTGACAAAGCCCTGAAAATAAAACCCGACTTCCACTATGCTTGGATTAACCGGGGAATGGCGCTGAGTGATTTAAGGAGATTTGAACTGCGCGATCGCATCTTTTGACAAAGCCCTGAAAATAAAACCCGACTTCCACTATGCTTGGATTAACCGGGGAATTGTAGCGTGGAACGTAATTGGACTGTAAAATCAGCCGCTAGCGCTTTGATGATGATTCAGTTTTACCGATTGCTGCAACAAGGTAAATCAGAAGCAGTGGCTTTGGCTGAAGCTACCCAATGGCTGCAAAATGTCACAAATGCACAACTTTCAGAATGGTATGCAGCGAAAATAGCTACATTACCCCAAGATGAAGAGATCATTCGTCCTTTTTTACAAGATCAGTTAGATGATATTAAGATCAGACCAACAACTGATCAACCCTATAGTCATCATTACCACTGGGCAGCTTTTACAATTATTGGAGTTTTTTGATCATGCAACCTTTAGAAGCCTATAATCTCAAAGCTTTTGTCTTTGCATTGTCTTACCTTGATGCACCATTACCAGAGGATGTGCAGACAGAGGTTAATCAAGTAAATATTCCGGATGACATTGGTAAACTGGATGCGATCGCACGCAATTATCCGCCGTTAGCTGAACATTATCAAATTGCTCGCCAAAATTTAAAACAGGAAGCTGAAATCCGCAGTAAAGGGCCTTTACCCGCTAAAATTAATCAGGCTGCTGAACAGCAAAACACAGAAATCAATAATATTCTTGTTGCCATTGATGAACTAGATGATCAAAATTTAACTGAAATTGCTCAACCCATTCTCAATGATTCTGATTCTGTAACTGTCGCTAAAGACACGTGGGCAAGAATTATTCTCTCTCTACAAAAGCCTATGCTATGAATCAACAGTATAATCTCATCTATCCAACTATTGATTTATTTGTCTATGACCTGCAACAAGGTTTAGGACAAATAGATCAGATTTAAATAAAGATTACAAGAAAGTTAAAGATGATGTTTTGCTGAAACAACTCGATACATTAAAAAAACTGAAGCAGATTACGTTGAGTTGCTCGTACCCGAAAAACAAGAAAATTTTCAGCCAGATATAGCAGGTTATTATTACGCATTGTAAGTAGGTGATACCTATGCCCTGCAAGTAGATAGCGGTGTTACTGATTATCTGGGCAAATCTATGAGTAAATTTCAAGATATTAAACAAAATATAGAATCTCGTACCCATCACCAACAAGGGGAAATTGGTCAAACTTGGTTTGTTTAGGGATAGTTGGAAAAAATTTATAACCCGGAAGAAATTAGAGCGATCGCTGAACAATGCTATAAACAAATAAATCCCAGCTTTCAGGGTAAAATAGCTTTGCAAAGCCAGAGCAGTATCTGCATTTGAAGTCTGGGAACAGCCCAGTGATTGGGCAAATGAATAGAACTTTAAAGATAGCTTGCATATATTAATATGTTTGTTTCCGCCCCAGCAATATCTCAAAAATATTACAGAAAGTATCGCTAATATATATTTTGATTTAATCCGTCTGTTTTGCTATCGCCATAAAATCTTTTGGGCTATCTGCTGCAAATAGAAACAGATTACATCAACCTCAGCCCAGGCTTGACTCTGCTACAAAATTTAATTAGTACAATTCAAGGTACTATTGACATCTACCAAGCAAAAAGCGATGCCTACGGCTGGCTACGCCTACGCACCCTCAATACCACTATAGCGATCGCAGGTGTTGGACTGGCAACTAGCCAAATAGCCTCTGCTGTCATTCTCGCCCAGCCCAATGATTATCAACAACATTTCCGTTTTCGGGCTGAAGTTTTTGGGTGGAGTGTAGGCATAGGTGTCTTCTTTGCTGTGCTAATCTTTATTAGCCTGCGCTTTCGCCGCTAATAACTCCTCCCTTAGCGTCCTTAGCGTCCTTTGCGGTTCGATATCCTAACCATGTCTACCCAACCCACAATTGAAAGCATATACACCGATGGTGCTTGCACCGGTAACCCTGGCCCTGGTGGTTGGGGTGTTGTCGTCTACTTCAGCGATGGCTCAATCCACGAAATGGGAGATACATCCCCTCATACCACTAATAATAAAATGGAGATGCAAGCTGCGATCGCTGCCTTACAATTCCTGCAAACATCTCAACAAGCCCAACCCATCACCCTTCATACCGATAGTGAATACCTAATTAACTGCGTTACCAAGTGGGTGAAAGGCTGGAAAAAGAAAGGCTGGAAAAAGTCAGATGGTAAACCCGTCCAAAATCAAGACCTTTTGGAAACTCTTGATGAACTCAATACCCAACAAGTAAAATGGCAACACGTCAGAGGACATTCTGGTAACATAGGTAACGAACGTTGTGATGCGATCGCTCGTACATATGCCAGTGGCAAAACCCCTTCTCTGCAACAATTAACTCCTAAAAACTTTTATCAATCTTTACCTTCCCCAAATGACCTAAATGTAGCAAAAGTAGCTGATTCTGAAAAAAACTCTAGAATAATTAACCAAAATACACAAGAAGTCAGTACTTCTGCACTAGAAATAACTGTTATGGAACCATCAACTGGGCCAACTGTGGCCGCAACCGATGAAAAACCCTCAGAAATGAGGGTTTCGCAACTCCGCAGCTTGGTCGAAACTCTGCGTATCGCTGACGAAATTTCTGAAAAAGGCTACTTAATCACCAGTTCTGAGTTAGCAGACTTGATGGATGTCCATGCCAGTGCTGTTACCAGTCGGGGAGATCAATGGCGCTGGCGAAACTGGATAGTGTCACGGGTACGCCGTGAAGGAAATCAAATTCTTTGGGAACTGGAACGCGGGGATCAAATAGGAGGTGAAGAGGAGTTATGAGTTATGAGTTATGAATTTTTAACTCATAACTCAGCACTCACTACTCAGCACTATACTTGCGTCCCCGCCACTCGCGCGGGGTACGGAACGCAGATAAGAAGATTCGTAGCACAGCTAAGGGATCAGCCAAAGGCGAAAGCCAAAACAACCAGCCGCCTTTTGCACTTTTGCGATCGTAGGAAGGTGCGATCGCTATGAGCATAGCAAAACGAATCACCAGGAGAAATAAATTCAGTCCGAGCAGAAGAAGTTGGGGAGTCGGGGAATGGGGGAGTGGGGGAAAAATCAACAAAAAAGTCAGGACAATAAAAAGGGGCAGACCCTGAACAGATGTGAGTAGCCATAAATCTCCCCACAACTGAGAACGAGAAGTCGCATCTTTGAGGTCAAGACTCCGTCCCCATTCCTTCCACGTCTCCATCGCCCCTTCATACATCCGTACCTTCAGCACCTTTGCGCCATCTAAAAAGCCCACCTTATATCCTTGGATAGCAATATTCCGTGCCAGAGTGACATCATCACAAAAAGAACCACTTGCACTGCTGTAACCACCCACAGCAGCTAAAACGGAGCGACGACACAAAAAACACTGCCCATTTGCCATCACCCGTTCTGGCTGCTCTGTATTGATCCCAGTGGGGTCAAATCGGTAAAGCAGAGTCATCAACAAAGCCGGTTGTAGCCAACACTCTCCTGGATATTTGAGGATGAACTGGGGTGAAAGCGAAACCAGATCATAGTCTTGTGTTTCGGCCGTCTTCACCAAACCAGCAACCAAACCAGGATGCGGTTGGATATCAGCATCCAGCCCAAGAAACCACTGACTAGCCTCTGAGCTATATAGAAAACCGTTATGCAACGCCCAAGGACGCCCCACCCAACCAGAGGGTAAGGGATCATCTGTGATCAAGCGAAAGCGCGGATCTTTCTGCTGTGTCGCTTTTACCAAGTCGGGGGTGCCATCATCAGACTTGCTGTCTACAACAATTATTTCCCGAACTTCGTAGCTTTGCTGACTTAAACCAGCTAACAGAGGGCTAATGCGAAGCGCCTCGTTCAATGTAGGAACGACGACACTAACTCTACCCAAAAGCTCCAGTGTCGGCTGTTGCGGTTCTATTGGAGGATGGCGTCTTGGTCCCTTTAGCAGGCGTGAAAACAGAATCGCCGTTGCTGGTACTTGGATAAGTAGCAATAAAAGGGAGATAGCGCTTTCTACTATCAAAGCGTTGTCATTAGTCATTAGTCATTGGGCATTTGAGGCACGGGGAACTTGTACTGAGCGAACGCAAGAGCGTCTCTACGAGAAGCCGTAAAGCCTGCGGCATAGCTTCGCTTAAGGCGCAGCCTCTCTTAGAGTTGTATTGGGCATTGGGCATGGGGGATTAGTTATTCCCTTCCACTGCTAACTTTTAACTCCTAACTCCTAACTCCTAACTTTCCACTCCCCAATCTATAGGCTTATTTCAAGGCAACTTTAACGCTTCTTGCCACCGAGACTTCCTTGCTTGCTGGTTCAACAGCAACTTGAGTGGGTGTGGTTGAACTGCTTAACCACAGCGCCACAGCGGGAGTCACACCAAGCAATAAGCCGAGCAACACAGGGATGGAGAACCCAGCGGCCAAGCTTAGTCCGGCGGCGAAGGCAAAGTTAGTTAAATAAACGACTAAGGGTAGATTGAGCTGCGATCGCTCTAATTTAATCGAAGCGTTTCTCCACAATAATCCTGCCACACTCATAAACAGGGCGCTAGTACCAAACCAACCTGCATAGTTCTGGTAAGGTGTCCCAAAGAAAGCTCCTGGTTGTTCCCAATACCAGAAGGGCAGAGAAGATTGACTCATAGCTGGCTCAAGGGCAAAATCCCAGCAAGTGAAGAGCAAAGCACCAACGGCTATAGCAGCAATATGGCGTCCCCAACTGGGTTTTTGAGCCACTTTCAAACCAGATATAGCAATTAAGTAAGACGACAGCCCAACATAGAACCAAGATAAAGGAATTGTGAAAGGAACTAGCCCCCCAATCTTATAACCCAAGCCACTCAAGTAGCTATAATCACCAAACGGAAAACCTGTGCTGGTTCCCAGTAGTTCACTTCCTAAAGAAATAAACACAGCCGGCAGCATAAATGCTATCCAAGTTCCCAATCCCAACGTCCGGTAGGCATAAATAGAGACAGCTATTGTCCCCAAGATGATATCAACTACACCGCCACCTGCCATACTTAACTGTATGGCAGTTTCTCCAACCTGCGATAAGTTGAAAATTATTTCGGCATTAGGTACGACCAGTAGCATCCCTACCAGTCCAAAGGCTTTTGACACGATATGACCAATGAGGCATACGCGCTCAGCGATAACAAGTTGTCTCATGATAATTCCTTAACAAGATGTGACACGCGGCTACTCGGCTGCTAACAGTTTACAAATGTTTAACAACATATTTAACTACTTTGTGCCGCAATTCTCTACAAACTTGTTTGGCTTTCTTGCGAAGAGCATAACAGCCTATTGATTGAAGCTATAAGAAATATGATGATAAACTTACTAGTCTAAGCCATATAGTCAAAATCTATCTAATTTCATCTGCCAAAAATTCTGGTTTATTGTCCCACTGATACCCATATGATGAAAAACTCCTTCCATACAGGGATCTCGTTGAGGTAGGACAACCATCATAGATTCAGCAAGCCCTAAATTGACCAGAAACAAAAAGGTATAAGCCCACTTAGCTAGCGAGCGTGCATCACCTAAATTTATTTATGGAAAATAAAAAAATGTATTTCGAGACACGTAGTACAAGAAATACTACGTCAGTTGACTCAGAGCAACTAAATTTATTTATGGGGTTCTAATGAGTACTTTTGACTTCTTGATTCGTTCTTCCATCCCGTGGAGGGCAATGTTTGCCAATAACGGAGAAATGACTCCGCCTTGTGGCGTACGTCGCGCGAGTCCGCGCGCCCGCTTCGCTAACAGATGTCGGAAACAACTGCTTACCATCCATCACTCCCGCTTTTAACCAGGCGCAGACTTGTCGGCAGATGGTGGAGAATGTATTTAGTTTTCTTAGCAGTGCTTCTTGGTCGATGCAGTCAAAGCATTTAGAAATGTCGGCATCAAGCATATATTTTGGCTTTTTCCGAGTTGAGTTAAAGATTGCTTGAACCGGTCGGGTAAGGAGGAACTTGTTGCCAAGTTCTCCTCCCTTAAGAACCGGACTTGCGCCTTTGAGTGCATCCGGCTCAAGCCACAAGCTTTTCATTGCGTCACCTTTTTATTGTGCAGGCTTATTAGGTTTTACCTTTGTAGCCGAGGTGATTAACCTCTTTACTTAGGAACCAGGGGAAGGAATCCCTCGGAGGAGATGGCTCCTCAGTTAAAGGCTTGTATATTGCGGGTTAACTGCAACCATAACTTTTTTAAATACTTTCCCAAAGTACTCAATCCAGATACGAAACTGATACCAAGATGCATCATTAATAGACTTGGCTAAACAATGGTTTTTCATCCTTACGGGTGACGCTCGAAGACTCATACCGTAATCTAGAAGTTGTCGATGAACAACTTCTAACTTAATGACTAACAGACGCCAATTTTTAAAAGGAGTGGCAGCGCTTTCTAGCTTATCTTTAGCTGGTTGTGGCTGGAGGCTGGCTGAAGTACGTGCTAATTCTAATACGAATGGTCAACGTGACCAACTTTATATCTTTACCTGGACGCAATATACTGACAACGAATTACTGAAAACTTTTAGCACCCAAACTGGCATGAAAGTGCTAGCGGATGTGTATGATTCCAATGATGTCATGCTGGCTAAGTTGCAAGCTGGAGGCGGTGGCACTTACAGCATCATCTATCCATCCGATTACATGGTGCAGAAGATGGTAAACAAAGGTTTGTTAACAGAAATAAATCACGATCGCTTAATCGGTTTAGAGAATTTATTCCCCCGGTTTCAGAATCCTAGTTATGACCTCAATAACCGATATAGTATCCCTTTTAACTGGGGGACAACAGGTTTACTTTACAATTCTGAAAAAATCAAAGATGCACCACAAGACTGGGATTATCTTTGGCAAAACCAAAAGCAACTTAATCAGCAGATGACCTTGCTCAATGATGTTCGAGAAGTGATGGGTGCGACGTTACGAATGCTAGGTTATTCTTACAACTCAAAAAATGAACAAGAAATCAAACAAGCTTATGAAAAGTTGAAGGTGCTAAAACCTGCGATCGCACGTTTTGACACTGACGCTTGGCAAAATCAAATTCTGGCAGGAGATTTACTATTGGCAATGTGCTATTCAGCAGATGCGGTGAAAATCTCTCAAGAAAACCCTAAACTAAAATATGTGATTCCTCGCAGCGGTTCTTCATTATGGACAGACACTATTGTTATTCCCAAAACAGCCCCCAATTTAGCTGGAGCCTATGCTTGGATTAATATGATTCTGCAACCAGAATTAGCAGCCAAAATCAGTCAACGCCTGAGTATTTCTACACCTAATAGTGCTGGATTTGAGCAATTACCAAAAAAAATCCAAAACAATGCTAATTTATTTCCCTCAGAGTCGCTTTTAGCAAATTGTGAACGTGTTACCCCTGTAGGACAATTTGAAGAGGTTTACGATCGCTATTGGACTCAATTAACTAGCAGTTAAAATAGTTAGTATTCATTCAATTTTTGTTTTTTGATTTGATATTTTAGATTTTTAATTCAATCTAAAATCAAAAATTGAAAATCTAAAATTGACATAGTTAAGAGTTATAAATGATGAATTTTGAAAAAAATGAGATTTCCAAAATAGAAGAATTGCATCGCCTGCGAGGAAATTGGCTCCAACCCTTGGTATTACTTGCACCTTCTGGGATTTGGTTGTTACTTTTGTTGGTACTGCCAACTTTGATAATTTTTGAGTTAAGTTTAGTTGCAGACATCCGACCAGGAGATCTGGTCAATCCCAACGGATTCAAAAACTACATCCGAATATTTGACCCCCTTTACTTGCAAGTAATTGGGCGATCGCTATTTTTTGCGTTTGGCACCACAATAATTTGTTTAATTTTGGGCTTCCCCGTCGCCTATTGGATTGCTCAAATAGCGCCACAGCGTTGGCGAAATTTGCTGCTATTAGGCTTTATATTGCCTTTGTGGACTTCCTCGTTACTTCGCTCCTATGCTTGGATTACAATTCTTCGTCCTACTGGTTTATTGAACAGTTTATTCAGCAATTTAGGCTTGCCTACTTTGGAATTACTTAACCAGAGTCAAGCTGTATTTATTGGCATGAGTTACAGCTTGTTACCCTATATGGTTTTGATTTTATATGCTTCTCTCGAAAAGCTAGACAAGCGGTTATTAGAAGCAGCGGCTGATTTAGGTGCAAATCCGATGGAAACTTTTTGGCAAGTAACCGTACCGCAAATTTTTCCTGGAATTGCGGCTGCTTCTATGCTTGTATTCATCACAGGTTTGGGGGATTTTGTCGATCCAGAATTACTTGGTGGTGCTTCTAGTATGACGGCGGCGCGGTTAGTTTATAACCAGTTTCTTGGAGCAACGCAAAATTGGGGATTTGGTTCAGCCTTGAGTATGACGTTAATTTTGCTTGTTAGTATTGCGATCGCGCTTTTGATTAAGTTTGGTGAAGCTGCACCTAAACGCTAAACTTTCTATCACCGAATTTTAGATTTTAAATTTTTGATTTTGGATTTAAGATTCAAAATCAAAAGTTTAAACCCGTCTGAATAATCTACCTGGTAATTAAGGCGATCGCGTCTCAAGGATTGATGCAATTTATAGGTACATCATGTTTATTTCACAACTGTGGTATCGCTTAACTTAAACTTTCACAGATAACTTCCCGATGGCACTAAACTAAAATTAAGATGAATTTTAATGATTTGTCGCCATAAGTAAATGATTTAAATTATCTGTATTACTGTTAATTAAAGTCTTAATTGTAGAAAGAAACTCATGTTCTAAATAAGGCTTAGTTAAGTAAGCCTTTGCACCCAATTCTTGGGCAAGCTGACGATGTTTTTCAGCGCTACGAGAAGTAAGAATCACTACAGGCATTTTTGCTAAATTAGGGGATTGACGGAAATTGCTCAACAACTCAAAACCATTCATTCGTGGCATCTCTAAATCAGAGACGACAACTTGTATTTCTGGATGTAATTGTAACTTTTCTAGAGCTTCTACACCATTTTGGGCTTGTATTACTTGATAGCCAGATTTTTGCAGAGTCAGAGAGAGAGTTTGCCTGAGACTAATTGCGTCATCTACTACTAAAACAACTTTTGGTGATTTATGATCTTGCTCTTGAGAATAACTGGGTTGTGTTTCTATAGTTGTTGTGGAAGTAGATGCAGCAAGTAATGGTGTAGACGAAAAAGTATGTCCTGATATCGATAAGGCTTTTTTATTTGAGGAAGAAGCTATTGGTAACGCCCTGATATCAAGTGTTGTTTGTTGGATCTCACTACACTTTACCAGCAAGGAAGCATCAATCACTAAAATGAGATTACCATTGGCTAAACTACTACAACCATAAATGTATTTTGGTGGTGCGATCGCATTTCCTAAAGGTCTAATTACTAGTTCTTGTTCACCAATAATTTGGTCAACTTCTAAAGCAACCTTTCCCTGATTTTGTCGTAGCAAAAGCACTGGATTTTTTGCTATGCTTGGATCGTGAGTATTTAATGTGTTGTATGGAGTACCACTATTAAAGAATGAACCATTATAATCAATCAACTTTGAAAGTTGACGGAGGCTGACCATAGTCTCATCATTGTCTGTGTTCCAATACAAGGCTTTTTTTCCTTCAATTTCTTTAATCTGTTGTTCAGAAGGAATCAATATTTTTTCGATACTGTCCAAAAGAAGGGCATAAACAACACCTTTGGCTTGAACTAGCATTAATTTTTCTGTAGTCATAGAAAAAGGAATTTTGAGGATGAATATTGTTCCTTGGTTGGGTAAGGATTGAACTGAAATTGAGCCATTGAGTGCGTGCATCTGAGTCCGCACAATATCTAAACCCATACCGCGTCCAGAGATTTCGCTAACTTTATTAGCAGTAGAAAATCCAGGTGAAAATATCAAATCTAAAAGTTCAGATTCAGCCAGATTAGAAGCAGAGCTTCTAGTTTTTTCTTCAGTTTGTATGGGATAAAATTCAGCCGCTTTTCTGCGAATTCTATCTAAATTCAATCCCTGACCATCATCTCGAACTTCGATAACAGTTTGGCTACCCTGATGATAGGCACAGATTTCGATTAAACCTTGTTCTGGTTTACCAAACTCTCGGCGAACTTGCGATGCTTCAATACCGTGGTCAAAAGCATTACGCACTAGGTGTAATAACGGATCGTAGAGCTTTTCTGCGATCGCCTTATCTACTAGTACTTCTGTACCAGTAAGTTTCAATTCTATAAGTTTGTCATAAACATTCCCCAACTTATTTACCATGTGGGGAAAGCGATTCAGGATATTGCCCAAAGGCAACATTCGTGCTTCTACTAAACTATCTATAATATTAAGAGTTAAATTCTCTTGTTTGTCACTAATTTGAGCTGCTTGTGTCACAAGCAAGTCAAGAGACTCTGTGGTTTCTTGTAGTTGCAGTGTCTCTTCTATTGCTTCATGCAATGTCATATGAAATTCTGTATATACATCCATTTCTAAAGAGTCAAACTTCACTGCAAAATTCTGCGTTTGTTGTGAGGTAATATTTTGTATTTGTAATGGTAAATCACGTAATTCATTTAAAGTTATTTGGTGTCTAGTTAGTTGCTGTATTAATTGCTCAATTATTTCTTTGACTTGTTCATCTTGCAAACTACACCGTTTTTGGGAAATCAGCAATTCTCCTGCTAGATAATTGAGGTGTTGCAGTCTCTCTGTATCTACTCGAATAAATGAAGGTTGGCGAAAATTTTTAGTTTGAACATACTGTGATTTCTCTTCTACTTCTTTGTCGATTTGTGTAGCTAAATCAGGCATGACTTCAATAGATGTTTCAGAAACATCTATAACTACCTGCTCATTGATAGTTAATGAATCAAGCTTTTCTGAATAATCATCAATCTGGAGCGTCACGACTTCAGCAGCAAGATTTTGGCTAGCTTCTTCTCCCCATATTGATTCTAGTAAGTTATCAGTTGCTTGAGGAGATACGGATTTAGATATTTCTTTAATAACAAGTAGTGTTTGTAATTTGGGACTATCAAGCCAATTTTTTTCTTTGCCAGTAACAGGAGGATAATTTTTATATTCTTGTGCTAATTTATGAATTTGCTTTTTTAAAATTTTAATTACTAAGACGTAGCTCTCAGATTGATTAATAGAATATTGAAATTTTGCAACTGCAAATAGGATAATTAAGATGATCCCACGTCGATAAATACAAAGACTTTGACTATCGTCTTCATCTTGAACAAAATCAATAAACTTTTTCAGCCAGTTTTTGATATAATTAAATAGATTTATTTCTTTTAATTTAGGAACTAGTAAAGTCAAACTTAGTTCTGGCTCTGGTATATCCATCTGGTGATTAAACCAGCCAAAAATGTAGCGAATTACTTTTAAATAAAACTTGGCAGTTGTTGACTTGACCGATTCGTTTTTATTGTTGTCAGATGTAATAAGAAACTGGTAAAATTGTTTTTTATTGATGATAAATGGGTCAGCAGATGAATTATTTTGCAATTCTTCAGATAACTCTTTATTTGCCACTATCGTGAGTTTTTGCAAACCTGGAGAAGTTTCTCCACCAGATGTGCGATCGCCTTCTAATACTAATTGTTGTGCTTGTTGTAAATCTGCAAGGGCAATTTCTGCAATTTGCTGCACCTGGGTAGGATTTGCTTGTAGCGCTAATAGAATTGTTTGGGCAATTTCTCCTAATCCAGGTAAATTTAAAGATTCTGCCAAGCCAAAAAACACCTCAGCTTGAGAGTGTAAAAACTCGATAAATTCTTCACTATTTGGTGGATTATTAACAGCGTCAGCAATACTGTTTAGACGTTGCTCTACTCCAACTTCAAAAACGGACTGTACAATATCAAATCCTAACTCTTCAGAAGTGGGAATATAAGATTTAGCACCAAAGGCATCACCCAGCTTTTCTTGCAACTGTGCAAAGACTGAAGTTGCTCGATGGAGTAGTTCTTCATCATTAACAGTACTGCCTATTAGCTCAGTATTTAATGCTATGCTCAGACACTCATAAGCTTGTAGTAAAAGTGTTTGTAACTCGCCATCAACTACCACTTTTGGGTTATATAGAGCCTTAAATACATCTTCTAAAAAATGGGCTATCATCTTAATTACTTCTAACCCAACATTAGCAGCACCACCTTTAAGTGTATGAGTAGCCCGCATTAAGTTGTGAACTTTAGCGATGCTATAATCTTCCGTCAAGCTAAATAGTTCTTGTTCAATAATCTGGACTAATTCTGGGGCTTCAGCCAGAAAGTAGATGTATCCTTGCTCGCGAATTTCGTTATCTGTGATCATAAGTGGGGAGTGGGGAGTGGAGAGTGGGGATGGAGAGTTGGGAGTGAGGAAGATTGAAATTCACGTCTAATGTGAATTGAGAGTTGAAAACCTTTCAATTTGGTTGATGATTCCAAAAACACGGTTTTGTCCAAGCCAGGAAACCCTTATGGAAAAATGAAATTTTTTAATTCCTTACTTCCTACTCCCTACTCCCCTTATTCTCTAAAGAGCGAAATTCCCTAATTAATTCACTTTAAACTTACTAGCAGTTGTCAATAGCTCTTGCGCCATCCCTGATAAATCTTGGAACACAGTAGCAATTTCTTGAGATTCAGCAAAAGTTTTATTGGCAATTTCTGCTACATCTTGCATTGATTTAGTTACTGTTACAGATTGCACCATTTGTTTTTGAGTTGCTGCGGTAATTCGCTCGATTAGCTGACTAATTTCGGCAGTTGCAGAAACGATCGCATTTAAGTTTTGGCGAGTGTCACTAACAAGATTTGTACCTTCTATCACCTGCTGAATGCCAGTTTCCATCGCTACTGCAACTTCTCCGGTTTCTGCTTGAATCTCCTGGACTAATTTTTCAATTTCAATGCTTGCTGCTGCTGACTGGCGAGATAAAGAACGGACTTCATCAGCTACAACTGCAAAGCCTTTGCCATATTCACCTGCACGGGTAGCTTCAATGGCTGCATTCAAAGCCAGTACGTTTGTCTGTGTGGCAAAATTACCAATCAAATTCACCACTTTGGAGATTTTTTGCGAGGATTCGCTGAGGCGTTTAATTTTTTTGCTGGTTTGAGCAACGGTGTCACGAATTCCTTGGATTGCTTTTACAGTCAGGTTCATGGCGGTATCGCCAGACTCTACAGTTTGATTGGCTTGTTGGACTGCTAGTTGGACTAATTCAGCATTTGCTACCACAGCTTGAGTAGAATCCACCATGTGTTTAATTTCGCCTAAGGCTACGGTAATTTCCTCAGATTGCTGTTGTGCAAGATTGGTCAGTCCCGCCAATGAAGCGTCGCTATTGCTAGAAGTTTGGGCAACTTGTTGAGCAGCCCCCTGTACCTGAATAACTATTTGCCGCAGTGCTTGCAGGGTATTATTATAAGCGTCGGCGATCGTGCCTAGCTCATCTTCTGTAATCGGTGCGCGTACCGTTAAATCGCCGTTGAGAGCGGGTCTAAGGGCTGTTAGGAGTTGAATAGATCGTTGTTGTAGTAATTCTTTGGCTGCCTTTTCCCGTGTTGCAGCTTCTGCTAGTTTTGCTGACTGCGCTTGTAGCTGTTGCAAATATTCAGTTTGTTGTAATGCCTGTCCTAACTGGTCGCCAATCCGTGCTAACAAGGTGACTTGTGATTCTTCCCATTCACGAGAGCCGGAATTTTGATAAGCTGCCAGTATGCCCCACAATTTTTCCCCGGAAAATACAGGAACCATTACATAAGCTTTGACTTCAAACTGCTCTAACAACTCAATGTAGCAGGGGGAATAACCAAGCTGATAGATGTCATTAGCAACAAAGCTTTCACCTTTAGCATATCGACCTCCTTGAGTTTCTTGTAAGTAGGTATCTTCGTAGCTAGTTTTGATATCACTACCTACTAGTTTTACCCAATTATGACCCACTGACTCAGCGACAAATTCGCCACTCCAGTCAGGTTGGAAGCGAAAGATACTGACGCGATCGCATTTTAAGAATTGCCGTACTTCTTGAGTGGTTGTTTTGAAGATTTCTTCTACATCTAATGATTGTCGAATGCGGTTGGTGATCTTGGTGATCCCTTTTTCTTGTTCCGCTAATTGACCTAGTTGTTTGGATTTCACCCGTACTTGTTCAAGATATTCTGCTTGCGATATAGCTACACCAAATTGCAAACCAATTTGAATTAAAAAGTTAATTTCCCAAGGTTGCCAATCACGAGAACCTGAGTTTTGATAAGCTGCCAGCAAGCCCCACAATTTTTCCCCAGAAAATACAGGTACAGTTACATAAGCTTTGACTTCAAACTGCTCTAACATTTCTACGTAGCAGGGAAAGCGACTGATCTGAGAAATGTCATTAGAAACAAAGCTTTCACTTTTAATGTATCGACTTCCCTGATTTTCTTGCATGTAGGTATCTGCCCAAACAGTTTTAATATCAGGGCCTACCAATTTTATCCAACTCTCACCTACTGACTCAGCGACAAATTCACCACTCCAGTTGGGGTTAAAACGATAGACAGTGACGCGATCGCATTTTAGTAATTGTCGTACTTCGTGAGTGGTTGTTCTGAAGACGCTTTCTACATCTAAGGATTGTCGAATCCGATTAACTATTTTAGTTAAAGCTTTTTCTTGTGCAACTATCTGAGTTAATTGGTCAGATTTCGTCTGCACTTGTTCCACATATTCTCTTTGTGAGACAGCTACACCAAATTGCAAGCCAATCTGAGCCAGAAAACTTTCTTCCCAAGGATGCCAATCACGAGGCCCGGAATTTTGATAAGCTCCTAGCAAACCCCATAATTTCTCTCCAGTAAAAATTGGGGAAATGATATAAGCTTTCATTTCATATTGCTCTAAAATATCAACGTGGCATTCAGCATAACCTGCTTGAAAAATGTCTTTGACTGCAAAAGTTTCGCCCTTGGCATAACGTCCTCCTTGGGTTTCTTGCAAGTGGCAATCTTCCCAGACCATATAAAAATCATTCGTAACCAATTTTACCCAACCATTACCTACCGACTCAGCTACAAACTCGCCACTCCAGTCAGGTTTGAAGCGATAAACACCTACGCGATCGCATCGCAGTAAATTCCGGATTTCTTGAGTGGTTGTTTGGAAAATTTTATCGAGACTTGATACGTGGAGAATTTTATCGATGACTTGAGCTACTGATTTCCTCGCCTGTGTTCGCTTTTGTAATTCTTTTTGGAATTCAAAGCTCTGCAACTTATAGGTCAATTCTGTTGTAATTTGAGATAATAGGCTAATTTCTACCTCCTGCCATTGCCGTATTGAGGAGCAATTGTTTACTGCCAGTAAGCCCCATATTTTACCTTCTACTGTAATTGGTAAACTCAAACTAGCTTTGATTTGAAATTTCTCTAGCAGCTGCTTTTGATAAGGTGTAAGTTGTAGATGATTGATATTATCAATAGCTACAGGTTCTAAATAGTCTTGATTTGTGTAGCAGCCAAAAAGAATTATCGGAATATTTTCGCCTAAAGCTGGTGTCCAATCTTGTGTTCTGGATTCTGCTAAAACAGTACCAGAGTCAAAGGAAATAAATTGATAAATCAAGGCGCGATCGCAACCAATCTTCTCCCTAATTTGCTCTACAGTAACTTTAACTAGAGTATCGATATCAGGTGCTTGGCGCATTTGAGTTGCAATCTCTTGTAACTGTTGCCGCCAACTTTTAAATTCTTGAGCGATCGCACTTAATAATGATATTTCATTGCCAGCAATATTTACTACACTTGAACTCCCATTCTGATTTTCTAATTCACTAAATGGTCGTTCATTTTTACGATTATTTTGATACAAAAATTTCATGATTTGACCTCATTAATTGTTAATTATGAATAACTGAATATTGATAAATTCTAAAGCAAGGCTTTGCTAATTTCAATTCTCTACAGATAAATTTATTGGCTCTGTACCTCAAAAATTAGTAATTAGTTAATTGTCAATTATGAATTTTCCACATGGGAGCTTGAATAATCGATATTGCATCTAAATTGAAAATCATCTCCTCAGAATCATTAAGAAAATATCCCTGCAAGAAAGGTGAAATTTTCGGATAAAATAATTCGGCAGTTGGGACTTTCATTTGCTTAATATCTAACCACTCAATATCTAAAAGCTGTCGCACCAATAGTCCCAAATACTTACCCTCGTTTTCCAGAACAATCGCCATCATTTTAGAAAGTAAATTTGATTCTTGCAACATTAAAGGATAACCTAACATTGCCTCTAAATCCACTAACCAAAGCATCTCACCACGCCAGTTATAAATACCCAAGACGCTACTAGGCATCTGAGGAACACCACATATTTCTGGTAATGATACTTGCAAAACTTCTGTAATGTGTTGTAACGAAATTACGGCTGTATCACTTACTCCTAAATTAAAACTTAAAAACTTTTCCTGAGTTTCCAAAGTTATTGATCCTTTGTCCTTGATGATTTATCTTTAGCCAATATTTGCAGTTATTATTTAATTTTGAATTAGTGACTTTTCTTGAATATTTATTTATTACATTATTAGTTATTAATCAACCGCTTCAACATTCCCACTAATTCCTCTCGATCAATCGGTTTTGATAAATAACCATCAGCACCCAACATATTACCCCAAATTTTATCTACATTACTATTTTTGGTAGAGCAAAAAACCACAGGTATTTCGCTAGTGTTGGGATTGGTTTTCAGTTCTCGGCAAATTTCAAAGCCACTTTTACCCGGTAAAATTACGTCGAGAAATATTAGGTCTGGCTTATTTTTATCTATTTTGTCTTGAGCCTCTTCACTGCTTGTGGCACTAATCACAGAATAACCTGCCTGTTGCAAGTAACGGCTGATTATTTCCATATCGGTTAAGCCATCTTCAACAACTAAAACAGTATTCATGGCAATTACTCGTTAACCTTCTCTCAAAATGTAAACAAATTAGACATACAAATCCTAAATGATTCCTCAACAAAGACATAGAAGGAACTAGAGACTAGGGCGTGTTTTCAAACTCAAAAAGTAGGTTGGGTTAAGCGTAGCGCAACCCAACAAAGCAATACAAATGTTGGGTTTTGTTCCTCAAACGCCACTTACTTTTCCTAAGGGAGACTCTGCGCGCACAAGTCGGGAAACTGCAAGGGCGCAGTGGCTCCCCAACCTACATTTAAGTCTAATTTGGGGTTTGAAAACAGTCCTTAGTACGCCACGGCGTAAATAGAGCAACCATTTAAAATCCTTAAAAAGCCCATTCCATAATACTTTTTAATTTTGAATTCTGCCTTGCGGTACTAGCCCCTAACCCTTTTGCCCTAACTACTATTTCACAACTCAAATAGGACTGCTATAAATACAAATATTTGTATTTGTCTAATTTTGATTCAATCTTTATATATTAACCTCAGAAAAAGTACGTAATAAACCTAATTTAATATAGATAGATGAAAATAAAATAGTTTTATAATCTCAAAAATTTAATTTTTACTGAGGTGGAAAAGTCTAAATATTGTGAGATTTATGTTATAGCTATTCTTGAGCAATAGCCTAATATTCAGGAATAAAGTTTTCAAGTTAATCTAATTATCTGATAATTAATCATCAAGAAAAATTACTAACAGACCATTTATAAAGTAATTACAGCGTATTGCAGGTAAATGAAGTACACGAGTAGGGGCACAACATGTTGTGCTCCTACGATGATCTGTACCTCACCTTGGCGTAGCCTCTCATAAAGAAGTTACAATCTGCTGTATTAAACTTGTAGGAAAGCCAGTGGGTTGCCACACACCTACACCTAATTTTTGTTTATAAATAGCCTCTAAATTTTTCTTAATTACAAACCTCTAAATTAGATTTCTTTTTGTCGATGGATACACTCGGTATAGGTAAATATTTACGTACTATACCCATTACCTTATCAGCTACTACAGGTTTAGTGAGAAAATCTGTAGAACCAACCACTTTGGCCCGAACTCTATCTAAAAAACCATCACTGCCTGTTAATATAATTATTGGTGTGTTGGCAAAGGTAGATATTCGTCGTAACTGAGTGCAAATTTCGTAACCACTGGCAACTGGCATAATCAAATCCAAGAAAATCAGGTCTGGTTTATCCTGAATGAGGATTGGTAGAGCTTGTACAGCATCTTGAATCTTGACAAACCTCAATCCATTGGAAGTGATAATATCCTCTAGCATTTTACATACCTGAGGGCTATCATCGACGCAAGCCACTAGTGGAGCAAGCCGCTTCTTTGATTGTGTAGTAGTAGAGTTATTGTTGACTTCAGTAACTCCTAAGGGCAAGTCAGGTACTTCCACCAATTCAATGATTCCTTTAAGGATATAGGGAAGCAACGAACGGGTGAGCGGCAGTACACTCTGCTTCATTTTCACGGCTAAATCTCGCAGAGTAAATTTGCCGTTGATTAAATTGACAAAGTTTTTGTAGACAGATGGACTTACCATCTGCTGGAGTTGTTCTGGTCGCCGCAGAACTGGTGCCAAGTCAGGAGAAAAATTTGCTAAACCAGCTTCTGACCAAATTTTCCACGAGTCTTGCATATGCTTTACAGACATTTCTGTACTCGTGAAGCTCATTGGGGTTTCTAAGATAACTTCTTGGGTGCGATTGCAACTTATAGAAGCAAAATTTCCTTGCATAGCTAGGTCAAATAATAGTTCTGCTATCGTGTTATCGACAATAGAGTTAATCTGTTCCCGCTGGATTTTCTGTTTTTTATAAAATATTTCTAGAAGGCGATAATCCCAGTAATCGATTGATAGGTGTTGCAAACGCAACTGCAACTTATCAACATCAATCTGGGGACAATTTTGAGCCATATGTCTACGCCAGCGTCGGAAGGGATGAGTTCCGCCTGTTGCCCAAACTATCCGTCCCAGCCGATAGTAAAAAGTCCATTGGCTGCCCTTTGAACTCTTAATATTTAATTTGCCATTATATTGCAGCTGAGTACAAGTTTTAAATTCATTTACTAGATTATTTGAAATAACTTCCTGGTGGGACATAGTTTGTTCCTTTTATTAAAAAGCCAACCCTTGAAAAACCCACACTAGCTATATAGTGGTTAGCAGATATTTCAATAAGGACAAATACATTTGGTATATAGCAGTCTAAATCAATATTATTAAAAGCAAGGAAGATGGGAGTATAGCAAAATTCTTGCTAGTAAATAAGTCATCTACCACATAGTTTATTATTGACAAACTTCACTTTTGTGCTAATATTTCATTACTCTAGTAAGTTACTATAATCCCAAAAATATGGAATTTAGTATTAATATATTATTTTAATAATTTTTATAGGGAATTATATCCGTATAAGTTCTGAATTTTTGTTTAAAAAAGATTAGCAATCTCTAGAGATTTTTGCTTTAGTTATTGAGATTGACAGTAAATGTTAAAAATATTTATTTAAGTTTACTATTCTTAATTATTCCAGCTAAGATCAGCTTTTCTAGGGAATATTATTCTTAAAAAAGGCGTGCTACTAAGACAAGTAGCAGCCATATATAGACTATTTATTTAGGAAAATTTTTTCAAGGTTGCTTGTGGTTTTGATAGCTCACAACGGCTGCCCTGAGATTACTTTGGTGTTCTGAAAGAAGCCGATCGCCCTCGTCTTTTTCCAAACCAGTCCAGTGCATCAATAGCGCTAGCTTAACCCATTTACCACTGCGTTCTAGTAAAAAACCAGCAGTTTCCCGACTTAAACCTGTGAGGTCTTGCAAAATTCGCAGAGCGCGATCGCGTAACTTTTGATTTGTTACCGCCACATCCACCATCCGATTGCCATACACTTTGCCTAGCTTCACCATTACCCCAGTGGAAAGGATATTTAAAGCTAACTTCGTGACTGTACCAGCTTTCAGGCGAGTTGAGCCAGCTATTATCTCTGGCCCTGTCAATAGGCGAATGTTAATATCGGCATCAAAGCTAACTTGTTCAGAGGGAACACAAGCGATAAAAATAGTAGTGGCTCCCCGCTGACGAGCAGCATGAAGCGCACCGTGGACAAATGGCGTTGTCCCACCAGCGGTAATACCAACTACTACATCTAGTTGGGTAATGTGTCGCCCAGCGATCGCCGCCTCACCATCTTCGATACTGTCTTCTAAATCCTCCGAACTACGTACCAGCGCACCCGCTCCACCAGCAATAATCCCCTGTACCAACTCTGGGGGCGTACAAAAAGTAGGTGGACACTCAGCAGCATCTAACACCCCTAACCGCCCACTTGTGCCCGCACCGATATAAAATAGGCGTCCTCCGTGACGCAAACGCTCTGCGGTGCTATCAATTGCCTCTGCCAACTGAATTTTCGCCGCCGCAACCGCCGCAACTGCCTTTTGGTCTTCGCTATTAAACAGCTCCACCAATTCCAGAGAACTGAGCTGGTCTAAGTTAAGACTGTTAGGATTTACCAACTCGGTTAAAAGATGCCCACGTTCCTGCAAATTTGTCATTTGTCCTCTGTCATTTGTCCTTAGTCCTACCCTACAAGAAGCCCTTCTCCTGCAAAGACGCTCTTGCTAGCTTGCTTCTCCATAGGGGAGGGGTATGGCTGACGCTCCTGCCTCGCCTATCGCTGTGTCCCTTGGGCGTCTCCTTGGCGCAGCCTCTCCAAGAGTTGAGAAGACAGCCAGTCGCCTACGGGGGTAATCCGCTTACAGCACTGGTCTGAGCGCCTTTTGGGCGTCTATGTATTAGTCATTAGTCAGTTGCTAATGACTAATAATTAATTACAATAATCCTTCCAATTTGCGACGCATCTTCTCTAGTTCAGAATCAGACAATTCTGGTTCTTCTAGTGGCTGTTGATTGAGAGGGAAGGTGTCTTCAACAGTATCCTCCTTCTGGGCGTCCGCTTGCCAGTCAGTTTCTTCAACGTTCAGTTCTGGGGGAGTTACAACTAAATTGCTGTTTTCTGCGATGATTTCCCATTCATATCCAGCACTTTCGCAAAATTCCTTGATTTCCTCAGCATCGATCGGCTCTGGTGTAGGTGAGGGGAAATCCTGAGCTTCTAACATCAAGGCAAAGCGCGTGGCGTCGTCTTCTGACTCGAACATCAGAATTTTATTGCGATCGCCCTCCCGAATCGTGTGAATCCCCTCATTTTCCGTTCGGGCATTAAAAATTAACACAAAAAGACGCATAACTAAATGTAATAACTACATTAAATCAATACTTTCAGCTCACTATCTACTAACTTTCTAGTATTTGACCATCCTTAGTACATTTGAACTATATTTTCCATCTTTTTCTGCCTAGTAATTTTATAATCTCATAGTTAACCCCATTACCAGAAAACTGGTAACAGAAATCTACCTCTATCTTATATGTCTATAGTTCTTAGACCATTACTCTAAGAACTTTGAGTAAGACACTTACACCAATTCCTTAATGATAGAGTTACTAACATCTAATTATGTGCATAATCAAATATGGGGTGATTGTGCAGTGACTGCAATCAGCGATCACAATTCACCGCTAACCTAGCGCTTTATCCGTTACGATTCCTAAAACACCAGGTGAATTAGTTAGCGGGTCGATAGCTTTTGCAGGTATACCGTGTTTAGTAAGTGCCTTTAGGGTCAAAATAACGGTCTTTAGGGCATAGGAAGAAAACACGACGCAAATGACCCCTTGATGTAATCATCTGTCTTTTTCAAGGTTTATTCATAATTAAAGTTCTAGGTTGTGCCTCACGGAAAGTCACAGGAACAATTTTCACTCTATTGATCTCAAATTTTCCTGAAAACGCCAATATTCTTAAGCATAAGTATTGGATCAAGCAAATACCGTAACTCAACCAATGAGGTCTTGGATTTAGTTGGCGTATCCTGGAAATGGCATACTGAATCAATGTGCCAGTTAATGCTTGTGTGTGCCAGCAACATCCGGCAATTAATACAGTGAAAAAATGACTAAATCTCCCAATCAAGATATTCACTCCCCTTACCCTATCCGCAAGCATCTGTGGTTGCTAGTGTTGAGTCGGGGTAGCATTGCCTTGGGCGGACTTTTACTGTTAGGAGTTGTCGTCGGTATTTGGCGGTTGTGGACTTTTGTTCAAACAGAGTTAACACCCTTGGCACAACAAAGTCTCACAACTACACTCAACCGTCCAGTAAAACTGGGAAGAGTCACACAATTTTCGTTGACGGGAGTGCAGTTTGGGGCTTCAGCTATCCCAGCCACATCCACAGATCCAGATCGGGCCGCAGTCGAAGCTGTAGAGGTGGGTTTTGACCTGTTACAACTAATCTTTAACCGCCACCTAAAGCTAGATGTCACCTTAGTCAACCCGGATATTTACATTGAACAGGATGACCAAGGACGCTGGGTTTCCACTAATATAGTGTCGCCAGGTGAAGGCGGCGCAATTAAAACCGATTTGGACAACCTGCGGTTTCGCAATGCCAAGTTGGCATTGATGCCGCAGAAGAGAGCAGAAGGAGCAGGAGGAGATAAGGGAGCAACATCCCCCTTATCCCCAGTAACATTTTCTCAACTCAACGGTTCTGCCCAACTTTTAGCAAACAACCAGTTGATCAGGTTTGACGTTGGGGGTCAAGCAGACAGTGGTGGCAGTATTTCCATTCAGGGAGAGACACGTTCCAAGATGCTAGCAGGCAACTTCCAGTTGCGAGGACAAGACTTCCTGGCTGCGGATATTACGCGGTTGATCAAGTTACCAGTGAACTTACAGGCGGGTCGAGCCAATGGCAATTTGTTAGTTCGGTTGACACCAGGACAGCGGACTTTATTGTTTGGTAGCGCTGCTGTGCAAGGAGTAACACTTCAAATACCCAAAGTTCCGCAACTGTTGAGCAATAGCCAAGGAAACCTTCGCTTCCAGGGAACGGAGTTGCAGTTAAATAATGTTACTACCAACTACGGCAAAATTCCCTTAGTGGCTACGGGAATCATCGACACTAAAGCAGGCTTTAAGTTGGTGGGGCGTGTAAATGCAGTGAGTTTGGCTAATGCCCAGGAGACTCTGAAGGTAAAACTACCTGTGCCGATCGCTGGACAAGTACAAGCTTCTTTGCAGATTACCGGATCAACAAAAGAGCCAATTCTCTCAGGTTCAGTTGCCACAATCCAAACTGCCCGGATTGATAAAGTTGATTTTAATAGCATTAGTAGTAAGTTTGAGCTTGTTACTAGTTCCTCTTTAATTACCCTAAAAGATATTCAAGGGTTCACCAAAGTCGGTGGTGAAATCACGGGTGCTGGCACAATTCAACTCGGTAAAACACCCCAACTGGATTTAAATTTCGCCGCCAAGAATGTTCCAGGGGATGCGATCGCAAAAGTTTATGAAACCACACCCACTTTCCAAATCGGCAATGTCTCAGCTACAGCCCAACTAATAGGCCCTTCTACCAATGTCCAAACTGTGGTACAATACCAAGCTCCTAACGGAACTTACCCCGGAACTGGCGAAGTTGCAATCGCTCCAAATCGCACCGTCTCCTTCCGTAATGTAGCTCTTAACGTGAGTGGTGGTACAGTCCGGGCAACTGGTAGTTATGTTAATCAGCGTTGGCAAGCTGTGGCTGTTGCCTCTGGGGTGAAATTGGAACCCTTTGTAGACAAAAGTAAACTGCAAAATGTCTCTTTGGCGGGGGTACAGTTTAATGGTCGTCTCATTCTCTCAGGAAGCACAGCACCATTTAAAATTGCCACGATTCGCACTGATGGTGCAGGAGTTCAAATTGGTGGCGGCACAGTTGCAGTTTCTAATGTCCAGCTGCAAGACCAAAGCTTTTCTGCTCAACTTGTAGCTAATGGTGTGCGGTTGGGACAAATATTGAAACAGTCTCCCCCAGCTTTAAATAATCCATTGGCCGGTACGTTCCAAATAGCAGGCAACAGAGATAATTTCAGTCTCAAAACTCTCCGTGGCAGTGGTGAGGGTCGCCTTGCTATTGGCGGTGGAACGGTTACAGCTAAAAATATTCAAGTGGCTAATGGTGTATATCAGGCGCAAGTTCAAGCTACAAATGTACCTGTGCAGCAGTTGGCAACAGTTCCAAAGCAGTTCCAAGGAGCGTTAAATGGTCAGTTCAACGTCGCGGGTTCTGTTGATCCTTTTAAACTGCAAACTATTCAAGCCAGCGGTCAGGCGCGGGTAAATGTTGCGGGTGGGACTATTACAGCCTCTAATATCCAAGTGGCTAATGGTGTATATCAGGCGCAAGTTCAGGCTAAGAATGTGCCTGTGCAGCAGTTGGCAACAGTTCCAAAGCAGTTTCAAGGAGCCTTAAATGGTCAATTCAACGTCGCGGGTTCTGTTGATTATTTTAAACTGCAAACTATTCAAGCTAGCGGTCAGGCGCGGGTAAATGTTGCGGGTGGGACTATTACAGCCTCTAATATCCAAGTAGCTAATGGTATATATCGGGCGCAAGTTCAGGCAAATAATGTACCGCTGCAACAGTTGGTAGCAGTACCACCGCAGTTACGAGGGACGTTAACTGGTCAAGCAAACGTGGCGGGTTCTGTTGAGTCCTTCCAACCACAAACTATCCAAGCCAGCGGTCAGGGACAGGTGGATGTTGCAGGTGGGACGATCGCAGCTTCAAATATCCAAGTGGCTAATGGTCGCTATCAAGCTGTAGTTAATGCTTCAGGTGTAGAATTAAATCGGTTAAATCAGCAATTGCGAGGTCAGTTTGGCGGTCAATTGCAATTAGCTGGCACGCTAGGATCATCCAAATTAGCTGATGTGCGTGCTGCTGGACAGGTGCAATTATCCCAAGGTATCCCTGGTCTTGAGCGACCCCTGACGGCTGCGATCGCTTGGAGTGGTGAAAGGCTTACCATTGAGCGAGCAACTGCTCCCGGTTTAAATGTTACTGGTAACATATTAGCCAATGCTCAGGGAGCAGGTATACCGGAAATTACTGCCCTAAATCTCAACGTTCAAGCTCAGAATTACAACTTAAAACAGTTACCCATCAATCTTCCTAATCAGGTTGCTGTGGCGGGAAGAGTAGATTTTAATGGTCAAATAACTGGTAAGCTGCCCTTGCCAAATGTGGTAGGGCAAATTAATTTACGAGACTTGGTTGTTCAAGATATTGCTTTTGAGCCGTTGTTAACTGGAAACATCGATTCAGCACAGGGACGCGGTTTAAATTTAAACTTAGCAGGAAATAGCGATCACCTGGCCTTCAATTTAGATGCTAATAATCGCCCTAAATCCTTCTTAGTAAAATGGCAACAAGCATCAGCAACAGGTAATGTTCAAGGGAATGATTGGGCGCTTAAAGTCGCAAGTTTCCCCTTACAAATATTGAATTTGACTCCGCCACCAATTACTCGACTGGGTGCTGGTAAGATAGCTGGGTTGTTAACTGGGGATTTGCTGTTTAATCAGCAGACATTGGCAGCAACGGGGAATTTAGCGATCGCCAATCCGCAAATTGGCCGAGTTAAAGGCGATCGGTTAGCGGCTCAATTCCGCTACGCTAACGGTAAAGCCACACTCGCCAGTAGTGAATTTGTCAAAGGCAAAAGTAGCTATGCCCTTGTCGGTACTTTTGCTCAAACCCCTAAAGGCCCTCAATTACAAGGTAAACTGAACGTCAACCAGGGAGAGATCCAAGATGTTCTAGCCATAGCACAGGTATATGATTTACAAAATTTGCAAGGTGGTTCAGCACCAATCTACGGCACAGCAGCGGATCTGACCACCAACCCCCAAGGAGCACAAAATCAACCCTTATTAACCCAAATTCAACGGTTTTCTGAAATTGAAGCTTTGGTAGCAGAACAGGAACAGCAACGACTTGATTCTACTCCAATACCTGATTTGGCAGATTTAAAGGGGACTTTCAATGGGGAAGTAGCTGTAAATACAGCAACAACCAATGGATTATCAGTGGATTTTAATTTGAATGGACAAAACTTTGCCTGGGGTAAAAAGGAAGAACTGAGGCGTTTTTATACTGCCGATAAAGTGATTGCCGAAGGCAACTTTGAGAACGGTGTTTTGAGTTTGCGACCTTTACGGCTTGAATCTCAGAACAGGCTGATTGCCTTCACGGGTAACGTTGGCGGTGATGAGCAATCTGGCCAGCTTCGGGTGAATAATTTTCCAGTACAAGTACTGAATAATTTTGTCAAACTGCCAGTTGGAGTCACAGGTAATCTTAACGCTACAGCAGCCTTAGCAGGCAGCATTGCTAATCCTCAAGCTAGAGGGGAATTGCAAATCAGAGAAGGATCATTGAATCAGAAGGCAATAGAGTCAGCGACGGCAAGTTTCAGCTATGCCAACGGACGCTTGAACTTTAATAGTACTGTAGCAGTTGCTGGGCCAAAACCTGTTGATATTACTGGCAGCATACCTTATAAATTACCTTTTGCTTCCGTGGCACCAGACAGTGAGCAAATCAATCTGGATATGAAGTTGGAAAATGAGGGATTGGCACTGTTAAACGCATTGACTAATCAAGTGGTATTTGAGAAAGGTGAAGGAGAAGTAGACCTCAAAGTACGCGGAACGTTGCAAAAACCTGAAGTAAATGGAATTGCCACTATCAATAATGCTACTTTTTCAGCACAGGCTTTGCCAGGTAAGCTCAGACGTGTAACAGGTAGAGTACTGTTTAATTTTGACAGTATCTTAGTAGAAAATCTTCAGGGTAAATTTAGTCATGGGAAGGTAGAAGCTGCTGGAGAAATTCCCATTTTCAACAATGAGAACGCGACTACCAATAATCCCCTAACTGTTAATCTTGAACAGTTAACCTTGAATCTCAAGGGGCTTTACCTGGGAGGCGCTAGCGGCAATTTGCAGATTACTGGTTCTGCCCTCAACCCCATAATTGGCGGTAAAGTAAATTTATTTGATGGTCAGGTATTGCTGGCAGAATCTACCGACGCGACTTCATCTGCAAATAGTGGCTTTAGTGTATCACCCACAAAAGCTAATAAGCAGAGCAAACCTGAAATTGGGAATAAAATGGGAAATGCGTTGGTGGCAGCCTTGCCATTAGGCATTGGCAGATTTAATAATCTAGATTTGGAACTAGGCAAAAACGTCCAAATTACCCGTCCCCCTATTCTCAGCTTCCGCGCAACTGGTAATCTCATGGTTAACGGCTCAATCAATCAGCCTATACCCGATGGTACTATCCGGTTAGAACAAGGAGGGGTGAATTTATTTACTACCCAATTTAACCTTGCTCGTGGCTATACACACACCGCAACTTTTAGTCCCTCTCAACCCCGCGACCCCAACTTAGATATTCGACTATTTGCTAAGGTACTAGATGTAGTTCAAAGTGATGACTTCAGTCGGGTAAATACCACAGGTTTATCAGCCTTAGAGAGTGTTCGAGTCGAAGCCACTATCAACGGTCTCGCCAGCAAACTAAATGAAAATCTAGAACTAACAAGCAGTCCGTCACGTAGTCAAACCGAAATTGTTGCTCTTTTAGGAGGTGGGTTTGTAGATACCCAAGGACGTGCTGACAGTACTTTGGGTCTGATTAACATCGCAGGTTCAGCTGTGTTCAACAATTTTCAGTCAGCTTTTAACCAGATTGGGAGTACCTTTGGCTTAAGTGAACTGCGGATATTTCCTACGATTATTTCTGATAATCCGGAAGCGGGAAGGAGCAGTTCAACGTTAGAATTAGCAGCAGAAGCTGGGGTTGATATTTCTTCCAAAATATCCGTTTCCAGTATCAAAATTTTAACAACAAGTGACCCCTTCCAATGGGGTATTAATTACCGGATAAACAATGAATTTCGTGTGCGTGCTTCGACTAATTTAACTGATGATAGTCGTGCAGTAGTGGAGTATCAAACGCGGTTTTAAATCCCCGTCTAAAACTATTTTAAATTTTAAATTTTAAATTTTAAATTTTTAATTACTTCCTGTTTCCTTTTCTTTTTGCTTCTTAATAGCTTGTCGTACCTGTTCAACATCCAATTTTAATGCTTGGGCGATTTGCTCTATACTTCAACCCAACTCAAGCAGATGGGGGAGAAAACAACAACAAATAAGTTGTGCAGGTGCGCTAACATTTGAACATCTTAAACAAATGACTTACTTAGACCAAATACTCAAGGAAGTTTTGCGAATTATTCCTCCAGTTGGTGGCGGTTTTCGCTCGATTATCCAAACTTGTGAGTTTAATGGGCATTGTATTCCCCAAGGTTAGTCTGTATTATATCAGATAGGTAAAACCCATCAAGATCAAAGTATATATAAAAATCCTGAGAATTTTGAGCCACAAAGGTTTGATATAGATAGGGCTGAGGATAAATCTAAACCTTTTAGTTATGTTCCTTTTGGGGGTGGAATAAGAGAATGTTTAGGTAAGGAATTTGCTAAATTAGAGATGAAAATATTTGCTGCTTTGCTCTTGCGTGGTTATGAATGGGAACTTTTACCAGGGCAAAATTTGGATTTAATAATGATACCCACACCCCGACTCGTGATGGTTTAAAGGTAGTTTTCCGTTCCATACACGGGGTAAATGAGCAATCGAACGCGCGACCCGAAGTCACACAAAAGAGTGACACACTTGGCTGAAAACCTGACTAGGTAAGCATTTTCTCAATGAATATTTTGGCAAGTCTCAACGTACCAATTAACCTAGCTTTGATTTACTTTATAAATGGTTCTCAAATTGTGATATTATCATCCCTCTGCTGACTAATAAATAATCGCAAAATTGATAACCCCAAAATTATCAAAAATAGCACTAGCCCAATTGTGCAAGCGTAGCTAGTTTCCAAATTGTTGAAAGCTTGTTCATATAGATAATAAACAATCGTTTTCGAGCTACTGAGTGGCCCACCTTGGGTCATAATGTATACTTCTTCAAACACTTTGGTAGCAGATATAGCCGAAATCACCGCCACTAGTGCTAGATATGGCTTCATCAAAGGTATGGTAATGTCCCAATGTTTGCTGATACCATCAGAGCCATCGATCGCAGCAGCTTCGTACACATCAGCAGGAATCGATTGCAACCCTGCTAAATAAATCACCATGTAGTAGCCTAGCCCCTTCCACACGGTGACAGCCATGACGCTCGCAAGAGAAATTGGTACAATGCCAAAAATTTTCGCTGGGCTAGTTAGCCAAGGAATACCTTCTGGAAAAAGGCCCAAAGCTTTCAGGAACTGATTTAGTAATCCGTTTTCTGCATACAGCCATTTCCAAGCTATTCCCGCAACTACCATTGAAATTACCACTGGGGTGTAATATGCAGATCTAAACCAATTCATCCCCCTTAGTTTCTGATTTACCAAAATTGCCAGCACTAGGGGAGCAATTACTAAAATTGGTACTACACCCACAAGATATAGAAAAGTGTTTTCCAAGGTTTTCCAAAAAACTGCATCCTTCCAAAGCTTGAAGAAGTTAGCAAAACCTATCCATTGTGGCGGCTGGGCTATATCTTCATAGCTAGTAAAGCTGAGATAAAACGCTTGCAGTGCAGGTAAAAAAACTGTTAACCCCAAAAGAACCAAGGCGGGTAGTAAAAATAAATAAGGAGTCAGTCGCTGTTTAATGAACATCCAATTTTTAGGTGTTAATTGATTCATATGGTGTTAATTGATTCATATGGTGTTAATTGATTCATATAAAGTCTAATAGTTGTTTTCGCTTTGTCAGCAAGAATTTGGGGATGTGAGTAGATTTAAGCTTCAATATTCTAAAGGCATATATTTGCGTAGCGCTTCGCGCTTGCCGTTGGCATCGCTAATTAATAACTCAGAGATCAACTACGATGGAAACTCAGCACAACCCGCTAATCGAACATCAAAATGTCCCCATAAACCACCGTGGACTACATGAATTTTTGTATAGTTCTGACGACGAACACGCCGCCATTGAGGTGAGTATAACCCCTGAACTGGCAAACAATGGTACTGAAATCATTGACCTTGAGGCTTGGAGTGCGGCTGCTCAGAACGCTAAAATTGCAGGTGTTTATGCAGTATTGGACGCAGAACGCTGCATGCAATACATTGGCTATTCTCGGAATGTGTTACTTTCCTTAAACGGTCATGTCACGCAAAATGGTCAGCAAAAGTGTGCTTTTGTGCGCGTGCAAGCATTCAAGTTCCCCAAGCGTCAAGAAATGGAAGATTTGCGAGATGCGTGGATAGCGGAACTCGAAAGCACACCACCTGGTAATGCAACCGATCGCGAAATGTGGGCTAGCACTATAGGCGAAGCTGCGAAAGCGGTAATGTCAGAGGCGGAACGTCAAGCCTACGAGGAGAAAAAGCTAAAACTGCGGAAAGCAATGGCTGACACAACCCTTTCTAAAGAATCAGAAACAATAGATGTAACTGAAGCCGAACGTCAGCGTCAACTTGAAGCGGCTGTGAAAAATGATGACTGGAGTGTAATTATCGACGCACAGACACAGGAAACTAAGTCATAGGTGTCAATTAAATTAGTTATCTGTATTGACAAAGTAATGCCCATGCGGTGGGAGCGCACATCTGTCATTGGTGTCAACTTAACGGTAAAAGGGCGGTTAGAAACCGCGTCTACACAGGCAAAACCAACCTCCGTGGGTTAAAAAACCTTAATTTTCTCTTAGCCCACGGAGGTGGGCTTTGTTTGTGTAGCCGCGAATTCCATGAGACTGTTGGCGAATTCACGAAGGGTTAAACCCCCCACCCCTAAAACCTCGGTTTTGCGTTGCTTTCCCGCCCTGTAATAAATTACAGGCTAATAGCTAAAGTGCGTTGAAACGTACTGAAATTAAAGAAATTAAAATGGATTGGGGCTGATGGGTTAGACCCCCTATTAATTCGCCAACAGTCTCATTCCATTCGCTGGGGCTTAGGGTGACACCAATGCACATCTGTGCGCCCCCACTGCGTATTCCATCATATCTTCAATGTTATTAGAGTCATTTATTGCAACTATTCAAAAGAACCGTAAATGTACCAATGGGTTGATAGGTTAGCTTGTTCTAAGCTTAATTAGATTAATTTTTAAAGTATCAACTATGACAGTGACATAGCTGCATTCACCAATTTGGAAGGAATAAGCTCGACTTTATCCAATCAAGCAGTATAAACCAGATTATTGGTCAAAATTCAATTCTCTACTTGCTTCAGGTGATATGTCGAAATCAATAGGTATTAATAAGCACAATTTTTTGCGCTTTTTTACAGGCATTACTGTTGGGTGAAATGGCTAAAGTGAGCAAATGTTACTAAAACTATATACAGTAAATTTCAGTAAAGTGAGTGTTATAAATGGCCGATTACATTGGAATGACTCCCACTGTAGTAATTGGACTAGGAGGAACAGGGAAGGAAGTTCTGATCAAAGTCCGCCGAATGATTGTAGAGACTTACGGCTCCCTAGATGCTTTACCTATTTTGTCATTTTTACACATTGACACCGAACAGAATGCAAAGGTTTCTGAACCACAGGTTGTGTTAAAGCAAGACATTTCACTTCGCCCAGCAGAGCAGGTGTGGGCTAAGGTAGAAGACGCTAAAGCTATTCTAAATAAGCTTTCTGCATACGAACATTTAGCTGAATGGTTTCCCAGTCAACTTAAGGGCACTGATTCAATCCTAGCTGGAGCCGGACAAATCCGATCGCTGGGAAAGTTTGCCTTCACTTTGAACTACCAAAATATTAAAACTAGCTTCAACAACGTTAGATCCAGGATTGTTGGTCATGAAAAGTTTATGCTGGATCGCTGGGGAGTCCAGCTAGATAAAGGTGTCAATATTTTCATAGTCTGTTCTCTTTCAGGGGGGACTGGCTCTGGTATGGTACTTGACATTGCCTATAACTTGCGAGACTGGGTTCCTCCTTCTGATTTGCCCCAATCCTCAGCTTATTTAGTTCTTCCAGGAGCCTTTGCAGGTCTTGGTGACCGGGTAGTAGCTAATGCCTATACTGCCTTAATGGAGCTAAACCACTATTCACGCAATGATACTCGTTTTGAAACTCAATATAGCCCGAATCCGAGCGATCGCATTAGTCCACAAAGTAGTCAAGATGTACCTTTTAACTTCTGTTACCTGGTTGGTAACAGCAACGATAAAGTAACCTTTCCTAGCCTCAACTCTGTTTTAGAAATGGTTTCCCAAAACATTTTTTTGGACTTCAGTTCTGGGTTCAGTCAATACAAAAAACTTGTCCGTGACAATATTCGCAAACATTGGGCTAGTCCTGATTCAAAAGGTTATCCCCAGAATTTTATTAGTTTCGGGCTTTCGAGCATTCAATTTCCTGTAGAACGGGTTCTGAATGCTTGCGCCTTACGATTAGGGCGTCAGTTAATTACCTGGTGGTCTAACCCTACTCCCGCCCCTGCGGCGATGCGTGATGTGATTAAAACAGAAATCCTACCTAATCTACGATTGGCGGAATCTGAAAATGAGCATCAGTTACTCAATAGCATTAGCCTTGGCGATAATATGAAGCCCTACAGCAAGGAAGTGGCTGATTGGGTAGCAGGTTTACGCAAACGTCGCAGCGACCTAAATATTCCCCTTGAGAACCTACAGCGCTTCATATCAGTAGAACAAGATAAATACAAGTCTCACTTTTACGACAGTGATACAGACCCAAGGCGCTGGAGTGATTACTTTCAGAAAATGTGGGATAACCTGAACCAACTGATTCCTTAAAAACGCCAAGAACTCCGTCAGGTTGTCTACAAAATCATTGAAGATCGTTTTCGCGGCCCAAAGTTTGCTCGCCATTTCCTAGAAGTACTTCTAGACATCTTTACGGAATATCGTAACCAGTTTGATCAAGACCGACAAAAAAACTGGTTACCCAAAGAGCGTTCTGCAACTAATACTTTACAAGTTCTACTCAAGCAGATAGATGACCATGCTAAACAACTCATTTATGCACTGAATCGTAAAAGTCTGATTGATGAAGACTTCAAAGGAATTACACAGGCTTTGGAGTCGCTGTATATATCAAAAGTAGAAGTAAAAGCCCGTACCTTAGCGGTATCTCTGTTGGATAGTTTGAAGGAAGAAATTGAGCGTTTACTAGTAGATTTGACTGCTCTAGAACGCAACTGTGAGATATTGCAAGCTCGATTTCTCGACCAAGAACAAGCTTATGTTCGTGAAACTGGAGTGCTAACAGTCAACGGAATTCTACTTTATGACAGCAAAGATGTAGACCAAATTTATAACAAGACCATTGCAGAAAAGCAGGAGAGCATCTACCAGACAATTTCGCAACAGATATTAGGAGAGCTAGGGACAAAACTATTTGATTTATACACCTTCGACAGCTTGAGGCTCAAGGATTTGTTTGGGCGGATTTTGAATCGCTCTTTAGATGAATTTGTCGGTAGTGGTCAAATGCAAATTTCCACGGCTCGTAAGTTTCTGGAAGAGTACCCAACTGTAGAACAGCAGGAAGCTCAGATTAAGACAATCTTTGAGAAAAGTGAGCCTTTCTTGCGCTTCAGCCAAGAGCAGGCTCGATTAGGTTGGGAAGATAGAGCAGAAAAGCGGCAAACCATAGTTGGTATTCAAGGTGGTAATAAACCTACAGACCCGGCTGTAAGTGTAATACTCCCGATGATTCGCAAGACCAGCACACTCACTGATAAAGATATTCGTCCTCTAGGTGACTCTCACCACATTTACTTTGTTCAAGAAATAGGAGCCTTTCCTCTTAGGCTAATCGAAGGGATGGATAGGATGCGGACAGTTTATCGGTCTGTGTCTCAGTCAGATAAGAATCCTTTGCATACCCATCAGGATTATCGCCAGTTTCAAGACCATATGCCGGCAACTCAAGCTGAAATCCAGGCCAAACAAAACCTGATTTTGGCTAAAGTTTTTGAATTAGTGGTTGAAGAAGAAAATTCAATTACTAAATACTCGGAAGTACGTTTTCACTATCAAGACAAAATTACAGGGTTAAAAAAGACTCAAGTTCTGGGAAATGACTGGCAAGAAGCCGAAGAATACCTCGTTAGTGATCATAATCGCAGAGTCCGGGAGATTTTGGAAGATGCACTGCAAAGTGTCGGACATAAAGCGGTTACAAAAGCCGAAAAACAGGGGATGTACCAAAAACTTATGGCACATCTGAGAGAACTAGAAAAGACTCTTTCGGGTGGTAAGGACAATCCTAACTACCGCAAGCAGGAAATAGCGATCGAGGATTACGTAAAGACTTACAGCTTGTTTATCCCTGCTGAGACTATATCTGCATCTGTGCAAAAATCTGCTGAACTTCCGAAAACTTCACCAGCAAACTCTATAACATCTGAACAACTGGATAGTAATTTGGAAAAGTTCACCAAGTTAGCAGAAACCTGTTACCGTCGCGGCAACCCTTCTGAAACTCAAGTACAAATGCTAGAGCATTTTCGCCAAAAGTATGGCATTTCTCAAGTAAACGCTGACCAAATAATTGCTAAGTTTTCCTGTGGTCATTCTCAGCAACAAGCTCTCTATGAATATGGTTTGATGTATCGCGCTTTTCTAGAAAGCAATACTGAAATTGATTTTGAGCAACAGACACAGTTGCTTGAACTTCAAGAAGAATTAGGGTTGACTAACAAACAAGTTGCCACTATTGAAGCCAATATACAGGAAGAACTGGGATTAACAGAAGTGAGATAAAAAGATGCTAAACGAACACCTAAACGAACACAACTATATTACTTGTTCTAAATGTGGTCATGACCGGAACCCGGCAACTCTCAAAAAGTGCGAAATTTGCGGACATAAGCTAGTTCAGAAGAATCCATCTCCAGGAAGTAAGTCTAAGAATCGAGTAATATTGCCTTTAGCTCTTGCTATTACTGCTGGTTTAGGCATAGGTGGTTTTTGGTTACTAAGTAAAAAATCATTCAACTTCATTCCGAATGTACAAAATAACATTAATAAAACCGATCAATTAACTCTTCTCGGTGACACCTTTAGTGGCTACAGTACTTTTCGGAGTAAAGAGTTTCAATCTAGCAAAGAATCGGAAGTTAACCTGCATTATGAAGATGAATTCGATCAGGCTAAACGATCTGACCTTTTGAACCAGGGGAAAGCTAACTTATTAGTAACGACATTGGATCAATTTCTCAAACAAAAACCTCAGGGGAAAATTGTTGGGCTGATTGACCGCACAGTGGGCGCAGATGCTGTTGTTTTGAATACAAAGAAGTATTCTAACCTAAAATCACTTCTGGATCTTAATGTATTAATACAGCAGGTGCGATCGCAGGGAAAGCAGTTGAGCATTACTTTCGCTGGTGATACCCCCAGTGAATATCTAGCTCTGATGCTAAGTACTAAATTTGATCAGTTTAAGTTGTCAGATTTTCAAGTGAATAAGGTAGCAGATGCTTCTGTTGCTTGGAAACTTTTACAAGACCCCAATCAAAATGTAGCAGTTGCTGTTCTCTGGGAGCCTTATATCACCAAAGCTCGACAGCAGGGGTATACAGTTGTCTTATCTAGTAAAGATGTGCCTGGGGCAATTGTAGATGTGATTGTTGCCTCCAACCAGCTGATTCAATCTCAACCTGAGAAAATTTCCGAATTTCTGGCAGCTTACTATCGTAGCATTGATAGCAATCTTCGTGATACTTCGCATTTCCAAAATCAGATTGCTGAGGATGGCAAACTATCACCCAGCGATGCCAATTTTGTTTTACAAGGGATTGACTTTTTTCCTGCTCTTGAAGCTAAAGACTGGTTAACAAATGGCACGTTAGAGAAACGAATTGGCTCTACAGCTGCGGTTTTGACACTAGCAGGTAAATTGAATCAGGTTCCTGAGAATCCCAAAGATTTGTTTACCTCTCAGTTTATCACTAAGGCTGCGAGCAACAGCCAAAATCTGATTGACTTGGTGCGTGCCGATAACCCAGAACTAGCAGACAGACTAACAGGAAAAGGAAAAGTGCTTGCCTCCAATAACAAACTCAATACTAACCAAATTAAAGCTGCTCCTAATATAGGCAATTTGCAAGTCCGAGGAGATGTGAAATTTGGTATTAGCTCTGCTCAACTTGAGGACGAGGGTAAGCAAACACTTAATCAGTTGGCTCAGGAAATTTTGGAATTCAATCGGCAAACTGTAGCTGTAAGAGTAATTGGGCATACGTCTCAGATTGGCTCTGCTGACTTTAACCAAAAACTTAGCCAACAACGAGCACAGGTAGTAGGTAATTATCTACGTTTGCAAAATATCAAGCACAATATTGTGGTTGAGGGTCAAGGTTTTAGCCAACTGCTACCCGGCATATCTCCAAATGACCCCCGCAACCAACGCACGGAAATTCGCTTAGTTCGGATCAATTAGCTGAAGTCAATAATCCTAATTGAGTTGTTGAGTTTAGCTTGCAAATTATAAAAAGGAGATTTAATGAAAGTTCGCAATATACTGTCTTGGTTTTGTATTTTTTTAGTCAGTTTAATAGTTACAGTCAGTTGTACTCCTTCCCAAACACCTACTTCAAACACTACTTCTACTCCGTCAGCAACTAAGTCAATTCAAATAGGGTTTAGTGCTTGGCCTGGTTGGTTTCCCTGGCAGGTGGCTCAAGAACAAGATTTATTTACAGCTAATAAAGTCAAAGCAAATTTGAAATGGTTTGATGGCTATCTCGATTCCATCAATGCCTTAGCGACAACTCAACTTGATGGTAATAGCCAAACTCTCAATGACACCATCAGTTCAGTTGCGGCTGGAGCAGATTTGGTAATTGTGCTGACGAATGATAATTCTCAAGGCAATGACCAAATTATTGTGCGCCAAGGAATTAATTCTATCAAAGACTTGAAGGGTAAAAAGGTGGCAGCAGAAGAGGGAACAGTAGACCACTTTTTATTACTATTAGGATTAGAAAAAGCAGGTTTGACCCAAGCAGATATTCAGTTTCAACCTTTGGAGACGGGTACAGCGGCAGCGGCTTTTGCGGCTGGTAAATTGGATGCAGTTGGTGTGTTTGCTCCCTTCACTAGCAAAGCATTATTACTTCCTGGAAGTAAGACTTTATTCTCTTCTACTGACTTTCCCGGTGCGATTTCCGATCACTTGGTAGTTACACGCAAGATGATTCAAGAACGACCCCAGGATGTACAAGCTTTAGTGAATACATGGTTTGAAACCCTCAAATTTATCGCAGCTAATAAACAGAAGGCAACAGAAATCATTGCTAAACGAGCGGGCACTAATCTAAAGGAATACCAACAATACGAAGCAGGTACTGCTATTTTCACCTTAGAACAAAATCTTAAAGCCTTTGTTCCTGGTAATGACAGGGCTTCTTTATCCTTCACAGCTAAGGAAATTAGTAAGTCTTTATTGAAAAGTGGTCTGATTAAGCAGGAACCAGACTTAAGCAAACTGTTTGATGACCGCTTTGTCAAAGCCTACGCTGATAAAGCTGCAAAGGTTTGAGGATGTTATGGGTAAAGCGTATGGAGAAGCGATCGCATGAGTCAATCTACTGATGTTCAGCCACAAATGTTACCATCAACAGTATTTTGGCGGATTGCAGAAGAAATTCCAAAAAGATTGACTGGGATTTTGGTCATCCTGTCCCTTGTGATGCCGATCTGCTTGTGGTGGATTGTCTCTAACTGGGTTGCTACCACTGCTGGAACCAACTCTATGTTCCTACCGACTCCTGTCCAAGTTTTAGCCGCAATTCAGAAACTCTGGTCAGATGGAACATTGCTCAAAGACATCCAGTTCAGTATGTTTCGGGTGCTAACTGGTTTTTTCCTAGCAGCAGTCATTTCAATTCCTGTGGGGACACTCATGGGAACATTTGCTAGTGTGCGATCGCTCTTAGAACCGATCATTGGCATCATTCGCTATATGCCTGCGCCTGCCTTCATTCCACTGTTAATTTTATATTTTGGCTTAGATGAACTGCCAAAGATTCTGCTGATTTTTATCGGCACCCTTTTCTTTAATACATTGATGATTATGGATGGGGTGAAGTTTATTCCCAAAGAATTGATTGAAACTACATACACCTTGGGAGGAAAGCGCAGTCAAGTTTTGTTACAGGTAATTTTTCCCTACCTCCTGCCTGCCATCATTGATGCCTGTCGAGTGAATATGGCAGCAGCATGGAACTTAGTTATCGTAGCAGAACTAGTAGCAGCAACCGAAGGATTGGGAAAAAGAATTAGTGTTGCTCAACGTTTTCTCAGAACTGATGAAATCTTTGCTGGACTAATTGTAATCGGTTTAATTGGTTTGGGAATTGACTTGTTATTCCGATTATTACTGAGAGTTTCTTGTCGGTGGGCAACAAAATAATTTGTCTTTTATAACTATAGGTTTATGCATCTAGAAGTTGCTAATCTTCATAAACAATTTCAAACCCACAATGGTACAATTATTGCCCTCAAAGACATCAATATCCATATCAAAGAAGGTGAATTTGTCTGTGCTGTAGGGGCATCTGGCTCAGGAAAAACGACTTTATTACGCCTGATTGCGGGACTTGATACTCTTACAGCTGGGGAAATACGGGTTGATGGAGTGAAAGTCACAGGCCCAGGAGCAGACCGGGGTATGGTGTTTCAAAACTATTCCCTCTACCCCTGGATGACTGTAGCAGATAACATTGGCTTTGGATTAAAGCTGAGGGGCGTACCCAAGCTCAAAAGGCAACAGCAGGTTTCTTATTACCTAGATGTGTTAGGCTTAACTCAATTTGCTAAAGCACTACCTAAAGAACTATCAGGAGGTATGCAGCAGCGAGTAGCGATCGCTCGTGTTTTAGTATCTCAGCCTAAAATTCTCCTGATGGATGAACCATTTGGTGCTTTGGATGCCCAAACAAAAGAGATGATGCAACAATTTCTTCTGGAGTTGTGGAGAAATACAGGTACAACTATTTTTATGATTACTCATGATGTTGAAGAAGCAGTTTTTGTATCACAGCGAATTTATGTCCTTACCTCACATCCTGGAAGCATTAAAACTGAACTAACTATAGATTTACCCATTGAGCGAACCTACCATATTAAAAGAAATTCTAATTTTAAAGAGTATAAAGAAACTTTGCTAGAGTTAATGCGTTTTGAAAGCGGAAAAGATGTATTTACAGTAGCGTAATCACAATAAATTATCCTACAGCAGAATTCAGAATTCAGGAGTCAGAATTCAGAAGTAAAACAGGCTTTACGCCAGCTTTTGAGACTTAGGTTGTGTACTTCACCAACTTGAAATCCGCTGTATTTTAACGACTCGAAAGATTCAGATTCCCGAATGATTTAGGATTCCTAGAGAATACGAAACATTTTAAACAGCAGAAATAGCACAAACTTGTAATCCGACGGGCGTTTGAATAATCACTGATTCTACGCCGAAAACTTGGGCGATCGCATTTGGTGTCAGAACTTGTTCAGGTGTACCAACTTCCCAAATATGACCCTGTTTTAATAATGCAATGCGGGAACTATACCGCGCTGCTAAATTCAGTTCGTGTAAAACTGTAACAATAGTTAATTCCTGCTGCTGATTCAGTTGTTTAAGCAGTTCCAATAGTTGCAATTGATAATTGATATCTAAAAAAGTTGTTGGTTCATCTAATAGTAAAACTTTGGGTTCTTGCGCCAGTGCTAGAGCTAAAAAAGCCCGTTGTCTTTCACCGCCTGAGAGTTGTTCGACTAAGCGATCGCTCAATTTTTCTAGTTGCGTCTTTTTAATTGCAGCTTCCACTTTTACCCAATCTTGGGCGTTTAATTCCCATTGCCACCAAGGTTGATGTGGTGTGCGTCCTAAACTTACTAATTGTCGCACTGTTAAGCCAACGGGAACCGTTTGTTGTTGCGGTAATAATGCCAGTTTCTGTGCAACTAGATTTGGGTGTTGAGAGTGAATTGCTTTGCCATCAAGTAGCACTGTTCCCTGCTGTGGGGAGAGAATACGACTCAGCAATTTGAGTAAAGTAGATTTACCTGAGCCATTAGCACCAACTAAACTTAACCATTCTCCTGTTTGCAGAGTGAGATTAATATTTTGAACAATTGGTACTAAGGTGTAACCGCCTGTAAGGTTTTGCAGTTCGAGTGGCATTTGCTGAAATTCAAAAATCAAAAAGGAGAAACTTAATTTTACAGGATTTGAGGGGATTATTTAGCAGCCTTATCTATTTACCCGAATTGCGATCGCTACTGCCTAAATTACTCAAATGAAAAAGCAAAGTGCCCTTTACTGCCCAAAACACCAAAATGAGTGCGTGATCTACCGAAATGAGAAAGCAATATGCCTTTTTCCTTATTGAAAATATCATAGTCAGGACTTACGCACAGGTAACGGAAAATCGTAGACGCATTCGCGGAGCGTCTGTCTGTGACACGCTGCACGAACGTAGAGAAGCGGCTTGCCGCAGGCTACCACAGAGTCCGCAAAGAAGCCAGTGCGCCCTTGCAGTTAAGAGACTTAAAGCAACTGGCGCGACACGGACAAATAAGAGTTTGAGAGGTTTTTTGCGTAAGTCCTAATAGTAAAAGAAAATAATTGGTGACTCGTCACCCGCTCACAATCCCCATCTTAGGAGTATCTTGAAGATAGGGACTTCCGTCACCTGTTAAAATTACACCATTAAGGCTTTGCTACCCTACTTATTGCCGCACAATAAACCAAATCGAATTAACTCACGCTGATAACCGCGACGCATTAATCCTAGTGATAATGCTCCTTGAATGGTAGTCCAACCAGCATTTAGTAAGCCCCAAAGTGCTTGGGGAGTGAATGCGGAATCAATCACCACATTCCAAAAGGGGGCGACGGAGGTTGACCAATCGGCGGTGCGGATATTATGTAATGGTAGTTGATATGCGATCGCTTCATACTCTGGTAAAGAAATCACATAAGGCAAACAATACACCCGATAAATATCCTGCAAGTGCTTTTGTTCATCCGTTGTTAGTGGCGACTCATCAGTTGGTCGATGACACCAAGTCACCATAATTAACTTGCCACCAGGTTTTAATACTCGGTAGCACTCCTGGAGAAACTTCTTCTTATCTGGCATATGTTCACCGCTTTCTAGCGACCAAACCAAGTCAAAAGAATCGTCAGCAAAAGGCATTGCTTGAGCATTTGCAACTTGGAACTGTGTTCTCAGACTCAAATTAGCCTCTAAGGCGCGTTCCGTTGCTCTCGCGGCTTGCACAGGACTCAGTGTAATCCCTGTAGCCTTAGCATTAAACTTTTGTGCAAGGTATAAAGAACTGCCGCCAATGCCACAACCCACATCTAGGATATTTTCTGCTGCTTGTACCTCTGCCCACTTTAGCAGTTCTTCAATTAAATCAATTTGAGCCTGACGGCGGTCTTTTTTCTGGATACCGTCCGCACCATAGTAGCCGTGGTGCATGTGTTCGCCCCAAATCTGTTCCCACAGACCAGAGGAAGCATCGTAAAATTGCTGAATTTGCTCGTAAAGTGTTGCACTCATGAAAAAAGCAGTGTTAAGACAAAGCTAAATAAAAAAACATATAGATATAGGCTACCATGTGTGTTTTTAATTAAATATCTGGCTTGGCGATCACAGGCTCTATTTGACCTTGTAGTTGCAAGGCGAGCGCTAAGTTAAAATAAGCATTGGCTATTGCTGCTATCTAGACTAATTACTCTTTGGTATGCTGCGATCGCATTCTCAAGCTGTTTTTGTTCATACAGCTAATAAACAAATTCAAATCAACTGCTCTTTTACTTTCACGCCATCTCTCTTGACTATATAAGCTGGAACACCGACAACAACACAATTATTGGGAACATTTTTGACTACGACTGCATTCGCTCCTACTGTGACATTATCATTGAGAGTTACCTTACCAATCACTTTTGATCCTGCATTTATCGTTACATTGTTGCCAATTGTCGGACGTTCCTTTTGACTGTTATATCCTATTGTAACTTGTTGATTAATCCAGCAATTATCACCAATACTTTCTGCTGAAACCATAGTACTAAATCCATGTTGAATAAATAGCCCAGAACCAATATGATTAGAATTTAAAAAAAGGCTGGGACATTCTTTATAAAATAACTTTATAATCTGCATGAGCAAAAAACCAATAAAATTACCTTTTTTAATTCTGTAATAGTAAATATTTCTAAATTCTGGATATTCATCAAGCAAATGTAGCAAGTTAACCAAGTCGGAATTATCAATCATCTCAACTATCTTTATCCATCGTCTTACATCTAGGATAATCACTTCTTTACTTGTACTTACGAAAAACAAGATGAGCATTGGAGCAGTCATTATCTGTCTAATATTTTTGACAAATTTAATTGTAAAATCATGCATATAATTACTCTTTTGGGATATTGCAATTCTCGGCAAAAAGTAAAAGTTGCTGAACAGCAGCAACTCTAAACTAACTCAAGCAAAATATCCCGAAATCGGTAATTTCCTCATTTTCCTTGTTTAGCAAACTTTATAGCTTTTCATCACAGTTTAAATCCCAAAAGTATTTCTAGAAAACCCACGAATAATGGCAGTGGACGGATTAAAACTTTAGTGAACCATATTGTCCTCACGCCTGATTCAGGACTGTTATGGCTGACGGCAAAATTAGCATGGCATCGCCGAATGAATAAAAACGATATCCAAAAGCGATCGCTTCGTTGTATATATTCAATAACCGTTGTCTGCCAATTAGCGCACTTACCAACATCAGTAAACTAGAACGTGGTAGGTGAAAATTGGTAATTAAACCATCAACCACCCGCCATTCGTAGCCGGGATAAATAAACAAGTCTGTTTTGCCACAAAATGGTTGTAAATTCCCAGATTTAGCCGCCGCTTCTAAAGCCCGTATTGCTGTTGTTCCCACAGCAATAATCCGACCGCCAGCTGCTTTAGTGGCGCGGATTTGCTCTACTGTGGTCGTGGGAACTTCAATCCATTCTTCATGCATGTGATGGGTAGTTACGTCCTCTACTTCCACAGGGCGGAATGTGCCTACACCAACGTGCAGCGTTACAAAAGCTTGATTGATTTTGCGATCGCGCAACTTTTGTAATAATTCTGGGGTAAAATGTAGTCCTGCTGTCGGAGCTGCGATTGCTCCTGGCTGTTTGGCATAAACTGTCTGATACTGATCATCAGCAGCTTCTGAGGTAGTGATGTACGGTGGTAGCGGTACTTCACCAAATACCTCTAACAGTTGCACCAAAGATTTTCCCTCTGGCACATCAAATTGCAACAAACGCCCCCCGGTTGCTGCGTCTGCTTCTAAAACCGTAGCCGTGAGTTGGGGACTAGGTACTACGTACTGGGGACTAGGGAGTGGTGAAGAATCTTCACAATCCCCAATCCCTAATCCTTGATTTCTAATCCCCAATTGCCTTGCTTCAAAAATAATCTTCGCTCCCTGTTTGAAGCTTTTTCCTGGCTTAACTAAAGCTAACCAACAGTTATGCTGCCGTTCTTCCAACAGCAACACTTGGATTTTAGCACCTGTGGATTTATGACCATAAAGCCGCGCTGGAATGACTCTTGTATTGTTCATAACCAACAAATCACCAGAGCCAAGCAGTGCAGGTAAATCATGGAAAATGTGGTGCAGAGGTGCTGTATCGATGCCTGTAGTGGGGGAATTAACTACCAGTAACCGCGAACTATCTCTAGGAACTGCTGGGTTTTGGGCAATGAGTTCTGGAGGTAGTTTGTAGTCATAGCCAGCTACTGAGCAATCTAATTCCAAATCTTTTGCTTGTGGGCGAGAGGTATCTTTCAAATTTACTTGTACTAGTTTTTGGTTTATTTAGTATTTATACTCACTTAAAAAAGCTGATTTCAGCTTTCCCTTATAAAGGAACTTTAAGGCATCTTTGCTCAATTTCTTCGCTAGGCTATAACATTGATACTATTAAGTAACACGGAAAGATTAACATAAAAATTGGGTAAACCTCCCCATCTAAAAACGGGGGCTTTTACCCTACCGGGAAGAGGCACTGATTGACGAAGATAGATATGTAGGATTGGCTTTGATCCCAAGCACCAACAAACATGGAATACTTGTACTATCTGGCAAATGCCAGTCTAACCCTGAGGGTCGTTCAACACCTCCACGCTAGACCCCAGACACCAGTTTCTTTCGTCACCGTAATTCATCAAATTGATGGCTGGGTGGTTAGGATCAAACTCACAGGTCAAGTCTCGCCTCAAGAAGATGGCGACTTTCGGGCTTTTCTAAATGAATTAGGAATTAGCTACGAACCGCCAATGAGGGTGCAAATGGCACTTTGGAGTTTGGAAGCGGGACAGTGTCCTGTGGACGTGATGCGTCGCTATCAGGTAGCGATCGTCTCTCATGGTAGCCCAGAGAGAGACGAAATCGAGGCGTTCCGGCAACAGTTTGTCCGGGGCTTAGGCTATTGTCCAGAAACTTTGGCGTGATACTATTTGGTTATAACGCCACTACAAAATTATTGGTCATTGGTAATCAAGATATTTTATCTATTACCGATTAACCATTATCAATTGAAGAGTCGAAAGCTGCCAGAATATATTCTTGCAGCTTAAACTTGTATCCGGCTGCTGATGAAGTAGCTAGAGCTGACTGGGTTACTGTAACCGCAGTCAGATTTTTTGATATCCTTTGACAGTAGACAATAGCAACATCGAATCGGCAAGAATAATCTGCCTTTTCCGGATACTGGGCTAAGAATATTCCAGCTGTCCGCCAGATTTTTGCTTGCTTTTGGGGGGTGATTGCACTTCTTCCCCCTGCATCCCAACTACCTGAACTGCGAGTTTTGACTTCAACAAATGCTAATAATGAGTGCTGAGTACTAAATGAGAAGTTTTCCCCCTTTTCCCCTGTTTCCCTAGTTCGTCCATCATATTGAGCAATAATATCAATTTCTCCCCAGCGGCTAGAAAAGCGACGATGGAGAATTATCCAACCTGTAGATTGCAACCATTGGGCTACTAGGTCTTCTCCTAATTGACCACTATTTGGACAATGCATATAAACTTTAGTATTCTCGGTTATTTAATTCAACAGGAAAATAAGAGTTTCTAGTAGTTATCCGAAATCATACTCTCATGATGTGCTTATTCTTCACTTGCTGGCGTGGCATTCCCAACAGTCAAATTGAAGTAAACATAATTAGGGTAAATATCCATAAAAGAGTGATGTTCGACATATATGCCACCACCACATTCCAAAAAGGTGATGAACGGCTCATAAGGGTCAGGAAGACCATTCGCGGGGACTGTATCAAATTCCCGTAGACGACACCAAAATAAGTAATTACGTACCCCTAGCAGAACATAGACACTACCACGCCTAATTAGTATCCGGTCGCTGTTGTATAACTCCTCCAGCCATTGCATTAGGGAAGATGGGAGTTCCATGTCAGGGCGAATCTGAAGAGCAAGATTTTGAAAAACATGCTTCTGTTCGCTCTGCAAAAACTTTGCCCATTGTCTGACCCGCGACAGAAATTCTAACATCAGTTCTGTAAGTGTTTCGTCTTTCTCCCCGATTCCCAGCGTATCCCACTGAATAGCCTGAAGTCGTCCGAAGGCAATGTTCAAATCGTCGTATGAGCTTGAATTAGTATTCATAAAAATATTTTTAAAAGATTTTTGTGCTAACATCTCTGACTCAAGCTCAATGATTCTGTTTAACTGGTTAAAGGATGTTTGAAAAGTTGTTTGTGATGTATCACAGATTTGTAGATCCTCCTAAATCCCCCTTAGAAAGGGGGACTTTGATTTATTTTCCCCCTTAAAAAAAAGGCTTAGGGGGGAGCTTTACACTATTTGTGATAATCTACACGCAAACGGCAAGCTAACAAGTCAACGCCTCGTTAGACAACTATCGGGATAATGAGATAGAGGAGGGTTCGCCATTGGCTAAAAATAGCATGAATTCTAAGTTAAGCGCCCGGATTTGGGCAATCATACTCAGCTTATTTCTATGGGGAATAGTTGGCATCAGCGCAACGGTCGGTTTTGCTCCAACAGCTTTGGCGCTGGAATATAATAAAGAAATTTTGGTCGAGGCTGATTTCTCAGGACGTGATTTAACAGACTCCAGCTTTACCAAAGCTAATCTTCGCCAGAGTAACTTCAGCCACGCTAATTTGCACGGTGTCAGTTTCTTTGCAGCAAATTTGGAGTCTGCGAACTTGGAGGGTTCTGACTTGACAAATGCCACTTTAGACTCAGCTCGTTTAGTCAGAGCAAATTTGACAAATGCACTGTTGCAGGGTGCGTTTGCTGCTAACGCCAGATTTGATGGTGCAATCATTGACGGGGCAGATTTTACTGATGCACTGCTGCGTTCCGATGAGCAAAAAAAATTGTGCAAACTTGCCAAAGGAACTAATCCCATTACAGGACGAGATACGCGTGACACGTTGTTTTGTCCTTAGTAAGTAGAAGGCAGGAGGCAAGGAAGTCGTCCACGAGGAGCGGGGTTTCAACCTTCCCTGATGAAAATTTGCTGTAAGGGACTTCCAAAGAATAAATTACTCAAAAAAAATTAAAAACCCAAACTTGAACAGTAATGAAGTCCGGATTTCTCACAATTGAGAAATCCGGACTATTATTAATACTTTTTTGACTTGAGATAATTATCAATATCTTCAGTCAATAAAGTAACCCAAATCACGATGAAGCCTGGTCATTTGTCGGTAGTAAAAGTAATAAGCAGTGGATTTGGTTAGCTTTAGATAAAAAACTAAAGAAATAGTTGGAGCTTATATTGGCGATGCCTACGGCGGCAAGCTACGCAGTGAAAAAGGTGCTTTGTAATTGGGTGTAAAGCAGAACAAGAGGCTAAGTATATAGCCTCTCAAACCCTTATCAACTATAAAAAATTGCTTTTGGTAAGTCCAAATGAGAATGATAATATAAAATTTTGGCACATAGCTAGACTGCCTAGAAAAACGCATTCATGTTTAGAAGCCTTAGTCCCCCAATTGTGAGATGTGACGAATACTTACAAGTATTTTAACCACTTGTTAGGATACTTTGTCTTATAATTCCTAAACCAACTACAGAGGGGATAAAGCAGAATTATCATGATTATCCAAATATTGTAAATCATTGGTAAATCATATCCATAATCGGCTGGCATTAGGCTGGAGACTATAAAAGGCATAATAATTGCTTTTAACCCATATTTAGGTAAAGCCAGCAAGATAGCAGTTAAATGGATGAGCCAAAGGTGAATTATATAAAAAAATAAAGGAACCTGACCGAATACCACTAGAGGTTTAAAAATCCTCCATTTCTGCTTTTCAAACAAGTAAAGCAAGAGCATTGCCAGACCTAGTGTAATTAACAAATAAAGTAATGAAGGTGGATATTTATTACAGTTAATAAACGATAGTATAGTACGGGTAAAATTGGTTTGCACTGCCCAAGGATACGGGTCGCCATATATGTTCAAAGTGCGGAGAACTACGAAGCCAGCAATTAAACCTAGCCCCAACCGTCGTAACAATTGCTGCCGAGAAGCTTTTTCCAGCTTAAATACAGTTCCAAACGTATAACCTGTTGCCATCACCCCAATCCAAGGAATGAGGGGATAACTAATGAAAAAATTTTTATGAGGAAAAGGTGTGAACATTTTTGGCTCATGAAGTACTGCCCACAACCAACCCCATCTTCCTAATTGTTCAACATGGATATTATCAAATAGATTGTGTCCACCTATGAGCAAAATTCCTAGTGCAGCTATTAGAGGAATTGGCATTCTAATTAATGCTGCTAAAACGACCATTGACCAACTAAGTGCCCATAATACCCCCGCTGCTAAAAAAGAGTAGGTTGGGTCAAATAGCCAGCCAAAATGTACCACTGTTAACTCTAGAAATACCAACCACAACCCACGAATTATCAAATAGCGCGAGAGTTCTTGCTTACTTTGTGGTCGTCTCCTAAAGTAAAGATAGACTGCAACCCCAGCCAGAAATATAAATGTGGGGGCGCACAAATGAGTTACCCAACGAGTGAGAAACAGAGGTACGTTTGTCTGAGTCAAGTCTGTAGGGCAGAAGCGAACATTAGTTAAAAAATCTCGCAGATGATCTAGCGCCATTAACACCATCACCAATCCACGCAACATATCTATTGAGATGATTCGCTGAGTTGGTAACTGTTTAGTACTAAGAGTTTCATTACTTGAATAACTCATATTTTATCTAGATTTCAAGTATTTGTTTTCATTTGACTCTCATAAACCACTCAGTAATCCCTTGAGCGATCGCATTTGCTATCTTTTTCTGTTCCTCTGGGTTCACCACCTGCTCAAATTCATCAGGATTGCTCATAAAACCCAATTCCAACAACACTGATGGCGCAGCCGTTGGACGTGTCAGCGCTAGGTTATCCCAAAACACACCATAGGCAGGTCTGCCGAGTTTTTTGACTACATAGTTCTGTAAAAACATTGCCAGGTTGTGGGCTTGGGGTTGATACCAAAAGGCGGCGAATCCCTTGATTTTTTCGGCATCACCATCATCGGGTAGGGAATTGTGGTGTATGGAAATAGCGATCGCAGGTTCTTCTCGACTGATAATTGCCTGACGTTCTGCTAAGGAAAGTTCGCGATCGTCCTCCCGCGTCATTACTACTGTTGCTCCTTCCTTCACCAAATCGTCGCGCAGCAACTTAGATACCACCAAATTCACATCTTTTTCTAAATATCCAGTTGGGCCACTGGCACCCGATTCTTTACCGCCATGCCCTGGATCGAGTACAATCTTGAAATTAGCTAAAGGCTTTCGTCTTATGTTCCCGATTTTAGGCGGATGACGCAAAGTCAAAACCAGGGTTGTACCGTCGTATCTCAGCTTATATCCCCACTGTTGAGCTTTTTTGAGGTTAAAGGTGTATTCTACTTGTTCTGGAGCCTTCTGTTGCCAATCTAGGCGAGAAATTAGGGGGTCATCATCCAGGCGAATAATGTCCGTTTGGGCAGTGGTATTGTAGAGAGTGAGAGTGAGAGCTTGCTCAGTTTGTTGCACGCTCACAGGTACGGGAACTTGTAAGGGGAAAACTATCTCTGTCGCATCAGGGAGTTGACGGTATCCGACACTGCGAATTATTGTCTGTGGCTCAATTGCACCAGCTAAAATGCGGGTTTCCTGACTATTAATCCAAGCGCCATAGTCTAGGCGCAACCATTCACCTTCCCTACCTGTAACTGTTGCGTGTGTGCCTTTGGGCAGTGGTGTGAGTCGAGAATAATCGGTGTTCGGGCCAGTGCGAGCAACGCCTGCGTCTGCCGTTACCTCAGCAACTGGCAACTCTGCTCTTGAGAGGATTTGAATCTTACCAGATCCTGGTTGAGTTATCGTTTTGCCATTGAGCGTTAGTTGAAACTGAGGTTGTCCCAGATCGGCGGCTGTCGCCACTGTGGTGCAACCTTTATAATTGCCTACGCTAGACTGGGCATAAGGCTGATTTTGCCCTGTCAGAATTGCCAAATTACTTGGTAGTTGTGCCTGTTGAGGTTGGGGTGAAAGGGCAATAATTTGATTAGCTAACTTGACAGAGACATTGGCGTTAGGGGGTGCAACCCTTTGAGGAAGTTTCGCTAACGCGCTAAAACAAATTAATTCTTCTGGTAATCTGGCAATGTCAGCTGCAGGAGTCAGGGAATCTTTAGCAAAGCCTAAACCTTGTGGTAGTTCAGGGCCAGTGGTAAGCCTTGTCACTTTAATCTGGAGTTCTTGATTGTCGTGACGCACAGTAAAAAGATTCTCCCCCAACTGCAAGGGGAAACTAGGGGAAAAATGACCCGCTTTGCTGCGGGTAATTGGCTTACTATTGATCAAAACCTGACCATCTGGTGGTGCAGTGCCCAGAAAGAAGATTTTTTGGGCACTTGTCTGGTAGTTTGTCTGGGGAAAAATGACTATAAGAGATGGCTCTGCCAATGCTACGGAGGATGTGAGAATACAGCCTAATATTACTAATCCTAAGAGGTTTTTCACGACAAAATCACAGAAAACTATACCACAACAACTGTGGCACAATGACGGGATGTATTTTTAGAAGTTGTTAGAAATTCAAACTACTATGACTAAGTTTATCTTTGTAACTGGAGGCGTAGTCTCCAGTATTGGTAAAGGCATTGTAGCAGCAAGTCTAGGGCGTTTGCTCAAGTCGCGCGAATATTCCGTGTCGATTCTCAAACTCGACCCTTATATCAATATCGATCCTGGCACGATGAGTCCCTTTCAGCATGGGGAAGTATTCGTTACCCAGGATGGTGCGGAGACAGATTTGGACTTGGGGCATTACGAACGTTTTACCGATACCTCAATGTCGCGATTGAACTGTGTTACTACTGGCTCGATTTACCAGGCAGTCATCAATAAAGAGCGGCGTGGAGACTACAATGGCGGCACAGTACAGGTAATTCCTCATATCACCAATGAAATAAAAGATCGGATTCTACGAGTTGCTAAAAGTACAAACCCATCTGTTGTGATTACAGAAATCGGCGGTACAGTGGGAGATATTGAATCACTGCCGTTTTTGGAAGCAATTCGCCAGTTCCGCAAAGAGGTGGGACGGCAGAATGTGCTGTACATGCACGTAACGCTGGTGCCGTGGATTGCCTCTGCGGGTGAGATGAAAACTAAGCCAACACAGCATTCAGTTAAGGAACTGAGATCCATTGGCATTCAACCAGATATTTTAGTTTGTCGGAGTGATCGCCCCTTACCCAAGGGATTAAAGCAGAAATTGTCTGGATCTTGCGATGTGCCCGAAGAATGCGTCATCACTTCCCAAGATGCCAAAAGTATCTATGAAGTTCCGCTAAACCTGGAATGGGAAGGAATGGCAGAACAAGTGCTGAACTTGCTGCAAATGGAGCAACGTAAACCAGATTTGACGCAGTGGCAAACCTTGGTAAAACGGTTACATAGTCCCAAGCACGAGCTAGAAATTGCCATTGTCGGTAAATATGTGCAGTTAAGTGATGCCTACCTATCTGTAGTGGAAGCACTAAACCATGCTGCAATCTCCACTTATGGCAAACTGCGCCTGCGTTGGGTGAACTCAGAAGATTTGGAAACTGAACCAGCCGAAAATTATCTTGAGGGTGTCGATGGCGTAGTTGTGCCAGGAGGTTTCGGTGTTCGGGGGGTGGATGGCAAAATTGCTGCCATTAAATACGCGCGCGATCGCCAAATTCCCTTTTTGGGTTTATGCCTGGGAATGCAATGTTCTGTGATTGAATGGGCGCGGCACGTAGGGGGATTAACAGATGCTAATAGTGCTGAATTTGACGCCTATACAACTGATCCAGTAATTAATTTATTGCCAGGACAGCAGGAAGTAGTCGATTTAGGGGGTACAATGCGCTTGGGACTATATCCTTGTCGTGTTCTTCCTGATACTCTGGCTTTCAAGCTTTATCGAGAAGATGTAATTTATGAACGACATCGACATCGATATGAGTTCAACAATGCTTACCGCGATCTGTTATTAAAGTCTGGGTATGTGATCAGTGGTACTTCTCCTGATGGACACTTAGTTGAAATTGTGGAATTACCCAAGCACCCATTCTTTCTTGCTTGCCAATTTCATCCAGAATTTCAATCGCGCCCCAGTACTCCTCATCCCTTATTTAAAGGGTTTATTCAAGCAGCGATCGCTCTTTCTCTTTCGACATCTGGTACACCAACGCCATTGGAGGTGTCATAACAATTCCTAATTCCTAATTCCTAATTAATTGCAACATTAACTTAAGGCTTCAGCAGATTTGGACATACAAGGTGCATCATTCGTAAATTTCGGACTTGAGGAGATGTTGTGGCGTACTGGGTGAAAATCCTTTACGAGAGGAGAGAATATGTATTGAATTTTGAACGTGTCCATGCTTTTTGTTATGAGCTGAATGGCAGAGTTACTTTTTGGTTACCTGATAGTGCCATTCCGATAGTGATTAATCCACAAAGTAACTTGGAAGATTATCAAAAGATTCTTGATTATTTAGAATGTGTGACGGGATTGAAATTAGATCATGCCCACTGGGTGAAAATTATTTACGAAAAAAACGAATATGTAATTAATCTCAACTGCATCAGTTTTTTTTGTCATGAACCGAACGGCAGGATAACTTTTTGGTTGCCAGATGGCACTATCCCCATCATTATTAACCCTGTGAGTAATCCTGAATCTTATGAAAAAGTTGTGCAATACATTAAGAAAGCAACAGGATATTCTTTGTCTTAGTATTAATTAGTAAGAGGTTGTTTGAAAAGTCGGGGATGTTGTAAAAAAGCTCTCTCAGTATACGCTGTGAATAGATAATAAACAGCACCGAGAGAGTGGTATGAGTAAAGCTTACCCTAGCAACCTGATCTGGGAACAATATCAGTTGATTAGTGACTTAATCCCGGAAGCGAAACCGGGTGGTCGAAAGCGTGAAGTTGATATGTGGTCAGTCCTAAACGCAATTTTCTACATTTTGATAGAAGGAGTGAGATGGCGATCGCTACCCGGAGATTTTCCTCCCTGGCAGACAGTCTACACATATTTTCGCAATTGGCGCATTGATGGGACTTGGCTCATGATTCACGATCAACTCAGAGATTGGACTCGAATTGAGATAGAACGTCACCCAAGTCCATCCGAGACAATCATTGACAGTCAAAGCGTTAAAAGCGCAGCAATGGTGAGTAAGTCAGTTGGTTTTGATGCAGGTAAAAAGCTGAAAGGACGTAAGCGATTTATGACCGTCGATACCTTGGGATTAGTTTTGAGGGTTTTAGTGACAGCAGCTAATGTCGGTGAAAGAGAAGGAGGAAAACAAGTTCTCAAGCGGGTTAAACAGTCCCATCAAAAGATATCTCGCTTGACGACTATCTGGGTTGATGGTGGCTTTGATGGCGAACCATTTATGCAATGGGTCATGAATTTTTGTCGTTGGATTGTGCAGGTAGTTTTGCGCCCAGAACAAACCAAGGGATTTGTTTTGCTCAAAAAACGTTGGGTTGTCGAACGTACTTTTGGTTGGTTGATGGGATGTCGCCGATTGGTTCGAGATTATGAATTACTACCTGAAACATCGGAGACCTTTATTTATGTTGCCATGATCCGTATCATGGTGAGGCGTTTGGCATAATTTCTGAACTCTAAAAACTTTTCAAACATCCTCTAAGGTCTGCCCAACTTTTTGTTAATGCTGGGATCTGTTTGCTCTTATGTATCGTGGGTTATCGTATTTTTATCAGTACTGGAATTACTAAGTGGCGTTTGGCTATAACCTTGAGATTGGGTTAACTTTTGGTCAGGCTATGGTTCACAATTTAGTCATTTATGAGATAAAGGCACACTTAGAGAATAGGGTTTCAGGGCAACGCCTACGTTAAAAGCTTATAAAGATCAATGTTAATACTTAATAATATAAATGATTTTACGTGAGAGTTATTGAAGTATTCAAATATTACATTTTGAAGCGTGAAATGTAGATTTTACAGTTGATTTTGATTTCGTCTGAATACGCAAGGGTTTGATCTCAAGTATAGACAAGAGATTTGAGTTACTTCAAGGAGAACACAACGTAGAGAACAATATCGAAACTCCTGTGATTTTTGATAAAATGCCGACAGTTTTGGAGATTGGTTGAGACGGTAGTTTGAAGGCTATCTGCTGGTGTTTGAGATCAAGCTGAATGACAGAGTTTTTCTTGAAAAAGAGGAGATTTGATTGTGAGCGAAACCGTTGTTGTAATTGGTGGGACATCAGGTATGGGGCTGGCAACTGCACAGGTACTCAGCAGTGAAGGGTATCGTGTCATCATTTCTGGTCGTTCTCAAGACACGATCAACAAGGCACTCTCTCAAGTTGCGGGGGACTGTACAGGATTTCCACTTGATTTCACAGATGCTGCCTCGGTTGCATCCTTCTTTGAGCAAGTGGGTTCTCTCGACCATTTAGCATTAATTGGTAGCGGGAAAGCAGCGTGGGGCAATTTTCGCGATCTGAAACTAGAGGAGCTAAAAGTTGCATTCGACCAAAAGTTTTACGGTTTTTTCCTGTGTACTCAAGCGGCTTTAAGCAAACTTCGTGCTGATGGTTCGATTACGTTTGTCATCGGTGGTGCAAGCCGTTCAGCAATCCCCGGTACAACTGGGGTGGCTGCGGTGAATGGTGCAATTCAAGCAATGGCATTCACGATGGCAAAAGAGCTTGCTCCTCTACGTGTGAATATACTCTCTCCTGGTCTGTTTGACACTCCGGTTTATGATTGGATGACTCCTGAGCAGAAAGCAGATTTCTTTAAGCAAATGGGTGGAGAGTTACCTCTTGGACGGGTTGGAAAACCTGAAGAAATTGGTCAAGCAGTTTCCTATTTTATCAAGAATGGATTTACGACAGGAGCGATATTAGATGTAGATGGAGGGGGACGGTTACATTAAGTATTGGTTGAATCGGTTGGGTTGCTTTAAAAACCTAACCAGTCTGTTTTCTGGTGAGCAGGGCGTTGGACTGGAGCAGCGCGATCTAGCTGAGGGGCAGGTAGCACATTATTATTGAGTCTAATTCACCAGTAGAGATTGAGGCAATTGCTTTAATTTACGCCAGGGTATCGTCAGCAGAGACAAAGCCGAATTTAGAGCGTCAAGCGACTAGATTAACGGAGTATGCAATTGTCAGGGGTTATCGAATTGCTAGTTTGAATATCATAAAAAAGGTAATCCCTGCGACTTTTAGTTTCCGGATAGAGGGTATTGCAGTTTACCCTTTCCGTGTAACACTTAGGAATTGTGGCTTGAGGATATTTGACCATAAAGTTACTAACTGTAAATCGATTGTGTACTGCACATAGATTCAGCATTTCAAGTGAAGTAACATAATTTGATACAAAATTTGATCTTCTGTTTTAGCTATAACCCTTGAGATGGCCTAAACTTTTGGTCAGGTTATGGTTCACAATTTGGTCATTCAGGGAGTAAAAACACGATTAATTCTCCAAGACACTTCAATATACTGAGTACTTGGTTTAGTTCTGAATCATGTTCAATCAAGAGCGCATAAGATCGTGCACACCAAGGATGTTCTTGTTGAATCAATTTGACAAAAACAAATTCCCTACCGTTGATTAGTAAACCAAAAGTTGGTTGTACACGATTTGGATGATCAAGCATATAAGTGAGTGCTTGAGGGAGAGCTGTCATCACATCAAATTTACTGCTTTTAGATTCGATCACAAGTACCCAAAAACGTTTTTGGATGACAAGAACATCAATGTTTCCTTTAAGGATAAAGCTCTCGTCTTCAGCAGAAATCTCAACAGAAGTCTCGGTTTCAATCTCAAAAGGAAGTTGATAAAATCCAGCTAATATCAAGTAAAGGAGACAGCACTACCATCTTTACCGCCTCTTCTGACATCAGACGGTGCTTATTCAAGTTTAAATAGTTGCTTTTCACTCGCGCGTAGACGTGTAACGGCTTGTCGTCAGACATCGCTTGCTTTTCAGCATCAGTCAGAGTTGGTAAATTTTCTGTCCACTCTGTAAAGAAGTTGGTGTCTGTGGCAAGTTGCAAACCAAATTTTTCTTCTAATTCGTAAAGACTGATGTCTCTAGCTGGGATTGTTTTGAACCATAATCTAAAATTAGGAATAGAGTTGCCATGCTAACTTTGCTGCACCGACTATCCCAGCAAAATGGCCTAACTCCGCTGGCAATATTTGTAAACCCGCTCTTGATAAAGGCTGCACTCGCTTCTCAATTTCTGCCTTCACTGCTGGTAAGAAAAATTCAAAGCTGCCACTTATACCGCCACCAATGACGATCGCTTGCGGTGTGAGGACATAAATCAAACTCGTCAAACCAATTCCCAAATTTATACCATACTCTTGCCAAAAAGTCAATGCTGCGGCATCTCCTTGTTGGGCAAGTAAACCCAATTCGATGGGTTCCTTGAGAGTGCGACGGCGAATCGCAGTCACACAGGCATATTGTTCCAAAGAGCCTTGATTGCCGCTATTACAAATTGGCCCATCAGGATTGAATGAAATTAAACCCAATTCCCCAGCGGCTCCTTGATGCCCAACAAACAGTTTGCCATCTAGGATAATTGCGCCACCAACTCCAGTTCCTAAAGTTAGCAGAATCAGATTTTGAAAGTGGCGACCGGCTCCCAGCCAAGCTTCTCCCAAAAGAGCGCAATTAGCGTCGTTAGCGATCGCAGTAGGTTTGCCAGTTTTGGTTTCTAGCCAGTCAGCTAAAGGCACATCGCGCCATCCAGGTAAGTTAATCGCGATTTTGGCAATGCGTCCTGCTGCATCGGATGGGCCAGGAGTCCCAACACCAATAGCAACAGTTTGATTATCTGGATCAATTTGGGCGATCGCATCTACGATCATTGCCAGCACAGCCTCTGGTGTTGTCGGTTGGGGAGCCGCCATAGTCAAGGATTGCAGACAAGTACCATCAGCTGCAAAACGCCCCAGCTTAATTGCTGTTCCCCCCACATCAATGCCAATTACTTGAGAACTCACCACTTTAAAATCCTCACACCAAGCAGCAAATTTTCGGCTTCAAAAGCATCGTAGTACAGCTTTGCACAAGTTTGTAGCCAATAAAATGGCCACGGACTAAACTTCTGTGTCCTGGAGCGTTGCAATTTTAAAGCTCAATTCGTCAGAGTTTTAGCATTTTGGTCCGAAAAAATGCTAAATTTTCTGTTTTATTGGGTGCAAGTCGTTTTCATCCCCGATCTGTTCGCGCAGCGTCTTTGCTTGGAAGAAGACGCGAAGCTTTCAACTCCGATTTCTGTAAATTAGCAAAAGTCGTGGTGCGGAAACTCGATTGCTCCTGCCAAGCTGTAACTGGAGCACCTCTTAAGATGCCAGCAAGGGCAACGGAAAGGATAAACCCGCCAGTAGCGGCGGCAATTAACGTCAGGTTATCTTTCACACAAATCTCTCCAGTTATCAATTATCAGTTATCAGTTACTAATTATCAATGATCAGCCTGTTGACTGATAACTGTCCACTGTTGACTGACTATTTCCGGATTCTATTTTCTCTCCGTAATCGGGGATTGACAAATTCATTTAACCCCTCACCAAGTAGTGATAACCCTACCACCATAAATGTCATTGTTAGACCAGGGAAAAGCGTAGTCCACCAAATGCCAGTAGGTAGAGCTTCTAGGGCTTGTTTTAAATCATGTCCCCATTCTGGCACTTCTTCAGGAAGTCCTAGCCCCAAAAAGCCCAAACCGCCCAACACCAAAATCGCATCAGCGGCGTTGAGTGTGAATAGGACGGGTACGCTTTGAATGACGTTGAAAAACAGATAACGAGAAAGCACAACCCAAGTAGAAGCGCCCATTGCTTGAGCAGCTTCGATGAACACTTCAGTTTTCACACTAACGGTGTGGTTGCGAACAACGCGGTAATATTGGGGGATGTAAGCAATGCTAATAGCGATCGCTGCATTTAATATCCCCCGCCCCACCACAAATGCCAGCGTCACAGACAGCAGTAGCCCCGGTAGAGTGTAAATGCTATCCATAATAAACAGCAACACTTTATCCAATTTACCGCCGAGATAACCACTCAGCATCCCCAAAGGCACACCGATAATCATACTCAGCGCTGTTGCCAAGATCACCACCTGCAAAGCAGCCTGAGCACCGAACAATGTCCGGGAGAACACATCATAGCCCAGGCGACTAGTACCAAACCAATATTTAGCTGAGGGTGGCTCGTGAATTGGATTAGAGAGAAAATCTTTGGGGTTTTGCAGCCATCCCCAAGCCTGGAATACGGGAGCGAAGAATGCCAGGAAGATGAAAAATAGGGTAATGGCTAACCCGATGAGCATGAGTTTTTGCGAAAGATTGGGACTTTTGGCAAACTGTAAAAATGTCGGTAGGCGCCGTTTTGTAATGGCCATAAAGCAAGTTAAGAGTTATGAGTTATAAGTTATGAGTTATAAGAGTAATTTTGTCAACTCCAAACTCAACCCTCAACCCTACCTTACAGATGAGATTATTTCCAGCTAAGATCCGACAAGAGAAATTAGGGTGGGCAATATTGCTAGGTGGAGGAGATAGGGAGAACAATAACTCCTGTACAGACGCGATTAATCGCGTCTCTACTCCTAATCTCCTGTACAGACGCGATTAATCTCGCGTCTCTACTCCTAACTCCTGTACAGACGCGATTAATCGCGTCTCTCCTAACTCTAATTACAGATTGCTTTCAATTAACTGACGATATTCGCTCTTTTGCTTCACACCTTTGACTTCCTTTACTAGTTCCTTATTTTTGAACAATTGAACCGTTGGCGTTCCTGTCACACTAGCATTTTCAGCAATATCTCGGTCTTTGTCGATGTCAATTTCTACAAAGTGAATTTTGCTGTCAAATTCATCCACCACTTTATTTAAAATCGGCTTCAGAGTATGGCAAGGGCCACAACCAGGAGAGACATATTTAACAAGAAGTAAGCGATCGCTTTCATGGAACAATTTCCGTAAAGCATAACCTCCCTCATGGCGCGTCGCATTCAAATTAAATCCAGCTTCTTCCTCGGCTTCAGTCTTTTTGGCTGGCTGATGTTCTAATTCATTGTCTGCTGTTTCTGCCTGTTGATGAAATTCTTGAATCAAGCCACTGGACGACAACCAACGTTCTGCTAACATCGCCGCCATACAGCCAGTACCCGCAGCCGTAATTGCTTGCCGAAACTCATGATCTTGGACGTCACCAGCGGCAAAAACGCCCTCTACACTGGTTTCCACAGTACCGTGCTTAGTGACAACGTAACCGATTTCATCCAGTTCTAATTGACCTTTAAATAGAGAGGTATTAGGACTGTGACCAACAGCGTAGAATAAACCCTTAGCGTGCAGTTTGCTCTCTTCACCAGTTTTGGTATTGCGGACTTTCACCCCATCCATATGACCGTTACCGAAGATATCCACGGCTTCTGTGTTCCAATGCACCTGGATTTTTGGGTTGCTCAAAACGCGGTCTTGCATGGCTTTAGAAGCCCGCATTTTATCGGTGCGTACCAACATATTCACCTTAGATCCGTATTTGGTGAGGTAAATAGACTCTTCCGCCGCCGAGTCGCCAGCACCAATCACAGCCAGTTCTGCACCGTGAAAAATTGGTGTTGCACCATCGCAAATTGCACAAGCGGAGATACCCCGGCTCCAAAATTCATGTTCGTTGGGTAAACCCAAACGCTTTGCAGTTGCACCAGTAGCAATGACGATGCTATTAGTTTTTATTTCCCTTTCTTGCGATCGCACTGTAAAGGGACGCTGACTCAAGTCAACTGATATAACATCTTCAGTATATAGTTCAGCTCCCCAGCGCTCCGCCTGAGCCTTCATCTGATCCATCAGTTCCGGCCCGGTAATCCCTTGGGGAAACCCAGGAAAGTTCTCGACTTCCGTCGTTGTCATTAGTTGCCCACCAGGTAACCCCCCGGCTTGGAAACCTTCAAATACAACGGGTTTCAGGTTGGCGCGTCCAGCATAGATGGCGGCTGTGTAGCCTGCTGGGCCAGAACCGATAATTACTAAGTTTTCTACTGTGGGGTTAGTCATGATATTTATACGAACTCATAACGACTACGTTTAATATAGCATAATAAACTGTGATTGGCTACGCCAGATGGTAAGCGATTGGAAAATCCCTACAGTACTATGCGCTCAACACTTGCCAAACATCCTCTTAACCGCTAAGACTGTTCTTGCAGATGTTTTCTGATAATTTCAATATCTAGTTCTAAAAATTCTGCTATTTCTTGAATGCTCATACCTTACAAATGAAATCGATAATCTAGCCTTTGGGTCTACACCAGGGGCTTATTAATGTTTGTGCCATTTGGGATGCAAGGATTGTGTAACCGCATCTCGCCAAACTTTTTTTCTCAAGGTGATAGGAAAGCGATCGCAGGTGGGTAAGTTACATCTAGAACACCCAATTACTTCCTACCCCCCGGAAAACACTTATGAAAACCGAATTAAAAGCCAAATTTCTCCAACACATCCTCGCCAAGAAGAACGAAAATGAGGGTTTTACACTCATTGAATTACTAGTAGTAATTATTATCATCGGTATTTTGTCTGCGATCGCACTACCTTCTTTCTTGAACCAAGCTAACAAAGCCAAGCAGTCAGAAGCTAAAACTTATATAGGTTCGATGAACCGCGCCCAACAAGCATTTTACTTAGAAAAAAACTCATTTGCGTCTCAAGCTGATTTTGGTACTTTAGGTCTTGGTATTGCAACACAAACCACAAATTACGTATACAAAATTGCAGGTGGTGGTGGTACTAATACCGTAGTAACCAACCAAGCAGCAACAGTACTTGCTACTGCACCTCTCAAAAGTTATGTCGGCGGTGTGGGTGTGGTAGTTCAATCTGGTACTAGTGAAGCTACTACTATAGCTATTTTGTGTGAAGCCAACGCCGCAAGAGTTAACAGTGGTGCAGATGTAACTCCTGTAACTGATGTGACTAGTTGCCCCACCAGCTTCAGTAGCTTATCTAAGTAGACATGTGAGTTAGTAGATGAAAATTACTCACGGATAACACTTGATATAGAACTTAAGTTGTTATCACGACTTTTATTCAGCTAAATTACATGTTTTCTCAAGTGGGTAGATTCTTCTATCCACTTTATTTCAATTTTGTGATTTATTCACAATTAAATTGCCCATATCTCTCTCAATGAAAATCACAATGATTACTAATATATATAATTGGCAAAATCAGGCTGAAAAATACCTCATTCAAGAGAACTATTTGCAAGCAGCAAAGTTATACGAGCAAGCAATAGTGATAGAACCAAATACTATCCCCTATTATTGGCATTTAGGACTACTGTTGCTATTGCAAGGGCAAGAAGCAGAAGCTCAAATGACTTGGATGCTGCCAATGACAGAGGCAGATGAAGAACAGTTACAAATTTGGACGAATGAACTATTTCAAGTTTTACAAATAGAAGCACGAAGGCGTGAAACACTAGCAGAATATTCTCTAGCTTGGTTAATTCGTCAGCATATGCGGGAAATTAATCCTAGTTATTTAAATAATTTGCTTCAAATTCTTATACTTTCTATAAAATTGCAAAAATTTGAAGAAATTGATGATTTGAATGAGTGGGAATTAATTGAAGCCTTAAGAATAAAAGAAAATCTAGAAATCGATCTCGAATTATTAATCCAAGTTTTAAAAGAATTTTTAAATACTATCCCCTTACATCCAGCCAATCTGAATTTAATAGAAGCTAGTCTGCCTTATTTCTCTGATCCTCATCAATGCTTCTCTATACTGCTTCCTGCTGCTCTGAAAATTGGCCATACTTTACGACGACCTTTACTAGCAGTATCTTTACTAAAATTGCATTTACGATTGGAACCAGATAATGTAGAAATTTTGCGGCACTTAGCGACTTTTTATCAAGATGCTCGTAATTATTCTCAAGGCATAGAGACAGCTAAGTTGTGTTATTCCTTATCAGAAGGCTTGGCTGATAAAATTTTTGCCCTCCATTTGCTGTTAAGGGGTCTAATGTCAGCAGGGGGATATTGGCAAGAAATATGTACAACTTTTCAAGAGTTAGAAACTGTATTTCAACAGTTTATTAGATCTCAACAAATCCCTTTAGAAGAAGCAAGAATATTACGGTTACTTGCACCATCTTTTGCGATACCTCACATTAAAGATACTCCTGCTGAATTTCGAGCTATTCATAATAAGGTAGCTGAGATTTTTAATAATTATATTAAAAATCTTGCTCAATCAGAAGGAAAAAACTATACTCATCAAATTATTAATAATCAATCTTTAACACACCATCTAAAGAAATTAAAAATTGGTTATGTATCTTACGCTTTAAGGAATCATTCTGTTGGTTGGCTGGCTCGCTGGTTATTTCAACATCATGAGCGAGATAAATTTGATATATATACTTATTTTGTTAACTACACATTAGGAAATGACTATCTCCAAGAATGGTATCTAAGTCAGGCAGGGAAAGCTCGTCAATTAGGTATGAACGGTCTAGAAATTGCTGACCAGATATATCAAGATGAAATTGATATTTTAGTTGACCTTGATAGCGTCACTCTAGATATTACTTGTGAAGTGATGGCACTCAAGCCAGCCCCAATTCAAGTTACTTGGTTGGGGTGGGATGCATCAGGCATACCTGCAATTGATTACTTTATCGCAGATCCTTATGTACTGCCAGATGATGCACAAAATTACTATACAGAGAAAATCTGGCGATTACCTCAAACTTACATAGCAGTAGATGGTTTTGAAGTTGGTGTACCAACTCTCCGCCGTGATGACTTGGATATTCCTATAGATGCCGTTGTATATCTTAGCGCCCAAAGAGGATATAAACGCCATCCAGAAACCACAAAGTGGCAAATGCAAATTATCAAACAAGTACCTAACAGCTACTTTTTGATTAAAGGACTTGCTGAGGAGGAAACAATTAAACACTTCTTTTACCAAATTGCCGAAGAAGAAGGTGTAGATTGTTCTCGGTTACAATTTTTACCAATAGTTCATTCCGAGTCAGTTCATCGTGCTAATTTAGGCATTGCTGATATTGTATTAGATACATTTCCCTACAACGGAGCGACAACAACCCTAGAAACATTGTGGATGGGTATCCCTTTAGTTACACGAGTCGGCGAACAGTTTGCAGCGCGTAACAGCTACACGATGATGATGAATGCAGGAATTACAGAAGGCATCGCCTGGACTGATGAAGAGTATGTAGAGTGGGGTGTGCGTTTGGGAAAGGATGAGGCTTTACGCCAGCAGGTGGCTTTGAAATTGAAAGCATCTCGACAAACAGCACCTTTGTGGAATGGTAAGCAGTTTACCCGTGAAATGGAGAAGGCTTATCAACAGATGTGGCAGAACTATATTGAAAAAAAATAAGCTCGTAGTGAGGACTTTAGCCCTCTTCTTTTGTAATTACAAATTTAAGCACTGAAGTGCTTACTACAAACTTGCTTATAGAAGGCTTCTAAACCTAGTACACAGGCTTTATCATCAAAGAGACGATCATGATTTTGGCTCATTCTTTCTGCAATAGTGCCTCGCCAAGCCTGGTCTAGTCCTAATTTGACAGCAATTTCGATATATTCAGTTTCATTTTCAGCTATAGTATCTGTCACTCCTAGCATTTTCAGGAAGCTGTCAGAATGACGACCCCGCATAAATTCTCCAGGACAGGTAACAATGGGGAGATTACAAGCGATCGCTTCTAAGGTAGTATTACCACCAGACCAGGTGAATGTATCTAAATAAACATCTGAAAGTAAGTTAATCATTAGATAGTCTAGTCGCTCTGGAATACTAATAAATACACAGTAATCCTCGCTATTCAAACCGATAGCAGCAAAAGCACGTTTGAGACGCGGCTGAAGTAAACCACCACGCAGAAACACAAATTTAGCTTGCGGAAGGTGGCCAGCAATTTCTGCAAAAATAAAATCATATTGCGGTAGATACTTGAAAGGAGCTTGACAGCATAAATAGATGACTGCATCATCTGGTAGCTGAAAATCTGAGCGGCTTTTGATGACTGGCGGAATATATGGTTTAGGGTAAGAAACGCCAATGTTGGGTAAGCGAATTAATTTTTCTGAATAATGGTCTTGGGCATTTTCTAGTTCCATTAACTCGCTAGATAAAAAGTAATCAATTGTGGGTAAGCCAGTTGTTACCGGATGTCCCCAAGCGACACATTGCACAGGTGCAAGCCGCAGACCTGCCATTTGCATAGTTTGGGGATTCATACCAATTTCAGGAAAAACTAAAATGTGCAGTTTATCAGCAATTATCTGTTCACAGGCTGCTGAGAAATTATCAGGAATATGGTAGAAAACATCACTGTACTGTTGAAACTGTTGGGTAATTGGATCTGGCTCATTTCCTATGTAGTAACAATAGATTTCAAAGCTTGAGCGATCGCAGTAACGTAACCACCCTGTTAACCAAAGTGTTCCACTATAAGAATGCAGGTAATGGGAAACGTAACCAATCCGAACTTTATTATTAGGCTGAAGCTTAGGCATAGATAAAGGAACGACCCATTGTGGATAGTTAGCTGCCATAATTCCATGTACTAGCTTTCCATACTGGCGTTGCAAATCTATATCATTTTGTGCCTGATATGATAGGTAAAAATTTGTGAGGCGACCTATACCTGCTAAAGCACTATGTTGATCTTCTGTAGTTTGAAGAGATGTTTGCTCAATTAAATCTCGCAATCCTTGAGTGTAGCGTTGGCGATAAAAGTTAATTTCCCCATGATTTTCATATATTGATGGAACAGTTAAATATTTTATAATTTTAAAAGTGTAATCATCAGGTAAGGATTTAGCAGCATTATCTGAACTTAAAATTGCTTCTTGAATACGCCCATTCTGGCGCAAATCGATGATTAATGAAAAATGTAGTCTTCCATCTGTAGGGTAAAGTTTAATTCCTTGCTGGAGAGTATTAAAATATTCCTCTAGCTGATTTAACTGTCTATAGCAATAACTTAAATTCCAATAAATTTCTGCATCACCTGATTGGTATTCTAGGAGTTTTTGATATTGCGCGATCGCTTCTTGCCATCTTCCCTCACTGAAAAATTTATTGCTCAAGCAAAAAAAAACTGTTTAGCTTGTACTTGGCTAAAGTCTTCTATTTTGTAGGATGTCAGACTTTCTGCTTTTGCTTGGTTCAGTGCGTTTGGATCTTCGTATACCAAAACAATTCTCGCATAGATGCGAGGTAACAAAGCTTTCCATTGAATATCAGCCAAATTTCCAACTAAAGAAATTTCTAACTCTTCAGTAACATCTAAATCTTCTTGTACTAAAAGATTCATAACCACACTAGATAAAAACAGTTCTGCATCTTCGGCAGTACTGTTACCAGTATCGATAAGTAGGGTAGTTTTTTGACTATTAGGATGAGTTGCTGCCGTCCTCATCACTCGTTCCAATTCTAAACCAATTAATTCTTCTGGTTGTGACCAATCTGGGAAAATAATTAAATTAATCTCTTTAAGTTTTAAAGACGCAAGGGTAGCATCAATCAAGGCAGCACTTACAGTCTGCGCCATTTTTGCCCAGGAGAACTTTTTCGCTTGTGCTAAACCCGCAGTTATTAATGAGTTGCGAATACCGGGCTTTTGCATCTCACAAAGCGCATTTGCTAGTTCATCAGCATCATCATCACTCACGTATATTACTGCTTCCCCTGCAACTTCTGGAATTGAGGCATTAGGACAAGTAATTACAGGACAACCACAAGCCATTGCTTCAATAATAGGCATTCCAAAACCTTCATACTTAGAAGGATAAACTAGTGCCACAGCACCAGAGTAAGCTGTTGCCAACTCTTGATCACTGAGTTGCAGCATATGAACAATACTACCTGATGTATAAGTTCTAAACTCAGGTACTAATACACCACCGCTTCCTGTACAGACAATATCAAATCCGTAGCTACTGGCAAGCTGTGAAAAAGCTTGAAAGAATAAAATACTATTCTTATAACCACTTCCACCACCAACTAAAATAAAGTATGGTTTTGTAATCCCGTATTTAGATTTAAAAGCATTAACCTCTTCAGGTTTAGCTAGCGAAAAAGTGCTTTTAATTCCACAATGAGCTACGGTCACAGAATTTACAGGTATATCAGTAAAACAGCTTACCAGGTCATGTGCTGTATATTCTGAAATAGCTATGTAGGCTGATGCATGTTGAATACCCTGATGCTTTTCTTTCCACATAGGATTATTGATATCCCATCCCATGACTTCTGGAATCATGTCATATGCCATAAACACAGAAGGCGTTGTAGTCGGCGTTGTATAGTAAGAAGAGATAAATAAATCTGCACCTTCTTCATCGCAAACTTGCTGTAGCATTTCTCGGTCAGCATCAGTATTGTTGTAGTCATAACGTGGAACGCTGCGATATCTAATACCAGGAATTTGGGGAGCAGTTCCAGCACGGTCAAGCACACTAATATGTTTAGAAAACCCGTTACTTGCCCATTCTTCTAGTAAAGATTTCCAGACACGAGCTATACCAGTTTGGTAGAGTTGGAAGAATACAGCGTCAACCAGAATTATTGGTGCTGTTTTTTTAATCTGTGCAACTTGTTGCTGAACTTCATTTGGTTGTAAAAACTGCCAACTATTACTGTCAAATTCTTTTTGTGCTATCGGTATAATTCCACAGTCATGTGCAATATCTACCTGGCTTTCATCTTTAACCCAAGGTAAATATTCTCGTAACAGTACAGGAAATTTATTTGTCTCCTGCAAAGCTTTCCATTGGGAAACGGCATCGTTATAACCATAGTATTGTTCTTTAAATCTTAATTGTTCTGCTGTTACATAGGCAAAATGTTGGAAAACTAAACCAAAGTTTTCAGTCTCTTGATGCACAAAAGGATTTACAGATGCTATATTTTTGTATTGTCCATCCACTAAAGGTTCTACTAATATAGGAGGCTCATGTGCTGCCCAGAATGCTCCTGGTTTAAATCTCCAAGTTCGTAGCCACTCTTGTTGAGGATTCTGCGCGTAACAATTACGGGTAGTAATAATTAATTTTTCACCAACAAAATACCAGCACCAATAAAAAGCAGCCGTTTTATCAGGATTATTGATGAATATTTGTCTACCAGTACATACTTGCTCTAATGTCCATAATTCATCTACATCTACTTGCCAGAGCAAACATTCTTCTTGAATATTGGCAAGTGGTGCGTTCACCATTTCACGTTTTCCGTCCCAGAAAATACCCTCTGGCTTCCGATAAATGGTGACTTTATCAGGATAAAGTTCTGCTAATTCGTTTAAATACTCTGTAGTACCATCATGGCTATGTCCATTGTAATGAATTTTATCACTGATACGTCCACCTAGAGGAACACTCCATGCACTGTCGTGCTTTAAGTCTGCTACACCTTCAATAATGTGCCAATGCCATTTAAAAAGAAGTTGTTTAAAAACTTCAATGTGGTAACGGATAAATGGTTGTCCATTGAGAACAATAGTAAAAAAGTGAATTGGCAGTACAGGAAAAGCAATATAATTTTCATAAAAAGAATTTGAATTTGTTACTCCTTCTCCAATATCTCCATTTTTATTTATCCGATGACATTCATAACCATGCTCAATCAAAATATCAAAGGTGGATTTAGCACTACGGTTTAAACCCTCCAGCATTTTTTGTGATATTTCAAACTGGATAAAAGAAATGGCTTTATTTTTTAATAGGTCTATTGCTCCTAGTAGAACATCACTTTCAGCTCCTTCAACATCAATTTTTAAATAATTAATTTTGAGAATATTGTTTTTTTTACAGAAATAATCTAGTGTAATTGCCTCGACAATTTCAGTACTGATAATAGGTACATATTGTCCAGAGCCTTCCGGGTCCAGCATCTGTGGTTTACCAATACTATTCCACGCTGAAAAGCTTTCAGGAAATTCATTAAATTCAATTTGTTTATTATCAGAATAAACTGCGTTTTTAAATGAATAAACATTATTACACTTTAATTTAAAAAATCGTTCTTTTAATTTATTAAAAGTACTTAATGTTGGCTCAAATGAATAAACTTTGCCGGAATGACCTACTAATTTGCTAAACAGGATTGAATAGTCACCTACATTTGCTCCGATATCAAAAACTAACATTCCATATTGAACTAGTTTGCTAACCAATAGTTGCTCAGAACTTTCATGTGGAGAAAAATAGTTTTCGATTTTATCAACTTTCCTAAAAATAGAATAACCGTTCCGAACAGAAGTACTTTGAGCAACTAGTATATAGTTCTGATCTCCAAGTAATTTTTGATGATTTATATAATTTTTAAATGTCGTGATATCATCTAGACAAATAAATTTTGCTCCATACACTTCATATAATTCAGCTTGACCAGTAAATTCTGAACCGTCAATTAAAACTAAATCAAAACAATCAATGTTATTTTCATGTTTAATTTTTTGAATTCCGTTATCAGATACTCCAGAATTATTTACATACTCAATATCTTGTTGTAGCCAACCAAGCACACGCTCAAGAGGATAAAGATTTAGATTAGTATGATGGCTATGATAAAAATCAATAATTTCCTTTTCATCAGCAAAGTTTTTTACAGAAACAGAAGAAGTATTATAGCATTTCACAAATTTTTCACTTTTATAATTGTCTTTTAATTTCGTAAATCTTTTTTTGGAAATTTCCATGCAAAACAATGTAGGCTTGTTAGGGTTTTCACGAAGCCCTGTTACAAAGGCTTCGGTACTTCCTTCTCCTGAAGATGAACCAATTTCTAGAACTGTTTTAATATCTTCTTCTTTAGCAATCCTTTGAATAGCTGCATAAAATTCATCGTTTTTAATTTCTGGTGGAATCAAATGATGAAGTTCAGAATCGTAAATTTTGTTATTCATATTCGTATTCTTATCTTTGATTGTTTACTCTATTGTTCGCCATTCCCCTGTTGTTTCTTAATCTGCTCTAATACAACTTTGTAATCTTGCCGATCAGGGCGCAACTTCACCAGCTTCTCTAAAGGTTCTATTGCACCTTTCGCATCCTTCAATTGCAACCGCAGCACAGACAGCTTCTCTAAAGCAACTTGGTTTTCTGGTTCCCGTTGTAAAACCAGCTCGTAGCCCCGTGCCTGTTGCTGTAATACTGACTCAGCAGAAGGAGACGCAATTGCTGGCTTAGGTTGACTAGCCTGTTGGATTGCCGGAATGACTGCAAATACCGTAGATCCAAAAAACGAGAACATCGACACTATCGTTACAATCTTTTGTCGCCGCTCAATCTGCTTTTTGCGGGTGATTAGGTATTCTTCCGATGACCCAGGCATGTATCAATTATTGCTGTGGTAAATAGTTAGGTGTCAGCAACCCTCCCGTTATCAGGTTACCCATCTGCCCAACAGAAACTAACATCTTCACTGGAAATTTTTTACACAAAATTCAAATGCTGACTCTGAAGACGAAGGAACTTTATGCTATGTCGTACCGACAATTTTGCCATGCGATCGCCCCTATGCTTCAAAGTAAAACCCTCTCCTGTGCCTAAACAGGGCCAACCCTCCAGGTTTTATTTTCTAGGCAAAACATTAAAGTTATATAAAGATTTGCAATTAATTTGCCTAATGCCAGATGTTTGCGATATTCTAAATAACGTTTAAATAAACAGAAACAGTAGATATTTCTACTCAATTGCAAATTTCCCTGTTAGTCAAAAACTTTCAAACTAGCCCGTGTCCTCTGGGTTCTTCAACAATCACATATATTTTTCGTGATTCAAATAAACAGAATTTTCCCAGTTGTCCTTAGTCACACTACTTAGTGCAACTTTCCAAAGGACTAATTATTCTGCTCGGCGTTCACAATAGATATCTTTCAAAAGGTACTGTTGTACTCTTGTGTAGAGAGGGTAAAGGTTAAGAGGAAAAAGAAGACGGGGAAAGGTTAAAGGGAAAAGGGGAAACATAAGCATCCCTTATCCCTTAACTCTTCTCCCTGAACCTTTGCCTGGCTTCTGCAAAAAGTTTAAGGACTACTTGGTGGAATTAGAGTTTTGTGGTGGTAATTACCGTACAAAACCGAATTTACCAGTAACTTAGTAGAGTTTGTTATGGTATAGTTAAAAAGTTAAGACTAGCTTTACCAAAATTACACCACTCTACGACCCGGCAACAATTGCAGAATGGGAAGCAGTTTTAATTAAGCATTTACCAACAAAATCTGAATTCAATCGAGGTTATGACTCAGCAAGTGATTCACCCAATGGTGAAATTGCAGCGCAACGTGCAATCACTCATAGAATCGAATATTATCAAGCCAAGCGATAGCATCTGGAAAATCGCTTTGCTCTACGGTAATGAATGGCAGCACTGGAAACAGGAACTGCTTGACTTTGGCTTTAGTATGCAAGATCCTGTTAGTGAATTGCTAGCTGTAGAAACTTGGGATGAGGAGTAGGGAATAGGGCATAGGGAATAGGGTTTTTTAAAATTCACTACTCCCCCAATCACTACTCACTACTCCCTAAACTTTGCAAGCAGCTAAAGCCGCAGCTAACTCCTTTGCAGTTCGAAAGCGATCGCGTGGCAATGGTTCTGTAACGCGATCAATCACATCTCTTAATTGGGAACTAATGGTGGGAACTTTTGCCACATCAAACCTAAAGTTTCGCCCCCTTTGGTGGTAATACTTGAACGGGTTTTCACCTGTGAGCAGAAAAATCAGCGTTGGTCCAATTGCATACAAATCAGATTGAGTCAAAGGTTGTCCTCGTTCTTGTTCAGGAGCGCAGTAACCTTCTGCACCAATACGAGTACCGGGTGCTGTACCAATTTCTTTAACTGCGCCAAAATCCAGCACCACTATGCGATTTACTGAACTTCGCACCATTAAGTTGGCGGGTTTAATGTCGCGGTGAATCAGTGGAGGCTCTTGGCTATGAAGATAGTCTAAGATATCGCAGGTTTGGATCATCCAAGCGATCGCTTGGTTTGGTGTCACTGGCCCAGTGGTATAGACACGTTTCTCTAAATCTTGTCCGTGGATTAGTTCCATTGCTAAGTATTTTTTTCCGTCTTCTACAAAGAAATCGTAATACTTCGGAATTCCAGGATGGTTAAGGGATTTGAGAGTGTACGCCTCCCTCTCAAATAATTCTTGAGCTTTGGCAATTTTCGCCATATCAGCATTCATTTGCTTCAACACCAGCAGTTGTGGGATACCCGCAATCTGACCAGTCACATCCCTAGCGAGATAAGTAGTACCCATACCTCCTTGTCCGAGAGTTCGCAACACCTGATAATGGCGAATCTTCTGTTGTACTGAGAGAGGTTGACCACAGTGGATGCAAAACAGATTATTCGGGGAGTTGCCTTCGTGTGTGCAAGTGGAAGATGAATTTGCTCCACCTTGGGCTGAGTAGATTGTTGCAGCGGCATTTTCTTCTGTTCCTTGGATATCTGGCGGGAGCAAACCAGTTTCTAGTACTGTTACCTCCTGAATTTGGAATTGCAGTATTGGGCCTCCCTGTGCCAGTTGCAAAAGAGAATTATCTGGTAACGAACCCTGAATCACAAGGACACCGTTGAGGAAAGTCCCATTTGTACCCTGACTAATCAGCTGCCAAGCATCGCCATTGCTAGCGGAACCCACTTGTCTCAGTTCTAGATGATGTCGGGAAACCAAGCTATCAGTTAAAACAACGTGATTATCTGCCGCTCGACCAATCCGAATTATGGAGGAGTTCTCAAAGCACCACTGCTGGAGGGGCGTTTTCTGTTGCGGTTCTAACAGGGTCAGACTAACCACAATACAACCTATAAGGTAAGAGGATCAGGGGGTTGGGAATTAGGGATTGGAGAACACGTGGCGCTCTCTGGGGATAAGGGGCAATGGAGATTGGGAATCACAAGTATTCTACAGTACCCCGTACCCAGTCACTAGTACCCAGTTTCCACTCCCCATTTATGATTAACTTTCCAGATTTGGGCGTACTTTTGCCCGAATAAGTATACCAGTAATGTTGTCATGACCATTGTGTTGGTTCGCGAAATCAATTAAGTCTGTAACGCCCCGTTCTAAGTTAACGCCAGAACTAAGTAAGGGTTCTAAGTGAGTTTGCCAATGGGTTTCTAGTAAATCATTATCTGATAGACCGTCCGATGCCAACAGCAGAAGGGTATCTTCATTGATCTCGAAAAAGCCGACATCGGGATTAATCGAGTTCTCGTCACGGGGCCCCAAGGCTTGGGTGAGTTGGTAGGCATCGGGACGGGCGTAAGCTATGCTTGCTTCCACTCCTCGGCTAATTTCCCGTTGCCCAACCTCATGATCTACTGTGACTTGTTCTAGTCCCCGCTTGCGCGTCAGGCGATAAAGACGGCTATCTCCCACATGAGCAACTGCTGCTTGAGTATCTTGAATTAACAGCATTACTAAAGTTGTACCCATGCGCCCCACTCCAGAACGGGCATCTTGTTGATTGAGCTTGTAAATCGCCTCATTAGCTAAATACACTGCCTCACGAATGCTATCTTCTGTTGGCAGTTGGTTGGTAATCCAGTGTTCTTGAAAGTATTGCCGTAGGGTGTTGACTGCTAACTCACTGGCTATCTCGCCGCCAGCGTGTCCACCCATACCATCACAGAGAATATACAAACCATGCCCTTGCAGGACTCGACTTTTGGGCAACTCCAGCTTGTAAATTTTGGTTTCAATGCCAAAGTAGTCTTCGTTATGATGACGTTGATGCCCCACATCTGTGCATCCTGCATCTTCCAAGCTACTTAACTGCATCGCCAAGACAACAGTTGGCATATCATCAGTTTTACTAATGATATTTTCTGACTCATCTGATTGCGGGATAATGGGCACAGCAGTATTTTTCTCCTTTATTGGGGGCAAAGTTGCAGTTCCTAATGCTTCCAGTTCAACAGAGATTTCCTCCAAACGCGATCGCAACTGTGCGATCGTGTGAATTTTACCTATATCTAAATCCCCCAACATCTGGACTACAGAACCAAATTGAGTGCGTTGAGACTGCCTAAATAGCGCTTGCCAAACTCGCCCCAAAGCTTGGATAGTTAACGGTTGCTCTGGAATAGCCGATGTTTGGGCTTGGGCATCTTCTGGCGACTCGGTGGCAGGCTGAGAATTCGATAATTCCACATCCAACCTTTGTAGCGCCAGCGTTTGGTCTTCATCTAATCGCAAATTCGACAAATCTAAAAGGCTTTGACGACAATTTACTGGTTCTAATAATGCCCAAAGTTGGGTCATTTGATAACACCAGTGTAAAATTTTTAACGAACTCGTTGTTTCTTCTTGCCACAGGTCGAGTAAATGCTGCCAATCCGAGCGGTCTTCAATTATTACTACCTCCATATCTCCCTGCTGCCATGCATCGTGAATCGGCGGTATCCCTCGCTCACCTTGGGATTGTAAGGCAATATAAAGTTTAGCAAGGCGAGGAATTCCACTTGTTTCCACTGATGGCGTTAGCAAATCTGATTGCTGGCTTGCTAGTATTGCCTCAATGGGTGATATTTGATACGGCTGACAGTCTAGAACTCTCACACCTACATCCGTAATAGTGGCAGTTTCCGTTTGGGCAGGTAGCGGATCTAACAATTGATAGCGCTCTTGGGAGTCTAAATAAGAGCCTAATGCAATCTGAGAACTAGAGAATAGAGGAGATGAGGAAGATATTGTTCCCTCATCTACCTTTATTCCCACATCTTCCTTATCTACCTCATCTTTCTCTACTCCCAAAGTTTCCCCAGTCGTTTCCTTAGCAATAATTGCCCAAAATACTGTTCCACATTCTGTGCCACAGTTATGACAACGTAGTGCATTCACAGGTACATCATCGGTACTGCATTCAGGACAGACCTTGTGGGTCAGGGACATGCCACAGTTTTGACAGAATTTGTTGCTATTGGGGTTTTCAAATTTACACTGAGGGCAAATCAGCATAGTGGAAGTTCCTTTATTCCCGTTCCAAGGTGCTTCTAGCCACTAAGATCCAAGGTGCCACAATTGGCTGTCCCTGACTACAGTAGACCTAGAAAAGATTGTAGTTCATCAATGAATTTTGGTGGCAGTATTAATTGTGACGCATATTAGATAAATATTTAATATATTGGCAGCCAATTCCTTATAAATGGGTAAGCAGGGGAGCAGGGGGAGCGGGGGGAGCAGGGGGAGCAGGGGAGAAATAACTAATGCCCAATACTTCTACTTCTCTACCTTGGGCTGCGCCTTAAGCGAAGCTATGCCGCAGGCTTTACGGCTTACTTCGACTTCTCTACCAGACGCTCTTGCTAGCTTGCTTCCCTGGAGGGGTACGCTCGGTACAAGGCGCTCAGTACAAGTGCCCAATGCCCAAAAGTCTGGCAATTGCCGAGGTTCAGCGTTAAACCATTTTTGATAAATTTGCTTGTAAGTGCCATTGGATAACAAAGTCCCTATACCTTTGTTAATTGCATCTAGATGGGGGGAGTCTTTAGGTGTAGCAATCCCGTAGTATTCTTGGGTGAGTAGGTCGGCAACAACTCTGATGCCTTTGAGTTTGCCATTTTTAATTGCATACAAAGTAGCAAAAGCATCGCTAACCACAGCATCAACATTGCCATTGAGCAAATCTTGAAAAAATTCTGGCCCAGAATTAAAAGTACTAATTTTGGCGTTGGGGATGGTTTTGGCAAAATCTGCCCCAGTGGAACCAATTTGTACAGCGATTTTTTTACCTTTAAGACTATTGAAGTCTTTAATATTTTGGTTGTCTTCACGCACAGCGATCGCTAGTCCGGCTTTAAAATAAGGTCTGGAAAAAGCAATGGTTTTCAGGCGTTCGGCGGTAATCGTGATTCCGCTAATTGCTGCATCGACTCTTTTGGCTTGTAAAGTTGAGATCATGCCATCAAAGGGCAGACTTTCAAACTGAACTGCAAAACCTGCTACTTTAGCCAACGCATTCATCAAATCAATATCAAAACCTTCCAAGTGACTGCTAGCCGTTTGGATTTCAAAGGGGATAAAGGTGGGATCTGTCGCCACTTTGAGAGGTTTAGCACCTGGATTTGTAGTCGGATAAAAATTGTTACAGGCAATGAGCAGTAGCAAACAGCCTAAGCTCAGAATTAGTTGCCGCCACTTAAAGTTAATCAAATTCCCTCTAGTCATTAGTCATTAGCCAAATACCTAATTTCTCGTTTCGTGTAGTGCTTGAGTCCGAGCAAAGCGACGCTCAGCAGGGCGTGCGAGTCCAAGATAAGCGGTGAAGGAGGCGATCGCAAACACTGCCATTAAACTAGACATGGCGATCGCTGTGCGCCCATCATAAAAGAAAGCAACTAACCCACTTGCCAACGCCCCACATAACATTTGCAGAAATCCCACCGTGGCGGCTGCAACTCCAGCTATCTCTGGCAAAGGCTGAATGGCACCCTGTATTGCATTGGGGGAGATTATCCCCAGGCAGAAGGTGTTAAGTACTAGAAGAGGCATTAGCGTAGTAACTTGTGCAGCACCACTCACTGACAGGATCGCAAGGGCAACAGATGAGGCAACGGCACTTACCAGCCCAAAGGTGAGCAACCTTGAGGGAGATACGCCACGCATACTCAGATGCCCATTCAGAAATGAGCCTACCATGATGCCAAAAGCGGTCGATGCAAAAAGCCAGCCGTAGGTTGTAGTCGGGACTTTAAATACATTAAGCAGCACGAGTGGCGATCCCGCGACATAGGTAAACATGCACCCAAAGCTTAGTGCGTTGATGAGGGCGTAGCCGAGACAAATCCGATTGCTGAGAATGCGCCCATAATTTTTTATCAGCCGACGTGGTTTGATCGCATCTAGATCACGGCTAGCTAGCGACTCACTTACTCCAAGGGCAACAAACAGCAAGAGTAAGAACCCTCCTACAGCCAGTGTCCCATAGATAGTCCGCCAACCAGCGATTGCCAGCACCCAACTACCGATTGTGGGTGCAATCATCGGTGCTACGCCCATCACGAGATTGACATAGGAAAGTTGGGCGCGTGCTGCCGAACCATCAAATAGATCGCGGACAATCGCTAGTGTCATCACCATACCTGCACCAGCGCCGGCACCTTGAACTAAACGCCAAGCAATCAGAGTATTGATGGATGGCGCAGCAGCACAGCTTGCACCTGCTAGGGTAAAAAGTCCGCAGCCGATAAGCAAGATTGGTCTGCGTCCATAGCGATCTGAAAGCGGACCAAAAATCAGCTGGGCAACAGCAAACCCAAGCATAAACAAGCTTAGGATTAGTCCAACAGATCCAGAAGATGCCCTCAATGCTGCGCTGATTGTAGGAAAAGCTGGTAGCCCCATGTCAATTGATAGGGGCGGTAGTGCAGAAAGTGCCCCCAAAAGAAGCGTGAAGCTCAAGGTGTTGGGTCGAATTCGCATTATTTTAACTCGTAGGATTCACGGTTATCCAAGTGGGTCTCTTGATTTTTCTAGCTAGGTGTGAGATGTTCTTACTCAGTAAATACTAGGGCAACTCAAGAAATTTACTGTTTTTAAAATGATTTTAGGAGATTTGCAGCTTCTAAATCCCAGGATAAAGCTAGTACATTAGGGTGGAAATCAACAAACCATTAAAAAAATATCAAAATACTAAAAAACAATAGTTTTGAAATTATGCTTTTGTCCACACTAGTTAAATAGGCATTTTTTTAGCTGCCAGATTACTCTGTATAAATTTTGTATTTTAATTTTCGGAGGGGTTAATTAATGCCACTTGTATCAAGTTTAAGGTGTAGTTTGTCAGGAATCAAAAGTTGTTTTATTGAAAAATGAGCGCGATGAGTGGGAGTTACCAGGAGGTAAGTTGGAACTGGGCGAAGATCCAGAAATTTGCTGTGTCAGAGAGATTAAAGAGGAATTGGTGTTAAATGTCAAGGCAGGACTTATTTTAGATAGTTGGGTTTATCATAATTACATATGGTTGTTATCCTAAAGCTTTTTTAAAGATTACTCATAGTTCGGAACACAGAAATGTAGATGTTTTTACTTTTGAAGAAGTCAAACTATTGAAAATGCCAGAAGGTTACAAACGCTCAATTCAAAAATGGTCTGAAATTTTTGCTTGTTGAGATATTGATGAGACATTAGCCAAACTATACTTAGAAAACACAGTAGCATTGTTCAGATTTAGAATAAAGCTGACTATCAGTATTCCTTCCGGGCAATGCTGATATACTCATAAACTTAGAAGACAACTTGCCCTTTATGGCTCCTACCACTTCTGCTTACCAAATTGCTGATTTGTTCGCCGAAAGAGCTAGAAACCTCGCACCACCAACCTACGGCACAGAGTTAACCAAAATCGCCACTGTTAGCTTTGTTTACGGTCTAGCTGACCCAATTCTCTTTCCTCACGCTGACTTGGCTGCTGCAAGTGCAGCTGTGCTAGCAGAAGAGGCTCCGATCGCCCTCAATTACGGCCCACCTTCAGCTCAACTTTATGAGCAAATTCTCCTCCGCTTGCAGGCTAAAGGAATCCTTGCCGATCGTGATCGCCTGATCATTGGCTACGGTTCTGGTCAGATTCTGGGCTTGCTACCAGATGTGTTTGTCGAACCTGGTGATGTGGTAATTGTCGAAGGGCCAACCTTCCTGGGAGTGGTTAGTAGATTTGTCCACGCTGGCGCACGCATAATTACCATTCCTGTGGATGAGTTGGGGATGGATGTAGATGCGTTAGAAGTAACATTGAGCGACTTGAAAAAACAGGGCATCCGACCCCGGTTTATTTACACCATCCCGACCTTTCACAATCCCACAGGCACAACTATGCCGTTATTTCGCCGCCAAAAACTGGTAGCGTTAGCGGCTGAGTATGGCGTCCTAGTGGTGGAGGACGATGCTTATAGCGATTTGCGCTTCCAAGGAGAAACTGTGCCCTCCCTGGCAACCCTCGACCAAGATGGGTGGGTGTTATATGTGAGTACCTTCTCGAAAATTATTGCGCCTGGTATCCGCCTGGGCTGGGCTTGTGGCGATCCAGCGATTATTGAGCGGCTGGCAATGTTCAAAAGTGAGGGGCCTGTGGGGCCATTTGTCAGCCATGTGGTCGCTGGCTACTGTGCTACAGGCAAACTAGATAATCACATTCAGCAGCTAATCGCCTGCTACAAGCATAAGTGTAATTTGTTGTTAGAAGCGATCGCTCACGAGTTTCCCAGTGATATAGTTACCTTACGACCAGATGGCGGCTTTTTCGTTTGGTGTAAATTGCCGCCAGACATCAGCGCCAAAGCACTCCTAATCGCTGCCAGTGAACACGGCGTCAGTTTTCTGCCAGGGACACGCTGCTACGCCAATGGACAGGGAAATGATGCTATCAGGTTAGCTTTTAGCTTTCAGCCAACACAGAAAATTGTCGAAGGAATTGCTACTTTGGGAGCAGTGTTGCGCGGATGGCGGCAATGACCGTGCCAATTTTAGATTTTGGTCGCACCTTTGGTACGCTTCCAGCACAACTTGGATTTTGAATTGAAGATAATTTACCTTGTTCCCAGTCTCAGACTGGGAATGCTCTTTGGGAGGCTCCCGCCTCCTGTCTCAGAAACAGCAGCCCAATAAAGATTATTTCCTTATTAGAACCTGGAAAGGGGATTTTGATTCTCAATAAATTTTATAAATCTTTAAAAAATTTGTTCCAAACGTTGGAAATCGCGCTGCACTTCATAACAGAGACTTTTATTATGAGGATCTGTCTTCAGAGCTTTTTTAAGATAAATTCTGGCTTTGAGCAGCTGGTTTTCGGAAATTAGCGCCCGTCCCCAAATTTGATAGACGATCGCTAGCCATTGACGAACTTCTACATCTGTTGACAAACGAACTGCTAAAGCTTCCGCCAGAGCGATCGCTTGCGGAAATCGTCTTTCTTGCAAAAATCGCTGCAATTGCTCATAAGTCTTCCACTTCAGCCGTTCTTCTATTTCCAACAGATTAGGCGGCTTTGATTTTGGTGGTTGTTGAGTTGTCACCGTTGTGACTGGCGTTTTCTGCCAATGCATTACCTTGGTGTCATCATACACAGTTGACACCTGACTTGAATGTGCGGCAGTTTCCTCTGGCAATACTACCGTCAGCAAGAGTTTATAAGCCTCTGTCAAGGCAATAAACTTATCTTTGGCTTTGTTGTCATCTGGGTTCATATCGGGATGATATTGCTGCGCCAGTCGTCGGTAAGACGCTTTGATCTCAGCAAAAGAAGCTCCCGACCTTAAACCCAATAAACGGTAGCAATCTCCAAGATCCATCTTGAGCTATGAGCTATCGAATATCCAGCTAGAGGCTATCAGCTATCTGCTTTAAGCCTGAACTATTAATGATAAAGGCTAATTTTCTATTTTAAAGTTCAATGTTGACAGTTTGTTTAGGAAAGCGAGTGGAGAGTGGGGAATTAGGAGTTAAAAGTTAGGAATTATTTCTCCCCCTGCAACGCCAGCTTCCCCTACTCCCTACTCGCCTACTACTATAGAGGTTCGGTCTTCAATCACACGGTCAATCAAACCGTATTCTTTAGCCTCTTCGGCAGACATGAAAAAGTCACGATCCATATCTTTTTCAATTTTTGCTATGGTCTGACCAGTTTTATCAGCATAAATCCCATTGAGCTGGTGACGAATCCGTAGAATCTCTCTAGCTTCAATTTCGATATCAGTTGCTTGTCCACGGGTGCCACCAGATGGCTGGTGAATCATAATTCGTGAGTGAGGCAATGCTAACCGTTTGCCTTTAGTACCAGCTGTCAGCAGGAAAGACCCCATTGAAGCAGCTAAACCTACGCAAATAGTCACCACATCTGATTTGATATGTTGCATGGTGTCAAAAATAGCCATGCCAGATGTAACCATCCCACCGGGGGAATTGATGTATAAATAAATATCTTTACCTGGATCATCTGAGTCCAGATACAGCATTACAGCAATTATTTGATTGGCAATTTCATCATCAATATCTCGCCCCAAGAATATAATCCGTTCCCGGTAAAGGCGATCATAGATGCTAATCCAATCTGTATATTGTCCTCCGGGCATCCGGTAAGGAACTTTCGGAACGCCTATAGGCATAACTTACTCCGTTTTTTAATAATTTGGGGGCGGTAGGAGAGTTAGGAGTTAAAAGTAAAGACGCGATTAATCTCGTCTGTACAGGAGTGAGGAGTTTTCAATAACTCATAACTCATAACTCATAACTCATAACTCATAACTAAATTAAAGGACACTAGCAGGTAGAGGGGGATTTGCGAGTTCTTCTTTCTCAAAAACTCTGTCAATTAGGCCGTATTCCTTCGCTTCGTAGGGTGTAAGATATAACAGCCTATCCATATCTTTAATAATTTTTTCTGGAGGCTGTCCGGTGGTGCGATGTAAGATATCAACTAACGCCCCTTTATTTACCAAAACTTCCCTGGCACGAATTTGAATATCCGTTGCTTGACCTTGGGCGTAGCTCTTGGGCTGATGCAGAATAATCGAAGAGTGAGGCAAACTAGCGCGGCAACCTTTTGTACCAGCACTGAGAAGCATGGCTGACATACCCATCGCGGAACCGACGCAGATGGTGTGGATAGGAGGCTTTATATATTTCATGGTGTCAAAGATGGCGAAGGCTTCGGTTTCAAAGCCAATGGGTTCGCCACTGTAACCGGAAGTGCCGGTGGAGTTGATATAGATTTTAATCGGCTTTTCGGGGTCGTCGGACTGCAAAAACAACAACTCGGCCACAATTAATTCGGTGACAGCAGGCACCAGTGGCATCCCAATATAGACAATTCTCTCCTTCAACAACAGGGAAGGTAAATCTGGCGGCGGTGTCCGGTAAAAGTTATCGCCGTAATAAGGGGCTTGAACAGCCTTGATTGGGGAAATGTCCATAGCAACTAGATCGCCTGAAACTATGCCGTTAACTGTAATACATCCTAGCGTGATGCTAGCTTTCCTCAAGGTGCGGATTTCTCCCTAATGCTTCAGGCGGCTTCGCATCTGCCAATGCTTGGCTTCTAAGATATTCTGATTATATTAATGCATTTGTGTTGGATAGGTTTTCCGTAGAGTTAAAGTAGTGCTTTGAAGTTATTCATTAATATGTATATCCTGAATAGGGACTTTGAGTTATGAAGGTTAGCTTGCAGCCTGCCTTGAATGATGGTAATTTGGACGCAAATCAACTGAACAGTCAACGTCAGTTGGGAATTTCGATTTCGGCGATCGCAGAAAATCAAGACCGGAATGTGCCCCTGAATTTATGCTTAATTCTCGATCATAGTGGTTCTATGAACGGGCGATCGCTAGAAACGGTCAAAAAAGCGGCGATTCGTTTGGTAGATAGACTCAATCCTGGCGATCGGCTCAGTGTTGTAGTTTTCGATCACCGTGCCAAAGTCTTAGTACCTAGTCAAAGTGTCGAAAATCCAGAGAAAATCAAACAGCAAATTAATCGCTTATCTGCCGATGGTGGGACTGCGATTGATGAAGGACTGCGCTTGGGGATTGAGGAGTTAGCAAAGGGAAAAAAAGATACTGTTTCCCAAGCCTTCCTATTAACCGATGGGGAAAATGAACATGGTGATAACAATCGCTGTTTGAAATTTGCCCAATTGGCGGCTAGCTATAATTTGACTTTGAACACTCTGGGATTTGGTGACAATTGGAACCAAGATGTTTTAGAAAAAATTGCCGATGCTGGCTTAGGTACTTTATCTTATATTCAAAAACCCGAACAGGCAGTAGATGAATTTAATCGCCTGTTCAGCCGCCTTCAAACAGTGGGATTGACTAATGCTTATCTGCTATTCTCCCTGATGCCCAATGTCCGGCTAGCAGAACTCAAACCCATTGCCCAAGTTTCCCCAGACACAATTGAGTTACCACTGCAACAAGAAGCTGATGGACGTTTCGCTGTGCGGTTGGGAGATTTAATGAAAGATGCGGAACGGGTGATTTTAGCTAATATTTATTTGGGACAATTGCCAACAGGTGAACAAGCGATCGCTAATGTGCAAGTCCGCTACGATGACCCAGCCGCCAACCAGATAGGTTTATTTACACCAAATATCCCAGTTTATGCCCATGTAGTCAAAAATTACCAAGCAGACCTGAATCCCCAGGTGCAACAGTCTATTTTAGCATTAGCTAAGTATCGCCAAACCCAGCTAGCCGAAACGAAATTGCAACAGGGCGATCGCACTGGTGCAGCGACGATGCTACAAACGGCTGCTAAAACCGCGCTGCAAATGGGAGATACTGGTGCAGCGACGGTGTTGCAAACTTCTGCCACCCAGCTACAATCTGGACAAGATTTATCCGAAAGCGATCGCAAGAAAACCAGGATGGTTTCCAAAACAGTTTTGCAAGATACCCCTCCGCAATGAAAGTTAAATTGCTATCGGCGTTAAATGACAATAATGTTGATGTGGCTCAAACAAGTAGCCAACGTCAACTAGGAATGACGATTTTTGCGATTGCTGGTGAGTTTGACCAAAATCTGCCACTCAATCTCTGCTTGATTTTAGATAGAAGTGGTTCCATGCATGGACAACCAATTAAAACGGTGATCCAGGCGGTGGAAAGATTAATAGATCGGTTGAAAGTAGGCGATCGCATCTCAGTTGTGGCTTTTTCCGGTTCTGCGGAAGTCATTATCCCCAACCAAGAGATCCAAGACCCCGAAAGCATCAAATCTCAAATTAGAAGCAAACTCAGTGCTAGCGGCGGGACAGTCATCGCTGACGGTTTGGAATTAGGAATTACAGAACTGATGAAAGGCACAAGAGGCGCTGTTTCCCAGGCGTTTCTCTTGACGGATGGGCATGGTGAAAGCGGTTTGCGGATTTGGAAGTGGGATATTGGGCGAGATGACAACAAACGCTGTCTTCAACTCGCGCAAAAGGCTGCCAAGCTGAACCTAACTATCAACACTTTCGGATTTGGCAATAGCTGGAATCAGGATTTGCTGGAAAAAATTGCTGATGTCGGTGGTGGGACTCTAGCCCATATTGAACGTCCTGAACAAGCTGTGGATCAGTTTAGCCGACTGTTTGGGCGGATTCAGTCGATTAGGCTAACAAATGCCTACTTGCTATTATCTCTAGTGCCCAATGTCCGACTAGCAGAATTGAAACCCATTGCCCAAGTTGCCCCAGACACAATTGAGTTACCAGTGGAACCAGAAGCTGATGGTAGCTTTGCTGTGCGTTTGGGAGATTTGATGCAGGATGTAGAACGGGTAGTTTTGGCTAACATTTATTTGGGACAGTTGCCAGAAGGTAAACAAGCGATCGGGCATTTGCAAATTCGTTACGATGACCCGTTGGTTAATGAACAAGGCTTACTTTCGCCCCTTGTCCCAGTGTATGCAGATGTGGTGCGGGCGTATCAACCAGCGTCTAATCCCCAGGTACAACAGTCTATTTTAGCATTAGCGAAGTATCGCCAAACCCAGTTAGCCGAGGCGAAATTGCAGCAAGGCGATCGCACTGGTGCAGCAACGATGCTACAAACAGCAGCCAAAACCGCTTTACAAATCGGAGATAAAGGTGCAGCGACAGTGTTGCAAACCTCAGCCACTCGCCTGCAAGCTGGAGAAGAACTTTCCGAAGCTGACTTCAAGAAAACTAGGATTGCATCAAAGACAATTTTACAAGAATAGTAAAAATCCAGCGTTGCTGATTAATGGTATGAAAGTTTCGCGCCAAGGCGCAAAGCAAGAAAAAATATTTTATTCCTCAATTGAGTAACAAAGTAAGAAAGCCTGCGTGTAAAAAACCGTAAAAGTGATGTCTACGACTATCAAAATGTAATCAATGAATCAGAGCAATATATCGTTACCATCTGGATGTGTCCTTCGCAAGGCAACCTCTGGGGATCAGTGGTCGATTCGATTGCTGGTATTCTCAGCGAAACTCGACCCAACGCAATTAAATTGGCAGCAATTTTGGGTAATTGAATGCGATGCCTACGGCGGGCAAAGCTTACGCAATTTGGTAGCTTGTGGACAGTTACGTAATTTTTCAGGGGCACAAGAACTTGGTAGTTTGGTCGTTGCATCAGCTTGGAGAAGTCGCGGTTTGGGTACTTTGCTAACGCAGTATTTGATTAATACAGCAACACAACCACTTTATCTTGAATGTTTAGGTCAGCGACTGGCACAGTTTTACAGTCGCTTTAACTTTGTACCAATATCTTTTGAAGACTTGCCACCATTTACCAGGACAAGAGGCTTGTCTACGCTTAAGGACAAATTTAGATTCTCGCAATTAGCTAAAAAGCTACTTAGAGTTCCTGTGGTGTTCATGGAATATCAAGGCCAGTTAAGGCTTGATATTCCCTAACCCTCCTAAAAAAAAATGGAATTAGAGCAAGCTTTTTTAAGGGGAGAAAGTTATCCGATTTTGGATTTTGGACTTTCCTGCGGAACGCTACGCGAATGGCAACTCTTAGAGACGCGCAAGGGACGCTCAATCGAACGATTTTGGATTTTGGATTGTGAAAGAGTTGCTGGTAATCGCTTTGAGCGCTCCATTTGTCGCAATCATAGTTCAAATTGCTGTTATCCATTAATCCAACGGAGGTTTAGCAAAAATCGTTAGTAAGACAGGCCTTAGTAAATAGTGGTGATTCAAACATAATAATCCAGCAGAGGAGCCAAGAAGCTGACGTTGATTAGGGCTGTAGAGTCTAATTCCACGGGGAGAGACTGGCAATAGTTGAGGTTCTGTCTCTTTTTTAGAAGTAATGTCAACCAAATAGAAACGTCCACCGGGAGAAAGTACCCGTGCTATCTCACTAATCACTTGTTTTGGTTCCAAATAGTGCAAGAAGCTGATAGTGCTGAAAACAGCATCAAATTGACCATCAGCAACGGGAAGAGACTCAGCTTTGCTCTCGATATAAATTAAACGTGGACGGTGGTGGTTGCTCTGTCTTGCTACCCGCAACATATTAGCAGATAAATCCAATCCGATGCCTTGCAGATCGGGAAACTGAGTAGCAAGGCGCTCAAGTAAGCGTCCAGTACCACAGCCGATATCAATTACATTTGCTGGCTTTGATAAATCGACGTACTCCAGCAACCGTTTGTGAACGGCTCGATAAAACACTGAAGGAAAGAGCCAGTCGTAACTTGATGCCCATAGGTCAAAAAGTAGCTTTTTGTTACTGAAAAAGTCATCAGTCATTAGTTTTCGCAGCTTCCCTGAAGCTTGATGCTTTTTTAGGGTAAGTTTAGCTGCGCCTCCAAAAAGTTGGTTATAGCTTTGCAGTCTGGCAATATTTAGCCTAGCCTTTGGCACATTACCATTTCACGAAATTCTGTTAAAAATACGTTGCTAAGGTTGTATAGCAAGCCCTACAGCCGATTCATTTGTTGCAAAAATTTGGGGGATGGTATAAATCATCCGGAATTTTGGCAATTAAATGTGTAGTTAACAGTGTACCTAGAGACTCATTCTATCTCTGTAGAGAACTAAAGAATGAGCAATCACTGCATAAAACTATAGAACCTAACCGTATGTATTTATAGATGTTCAAATACAACGAACTCAATCTAGTTTAAAATTATTAAGGTGAATAATTATGACAAGCTTTATTCAAGTCCGGTTACACAATGATCTACTGCATCCAGTGCGCGAGTGGTTGGAAACGATAGAAATTCATAACTCCAAATTGGCTCATTTCCTGTGCAAAGCTATTCCTGCTCAGTGTCCCTTTGAGCGAAACATCACACTATTTGGTCGGAAGCTATTTCACATTCCTCCAATGTGTAAATTAAATCCCCTATACGAGGAAGTGGTTGGTTTACGTTTTAGAGCGCTCTGTTACCTTGCCGATGAATGCGGTGAAGATGTTACAGCCTATTGCTAATAGCCAGTTGAATCGTTCTTTGACCAAGCAGTCATAAGTATTTACAGACTTACGGTTGTTACTTACTCAGGGTTTATACTAAGCTAACGTACACCTAATTTAGATGTTTGGCTATTCAGTAGCCGACACCTCGAAGACAGTGTTTCCAGACCGGATTGTTGCTTACTGTACCCTGCTGAAATCATTAACATCATCATGACGCACATCTTACTGGTTGAAGATGAAGTCAAACTGGCACGATTTGTCGAATTGGAATTGAATTATGAAGGCTATCAAGTCAGTATTGCCTACGATGGATTAACCGCACTCACCGCAGCGCGTGAGTTACATCTAGATTTAGTAATTTTAGACTGGATATTGCCTGGTTTTTCGGGGTTGGAAATTTGCCGCCGCCTGCGAAGTATTGGTGATAAAGTGCCGATAATCTTATTAACCGTCAAAGATGAAGTGAGCGATCGCATTGCAGGCTTAGACGCTGGTGCTGATGATTACCTCGTTAAACCCTTCAGCGTTGATGAATTATTAGCCAGAGTCCGCACCCACCTGCGAAGAAGCCAGCAAGCAGACAAAGCAGATGTTTTAGAATTTGAAGACCTGAGTTTAAATCGTCGCACGCGTCAAGTGTACCGAGATCAGCGGTTAATTGAGTTAACCGTTAGGGAATTTGATTTACTAGAATATTTACTGGCCCATCCGCGACAGGTAATTACATGCGATCGCATTTTAGAAGAAGTCTGGGGTTACGACTTCATGGGTGATGCCAAGATCATCGAAGCTTACATTCGTTACCTGCGTCTGAAACTTGAAGCCAATAACGAAAAGTGCCTCATTCAAACTGTGAGTGGTGTCGGTTACACATTGCATGATTGAATTGGGCATTTCCTCAGTATTAAATTTAAACTAACGTCGATGCCCAAAATCTCTGAGTATATGAGGATTTAGGGTTTTTGGTAATCTCAGCAAAAACTCATTCAACTCAGAGTTAATTATACTAAAATGCACAAATATGACCAATTCAACCTGGCACTATAGTGGTGGTGGTTGCTGTTAATTTATAAACCCAAAAATGTTGTTAATTAGTTTGTTTTTAACTACGCTTTTTTTATCATATTCCAATGGCGCAAATGACAACTTTAAAGGGGTAGCAACGTTGTTTTGTAGTCGAACAAGCAGCTATCAAACAGCAATTTTGTGGGGAACTTTGACAACTTTTGCTGGTGCAGTAGCTGCAACTTTTTTGGCAAGTACACTAATTAAAAATTTCTCTGGGAAAGGACTAGTACCTGATGCGATCGCTAATGCACCAGAGTTTCATATGGCAGTAGCGATCGCAGCTGGTTTTACTGTGCTTATAGCCACCCTCATGGGGTTTCCCATTTCTACAACTCACAGTTTAACAGGTGCTATTGTTGGTGCTGGATTAGTAGCGATCGGACTAAAAGTTAATTTTGCAGCTTTGGGAACTTCCTTTATTTTGCCTCTATTACTCAGTCCAATCATTGCTATTCCTTTGGGAGCAGGAATTTACACCTTATCTAAATATATCAATTCAAAATGGAATCTATCAGGCAATCAGAAAATGATTGATACTTGCCATTTTATCAGTGCTGGAGTTATCAGTTTTGCTAGAGGATTAAATGATACTCCCAAGATTTTCTCACTCATTCTAATTATTGAGTATTTTTCGATTCAGGGAGGAATGATCACGATGGCGATCGCGATGGCACTTGGCGGTTTACTCAACTCCCAAAAAGTTGCAATAACTATGAGTGAAAAGATTACCTCAATGAATCATACTCAAGGCTTATCAGCAAATATAGTAACTGGAGTTCTGGTCATTGCAGCTAGTCGGTTTGGGCTTCCAGTTTCCACCACTCACGTTTCAGTTGGTTCTATTTTTGGCGTGGGGTTGATTGGCAAAAAATCTAATACACGTGTTTTTTATCAGATACTACTATCATGGATTTTAACTTTACCAACTGCCGCAATTATTAGTGGAATAATCTACAGATTCTTGCAAGGTTAAAAAATTTGAAGACAGAATATATTTATACCATGTTTAAAGAATACTAACTAATGCAAACTCAAACAAAAATTATACTATATACAGCAATTACATCCTTTAAAAAAATTCAGTTATCCTTTGATCAAAAAGGAAATTACTGTTTTACAAATTAATTTAGGCAAGCATTGCAATCTTGCCTGTACACACTGTCATGTCGAAGCTAGGTCAAAACATACAGAAGAACTTTATCCTGAAATTTGTGAACAATTGATTTTGCTAATTCACAGATTCCCTGAAATTAAAATTGTGGATTTGACTGGTGGCGTCCCAGAAATGAATTATGGATTTAAGCCATTGGTAGAAGCAGCAAGAGCAACTGGTAAGCAGGTGATTGTCCGCTCTAATTTGACCATTTATTTTGAAGATGGATTTACTAATTTACCAGAATACTTTGCAAAATACCAGATAAGAGTTGTGCCTTCCTTACCTTGCTACTTAGCAGATAATGTTGATAGAAATGCGCGGTGCTAGTGTTATTGATAGTTCAGTTAAAGTTTTGCAGTGGCTGAACCAACTTGGCTATGGTAATAAAAAGCTAAATTTAGCTTTGGACTTGGTATTTAATCCCCAGTTACCTACGAGTGAAAAATTTTCCTTACCTCCTGAACAGACTAACCTAGAATGAGATGACAAAATGTTCTTATAAGAACATTTTAATATTGTATTTAACAACCTTTTTACCATTACCAACCTACCAGTTGGTAGAACCAAAATGCATTTAGAACAGAAAAAACTGTATACTAACTAATTGCAGTTTTTAGAGTCGCATTTTAATCCCAGCACAGTTGAACTAAGTGCTTACGATCGCACTCCAATTATAGTTGCTCAAACCATTGTATAGTATGCATTTCGCATTTGCGGATAAGTCTATTGCACTTGAACTGGAACGCAACATTGGCAAAACAATCATCATCCAAGAATTATCTCCTAATCTCCTATCCGATCTAGCTTTGTATTTAGGGGAATGGCAAGAAGGAAGTAATGCTCCAACTATGGCAAGTACGTCAAAAGATGATGTGCAATGCCGATGATTTAATTGATGTAGCAGAAATCTGGAATGCTAAACGAATTGTACCGTACTCCGATGGGGGTGCGCCTTGGTTTTGGCAGCGCGGTCTTGGCCCTTGTCTTGATGGATTGCAAGCACACATCATGGCAGTTGATCCAACCCCAGAGCATGTTTGCCAGGTAGCGACTCAGCGCTCTGGAACCTGCAAAGATGGAGCAATCGCCTCTCCTGTATCGATTTGCTTGCTTCGCCCTGGAGATGCTTTTACATTTGCTCAAGAGGATACACGAGTAGTTCAAAACCAATGGCCAGATGTTAAGTCGGTAGGTTCGCTCATTTAAATAACTAAAAGAGGAATTAATCTGGTGTAAAGTTAACGCAGCTTATACCAATTTTATATGAAGCTGCATATAATGGAGAAAAGAAACTCGATAAATTAAAATAGCCATGAGCCGCCCTTTTAAGATTGAAATCGCA
>NZ_JBALCN010000015.1:0-73100 GCF_036919615.1 Nostoc sp. | reverse complement strand
GATTTGTCCCAGTCGCAACTCGATAGGTAATTGAACGGTCTAATGCATGGGTTGAACGCTGTAAGAGCTTGGTCAAAAACTTTGAGAGAACGCTGACCAATGCCACAGCAAAGCTCAATCTGTGTTTCATCAGACTGATGCTAAAGCGACTGGCTTATGGCTAGATCCCAAATGGGTTCTATAGAGCGTTTCCATCTTCATCCAGAATTTGTATAAGGAACAAACAATCAGTACATCAGCGTCTGTCATTATATCTGTTTCAGAAGACAGATACCAAATTAATTCCAACTGGTGAAGTTCTGGAATTATATACTTTATTGTATAGTTAGTGGTTGGATACTATTTCTTAGTTTTATTTTGCTATGAAAATCATGCTAAAAAACTACTTTAACACCAATCAAGCACGAATTTTTACTGCTTTGATTTTGACTGGAATTTTGTCTGTTGGTAGCGGTTTAACACTTATCAAAAGTGCTACGGGCGCTTCTGCGAACTTCTCGCTAGAAACAAGCGATGAAGTTCTCAAAGACAATGTTAAACCAAACCGCTTGCCCCGTCCAGTCGCTAACGCGGTACTGCAAGATTTAGCCCGCAGACAGGGAATTTTAACTAGAGAACTGCAAATTATTGACTATAATCAACAAACTTGGCGTAATGGTTGCTTGAAACTGCCTCAACCTGATGAACTCTGCACCCAAGCGTTAGTTCCGGGTTGGCGGATTGTAGTATCTAACGGCAAACAAAACTGGATTTATCATACCAATAACAATGGGCGATCGCTACGTTTAGCTTCGACAAACACTTCTTCACAAAATCTCCCAGATAAATTACCTGCGTCTGTAAAAAATGCTGTTTTGCAAGCCGCCTCCAAACGTTTGCAACAGCCAATTTCTCAGCTAAACATCATTCAGGCTCAACAGCAAACTTGGAGAGATGGCTGTTTAGAATTACCTAATGCTGATGAATTTTGTACCCAAGCTTTGGTATCAGGTTGGCGGGTGGTTGTTGGTCAAGGTGAAGAAACCTTGGTTTATCATACCAATCAAACAGGTTCTGCACTCAGGCTGAATCAAAAGGCTAGCTCAAATTCACTTACCCCTGTGCAAATTCCAGTTAGCCAGTTACCACCACCATTAGCTCGATATGTAGTATTTCGGCAAATTTCCAGTGGTGGTTTTACTGGCAGAACTTACGAGACTGTTTTACTCAAAGATGGGCAATTGATTCGGGTACGGATTGGTGATGCCAATGATTCTGAGCGTAGTGTTCGCCGCGTTTCTGTGCAACAGGTACAACAATTTCAGAGCTTTTTAGAACGTTCTAAATTTAGTAAGTTCCAGAATCTGAGTTACCCAGCCCCCAGCGGTGCTGCTGATTATATCACCTACACTCTCACCAGCCAACAGGGTACGGTTCAGTACAACGATATTTCTCTAAATAACCTGCCAAAGAATTTACAGACAGTAGTCAAAGCTTGGAATCATCTCGCAGCCAGTGCCAAATAGTAAACCTCAGTGAGCAGATTAAATAGCGATTGTTTTAGCGCTTACAATCGAAACGATCGCTATTCATGCTGATTGTTCATAATTTGATGATCTCTGTAGCCAAATGATGAAAAGGTTTGTAAAGTGGTGTGTTAAGTTTTATTCTTGGTGGAATATTCGCCAAAGCAGAAAGTTAGGCTTGTTTGCCGTTATAGTTACCTTGAGTGTGGTAGCTACGGTGATGCTATCGTTCCCATTGAACGCTCAAATTAATCTGCCGCGAACGCCAGCATCTGAGTTAAGGGGGGTGTGGTTAACAAATATTGATAGTGATGTGTTATTTGAGCGCGATCGCCTCAAGGGATCTTTGCAACGCCTTGATCAACTCAATTTTAACACCATATATCCGGCGGTTTGGAATTGGGGATATACATTGTATCCTAGCAAAGTTGCAGCCAAAGTTATTAGGCGATCGCTCGATCCCACACCCGGACTGCAAGGGCGAGATATCCTCAAAGAAATTGTTGATGTGGGACATCAAAAAGGGTTAACAGTGATTCCCTGGTTTGAATTTGGCTTTATGGCACCAGCGGATTCTCTATTAGCTAAAAATCGTCCCCAATGGATCACTAGCCGCAGTGATGGGACTCGGATTGTTAAAGATGGCCCACATAATCGCGTTTGGCTAAATCCCTTTCGCCCAGAAGTACAACAATTTATTCAAGATTTAATCGTTGAAATTGTTAGAAACTACAACATCGATGGAATTCAATTTGATGACCATTTTGGCTTACCATCAGAATTAGGATACGATGCCTATACAGTGACACTTTACAAAAAGGAACACCGTGGTCAAGCTCCTTCCAAAGACTCTCAAGATCCAGAATGGGTGCGTTGGAGAGCTAACAAAATCACCGAGTTTATGAAACGGGTATTCAAAACCATCAAAGCTACTAAAAAAGATTGCCTAGTTTCTGTTGCTCCTAATCCTCAACGTTTTTCCTACGATTTCTCTTTAGCAGACTGGCAGAAGTGGGAACGGCTGGGAATTATTGAAGACTTAGTTTTGCAGGTATATCGGGATGATTTGAATGTGTTTATCAGTGAATTAGAGTATCCAGAAGTGAAAGTGGCAAAGAGGCATATTCCAGTAAGTGTAGGCATTATGGCTGGATTGAAAAACAAATCTATACCGATGCAACAGATTCAGACACAAGTGCAAAAAGTACGCGATCGCAATTTTGCTGGAGTCTCTTTCTTCTTCTATGAAACCCTTTGGAATATTAGCAAAGAAAAGCCACAAGAACGTCAGATTGGTTTACAAAAAATCTTCCCCACACCAACGGCTTACCCGAATTTGCTAGCAGGTTGGAAACCATCTAGTTAACAAGAAAGAACTCAGGAGTCAGGAGCCAGTATTTAGAATGGAATTCTGTGCGACTGGTGGATGAATAACTGGGTTTAAGTCCCCACCAGCAGTACCAGTTGAAGGTTAGTAGCGTGCTGGCGGATTTGGTTTGATTTTGCGTTCAGACCTTTTTAAATTTTGAATCTTCAATCCAAAATCTAAAATTCGGTAATGCTAATTTAACTAGCTTGCTGTCCAAACCGTCTCTGTAAATCAGCCTCCGCTTCCTCAATTGTCATCGGCACCTGTTTTCGAGATTGGGCGCGTCTTCTGTCGATGTAAATATGAAATGCTTCATCGTCGTTGCGATGCTCCAAAATATAAACTCTTAGCTGCTCTAAAAGCATTTGCTGAAAGTTAGATTTTGTCATAACCAAAGAATTTCTCCAGTTGGTGTTACCTCGGCTTCGATTGAATTATTTGCCAAGATATAAATATTTTTGGTGCGTTCGTCCAATCTTACAAGGTCTATTCGTTTATAAACCTTGGTAAGTTGAGCGCACACCCGAATTGCGGATATTGCTTGTTTGGGTTTTGGCTCCATTAAACACTATCCTATTCCCAAACGCCCAGCCAAGCCCGGAGTTAGGGGTAGAAGTGTGGTAATCATCAAGAATAGAGCCAAAAGCCCCAAAGCGGCTCTAGCATCATCAGGTTCAGTGACTTCATTCAAGCTGGGGCGTTCTTGATCCCGTTGCAAGACGAAAATCACGATCGCCCAGTACATGGCAAGAGTATTACCTAGAGACACTAGCGCCAGTAAAATTAAAGTTGCGATCGTTGCCCGTCCTGCGGTTTTGCGTCCATAAATCGCCTGGACAATGCGCCCACCATCTAGTTGTCCTGCGGGCATTAAGTTTAAAGCGGTAATTACTAAACCCAGCCAGCCAATCACCACTAGGGGATGAACACTTACTAGAGATGATTGCAACGCCGAACCAAGGACAACTCGTGCCAAACTTCCCACCAAAATCGACCCTTGGAAAAACTGATTTGGCAATTGAAATAAACTACCTGGGTGGGAAAGCAGCAAGCCAGTGATCAGCATTAACAAAGAAACAATACCACCTGCGGCTGGCCCTGCCAAGGCGATATCAAATAATACTTTGCGGTTGGGCAACAGAGATTCAAAGCGGGTAATTGCACCAAAGGAACCAATTTGCACAGCTGGTAAAAAGAAAGGCCAGCTAAGGCGGATTTGATGACACTGGGCAAGTAACCAATGACCAATTTCGTGAACTACTAAAACCGTAAATATCCCAGCCCCTATGGGCAAAGCTTCTTTAAACCGCCCTGGATTGCTAAAGAAATCAAAATTCAGCAATAATCCTGCTGCTTCTAAATTTGTAGCAATAGTTGCTACCAATAGCACACCTGCAAAAGCTTTTTGCGATAACAACATCGGGCGGGGATCATTGCGGCTCGGCAGGACAATTACCACGGGTCTGCTATCAGTGTTTTCGATTAAAAATAGGCGATATTGATCACCAAGGCGTTGCCGTAAACTTGCAGTTAGACGGTTGTGAACCTCTTCTGGTTCTCCCCGCAAATTGCCTTTGAAAATGGCTCCATCTTGGTAGGCGATCGTTTCTGTGGCGAAAAACGTATCGATACCAAAGATACCTTTAATTGCATTTAAGTCATCTTCCGGTATTGGCGGAATCTCCGGTTTCAGTTCTGCGACTGCTAATTGTGGGGAATTTGCTTCAACTAAGGAATCAGCGGCGAGTCTTTCTGTTGCACGTTGCTTGAGGATGGCATCTTGCCCAGCTGCACGTAACTGTCTGCCCAAAAAGATGTACAATCCGCCGGAAGTCACCACTAAGAATAATATACCCGCTATATTGATGTAAATTCCTGCGGCAAACAATCCAAAAAATAGGAGCCAGGGAGTCATCAACACCACCGACTGTAACCAGGCTAAGATTCCCAGCTTACCAAGAGGTCTGGCGCGATAAAAGCCCCAGCCCAAAATGCCTAAAGCTACCAGTAGGATTACCGCCAGGATAGAAGTTTCTGATAAAGTAAACATCTCCAAACCTTTGCTATTGAGACTGAGCCAGAACAAGTCCGGTATTGCAGATACACTTATTAATGTATAACGCCGCCTGTAATCTGCCCAAATTATCCTGCTTTGCGACGCCGATAGCGAAGCGTTAGCGAGTATTCGAGCGTCATAGCCTAACTTAGGCATCGACTAAGCAATTAAAAATTAAAAATTAAAACAACAGAATTACAGTAAGTTTTCTGGCTGGTAATGGTGTGCAGATGCAAAGCGTAACAGCTTAGTACACTGTGGCGTCAGTTTGCCTATCTTTAACAAGGGGCTATTATTTAGTTAATTGAGATGGTAACTGGATTTACGCTGTGGGTGTAGTCAGTCAGGATTGGAGAAGCCTTGAGACTACGGCAAGCGCTTAAAAATATATTGATATATTATGCGATCGCTCTCTTGCCCAATAATTACAGCAGTTTTCATTTATTTGAACCACATCTGTCGTAGGGGCACAGCATTGCTGTGCCCGTAAAACGTGGTCTATTTACTGAAAATAGCTGTAATTTGCTCAAACTGTATTTGAGCGAAGTGGTCTTCTAAGTCCAATAAAGAATTTCAGCATTTGGAAAGCGCCTAGTAATCTCACTATCAAAAAAGCAACGCAACGCTTTCATTGTGTCGCGATCGTAAACATACTTCGTCCCACCAAACTTATTACGCTTGACAGTGCGTTTTGCCTCATCCATCTCTAATTTTGATTGCGGATACCAAGTTTGTAACACTTCTTTTGACCCAGGTGTGAACCGATGCGAGATTAATTCAAAAGTAAGGTCACAGTCAAAATCCAGTGCCTCGTTTATCTGGTCAAACAAAGAACTATAGTGCATCTGCCAATCGTCTATCGGCATAATTGGCGCAATCACCAAGCCGACTGGATAACCGCCACCGCCACGCTCTAATGGTAGCGCCAACCGTCGCAATGCATTAAGTCTGGATGCTACGGAGGCTGTGCCACCTTCAAACTTACCAGAAATCGGTGCTGCATTAACGCTCATCCGACAGCGAGTATGCCCATTGTGTGGTAAGTCTAGTAATCCATCCACAGCATCAAACTTCGATACCCAACGTAGATGTGCATTGGTACGAGTGCCAAAGTAACGGATACATTCAGCCAGACTTCCAGTTAAATGCTCGATACCTAGTGGGTCTGTGTAACAGCTAACTTCAAAACTCGTGGTTTCCCCATCTTGCTCGTAGTTAGCTAAGTTATCTAATATCTGCGGTAAGTTGGCAAAAACGCGGATGACAGGTGGCCCCGACAAGCTACCAGCTAGGTAGCAGTATTGACAATGAGCCGGACAACCCTCAGCAAGGTGAAACTGCCAATCCGCAGAAGGTGGGATGGGACTCAGTTTAAAAGAACTGGGTGGTGCAGTAACCACCGCTAAGGTCCGCTTGGCAATGTTGTAAGTATCTCGCTCAGACTCACCGCGCAGTCCCTTCAGGCGATTTTGTGATAACTCTTCTATCGGTAAGTTGAGTGACTGCACACGTACAAAAATCTGCTGCCCCCAAACCTCATCTAGGGCAGCAGGTGTAAACAGTACCCGTTCAGGTATCCATAACCGTGGTGATTTTGTTTGTGTATCTGATACTGAAACTTGGTCTGTAATTGGATTCAGCAATATCGTTCTCCGTTATTTAGTTTGCTGATTTCTGCAATTAATTTTCAAGGACTTGCTTAATTCGGCGCTCTAACAAATCAAGATCCAAACTGCTTTCATCACGGCTAATTCGACGCACAGTCGAATTAACATTACCTAAATTTACCAATAAATCTTGAAGAATTTCTTGCTGCTGACGGGCTTGGGTAACTTCGCGTGGTTCCTGTACTAAATCACGCACGATGGTATCTTCAGCGCGAGAGGCGATAATTGGGTCACTTTGCCCTTGAATGTGAACAAAGGTTCGTCGCCCTGGGCCACGCTCCTCTTCTATTGGTATAACTGCTGTTACTTGGTCAGAACGCACATATTTGCCAAATCCTAAATGTACTAGCTCTGATGAGAGGATTTTCATATAATTGCGTAATATTTTAGTCTTACTTATATTGTAAAATCTAAAGGAGTGACGTTAAAGCCATAGCCCATACGGGTTATACCCAATTTAAAGTAGTAGTTTCCTGTCCCAATTCCTGCTTGATATCTCTGGTATCAGTCACACTCTTTGTACCAGCTTTCGGGCTTGTTCTGGGGTTTCACCAACCTCAATAAACTCAAGTTTTAAGTTGGAGTCCTAACCTTGGGTTTCTAAGTACAAAGTTTCCTTAATTCGCTACAAATTAAGAAAATTTTGTACTTAACAATGGAAATGCATCGGCCGCATTGTTAATGCGTCGCCTTACAATGCCAATGCATCGGCCACATTGTTAATGCGTCACCTTACAATGGCAATGCGTCGGCTGCATTATTAATGCGTCCCCCTACAATGGCAATGTGTCGGCCGCATTGTTAATGCGTCGCCTTACAATGGCAATGCATCGGGATGCATTAAAAATGCTACGCTTTTACGCAAAACTATACTAAGCTTTCTCTGCAACACCAGTTTTTATTAAGTATGTGCGCGTAGGCGCAGCCCGCCGTAGGCATCGCATTTCTCAAATTTAATTTATTATATCCTTGGCTTAAATTATTCATGAGAAATCTTCTGTTTATCCCTTGGGTTGGTCGTGGTAGTTTGAATCGCTGTACTGTCTACCCCGAATTCTTGAGCCGATCCTTCTGCGTCGTAGGTAGAACGTGCATCATGTATTTCTGAGCGATGTTCCAGCGACCAAAGCACAAGCGCTTGAACGAGCGGAACGAGCGACTCTCCGAGCGGCGTGAGCGAATATTCGACTTTGGGTGGAATGCTAGGGTAGATGGTCCGAAGTAAGATGCCATTCCGTTCAAGACTGCGGAGCGTCTGTGTTAGCATCCGCTGACTGATCCCTGGCAACCTTCGTTTGATCTCGCTAAATCGTAAGCTCCCGCCCACAAGATTCGATAGAATCAGGGACGTCCACTTATCCCCTACGTGGTCAAGAATCTCTCGAACGGGGCAATCTTCGTCATTAAAAAATTTTGGGATTCGGCTCATGGTTACGTTTATGTGCCTTAGGCAGAAAAAAGTGCCGTCTTCTATTTTTCTCTATTTTGGTACAGAATGAACCAAAGTGATGAAAAGGAACCGTGCAGATTCCTCTTCGGTATGCGGATCGGGTATAGGTTTCACAATCAAACAAGCTAAATAGAGGTGACATATGCAATATCTTGTTATCTTCACGCCCAACAAGAAGTTCGAGACCGATGGCGTGCCGTCTGACTTTGCAGAGACGGAACTCAAGGAACAGGCGCAAGTGCGAGTCCTTTACGCGGGGGGAGGCGCCCGTCAAGTGTGGGCACTGGACACTAAAACCCGCGGCGGGGTGATCCTATTCGAGGCGGAGTCGCTAGAGCACCTTCAGGAGATGATCGACAGCTTCCCACTCATCAAGGTCAATTACGCCGACTACCAGATCCTGCCGCTCACGCCACATGCGGCATTCTCGAAGAAGTCCTAATCAAAGCCGCATTTCTCCGACCGGAAAACCCCTAAGCGTTGTATAGGAGAGTTAAAACATGAAAGTCCTAGTCATAGGAGCCGCCGGCAAGACCGGTAGAGCTGTAGTCGAACAGGCTGTAGTCGCTGGACACCAGGTCACAGCCTTCGTTCACAAAGCTGACGAATACGAGATATCGGACGTTCGCGTCATCGAAGGTGATGCCACCAATAGTGTCGAGATGGACGCAGCAGTCCTCGGTCAAGACGCTGTTCTTGACACGATTGGCGGCAAAACGCCTTACAAGGCAACTACGCTTGAATCGAGCGCTGCCAACACAATCATTGCTTCCATGCAGCGAAACGGTGTGCGCCGTCTCGTGGTAACTTCCATGATTGGCGAAGGGGATAGTGAAGCGAATACCACCTTTTATGAGCGCTTACTTGTTTCGACCTTTTTGCGCGGCGCGGACAAGGACAAAGCGGCAATGGAGTCTGCTGTCGAGTCGAGCGGTCTGGACTGGGTGATTCTTCGCCCAGCCATCCTCACCGACGACCCCGCTAAGGGGAACGTTCGAGTCTTCGATGCCGAAACGGGCGAGAAGGCCCATAAGATTACACGTGCCGACCTAGCTGACTTCATGCTTGCCCAGCTTGACAATAACGAATACCTCCATCAAGCCGTTACGATCGCAAATAGCTAAGAACTCTTCGGCTACACCTCTTTTTGGGGTCGGCAGCGTGCTCGTTGAGTATCCAGGAGAGTCCTGGACAAACAGATGGAAATTAAAGAGTTGAGGCAACACAACCTTTCGGCCCGTTCACTAGAGCCGATGGCAACGATTTGGGTACAGTTCGCTGGTGTTACAAGGCTATTTCCCCAGGTGGCACTCAAGGTGCTGCGCTCCTAAGCGGTAGTTCTTGAATACAAATCATTAGTGAGAACAATCATTATGTCTACAACAGAAACCAGTGCAAAGGATGAAGCGGCAATCAAAGCAGTGATTGCAGCGTTTGCCGAGGCGTGGAACACTAAAGATGCGGAGCCCTTGGCGAAGTTGTTTGCCGAAGATAGCGATTTCGTGGACGTCATAGGTCGTTGGTTTAAAGGGCGAACCGAGATCAAACAAGCACACACGTAGGCGTTTGCGTCGTTCTTAAGCGATAGCCAGATGACTATTATTGATACCCCAATCAAGTTCCTCACCCCGGATATAGCAGTCTTGCATACCACTTGGGAAATCACTAAACAGAAGAGTCCCAATGGAGTACATAGACTGCAAGATACAGGTGTCTTGACAGCCGTAACAACCTGCAAGGAGAACACCTGGCAGATTACCGCTTTTCACAACACAGGGACTGTGCCAATTGCTGACTGAAGCGTAACAAAAAGTTTGCTTTTAGCGGCGTTAGTAAATGACGAGATGAATTAGGCAGCAACAGGCATATCCCTAAACTTGAGGCAGATTTATCAAGTGATGATAAAATCAAATAATTGATGGGCCATTTCTAATTTAGAACAAGGTGCGATCGCTACCTGATTTCCTTGGCTATCTAAAAATATCGCTTGATTATTATTGCTCCCAAAACCACTATCAGGTTGATCGATGGGATTGGCAACAATAGCATCTAATTTTTTACTCTGTAACTTTTCTAAGGCAGGCTTGACAATATACCCACTTTGTGCAGCAAATCCAATTAACAGCTGATGCGGCTGTTTAAGTTGTGCTAATTGGGCGACGATATCCGGTACAGGTTCCAGGGGTAAAGCTTGGGGGAGCGATCGCTTGGGCAATTTCTCTGTACTATAATCTTTTGGCTTCACATCTGCCACCGCTGCTGACATCACAATTACATCAGCATTGGGTAAACATTCCAGCATGACGTGCTGCATTTGCTCGGCACTAATGACGGAAATTGCTTGTACTCCCAATGGTACATCCCAATTAGCTGGGCCATGCACCAGGTTGACGTTTGCTCCTCGGTGAAGTGCCGCTTGCGATAGCGCCAATCCCATTTTACCTGTTGAAGGATTACCAATAAACCTCACTGGGTCAAGAAACTCTCGCGTTCCCCCAGCACTAATTAACACTCGTTTACCGACTAAATCTCGTTTGCCTTGAGTGTGTAACAACGATTGGATGTGAGCCAAAATTTCTGGAGGTTCTGCTAATCTACCAGCACCGATGCGATCGCACGCTAATAAACCCGATGCTGTACTCATCCCATGATATCGGCTATCTATCAATAGCTGTTGCCAATTCCGCTGCACTGATAGCTGTTCCCACATATCCGTATTCATTGCGGGTGCTAACAGCACAGGACAAGTAGAAGCCAGCACGGTATTTGTGAGTAAATTATCAGCCATCCCGTAGGCTAACTTTGCCAATGTGTTAGCTGTCAGGGGAGCAATTACCATGACATCTGCCCATTCACCCAACTCAATATGTAACGGACGAGAATGAGTTGGCTTCCAGAAATCATCATCTGTGTAGGCGGGATGACGAGATAGGGTGGCTATTGTCAGAGGCGTGATAAATTCTTGCGCCGAACGGGTGAGGATGACTCGCACTTCCACCCCAGTTTTAAACAGCGTCGAAACTAGTTCACAAATTTTGTATGCGGCGATACCGCCGCATACTCCAATCAGAACCCTGTTCAATTTTGGATTTCGGATTTTGGATTTTGGATTTAAGGGAGATTCCATTGGTACTTTCGGATTAAGCAAGTGATACATTAACCCTGATAATCTCCGATTTTAGTCAGTTGACCCCAATCTAAAATCTAAAATCTAAAATCGTTACGCTTCATCGTAGGGTTCCAAGTCTAAGAGGTAGATATAGGGTTCAACTAACTCTGGACGCTGAAATGCGATCGCTCGCAATAAATGCCAATCATTTAAACCCTCAAAAGCATTACTATAATTATCCAGTTCTAGACGTGTAGCTAGTTCTTCTACTTCTGCCACAGTCATGGCAGCAATTTCTTTTTGGGAAATGCTTAGAGTTGTCATAATGCTTGCCCCTCCCTTATGCAGCACTCGCCTTCAGCATGGGTTAAGTTGCGCTGAACGCAGCCACCCAATATATATTACTCATTAGAAGTGATTAATTTTGTGAAAATTGTCAGAATTTGTACCAGAATTTATAAAAAATTCGTAATGCTGACTAGCCAAATGTATTCACAACGAAATTCCGTAGCACTTCTAACGTTTGTGGATTTATTTCATGCCCCATGTCAAATTCGTAGTATTCTACTGCCACTCCCAGAGACTTTAGAGTTTCTCGTGCCTTCAAAGCAGCTTGCAGGGGAACAACTTCATCATATTTACCGTGGGTGATTAAAGTCGGCGGAATCCCGCTTTTAGCTGCTGTGACTGCATCAGGATGTAAATACCCACTCATGACAACTAAACCTGCTAGGGGCAATTTTGAGCCGACATCTAAAGTCATTGCTCCGCCTTGAGAAAATCCACTTAAAATGGTGCGTGACAAAGGTACGCCAGTGGTACTTTCTAAAGATTTCAAGAAATCTGTTAGCAGTTGCCGACTTTCTGCCAACCCTTGATACATATTCTCCACCCGTAGGTCATACCATGCCCTCCCTATAGGGGAATAGGGATGAGGAAAAGGTGCATCAGGTAATACAAACTGGTAATCAGCTAAGTTGAGCAAGGGTAACAAAGACGCTACATCCTTAGCATTAGCTCCCCAACCATGCAAAGTGACAATTAAGCCTGCGGGGGGTTGAGAACTTGCTGTGGAAACGTTAATAAATTGTAAAGACAGAGGTCTACTCCTAAAATCCTACTCTTTTAGTAGATCCTATCTCTTGAAGTAGACTTAGTATTAGGAAGCGGATGCCACTTCGACAGAGAAATCCACCTTATTAGCTAAACTTTTTACCAAGGTACTGGTTCACCAAGATGAAAAAAGCCACCACTGGGGCCATCGTCAGAGAGCATCGCTAACTCAACGCCCGTTTTTGCCCCTTCTGTGATATCCATCATTGCGCCTTCACCGCCCAATTCAGTTTTCACCCAACCTGGATGAGCGCTATTAATTTTCACAGGAGTATTGCGTAACTCATGGGCTAAATGGATGGTGAATGCGTTGACTGCTGCTTTAGAAGCATTGTAAGCAAATGGTTTAGAGTCATAAATTGGTGAATTTGGAGTAGCATGAAGTGTCAATGAGGCTTCAATACTAGACATATTGACAATTCGACCACTAGGACTATTTAAAATTAACGGTAGCAGTACTTGAGTCAGTTCAACCAAGCCAAAAAAGTTGGTGTTGAATGTTTGTCGAATAATGTTTATTGAAACAGAAGTGGCATTACTAATTAACCAGTCGCCATCTAAAAACACACCTGCATTATTAATCAAAATATCTAGTTTACCAAAAGTGTCACGAATCTCTTGAAAAGCAGACTGAATCTGAGTACTGTCAGTTATGTCAAGAGCGATCGCCACAGCCGAGACTCCTTCATTATGCAAGTTAGTAGCTGCCGTTTTTGCTGCTTCTAAATTCCGAGCTGCGATCAGAATCGTCAATCCATGTTATGTTGTCCCAGTTGACGACTCATCTCCAGTCCTAGACCCTTATTTGCGCCAGTAATCAAGGCTACTTTATTCTTCAGTTCGCTATTTACCACTGTTAGCCACTCCTATGGAATTGGGGATCTACGATGTATTTAAAAACAGTATGCTTAAGCTTTGTTTAAATACTGGGTCAATCCTCTCACGAAGTCGCAGGCAAGAAAACCTAGAAAAAAGGCTAGTACCGCTACGCAAAAGTCAAAAGTCAAAAGTCAAAAAGCTCGAATTTCGCGACTTTGAGCAATTTTGAATGGGTAGTTTATTTCCGCTGATGTGTACTAGGTCTTGTTTGTTAAAGAGATAGTTTGAAAGGGCTAGGGCGTGTTTTCAAACTCAAAATGTGGGTCGGGTAAAGCAACAACTGCAAAATTGTTTTTGGTTAGTGACAACCCAGCCGATAATTGTGCAAATTGTACCTGAGTAAAAGCACTTGCACTGCCATCTTGGTCAAAGAACAATGCACCTGTAATATTGTTGTAAATAAATCGCTGAGTGCTAGTGGTTGCAGATGCTCCGAGGGTAAACTGACTTGTCTGAAGTGAACCGATTGATAACCCGCCACCAAAACCATCAGCCAATACTTGAATAAGTTCATTAGTGGCGTTGAAGTCATCAAGTCTATCAATGCCTTCATTGAAACTATTGAAAGCAAAGCTATCATTACCCTTGCCGCCTATGAGAATATCATTGCCACTACCACCGTTGAGAGTATCATTTCCATTGCTCCCCACAATCAAGTCATCGAAATTTGAACCTATGATATTTAATCGTTCGATATTTTTGTAGCTAACCCGATTCGTGCCATCCGTAATTGAGCCAATGTTAGTAGTAGCATTGAATGTCGAAGTGATTCTCTTGATAGAATTGCCATATTTATTGATGGACAATAAATCGTCACCTTTACCTCCATCGATCATATCATTGCCACCAAGGCTCCCATCTATCGTATCGTTGCCATTGGTCCCCACAATATTGTCATTGTATTCTGTACCAAAGATATATAATCGTTCGATATTTTTGTAACTAGCCCGATTCGGGCCTACTGTAACTGAGCCAATGTTAGTAGTAGCATTAAATGTCGTTGTGATTCCGTAGAGAGGCTCATACTCATACAAGGGAGAAACATCCTTATTATAGTACAATAAGTCATCACCTGTTCCTCCATCTATCGTATCATTGCCACTAAGGCTCCCATCTATCGTATCGTTTCCATCGCCTCCAGAGAGTAGATTATTACCTGTTGACACGAAAGCATACAAGCGATCGTCACCAGCGCCGCCGTTGAGGGTATTATTGCCAGAAGTGGATGCGTCGTATCTACCGTTGGTGCCAGAGACAAAAAGATCATCATTGCCATCGCCACCATTAAGTAGGTTATCGCCTGATGAATAGCTAGCATACAAGCGATCGTCACCAGCACCACCATTGAGGGTGTTATTGCCTAAGGAGGGATCGTCGGGGGCCTCCGGCTCTGTGTTGTAGAACGACGAGTTGCCAGAGGCCGAAAGATAATCATTGCCATCGCCACCATTAAGTAGGTTATTGCCTTTTGAAGCCTCAGCACTCAAGCGATCGTCACCAACGCCTCCAAAGAGTAAGTTATTGCCTGTTGAATAGTCAACATAGAGGCTATCATTACCAGCGTCACCAACGAGGGTGTTATTCCCCGCACCACCAACGAGGGTATCACTCCCCGCACCACCAACGAGGGTATCATTCCCTGCACCACCGCGCAGCAAGTCGTTGCCACTTAAGCCGTTGATTTTGTCATTACCTCCTTGACCATTCACCACATCATCTGAGTTGTTTAAACCTGTAATATTATTGTCAAGGTCATTCAGGAAAGTCACCGTGTTCTTGATGCCGATGCTCGTTTCAGTGGAGTTGGCATCCAGGACATTAAAACTGTCAGTGATGCTAGTTTGCCCATAAAACAGGATATTACCAACAGCTGGTTTTGCTCCAGAAGCTTTCAGATTCTCCAAATTTTCTAATTTGAAGTTTTGGAGTATAACTTTGGTATCAAAGTATTCAAAGGTGATTTCCAGATTCTTACCATTCTGGGTGAGCAGCAGATTTCGGGCAGTCAATCCATCCCCTTGGAATTTAATGGTATCCACTTCGGCAATCACTGCTGCTGTCGGGTTTATTCCTTTACCTACCCCACCGAAATCAGTGATAGTATCAGTGCCCTCGCTGAAACTGTAGTTGTAAACAAATTTATCCTTACCACCGCCACCAGTCAGGGTGTCGTTGCCCTGATTAGCTGTGATGGTATCGTTGCCGGCTTTACCATTAATCGTATCCGCGCTGTTAGTACCCAGTAGCGTATCGTTACCATTAGTTCCAATGATATTTGCCATAGCTTTTTCCTACCTAAATCGATTGTTTTGAGTAAATTCAGTTCTCAAGTTGCTGTTAGTGCTGTTTTCGGGCAGAAAAATTCGCCAAATGTTGACATTTCGACATCCTTTCATGTCACTTTTTGATTGGCTTGCAAGTAGTACTTACCACACTATCTCGGACTATCTAAGTCTTAAGCACTGTACAAATTCATCAGCATGTGGATTCACAAAAACAAATAGCTTCAGGCTTCTTTTAATCATTCTTCATCAGTAACCCAGGCAAGCATTTACCGTAGGCATCGCTGAAAAAGAGTGTAAAAATCAAGCTTGAATGCCTGAAACTCACAGGTGATAATTTAGCTGATTTGTCAATGCGTAAGTCTTACTAGCTTGAAAATAGGGAACATTTGACAGGGCATAAGAGAAGAAATCTCTATGCCTTTGTTGTGGGCTATTGCCCGTGGGTGTTTAGCTTGAAAATAGGAAATATCTAAATAACCCGATAATAAATAGATACCGAATATTTACTTAAATGTCTATATTTAAAGAAATATCTTTGCATAATCTTTATATTATTTGCTGATCGCTAGTTATCAGGGTTTGTGTGAAATGGTATCAACTGTTGGTGCGATCGCTATAATTGCATTGATGAATCGGATGCAAGTTGCTATTTCAGATACCTGGCAATCCGACCATTTTCTATTTTCTCTGCTTAGAGTGATAAAGTGCTAATCACGATTAAACAACCACAAAATTGTTTTTGGTTAGTGACAACCCAGCCGATAGTTGTGCAAATTGTACCTGAGTAAAGGCATTCGCACTGCCATCTTTATCAAAGAACAATGCACCTGTAATGTTGTTGTAAATAAATCGCTGAGTGCTAGTGGTTGCAGATGCTCCGAGGGTAAACTGATTTGTCTGAAGTGAACCGATTGATAATCCGCCACCAAAACCAGCAGCCGTTACCCGAATCAGTTCATTAGTAGTGTTGAAGTCATCAAGTCTATCAATACCTTGATTGAAACTATTGAAAGCAAAGGTATCAATACCAGATCCTCCAATTAGGCTATCATTACCCTTGCCACCTATGAGGATATCATTGCCACTACCACCGTTGATAGTATCATCCCCATTGCTCCCCACTATCAAGTCATCGAAATTTGTACCTATGATATCTAATCGTTCGATATTTTTGTAGCTAACCCGATTCGTGCCATCCGTAATTGAGCCAGAGTTAGTGGTGGCATTGAAAGTTGAAGTGATTCCTTTGCTACCACCCCCGTCATGGACGATCAACAAATCTTCACCTTTACCTCCATCTATTGTGTCATTGCCACTAATAACCTCAATGGTTTCAAGTTCACGATACCCGACAACGAAACTATAGTTTCCTATTATCGTATCGTTGCCACTGCTCCCCACAATATTGTCATTGGACTCTGTACCTGAGATATTTAATCGTTCAATATTCTTGTAGCTAATCCGATTTATCCCCTCTGTAATTAAGCCAGTATTAGTGGTAGCATCGAAAGTTGAAGTGATTCCCTCGATACCATTGGGGGTATAGGACAACAAATCGTCACCTGTGCCTCCATCTATCGTATCATTGCCATTGTCGCCCGGATCGAGCGTATCATTGCCATTGCTCCCCACAAGATTGTCATTGTAGGATGTACCTGAGATATTTAATCGCTCGATATTCTTGTAGCTAACCCGACTCGTGCCTGCCGTAATTGTTCCAGTATTAGTAATAGCATTGAATGTCGTTTTGATTCCCTCGTCAGCATAGTTATAAAACCTCAACAAATCGTCACCTTTTCCCCCATCTATCGTATCATTTCCACTCCTGCCCGGATCGAGCGTATCGTTGCCATTGTTGCCCACAATCAAGTCATCATAGAATGTACCTGAAATATTTAATCGCTCGATATTCTTGTAGTTAACCTGACTCTTGCCTGCCTTAATTGAGCCAATATTAGTAGTAGAATTAAATGTCGTTGTAATTCCCCCGCTAGCAGAGCTGTCATCGACGAGCAACAAATCATCACCTATTCCCCCATCTGTCGAAGCAATTCCCCCGGTAGCATTGCTGTAAGCGACGAGCAACAAATCGTCACCTATTCCCCCATATATAGTATCATTGCCATTACTGCCTGCACCAAGCGTATCATTGCCGTTGCTCCCCACAATATTGTCATCGTAGGATGTACCTGAGATATTTAATCGTTCGATATTTTTGTAGCTAACCCGGTTCGTGCCTAGCTTAATTGAGCCAATGTTAGTAGTAGGATTAAAAGTCGAAGTGATTCCCCCGGTAATATCGTAGAAACCATCGCTGGTGTCATAGGACAGCAAATCGTCACCTTTACCTCCATCAATCGTATCATTGCCACTGTAGTTCTTGAAGAACGTATCGTTACCGTCACCACCATTCAGCAGGTTATTGCCTTTTGAAAAGTTAACAATCAAGTAATCGTCACCAGCGCCACCGTTGAGGGTGTTGTTACCAGAGGAGTAATAGTTGTTCCCACTGCTGCGAGTTTCATAGCCTGAGGCAGAGAGAGTATCGTTACCATCATCCCCAGAGAGCAGCTGATTGCCTCCTAGAAAATCAAGATTTGAAGAACCAACAATTAAGCGATCGTCGCCAGTACCACCAAGAAGGGTGTCATTGTCCGTACCACCAAGAAGGGTGTCATTGCCTGCATCACCCGACAATAGGTCATCCCCTTCACCACCCTCAAGTGAATCATCCCCTTCACCACCCTTAAGTAAGTCATTCCCTTCACCACCGTTGAGGGAGTCATCCCCTTTACCACCAATGAGAGTATCATTGCCTGTACTACCGCGTAGCAGGTCGTTACCACTCAAGCCGTCGATTTTATCATTACCTCCCTGACCATTCACCACATCATTAGAGTTGTCTAAACCTGTAATGTTGTTGGATAGGTCATTGAGGAATGTCACTGTGTTATTGTTGGACAGGTTAGTTTGAGTAGAGTTGGCATCAAATACATCAAAACTTTTGGTGATGCTGGTTTGTCCATCAAACAGGATATTGCCAATAGCAGGCCGTGAAGAAGTTGCTGGCAGATTATCTAGGTTTTCTAATTTGAAGTTTTTAAGGATGACTTTTGCATTAACCACTTCTTCAAAGGTGATTTCCAGATTGCTGCCGTTTTGAGTAAGCAGAAGATTTTGGGCAGTCAAATTATAGCCTTGGAATTGGATGGTATCCACTTCGGCAATGACTGCTGCTGAGGGATTTATGCCCTTACTTACGCCACCAAAATCAGTAATAGTATCAGTGTTGCTACCACCATAGTAATAGTTAAAGCCGTAGACAAATGTATCCTTGCCACCGCCACCAGTCAGAATATCGTTGTCCTCATTAACTGGAGCAGTAATATCACTATTACCATTAATTGTATCGGCGCCGTTAGTGCCCAGTAGGGTATCATTCCCGTTGGTTCCAATGATATTTGCCATAACTTTTTCCTACCTAAATCGATTGTTTTGAGTAAATTAAGTTCTCAAGTTGCAGTTAATGCTGTTTGAGCACACAAAAATTCGCCAAATGTTGACGTTTCGACATTCTTTCATGTGACTCTTGAGGTTAGGAATTTTTCTTTGAAGATTCCCCCTTTGATTGGCTTTTACGTAGCACTTCTCTAACTATCTCGGACTATCTAAGTCTTAGGCACTGTACAATTTCCTGAGCATGTGGATTCACAAAAACAACTAGTTTCAGGAGTATTTCAATCATCCTTCATCAGTAACGTAGGGCAGTTAAAACCGTAAGTACCGCTGAAAAATAGTATAAAAATCAAGCTTGAATGCCTGAAAACCACAGCTCATAATTTATTTGGTTTGTCAATGCGTAAGTCTTAAGTAGCTTGAAAAGAGGGAACACTTGACAGATCAGAGGAGAAGGAATCTTTATATCCTAGTTGTGGGTTATTGCTCGTGGATATTTAGCTTGAAAATAGGAAATATCTAAATAACCCGATAACCACTACAATACCGAATATTTACTTAGATGTCTATATTTAAACAAATATCTTTGCATACTTTTCATATATTCGACTTTGGTTACCAAATTTTTTTTCCACTCAGCCTGTTCTTCAAGGCTGGACTCTCTATGCTCTGGTCGAGGTACTCTTAGACGAAAACGCATTGTTTAAGAGATTCCCATCCTCGTTGACGACTAACGGTACGACCAATTAAATCAGCAATCCAGTCTGCTACCTTTCTACCATTCCAGTGCCCTCATAAGTGCTGGAGCCGCTTGTAATGCCTGCCACAATAACGCTTGTTGTACATCATATTATCTAAAAGTGGTTCGCTACTTCCTTGATTTGAGATACATTGGTCTCCTAAAGTTTGCGCTCCAATACAATTGTAGCCCCAAACCAACTCATAAATCCAACTACGGCTATAGCATCTAATTGCTACCACCTCTTGAGTCCGTATGCCTTTAGCTAACAACCAGATTATTTGGTGATGTATACGCTTTACTTGCTCTTTGGCTTGGCGATAACCGTTCTCCAACTCTTCTAAGCTCAGATGTGGCTCGATTGTTACTCGTTTTGGCATTGCGATTGCACCAATAATGCACCTAGATTTATATTATGGGTGATTTACCAGACATGATATAACGGCTCTTGTCAGTCATTTATCACCGCAATGCGAATCTTAGAAAGAGACGAAAAAACTCTCCAATGGCTCAAAACTATGAAAGCTTATGCTATTAAAGATTACAGTAAAAACTCTATGAGCGCTAAGTAATTTCTAAGCGTACATTAACTATTTGTTAAGTAATTGGACAGAAATATTTACACATCAGGTTTTAGGCTACATAAGGGTTTCAGGTTGAAATTTGTGTAATTAATTTTGTCTTACTACTTATCTGCTTCATCTTCAAGCAGGATGGTATTCAGAAGATTCAATTCATTGGATGCCATGAAGTAGCGATCGCTAAAAACTGTTTCTAATTGTGTAAAAATCCGTCTACCTGCCACAGCTACCCAAGGAAATGTTCGATAGTGAGGTACTACAGGTATGATTAAGCCTTGAGGAGTTAAAGAACGTCCTAACGCACTTCTCCAAGTTTGCGGATCTTCTAATACCTGTTGGCGGATGTCATCTTCTGATTGTTCATTCCAGAAATGGGGATAATCCAGAGGTAAGCCAATAACTATGTTTTTAGTTTTCAATGCTTGACGTGTGGAAGATTCAATAACAAATCCCTCTTGTTCCCGACTCAATAGTTTATACAGTTCGTTGGCAGGACGTTTGAGTTTTGAGGGAAATTTGAACTTGTTGCTTTCGGCAATTTCTTTTAGTGATCCTAAAAGACGACGGCTATTTTCTTTAATATCATCTTTCCATGCTTCAAAGCTAAATATTTCTTCAGTTTGGCGATCGCTCCAGTCTTCAATCCAGTAAGGGCCTATACAAGTTAGACTATCTGGTATCTGTAGCGCATCATTGTCTAAAGATGGCAATAATCGGCTCGAAATCCTAGAGACAGCTTTGACCAAAGCTTGTAAAGTTTGATAATTTGCATACGACTTAGTATTTTTGTCTAATGATTGACCTCTTAAGTCAAAATGTTTAAAGATGTTTGCAGTTAACTGCTCCGCCCTTTTCACAATTGCTTTTGCTTCTTGAGGGTGACTATCACTGATAAAAACTTTGGCTTCACGCAAGAAGTCTAATAAATCATCAGACATCAAACGCAATAATTCTTCATCCCCAACAGAGCCAACGGGTACAAATGCAATTCGATTTTTATTAAGTCCTGCATCACCTTTGATGCGAGTGTAAATTGTGGAGCGTAACATTACCAGCAAAGTCAATAAATCGCTGGACTGACGCAGCCATAATCTTTTGGAGTCAATATCCTCTCTTTCAATGATGAAATCATTGATTAGCATAACTAACCGTCTATCTTTGTTATCTCCAGAAACTTCTATTCCGGTTTCTGGATTTGTATACATTCCTCGACCCCGGTAAATTAATTGCGCGACTTCCATTAAAGCGGCTTCGATATTAAATCGGGGAATTGCAGCTATAATCCAATCTGTTTTGGGGAAAGAAATACCTCTTGTGCCTGAAGAAGTCATGAGAAAAACTCGGACTTCATCTCGTCGTGGCGGCTTTACTAATTTCAATCGCTGATCGGGTGATACACTTTGATCCAAAACCTCCACCTGTTCTCTGTGTAGGAGAGCTTCTTTACCAGTGGTTAATTTTTCCTGCAACTGACGTAGAAAAGCTTTATTCTGAGCAAAGAAAATTAACTACTCTGCTCCATGTTGTAACCCACCTTTGATTTATAAGTAGGCATTTGTTAGCGATTCCTCTTCTGATTTTTCTCGAATTGCTTGTCTAATTGTCTGCTCTGTGCCGTCACTGTTTTGACCTGGTTTAATGGGCGACAGCCTAATACTATAATCAATACTGAGTTGACTGGCGGGATAGCTATTTGTCATGACGTGTAGCGTTGGGTGTTTTTTGAGGCCAATTTTTGTACAAGTGCCTGTCACCCGAAACGGTGCTTCACCTCGACTCTGACTTATTAGTACTTTATCAGGAGCGCGATCGCCTGAATTCAAGAATCTATCCAACACAACTTCATTGCTGAGTGAGGCATCGGCAAGAATCAGCACAATTTTAAACGGAGATGGATTTGTATCAAAAGGTTTAATAAATTGCTGTTCCAACTATTCTGCTAACTTACGGACAAAGGGCGCTCCTGCACCATCACCAGCGAGTTCATCTACCATGACAACTTTAGTGGGAATCCGCGCTGCAAATTCTGAACGTTCCTTTTTTCCAGGCTTAGTATCAGCTTTTTTTGCAAACAAATTGCTGAAGGCGTTAACTGTGGTTGATTGATCGTTGAGCGTCCGATAACCTTGGATAGCAGCAGTCATCACCAGTTGATTAACCTTGGGATTGGCTTCGAGCAATATTTGGGCTGACTTTGCTATAGTACCCAATACACCTGGACTGTTAAGGGATTCTACGCTGTAATCCCTTTCGTTAAGACGGCGTTTAAACCGAGTCGAGCCGACTATATTGCAATCAATATCATGTTCTTGTTCTGGATTGAGAAAGAAGATATTGCTATCAGGAAGTGTGAGTTTTTCAATACCATCGACAACAACAGCACTGTCGATACAGTGAGATGGAAAATTGTTTTCCTCAACCTGTTTTTTATACCATTCAGGAGCTGCAACAATCAAATTTTTATTACTAGTGATGGTTAATATCCCAGTGGGACGATTGTTGTCTCTAGCAAGTTTGTCGGTGACATCTCGATTAATGACAACTCGCGGACTGAGATACAAAAATAAGAAACCTTGAGTCTGCTGTTTGAGAAATTTCATCACAGCAGTGGTTTTACCAATACCCGGATTCCCTTCCAAAGCTAGGACGTTAATTTTACCGACTTGAGCAGCAGTTATACCAGCAAATACTGCTGCCTCGTGTACTTGTCGCAGAGGAATTGTTGCCTTATCGGGATTGATTTCATTAATACAATCGGCAATTCGTGTAACAGGGTTGCCTCCAAAGAACTCAAGTAATACGTCGTTATCTTCAATAGATGCAATCGCCTCAGCCTTGCTAATTTCACCCATTGGGTTGTAGAAGTCCGTCACATTCTCCTGAAAAAGAAAATGGGAGTATTGACCTAGAGTTGGTTTTTCAGCTAGATGTTGTGCTTGTTCTTTAAAAGCAGACGGTAGTCCTCCCAAGAGTTTCTTGAACACCAAACGAATTTCTGCATCTAGATCGAGTGGCTCATCATCCTTTGAATGTTTAGCCTTGCAATATGCTTGTCCCAATGATTTTATTAACTTGGCTCTAGTATCTGGTTCAGGTTCCACACCGAAGAATTGAGCAGCAAGACTTTCAATACCATTAGATGTGACAGCGATCGCTCTAGCATTACAACTTCCTTCTAATCGCTTACGTGCGCGTAACACTTTAATCAGATGATCGGTATAAGATGATGCCTGACAGAGCTTGAATAATGGTTTATCTTGACCACTAAATGCTGAAAGAAAATTTTCCAACCTTTTAGAGAGTGAAAATTCTTCACCTTTAACCTCTGCACAAACTTTAGAGAAAACCCCCCGTGATTCAATGTAACGGGCGTAGCGAGTAATGAAAGATTTATATCTCATGATTATATACCTTTCGAGTGGAGATTTAGTTATTAAGGTTATCATTACTAATGGCCTTGAAGTTAAGCAAGGGTTATGCAAAACTTGAGATCCTTCGCTTTGAGCCTACTTTTAAGGAATTTATCAATGGCGCGTCTAGCCCTGCTGAGTGTATCTAACAAAACTGGTTTAATTGATCTAGCCCGTAGCTTGGTTGAAGAATTTGACTTTGATTTAATCAGCAGTGGGGGAACAGCCCAAGCCCTCAAAGATGCGGGACTCCCAGTTACCAAAGTTGCAGATTACACAGGTTCTCCAGAAATTTTAGGTGGCCGAGTCAAAACGCTGCATCCCCGGATTCATGGTGGGATTTTGGCCCGGCGAGATGTTCCCCAAGATATTACAGATTTAGAAAATAACCAAATTCGCCCGATTGATTTAGTGGTGGTGAATTTATATCCTTTTGAGGAAACTATTGCTAAACCAGGGGTGACATTATCCCAAGCGGTTGAGCAAATTGATATTGGTGGCCCTGCTATGCTACGGGCATCATCGAAAAACTTCGCCCATCTGACAGTATTATCCGATCCAGCACAATATGACGAGTATTTGGAGGAATTGCGCCAAAATAACGGGGAAGCATCCCTAGAGTTTCGCCAAAAGGCGGCATTAAAAGGATTTTCGCACACTGCTAGTTATGATCAAGCGATAGCGCAAGCGCTGACTTGTCAGTTCGCATCTTACCTCGCAGAGTCACAGCAGTACATCTTTAGCGGCACACAATTGCAATCTCTGCGTTACGGCGAGAATCCCCATCAACCTGCTGCCTGGTATCAAATTGGTACTACCCCGACGGGATGGGCAGCTGCTACGAAACTACAAGGCAAAGAACTTAGTTACAATAACTTAGTTGATTTAGAAGCCGCACGCCGAATTATTGCTGAATTCGCTGATACCCCAGTAGCAACGATTATCAAACATACAAATCCCTGTGGTACGGCACTAGGAAGTACTATTTCAGAAGCGTACCAAAAAGCTTTTAATGCTGATTCTACTTCTGCCTTCGGTGGGATTGTCGCACTCAACCATCCGATTGATGCGGCTACAGCTAGCGAGTTAACTAAAACATTTTTAGAATGTGTGGTTGCACCAAGTTGTGATGCAGAAGCTCAAAAAATCCTTGCCAAGAAATCTAACGTGCGGGTTTTAACTCTACCTGATTTGAGCAGTGGCCCTAAGGATACAGTGAAAGCGATCGCAGGTGGTTTCCTTGTCCAAGCTAGTGATGACATCATTGCTGATACCAGTCAATGGCAAGTAGTCACCGAACGTCAACCCACCACCAACGAATTAGCAGAATTGCTGTTTGCTTGGAAAGTTTGCAAACATGTTAAATCTAATGCCATTGTTGTCACAGGCGATCGCACTACACTAGGAGTGGGTGCTGGTCAAATGAACCGCGTTGGCTCAGTTAAAATTGCCCTAGAACAAGCTGGAGAAAAAGCCAAAGGTGCAATTCTCGCCAGTGATGGATTCTTCCCCTTTGATGATTCAGTCAGAACAGCATCAGCAGCTGGAATTACAGCCATTGTCCAACCAGGGGGAAGCTTGCGCGATAAAGATTCAATTAAAGCTGCTAACGAACTGGGTTTGGTGATGGTCTTAACTGGTGTACGTCACTTTTTACACTAAATTATTGACCGTAAAGTGTGCAGTTTTTAAAGTGTCACACAAAATACTTGCCCTTTGATAGAGGCAGTGATATCGTAGAGTCGTGTGTGAGGAGCAAGTTAAAAATTAAGAAGTGCCTGGGGTGGAAACACGGCAACACTCCCAAGCGCTTTTTAATTTTTCAGAAATTGGATTACTTGGGCAATTTTAGAAGTGTCACTCAAAATACTTGCCATTTGATAGATGTAGTGATATTATTTATTTGTGTGTGAGGAGCAAGTTGAGAATAAAAAATGCCTGGGGTGGAAACACGGCAACACTCCCAGGCATTTTTTAATTTATATATAGAAAAATAAAGATTAGATTGCTTGTCATAGCGTTTCCAAGGTATTTGTTGCAGGAATTTAGTGAAATGGGATCAGAAATTAAATTAGAGGTGCAGTTTTGAAAGTGTCACTCACTATACTCACCTTTTGATAGAAGCAGTGATACTATTTATTTGTGTGAGGAGCAAGTTAGAAATAAAAAGCGTTTGGGGTGGAAACACGGCAACACTCCCAGGCGCTTTTTAATTGGTATGCAGAAAAAAGTCTTTGCAGATTCCCTGGAATGATTGAGATAATCACCTAAAGTTCAAAATCCAGTCAACCCCACCCACAATCAAAACTAGAAATTTAGGTGCAAATCAATCGGCTGACTCAACAAATTCAGTTGATCATCAAGATTGATCGACTCAAACAGGTGATCTGGCAAACTCTACTCACTGATGGTTCATGCCAAAAAAATAATGCCGAACACTCTTGGCATTTAGCAGTGATGGCAATTGTATTAGCAGAATATGCCCCAAAATGTCCTGCTCAAGAACAAAAGACCTAAAGTCGGATGTAAATGGGTTAAACAAGGACAAATGAGATGGCTGACATAAAAGCTGCACAAAAGCCGAGTAGAATTTTACAATATATTTGTCAGAATCACCACTTGCTGTAGGAATAAAACAAATCTTTGGTCTTTTCTTTTTGGATAATTCCCAGGATATATCGATCCAGCAGAGGGTTTTCAGGTTCCATTGAAAAGCCTCCACCGCCCATTGCAATGATTTGTTTAGGAACTGAATTTGTGCTCATTTTTAAATTATGTTCTCTTTCTATCCGATCAAATGAGCTGAGAATTAGCCTCTGAAATCGGTTTCGCCAAAATTTCCTCCCACTCAGATTGTGAGAGGGGTTTCACCTCTATCTGCATATCAAAACAATTACTAGCTGCGGTAATTAAAGCTGCAATAATCTTTTCCATACTCAGACTTTGAGGCAGTAGTACCGTCGTAAAAGATTCTGTACCAAATACTTGAGCAAACAGTTCAGCATCCGGTTGTAAACGGATTGAACCATGTTGTAAAATTACGCCATTACGTCGCAGTTGAGCGCTACCAATGAGTTTGGCACCATCTGGCAAAACTAAATCTGCACTGGTCGCGGTACTAAAACAGTTAGGGTTGTGGATATAACCTCGCCCAGCCGTACCGTAATTTAATTCTACGCCGAGCGATCGCCACCCTTGAATCAAAAACTCACAAATTTTTTCGTACACCTGGACGCGACTACCCGTCAGTCCAGATGTGACTATAGCGTAAGTTAAATCACCTTGGTGTAGCACCGCCCGTCCACCAGTAGGACGCCGCACTAAATCCAGTTTTTGCCCAAGCCAAGTTAAATGTTGCCAATATTCAGGGTATTGGCGTTGATGATAGCCGAGAGAAATGGCAGGTGGCGACCAGGTATAAAAGCGCAGAGTTGGCGGATGTTTTCCCGACTGGTGCTGTTCTAGTAACCAGCGGTCAATCGCCATCTGCACATTGCCAGCCGCCTCTAGCAAAGGAATTAGTCGCCACACTTTAGAATTCAAAAGTTATACCATTTTGGATTTTAGATTTTAGATTTTGGATTGAGAAAGTCCTACCCAGACTGACTTTCACCTAACTATGTGTCGCACTCTTTTTTAAAATTGGTATTAGGAGTTGGGAGTTAAAAGTTAGGAGTTAGGAATTTGGAGTTAGGAGTTTTGAATTAAAAAGTTTATATAACTTACCACTCAAAACTACTAACTGAAGCGATTAGTCAAGTAGCACCAAATTCAGTTTGTAAAGCTTCATCATTATTATCAGCGATCGTTGCCACAATGGTAATCAGCCGAGACACTTCGCCAGGAGATAATTCCGCTAAAGTGCGTGTTGAGATCACAACCACTCGGTTTTCAATAATACCAAAACGCGCTTCAAAAGTACTGGAGCAGTTTAATTCCAAAAGATACCGCATCAACTTGGGTTCATCTTTAGCAGGTAAATTTAGCACCGCAGACCAAACAGTTATGGTGTCTTCATCGGTTGTGCCGTTGAGTTGGACAAAGACTTGCACACTTCCGTACTTAAACTTCCAGAGATAACCACCCTCTGGAGTGCGGCTAACCATTGCACTGTCGTCTTGTTCCAAAGAATCAATGACATTTTCAATTACCTCCAGATGGTTGATGCTTGTCGTCTCGGCGATTAGCTCATTAATGGATTCGTTACTAGTTACGGTTTCTTGGGAGCTTGTCATACAGATTTTCTTCTCAACATACTCGCTGTTTTATTTACACATACTTTATAACTTGTGGACGCAGTTAGTTTGAGCTTCCTTTTGCGGCTACTTTCCAAATGCCCAAAGTGTGGGGCTGCGATCGCTAATGAACTTCCGATCAAAAAGCTTATTTACAGAGTATTTCAGGTAACTTCAGATAGCGCCAGAAATTGAACAGATTTTAGGCATAGTCACCGAACTCATGCACTTTTTGGTGTCATGCTTACAACATTACCAACCAACGTAACCGTTTCACCAGTGACTACAATCCCATCCCCATCATGACAACCGTATAGCACTCGTTGCTGGTGGTTGGCATATGCCTGCATACGGGCATAATCCTCTGATGTATCCTGCACATGCGGCACAAACGCAAAGTCTACTAAACCTAATCCCTGGTAGGTAGCAAGCGGTGCATACGGTGCATCACCACACAGCCGCGCCGAGGATACCTGCGGTGTGACCATAATTGCTCCAGCTGAAATGCCAATTAATATGCCTTGATGGAGAGCATAGTGCCGGAGCCGTTCCATCAAACTGCGTTGCTGGAGCCAGTATAAGAAGTAATAGGTATTACCGCCAGATAAATGAATTGCATCACAGGCGAACAAGGGTTCAAGAAGGTCAGCTTTGTATGCCACATCGAGTTCAACGTAGAGCGCGAGTTCGAGATCATACTGTTGATAGTACTGTTGTTTTACCGTAAAGTACTGACGTTTTGGATCGCTTGACGAGGAAATATAGCCAATGCGTGCGGTAGTCGTGCCTAATAGTTGAAGCAGATACCAATCCACCTGCTGATTTGCTGCGATAATTTGATCGCTGTAAAGCACCAATTGTCGCATAAGGCGATCGCTGAAACGATAATTTGATTATAGGTTTGCTCAACAGCACCATACCCGCTCGTTTTGCTCACACCCGTTTTACCCAAATACTTGTATAGGCTTACAAAGAATTTTTTCACCTTGGAACTGGTACTTGATTAATTACCGACGCAATTACCGCATCCATTTGTAAACCATCCAGCATCGCTTCTGGTTTCAAAATGAGGCGATGACGTAGCAGCGGCGATGCAACTGCTTTAACATCATCTGGCGTCACAAAATCTCTTTTAGCTAACCACGCTAGGGCTTGAGATGTCTGCAACCATGCACCGGCGGCGCGAGGCGATGCACCCAAAGTTAAATCAGGATATTGACGCGATGTTCTAACCAACGCCAACAAATAATCAACGATCGCTTCTGATACTTTAACTTCTTTGACTGCAAGTCGTGCTTGCAAAATATCGGCTACTGTTGCTATTGGTTTCAAACGGCTAATATCCAAACGCCGTGCTGCAAAACCCGCCTGACGATTAAGTAACATTTGCTTTTCAGCAGCTTGATCGGGGTAATCTACCACTAGCTTAAATAAAAATCTGTCCAACTGCGCCTCTGGTAAGGGATAAGTCCCCTCAAATTCCAGGGGATTTTGGGTTGCAATCACCCAAAATAAATCTGGTAAAGGCAAACTTTCACCATCCAACGTTACCTGCATCTCTTCCATGGCTTCCAGTAGCGCCGCTTGTGTCTTAGGAGGAGTACGGTTGATTTCGTCTGCTAGTAGCACTTCAGTAAATATTGGCCCTTTTTTCAAAGTGAAATTGCGGCTATTCAAGTCAAAAATATTTGTACCTGTAATATCTGAAGGTAAAACATCTGGTGTTAGTTGAATCCGGCGAAACTCCCCTTGGATTAACTGCGCTAACACTTTTACTAGGAGGGTTTTACCAGTTCCCGGTACTCCTTCCAAAATTACGTGTCCACCCGCTAGCAGTGCTACTAAAAGTTGCTGTATTAGGCTAGATTGTCCGACAATTACTTGATTAAGACCTTGACCAAGACGAATTAAGATAGGATGAGTTTCGCTCATATTTTTTTATTGATAAATAACTAATGCAGAAATATTATGCATAATTCCAAAAATTAATTTTGAATTTTGTTAGTGCTGCGTAAAGCCTGCGGCATGGCTTCTCTACGAGAGTCTGCGTTCGCGCAGCGTCTCGTAGAGAGCGTCATTTTGAATTTTGAATTTCCCGCAGGCTTCGCCATTTCCCCAACCAGCTTAACAGGTCTCGTTCACTGATGGGTTGTTTGCCAGATTGTAGCTTTAAAACTGCATCTAGTTCTGCTGCACTTGCACCTGTTTTTTCTATCCAGAAATTGATCAAGGCTTCACGTTCTAAAAGTACTTGTCCTAATCCCAAAGCTTTTTGGAGTTGTAGTTGTTCTTGTTTACCCACCATCTGTACAACAAAGTCGGTGGTATCAGCTTTCTGCAAGACTCCAGCTAAAGCTTGAATGTATGCCTCACTGTTATCTACAACGGGTGTATCTAAAGCTACTGGCTTGCCAAAGCGGCGATTCTGCGCCCAAATTAGGATCAATAGTAGGATACCTACTTGCACTAATATTGGAAATAAAGGAGTTTTAGCAAAAAAACTAGATAAATCTCCTTCGCTTTCTTTCTTCCTAACATCGGCATCTTTATAGCCGTGGATGTATTCATCGACAAATACTGTGTTACCTTTTTCAGTAACCAAATTAGCCAGATACTTGAAATTACTTAAATAATCTTGATAAGCGTTGGCAGCTAAATAAGGAGTGGTAGAAAAAATCACCTTTCCCTTTTTGTAATTTTCTTCCCAGACAACAGCACCAAAGCGATCGCCTAAATCAACTTGCTGGGAGTTAGCTTTCTTATATCGTCTATGTGTATCAATTTTGATATCACCTTGGGGAGATTTCTGCATGGTGCTAAACTCTGCTTCTGTAACCCGCGCCCCTGCACCCAAAATTACCAAAGTATTCCCTTTTTCTACCCATTCACGCTCTTGACTATCCAGTATCGTCTCCCTTGGATAGCCGCTTACTTGTAGAACAGTAACTGGGCTGTTCTCTGGCTGAATATCACTAAAAGGCTTTTGCCAGCGCTTGATAGAAACACCCTGCTGTTGCATAAAAGCATACCAAGCACCATAGCCATCAGAGGCACGATTATAGGTAGAGCCAGTGTTAAGTTTAGTATTATTGGGAGCCGCGAGCAAACTAAGTAAAACGATCGCTGCTAGTGCGATCGCTCCTATCCAAGCAAGGCGATTTGAACGTTTCATTTTTGACTTTTACTATAATCACTTCATTTCAGTATCACTAGTGTTAATACTTACTTATTTTTCAGGTAAAGTCAAAAATAACAAAATTCAATTCCCCACTGCCATCACCGTAGTAGACCATTCCAGGTTAGTGACCACACCCTTTAAAACCAAAAAAACCCTACAGATGTACTCTCTAGGGCTTGATCGTACCTTGTAGGAGTTTTTTAGCGATTTTAGGATGCCAGTCTTTTTTTAAGCTCTGCCTCTAGCTATTCATCAGTGCTGACCACTACTCGCCCTGGCTTGGCTCTGATAATACTGAGGAAATGTTGAAATGCTTCTTCATCTTGGGGGTTGGCTTTGACGTATTCCCGCAGTTCTTTTTCTGACAAATTTAAATAGTCGCTCATCCGATAATCTCCTCTCCATTCCTAAGAATCTCTACCTGAATTGTTTCACCGATCAAAACTACGATTCTGTTTGTTCTTTGATCAAATCTAACCAATTCTATATTCCGTAGTAAATTACTGGTGCGAACACATAATGCTAACGATAACGATAATATAAACCCGCATTAACCCCTCTTTGCAGGCGGGGTTAATGCGGGTATTATGGCTATCTAACCAGAGACCATATCACTCAAATTGCACAAGCGATCGCCCCGATACAATAATAAAACCGACAGAATCAAGTCTAATCTGAGGTTGGCGAATTCCCTCTAGAATGGCTGCATTTAAAGCAGTTTCTATCTTCAATTCTTCAGCTAATGCATTATCCCAACTTTGCTGGTTCAGGCGCAGGTGTAATTGTTCTACTCTATTGGCTAATTTATTTTCGGCAACCTGAGCACAACTTTGACATAAGTCAATAAAATCGGGGCGATTGGAGAGTAATTCTGAAGAAGTGTTCCGCACTTGATAACAAAAATTTTGCCATTTACTAGGGTCAACAAAATCGTCAATAATTCCTAAGCGCTCTTTTGCCAGATTGTAATCTCGTCCTTGATTATTGTTTTTATCTTTATATGGACGTTGCAGGATGCTTAAGAGGGCTTTATCCTCAACAACACGTATTGGCTGCTTGCGACCATCAACATAGATAGTTTCTATAATTGGTGGAAATAGAGCATCAACACGTCGCTGCAAGTTTTTGAATTGAGAATTATCTAGTTTGTTATTGATTAAAACTTGTTTGGCAATTTTTAAATTTGCCTCGACTACATAATTGCATTGGAAACCAAACCACTCCTTCCCTTCTTTAGCATCCCAAGATGTATCAGTGCGCCACATCGCAAAGGCTTCACCTCGGTCATCCCAGTTTATATAGTTCAAGAGGGCTTCGACAAATCCTTCCCCAATCCGAAAGAGTTTAATACCAGAATTCTGATTTGCTACCCTGCGATTATAAGTACCAAATTGGTCTAAAGAACTCTCAGCAAAACGATTTTTTAACTCATTTATGGGAACCAATGTCCGCGTTGTCGGTTGATAACGTCGGATTTCCGATGAATCTGGGTTATTGAGTGCCCTGAATCCTAGTGCGTCACAAATCCAGCCTTCAATTGCTCGCTTAATTTCTAGATGACAAGCATCGTAATTATCTAAATCTTGAAAATATTGGGTTGCAATTTCGTCGTTAGCGTCAATTTCATTTAGAGCATTCTGTTCGCTAATTTTTGCTATTTCAGCTTCAATTTGTTTTTGAATCGGCAAAATCATTTCTAACAATCCAGCAGCACCTGATTGAAACAAAACTGTTTCTAACTCTGCAAGTTTCTCATCCACATAAAACTGGAGACTGGCAATTGATTGTTGGAAAATACCAAACCCATCTTTCAATACTTGATACCAAGCATTGTGAGGGCTATCTTCTAAATAGGGGCCAATCAAGGCACAGGATTGGACGCCAATTTTGCTGCCAATGCGGTCAAGTCTGCCAATTCTCTGTTCTAATTGATTAGGCGACCAAGGAAGGTCAAAATGAATCAACCAATCGGCAAATTGGAGGTTACGTCCTTCTTCTCCAGAGCGATCGCATACTAAAATAAAGCAGTTTGGGTTATTCTTGAACCTATTTAAGCCTTCCTCAACCTTATCTGGTGATTCCCCAAATTGATGGCTGGCTACTGTCTGAGCACCAAAGGTATCAGACAAATACCGGACAATTTCTGCACAAGTTTGGACAAAACTCGTAAATACAATAAATTTGGGCAGAATATCGCCAGTAATTGGTCTTAGAATTCTCTGCTGTATTCTCGTGATGAATTCGTTTTGATTCTTCCGAACGTTTGCGGGAATTTTGAAGTGCGTACCTAGCTGATTCAGCAGCACTGTTTTCAAACTTTCCGTCCGTTCTCCGTCTTCTTGAGGTTGACGAATAATTTTTAGTAAGGATTGCAGAATCTCTTCTTCCCCTGAGAATTTAGGGGCTGTAGTTAATAGGCGAACATCATCTTCATTAAACTCCTGGATGAGTTTAGAATCAGGTTTACCAGTTAAACGCGCAGTAATTACCTGTTCTAAAATGCCTAACCAAGTACCAGAAGCGAGGAATAACAGCAGAAAAATTCGCTGATATTGCTTTTCACCAGGAGCAACACTACGCCATTGATTGAGCAGTTCGTGGATATCAGGCGATCGCTCGTCTAAATCATACTCTTGTTTCGGCGTAAAATTGCGGTCAAATATGACATCTTCCACCGCAGCGCGACGGTTGCGAAGCATTCGCCGATGTAGTCGATAGGTATCGCTGACATGGATGCGAATCGCTTGGACTATTTGGTCTTGCTCAGTAGAATTTGCTGGTAAATTTTCTAAATCATCTGCCAGCTTCAGTAAATACTTATCCTCAGCAAACAGGTTTCGCAGGTGCTGCAAGTTGTTTTTGAGAACAAGAGGTTCTGCACCTTGATTAAAAGAAAGCAGAACTTTACCAATTTGCTGACGGCTTTCGACCTTGGCACGAAAACCTGCTAAATCGCCAAGTTTATAGGTTGTCGGGTCGAGCAAGTGCAACATCGCCAGAAAATCCTGCTCATGATTGAGAACAGGAGTGGCAGATAATAAAAGTAAGCGATCGCTTTTATGAGCAATATCTTTGCAAGTCTCAAAACGCTGGCGTACTGCTGCATCCTTAGAGGTTGCCATTGCTGCGATATGATGGGCTTCATCTAAAATTAAGCAGCCTATCCTCGCTTTCAGGTTGATTTTATGAATATCTTCAACCGCTAGCACCGCTACCCGTTTGCCAGAATGGGAAATGTAAAACTTGTTTTCTAACTCCAGCCGCCATTGTTTGAGCAAATATTGCGGAACTATGACCACCGCACCTTTTTTTGGTTCATCGAGGAGGAATTGACGCAGAATCGCACCTGCTTCGATGGTTTTTCCTAGTCCCACCTCGTCTGCTAGCAAATAGCGTTGAATTGGGTCTTCCAGTACCCGCCGCACAACTTCAACTTGGTGAGGATAAAGATTAATATTTGCCGAAATCAGTCCCGTCATCCCCCGACTGACAGCGCGTTGCTGAATCAAGGATTTCACAAAAGCCAGTCTTTTGTCGTGGAAGTAAGGCGTTTCGTGACCCTTCATTGCTAGAGTTTCGATGGGGTCTGTGTTGGGTAAATTGCAACGAACGTAAATTTCTTCTTCACAAGCGATCGCAGTTTTCTTATCTGGTAAATCAATTTGATACATTTCTGTGTCTTCATCCCAGATAAAAATCCTGCCAACTATCCATTTATCCTGGGTTTGGGACTTGATATAGCATCGAGCCTGGGGTTCAAGCCTGACTTCAGATAGCGAATTTAAAGGTAAAGTTTTTTGGAGACGTTGCCCTATTGAGCAGAAATACTCAACGTTCGCATTGGGATCAGATATTTCCGTAACTTTTCCTATACCCAAAGAGTTATTCTGGGACTGTACTAATAAACCAAGCTTAATCATAGATCCAGTCCCCTGAACACACTAAAAGAACTTTCCAGACTAGTTTTTTAACCTATATCTGACAGTTTTGTCGATCAACATTATAGATAATAAACTGGTATTACTGTTTTTGTCGTTATAGCGATGTCTACGACGGGCTATGACGTTCGTGACGCTCTCTGCGAGACGCTGCGCGAACGATGACGATGACTCGCTCTAAGCGTACCCCTTCCCTACGGGACGCTTTGCGAACGGGGAAGCAAGCTACGCGTAGCGTCTCTAAGAGTTGCCATGCCGCAGGCTTTTCGCTACGCTATCGCCTTTGGCGTCTCCGCTTGTAAGAAGACTCGCTAAGGCATTCTAAAGGGACGCATTGGCATTATAGAGTATCGCCGAATTTAATTCACTACGAATTTAGAACTTACACACCGTGACGAAATTATATCATTGCGATCGCGTAGCGTGCCTGAAAGGCATACGCAACGATAGTGATCGCGTAGCGTCTCGTAGAGAAGCAGTTTCAAACTTTGTTTTTACGTTCTTAATGCATAAGTCCTAAAATTAATGAAATGCTGTACTTAGCTGATTATATGGTGCAACAGATTTACGCTTTGCCTTGATAACGCCACGATACAATTAAGGTGATGTAGTTTTATTTACTATGAAGAAAATCAGAGATAACACAATTAAGTTAAATCAATTTTTAAAGTTGATGGGTATAGTGCCAACTGGAGGGCAAGCCAAGCTGATGATTCAAGGTGGCGATGTCCAAGTAAATGGTATGCTGGAAACCCGACGAGGACGGCGATTAGTACCAGGTGATAAAGTGACAATAGAAGGACAGACTTTAGAGGTGAATTTGAACAACAATGAAGACCAAGACGTAGTAATAGATTTTCCCGAACAAACTGAGTAAAGGATTTTTATCCCAAATTTCAAAGTTCCTCTTTTGCCTTGTGAGTAATGCTGCAAATTTCCAACAAAGTTATTATCCCACAGAGTGATATTGAAATTAGTGCGATTCATTCGCAAGGAGCGGGAGGCCAAAATGTGAATAAGGTTTCCACTGCGATTCACTTGCGCTTCGATATTATGGCTTCATCATTACCAGATTATTATAAACAACAGCTTTTAAAGCTGAATGACCGACGCATCACCCAAGAAGGAGTTATCGTAATCAAGGCGCAGGAACACCGAAGCCAAGAGAACAATCGGGAGTCAGCGTTGAAACGACTTCAAGAACTCATTCAAAGCGCAGTTGTAGTGACGAGAAAACGCAAACCCACCAAACCAACTCGCAGTTCTCAAAGAAAGCGCCTTGATTACAAAAGTAAGCGCGGACAGGTTAAGTCGAACAGAGGGCAGGTGACAGATGCTTGATTTAGAAATTAAACTATGGCACTAAATTTTGTTGCAAAATCTAACCTGAGAACTAAGACTAATTCTTTCTGTAGACTGTGGTTAAGTTCATGGCTTAGTTGGTTAGCTTGAGAATAGAAACTATTAAAGGTGAAAAAAGATGAATAAGACATTACTAACGATTTTGATGCTTGCACTCTTACTCTTATTCATCATCTCTCCGTTTGCTGCCCTTGCTAGTTTAATGCTGGTAGTGTTAGTTTCAGCGTTTTTCTCTTTACTAGGAAACTTGTTCCAAGTAATAATTGGTGGTGACACCAACCCAAAAGGGTCATAAACTAATTCGCAATTACGTTTGGTGACGGGGATTTATATTAGGTTCGGTTAAACACTTATAATATCTGTAGGTTGGGTTGAGGAACGAAACCCAACATTATCAAAATTTTGTTGGGTTGAGCAACAGCGAAACCCAACCTACTATTCTTTTTAACCCAAGCATATTAAATTAAACCCCCAAAACTTGTTAACAATTTCAAATTGAATTTTGAATTTTGAATTGTTAACTCTTAGGCGATGCGTTAGGCTTAACGCCATAATGCACCCTACAAGCGAAGGGCTATGAGCTTAAAAATCAATTTTCATTTTGAAAGAGATGCCACCAACTCAGTTGATTGTCTCACTGCCCTAAAGTCCGCTTTTGTCAAATTTAGGGTAATTTACTCAGTGGTGTTGCTAAACCGTCAATGCTGACGATATTTTTCTGCTGTTGATATTCTCGAACTCCCTCTTCACCTTTTTTACTAGCCCAGTTTACTAGAGTCTGGCGCTCACCTCGATATTCATAGAGTGGTACGCCAAAACCACAGGAAGTCTGTACTTGTTCAATGTCAGCGACGATAATTTGACGAGTTCCAGGTATCGGCAAAAACAAAGAGTACAGGGAATTCCAGTCTGGAGAATTCGGTAAAATCGTGTTTCCTTGACCGTAAAGACGCAGGATACAGGCGGGTTCCTCAAAGGCACAAAACATGAAGGTTATCCGCCCATTTTCTTGCAAATGGGCTGATGTTTCGTTAGCGCTGCCTGTGAGGTCTAAGTAACCAACTCGGTTGGGAGAGAGGATGCGAAAGCAGCCTAAACCTTTAGGAGACATGTTAATATGACCCGTAGGACTTAAGGGTGCAGAGCCAACAAAGAAAAGGTGTTGGGCAGCAATAAAGTCTTGCAGTTCGTCAGTGATAGAGTCAAAAAATTTAGACATAGATTGTCTGATTTATATTTGCAAATTTCCTATCTTCTCAGCCTATGTCTTAGCTAAATATCTAGCAAGGTCTAATTGCCAATGTCTAAGAGACCATTTATAAAGTAAATCAAAAGTTAGGGTGGGTTACGGCTTTAGCCTAACGCACCATTTTCTATAGCAGTGCATGATCGCCGAGAGTAATGTTTTTTGTGATCAAGCATATCAAAATATGCGCCTAATACACCCGACAGTAATTTTCTTTTTACTTTATAAATGACATCTAAGGGAGTTAGGAATTGTTACCGTCTCATATAGCGACTAGCCATTTGGATGGCATCAGCGATATCGACATCACCATCACCATCAGCATCTAAAAAAGAATTCAGTACAGGATTCCCGCCAGCTTGGGGATTCTGAGCATTAGCACCTGATTGCAAAAAATTCAGCACCAAAGGTACTGCTAAAGGCAGCAATTGTTGAACTATACCAGCATCCAATCCAGTGCGCTGGGCAGCAACTTCAGCTACCTGCTGTTGTATCTGAGGAGAAAACAGCGAATCGACAGCTTCGGGGTTAGGTGAAGTCCCAGCATATTGATTCACTAGAGTTTGTGCAGCTTCATTACCATCTGTGGCTTGCTTTTGTTGTAAAGCAGAACGCACTTGACCACCGACAATAGACAAGACTGATTGGATGGTAGAAGGGTCTGCACCAGTGCGATCGCTCAACTGCTGTACAGTGTTAATGATACCTCCAAGTTGCCCTAAGCTGCCCTGTTGATTAGGATTAGCGACGGCACCAAGAATTTGATCGAAAAGTCCCATAAGTTTGTTTCTCTCTTTGTTCTCAAAAAGCTTGCCAAAACTGACTTGAAGTCTTTTGTGTAGGCGGACTTTCGTAAGTCTACTAAAAGATTAAAACACGCAAGCTTCATCATGAACAAATAAAATTTTAAAAGCTACTAGCTTAAGGATGAGAAATCGGTAGAGCCAACGCAAACTCTGTACCTCGATTTAACTCAGATTGGCAAGTAATTTTACCCTGATGTTTTTCTACTACAATGACAGGTGCTTGCAAATCAAAATTAGCTTCTTAGGTAACTCTTTGGGCAATATTCATCACCGTGTTAATGGGATGGGTGATGATTTTACTTGTGTAGAAAGCCAGGATGGCAGCGATCGCATTGGCGCAGCCTCCCGAAGGGAAGCACTCTTGCATTGAATCAACCCTAGACCTGATTTCTACAGAGATAGTTTTTCGCAGTTTATACCATTTTTTCCAAACTGTTCTCCGTGGTGATGCTAGTGAGGCGGTTCTTTATCTTCTGGAACATCAAAAGCTGTTTGGATTAGTTAAAACTAAGCGTAAGTGCCACCCTTGAGATTGACGCTTACACCCAACAAATATGGGCAAAATCTTTTTAAGTTGACACCAATGGGCATTGCCGTGTTCCTACACCTCATGATACAGCAGATTGCAACTTCTCTTCTTAGAGGATGTCTGAAAAGTTTTTTTGTATACATCTAACCCTTGGAGATCCCCCTAAATCCCCCTTTTTTAAGGGGGGTTAGGGGGGATCAACAAATATTTGATACTTCTCAGACATCCTCTTAGGCTACGCCAAGGTGAGGTACAGATAATCGTAGGGGCACAACATGTTGTGCCCCTACCCCCGTGTACTTCACTTACCTGAAATACGCTGTAACTTCCGCCTTGTGGTACTAGCCCTTTTTGTCCCCACTCAAGATTACCAATACTTTGCGATTGAATTCCTCTTGGTCAGTGAAGATTTTAAAAATTCTATCCACTTTAGTCATTTCAAACAACATCCTGACTTGATCGCTAATAGAACAGAGGAAAAGTTTACCATTAGTATTGTGTACCATTTGCATTACTGAGACTAAAGCACCTAAACCAGTGCTATCGATCAACTTTATTTCTTTCATATCAAGCAAAAAAATATTGGTTCCATTTGCCAGAAGTCCACTAATTTCCCGACGTAGTTCATTACCTCTAGTTCTATCTAAAATTCCCGATAATTGTAGTACTGTTAGGCTCACTTTCATGGTTGCTTACTATTATTTTTGTTGAAAATATATATTGATATTTTGGCATTGATATAAGGTAAACTGCAAAAGAGATTGGAATACTATTATCTTATAGCATCTAATTCAAGCAAAAGTTTTATGCTTACCTGATTATTGTTGCTTGATTTAACAAAAATCTGAGCATATTTACAGTTGATTTTAATTAGCTTTTATCTGTAATACCTCATGAAAATTACCGATTTTATTTAGATTTAAATTAATATAGTTCCGTAAACATTCTGATGACTAAAGTTAAGTACAAAGCAGCAAAAATCATTGAGTTTTATGTTCATTGCGGCTCTAAACAACAAAAAGATGCAAAATTCAAGAATGACAGCGATTAGCATTTATTGTTCCACTCACAACCAGAGAAAGTTTCTGAGGTTGACTTTGTGGCGTTGACTTTGGAAGTATACGATCGCCAATGAGCAGAATTGTCTTTTGATCTATTTGAAACACAATCTCCTGTAGGGTTGCACTGCTAGTTGTGTAACCCTACCATATACTTTAATTACCTGAAAATTGCTATTAAGTTGGCATCAAAGAATATACTTTAAATACAGACAAGATTATGCAGTTTTAGAGTTATTACTAACTGGTTCCTCTGGAGTCGCCTTTAAGCGTGTTGCTGTACTTTTACGGATGCGATCGCTTTTCCGAACAGCACCCGCCATTTCATATTCACGGCTATCTTTGCCGTATTTAAAAGCAACTCCAATCAGCATTTTCTCAGTGAGGTCACTTAAGGTTTTGTCCAATTCGTCCATCTCAGTTCTAGAAGAGTCTATCACGGCTAGAGCAGTATTATAAGCATCTATTTTGTTACGGTAGTGCTCAATTAGTTCTGTCATGCTTTGCAAGTTGCGAGCATTTCCAAAATCCATACTGGGATCGATTGCTTTGAGTCCCGCCGCTCTGAATTCAGCTTTTTCTAGAACGCGGTATGTACGTTTTTGACGAGGCATAAATGTATCCCTTTCATTCTGCTTTAAAGCTAGTTTGCCTTACTAAAGCTGGATCTTAGTTCAGTAAAATCCTCATAAAATAGTATCTAAGATGACGTAAGCGTCAGTATTTATCACAAAATTTATGATTTTGTTGATGAAAATCATGATTTTGTTGATGAAAATCGTGATTTTGTTGATGAAAATCGTGATTTTGTTGATGAAAATCATGATTTTGTTGATGAAAATCGTGATTTTGTTGATGAAAATCACGATTTTGTTGATGAAAATCGTAATTTTATACTTAGAGGATGTTTGAAAAGTCCTCTTGTCGGTATCAAAAGTTATAGATCCCTCTAAATCCCCCTTAAAAAGGGGGACTTTGATTCTGGTTCCCCCTTTTTTAAGGCTATGGTGTACACACAAGTTATCGAATCACTACCAGTCCTCGAATTACCCCACCCTAACCCTCCCCTTGTAAAGGGGAGGGAACGAGAATCTCTTGTTTCCCCCCAATTCATCGGGGGGATTAAGGGGGGTAATTCGACTTGTGTGTACACCGTAGCTTTTTAAGGGGGTTGGGGGGATCAATAAGAATCTAAAGTCACAGCGAAACACTTTTCAAACAACCTCTTAGAGCCAGTAGGATGCGTTACAGCTTTAGTCTAATGCACCGCCAGACACTCAAAAAGAGTAGACATTACACGCAGTGTGTAGAAAAAGCAATACTGGAATATCTAAATACCCGAAAGACTTCAGCTAAATCTAAATTTATTAACTTAGTTGCGGAATTTAAAATAAAGGCGGTGTGTTAAGAAGTAAATAGGATACACATAGTCAAAGCAAGATTATGATACTTGAAACTGCGGCGATCGCGATCGGCACTATAATTGCCACTAAAGCTTTAGAAAAAACAACCGAAAAAGTAACAGAAACTTTATTGGATAAGACTAGTAAGTTTCTCGTCACCCTCAAAAAACACTCTCCCCATACTGTAGTTGCGATAGAGAAAGCACCAGAACAACCACTTGATTATGGCAAAGCTGTACTAGAGGTGCAATCTGCCGCTCAAGCTAATCCTGAAGTGGCTCAAGCTGCACAGGAATTGGCAGATGCAGCTAAAGCGGAACCAAATCCTAAATTAGCTGAAATTCTAGCTATGCCGAACTTAGAAAAACTGGCAGACAAAATTGGTCAGGTAGTAATGCCAGGTGGAACAGGAAATATTCAAAATATGTCTTTTTAAATTATTAGCAAAAGTTATCGTGTGACCTAACCCCCAGCCCCTTCCCTACAAGGGAAGAGGAGTAAGATTCAAAGCCTTTCTCTGTTTCGGCTACGGTGTATACACAAGTCTGAAATAGCTTGAAATCTGGGTTGAGACTCTCGTATTACCCCACCCTAACCCTCCCCTTATAAAGGGGAGGGAACTAGATTTTCGGTTTCTCCCCTTTATAAGGGAAGCTTTGGCTTTGAGCCTGTTCATCTCGCTCCAAACAAGGAACTGATTTTCGGTTTCTCCCCTTTATAAGGGAAGCTTCGGCTTTGAGCCTGTTCATCTCGCTCCAAACAGGGAACTAGATTTTCGGTTTCCCCCCTTTATAAGGGAAACTTCGGCTTTAAGCCTGTTCATCTCGCTCCAAACAAGGAACTAGATTTTCGGTTTCTCCCCTTTATAAGGGAAGTTTCGGCTTTGAGCCTGTTCATCTGGCTCCAAACAAGGAACTAGATTTTCGGTTTCCCCCCTTTATAAGGGGGGATTAAGGGGGGTAATACGACTTGTGTATACACGATAGCTCCGTTTCGGAGAGAGGTTTTTCAATTCTTGTGAACAGCAAGATTTAACTATGTATGCCTGAAGACTCCGGGAAGTTCGCCGAAAAAATTGGTGCTTTTGCTGCCCCTGGTGCTCAAGTTAATATTGGCACTCAAATTATTAACGGGCAGAAACAGCTAACTCCCACAAAATCTATTCCTTATCGCGGTTCTGTTCATTTCGTTGGGCGAGAAACGGAACTGACAATGCTGCATGAAGGCTTGCAGCGCAAAGACTATGTAGCAATAGCGGGAATGGGTGGCGTGGGCAAAACTGAATTAGCCACCCAATATGCAAAACGATATCAAGAATATTATGGTGGCATTACCTGGTTTAACGATAGAGAAACCAATCTCGCCGCCGAAGTTTTAGAGGTTTTCCGGTTGCAGTTTAGTTTTGAAATTCCCCAAGAATTAGGAGGAACACTTTTAAGCCTTAAAGAACAAGTCGCCTGGTGTTGGTCTAGATATCCTAACTCTAACTTGCCGATTTTAATTGTCTTCGATGATGTAACTGATTTAGACAACCTCCGCCAAGTCGTTCCCCAAGATAACCGTTTCCGAGTTTTAATTACTACTCGACTGCGGCATTTAGACCCGAATTTTATTCAAGAGATTTCTTTAGATGTTCTCTCGCCTCAAAAAGAACCAGGCAAAGCTTTAGAACTGTTAAAACGACTGTTGGGGGTAACAGATAGGCGAGTTGAAAACGAACCAGAAGCCGCAACAGCAATATGTGAATGTCTGGAATATTTGCCTTTGGGCATAGAGTTAGTAGGAGGTTATTTATTAGGCGACCCGAACATATCTTTAAATATCATGTTTGGACGATTGCAAGAATATAAATTAGCAGAGTCAGCTTTACAAGACCGGGAAACTCTCAACTCAACTCAACTGGGAGTCAAAGCTGCCTTTGCTTTAACTTGGTCAGAACTCGACCCACTGGCGCAACAACTAGGAATATTTTTGAGTTTATTTTCTCCTACACTGATTCTTTGGGATTTGGTTATTTGGGTAGCGATAGGTGGAGGGGAAGCAGAAAATCAGGAAGAAAGACAGCTAACTTGGTCAGAAAATGAATTAAACGCAGCTAAAAAGCAACTTTACGGGCGCAACTTGCTGCAACTGGTAGAAGAAAGAGCAGGATATTATAAAATTCATGCGTTAGTGCGGTGGTTTTTGCAAGCGCAGTTAGCCGATGCTGGCGAGATGAAATCAGTTTTGGAAACAACCTTCGCCAGTGCTATGATAGCCAAAGCTCAAATCCTTCCTTATTCTGCCACTTCTGAGCAGATTGAAAGCATCAAAGATATCGTTCCCCATCTCGAAGACCTGGGAAACCGTTTAATTGCAGAGAGAAAAGAAGCAAAACAGGCACAGATAATTTCTCTGGCATCAGTTCCCAGCGATGAAGTAATTTGGATATTTGTAGGGATAAAAAGATTTTACGAGGGACAAACATTATATCAATTAGCAGAACCTTGGGGTGAAGAATGCCTAAATGTTTGCCAGTCCTTGTTTGCTGGCGACCATCCGGATGTGGCTACTAGCTTGAACAATTTAGCTTTCCTTTACAATAACCAAGGACGCTACAGCGAAGCCGAACCTCTGTACACAAAAGCTTTGGCAATGAGAAAGCGCCTGTTTGCTGGTGACCATCCCAATGTGGCTACTAGCTTGAACAATTTAGCTTTGCTCTACAATAACCAAGGACGCTACAGCGAAGCCGAACCTCTGTACACAAAAGCTTTGGCAATGTGCCAACGGGTGTTAGGCGTTAATCATCCTAGTACGGTAACGGTTCAAGAAAATCTAGCAATACTGCAACGCCAATCTACTCCCCCTGCTATTAGGAAACGTCGATTAGCTCAGTTTGTGCAAATATTAAGAGCGATACTAATTTTACCCTTTTCTCTGCTGTGGCGATTGGCTAAAAAATTAATTCGTAATTAAAACATTGGCTTTGCGCGATGTCTAACGACAAGCCGAGGAAGCAATACGGTTCGGTTAATATGTATGTTTGGCTCTCGGAGATCCCCCCAACCCCCCTTAAAAAAGGGGGGCTTTGTCTCCTATTTACCCCCTTTTTAAGGGGGTCGCCGCAGGCGGGGGGATCTTATCCCAAGCGTATTGGCTAAGGAAGCATCTACGTTTATTTGCCTCAACTGTATTCTAGATTTTCTCAGGCGATCGCACTTTTGAGGAAAGTTTGCGATCTACTAACCTTGAGCGATCGCTGTTCAATTAATACTGTGCTAGTTTAAGAAAAATACTGCAAAAACTTAATCAGTATGACCAGTACAACCACCTCTCGCTAGGTCACTCGGCAAACTGAAATTTTGTCTGGTGAACCAATTATTGCAAACACGAGAACACCTGTGAGAGCGATCGTGGAAAATTGGCGTTTAGGGATTAGACCAGAAGAAATTCCGCTACATTTACCTCATTTAACTTTAGCCCAAGTCTTTGATGCTCTGAGTTTTTATCTAGACAATCAAGTAGAAATCAATGAATATATCGAGCGCAATCATGTTCCTGATGAATTAGTCCATCCAGCTATCAAAGCCAGACTCAATCAAAAATGACGATTTTTGCTCAGGTTTATGTTGATGAAGATGTAGATATTTTAATTGCCACCTTACTATTAGCACGAGGTATTAATATAACAACAGCACTATGACGGGCTATTCGGCGTCGCAATTTCATCGCTTTCTGTGCTATGGCGATTAATTAAACAACTAATTCGTAATTAAAAGATTGGTGATGGCGATTGAGATTGGAGAAAACAATTAGTTTATCAGTAAATAATACCGGGCAAATACTTTGCACCATGCACAACGCGCACAATTTCAATACCTTTGCTGATATTCTGGTAGAAAATCAGATAGCGACCAACCGAGAAATACCTTAACCCTGGCGCAATATCAGGACGTGCTTGACCACGTTCTGGGTTGTCAGCTAGCATTTGACATTTTGTATCAATTTGGTAAAGTAACCTGTCAGATGCTGTTGGATTATCAGCCGCAATGTAAATCCATATTTCAATCAGGTCTTCTTCGGTTTTAGCAGTGCGGATAAAACGTCCCACGAATCACGCATCCTTATTGAGAAACTTGACCTAAACGCCTACGGGCTTCCTGTTTAATAACTTCAATATTTGTATACTGCCCAGCACCACTGTCAATTCCTTCTTGCCAAAGACGGCGTACTTCATTAATATTCTGTAACTGCAATAGACGTTTCTGCTTCCAGTCCCTTAATGCTTCCCGGATAACTTCACTGCTGCTGGCATATTCGCCAGATTCCACTACATCACGGACAAAAGCAGCCATTTCTGGTGTGAGAGCAACACTGATTTTCTCAACGTTAGGCATTGGCTAGACATCCTTTTATTCTAAAACAGGACTTACGCACTGAAAACTTGAAAGCTTAATCCCCCCTAGCCCCCCTTAAAAAGGGGGGAATCTTAAAAGCCCCCTTTTTAAGGGGGTTGGGGGATCTCTTCTGCGTAAGTCCTCTAAAAGTAGCAAAGATTCCTACCACCAACAAGATAAAGCGATCGCTTTTTTGCCTCAACTGGATTCTAGATTTTATGAAGTGATTCTACTTTTGAGGAAAGTTTGCAATCTACTAACCTTGCAATCCTATCTAATTTGTGAAAATTTGCGTTGTCCAGATCCCTGACTTCGTAAAAGTTGTCGGGGATCTAACTTTTTATAAATGATTTAGGACTGCTATATTGCCAGCGATCGCTGCTTGATGGTTGCAAGTTATCTCAGTTTCAACAATAACATTCAATATCCCACCAGAATTAGATAATGCTGAACGCAAAGCAATTGCCTTAGCGCTAGAAACTGGAGAATGGCAAGTTTTGCTAGATGAACGTGAAGCACGCCAGTACACAAGCTTTTCTACGCTTTGCGTAGAGAAGCAGCTTGTCATCAGACAATGATTACCACCAAAGAAGGGAATGCCATTGATTTACCTGATAACATCCTTGATTTAATGCTGGCATATCTCAACGAACTTAACTGCGATCGCTTGGAAACTAAACCAGATAAACTTACTGTTCAACTTGTATAAATTTAACAATCTGAAGACAGTGTAAGTAGGTTTGTATAGAGCAGGAATCATTGACAAGCTAAGTGTATACGCAATACAATTATTTGTAATAGAACCTAAGATAGAGTTAATTAAAATAATTTACCCAGAGAATAAAGACAAGCAATATTAAAGATAATTTGGATAAAACAAATGAACACCAAAATTATTGCTTTGTTGGGAATTACGGCAGCCTTTGCAAGCTTAGGAAGCCAAGTATACGCCCAGTCACCAGTATCAAGCTCAAATCGAGAACAATACAGATTAACTGGTGATTCTCTAGTTGGAATTGATCGGAGAACAGCCCAAGATGACTTTGGAAGCTTTTTTGAGCGAACTAATCCAGCAAGCATCTCAAACAATAATAGAACAGGCAATAAAACTCCAGTCAAACTCCGCTTTAACGAATCATTATCACAGCCAGACACTTCTGTTTTTTTAACACCGGCTCAGTCTGGGAATGACAATGATGGATTACAAGTGCAGTTAGATATACAAAGAAAATAATCAGGTATAAAGGTTGACGCTGTAGTTTTGAGTGTAATTGATCCCTCCTAACCCACGCCAGTCGCTCATGGCTACGGTAGTGTACACAAGTTATCTAATTACCCAAAAGTCCTCCAAAACCTCACCCTATCCTAACTTTAATCCCTCTCTTTATTAAGGCTACGGTTTACACACAAGTCTGAAATAGCTGATTAACCAAGGTTTTACCCCACCCTAACCTTCCCCTTATAAAGGGGAGGGAACCAAATTTCCTATTTCCCTCCTTTATAAGGGGGGATTAAGGGGGGTAATTTGACTTGTGTGATACTAGGGGGCAGGGGTTGGAGGTGGGTGCAATGACTGTGGTTAGCATAACTAAATTATGCGGACATGATATAAGTCCTTCAGAAATTGCCTCGAGAAGAAGTCTCCGACTCTTAATGCCTAATCGGGGGCTGCTGCCTCAAGACTTGCGGCAGAGCCGCTATGAGGTACATTTCCAGCCAGAGACTGGAAACGAGATTTTAAAGGAGTTTTAACCTTAAGTTGACACGCATGACAAATGTACGCCCCTACAGCCATTCATCTGTTGTAAAGATTTTTGTTAATGGTATTAGAGTCAATATTTATGCTTGACTAAAAACACCTTTATTAGGGAAAATCGTTAATACAACGGCGGTTATTGCTGCTGATTCTGCTTCCCCTACGAGAATAAAGTTTTGCAACTGACTCAATCCGCGTTCCTGAGTCGATAATTCTGCAATCATTTTGCAGTAGAATTAATCGTCTAAATACAGGAGGGCTTTGAGATGACTCGTGTCATCATTGTGCGCCACGGTCAAAGTGGTTATAACACCGAGCGGCGTATCCAAGGGCGCACTGATGCGTCAATATTAACCGAAAAAGGTCGTAACGATGCCAGTAAAGTAGGCAAAGCCCTCAGCAATATTTTATTTAATGCCATTTACAGCAGTCCCTTGCAACGAGCCAAACACACAGCAGATATTATCTATAGTGAGTTAGTTACTCATTCTGGACAGTCTGCTGTACTCCAAGTTTCTGATTTGCTGCTGGAAATTGATCTACCTTTATGGGAAGCACTGCTGACTGCTGAAGTTAAACATAAATTTGCCGAAGACTACCGCACTTGGCACGAACGCCCCGACGAACTACGGATGCTGCTTAATGATGCACAAGGGACAAGAGAACATTTTCCCGTTCTTGCTTTATACGAACAAGCACGGCAATTTTGGCAAGAAACTTTATCCCACCATCAAGGCGAAACTATTCTCATTGTGGGACATAACGGCATTAATCGCGCCCTGATTAGCACAGCGCTATCCATCCCTGCAAGTCGGTACCATTCAATACAGCAATCTAACTGTGGCATCACCGTACTAAATTTTGCTGGGGGATTGGGCGAACCAGTCCAGCTAGAGTCGTTAAATCAGACGCAACACACCGGAGAATCTTTACCCTCATTACGACCGGATCATCAAGGAATACGGTTATTACTGGTGCGTCACGGCGAAACCGACTGGAATCGCCAAACCAGGTTTCAAGGGCAAATTGATGTCCCCCTCAACGACAACGGCAGACAACAGTCGCAAAAAGCAGGCGCATTTCTTCAAGAGGTAGCGATTGATTTTGCCGTAAGTAGCACAATGCTACGTCCTAAAGAAACAGCAGAGATTATTCTAAAACACCATCCTAATGTAAAGTTAGACTTGCAAAATGATTTGAGAGAAATCAGCCACGGACTCTGGGAAGGGAAATTAGAAACAGAGATAGAGCAAGAGTTTCCGGGAGAATTGCAGCGCTGGCGGATAGTACCGGCCCAAGTGCAAATGCCTGAAGGGGAAAATTTGCAACAAGTGTGGGAGCGCAGCGTTGCAGCTTGGCAATCAATTGTGCAAGCTGCATCAAGTAATCAATTTAAAACTGTATTAGTAGTAGCTCATGACGCTACTAACAAAACGTTGCTTTGTTATATTCTGGGTTTATCGCTGGAAAATTTCTGGAATTTTCGCCAAGGTAATGGCGCAGTCAGTGTTATCGACTACCCTTCTGGAATCGATGGTTTACCAGTATTGCAAGCGATGAACATCACCACTCACTTGGGTGGAGGCTTACTAGATAAAACAGCAGCAGGGGCATTGTAATAAAGTTAGGAGTTAGGAGTTAGGAGTAGAGACGCGATTAATCGCGTCTGTACAAAAGTACGATTAATCGCGTCTGTACAAAAGTGTGATTAATCGCGTCTGTACAGGAGTGACAAATAAAGTGAGAAGTGATGAGGGAGGAACAAATAACTCCTAACTCCTAACTCCTAATTCATAACTCATAACTAAAAAGTTTTATGACTGAACTGCTGCAACAAGTACGGGTGATTGACCCAGTTTCTGAAATCGACGAACTCTTTGATGTGCTGATTGCTGATGGTTATATCCAAGCTGTGGCTTCGCGCATTTCTGATATCAGTTCTGATACTCAAATCAGAGATTGTCAGGGATTAGTTCTTGGTCCTGGATTAGTGGATTTGTATAGCCACTCTGGTGAACCAGGGTTTGAAGAACGGGAAACCCTCTCATCTTTTTTACAAGCTGCTGCTGCTGGCGGCTTTACCAGAGTTAACATTTTACCCGATACATCCCCAGTTATTGATAACCCTGCGCTTGTGGCACAGTTGCAGCAGAGGAGAGAGGGACAAGGAGGCAATTTTTCTCCCTTGTCTCCCCCCTCTCCCTTGTCCCCCCCCTCTCCCTTATCTTCTCCTCTCCCCCTGCTTCATCTCTGGGGTGCTATCACCCTAGATGTTGCTGGGAAGCAAATGACGGAATTGGCAGATTTAGCATCTGCTGGAGTTGTTGGTTTTACGGATGGTAAGCCCTTAGAAAATTTGGCGCTGGTGCAGGGAGTGTTAGAGTATCTCCAGCCGTTAGGTAAACCAGTAGCATTTTGGCCTAGCGATCGCCAATTAGCAGCAAATGGTGTAATGAGAGAAGGGCCTGATGCTCTGCGTTTCGGTTTACCCCCAATACCCGCCAGCGCTGAAACTACTGCGATCGCAGCTTTGTTAGAATTGGTTGCAACCATAGGCACACCAGTCCATATTATGCGTGTCTCCACATCTCGCAGCGTGGAATTAATTGCCTCAGCTAAGGCTGCTGGTTTACCCATCACCGCCAGCACTACATGGATGCATCTTTTACTTGATACAAAAGCAGTTAAGAGTTATAACACCAGCTTGCATTTAGACCCGCCTTTAGGTAATCCCAGTGATGTTGTAGCGTTGCGTGCAGGGGTGCGTGCGGGTGTAATAGATGCGATCGCTATTGACCACACACCCTACAGCTACGAAGAAAAAGTCCAAGCTTTTGCCGAAGCACCGGCTGGGGCAATTGGTTTCGAGTTAGCATTACCCTTGCTGTGGCAGCATCTCGTTGAAACTGAGGAATTTACAGCTTTAGAATTATGGCGGGCATTGAGTAGCCGTGCAGCAGAGTGTTTGGGGCAGAAAATCAGTGCGATCGTACCTGATCAACCAGGGGAACTTACTTTATTTGATCCCCAGAAAATCTGGAAAGTCGAACGGAAAAGCCTTTATACACTTTCACAAAATACACCTTGGTTAGGACAACAGTTGAAGGGTCATGTTGTGCAAACCTGGTGTTGAAAAATGCAAAACACTCTAAGATTTATCTAATTTGAATTTAATTATCTATCAGCCTTTTCGATACTGTACTTCGTGGTTAAATTCATCTTGGTTAGACTGAATATTTTGAAAAAATGTCGAGCGGACAAATCCCAGATTATGCAATAAAGCAATAGAACGGTGATTTTGAACATTAACTTCAGCGCAAAAATTAAGATTTTGGTATGTCTCAACTAAATAATTAATCATCCACTTCACCGCTTCGCGTGCATAACCTTTTCCCCATGAATTAGGAAAAAACACATATCCAAGGATTGCACTGTTATCTACAGTAATTGTTGCTTGAACATATCCAACGTAGCATTTCTCTACAAAAGACCAGACAGCCCAATTCAACCAAATTTCTGTTCCATCTGGTGATTGACGACGTGCCAACACGATGTAGCGATCGCGAAGCGATTCAACACTTTGTGGCGGTATATCTTCAATAAAGTCGTATATACTCGCACTTTGTAATCCATCAAAAAGCAGTTCGGCATGATCCGGTTTTAGTGGTTCTAAACAGAGTCGTTGAGAGTATATTTTCATCTTGTGATCTAACCCTGGACTAACATTGTTAAACTTCTCTACCACCTGTATGTGAAGAAGTCAACTTCAATAGATAGCCGTCTGGCCCAGTCAAGGTAAATGAACTGTGGATTCTGCCTGGTTCGATCTCAGAAACAGTCAGTCCCCACTTCCTAAAAGTCTCTCTGGTGACAGAAACATCATCTACCATCAGATCAAAAGGCGCATTCATTCCAGGAGCGATCGCCTCTGAAGTTGTTCTCAAAACTAAGTGCGTTCCTCCCCGTAATTCTAAAACAGCTAATTGTTCTGATTGGGTGATTAGCCGCAGCCCTATCTTGATAAAAAAATCGCTAGCCTCCGATACATTACTCACATGTAATCTCACATGACCAATCGCCACAGGGGGACGGGTATCCTTTTGTTTTGCAATAGTTTCTGATAGTGACATAGCTTTAATCCAAAAATATTTAGTTACCGTTCAACTCTGTTGATTTTAGTAGGTTTGCCATCTCCCAAATCAGCTTGGTCAAATTTGCCCAAAACGACCAAATTTATCTCAACTTTTGATAGAGTATCAACTTCTACTTTAGCATTTTGGAATTGTGATAACTCCATCAACTTTTACTTAGTAAAACTTGCCATCAAATCTAATCATTTCTCCATCAAGAGAATTTACTGATCCCAAACCAAAACCAGCGGATTTTTTCAACTGCTTAAAATTAGTATTACCGTCAAAAACTCATCCTGCCAGAGCGCTAATTGTAAATGTTGAAAATAGGATATTTAATAACGGATTTTACAGAGTTTTTCCTAGCATAATCATAGCCAATAATACAGTAAGGGCTAAAATATTTATCCATAAATAACGCTTGAGTTTTATCGGATAAGACAGATAAAATTTATTAATTTTAAATTCCTCATACTTCACACCAGAATCCATAGACGCTTAAAAGGCGACTTCTCGTAGTCAGGTAGGAGGTTGACAGCGACTAGCTTACAACACACCAATAGATACAAGCATTCATGAAACAAATCTTTTTGCAAGGTGCTTGATTCTTTCGGCTGTCTGTGATAGGTTTCTTTTTACATTCTACAAAATACTATAAGCCTATTAAGTTACCGTAGTTTATGAAATTTTGTTAACCTAGTTACAGGATTTGCAGTTAAGAAGAAATAGTTAATCTATCGAGCTTATCTATTGCAGGCAGTACATTGCGAACCAACGAACTAGAAATTAATCTCTAAGCCAGGGCAACCTTATGAGCAAAATACGTGCTGTGATTGTTGATCCCAATGTGCCGGGGCGTTTGGCACTGAGTGAAGTGACTGCACCAAAGCCCGCTCCAGATGAAGCTTTAGTGCGGGTAGCAGCAATTTCCCTGAATCGGGGAGAGGTGAAACGTTCAACTTCTGCTGAGGCTGGTTGGCAGCCTGGTTGGGACTTGGCAGGTGTGGTAGAAACCCCCGCTGCCGATGGTTCAGGGCCTCCCCAAGGGGCGCGTGTAGTTGGCTTTCGCCGTGCCGGTGCTTGGGCAGAACTCGTGTCTGTTGCCACCAACGCCTTAGCAGAACTGCCACCATCGGTATCCTTTGCTCAAGCTGCCACACTGCCTGTAGCAGGTTTAACCGCTTATCATGCTGTGCTTAAAGGCGGTTCGTTGTTAGGTCGCCCAGTTCTGGTTACAGGTGCATCAGGAGGTGTTGGTTACTTTGCTATCCAATTGGCGCGGCTGTCAGGGGCGCACGTCGTGGCACACATTCGGCAGGCTGGCTATGAGACTCTGGTCAAGGAAGCAGGGGCACAATCGGTGGTGATTAGCGAAGACCTCTCACCCGCAAGCGAGTATGGCCCCTATCATCTAATTATAGAGTCAGTGGGTGGTAAGACTTTGGGGGTAGCCCTTAGCTTACTGGCACAGGATGGAAAAACTGTGTTGTATGGAGTGTCTGGGGGAGATGAAGTGACATTCAACGCTGCCCAATTCTTTGGGACTGGTAGTGTAAGCCTGTATGGTTTACGTCTGTTCGATGAACTGAGATTTGAATCAGCCGCAGTCGGTCTAAAACGGCTTTTGAGTCTAGTAGAAGCAGGTCAGTTGCGTCCTCACATTGATTTAGAAGCTTCTTGGACACAAATAGCTGATGTAGCGCAACAACTACTCGACAGGCGTTTTCCTGGCAAAGCTGTGTTGCACATTTCCAATTGAGTATTACGAATTATGCTGACTTCTGGTTCAAACTAGATCAGCTTGTAGCCGCTAGTAATCTCAAGATAGATCGCCCAAAAGGGACATCACATCCACATTATCCATCCTTAGTTTATCCACTGGACTATGGATACTTGGAAAATACTCGCTCTGGAGATGAAGCCGATATCGATGTCTGGATAAGTAGTTTGTCTGGTAAAAAAGTCACCGCCGTCATTTGTAGTGTTGACTTGGAAAAACGGGATACAGAAATCAAAATACTTCTGGGTTGTACATCAGGGGAAAGCCAAGTCATCTTGGACATCCACAATACAGGCTCTCAATCGGCAATATTATTGGTTCGCAAGTAAATTACATTTTTGAGCGTAACTGTGTATGAGTTTAGAGCTAAAACTATCAGGTAAAACAGCAATCGTCACCGGAGGAAGTGCCGGAATTGGTTTAGCCACCGCCAAAGCACTCTATAGTGAGGGTGTGAATGTAGTGATCGCAGCCCGCAATCAAGAAAGACTAGAAAATGCAGTAGCTGACATCCAGTCTCTACCCACACTAGGGGCGAAAGTAATTGCTATCAGCGCCGACTTGACTAAAGCTGAAGATGTTGAGAAAGTTGTTTCAACTACCTTGGCCCAGTTAAGTCAGATTGATATCTTGATTAATAATGCAGGTTCAGCCCGTGCTGGATCTTTCCTAGAATCAACTGATGATTTATTTTTGGATGCTTGGAACTTAAAATTATTGGGCTATATCCGCCTAGTTAGAGCCGTCGTCCCCCATCAAAAAAGTCGGGGTGATGGGCGGATTGTCAATATAGTTGGCGGTGCAAAACGGACACCTCGTCCTAACTTCCTAGCTGGTGGCACAAGCAATGCAGCTCTGCTCAACTTCACAAAGGGCATTTCTAAAGAGTTAGCCGAGTACAAGATTCGCATTAATGCCATATCGCCCGGTGCTACAGCTACTGAGCGTGCTGAGACTTTAGCTCGGCAGAATGCCGAAGCGCAAGGGATCACTGTCGAGGAAGTGAAGGCACAAAATATCCAAAGTATTCCTTTAAAAAGAATCGCCCAGCCAGATGAAATTGCTGCGCTGGCATTATTTTTGGTGTCTGATCTTGCTGCATCGATTACAGGAACAGAGATTATCGTTGATGGCGGATCTACCCCTGGTGTTTAGCAGTTCAAAGGAATCATTCAATTTTAGATTTTGAATTTTAAATTTTGGATTGAAGGAAAAATTTAAAATCTAAAATCCAAAATTGAATGGCTGCTGACTACCTAAATAAAAACATTAGTCTTTGCAAGGTGACTTATAAAATCTCTTTTTTCTCTCTGCGCCCTCTGCGTCTCTGCGGTTAAAAAATCTTTTATTTAACCACAGAGGCACAGAGAAGCCAGTGCGTTGGGCGGGTTCCCCGACTTGTACTCCTACGGGGAAGCAAGCTACGCGCAGCGTCTCCCCTTCTCCTAAAGGGAGAGGCTAGCGCCTGCCGTAGGATGCCCAAAGGGCTGTAGGGAGAAGCAACTGGCGCGACACAGAGTTAATATCATGTCCGCTTGATTACTTATAAAACCCCAAGAACCCCACCCCGCCAAAGCTACGCTTTGTCTCCCCTCCCCGCTTGCGGGGAGGGGCTGGGGGTGGGGTGCAACGATTGTGGGAATCATAACTAATTACCCGGACTTGATATAAGAGGTTAAAGAGGAGTTTTTTGATCCAAATTTTCACCCACCTTAAAAAGGCTAGTCCCAAACATAAACTTCTTGGAGATAAAAAACATGGGTTCTCAATACTTTGATATCAAACCAGTTGCAGGACGTATCGGTGCTGAAATTATTGGTGTTAATCTGAGTTCTAACCTCAGCGATGACATCATCAGCGATATTCGCAAGACTCTAGTCAAATACAAAGTGATCTTTTTCCGTGGTCAGCAACAACTTGATGCTGCTGGACAGGTCGCCTTCGCTCGTCGTTTCGGTGAAGTCACTACAGCCCACCCCACTGTACCAGCGCTGCCAGAAAATCCAGAAATCTTAGACCTGAATTATGGTCGCACCACTTCCCGCGCCAATAACTGGCATACCGATGTGACATTTGTAGACCGTCCTCCTCTCGGCTCTATCTTACGATCGCTTGACATTCCCCCGACTGGTGGCGACACAATCTGGGCAAACTCAGTAACTGCCTACCAAGATTTACCTACCCATCTGCGTAATCTCGCAGACCAACTTTGGGCAGTACACAGCAACAAATTCGACTATGCAACTGCATTCGACCTACCTGAAGATGCCAAGGCTTACCGGGCTGTCTTCACCTCGACTGTATACGAAACTCTGCACCCAGTTGTACGCATCCATCCCGAATCTGGAGAGCGGGGGCTATTCATCGGCGGATTTGTGCGCCAGTTCCGTGGCTTATCAACAACTGAATCAGATGATATTCTCCGACTGTTACAAGCCTATGTAACACGTCCTGAGAACACAGTCCGTTGGCGTTGGCAAGTTGGTGATGTAGCCTTTTGGGACAACCGAGCTACTCAACATTATGCGATCGCAGATTACGGCGACCAGCCCCGCCACGTTCAACGAGTCACAATTGTCGGTGACCTCCCAGTTGGCATCGATGGTAAACAAAGTGAAGCTATCAAGGGAGACGCTTCTCAGTACAACCGACACCAGGCTGTGACTGCGTAATACTTGAGCATCTCGGCTTCTCTACGAGACGCTACGCGTAGCTTGCTTCCCCGTAGGGGTACGCTCGATGGAGCCGGGGTCGTTGGCGCAGCCTCTCGTAAAGAAGTATTGGGCATTGGGCATGGGGAATAGGGGATGAGTCTTTGATACTCGCCGACAAGTCTTTGATATTCGCTGACGAGTCTTTGATACTCACAGATGAGTGTTTAATACTCGTGAATGAGTCTTTGATACTCGTGAATGAGTCTTTGAACTCCGTGAACGAGTCTTTCAACTCCGTGAACGAGTCTTTGATACTCGTGAACGAGTCTTTGATACTCGTGAACGAGTCTTTCAACTCCGTTCACGAGTCTTTGAACTCCGTGAATGAGTCTTTCAACTCCGTTAATGAGTCTTTCAACTCTACTCCCCTGCCTTCTCTCCCTGTTCCCCACTCCCCTTTGCTGGCACAGAGGGCTGAACGAGGCAAATTTGACATGGTTTTCCTCGCAGATGGTTTCGCTATATGGGATAGAAGTTCTGATTGAATAACTGGCAGTGTTTTTGAAGCGACGGCTTTGATTTCCTCAAACTTTATCTGATTTGTTAGGTTTTAACAATACAATCAGGTCTTCTCTAGGGAAACTTTTTATCGTGTTGGGCATCCTAACGGTTCTACTATCCTCCTTTGTTTTGACGTTTCACAACGTTACTGTCCGAGTTTTGTTTTCAGAACATCTTGTACTGGGTTTATTTTTACTTGGTGGATACGTTAAACCGGATTTGCAGAATTCATTCTTGCTGATGTTCATGCGAATGCTGTTAGTGGTTCCACTCATGGCATCTCTATCATTTAAGCTATATCCATCTGCTCTTAAAGAATTAAAATACTTATTCAATCGCGATGCCTCCGGCGCACTACATGAACGCAGGGATATTCTAATCCAAGCTCTTGGCTGTGGGGTACTGATGTTTGTGTATATTGCCTCACTCTACATTGCTATTGGCTTAATTCCCACAGGCATTGCCTTGACCCTGTTCTTCACCTATCCCGTATTTACAGCGTTGCTGTCTTGGAGGTTTTTTGGCGATCGCCCCACATTGTTCCGTTGGCTAGTGATCGGTATTATTCTAGTGGGAAGCGCTCTCACCATTCCCCAATCTTCTGCCACCTACAGCAGTCATACCATTGCGATCGGCATTTTCGCTAGTGTTAGTGCTGGAATCGTTTACGCCTTTTATTGCATCATTGCTCAAAAATGTTTAGAAAAATTCCATCCAGTTCCCTTTACCTGGATCAGTTTTGCCTGCACTCTACTGCTCTCCGGTGCTAGCTTACTGTTCTGGCCAGCTAAAAGCGCCCAACTTGACTGGACACCCCTATGGATTGGCAGCATATTTTCGGGTCTGGTCAGCTTTATTGGACACACTCTAAACAATGTGGGGATTCGCATGGTTGGCGCATCTACCGCCTCCATAATTGGCTCTAGCAGTCCAGCATTGACGGCACTAGTTGCATGGGTAACTATTAGCGAAACTTTAAACGTGATTCAGAGCGTGGGGATTGGTATTGTCACATTGGGGATTGCGTTACTTAGTGCCGAAGGTTTTGTTAAATCGCTCAAAAATAGGAGTTAAATTGTGATCAAGCTGGGACTGGAGAGCGGGGATTGGAGCTTTTAGAATATTTTATGTAATATCAATTATCCAAAATCAAGCTACAGATGCTCTCCTGTAAATCCAGAACAAATTTGACTTTGTTAATTACGAATTTATATAAAATATGCCTGACTCCGCTGTCCTTTTTGATTTAGATGGGACATTAACAGATCCTAAGCTTGGTATCACTTGCTGCATTCAGTATGCTCTATCTGAACTCGGTTACAAACTACCAGATGCTGAGGAATTGCATTGGTGTATTAGTCCACCACTGAAAGACAGCTTTTCGCAGTTACTGAAGACCTTAGATGGCACAGTAATTGAACAGGCTATTTCACTGTATCGTCGTCGCTTTGCCACCATTGGATTATTTGAAAACTCCCTTTATCCCCAGATTCCAGAAATTCTAAAAGCCATTTGTTTTGCTGGTTATAAAACTTTTGTTGCGACTTCCAAGCCATACATTTATGCTATGCGGATTATTGAATATTTTGGCTTGCCGTTGCTTTTTGATGATGTTTATGGTAGTGAACTTGACGGAAGTTGAAGCGTTAAAGGCGACTTAATTCACCATATTTTATTAACAGAAAAACTTTTACCTTCCACTGTGGTGATGGTAGGCGATAACTTTGTTAAGCTTTCCTGCGGAACGCTGCGCGAACGCTAACGCTCACATGACATCATTGGAGCCAAGCACCATCACATTGCTTCAATTGGCGTTACCTATGGCTATGGAACTGAGGAGGAATTAAAAGCTCATGGTGCTGACTTGATTGCCCATTCTCCAAATGATATTCCCAGACTTATAATTCGTAAATAATGCCGCCATCTTTAACACTTTTCCATAGTTTACTTCTGTTTAGTACCGCTTTCATTGCAGGCGGGTTAAACGCTGTCGCGGGTGGTGGAAGCTTTATCACCTTTCCAACTCTCATCTTTACAGGTGTATCCCCGATCGCAGCTAACGCCACGAATAATACCGCGATTTGGGTGGCTGCTCTAGCAAGTGCTGGAGCATATCGTCAAGATTTAGACATCAAGCGGCGAGATTTTTTACTTTTATGTGGTGTCAGTTTAGTTGGTGGCATAATCGGCTCCGTAGCTTTGTTATATACATCACCAGATGTGTTTAAAAAGCTTATTCCCTATCTGTTACTGTTAGCAACCCTGGTGTTTACCTTTGGTGAACCTTTCAAAAAGTGGTTGCAGCGTCAAAACCAGAAGTCATCGCCTGAGTCTGTACCCTTGTTTAATTTGGTACTGGCTCAACTAGCGATCGCAATTTATGGCGGTTTCTTCGGCGCAGGTTTAGGGATTTTAATGCTGGCGACTCTGACATTTTTAGGTATCAAAAGTATTCACCCAATGAATGCTTTTAAGACATTTTTAGGGAGTTGTGTCAATGGTATTGCGATCGTTCCATTTATTTTTGCAGGTGTGATTGCTTGGCATCAAGTGATTTTAATGGCCATGGGTGGCTCCCTCGGTGGTTACTTAAGCGCCCACTATGCCCGTAAACTTGAACCGCACTTAATTCGGAATTTGTCATGATTGTTGCCTTTAGCATGACTGCCTACTTTTTTATTCACGGTTAAGGACTGGGAACTACTGAGGGGTGATGTATGGAAGCATCAAGAAAATCACAGGTCATGCTTCGTGCTTTTGGCTCCAGAAATTTTCGCCTGTACTACATAGGTCAAGCAATTTCTCTGATTGGTACGTCAATGACTCAAGTGGCTACTAGTTGGCTGGTGTATTGCCTCACCGATTCCGCCTGGTTGCTGGGCCTGGTGGGCTTTGCTAGCTAAATTCCCACTCTTGTTTTGATTCCTCTGGGTGGAATTATCACCGATCGCACGAACCGTCACCACATTTTGGTTGTCGCCCAAATTCTAGGGATGCTTCAATCTTCAGCTCTGACTTGGCTGGCATTGAATGGTACTATTAACGTCTGGCAGATTGCACTTCTTGGTGTGTTGCAAGGGATAATCAACGCCTTCGATATTCCTACCTGACAGGCATTTCTACCAGAAACGGTCAGTAAGGAAAATCTTGGTAATGCGATCGCCTTGTACTCCTCCCTGGTTAGTGTTTCAGTAATGCTTGGGCCTGCGATGCCTACGGCGGCAAGCTACGCAGGCTTGTTAATTGCGGCGGTGGGATCGGGGCTTTGTTTCCTGATCGATACTATCAGTTACGTTGCCGTAATTATTGCCCTCCTGGGAATGTAACTGACATCCAAAACAGACGTCATTTCTGAGCGCAAACCTTTAGAAGAATTAAAAACTAGTTTTAACTATGCCTTTGGATTTTTGCCAATTCGATCAGTCTTGATTGGTTCAGCTTTAGTCTGCTGTGTGTGGGGATTTTACTTAGCTTTGGGGCCGATTTTTGCTAAGGAGATTTTGCAGGGCGGGCCTAACAGCTTCGGCTTCTTGATGACAGCTTCCAGTGTGGGAACCTTAGCTGGTGGTATCTATTTAACTAGGCATAACAATGTACTGGAGTTGGGTAAAGTTCTGGCATTGGGCATAGGCTTTATGGGGGTAAGCCTGATTGTCTTTGCCCTATCCCGTATGTTCTGGCTTTCGCTGCTCTCCTTGTTGGCAGCTGGTTTCGGCTTTATTTTGCAGATTAATTGCCGGACGCACTTTACTTCAATTGTTGGTGAGCGATGAAAATCGTGGGCAAATTACAGGTCTTTACGTTATGGCATCTACAGGCGCAGTAGCTATAGGCAACTTAATAGCTGGCGCACTAGCAAGCAAAATTGCTAGTGGCAATACTGTCATCCTTGGTGCAAGTATTTGTATTGCAGGCTCAATTTTCTTTATGCAGCAAATCTCCATCTTTCGTGACCAAATAATTCGTAATTAATTCAGGTATGATCGCCCCCTATTCATTGTTTTAGCCTTAACCCAAGCGTATCGATTTAGGGACTTCCAAATAAAAAAATGTCCTAAAACTGACGCAAAAACCTTCTCATTTCTCCTCTCTCTGTGTTGCGCCAGTTGCTTCTCCTATCGGAGACGCTGCGCGAACAAGTCGGGGAACCGCAAGGGCGCACTGGCTTCTCTGTGTCTGGAGTGGTAGCCTGCGGCAAGCCGCTGCGCGTCTACGTTTATTTGGATAATTTATTTCTTGGAAGTCCCTTATGCTCAGAGTGCAATTACGTGTTACGAATTAACAATTACGAATTAGAGCGAAGCGATATGACTACCGTAAATGATCCTACTGTTGTAACTGAAGTAACTGATTTGTACCTCAAGTATGAAGAAGCTCTTTGTAATAACAATTTGGAGGTGATGGATAGCTTGTTTTGGGATGGGGCAGAAGTGGTACGGTTTGGGATCACAGAAAACCTCTATGGCGGTGATGAAATTCGTAAATTTCGCGCCTCTCGTCCAAGCCCGAAAATAGAGCGAGAAATCTCAAATCTCAAGGTTGTAACCTTTGGGAAAGATGCAGCAACAGTAACTTTAGAGTTTTACCGCAATATTAATGGTGTAGAACGTTTCGGGCGACAAAGCCAGACTTGGTATAGGTTTACCGAAGGATGGAAAGTGGTTTCAGCCCATGTTTCATTATTGCCAGTGTGAATTTCAAATCCTCGTATTGCTGCCACAAAAATCTGCGTGACAGCAAAAAATCCAGTGATTCTAGTAACATGCATTCAATGAATTAAACATGACAGTGGCTTTAAGGGAAAATGTACAAAGACTAGTTATAGTTAAACATTCGCTTTCAGAAAAAATAGTGGGTGGCGATAGTACTACCTTTACTAGATTTAAAATTATTAGAAATAATTAATGCCATCAGCAGACAAATATAGGTTTAAATATGGTGCATTCATTTGATTGGATTTTATTAAAATCTAGGCATGTAGTGAAAGACAGATGGATTTCAGTCCGGTCTGATATTTGCCAAATGCCTAACGGAACAATAGTTGCCCCCTATTATGTTCTGGAATATCCAACGTGGGTAAATGTTGTAGCTTTAACAAAAAATCAGGAAATTGTATTAGTAAATCAATATCGTCACGGTCTGAAAAAAACAATTTTAGAATTGCCTAGCGGTGCTTTAGAGGTAGAAGATATTTCGCCACTAGCAGCAGCAAAACGCGAACTATTGGAAGAAACAGGTTACACTAGCAATAATTTTATTGAAACTGGTATACTATCACCAAACCCAGCGAATCATACTAATCTAACCCATTTTTTTTTAGCAACAGATGTAGAATGTGTAGCTGATTTGAAGTTAGACGTTACAGAACAAATTGATGTAGTTTTATTACTTATAGAAAAGCTAATCAAAAATATTGATAATGGTATATTGCTGCAAACATTACATATTAGTTCATTATTCTTTGCTCTAAAAAAACTTGGTAAAGTGCAATTTTCTTAGTCTTCTGACTGTATTTGCCTTTGTCAATAACCATCACAAAAGGATAAAAGATATATGACTGCAACAATTTCATTTGATCGCGTTTCTGATATCTACGATGCTACACGGGCACTACCCCCAGGTATTTCCGAGCAAATCACAGATTTTATCCTCAATCTAGTTTCACCAACAGCAGAAACCAAATTCTATGAAACAGGTATCGGCACTGGTAGAATTGCTATCCCGATCGCAAAAAGAGGCTATTCTTACACTGGTGTCGATATCTCTGAAAAAATGCTAGCTGAGTTGCACCAAAAGCTAGAGGGTGTGTCTCACCAACTTACAGCAATCAAGGGAGATGCAACTTCTCTACCATTTGCTGATAACTCTTTCGATGTGGCGTTGACAGTTCATGTGTTTCACTTAGTTTCTGCTTGGAAGCAAGCACTAGCAGAAATTCGCCGAGTTCTCAAACCAGGGGGAATTTACCTCTACACTCACGGTAATATGAATTTTAGCAAAGTTAATGAAGATGTGAATCAGGGTAGGTTCGATTTTCAGCAACGTTGGCAAGATATTATTGCTAGCTATGATTACCCTTTACCTGGCTATGGTGCAACACAAGAAGAGGTTTTAGGTGAGTTGCACGAACAAGGAGCAAATTTGGAAACAGTGGTTGCAGCCAAATGGCGATCTGAACTGACTGTAGGTAAATTGCTTGAATATTATAGAAACAAGGTTTATGGCAATACCTGGCACATCCCAGATGATATTTTTGCCCGTGCAATTCAAGATTTGCAAGACTGGGCTTTGCAACACTACGGCTCTTTAGACTACGATTTGTCTGGTGAAAGTAAGTTCAAGATTGTTGTAGTAAGCAACTGGGCTTAATACAGTTTTGCACAGAAGCGTAGCATTTTGAATGCAGGGGAACACATTAACATTGTTTGAAATGCATTGGCATTGTATCGGGATACATTAACAATGCATTCCAACAAATTAACAATGCAGCCGACGCATTAACAATGCAAGCCGATGCATTGGCATTGCAGGGTATTGCCAAATTTAATTCGCTACGAATTAATGAAATGCTGTACTTAGATTGGATTGAACTCTCATGATATTGGAAACCGATCGCCTACTATTGCGGGAAATGACGTTTTCTGATCTCGATGCGCTACTGCTTGTCCTCGGTGATGCAGAGTCGATGCGCTACTATCCAAAGCCGTTTGACCGCGAGATGGTGCAAAAGTGGATTGATCGGCAGCGCCGCAACTACGCACAGCACGGCATGGGCTTGTGGGCGATGGTTCTCAAGGCGACGGGCGAGGTAATCGGCGACTGCGGACTAGTTTGGCAGGAAATCGAGGGACACCAAGAACTCGAAATTGGATACCACGTCCGCCGTGACCAACAAATGCAGGGTTACGCAACTGAAGCTGCATATGCTTGCCAGGACTACGCCTTTAACATCCTGGGTCGCAGCGATCGTGTCATTTCCCTGATTCGTCCAGAAAACATTCCCTCTCGGCGTGTAGCTGAAAAGAACGGTCTCAAGGTCGTTCAAGAGACACTCTGGCGTGATATACCGCACTATATATATGCTGTGCAGCGCTCAGAAAGTAAACTTCATGCAACAAGCAATTTATCAGAAACAGAGAAGTCAAAATTCAAGGCGTAGCCGAGGTTTTAGATCCTCTTGTTCTCATAGCATTTCTTTGTGAGGCTGCGCCAAATTTTCTTTCTTTGTGTCCTTCTCTACGAGACGCTACGCGTAGCTTGCTTCTCCGTAGAAGTATGCGCCCTTTGCGGTTCGTTTCTTATATAGTTTGGCGCATTTTCATACAGAATTGGTATCAGTCTCTAACAAATAAATCAACGCCTCCACTAAAGCCTGATTTTGTTCATCGGTGCCAACAGTAATGCGTAATTTATCATCTAGTCCAGGCTGCTTGAAGTAGCGGATTAAAATTCTCCGCTCCTTCAGTTTTTGATAGAGATATTCTGCATTTTCTTCTCTTGGCTGTGCTAACAAAAAGTTAGCTTGAGAATCCCAAAGATAAAAACCTAATTGTTTTAAGTCTGTTGCTAACTTAGTCCGTGATGCTTTAATCTTTGCCACACAAGCATTTTTATAAGCTTGATCGGTAATCGCAGCCGTGCCAATTGCACAAGCGATCGCATCAATGTTATAGCTATCCTTCACCTTAAACAATCCTTGCAACAGTTTGGGATTTGCGACTCCAAACCCCAGACGCAATCCTGCCAATGAGTACCCTTTAGAAAGTGTGCGAATTACGATGATATTTTCGTATTCCTTTACCAAAGCCAATGCATTCTCTTCGGTAAAATCTATATATGCTTCGTCAATCACTAAAACTCCAGATAACTGGCTGGCTAATTTTCGCAGATCATTTGTTGCTACCACATGCCCCGATGGACTATTAGGTGACGCAATGAATGTCACAGAACCATCGACAGCAACCAGTTCTTTTAAAGGTAAATTGTATTCTTCGCTGTAGGGAATCTCAATAATTTCCGCAGCTTGCATTTCTGCCAATGTGCGATATAGCACGTAAGTTGGCATCGGATAAACTACTTTCTTGCCAGGTTCTGCACAGGCTCGAATCACCACACTCAACAATTCATCACTGCCATTTCCAACAATGATCCAATCACTAGGAACTCCTAAAACTTTACTTGCAGCTTGCCGAAATTCTTCCCCGAAAGGTTCTGGATACCGCCGCAACCACTCGCCATCAATATTTTGCAATACAGCTAATGCAGCAGGGGAAGGAGGATAGGGGTTTTCGTTGCTGTTGAGTTTAATAATCTGTGTACCGCGTTGGGGCTGCTCACCGGGAATGTAGCTAGCCATTGCATTAACATTGGAGCGAAAGTAGTTAGTCATAGAGCAATACGGTTCAGTTAAGCCTCAAAGTCATATAGACTAAAGGGTATTACCAAGAATGGAAATAAAATATAGTGCATCTCAAAGAATTCTCACTCGTGTCTCCCAAGATACAAGCTACTGAGATATTCAAAGCAATAGAGATAGACATCCCAACAGAGGCAATCGAACAAGCGATAAGCCTACGGCATGGCTTCTCTACGTTCGCGCAGCGTGTCGCAGACAGACGCTCCGCGAACGCTTACCGCTAAAACCAAAGTCGAAGAAGAACGCCATCGGTCGTTACCAGCACAACTGATAATTTGTCTAATAATAGCAATGAGTTTGTGGTCTAAAGACTCAATGCGAGATGTACTAAAGAACCTGATTGATGGACTTTCAGACGCATTGCTACAATTAATTGAATGGAAACTGACAACACCGCCCGGGAGATCCGCGCCGGAGCAAGGAGAGAAGACGGAGATGGTGGAGATCCTGTTCGTGCACGGCGCACTCGTCCGGGATGGCGCATGGTGGTGGCAGCGGGTCGCCGAGCGAATCCATGAGCGAACCGGCACGGTGAGCCGGGCGGTCGAGCTGCCGTCCTGCGGCGAGGGCGCCATACCCGGCGCCGCCGATCTGCTCGAAGATGCTCGGGCGCTGTGCGCCGCACTCGATAACGTGGACGAGGCCGTCGTCGTCGGGCACTCCTACGGCGGCACGGTGATCGCGGAGGGCGCCGACCACCCTGCCACTCGCCACCTGGTGTACATCACCTCGTACCTGCCGGACGTGGGGCAGTCGCAGGCCGACATCATGAGCGGCGAGCAAGACCCGGTCGGGGTTGCGCCGGACGACGACGGCACAGTCCGCATCGCCGGCTACACTGCTTCATCGTTCGGCGATCGCTTCTGGCAGGACCTGACAGACGAGGAGACCCGAGCCAAGGCGTGGGATCGTCTCACTGCACAATCGGTAGGCGCCTTCGGGACGCCGACGACCCGAGCGGCGTGGCGGGGCAGGCTCTCGACGTACTTCGTCTGCACGGAGGACTGTAGCACCTCCCTCGCCTTGCAGCGCTTCCACGCCGGTCGGGCCACTCGCTCGATCGACCTTGCCGCCGGCCACCACCCGTTTCTGTCCCGTCCCGACCTCGTGGCCGAAGAGCTCATCCGAGTGCTACGCACCGATTGACGGCACGACGACGATCAGCGAGCCAGCGACCGGCGCCTTCGCGCTTCGTCGGCTGAGGATTCTGCTGACGGCAGATCCAGCGCCCCGATCTTCAGCTTCCCACTTGCTGGGGAAATTAATTGAATGGAAACAAGCAGCGAGGAGAGCTTTTAATGACAATCGGCTCGTCTCCCCACTCGCTAGGGAAATTAATTGTAGCAACCTGCAATAATAATCGTTAGAGATGAGCGTCCGTTCTTTTTCCCCTATAAACACATCTTAATGTGGGGGCGTATTTGAAGGCTTATTTTCCATAGGACTTACGCACCAGTTACCGAATAACGTAGACGCATTCGCGGAGCGTCTGTCTGCGACACGCTGCGCGAACGTAGAGAAGCGGCTTGCCGCAGGCTACCGCAGAGGCGCAGAGAAGCCAGTGCGCCCTTGTGGTTCCCCGACTTAAAGCAACTGGCGCGACACAGAGAAATCAGAGTTTCAGAGATATTTTGCGTAAGTCCTATTCCACTCAAAAATGTTTAAGTTCCGTTAGAGAATAGAAGCAGGGAGCAAGGAGCAGAAGAGTAACAGAAGAATAACAATGCCCAATGCCCAATGCCCAATGACAAATCATTACCGATATATTATTTTTTACAAACCTTATGGCGTTCTCAGCCAGTTTACAAAAGATGCTCCCACACATAGCACCCTGAAAGATTATATTGATGTACCTGATGTGTATCCTGTGGGACGCTTAGACTGGGATAGTGAAGGGTTGCTGCTGTTAACGAACAATGGGCAATTGCAACATCGCCTCGCCCATCCGCATTTTGGTCATAAACGTATTTACTGGGTGCAGGTAGAGCGAATTCCAGATGCAGATGCGATAAAAAGGTTGCAAACAGGTGTAGAAATTCAAGATTACCGCACTCAACCAGCAGAAGTTAGGCTCTTACCAACAGAGCCACAGCTACCTGAACGCACCCCGCCGATTAGATTTCGCAAAAATGTCCCGACAGCTTGGCTGGAAATGAGCTTGACAGAGGGAAAAAATCGCCAAGTACGGCGCATGACTGCGGCTGTAGGGTTTCCAACTTTGCGACTGGTCAGAGTCAGCATCGCCCACCTACAATTAGATGACCTACAATTGGGTCAATGGCGCGATCTCACTACATCTGAACTCCAATTTCTGCATAATTTCAGTAAATCGAAAAGTTTTCCTCCAAAGGCGAATGCTCTCTAACAGGAATAAGATTTTCTGTTGTGAGCCAGCAATTTCCAGTCTGAGGGGCATTTTGCACATTTGAGATGCGATCGCTGCGACGGGCTACGCCTACGCATTTTGGCTATATCACAATACGCTTGGCTTTGTCAAAAATTGTAGCAACTGTATTAAAAGTCAAACGTAGGCATAACCCGTCTTAGACATCACTTTGTTTGTGGAGATTTATGAAAGCGATTACACCTGTGTACTTGATCGCGGTGCAACAAAGTTTGAAGTACCTCAACACGACTTCGGAGTACCTCAACACGACTTCGGAGTACCTCAACACGATTTTGGAGTACTTCAACACGACTATCAAGTACCTCAACATGACTTCGAGGTATCTGTTGCTTATATAGCAGTCTTTAAATCATTCGTGAGAATTTGAGATCGTTTTAACCCCCCTGTAGTCCCCTTTGGTAAGCTACCGTGTATATACAAGTCGAATTACCCCCCTTAATCCCCCCGATATATTGGGGGAAACCGAAAATCTAGTTCCCTCCCCTTTATAAGGGGAGGGTTAGGGTGGGGTAATACGAGAGTCTAAACCCAGATTTAAAGCTATTTTAAACTTGTGTATACACCGTAGCCTTAACAAGGGGGACGACTCAGACATTGAGATCAAAAGTGTGATGCCTGCTCTGGGCTACGCCATCGCCTGATATTGTAGGTTGGATTAAGCAAAGCGCAATCCAACAAAGCCCCGGAAATGTTGGGTTACCCTGCGGGATCTTGCTACGTTCCTCAACCCAACCTACGCAGCTACACAGCTTAAGGTTTTTGGCGCTAACCCAAGCGTATTGGGCTATATCAACCAAAACTTTGAACAATATACATATCATTACCCGTATCACCTACTAAAAGCAAGCTACTATCATCACTTTCTAAATTTAGATTGCCAGTAATACCCTTTTGGAGAACTTTAATTATTCTTTGGGGAGTGCAAGATTCTAATTCCACAAACTTTCCTGATTCTAACCATGCTAATTCTTCAGCGGATAAACTTTGACGAACTTCTTCAGGCAATTGTTTAGCTACTTGTGCTGATTCTGGAGAGGATTGAATAAATATTCCGCGCTTAGTAGCGATAATTTGACGTGGCGTTAGTCCAATATCAATAATTACAATATTACTATTGAGAAACCAATTAGCGTTAGTTCGCAAATTATGAATTAAACCAATTCCTTGGGAATTGCAATCATGCAATGCATAGACTTTCAAATCGGGATTACGGCGCAGCATTTGCATTGTAATGTCAAAAATACTTTGAGGATATCCAGTAATGCTGAGAATTGCACAGTTATTTTCAAAGTGAAAATTATTAGCAATTAATAGTTGAGCAATGGCAGCACTATCACAAACGACTAATCTATCAAAACTGTAAGCAGTCACATCAGGATTAACCGTAGCTGGTGTATTCTCCTGGTTTGAAGAAGGAAGAATTTTGAGAATTGAACCATTGATTTGCTACCAGCTGTTTAGCCAATCTTTAACTTGAGATTGAGAAAATAACAATTCCTGTGTTATTAATCTAATTCTACCTAACTGTCGAGTTCCTAAGTATATCGATAGCATTCCTATAGTAACGCCGATGACAAATATAGCAAATAAATTTACTGTTATACTAAATAAAATTTCTCCCACAAAAATGATTCCTCCAAGAATTTGTAAAGCCCTGGCATTTGCCTGACGAGCTTTGTTATTGAGCTTCCTAGACTTACTAGATTTTAAAAATATTAGAATCAGAATCAAACTTAAAATAAACGGTACTGTAAAAGAACTAGGAATCGCCGTAAAAAAGCTAAGGATTAGAAATGGAACCAACCAGATAAATCCTGAAAATGATTTAGCTCTCAGACGATTATCTAACAAGTACAACAGTTGCTTTGGTGTAAAAAATAAGGTATTGTTTGCAGAAATGTCAGCGATCGCCTTTACAAAAAAAGGGTCAGTAATCTTAACATTACTCATACTGGTCGGTTCAAATGCAAAGGGATGATTGCATTTTATACACCGACCTTGATTAGTTGTCCGGTCTTTTAGTTTATTGTCAGTTCCGCAGTTAATACACTTCATATTAGTTGTTTTATATTAGTTATTAAGAGCCAGGAAAAAATTATTTATCTTCTTTGTAATTCGTTATTCTTTAAATCTAACTTAGGACTTACGCAAAAAACCTCTCAAACTCTTATTCCTCCGTGTCCTCTGCGGACTCTGTGGTTCGATTTTCCGTTACCTGTGCGTAAGTCATGTAACTATCTCTCCCAAATTTAAGATATAAAATAGTTCTTAACTTAATACCTGATTTGCTAATAGAACACTGTAGTCTTCTCGTTGGCGAATCAAGCGATGTGTGCCATTTTCTAGCAAGACTTCCGCAGGTTTGGGGCGGTGTAAAAAGTGAGATGACATGGCATAACCATAAGCACCGACATCTAAAATAGCAACGATATCACCAATTTCTAGTACTGGGAGTTGACAATTTTTCCCCAGATAATCTCGTGAATATGTGGTGTTACCACAAATATCAGTTGTAAATAAGGAGACGCGATTAATCGCGTCTGTACAAGAGATGCGATTAATCGCGTCTGTACAGGAGTGAGGAATTAGGGATTTGTCTGCTTGCTTCCAAGTGACAATTTCTCGGTAGCCGCCGTGGACTGAGGGTACTGAAAGATTAGCAATGGTGGTATTAACTCCGACAATCTGTTTTTTTCCTTGCCATTTCACAGAAACAACTTGAGCAAGTAAAGTTGCACATCCGGCGATCGCAGCTCGTCCCGGTTCAATCACTAAATCAATTTCCCGTCCTAAACTAGTAAATCTCTGAGTTAACTCAGCCCCAAAGATTTCCCAGTCAAAGGCTGCTTTGTTGTGATGATAAGGGTAGCCAAAACCACCACCAAAATCTAAATATTCCCAATCTGGTAACTGTTGTGCTGTGGCAATTACTGTATCAATCACCTGGGTGAAAGCGGCTGTAGCATTAGTTCCAGTCCCTCGATAAAAGTGTAAACCACTCAGCTTTAGTCCAACCTCACCAGTTAAAGCGATCGCATCACAAAATTCTTCAGGACGCACACCAATTCGGCTATCCCCGCTAATTTCCGGCAAATTGAGGCGTAAACCTAGCCGAATAGATTTCTCTGTGCCTTTGGGCAAAACTTCGCAGCACAACTGCAACTGAGCAAGGCTATCAAGATTGAGAGTTGTAACTCCCCAATTCAGAATTTGCACCATCTCAGCCCGATTCAAATTGCTGCCGCTATAAACAATCTCACTAGGATCGAAACCAGCTTGCAATCCCAGGTAAATATCTCCTGGCGTATTAGCATGAAGTCCCCACCCAAATAAGTGAAAAATTTTTAACAGTGCAATGTTGCCATTAGTAACACTCGCAAAACGAAATTGCGTGCGCGGATAGCTGACTGCTTTGGTAATCCGTTCAATAATTTCGTGCAAGCGATCGCCCTGATAAACATAAAGCGGAGAACCGTAGATAGTTAGTAACTCCTGGGCAAGTTCCCTGGAGAATAGGGTAGATGAGGAAGATTGGGGGATTAATTGCTCACTCCCAACTCCTGTACAGACGCGATTAATCGTATCTCTTGTACAGACGCGATTAATCGCGTCTCTACTCCCTAACTCCTCACTTTTATCTAACCTTGCCATCGCTTATAACTCCTCCATAGCCAACGAGGTAACCAAAACGGATGATCCCAGGACTGTTTGTTTAGCTCTTCATTTAAAACATGCGATCGCCAAAGTTGCCACATAATAAGTAACCAGAGTGTTTCACCAATTCGACGGCCTTGAATAGCTGCTCCTAGTTTGCCTCCAACGATTTGAGCTGCGATCTGCGGATAAAAGTGATTGTTAGTGCGAAGTATCTCTGGATTGAGCCAGATACCCAGCTGATGCCAAAAATCATTTAAACACCAAGAAGTTAAGGGAACCCCCATACCACGTTTTTGCCGCCAGACAATTTCCGGCGGGAGCCAATTTTCTACAGCACACTTGAGGATATATTTTTCACAGGCTCCTTGTAAGCAGAGTTCTCCAGATAGGCGGAATGTCCACTCAGCTAAAGGTAAGTCACAAAAAGGCGATCGCACCCATAATCCATGAGCAAACCCTAATGCAGTCGCACGGGGATGGATATTCTGTGCCCCTTTGAGCATCAGATTGGCACAGCGAAGGTGATGCAGCAAAGATGGACACTCATCATGGCGATTCTTGATGACGTGCAATCAGAAAAACTCTATATTCAGTCGCATCTCACTTTTGTAGGTACATCATAAGCTACAAAATAAAGTTGTTGCTTTTCAGATCCTTTCTGAGATACTTTTGTAAACCCTTTCTCTCGTTCCTATGCTCTACATAGGAATGCATTCATTGAGGCTCTGACTCAATATATTACTAGAGGCAGCGCCCCTAATCAGCTATTCCCATGCTTTGCATGGGAACGAGGAACGAGGAAACGAGTAATTTTGATAATTTTGACCCAATCTAAAATCTAAAATCTAAAATCCAAAATTCGTATGACTCAAGAACAACAAACCGCAATAGAAGGTATCTATGAAGTGTGTATCGGCATCCCAGAGCCAATTTCTGCAATTCAGTATTGGGAGCAATTTGGCTATCGCATTGGTCAAGTGGGTGAATTAACCGCAGATGTAGCCAATCAATTATATGGTGTGAATTCATCTTTACGCTCAATCCGCCTCTACCACCAAAATGCAGATCATGGTTTGATTCGGCTGATGGTTTGGCAAAATCCTACCCATGAAGGTTTAGGAACAGCGTCGATGAAAATTAAGGGAAACCGTTGGGCGACAAGCTTAACAGCAGATTTGTTAAGTATATTAAATCATATAGAGGATGCAAAAGCCGCAGGTTTGCCTATTCGGCATACTAACCCTTATTGGGAAGTCATCTACAACAAAGAGAGGAAAAGCCGTCCTTTTATTGAGCCAGCAGTTGGTGTGCGCGAAATGCTACTACTGCAACCCTTAGCTCGCCAGGTTTTATTTCAACGGTTTGGCTATACACTACCAAATTACGGACAAGTTAACCACAATGCTGCTCTCAAGGTTAGTCAATTTACCCATATGGGGATCATCGTTCAAGATGACAGCAAAGAAACCCTGAAGTTTTATGAAGAAGTTTTGGGTTTGCTGCGTGTGCGTGATGATGTCGAAACTAGCTATGAATCTTCGCCAGCCGGTCGAGATATTTTTGACCTTAACCCTGGTGAAAAGTTTATTGTCACTACCTTTGATGATCCCCGTTCTTCTAAGTCTGACCTGATGGCTGCACGCAGTGGTAGGCTTTACATCATTCGATTCCCAGAAGATATTAATTTAGAATCGCGCTTTGAGGCAGCCCAACCAGGTAGCTTGGGTATGTCTTTATATACCTATCGGGTTAAGGGAATACAGGAGTATTGCGATCGCATCAAAGCAAGTAATGTACAAAAAGTTACAGACATCATTAGTAATGAGTTTGGCGAGACTAGTTTTTCCTTTGTTGCGCCAGATGGCTATTTCTGGACTTTGCTAGAAGGTAATTATCCCTCTTCTGTCACTTTCCGGAATAAGCAAGTAGTAAATAAGCTAAATCATCCAGAAGCATAACAGGGTTTAAATTGATTCATGGCAGCAA
>NZ_JBALCN010000014.1:0-28717 GCF_036919615.1 Nostoc sp. | reverse complement strand
CAGAAATGAGTGAAGCTGCTATATATGCTGTTATGACTCGTATTATGTTACGTCGTCTAGTCGTCTAAAGATTTACTTTATAAATGGTCTCTTATAATACCCTGATTTCAGGCATTAAATACATTTAATTGATAAATTAACAGTAGTTTGTGACTTCTCAATAGAATCGGTACAATTATCATCTAGGAAATTTCTAGAGATATTCATATCTATGGTTCAAGCAACAGAACATCTTTACGTTGTCAAAGACGAGCATATTCTAGGTGGTGAGCCAATTATCAAGGGAACTCGTACATCTGTTAGGGCGATCGCCCTAACTTGGCGTATGGGTGTATCTCCTGAAGAAATTCCCCAAGGTTTGCCTCATCTAACCTTGGCACAAGTGTTTGATGCGTTAAGTTATTACAGCGATCATCAAGATGAAATTAATACTTATATTGAACGTAACCGAATCCCTGATGAATTGATTGATCCCTTGGTGCGAGATTTATGAGTAACTTGTTTATTACTTTAACCTTCTCCTAGTTCAAGCTCAATTATAAACAAAGCTGCCAGTGAAATTGTCAACTTATTACACAAGTGGAGGTAGCGACTATATGCAATTTCTCTCTGAGCGCCAGTACCACCGCTTCTATAAAGAATCTTTTCTCCATCTCTCCATATTGAAGCGTGATGTGATCCGTTTCTTAACGTACTGTCCAAGCCATCGGTAAAAGCGTAGAATGGTTGTGTTAGTTCAAAAGGATTGGCTTTCTTTTCTTTGCTCACGTCCTTTATGTATTTACTCAATGTCATTGATTGGAATTTATCATAAGATCGACCCATAAGAATATTATTCAAGCAAGCAAATGTTACAAAAAAGGTTGTGATAGATTCATAGGCTTGCCCATAATATAATTTCACATTTTCAAATGATTTTGAGCCAACTATTTTATCATCAACATCTTCATCACCGATTCGTGAATGTACAACCATTTGACTTAACTGATTGTATATTTTGAAATAATCAGAAAAAATTGATAAATATTGTCTCAAATGCTGGGCTTTAATACTTTGTGAATAGAATTTTAAAAACTCGAAAAATTTTTCTGTATGAGCCTTTTTAATTGAATATATTAATTGAATTGTAGGTTGTAAAAGCTTTTCAAAGCGTGGATAAAATAAGCTGTCGAAGAAATTAAATGCAACTTCACTAGAACTTGATATTTTTGTTTCTACAAAGCATTTTTGACGTTGTTTCTCATAGTATTTAATTGCTTTATTGAGACTCTTTATTTGTCCTTTTCTCTCTTGCAATAAAAAAATATTTTTAACTGTATTCCAAAGATTACTAGCATTTGGTACATCAAATTGTAGTGCTATATCCTGACTTTGAATACCCAAAAAATTTTTATTCGGAACAAGCCGTAGATACGGTGCTATTTTAGCTCCATACAATAATGAAGGAAACGCTATTCGATTATGGATTTCATCACTGTTAAATGCGAAGAATGGATGCAAGTTCAAAACGATTGCATTTTCATCTTCATTCTCTTCAATGATTACGTTTTCTTCCGGTTCAAAATTAGCATGAGGGGGATTTGCTCTAACAATGACGGAAATTGGTATTCCACAAGATTTGCAATCAAAAGTGTGAAGTTGATGTTTTTCTGTTCCAATCCCTGCCCGCAGAATATAGTTCTCTCCACAAGTTTCACAATGAGCATAACCACGTAGAACAGCCATATTATTTTTTACTTTATCTTAAAAAACATTTATAAAAGTCCTGTACTTATGAATGATATAAAAATAATCTAGCATTGCACCTGTACAGTGATGGTTCACATATAGCCTTCAGAAACAAAGCAAACATTGTAACTATTTATTATACGGAAGCTTTCCGGTTAATTTTTTTGATTGAGGATATACAAGCATTACAGCAACCTTTTGGCAATATATACTGAAAAATTTTTATACAAAAATTTATTCACATATATCATACATAATTTTTACGTATAACCAAGCAATTAAGGCCGGTTTTTATTCAATAAGGCTTGATTTTATATAAATGTTTGTGATACTCTGCCTTCATCTATAAACTACAGTTATTTGATATACTAACCGTAGTTTACAAACAGACAGTGTGCATCAAATGGGAATCACTCCTTATGCCAAAAGATTGGTATGAATGGCACGACCTCTACAACACTGAGCCAAAATTGCAGCAGCGTCTAGAAATCGTGCGGGAATATATTGCTTATAGTTTGAATGCCTCACCAGATGGCGCTATCCAAATAGTGAGTGTTTGCGCGGGTGATGGACGAGATTTATTAGGAACTTTAAAAAATCACCCCCGTGCGAAAGATGTTTCTGCACGACTGGTTGAAATAAATTCAAATCTAGTTGAGCGTGGACGAGCAACTATAGAGTCTTTGGGTTTAGCCAAGCAAATTGAGATTATCAATGGTGATGCAACTCTTGCCACTAACTATCTAGGAGCAGTACCAGCAGATATCGTGATTGTGTGTGGTGTCTTTGGCAATCTTGAGGAAGCTGAACTTAATCGCTTATTAGATAACCTGAGTTTTCTGAGTAAACCAGGTGCTTTTGTGATTTGGACTCGTGGACACTCTAACGGTATTCCCTACTCTGACAATGTACGAAAAATTTTAAGTGCATCTGGATTTGAGGAAGTGAACTTCAAGCTTACGGACACAGGAGACATGGGTGTAGGTCTTCATCGATACCTTGGTGAGAACTTGGCTGCACCCAAAGAGCAACAGTTATTTGTGTTTTCCGGTATTCCTAGTAAAGCGAGGTAAAAAATGTCTATTCAAAACACAGTGTCAACTTGGGAAGAAGTTTTAGAAACTGCTAGAAAAAATACCCCTGCACGTAGGGTAAAGAGGCCGGGACAATCTCCTTCTACTGCACCAATACCTAGCAGTTTACAGAAACTTTCCCCAAACACACAACCACCAGTCTTGCTTTATCGAGATACTAATTCTTGGTGTCCTTTCTGCGAACGAGTTTGGTTTGCTCTGGAAGAAAAGGAAATTCCCTTTGCAACGGAGTTTATTGATTTAAGTAATAAACCCAAATGGTACACTGACTTAGTTCCAACAACCCTTGTCCCAGCGGCAAAAATTGAGGGAAAGTTAGTATACGAATCCAAAGATATTCTCTTAGTTTTAGAAGAAAGGTTTCCACATCCAGCATTATTGCCTGAGAATTCAGAGGAAAATGCTGTTGCTAGGCAGTTAGTTGAAGACGCTGAGACTAACGGTTTTAGAGAGATTGCTTACAAATTCCTGAGAGAAACACCTGTAGATGCTGATGAGTTGGCAAACTTACAAGCAGCATTTGAGGCGAAGTTAGATGAACTTGAGCAAGCTTTGGCTAAATATCCCAGCCCCTACTTTGTCAGTACATTTAGCTTAGTAGACATTCTGTATAGCCCCCATCTAGATAGATTGGCGGCTAATTTACCTGTATATCGGGGATATCACCTCAAAGGAAATCCTCGCTTTCCTCGAATTAATGCTTGGTTTGACGCACTTAATCAGCGTGCTGCTTATCACAGGGTAAAGTCGGATAATATCACCAACAATTTACTTTTGCGTCGCAGATGGGGTGTAGAACCGATTGGAAATCCTTTACCTCTGGATGTGGCAGATAGTGAGAAAATTCAATATCGCGCAGAAGCGGCTGAGAGATTGAGCGATAATCGGGAAGTTGCGAGCGCAGATATTATCAGAAATTCTGGAGTCCAAGCTTTAGCAGTAGATAGTGATTCTACCACAGTTAAGGACGCTGTTGATTTTCACCTCCGACAACTAGCTGATTATCTCGTTCATGGCAATGGCGAAACTTTACCGGGTGGAAGGACTGGTGGTAAAAATAGTAGTGTTGATCCCATCTTCGCTGCTGTGGGGGCAATCACTTTTGCATATTTGAGAAATCGCATCTGCGCCCCCCGTGACATGGGTGCTGGTGCAGCAACGGCGTTTCGGACTGCAATCGATAAATTGTTGACTTCTGTTTATTAATTTTGTATGCGTTGCTGAATGTATGAATGAATTTACCGGGCTACGCCCCGCTAACGCTAACATACACAAACGCAGCGAAAAGTCGAGCCAGTGCGTTCCTAAGCCACCCCTGTGCGGGGGTTCCTCCCGTTGAGGGGAGTGGCGTGTCGCCTTGCATCGTAAAGCAACTGGTGTCGGAGCACTTCTGAATTTTGACCGGAGGCGGAGCGTCTTCGGCTCCGCTCTTGAATTCTGCCGTGCTGTAGAAACTTTATTGAGGAAAGGGAATTGCTAGCAGTCCATAGTGAAAATGAACTACAATTAACTGCTGATGTACTGGTAATTGGTGGTGGCCCTGCCGCTGCATGGGCAGCATGGGCAGCCGCATCCCAAGGAGTAAAAGTCATCATTGTTGATAAAGGTTTTCTGGGTACGAGTGGTGCAGCGGCAGCTAGTGGCAATGGCATCATGGCTCCTTCTCCAGAGAATTGGGACAAAGTTTTATCGGAGCGTTATCGCGTAGGAAAAAACCTCGCTAACTCACGTTGGATCGAGCGTGTTATCGAAAAAACTTGGCTGAGTTTGCCCTTAGTGGAAAGTTGGGGCTATCATTTCCCTAAAGAAGATGGGGAATCTGTGCGTCAGAGTTATTATGGCCCTGAATATATGCGGGTACTTCGTAAAAACCTTTTGCGTGTAGGTGTGCAGATTCTTGATCAAAGTCCGGCTCTAGAGCTTTTATTGGTTGACGACGGCTCAGTAGCTGGAGCAAGAGGTGTGCAGAGGCAGCATCATCGTACCTATATCATTCGTGCTGGTGCAGTAGTCTTAGCGAATGGCGGTTGTGCATTCTTAAGTAAAGCATTAGGTTGCAATACCAATACAGGTGATGGACTTCTGATGGCAGTGGAAGCTGGTGGGGAACTTTCTAGTATGGAAGCTTCTAATCACTATGCCATTTCGACGGCTTTCAATGCGACTGTAACCAGGGGTGTTCCCTTTGGCTGGGCTAGTTATACCGATGAAGCAGGCAATGATTTGGGTGGCTATATCAATGGTGGTCGTGATCCATCGTTTCTCCCTAATGCCCTCTTGAAAGGCCCCGTTTATGCTCGTTTGGATCGAGCCACGCCTGAAGTTAAAGCAGTGATTGAAAAGTCTCATTTCATCGCTTATCTCCCCTATACAAAAGCTGGTATTGACCCCTATACAGAACGAGTGCCTGTGACACTTGTTTTAGAGGGTACAGTCCGTGGTACAGGTGGGATTCGGATTGTGAATGATAATTGCGCTACAAAAGTTCCTGGCCTTTACGCTGCCGGTGATGCAGCATCGCGGGAGTTTTTAGCCGGTTTAGCTTCTGGGGGTGGTGGCCCCAATGCTGCCTGGGCAATCTCCACAGGGCAATGGGCAGGAGTTGGAGCAGCGGACTTTGCTAAGAGTTTGGGCGCTCATGCAAATGAACGGGTTGCGCGTCCAGCTGGTAAAGTGGGATTGCGATCATCTACGGTGGGCGGAACGCCATCGCCTTTGGCGGGGCGTAGCCCATCGTCACCCTCACGCACTTCTGAAACATTCGATAGTGAGGCGATCGTGCATGGTGTACAAGCCCAGATGTTCCCGTTGGAGAAGAATTACTTGCGTTCTGAGGAAGGACTTTTGGATTCTCTCGCTAAATTAGAAACGTTGTGGCAGCAAGTACAAGAAAACCCGAAACAAGATACAGTGCGCGATGTGGAATTTTCTCGTCGAGCAGCTGCTCTGACCGCTGTAGCACGATGGGCATATTTTAGCGCGTTACATCGCACGGAAACGCGCAGCGAACATATTCGTGTGGACTATCCCGAAACCGATCCAAATCAGCGTTATTACCAAGCAACAGGAGGCTTGGATAAGCTTTGGGTAAGACGTGATTGGATTACGGATGCAATCGCTACCCCACCAATACAAACTACTCAAACCACACCCTCTGTATCAAAGTTGTAGCAGGAGCAATGTCATGATCGAGCTTGTCAGCCATAAACTCTGTATTAATTGCAATTTGTGCGTCCAAGTGTGTCCTACCAATGTCTTTGACTCCATACCCAACCAGCCACCTGCGATCGCCCGCAAGGAAGACTGTCAAACTTGTTTCATGTGTGAGGCTTATTGCCCTGCGGATGCACTCTATGTTGCGCCTGAATCTCATACCAATGTTGCAGTCAATGAGGATGATTTAATTGAAAGTGGCATCATGGGTGAATATCGTCGCCTTTTGGGTTGGGGATATGGTAGAAAAAACAATAGTGAATTGGATACGGCTCATAAACTGCGTCAACTGCCACGTCCTTATCAAAGTTAATTTGGGTGTTTGGGGAGTGGGTTTTTATTCAGCACTTTCAAGCACTTTTTGACGTGGTTCTGGAAATACTTTGGAGACTTTATTCAAGAAATATTCGCCATAAGTTCCGTCAAATTCGTGAACACTGGCTTTATCCCAGCGATCGCTTTTATCATCGTTCACTACTTACATTTTACCCCAAGAACGTCAGTTCAAAATTGTTGTGGTAAGCGATTGGGCTTAATAGAACGCGCTAGCAAAATGGTAGGTAGTCCTTACAGCACTGTTAGTTGATCTAAGATGACAGTTCATTCCATATATTTAACTAATCATGGTTATGACAGTTATTAACCGAAAAATATTACCATCGCTCCCTCCTTAATTGCACTTTTCCAAAGAGAAGCAACTTGTTTAGCGATCAATCCAACGGCTCACTGCTGGCAATTGTGCAGAGAACCATAGCGCACCTAAGATATTTAGACTGCCACAGACAATCAAGGCATTAGTCGCACCAAAATTATATGCCAAAGTTCCAGCTAACAGATTCCCAAAGGGCATCATACCCACCATTGCTAGGGCATAAAAACTCATCACCCGTCCGCGCTTATCCTCGGCAACTAGGATTTGGATAATCATATTACTACTGGTAATCAGGAGGATGGAAAAGCAGCCTGTAAACACCAGTATGATTATGGATAATCCAACTTGACGCGATAGTGAGAAGGAGATCAGACTTATCCCGATCAAGACTTGAGCGACTACAATCAAACGCTCTAAGCCGGCAATCCTTCGCCTGACACTGAGATACAAACAAGCAAACAACGATCCAATCGGCGCTGAGGTGCTCAGGTGAGCCATCGTAGTTGCATCCCCATTTAAAATCTTAGCCGCGAAGACGGGCATGAGCGCGACATGAGACATCCCGACTAAACCTTGTAACGCTAGTATTAATAAAATTGCTCTAATGGGCTGGAACTTGGAGACATATTCAAAGCCCTCTCGCAATTTCTGCAAAGTATCGCTAAGGCTCGTAAGAGTTTGCATGGATCTGACTTTCAGCCGCATCGCTAGCAGGGTAAAGATGGCAGGGATATAGCTGAGGGTATCGTAGAGAAAACAATATTTCACCCCTAGCGTCGCAATCAAAATCCCACCCATAGCCGGTCCCAATACCAGAGAGGAACTTAACATCACTGAATTCAAGGCGATCGCATTACTCCAATCAGCGCGATCATCTACGGTTTCGGTGACGATTGTATGACGCACGGGCATATCTAATCCCTTGAGAAAACCATTGAGAACACTCAGTACCAATAGGATGGGAAACGTCATCGAATTCCTAAAGGTAAGAATCGTTAATGCCAGGGAAACGCTAATTCCCAATATCTGCACTAGCATTAACAAATCACGACGACTCCAGCGATCGGACAATACGCCCGAAAAGGGAATCACTAATAACGTAGGTAAAAATTGTACAAAGCCTGCAACTCCCAACAACCAAGCCGATTTAGTTAAATCGTATACCAGCCAAGGAATAGTTAACTGCTGGGTCATAAATGTCCCAGACATTGATAGTAACTGTCCCCCAAAAAACAGGCGAAAATTACGCCAGCGAAAGGCGGGTAAATATTGGTAAATGATATTACTTACGCGATCGCCTAGTTGTCTATTCCAAATTTTCATTAGCGGAATTATACTATGTTTTACTAATTATTAGCGTAACTAATATTTAGCTTAACTAATAAGTATAGGATAATTGCGTAGTTTACCGCCGCAGGCATCGCGTCTGGTTTTGTAGCAAGCTTGCTGATTCAAAGGTTAAGCCTTATTCTTAACGGCATCCGGTATAATTGCTGCATACTGTTGGGCGGTTAGAGTTGCTCCTCGAATATCGACTAGTTTCGGCACGACTTTCAGTTGATATAGAAGATCCGCAACCTTTTGTTGAGCATTAATTACTTCCTCATTGATCGGTCTCATGTCATACTTTCTTCTCGCCAGCGTTAACTCCATAGTATCCACGTCAGTCTTGACCTTTGGGACAAGGATTTCGGCAGCTGCGCGCCTATTTTTATTTGCTCACTGCCCAATCTGAGAGTACTCTGACAAAATTGCTTTCAGGAAATCAGCATTATTAGTGGCAAAATCTCGTGAAGCCAAGTAATAACTCCCTGGTGTATTAATTCCTTGTGCGTTTCGCAAAATACGAATACTACCTTCGCGCTGGAGCTTAATCAGATTCGGATCGCCTTCTACAAAAGCATCAACGGTCTTATTGAGAAATGCTGCTCGGCCATCCGCAATAGTTAAGTTTACTGATTGAATATCACTAATTGTCAGCCCGGACTGTTCCAAAGCTTTTACCACAAAAAAGGTCTGAGCCGTACCTCTAGAATAAGCAACTTTTTTACCTTTAATATCTGCCAATGTTTTGATAGGAGAATCCTTTAACACGATAATTGCAGAACCTTCTCCAGTACCTGGTGGGGTGTTAACTACATAGATCAAATTAGTACCAGCAGCCTGGGCAAAAATTGGTGGTGTTTCACCGGTTGGCCCCATATCAATACTACCCACATTTAAGGCTTCTAAGAGCGGTGGTCCGGACACAAATTGAGACCAAGTAACACCTATTTCTTGAGGAGCTAAACGTTTTTCAATTACGCCTTTTTCATGAGTTAGATCCCCTGAAACTTGGTAGCCAAGCCGAACAACCTTAGTACTACTACTGCTCTTAATATTAGTGTTACTGGCACTGTTATTGCCGATACTGGTCTTGTTTGTACCACAACTGGTTAAAGTCGTAAAAGAAACTAATCCATAGAAAGCGTAGAGTAAATCACGTCTGGATATCGAATATTTGCCAATTTGCACTTTTATCATAACTAGTCACTTGATATTAATATTAATATCTTTAGGCAAAAGTTTAGGCAGTATTATACTATGTGTCAATCGCGCCTATCGGCAGGATAACTATATTGCTACTATCGAGATTTCGGAAATCAACCGTTGTGAGTTCATGCCAGTAACACTTTGACATTGTTTAGAAGGGTATTTGAAATAATACGGTAAAGTCTACTAAAGTTAAAACGGCTGCAAATGCAGTAGGAACAGAAATTGTAGAATTGATTGCTACAGAAATACTAAAACTTTCTCGAAAACAATTGCATCGACCCACACATCTGAGTTGTAAATTAGTTCTCCCACTTGTTGATATCCTTGGCTTTTATAGAAAGACAAGAGCTTTAGGTGTGTCTTCACTTCATCCAACCGTACAGCAGAGTAACCGCACTCAATGGTAAGCTTCTCTATAGCTTGCATACACCATGTTCCTATCCCTTTGCCTTGCCAAGATGGAAGTATTGCAAGTTTATGTACATACACTGCCGGAACATCTGATATCTGCCAAAGAATATTTCCATACTTGATGTAGCTCAATGGAACTGTTGTCATCATCTCAAGTGTGACTTTCAATTTTTTAGAAGCACCATTCATTAACCATGTGCGGCAGGTAACGCAACAAATCCAAGCTTTTGACTTTGTTATTCGGTGTGCCGTCTTGAGTAATGATGTTTTCAGCCAGTATACGCACGTATTCCTAGTGCCTGACGAAGGTTATAGCAACATCGTTACTGGAATCCCCAGAAAATGCCGATACCAGCTGAGGTACTCAGCCCACGCCACTCGTGGAATGCGGTCAAGCGCTGCGTATGCCTCAACACCGTGCCGCGCCTCGTACCAAGCTTGAAATGATAGCGCCGGAATGCCCAGTTCTGGCCCTGGCAGGTTTTTCGGTGTGCGTAGCTTTTTCATCCGCGCCCGCGTCAGCCACACGCCAGCATGAGCTTTGTCCTCAGCCTCATCGATGACTCTCACGCGGCCAATGCCGGCACGCCGCAGGGCAAATGCGAAGGTGCTGCCACTGCCACTACCGCCTACTATCGTCACATTGTGGTCAATGCCTGAGCGATCGCTCACCCAGTTTTCGGGATCGGGGCCGAGTAGGCGCAAGGGCTACGCCTACGCCTTCAAAGAAAAACTTTTTAGTTTGCTGAAAATCCCAAACCGTTTTATCTCCTGCTTAAGAACACGCTCACGATCAGCAAATTCTTGTGGTGGTAATTCCCAAATATCACGGTTTTCATGTTCTTGCTGATCTGTTAATTGGAGATGATGAGGTAATTGAGACTGTTGCCCAAATAACCAAGGTACTCCATTTAATAATTCTCTTTCTATTCCATGAAACATATTTTTACCATTATTAAAAATAAGGTGATTTTGACATTTAGCTTTTTACTCCTTGCTGCAATTATTGGCATTTAGCAATATCTTTGTTAAAACTGCTGTCCCAAAGTTGTTTCACATCAACTTTTATGGGAATTACACCCGCTTGAAAAAAGGTATCAGCAACCTTTTGCTGAGAAGCAATAGCTGCATCAGAAACAGGAAGTAATTCTTGACGACGCTGTTGTTGTCCTTGCAAGGCATCCTGATAAACGATGCCTTCATCAACATCAATGATAGTTGCATAATTCTTCGACCATTGCTTGAGATTAGATTCCCGCCAAGTTTGGGATTTCTGCAAACGACAGAGAAAATCAGCGATCGCTACTTTCTTTTGGGGATCGGCGATCGCATTGGGTGAAGCAATAATCACAAAGTTACCACTCAAAATATCTTTTGCAGATTCCAGAACCCGCGCCCCTTCTTTTTTGGCTTGGGGGATGGCATAACCGTAGGTAGCCCAAGCATCAAGCTGTCCTTTACGAAAAGCCGAAAGCCCATCGGGTATCGATAAAGGAATTGCATTGATATCCTTCATCGTCAGCCCGACTTCTTCCAACATCTTAATCAGGAAGTAGTGGGCAGTTGTAGCTTTAACATAACCCACTTTCTTACCTTTAAGGTCAGCGATCGTTTTGGCAGTCGAGTCCTTAGGTACGAGTACAACTTGACCAACCGTCGGTCCTTTGAGAGTGGCAATAATTTTTACGGATGCTTTCGATCCAATCGCAAAAATCGGCGGAATTTCACTAGCTGAGCCCAAGTCAATCGCACCAGCATTGATTGACTGTACCATTAAATTACCCCCAGTAAACTCAGTAAATTGAGTTTGATAAGGGAAATTATCTAGTTTAGCTAACTTTAAATTTAAGTCCCAGCCACCTTTAGATTTAGCAACATGCAGTTGAGTTGTATTCGATAGTGCGATTTGGGATGAACTAGGATTAGCAGCGATCGTTGCCGGACTGGTAGACTTAACCTCTGAGCAAGCTGTTGTTGCTAGAGCTAACAAGCAACCCAGAGAGAAGAAAAAATTCTGCTGCAAATTGGTAGACACGTTATTTTTGGGTATATTTTTGTCATCTTTACTACCTAACAGCGGTAGTTTCTAACGGACACACTGCCGTTGTAATATCTACTCGTTGCGGAATAATTTTTTGCTCTAGTAACCAATCAGCTGTTTTCTGAAGATTGGCGATATCTTCAGCATTAGGAAATATGTAAGACTCTGGGCCTCGATTTTTCGTCACCTGCTTGGCTACCGCATCAGAGACTTTTAGCTCTTTAACTAAAAAATCTGATGCAGCATTAGTATGTTGATTTAACCATTCACCATCCTCACTCAAAGCAGTAAGAGCAGCTTTCACTGCTACAGGATTTTCTTTAGCTGCATCACCACGAACAACCATAATGGCGTAGGTAGGAGCAGGGTGTGTAATGGTGATTCTTCGCGCCTTATGTTGTAACTGGGCAATGGAAATATAAGGTTCCCAAACAGCCCACGCATCAACAGAACCTTGATATAGAGCAGGTGCAGCGTCATTCGGTGATAAATAAACTCGCTGGACTTTATATGAAGGAATATTTTCTTTTTCCAAAACTTTTAATAACAGATATTCGCCTGCACCACCTTGATTAACAGCAACTTTTTTACCTACTAAATCAGCCGGTTTACGAATGGGAGAATCACCACGAACTAAGATAGCATTACCTAAAGAATCTGGACTAGGACGCTGTACAGAGCCAATACAAAGAGGTTGTCCAGCAGCAATTCCAGAGATGGAAGGAATATCACCACAGCCACCAATATCCGCTCGATTACCATTGAGAGAACTTAAAAGCGTAGCGCAACGGTCAAATGGCCCACTCCATTCAACTTTAATATTTTGCGTTACTAACTGACGCTCTAGCTCACCCCGTTGACGTGCAATGGGAATAATCCCACCTTTTTGGTAGCCTAAGCGAATCACATTGTTTTTCTCTGTAGTTTTGGTAGTGAGAGTTTTTGAAGAGGAATCTGAGTTAGCTGCGGCATTGATAGCTGTTTGTTGACTGCAACTAGAAGCTATCAAAGCAAGAAAAGACGTTGCGATCGCAAAGATTATACTGGCAGAACATTTTTGTTTGTACTGAAAGCGGTGTTCTTTTAAATAATTCACCACAATTGACTCCTTGATATCAATTTTTAGGAGTTTAAGCAGCCATATCTATGATGACAACAAGTAAAATACACTAAATTGATTGACTTACCGTAGTATTTAGAAAAAAGATACCACCTTTTGATGGGCTGTTCAAATCTAATCAATATTTCTTTACCTTTGACTATAAGAATTTAGTCTGGTTCATTTTCTCGACCTTGTAATGTAACTAATGCAAGAGCGTATTTCTTGTCTTTAGCTGTTTCTTCACCCATAGAATTAGGTTCTATCCCTGCAAGTGCAACAGTTTGAGCAGAAGATACTATGAAATCTACATCATTAATAGCTCGCACAACTTGTACACCTTCTACTTCCTTGATTTGCAAGTTTTTCGGTTTAGCAGAAATATCTCTTTGGGTTACAAAGTGTTTAGCATTTTCTTTTAATTTAATGAGATTATTAGTTGCTAACAGCCGTAATCCTCAGTCGTTATTGATGACATCATTAGCAATTGTCACAGTTGTATTTTGGGGAATTTCACTTAATGATTTGAACTTTTTAGAGAAAAGACCAATTGTGTTTAAATAAACTGTATTCAATGCTACTAAATTTAGATTGAGTTCTTTCCTAGCATTATTCATGAAAGCTCTGTACTGAAAGAAATTAGCATCAATGACTTTATCTCTCAAGGCTGTGTTGGGTTGTATCCAGTCATTAAAGCTAACAACTTGAATCTCTAAGCCTTCTTTGAATGTGTTGCCCGATTTTAGAGAATTAGTATTAGCTAGGTTGGAGAATTTAGACTCGAAGTCCAGCCTGTTTCAGTAGTGGTAGAACGCGCTTACCGAAGAAATCCAGATCAGGCTCAAAATCATAGAAGGCAAGCTGGAAACCATCGACACCAGCTTTATTGAGTTGCAAAATTTGCTCGGTGATTTGTTCGGGTGAACCGATTAGCTGCACATTACCGCCGATCGCACTACCAACGCCATGACGCAGATTTCCCTTTTGATGCCCTCTCCATGCGTGTGCATCGCTGCTAACGCCAGAACGTCCAGCAATTGATTGATAATCAGCATGGTCGATAATCGCCTGAGCATATTCTTCCGCCTCTTTTTCAGTTTCACGCACGACAATAAGCGGATTTAGGAGAGTGCGGACTTGCCTACCATTAGTGATCGCCGATTGTTTGACACGGGCTGTATGGGCGGGTAACGACGACAAGGCGCTTTCTATATCACCGCCAGCCGGACTGGTGAGAAATACGATATCAGAATGGCGACCCGCAAACTCGATGCCAGCATCTGAGCCAGTAGCGTTAACTAGGATGGGGCGACCATAAAGTGGGCGGGGGCTGATGTAGGCATCCTTAAACTGCCAAGAACTCTGACTTTTGTAAGAAAAGTTCTCTGTTTCCGACCAGAGTCGTTTGAGGACGGTGACAAATTCATCAGCGAGTTCATAACGGCGATCGTGTTCGATTTGGCTCCAGCCGAACAGTTCGTGCTCATAAGCCCGGTGTCCAGTGACAATGTTAATTCCCCAGCGACCTTTAGAAATGTGGTCAAGTGTCGCACCAAATTTAGCCAGATGGATGGGATGCCAAGGCCCGTAGAGAACGTGAATTGTTGAGATTAATAGAATGCGTGAGGTAATGGCAGCAAGGGAAGCAGTAGCGATGAAGGCATCTAAACCTGCTTCTGTGCGAGTTGGCCCTTGTCCGCCCTTCGGCTGCCAGGTAGAATAACCAAAAACCAGGTCAAAACCTAGCTCCTCTGCCTTTTGGGTAAGTTTGGCATTGTAATCAAATGACCAGTCTGTAGTACGCGGGAGCTTAGAAGAACTCCAACCACCGTGATGAATCGGTAAGAATAGCCCTAGCAGTACTGGCTGCCGGAGAGCTTGGGATAATGGGCTTTGGGGATAGTCTGTTGGAGAGGCGATCACTTCTTTACTTGCTCTCAAAAAAGTAGTGTCAATTGTACTCATAGTTGCTCTCAACGGTTTCGGTTGGCTGCGAGATCCCCGACTTCTGAATAAATACTCATAAAGTGGTTTCCCATAGGTTATAAGTCAGGGATCTGAACAAAATTAGAAGAATCCTCGTTGCGGCAATGGTGTACCGTTGATCTCGTAGTCCCCGATCGCACGAGCCTTAAAGTGATTTGGGTTGTGTGAGGATAAGGTACGGGCGTTGCGCCAATGACGATCAAAGTTGGAGTTTTTCTTTGTTGTGGAAGCCCCACCCACTTCAAACAATAAGGTAGCTGAACGTAGAGCCAAATCATCAACAATCAATTTGGCTTTGGATGCACTCAAAGAAGTTGCCAGTGCCGCGGCCGTCTCTGCCTCTTCACCCTGAGCTTGGGCAGCAGGGAGGCGATCAAGACCATCAGCTGCTGCTAAAGCAATCGCTTCGGCAGCAAAGGCATTGGCGGCAATCTGCCCGACAGTCTGTTGCAAGATTGGGTCTTCTGAGGCTTGCTCAGATACAGCATGGTAGAAAGTCCGGGGTCTGTTACGGATCAGGGCTGTAGCATCGCGTAGAACGTTGCGAATAATACCAGCGTTGATGGCAGTCAAAAATAATTGCGGAACGATGTTGTAGGGCAGGTCGTCTTTGTCTGTGTCAAAAAGTACTTCTTCAGCCTCTACACGGACATTTGTGAAGGTAGTCGTTCCCGTACCTGTGAGTCTTTGTCCGAAGCCGTCCCAGTCGTCCACCAGTTCAAGACCCTCGCGGTTAGTAGGAATGAGTATATACGCTGTAGAGCCATCTGGTGCTAACACACGCACAAAAATCCAGTCTGCGTAAAGGCTACCAGTGCTGTAATATTTCGTTCCATTCAGACGATAGCCGTCGCCATCGGGTGTCAATTTTGTATTCACGACTTGGCGACCACCTGATCGCTTGGCTTCTAGTTCAGTCGAAGCGAGTCCAATAATCGCACCATCGACAACGGCCTTGAGCCAGCGACGATTCCTTTGGGTGCGCTCAGAACGCAAAATTCGCTCCGTTATAGAGAAATGATTCCGCACAATGTGAGCGACATTTGGATCGGCATCCCCCAGCCAAATCACGACCTCGAATAGTTCGCGTGCAGTGCTACCACCACCACCTTCGGCAACGGGGATTCGCAATGCACCCAACCTGGAACGCCGGATCAATTCAACCACATTATAAGGAAGGATGCGATCGCGATCGCGCTCACTTGCTCCCAGAGCAATGAAATCGAACAAAGCTTGCAGTTCGGGAGATTTGGCTGTGACAGGAGCGGAGAACTGGAAAGTAAAATCTATAACTTTTTCTTCAATATGAGTCATTGTTTTTCTCTCTATTTTGGGAATAAGGGACTGGGGAAAGAGATTTTTATCACATAAGCGTCTAGCTAACGGAAGCAGTGGTGGTCTGGAAGAAGCGGTTGACAGGGCGCGTCAGTCCCAAATTTTCGCGCAGCGTCTTGCCCTCGTACTTTTGACGAAAAATCCCACGTCGTTGGAGTTCTGGCACAACTTTATCGACAAAATCATTCAATCCTTCAGGAAGAAAAGGGAACATAATGTTGAAACCGTCAGAGCCTTCCTCAATCAGCCATTGCTCCATCTCATTGGCGATGCTTTGGGGTGTGCCAACGAAGGCCAGTCCGCCGTAACTGCCAACGCGTTGCGCCAGTTGTCGAATAGTCAAGTTCTCACGTTGCGCTAAGGCTATTACTATTTCTCGTGAAGAGTGACCAGCGTTATTCGGTGGGATTTCTGGCAAGGGGCCATCTGGATCAAAGCCGGAAACGTCATAGCCAAGTGCGCCATTTAAACTAGCGATCCCACTGTCATAATCTACTAAGCTGTCCAAATAAACACGCTTGGCATGTGCCTCGGCGACAGTTTCGCCCACAATGACTAAAGCACCTGGAAGGATTTTTATACTGTCTGGGTCACGTCCGATCGCCCGCGCCCGTTCCTTAATGTCTGCAAATAAAGCTTTGCCAGCTTCCAAATTACCAGCAGGTGCAAACACAGCCTCGGCGGTTTCAGCGGCTAATTGCCGTCCGGCTTCGGATGCGCCTGCCTGAACGATTACCGGCCAGCCTTGGACAGGTCTGGCAATGTTCAATGGCCCTCGCACCGAGAGATATTTTCCCTTATGATTCAGAACGTGAAGCTTTGCAGGGTCGAAATAAATCCCTGCTTCCACGTCCCGAATAAACGCATCGTCAGCAAAGGAATCCCAAAGACCCGTAACAACATCATAAAATTCTCTAGCCTGCCGATAGCGTTCATCATGCTCTATCTCTTCTTCTAATCCAAAGTTGAGCGCTGCGTCTGGATTGGCTGTGGTGACGATGTTCCAGCCAGCGCGACCGCCACTAATATGATCGAGAGACGCGAAGCGGCGAGCGATGTGGTAAGGCTGGTCATAGGTCGTGGAAGCGGTGGCTACCAGCCCGATGTGTTCGGTGACGCTGGCAAGGGCAGAAAGTAGGGTGAAAGGTTCAAAGGATGTAACAGTATGGCTGCGCTTCAGTGCGTTGATTGGCATATTCAGTACCGCTAAGTGGTCAGCCATGAAGAATGCGTCAAACTTGCCTTTCTCTAGTTTCTGGATGAATCGTTTCAGCGCTGGAAAGTTGAAATTAGCATCAGGCAAAGCCCCAGGATAGCGCCAAGCGCCTGTATGTATGCTTACCGGGCGCATAAAAGCACCTAGTTTTAATTGCTTCAATCTGCTCATCAGTCCTCCGTATTAAGTTTAAAATACAGGTGCGATCGTCCCCTTGAAGTAGTTATTGATATAGTCCTTCAATTTGGGATCGACAACCAATTGATTTAGTTTTTGGATGTTGGGATCATTTGCTTTTGATTGTACAGTTGCTAAACCCACCGCATAATTTTTGTTAGCCATGCCAATCTCGTCTAACACAATAGGATTTAGAGATACCTTTGCTTGCACAAGGAAGGATGCAGATGTCACAGCTAAATCTAGATCATCTAACGCTCTAAGAATAGCGTAATTGTCTAACTCCTTAATTTGGAGATTTTTGGGATGTTTAATGATATCTTTGATGCTGTAATACTCCCCTGGCTTTTCTTTTAAATTGATTAAGTCGATGTGTTTCAGGAATTTCAAGGCGCAGTCTTGATTGCTGTCATCATTAAAAATAGCAATTGTCGCCCCTATAGGAATTTCATTGACTAATTTTATCTTTAGTCGTTTTGAATAGAGTCCAGTTATGGTGGTATAACTGCGATTCAAAATGACAAAATCCGCGTTGATTTTTTTGGCAGCTTGCTTCATAAACGGTTCGTGCTGAAAAAAGTTAGCATCAATTTCCACATTCCTGAGAGTATCGTTAATCTTCACTAAATCAGCGATAGTCATGATTTGAAAATCTAAGCCTTGACTGGAGGCTATTTCTTTTTGAATGAACTTCAAAACATCTTCAGTGGTGCTATTTCGAGATCCAACTTTTAGTAGTGCTGTCTTAGTTGATTGGCTGACTAATTGACTAGTTGGTGAATTTTGGCTTGGCGTACAACTGACAAAAAGAACGGATGCGATCGCTAACCCTATTGTCAGGATAAAATAAGGAAAATCGAACCACAGAGACACAGAGGAATAAGAGTTTGAGAGGTATTTGGCGTTAGTCTTGAAAAATTAGTTTTATTAGATAAAATATGATAAAAGTTAAATTTTAAAATTGTAGTGTTCTTGGCGACTAAATTGAAAATTTTTGTCTAGCAATCAAAAAATAATTAGTATAATAGCTAGCTAGTCCAAATGAAATATTAATAAATTAATCTCAAAAGCATAAATATTACTAATTCATTAATAAATTAGTAATATTTAAAATTAATAAAATCTCGCATTTTGTAAGTAAGAGAGTTACAAAATGTATAATTCACAATCAGATATTAAAGAGTTTCTATCTTCTGCTTGCTTCAACATCAATCATTCACACTCACAAGTTTGGGCAGTCTAGATATAGGAATATCCAAGAAGTAAGAAAGAATCTCTCGCCGCCAAGCATCATAAAGTACTGGCAAATCATCAATTTCAATACCAATAGCTTTTTGACTCAACTGCCAATGATCCCGAAGGTAAGGATTGCGTCGGCGTTGGCCTTCTTCATCTGCTTCTATAACTTGTGCGATTAAATCCTCTTTCTCTGCAGGCGAAGCTTGATCAAATTTACGTTGCCACCAGTCTACAACTCCCAAGCGGTGAACTGCTTCATCTGGCAGGATTCTTTCTGCCGCAAACTTGGCTGAGTCTGGGTCGTTGATTTTGCTGGTACGGCTATTGATGAATAACAAAGCCACAATATGAAGTTCGTAATGCAACTCAAATGCTAAAAAGCCTTGCCAATTACGAATAGGTAAATCACCCATATAATCCCAATGCTTCTGCACCTGCTTTTGGATATCCTCAATTGGGTCATGTCCCGATATAGCCTGCGCTCTTAAACGAGTATTTTGAGCGTGTGCGCCATCATCACCTATTTGTCTACTCAAAAATAGCTGTAATTCTGGGTCAGCAAAGGAGTCAATTATCTTAGCGCAGACTTGCACAATAAACAGGTCATGGGCTGCACCAGCCACACGGAAGCGGTAGAAATTCTCTCTTTCCTCATCAGTTTCCGGCGATCTTGGTTCTTGCGTAGGCGTAGCCCGCCGCAGGCATCGCTTCTTTGGAATGTAAGGGGCGTACTTATCAAGCAGTTTGTCAAAAATTTCCAGTTCTAAATCAGTAGTCCAAGCTGGACGAGTTAAAGTGGCGGTCATAAAGTTTCCTTTGGGCTTATACTAATTCGTAATTAAAAAATTCAGATTTCGTCTAGGTTTCAGGGTTTTAATCTATTGCCCACCTCTTAGCCCTAGCCCCTATTTTCAAGTTGGCGTCTACCGTTAACGCTCGCACTCTTGGTATAATTTCCGCAGCAAAACGCTCCATTTCTGGGGCAAAAGGCTGGAATTGCAGCATGAAAGTATCAATTCCTACTTTGGTAAATTCAGCAATCCGATGGGCTACAGTTTCATAGCTACCAACCAATCCTGCTGCTGTACCACCATTGCTCCCCACACCAGGGTACTTAGCCATGTTTTTGAACATAACTACTTCAGAATCTACTCTTTTGAGTAATTCTGAGCGATCGTCTTGTGTTAGTACCATTGCTCTAAGGTTTTGATATTCCGCTTCCGCTTCTTCGTCTGTCGGTCGAGCAATGACAAAAGCTGACATAGCAAAGCCCAGAGGTTGAAAGCGAAACTTAGTTTTTTGAGCAACTTGAGCAATGGTTTCGCGGATGACTTCAATCGGACGACCATTCAGGAAAAATGTATGCGCTTCTTTTGCAGCTAGTTCTTGGGCTGGTTCTGACTCTCCCCCTAAATATACACGCGGATGTGGTTTGGCTATAGGTGGAGGATTGAGCTTCAAATCATTGATCTGAAAATATTCACCGTAGAAGTTAACTTTTTCTCCACTCCATAGGGCTTTTACGACCCTAATCCATTCATCCGAATAACGATAACGCTCATCGTGGGTAAGGAAATTTATCCCCAGTTTTTCCATTTCTGGCTTGAACCAGGCACTTACTAAGTTAATAGAAAAACGTCCATGACTTATAGCATCAAGACCTAAAGCCATCTTTGCTAAGACGGCGGGATGAAACAGTAATGGCTTAACAGCTGCAATAATCTCGATAGAGTTTGTTGCTTGTGCAAGAGCTGCTGCTGCTGTCCAAGTTTCTAGCTGGTCAAGTTCTTGGTTTCTGGGATTGATGATATGTTGCGCTATTAAAGTTGTGGTAAATCCGCACTTTTGGGCCAATTGGATTAAATTCTTGGCTCGTGAGTAACTAGCATCACGAGGTTCAAGAGGATGGTTCATCACGCCGCAGTTGCCGTAAACAGGAATCCAAATCCCATAGTGTGGTTCAGACATAGCTTTCTAGAACCTTTGTAGTCGGCACTAAAATTTTATTTTTGCACCTTGAATAAATATACTATAAATCTATCGATTTATAGTAGTATACTATGAGATTTGCATATATGAGGATAAAAAACAAGATATATCTCCCCAGTCCCCATTTAATTTGGAAGTAAAAATGTCAGAACCACGCTATGGTATTTGGGTCCCTGTTGGAGGTAACTTTGGCCCTCTCAATACGCCAGATGAACCGATTGATGCTAGTTATGAACGCACGCGATCGCTAGTATTAGAAGCAGAAAGTTTAGGATATGTCACAACCTTAGTAGCACAGCACCTTACCAATCCCCGTAGTCTAGATTTAGAACAGTTGGAAACTTGGACAGCTTGTGCGGCCTTGGCTGAAGCTACAGAAAGTATAGAAATTATCGCCGCGATTAAACCTTTATTATTTCATCCAGCAGTTCTAGCCAAAATGGCTTTGGGAATTGATGCAATAAGTGGGGGACGTTTTGCCATCAACCTAATTAGTGCTTGGTTTCGCCCAGAAATGGAGCGTATTAATATTCCCTTCCCTCCCCATGATGAACGTTATCGCTATTCTGGTGAATGGTTGCAGGTTGTTAGAGATTTGTGGAGCGGTGAGAGGGTGAACTTTGAGGGTGAATATTTCAAAATCCAAGATTTGAGCTTTCGACCTTTCTCTGTTGCTCAACCCTATCCTCGTATCTACCTGGGAGGAGCATCAGACCCAGCACAAATTTTAGCAGCCCAACAAGCCGATGTTTATTTCATCAACGGTCAGCCGATTGAAGATGTCCGCAAAGTAATTAAACAAGTTTTGAGCCGACCCCGTTTCCTAGCCCAACCAGTCAGCTTTGGTCTGTCAGCCTTTGTCATTGCCCGGACTACAGACGAAGAAGCGCAAGCAGAACTAGAACGACTCATGGCACTGCAAAAGCTAGAAGAACAATATAAGTTAAGTGTTGCTAAAGGAGTTGACTCAGAAGCTGTTATGTTCCAACTCTTCGCCAAAAATCCGGCTGTTGGTGGCAATGGTGGCACAGCCGCAGGATTGGTTGGCAGCTATGATACGGTTGCAACTCGCGTTGCAGCTTTCGTTGATGCAGGTATCGACACTTTCATGCTGCAATTTAATCCCTTTGTTCGGGAAATGACATGTTTTGCCCAAGAAGTTATGCCTCGCGTGCAACACTTGCAAAAAGTTGCTTAGTTGTTAACCGAATGCGCCCTTCCAACGGTTGGTAATTTGTGATGAGCGATGCCTAGTTGGGCTACACCGAGAGCAGATCATAATTAACTAATTGCCCGTGTCATTACCCCTAAGGAGGATTGAAACTTTTACAACAGTTCCAACTGGATAGGAAAATTAACTTGCAATACTTAATGTTTGATAAACTAGCAATTAGAGTATCATGCTAACTGTAATTTGCAGCACACACTCTCAGGCGATCACAAACTTTCGAGAACGAACGTAAAAACAAGGATTTCAGCCCTTACCAGCAAGGAGCGAACAGTATTTGTTTAATAGCGATCGCCTAAGAACAGTTAAAGCCATTGGCTAAAATGGTGATTAAAACGTGCTTTTTTGATATTCAAGTGTTTTGCTGAAATGACCATCTGGCAAAACTTCTAAAAAACTTTGTGATCTACTGACAATGCCTCCATCGTCACCTACAGCAACGGGGAAGACATCAGGCTAAAAGGGATAAGCGATAACATACTTTTCTTGTTTTTCGGTTAGCTCAATACCACATTCTTTAACAATCTTTCGGGCTATTTCCGAGCGGTTCATGGTCAAAATTAATAGTTATATCATGTCCGGTAGCTTACCCATAATTAAGCGGTAACTTGAGGCCACCATTGGAAGTTTGTCAAGTCCCGAACTAAATCTTGCTGTTGGAGCAATTGTTTACAACGATGAAATAACACTTCTTCCAATTCATCAAGATTCTTAAATGAACGATTAGCAATAGGTTCGTTTGTGAGGGGCCAAAGTCTTTCAGCTGGTTGAAGTTCTGGAGAATGAGATGGCATCTCAATAATATGAATGCCTTGTGGCACATTCAGCTTAAGAGCAGTATGCCATCCGGCTTTATCTAATGCCAATATAATTTGTTTTTGATCTCCCACGTTAAAATGTTGAGCGAAATCAGCCAAGACTTGATTAAAAATTTTTGTATTTACAAAAGGTAGTATCCACCAATATGTTTCACCTGATTGTGGGTAAACAAAACCATACAACCACAACCATTTGAACAGCCAATTCACATTTGCGATTGATATTGTCCATTCATCTACCCAAATCTTTCTAATTATTGGTTTAAGTCCAACTCGATGTTCATCCATTGTCCAAACTTGTACGTCGGCGTTTGGATACTTTTTTTGAACTTGAGTGACCTGATTTGCTAGCTTTTTTTTCCATTCTTCCTGTTCGGCAAAGTCTGCTTATTCATTAGTTGGTCGAGGTACTGTCAGACATAATTTCATTGCTTTTAAATACTCCCATCCTCGTCGTCTACTAACTGGATGTCCTAGTACCACAAGGCAGAAGTCAAAAGTCAAAAGTCAAAAAGCTTGTGTTGTCAGCTTTTCCCTGATTGTGAATGGTATCTCTATTCTAACTGCTAATATGGTGTCTATTGTGTGATAAATCATGTTTTCTATGAAGTAATCGTTCCCTCTCTAAAATTATCGCTTCTAGCTCACTGGCACGTTCTTCTGAAAGTGGAAATATCTCCTCACCCGTCTGTAAATTGCCTCGACAAATCGTCCGTTTACCTTCATTTCGGACAATAAAATCACCAGTGGGTTGCACATAAGCAGTCCAATGGCTACCAATTTTAAACTGCTCAATTTCATTACTTGCAGATTGATTGGCTTGTCGCTGTTCTTTTGTAGTAGCGATCGCCACTACTAAATTATCAAACATTTCTTGACGCCAGAGATCACGGTGAATGGCTCGGAATTGCCCAGCAGTATCTAACTTTGGTTCTGATTCCGGTAATGGAACTTCTGGCAGATTGATTGACTCAGAATTAACCTTGAGGATAATACTAGAGCTATCTGGTTGCAAAGTAGCTACAAATGTAGCACCAATCGGCAGTTTTGGACTATCAGGAGCAAAAGTGCCTAAATTCTTGCCATCAATCTGTAATATCAGTGTACCGTTGTAACGATAAAACTCTGGATGAGATTCGGGTAACTCAAAAACTGCCACTTCCAGAGTAACGCTGCGCTTTTTCCATCGCTTACTAGCAAAGTTTTCATTGGCAAAGTGGTTGTATTTGATACCCAACACTTTAATTTCATCAAACAGAACTTCCGCAATCCAGCTTCTACCGATGAGATATGCGACTGTATTCTCAAATTATTAGAAGTTAAGGCTTTTCTGCGACGGGAATCTAAAGCCAATAAAACCAAACTTCAAGACTTAGAAATTCCCAAATTGTGGGTTCTTACACCTACCATATCTGAAACTAGATTATCTAGCTTTGGAACTATGCAAAAAGACGGTTGGTTGTCGGGAGTACATTTTCTACCAGATGCCTTGCGGACAGCAATTGTGGCGATACACCAACTACCGCAAACACCGGAGACTTTGTGGTTGAGGCTTTTAGGTAGGGGAAGTGTGCAATCACAAGCGATTATCGAGTTGCAAGCGTTACCATTAGATCATCCATACCAGAAAACAACCCTAGAATTAGTTTACAACTTGCGCGAAAACTTGAGAGTAAACCAACAATTAGAAGTAGATAATAGGGAGTTAATTATGCGACTAGAACCACTTTATCAAAGAGACAGAGAACAAGCCAAAGAAGAGGTAAGGCAAGAAGGAAAATAAGACTTAATACTGTGTCTAGTAAATCGCCGTTTTGGGGAAATTGATGCATCATTAATCGAGCGAATTAAAGGCTTATCGATTGAACAATTAGAGAATTTAGGAGAAGCATTGCTAGACTTTTCTAGTGTTGCTGATTTAGAAACTTGGTTAAACCAATAATCAATCTAATTCATTATTACTACACCTGGCGACTAGTAGAAGTCACGTCTATACAGACAAAACCCACCTCCGTGGGTTAAAAATCTTTGATTTTCTCTTAGTCCACGGAGGTGGACTTTGTTGGTGTAGTAGCGAATTATATTTGCCTAATACTTTTCAAACTATACCTTCAGTATAAAAAAGATTTGCAAACAACCGATTACTCATAAGACTTTCAGCTATAAAAATCAGGTAAACTTTTATAGCCAAAAATTGCCTAAAAATATTTCATAATTAAATGGAGAACATCCCAATGGAGAACACAAAAATGCTAGAACAATACCGTAAGCATGTTGCGGAACGCGCCGGACTCGGTATTCCCCCTTTACCATTGGATGCGAAGCAAACCTCAGAATTATGTGAATTACTGAAAAATCCGCCAAAGGGTCAAGAGGAGATATTATTGCATCTATTGAGCGATCGCGTTTCTCCAGGTGTTGATCCAGCAGCTTATGTCAAAGCTGGATTTCTCACCGCGATCGCCAAAAAGGAAATCACCAGTCCCTTGATTTCGCGCATAGAAGCGGTGCAATTGCTAGGGACGATGGTAGGTGGTTACAATGTGCAATCTTTAATCGAACTACTGCAATGGCCCACCATATCTCTCTCAGACTCATCTGAAACACCTCTGGTGATGGGTGGACAAGGAAAGGAACCCATCGCTGCCTACGCCGCCAACGCCTTAAGCAGAATTCTCTTGGTGTACGACGCTTACCACGATGTTTTAGAATTGTCTAAAACCAATCCTTTCGCCAAGCGGGTAATTGACTCCTGGGCTGAAGCTGAATGGTTTACGATTCGTCCCACAGTACCAGAGGCGATTACTGTCACCGTTTTTAAAGTCCCTGGCGAAACCAACACCGACGACTTATCCCCCGCCCAAAGTGCCACAACTCGCCCAGATATTCCCTTACACGCCTTAGTGATGTTAGAGTCACGGCAACCGGGAAGTTTGAAAACCATTGCCGAACTGAAGAAAAAAGGGCATCCTGTAGCTTACGTTGGGGATGTAGTTGGTACAGGTTCCTCGCGTAAATCTGCCATCAACTCCGTATTGTGGCACATGGGAAATAATATACCTTTTGTGCCAAACAAACGCGCTGGGGGTTATGTTTTAGGTGGTGCGATCGCGCCTATCTTCTTTAACACAGCAGAAGATGCCGGTGCTTTGCCTATTCAGTGCGATGTCACCAAACTAGAAACCGGCATGGTAATTACCATTCATCCCTACAAAGGCGAAATCACTAATCAAGCAGGCGAAGTCATTTCCACCTTTGCCCTCAAACCTGACACCATCCTCGATGAAGTTCGCGCAGGTGGACGCATCCCCCTACTTATCGGACGTACCCTCACCGACAAAACTCGTCTTGCACTTGGTTTAGAACCCAGCACTGTTTTCACCCGTCCCCAGCAAGCCTTTGATACAGGTAAAGGCTACAGCCTAGCCCAGAAAATGGTAGGTAAAGCTTGCGGATTACCTGGTGTGCGCCCTGGCACATCCTGCGAACCCATCATCACTACCGTTGGTTCCCAGGATACCACAGGCCCCATGACCCGCGACGAATTGAAAGAACTCGCCTGTCTTGGTTTCAGTGCAGACTTAGTGATCCAAAGTTTCTGCCACACTGCTGCTTATCCCAAACCAGTAGACATCAAAACCCATCACGAACTCCCGGATTTCTTTGCCTCCCGTGGCGGTGTTGCCCTCCGCCCTGGTGATGGTATCATCCACTCTTGGTTAAATCGGATGCTGCTACCCGACACCGTAGGAACTGGCGGCGACTCTCACACCCGCTTCCCCTTAGGTATTTCCTTCCCCGCCGGTTCTGGATTAGTGGCGTTTGCAGCCGCTTTGGGTGTCATGCCTTTAGATATGCCAGAGTCAGTTTTGGTAAGATTTAAAGGTGAATTGCAACCAGGTATCACCCTGCGAGATGTTGTAAATGCCATTCCCTACGTGGCAATTCAAAAAGGTTTGCTGACAGCAGAGAAGCAGAATAAGAAAAACGTTTTCTCCGGGCGAATTCTGGAAATAGAAGGTTTGCCAGATTTAAATGTTGAACAAGCCTTTGAGCTCACCGATGCTAGTGCCGAACGTTCCTGTGCAGGATGTACAATTAAGCTGAGTGTAGAGACAATTTCGGAATATCTGCGTTCTAACGTCGCGCTGCTGAAAAATATGATAGCACGAGGCTATCATGATCCGCGTACCATGCTGCGCCGTGTGGCAAAGATGGAAGAATGGTTAGCAAATCCGGTGTTATTGGAAGGCGATGCTGATGCTGAGTATGCCGAAATAATTGAAATTGATTTGAACGAAATCAAAGAACCAATTGTTGCTGCTCCCAATGACCCTGATAATGTTAAGTTATTATCGGAAGTTGCTAATGATCCAGTGCAAGAAGTATTCGTCGGTTCTTGTATGACGAATATTGGTCATTATCGGGCAACAGCCAAAGTTTTGGAAGGTGCAGGTGAAGTAAAAACTCGCCTGTGGATTTCACCACCAACGCGCATGGATGAACACCAACTTAAAGAAGAAGGTGTATATAGCATTTTTGGGGCTGCGGGTGCGCGGACAGAAATACCAGGATGCAGCTTGTGCATGGGAAATCAGGCGCGAGTTGCTGATGGCACAACAGTGTTTTCTACCTCTACCCGTAACTTCAATAATCGCATGGGTAAAGATGCGCGAGTGTATCTTGGTTCAGCGGAATTAGCCGCAGTTTGTGCGCTGCTGGGACGGCTTCCGACAGTGCAGGAATATTTAGATATTGTGGCGAGGAGAATTCATCCTTTTGCCGATGATTTGTATCGGTATTTGAACTTTGATCAAATTGTTGGTTTTGAGGATGAAGGGCGCGTGATTGCGTTGGAAGATATGCCGAAGCTTGAGGATATTTTAGGTATGCCTACTGCGGCGAGGTAGGTAATAATTGACATGAAACGCCGCAGGCTAAAGCCTGGGGCTACACGAACGAAGCCCGCATTAGCGGGCTTTTTAATGCAAATCAATCATACGTAAGTCTTTGATAATCCAAAAATTTAGTTATTATCGTATATGATACATAAAGCAAATAACAAGTATGAAAGCATCAGAAACAAGTCTCCGTAACTTACTAGAAGGTGGTAAACAGTTTCAAATACCTCTTTTTCAGCGACCATACTCTTGGAAAAAGGAGAACTGGGAGACTCTGTGGGAAGATTTGATAAGTCTCTATAATGATGATGAAAAAGGCTTTTATTTTCTTGGGCCTATAGTAACCCAAGCTGAACTGGGAACCGCTGACGGTATAAGTCGATATATTGTTATAGACGGACAACAACGTTTTACAACCCTTAGTATTCTCTTGGCGGCATTAAGAAATTATCTCAAGAAGTCTGACAAACAAATAGCAGAACAGATACATGAATTTTTTTTAATAAACAAGTATCAAAAAAATGATGATTTTTATAAAGTGCTGCCTACTCAAGATGACTGTGACGCATATAAAAGCATTATCGACAATAAGATACCTAAGGCTAAAAATAAAGAATCACAATCAGGAGCAATACATGAAGCTTATAAATTTTTTGATGGCAAGTTGAAAAAACCTTTTGTAGATGAGGATGTTTTGTTAGACTTTACCAAATTTAAAAATATTATTCTAGAACGTTTAGTATTAGTAAATATTACTTCTGATAACAACGATAACCCATATCTTATTTTTGAAAGCTTAAATAACAAAGGAGAAGAATTAACCCAGGCAGACTTAGTTCGTAATTATATATTTATGAAGTTACCTTCTGAAGAAAGGGATGAAGTTTACAACAACGAATGGTTGCCTCTTCAAGAAAGTTTTAAGTTAAACATGAAGCAAAAGGAATATGCAGAAGAACTAACTAATACCAATTCAATGTGAAGCTGCATAGAATAGAGCTTCCAGGATAAAGTTATAAGAAGAGACAGAAATTACCTGCTCAAATGTAAGTTGG